>CALUFM010000001.1 GCA_944319935.1 uncultured Prevotella sp.
GAGTTGTTGACAAGAAGTTTTTCTTATTCCGCATTGCGAACTTATATGCATATCCCCACTAAAAAGCTACTGACCCCGTAAAACCTTAAGCCGTGTTCGCGTTAACTTTATCCTTGGTAATCATTGCGTATGTCTTTTTGTAATGGTTTGATTTTACTTATAGAAGTGAAGTACAAAGTATTTGCGAGATTACAAACTTTTATACTATATTTCTTATCTTGAACTCGTGTAGTATTTGAATCGTGTTTTTTATTTATATCCACATAGCCAGTCATCGATAAGCTTTCTTGCTATGGATAGCTTCTCTGGGATTTCAGGTAGTTTGTTTTTATTGAACCATCCTCCTGTTTCCAATTCAGATTGTTGGAGTTTTATCTCGCCTCTTGCATAATCAGCATGGAAACCTACCATCAAACCGCAGGGATATGGCCAAGGCTGGGAACCAAAATAGCGTAAGTTTTTAATCTCAAGTCCTGTCTCTTCCATGACTTCACGTCTTACTGCTTGTTCCAGGTTCTCACCTGTTTCCACGAATCCTGCAACCAAACCATAGAAATGTCCTTTGAAGTTATTGGCATGTACAAGTAGTACATCATCACCTCGATGTATTAATACAATAATTGCAGTTGAAAGTAATGGCCAGACTTCATTTCCGCATTTTGTGCAAATTTTAGATATGTTTGTATGGAGTCTCATTGGACTTCCACATTTACCGCAATATTGTGTGTTAGAGTCCCAATAAAGTATTTCTGCGCATTTCCCAGCCTTTAAGTATAATTCTAATGGTAGTTTGTGATATGATTCCCTAAGAGGGCATATCTCATATTTGTCATTTAATATTACGTTTGCTGCTGAATAAGACAGTACATCTATTCCGTCTAAAGATGAAATATTATGAATATCGCCTTTGGGGCTTGCCATCTCGACAGGTGGATTTTCTTGCAACGGGATTGTATATCCATCATTTATTTTTTCAAGCAGTAACTTTGAATCATAAAAAATGAACCAATATTTTTTCATAAGTAATATTGTTATATTAGTTTGTCATACTAAATAATAAAGCCTTGTCCCTTTGAATTGCAGGTTTAGTCCAATTTTCTGGGACAAACTTCCAATTCTTATTGGGTTGGGGATTCAGTATGTCTGCGTCTTTTATCTCTTTCATCAAGTAATAGCGTTGGTCGTGTTCGCTCTCGTATAATATTCTATTCGCTAACGCATTATGAGGAATCCCTGCTCCTTTTGTGAGTAATTCGCCTCCACCATTACCACGGTAGCTGTTCATTGCGACAGTATACCATTTGTTTTCGTCGAATACCGCTCCGTCAGACATCTGAAATATTGTTATTTTTTTCCCATAAGGCTTGGTAACATCAACTTCATAGTCAATACCTGCGGCACTGTCAAAGTTAAACGCTAGATTCTTAAACCCATAACCGTTGTGTTCGTCTATACGTTCTATTTGCATGATATGGTCTGAGCTTTTATTCATGGTATTGGTCCATAGGGCATAACTCATTTCAAGATAGTCATGTATTTCTTTACCTGTCATTCGTATTGTGTAAATTTGATTCTCATATTTGTACAACTTGAACATATCATGAACATGTACATCTCCAGCTTTAACACTCGTGTCAAAAGATAGCGGTGCGTTAAATGAAATTTCCGCTCCTGTTACTTTCAGTTGCAGGTTATGAATGAAATCACAGAATGCGCTATTGCCAAAATAAGAATCACGTGTATGGATTGAATTTATGAATGTGCCTATTTTACGGTTTACAAAAGATGATACATTGGCAATGTCGTCTTTGAAATAATTCATAAAATCTTCATCTACGGGTTGTTCCGTTACGTCTTGGATATTTCCATAAATGTTTTTCTTATATAAAGTTCCATTTTTCAGTTTTATATTTATTGAAACATCACAAACATATTCCGCATTGGATGATGGATTAAGACATAAAACCTTATTTCCGGAAATATCGGTCACGTATTCTTTGTTTGCCTGATGGTCATGTCCATATAGAATCAAGTCAAAACCTGGTACATCACGAGCTATTTTTAATATGGAGTTTTCTTCATACGATGTTGTAGTAATGCCACCGTCCCTACCTGAATGAAATAAGCCAATAATGATGTCTGGGTTCTCTTTCTCCTTTACATATTTCAACCAGTATGTGGCACTTTCCGTCATATTGACAAATTGTAATCCACTCCACAGTTTTTCATTCAACCAATATGGGATAGCTGGAGTCAAAAGGCCAATAACAGCAATGCGCACGCCATCACGTACAAACATTGTATATGGCTGTAAATAAGGCTTATATGTTTTTGTATTGATGACATTTGCTCCCAGTATAGGGCAATCAACTTCTTTTATCCATTTGTCATACACATTGTGTCCTGTTTCGATGTCATGATTGCCTATTGTTTGAGCGTCATACTCCATATAGTTTACTATTGAAGCTGCAACGTTTTTGCTCTCAGGTTTTATGTAATTGCAATAATAGCATGTCGGTTGTCCTTGAAGAATGTCACCATTGTCAAGTAATAATAGATTCTTGCCGTAAATAGTACGCAACTTTTTTACGTAACTATAAACTCTTGCCATAGAACCCTTAGCAGGCGTCATGTTGATATAGTCGTAAGGGAAAAAACAACCGTGTACATCGCTTGTTTGTATAATCCTTAATTCAACTGTCTTTTCTTGAGCCATGCCAATGTTGATAAAACATGAGGGTGAAAATAATATTGAGCTGCAATGTCTTCTTTATTCATTAATTTTTGTCATGGATAGTTCTGTTATCTTCATGTCAGGATCAACCTTTCCATTAATTCGGTATTTGTTGATTGACTCAGTACCATCTGTTTTTCTCACTTTCTGTTCGGCCATAAACACAACATTACATTCATATTGTTCATTGCCTATTTCTTTTTTCTTTATGTCATAGTTGCCAGGAATGCTCCAAACCATATTCTCAACATCTTCTTTGTATAGTTTGTGCATAAATGACACAATGTCTTCTTTTGTTGCGTCTTGTTTGCCAAGAAAAGTTATATGCTCGCCAATGTCAACTGTTAATCCTGATTCATTTTTCGTGTTAATGCTTATAAAGAAATTACGGAATACGTTGCGTATGGCAAGTTTCTCATCAGAGTTTACTTCTGATGATTTTATTTTTTTCAGTGCAATTACGGCTTCTTCGTAATGGTTCCCGTCAGAATGTGCGTCTATATATTCTTGGTATGCTTCGGGGGTATTTGCTTTTACGCATTGTTCCCAGTCTATAGAGTCTATTTTCGCTTCTGCTTCCTGCTTGTGTGGGCTGTCAGGATGGGCGGCAAGATATTCTTCCAAGGCGGTCTTTGAACCGCTTGCTATTGTATTTTCCCATTCCTGGTCTGCTTGACGTAGGCTTTGTAAATGTGACATGATTGTATCCCTGTGTGCCGTAGGGGCATCTTTGAAATTGTCAAGATACATTTGCAATATCATTGGGTCGTCACTGTTTAATGCGATTTCATACTCTTCCTGTTCTCGGTTGTTATTCGCATTTTTATAGAAATACATGCATGTGCCTAGAATTAAAACGGCAATTACAACCGAGACGATAAGGACTGTTTTTTTATTTTTCTGTGGTTCTTTGGGCCTGTTGTCATGTGGCCTGCCGTTGTGTTGCTCTGTTGTTACAGCATTGGCGGTAACATTGTTTTCTTCTGATGGTATATTGGCGCCTTTTGTCGTTTCCGTGTTTTCGTGTTTGCTTTTTTCTATGTTGTTATGACAATGCGGGCAAACTGTTTCACTCTTCAAATATATTTCACCACATTGAGGGCATTTTGCGATTTTGCCGGCTATTTCAACGCCACAATTAGGACATATAGGAGCTTTGTCACTTATCTGGTGACCACATTCAGGACACTTAATAATTGCCATTTTGTTTTATTGTTAATTTAAAAATGCTTAAATCTAATTTCTCTCATGCCATGACGTCCCATAAACCGGCTTTTGTCAACGTATGTATTGATGCCATTTATGCGGCCTTTGGCTGTATACTGCCACATAGTATAATCTCGGCCGTCTGCCAGTTTCGGCTTTTCTTTTGAATATTGGGCTATCATGAGTTTGTAATCGTCAATTTTCCCAACCAAATGCCTATTGTAGAAATTAGTATAGGTATATAATAATGGTTTCTGTTTGTACGCCTTCTCTACTAAATTTATGAATTTGAGTAACGAATCACAAAACTCTTCAGTTTTTAACCCTCCTGTTGACTCAATGTCTATCATCGGTATTAGGTCTTGGTCGCCAGGACGACATTGAGATATGAAATTCTCAAGTTGTTTTGTCAGGTCTGTTTTGGGGCGGAAAAAGTGATATGAACCAACTTTCAGCCCGTATCTATGTGCTAACTCAATATTTCGCTCATACGTTTTGTCTATGTGTGTACTTCCCTCTGTAGCTTTTAAATACACGTATGCCATTTTGCTGTTCGCGCCTACATGTTCCCAAAATACCTCTCCTTGGTAGTGGCTTAAGTCCAAGCCATGGATATGGCTGCATGTGTCTTCACACTCGATGTAGCTTTCATCATCTTGTGCTAATGAATACTGAATGTTGAAAAAAATGGCACTGAAAATTAGAAAAATATATCGCTTCATTGTTGTGAATAAATCTTATTTTCTACAAAGGTAAGGCTAATCATTCGTATGGCAAAGAAAATTATAGAAATTTAGTTATTCGTCAATGTTCGAAAGACTTTTAATAATGTTTGAGATGAAACGACTTGTGGCTTCCAATGGATAATATGAAAAATATTTCAGCGGATGCGTATTAGGCCTGCTTATTGGATTTATGCTGTTGCTGTTATCCTCGTTGATTTCTGGTGCGGAATTTGCTTGTACGGTTAAGTTTTTCTCAAATGCAGAAGTAATGTTTCTTGTGTATTTCTTGCTTTCATATTTGATGAAAGGAAGTTCTTCCTTCTCAAAGTGGAATATTTGTATAAGGCAAACTCCTATCAATGATGCCATTTTCTTTATATTTAACAGCTTTATCCAGTTGTCAATCTTTACAAAGTCGATTTTGTCTCCGTAATTTCTTAGATAAGTCCCAAGGTCAGCCAAAAGTCTTAAATCAAGCCCTGAATTGAGCAGTGAATTTATATTGCCGAGCAGCTTGTTTAACAAGAGCAGCGATTCTACTGACGTGTCAATGTTGTGTATTTCAGCGGAAACAAGTTTCTCGTATTGATGGTTGAAATAAAAACAAGAAAATTTTTTTGCTTTTCTTGAAATTGAAAAGTCCGAATATCCATCATTTGCTTTGTTTGTCTCAAAAGGCCGACAAGCTTCAACCGTTATGGCATGGGATATGTTTTGCGGAATTAATGATGGATTTGCAACTTCTGTTTTGGCTATGCCTGTGTTGATGAAGTCTTGCACATTATTTACTTTGGCTATATACAAGAGCTTGTTCCATTTATATTCAGACATTAATTCAACTGTGTCTTCTGTCTCAAAGACACCGATAGACAGTAAATTAATGAAGTTCCGCAACAAGATTTTCATGCTATTTCGCCAAAGTCAGACAATGTTTTCAAGATTCAAGGGAGGTGTGCCAGCCCAATATTATGGCTGTCCACCTCCCTTTGTTATTGTATTTATAGTGTTACGCCGTTTTTGAAAATTGATATTTCTCTGTATCCGTTATTCTCATTGCAAGTCTTTTCACCGCTTGCCACAGAGATGATTTTATCAATGAATTTACGTAGCAATGAAGGCATGTCAGTGCCGTCGACCAATTCACCAGCATTGAAGTCAATCCAATTTGGCTTGTTCTTGAACAGATTGCTGTTTGTAGATATTTTCATGGTTGGAATGAATGTTCCGAACGGAGTTCCACGGCCGGTCGTAAACAACACGATTTGACATCCTGCAGCAGCCAATGCCGTAGATGCGACGAGGTCGTTGCCTGGTGCGGACAGCAGGTTCAGTCCCTTGGCCTGAAGTCTGTCACCATATCCCAATACGCCGCTTACAGGCGCGCGACCGCATTTTTGTGTACAGCCAAGGGCTTTGTCTTCCAATGTAGATATGCCTCCAGCCTTGTTTCCCGGTGATGGGTTCTCTCCAACCGGTTCTCCATGGCTCAAGAAGTATTCTTTAAAGTCATTTACCAGTTTCACTGTTTGGTTGAAAAGCTCTTCGGTCTTGCACCTGTTCATAAGGATTGTTTCAGCTCCAAACATTTCCGGTACTTCCGTCAGGATGGATGTGCCTCCTTGTGCTACGAGGAAATCAGAAAACTCACCAACCAACGGATTTGCTGTTATTCCGCTGAAACCATCGCTACCTCCGCATTTCAAGCCTACGCGCAGTTCACTTAACGGACAATCCGTGCGCTTGTCGTTCTTGGCGATGTCGTAAAGCGAACGTAGTATGTTCATTCCTTCTTTCACTTCGTCGCCTTGTACATTTTGTACAACCAAGAATTTGATTCTGTCTTTGTCATAATCGCCAAGCAACTTTTCAAACTGGTCAGGCTGGTTGTTTTCACATCCCAGACTTAATACCAATACGGCACCGGCATTGGGGTGAAGAACAATGTCACGCAACACTTTCCTTGTGTTCTCATGGTCTTCGCTCAACTGCGAGCAGCCATAGTTGTGATGCCACGCATGAACGGCGTCAATTCCTTCAAGATTGGTTTCTTCTGCCAATTTGTTTGCCAGCTTTTCAGCAATGCCGTTTACGCATCCCACGGTCGGGACAATCCATACTTCGTTTCTTATACCTACTTCACCGTTTTTGCGTACATATCCCTTAAAGGTCAGGTTCTCGTTTTTAATGTCAAGTTCCTCACTTACAGGCTTGTATTCATACGACAAAGTACCCGAAAGGTTTGTTTTCAAATTGTTCTCGTTGACCCATTGTCCGGCGATAAGATTTTCTTTTGCGTGACCTATGGGATAACCGTATTTGATTATGTTCGTTCCTTCGGGAGTGTCCTTTATAAGAATTTTATGTCCGGCAGGAGTGTCTTGCAAAACATTTATGTTTTGTCCGTCAACGTTTATTGTTTCTCCTTTCTGGTAGTTCTTCAGACATACAACAACCGTGTCAGCCTTATTGATTTTTATAAATGGTGCTTTTTCCATAAACGATAAAGTTTGTTTATTGATTACTATAATTGGGTTCTTCGATAAAAATCTATGTTTTCTTTTGAAAGTAGTTCGATTGGCATGTAATTTACAGGGTCGACCTTCTTCTTCAGCACTATGGCTTTAAACAATGTATCCACGCAATTGTATCCTTGCATGAAAGCATGCTGTGCAATAAGGAAAGAGATTGACCCGAGGCGCAAGCATTTGGCATTCCGTTCAACCATGTCATATCCCATGATTTGGACATCGCGCCGATTTGTTTTCAATAGGAATTCTCCAACAATATGCCCTTTTGAACACAGCGTTATGCAATGGTGGAGCTGAGGGTGCTTGGTGAAGAAATCTTCTAAAATCATGTCATACCGGCTTTTGGCCTCGTCCAACGGCAAGTCAAGTTCCAGTATTTTTATTTGCGGGAAATGGTCTTGCATGTAATGCCTGAAGCCGACTTCCCTGTTTTCCTGCTGTTTGCTTGCCACTTTCCCGTTTTTTGTTTGCTTCATCAGCATGATTTCTTTTTCCTGCGAAGCGATGAGCATTAGCATTTTGGCCGCGAAATATCCACTGCAGAAAGAATCTTGGCCAAAAAAAGAAAGAGGCCTTAAATCAGGCATGTATGAATCCAGCAATACAAATGGAATGTTGCGTTCATGTAGTTTGTCGGTAAATACTTTGGTTATGTCCAGTTCACTCGGAACGATGATTACCCCGTTGGGGTTCTCGTCAAGGCATTCGTCGCATTTTTTTGTGAAAGTAGAAGTGTCGAAACGCCTGTAGTACATCATTTTCACGTGGATATGGAAGTCGCGCCGCGCTTCGCATGCCTTGTTTGCCCCTTCCTCGATTTCTTCCCAATATGCTTCAGACTCATGCTTGGGTATGATGCAATAAAAAGTGTAAGATTTGTTGTAAGCAAGGGCACTTGCGTACATGTTTGGCTGGTAGTTGATGTTCTTTAATACAGCCTCGACCTTTTCTCTTGCTGACTTTGACACGTTCGGGCGATTGTGAAGCACCCTGTCTACGGTTCCTACGGATACGCCAGATTTCTCGGCTATGTCTTTTATTCTGATTTTATCATTCATAATGTTCTATGTCCGTTTTACGGAAATAAAAGAATATGCATGATGCCACAACGCAAATATGGGCAAACTTAAACTATCAAGTGCAAAGATAATAATAAAAAATGAGAAGAATGAAAACTTGGTGGCATTTTCATTAATTTTAATAGGGTGGTATGACTACGTATTGCAGGATAGGGCAAATGTTTTGTGAAATAAGCGAAAACCTTACAATTTGTTTTGTTTATAGTTTCAGAAAAGGCGTGGATTTATTGTCCAATAAGGCTATTGCGAATATTTTGATAAGGTTTATGTGCATCCTTAAATATCGTGTAGTCAGTCGATTAGTGGCAATACAAGTGAATTTGTGCAATCAGAAACGGCTTGTTTTTTTATGAAAAAGGCTCTTTGCAAGGCTGGTTGGGGATAAAAGTAAAGTCCATCAGTTGTTATCCACTTTGTTGTTTGTCGTATATTAGATTCAAAAAAGCGGCTTTTTACTGTCAAATTTATGGCTTTCGATGGATTGTTTCGTCACGAATTGGCCGAGATCAATGATTAAACATGATTTTCAACATCTATTTTGCGTAAAAACATTGAAATAAATGGAATATCATTTTGTAAGTGAATTTATGACGACATTGCTCATAATGAAACTTTTCTTGAAATGGGGTAGGGCTTCATTCAAAATATTGCATGTTGGGTAAAGGTCGTTGGATGCGTGATGGAATATCATCTCTTTTTGCGACGCCTGTCTGCTGCCCGTTTGAACATTTGCCGATGGAATCTGTCTTCCGCTTTCAATATGTCATATACTTTCTTGGGAGGCAAGATTTGCATGAACTTTTCATGATATTTTTTTTGCAGTTCTTTCATTTTCATGTCAAGTTCATCACGTTTGCGAATGTTCTTTTGGCATTCTAAATCAGTGACAGGCTTTATTCGCTTTAAGTTTTTGATGTCTTTGTGAATGGCTCTTTGCTTGCTCAGCATTTCCGAGTAGACGGGAAAAAACTGAGAGGCTTCTTTCGGGGTGAGTCCGGCTTTTTTTGTAATATATTGTTCCAGCTCAGCTTGAAAACGTTCCGGGGTGAATTTTCCACGTTGTCCTTGCGCATCGACAGTTGACAATGCGAATGTAAGGATTAATGACAATATTAGCTTTTTCATCGTTCAAATTAGGTTATTCGTCAGCAATAAATGAATAGAAATCATCATTGTCCAACATTGCATAATCTGATAGCTCGTCTACCATATAATCGGTGTAAACTGATTGTGTCATGTTGTCGATGGGAATGTTGACAACACGTTCGTCAGCGTTCGAGTTGTTCTTATTGAAATAAACAACTGTTGTAATTATCGCCAATATAGTGCATGCCGCAACGGCGATGATGCGTAAATGTCGTATTGAATGGTGTTTTAAAATCTTTCCTTGTGGTTCAATTTGGCTCATTATGCCCTTTTCCAGTTTTTCAAAGTATCCTTCTGGAACACTGAAAAGCTGGGGCTTGCCAAATTTTTGTTCAATCAAGAAATCTTCATTCATAGCTTACTCATTTGTTATTGTGACGTTGTGATGGGGTAAAAGTTTAATAAAACAACGCCAAAATCACTCGTGCAAATGAAAATATTCTGATATCTTTTTTACTGCTATGTGGTAAGACGCTTTCAACGCACCTTCAGATGTGTTGAGCATTGCGCTTATTTCACTGTATTTCATGTTGTTGAAATATCTCAAATTGAAAACAGTTCTTTGTACTTCTGGCAATGTTGCCACAGCTTGCATGAGCATTGCCTGGATTTCGTCTCCGTTGAAATATTCATCGGCCATTAGTTTGTCGGCTATGGAGATTCCGTTGGATTCGCTTGAGATGCTGGTGTTTTTGTTTTTGCGCAGATAGTCTAAAGCCTCGTTTATGGCTATGCTGTAAAGCCATGTCTGCAATTTTGATTTACCTTTGAACGAATCTATGTTTTTCCATGCCTTGAGAAATGTGTTTTGCAACACATCGTCAGCGTCTTCGTGAGTCAAGACGATATAACGGATTTTCCAATACAACCGTTCGCTGTATGACTTTACAATCATCTCAAAAGCCTTGTGTTTGGTTGTTTCGGATGTAAGCAGTTGGCATATATAGTCTTCGTTGTCGGCCATAATCATTTGACAAATGGCATTAGTTTTTTTATCAAAGCTTCGTCAAAATCGTAAACGTCTTGATATTCAACAAGTTGGTTGTCGTTGTCGAAATAAATTGTATAATATGTAATAAACAATGGGACTTCAGGCTTGACATTGATTGAATTGACTAATTTATTCTTGTCAATCTTGCTCTTTTTCACGGAGTCTTTGTCGTTTGCAAGATTTACCGTCATAGAGTATTTTAACCGCTCTTCCAGCTCTTTGTTGTCTTTGTCAAACATGAAAAGTGCCAATTCGTAAGGTTTTTCAACCCTGACACACCCGTGGCTGATGTCCCTTTTCTTGCGTTGGAATATCCATGGTGCAGATGTGTCGTGTAAAAAGACTGAGAAATTGTTATTGAAGCGAAAGATAATGCGCCCTAAAGAATTCAGGGGGCCTCCTGCTTGGACTATATATTGCTCCCCGCTCATTAGTTTGCTGTATGACACCCTTTCCGGTGGTAGTTTCCCCTCAACTTTATCATATACAAACATTCCCATTCTGTGCATGTATCCATAATTATGGGCAAAGCCTTTGGAGATGCTTTTGGGTACGAACCATTGTGGATTGACATCCATTCTGGTTATGAAACTTGTCAATAATGGTGTTTTAGTCTTTGTTGTGCCGCAGCCTATGCGCATTGAAAGAATCTCGTCTTCTTTTATTGCGCGCAATGAGAAAGAGGGTATGTTCACCTCTACATATTTTTTTGACACATCTTTTCCTGACATCATTTTAGACCTCCATCTGCAGCGTTCAATGTTGCAGATGGTCTTTATCCGTTCCCTTGATGAAATATTTTTTTTTGCTAAATGTGCAATAAGCTTTTTGTACAACTCGGTTTGCGGATGTAATGATGATATAAACTCATTGACACTGTCATTGAATGCTTTGGTAACGGCTTCTGTGTAAAAAAAAGAATTTGGTCTTTCAACACGCAAATCTGATAATTGACGGCATTTTGTCGTTACAGAGTCAACTTCGTATTCTTCCAAGGTGTTGTAAAGATGGTCTGGGTTGACAAGTCCGAATCTTAGTGTTGATGAATACCTGAAATATGCTTTGGTCAAATTATATTCAAGTCTGGCCATAATCATGTTAATGTCGCAACTTTTGTCGAGAACATCCAAAGAGCGTATTAATCTTATGTCTCTGTCGATTTGCCTGACTTTCAATCTTTCCGTATCAAAACCATAAGCGTCAGCATTTAGCATTGTATGCAAAAGGGTGTCGGCACGATTGCATACGCCAAGCCTGCTTATCCAGATAAATGGTTTCTTTTCGGCATAATATTTAGAAGTGTGGCTATCAGTTGAAAATATTACACCCTCAGATTTCGCGATATGGTCGATATTGTCATAAATCTTGTTGAAATCAATAGCATAAACATCATTTCTTAATTTGGAAAAATCATCCAAATCAAGGTCTTTGTTCATATTCTCAATTCTCTCATGGCATGATGAGAATATGATGGATATCAATAAAATAAAAAATATGACCTTTGACAAAACACAAAAGATGCTTATTTAATCGACACCTTCCTTGAAGTCTTGCCAACTTGTATTATATAACATCCTTTGGGCAAGTCTAAATCATATTGACGGTCGTTGCCGTCAATTCTAAGACTCATAACTCTCACTCCAGCAACATTATAAACATAAAGCATTTGCCCATTTGCACCTGTAACATGCACCGTGGACGCTTTTACTGTTATTGAAACTTCTTGAGTCTCGTAGTCGATGATTTCGACCATTGTATTAGCTTTACTTGATGTTGGAATTGCGAATGCAGCCGTTATAGCCAATAATGTGATTATGAGTATTTTTTTTGCCATAAGATCAATGTTTATCATGGCAAAGATACATTATTTTAGCAAAAGGACAAAATTTTACGACCGTTTTTTGCGATTTAAACGTTGAAAACATCCATTTCGTTTGCTAAATAAACATTTTCAAACACTGATTTAGCTTCCTCAAGTATTTTAACTTCATTGTCGTAACGAGCGGAAAAATGCCCGAGAATGAGTTTTTTTGCGTTGGCTTTCAATGCGACTGTCGCAGCTTGTATTGCGGTACTGTGATAATATAAAGACGCTCTGTTTTCATTGTCGCTGCAATATGTGGCTTCATGATATAATAAGTCAACGTCTTTTATCATCTTGTACAAATCCGGCATATATTTTGTATCTGAGCAATATGCATACGAACGAGGAGAATCGGCTGGCAGCGTCAATCGTGAGTTGTTGATTATTTCTCCTTCAGGAGTCGTCCAATCAGCACCGTTTTTTATGGCGTTACGGAAGCAGATAGGAATCTTGTAAAAGTCAATCATGTCTCGACGTATATGCGGCAATGTTGGTTTTTCTGTGAAAACATAGCCACAACACGGTATTCGATGATTGAGCGGTATTGACTTTATAGAGATGCTTTTGTCCTCGTATACAACGCATTCTTGGCTTGTATCAACGCAATGGAAAAATACTTTGTATTCCAAACCACTGCAGAACAGCCTTAATTGTAAATTTAAAATTTGTTCAAGTTCTTTTGGGGCATATATGTTTAATGGTGAAGTCCTGCCCAGCATTCCCAATGTTGATATTAATCCGATAAGGCCGAAGCAATGGTCTCCGTGTAGGTGGGTGATGAAGATGGCAGTGATTTTATTGAAATTCACATGTGCCTTCCTGACTTGTATTTGGGTCCCTTCACCACAATCCACCATGAATGTTTTGTCTCTCACTTCAATTATTTGTGAAGACGAAAAATGCCTTAAAGTTGGTAATGCGCTGCCGCATCCCAATATTTGTACCTTGAAAGGTTGCATATCGGCCCTCCACGCCTGTTTTAGACGTTGTTACACTTTATTTATTTGATTTGTTTTTTGTTGTGCGCTTGTATCCGTAAATACCTTTTTCGTTTTCCAAATACAATGAATCAGGTCCCAATGTGTAAATTTCAAATGTATCTGGTACAAGTATTAGTTTACAGTTAAGTATTTTCCATTCCGTGTAAGGCTTTGGCTCGCCTGTGTTGCTGACAACAGCACCGCCTTCAAGGATTTCAAATTTTTTATTCAGGCTGCTCCACTCGCCCTGCAGAGATGTTAAATTGATTACTTTTTCTGCGAACATTTCTTCATTGAGACCATCGACATGTCTCCCTATTACGGCAAGCCTATCGCCAACAAACAGCCCTCCTTGAACATTGGTGCATGTATCAAGTCCTTCAAGAGTATATACTATGGTGTCGCCTTTGTCTGTTACAAGTTCCAAAGTATGCATAGCAGTACCGTCACCACACCTGCCATAAATTGTTGAATCAATTTCTGTACTGTCAGACAACACTTCGATGGTGGAAGTTTTTTTCTTATTGTCATTGCACCCAAAAATAATCATGATGCACAAAAAAGTCAGTATAAATTTAAATGCTTTCATTGTTATGGTTTTTAAAAGTTATTTTTCATTTTGTTTGGCTTCATTCCATAGTTTGTCCATTTCCGATAAAGACATCTCGGTCAGTGGCTTACCTGATTTTATAGAGTGGTCTTCAATATAATTGAAACGTCTTATGAATTTTTGGTTTGTATGTTCCAATGCATTGTCTGGATTCAAATGGTAAAGGCGGGCAGCGTTAATCACGCTAAACAAGAAATCTCCAAGTTCTTTTGTTGATTTCT
Organism: uncultured Prevotella sp.; assembly: GCA_944319935.1. GTDB lineage: Bacteria > Bacteroidota > Bacteroidia > Bacteroidales > Bacteroidaceae > Prevotella. The sequence continues at coordinate 14,085 of CALUFM010000001.1, forward strand.
CTTTGTCTCCATTACGTAATTCTGTTTCCAATTCATCAAGCTCTTCACGTACTTTTTTCCAAACATCACCTTTGTCTTCCCAATCAAATCCTACATTCCTGGCTTTGTCTTGTATGCGGTATGCTTTTATTAGTGAAGGTAGTGCGTCTGGAACTCCTGATAAAACACTTTTATTGCCGTCTTTTTCTTTTAGTTTTATCTGTTCCCAATTTTCTGTCACTTGTTCGGCGGTGTCAGCTACCACTTTGCCATATACGTGCGGATGCCTGAAAATCAACTTGTCCGCTTCCTTATTGCATACGTCGGCTATGTCAAAATCGTTGCTTTCGCTGCCTATGAGTGCATAAAAGCAAACATGCAGTAAAACATCACCGAGTTCTTTGCAAATGTTGGCTTTGTCGTTTTTCATTAATGCGTCACAAAGTTCGAAAGTCTCCTCAATGGTGTTGGGTCTAAGACTTTCGTTTGTTTGTTTTTTGTCCCATGGGCATTTTACACGCAATGTATCAAGAACATCAATAAGCCGGCCAAAAGCCTCCAACTTTTCCTCTCTTGTATGCATAAATTGTATATTTAGTCGTGCAAATGTAGATATTTTCCATGAAAGTTTTGTATTTTTGCAACGTTTTTTACTGAATTAAGCAAATTTATCATACAATATGGAATTAGCAAGCAAATACGACCCGAAAGAAGTGGAGTCGAAATGGTATCAGTATTGGCTTGAGAACAAGCTGTTTAGCAGTAAACCTGACGGGCGCGAGCCTTATACGATAGTTATACCGCCGCCAAATGTGACAGGAGTGTTGCACATGGGACACATGCTTAATAATACAATTCAAGACATTCTTGTCAGACGGGCAAGAATGGAAGGCAAAAATGCTTGCTGGGTTCCGGGTACAGACCATGCCTCAATTGCAACCGAAGCCAAAGTCGTAAATAAACTGGCACAACAAGGTGTGAGAAAAACAGACCTTACACGTGATGAATTTCTTAAACATGCCTGGGATTGGACAAATGAGCATGGGGGTATAATATTAAAGCAGCTAAGGCGGCTCGGCGCAAGCTGTGATTGGGAACGTACCGCGTTTACGATGGACGAGAAACGTTCAAAGGGCGTAATAAAGGTATTTTGCGATTTATATGACAAGGGACTTATTTACCGTGGTGTTCGCATGGTGAATTGGGACCCGAAAGCCAAGACGGCGTTAAGCGACGAAGAAGTAATATACAAGGAAGAACACAGTAAGTTATACTATCTTCGCTATATGGTAGTTGAAGAACCGGGAAAGTATGCTGTTGTTGCAACCACCCGTCCAGAGACAATTATGGGTGATACGGCAATGTGTATCAATCCGGATGACCCCAAGAACACTTGGTTAAAAGGCAAGCATGTCATCGTGCCGCTTGTCAACAGGCAAATCCCGGTGATAGAAGACAGTTATGTTGATGTTGAATTTGGTACAGGATGCCTGAAGGTTACGCCCGCACATGACATCAACGACCACGCTTTGGGGTTGAAGCATAATCTTGAAACGATTGATATTTTCAATGACGACGGTACTATATCGGAAGCCGCAGGATTGTATGTCGGCATGGACCGTATGGATGTCCGTAAGAAGATTGAGCAGGACTTGGATGCTGCCGGGCTTATGGAGAAAGTAGAGGATTACACAAATAAGGTCGGCTTTTCTGAAAGGACAAATGTACCAATTGAGCCTAAATTGTCAACACAATGGTTCCTCAAGATGCAGCATTTTGCAGACTTGGCACTTGAACCAGTGATGAATGACGAGATAAGATTTTATCCGGCAAAATACAAGAACACATACCGCCACTGGCTTGAAAACATCAAAGACTGGTGTATAAGCCGTCAGTTATGGTGGGGGCATCGTATTCCTGCGTATTATTTGCCAGGGAACGGCGGATACGTTGTGGCTGAGACTCCGGAAAAGGCTCTGGAAAAGGCTAAGATGAAGACAGGAAACGACAATCTGACAATAAATGATTTACGGCAAGATGATGATTGCCTTGACACTTGGTTCTCATCTTGGCTTTGGCCAATGTCAGTCTTTGACGGCATCAACAATCCTGATAATGATGACATAAATTATTATTATCCAACATCTGACCTTGTTACAGGACCTGACATTATATTTTTCTGGGTTGCCAGAATGATAATGGCAGGGTATGAGTATCGTGGTAAAATGCCGTTCAAGAATGTTTATTTTACGGGTATTGTGCGTGACAAGCTTGGGCGGAAAATGAGCAAAAGCCTTGGAAACAGCCCAGACCCGATTGAGCTTATTGACAAATTTGGAGCTGATGGTGTACGTATGGGCATGATGCTTTCTGCCCCGGCGGGAAATGATATTTTGTTTGACGAAAGCCTGTGTGAACAAGGGCGTAATTTCAACAATAAGATATGGAATGCGTTCAGGCTGATAAAAGGATGGGAGGTCGCAGATATCGAGCAGCCTGAAGTAAACAAAATTGCGATTAAATGGTTTGAAGCAAAGTTGAGGACCACCAATGCCGAACTTGACGCCATGTTCAAGAAATATCGCATTTCAGAAGCTTTAATGACCGTTTACCGCCTGTTCTGGGACGAATTCTCAAGTTGGTATCTCGAAATGATAAAGCCGGCATACGGTTTGCCTATTGACCGTGTGACTTATAATGGCACTCTTGATTTCTTCAATAATCTGTTGAAGATGTTGCATCCGTTCATGCCTTTCATCACGGAGGAACTTTGGCAACACATTTACGAACGCAAAGATGGCGAAAGCATCATGCTCGACTGTCTTGAAATACAAGCTCCCACGGATGCGGACAAGCAGCTTGAAGAAAACATAGAATGTGTAAAACAGATAGTGGGCAATGTCCGTACTGTAAGAAATCAGAAAAACATATCACCCAAAGAGCAGCTCGAATTGCAAGTAATCGGTGTAAACAAGTATGCCGACTATGATGAAATGGTTTTGAAGATGGCCAACATCGGCAGTATAAATGTAGTTGACGGTAAAGCTGCAGACTGTATCCAGTTCATGGTTGGGACAGATGAATATGCGATACCTGTAGGCAATCTGATCGATGTCAAGGCGGAAATTGAAAAACAAGAAGCACAGCTTAAACATTTGGAAGGTTTCCTTGCAGGCATCAAGAAGAAACTTTCAAATGAGAAGTTCGTTGCCAACGCCCCTGAGGCTGTTGTCGCCTTGGAGCGTAAGAAGCAAAGTGATTCAGAGGAAAAGATAGCTTCCTTGAAAGAATCATTGGCTGAATTGAAGAAAAAATTATAATAAATTAAAAGCCGGGTCGTGACGTATTGTAACTAATACAATAAGTTACGACTTGGCTTTTTACATTTCTTTTATACATGAAATCACATCTTTTTTTTTCAAGAATAATTTTGTTTCTTGTGTCAATCTTGACTTTGACCGTGATGTCTTCTTGTGAAGATGAAAGCGATTCGCCGAAAGAACCACAAGGACCGCAAATGGCCCGACAGACGGTTATCATGTATATGCCTTGGTCTGGTTCAGGCATTTACCCTTATTTCCTGAAAAACATAACATCGTTTGAAAAGGCAATAGAGGACAACGGGGGGCTTGGAGACAATGCTTTGGTCATATTCATATCAGATGATGAAAATGTTTCTTACCTTATCAAGTCATGTTATGAGAACGGGAAATGTGAGAGGGATACAATAAAAACGTATGATTTCAATTCATGTGATTATACCACGCCTTCAGGCATAGCTACAGTAATCAATGATGCTGTTGGTGTGTCTCCCGCCGAAACTTACGCGATGGCCGTTGGCTCGCATGGCATGGGCTGGATACCTGTTGGCGTTGACGTCCCTGTATATTCTGCGACGCCTAAAAACTTACCTGGGAATATACACCCGACACGTTATTTCGGCCATTCGTCCAATAACAGGTATCAAACGAATATTGAGACCTTGGCTGACGGAATAATCAGCACCGGAATAAAAATGCAATATGTTTTGTTTGACGACTGCTACATGTCAAACATTGAAACGGCATACGACCTCAAGGATGCTACTGATTACCTGATTGCCTCTACGTGTGAGATAATGATTGAAGGTATGCCGTATGCGGAAATAGGCATTGACTTGTTGAACAATAATTACAAAGGCGTTGTTGATGGTTTTTATGGGTTTTATTCTACGTTCAGTACCCCGTGTGGTACAATTGGCGTGACTGACTGTAGGGAAGTGGCCGGCATGGCTTATATAATGAAGCAGATAAACGGCGCGTATCCAGACGGATTGGACGTGACCGACGATGTGCAAAGGCTTGACGGATATTCGCCTACGATATTTTTTGATTTCGGCGATTACGTGTCACATTTATGCAAAGACGCCTCATTGCTTGCGGCGTTCAATGAGCAGTTGGCCCGCCTCGTGCCATACAAGGCTAATACGGATACTTACTATTCAATGTTTACCGGAAGGAGGACAAGCATTAAAAGTTTCTCAGGATTGACCATCTCTGACCCGACAGTAAACAGGAGCGTGGCAAATTACAAGGTACAGACAAATTGGCATAAGGCCACACATTGAGAATAACTTTTGGATTTTCATGTAAACGCTTGTATATCAAGATATTGCAAAAGGCCGTCTCTCTTTTCATAAAAGATGGCCTTTTGCTTTGTAATATGTCATGTTTTGGATTTTGAAAGATGGCATATTGGTATTGGCCGCATGTCTTATAGGAATACGAATGTGATTGTCTTGTACAACTGCATCGCCAGTATATATATGGGAAAAAGTGGAGCGAATGCGCTAAATCCGGCATAAAGGCTTTTGACTGCATTGTTGGTGTTGTCGTAACTTCCACTTACAATTCCGTAAATGATGGATATGAAAGTTATTGTAAATGCCATTATCGGAATGGCGGCCGCACTGAACGCACTTGGGTATAAGTTTCCCGACACCCCAAGAAGTACCGCATGAGGAACGAAAGCAAGCATTATTACGATGGCAGTGATGACGCATAATAATGCTATTGCCATAAATGCCGCATGGCGTTGGCGGTATGACATTTTTTTTTGTGTATGCTTGCGATGGAACAGTTTTTTCATCCCGCTATTCTGAAAAGAGCCGTATGCTATGGCGCATAAGACAAGCCAGACAAGCAGCGGGCTTGACATGTTGTCAACAAAGCCGCCAAAAAACCATCTTGCACCTTCCGCGCTTAGAACGGATTTTATAGGTAAAGACGGCATGGCGGAGCTGACAATCCAGGAGAATAGCGTCAACATTATTTGGCAAAGAGCTAAAATGACTATAATCTTGTATCTCATAAGACAATCTATGAAATCGGGTGGGGCAGTTGGTGACTTTTGTCACTCCTCGTCAGGTACAAGGTTGTCAATGTCGATAATGTGCAGTTCAATGGCTTTGGTCACAAGGCGTGTAGCGTTCACGCCGATGCCACCGTTCCCTTTGGGAAACAATTTCTTCACAAGTTCGTTCTGCCGCTTTTCAAGGCTTTTGACACCGAATGGCATTCCGCGTAATCCTGTTATCTGTTCTTTTGTGTACCCCAACGCCAAATGGCGCAAGAAACGTTCGTCATATTCATCGATTTCATAGTCAACAATTGCTTCTTGTCTCAATATTTGGTTGTTGACAGTTTGTTTGAATCGTTTGATTATGGTCTCAAGTATGGGTTGGTTGAAGACAAGTTTGCGCCCGCTCATTACACTGATGACATCGTCTCTTGTCAACAGTTCGCCGCTTTTGAGGATTATTCCGTCACATCCAGCGTCAAGTGCGTCAACCCACAGTTTTTCATTCAAGATTTCTCCAGTGAATATCAGCACTTTTATTTCAGGGCGAGTCTCCTTGGTTTGCCGGCATATTTCCACTCCGACAGTAGTAGAACCGCCAAGACCTAAATCAAGAAGGACCAAATCAGGTTGTTGCTGTTTAAGCAAACGCCAATACTCAGTTTCGTTGCAAGCTGTTCCTATTATCTCTGCTTCAGGAACATCGTTACGCAATATTCCTTCTGTGCCTTTCAGTTCGAGGGGCACGTCTTCAACGATTATGATTTTAATTTTATCCATTTCAAAACATGTTTATATTTATGCCAGCTACCAGCAAAGGGCATTGGGTCAGGCCTGTGCTTCCATTGCCGTGTTGTTGTCAATATGATTTTTCGTTTCATTCCTTGTATATCGTGCCAGTGTCACGTTCACCTGTGTGCATCCGTTGTCGCCGGGCATGATGTCAATGCCGCATCCGTACAAGTTTGTTTGTTCCGCACATGTCCTTATTATTTGCCTGCAAACAAGGAATGGGAGATTGTTTGTTGATGGTGTGAACAAATCCTGGCATTGCTTTTCGGTTAGTATCATGTTGTGACAGGAAATGCCGATTACGACATATTTGCCTGTCGCCGACAATACAGAGACGTCTTTTTCTGTGAATTTGAATTGTTTTTTCAGGATTTCAAACAGGTATGCCAAGAGTACGGGGTCGCCTTTTGTCCATTCGTTTATTCCCAACATGCTGTCCATTGCGACAGGTTTGCATTCAAATGTTGTCATTTCCGATTGGATGTTCACTTGTTTGCACAACATGGAATAAATTTCCTTGTAATAAGCAGCGACTTCAGTCAATGCGCCGATGTTGCCTGTCACGTCGTCAACCAACTGCCTTATGCGCGATGGGTAATACATGGTTTCGTGTTTAAGCGTGCTCAAACTGTTGTCGATAATGTTGTTGCTGACATACAGTTTGTCCGCTTCATACATCAATTTATTGTTGTAGTCGTTAGCTTGTTCTATTTTTAGTATTTTTGTTTGGTGCTGTTTGATAGATTTCGTCAAGGCTTCTTTTATTTTCAAAGTTACGTTCTGCAGGGTGGAAGGATATCTTGATATGTCAATGTTATTGATGAATGACAATTTGTCTTCGTTGGATTTGCTTGACAACAGGACGTTGTTCATCATTTCCACCTTGTCTACGCAAAAACGAAAATACAGTACATGCCGGTAATATAGGAAATAAAACGCGCTGACAATGAAAACAAGAAGTAGCACAAGTACAATCACGGCGATGGTCTTGTTCGTGCTTGAATTCTGCATTGTAAGGCAGTATTCCTCAAGTCCTTTGTCTGCTGAAAGTTGCTTGAACAATGAAGTGTACGCATCGTTGTTGTATTGGTATAATGCCCATTTGTGTAAGGCCAATGCGGCGATGGCACTTTCGTTGCGCATGTCTAATATTATTTCGTAGTCGGTTTCGACTTTGTGACGCAACCATTGGATTTCCGCCGGTGTGTCATGACCATCGTCGTTGAGTCTTATAAGGCGTTGCCCGTTATGGCGAACAGATTTATTATGCTTGTTTAAATACAGGCATACGGAATCGGCAAATGCCAATGTCTTTTCATACGTGCCGTCAACGTTGCTGTAATAGGCCGAATCAGCATAAGCGTCAGCCTTTATGAGGTATTTGTCTGATTTGTTTTGGGCTTTTACGTTGCCGTTTAATCCCATGGAAAGAAATAAAAATATGAATAAGCGAACCATCCCGTATGGCAGCCTGAAGAAGAAGCGGCTGCCTTTTCCTTTCTCACTTTCAGCGAATAGTCCGCAAACATTGAATATGCGGCTTGTCTTTTTGTATTTGTTGATGATGCCTTGGCAGTTTGTCAATCCGAATCCATGGCCGTCGTGAATTTTATTGTTGAATATGCTTGCAAGTTCGTCTTGTTTAAGCCCTATGCCTGAATCTTTGACGGATATTTCAACATAATCAATCTCTTTGGTCGCGTAAATTTCCACAACCCCACCATTGCTTGTGAATTTACGGGCATTGTCGGCTATGGTGTTAAGCATGAATACGGTTAGTATCTTGTCTGCTTTTACGTAGACATCCAATGGTTTCACATCAAGTTTTACACCCTTTAATTGAAATGCCATTCCTGATTTTGCAACAATTTCAAAAACATCTTTCAGGTTAAAGCTTTCTATTTTCAAGCTCAGGCTGCCTTGTTGTATGCGTATCCAATGGGTCAACACGTTATTGTATTCATTTATCCTGTCGGCAAGCTCAGCAATATAAGTTAATCGCTCTTGGCGAATTTCTGGTTGCTCTTCCGCTTGTTCTAATCGTTTTGCTTCGCAGATAATCCTGTCAATGTACTGAACGACATTGTTCACGATGAAAATCTTAGCCTTGTTTTCAATGTTCAGCCGTTTGTATTTTGCCAATCGTAAGCCGTTGGCCTCCAACTGTTCGCATACTGTATCATATTCATCGTCAAGCTTGGCATTCTCATGTTCATTGGCTTGTTCCCAAGCTTTTAACGGAGCAAGTAACTTTTCTATGTAATGTTCTTTATTCTTTCTTTGTTTCCCGAGCCGATTGAAAACAAATAAAAGTACAACAACAATGGCTATCAATACAAGTATGAATGTTATAAGAAGATTTTGCTGGGCTGACGTGCGTTCTAATTGTTCTGCGCGTGCTTCAAGCTGGCGGTCTTGCCTTGTATATTCTTGGATGTCTAAATACTTGTTACGGTTTATGTCGCTGTTGTATTTGTCTCCAATCGCTGAGTAAACTATACTTAGGCATTCCCTGATACTGGCGACTTGACTGGGTGACTTTTCAATGGACTTGTTTCGTGTCAAGGCATTGTCAAGGCAAATGAGTGCGGACGTGTAGTCTCCCAAATTCCAATAGCAAAATGACAATGTGCGGTAAGCACCAGCGGTCTGGTAAACATCGCCGTATTCAATGAACAGGTTTAATGACTTTTGCGCCAAATACCCAGCCAGTAGGCTGTCAGGCATGTTGTCCTTGTTCAAATATTCAAAAGCGGCTTTGTTGCGCATTAAGAGATTGTCACCACCTTCGTCGAAATCAAGCAGGTGTTCACTTATTGCCTGCAATGAATTGGCTTGCCAATACGTCATCCCGCTACGTTCTGCGAGAACATTGCATTTGATTAGACATTCAAATTCTTTCTGTATGGTTTCTTCCCGCGAGTTTGCCTTTATCATTCCGCCGCTGCCTAATTGGTACAAATAGTTGAGATATTGGGCCGTGTCCGATTGTATCTCGCCAGACTGTTCTATGAGGTTCAGCGACTCTATTGATTGTTTGGTCAGACCTACGTAGTAATAATAAGTGGAGCAAACTATCGGAAATTCTGTTTTTGCGTAAACATATCGCTCCGTTTCATGCTCTGACAAATGCTTTTGTTCTTCGAAAATACGTTTAATCCTTCCCTCTGCACGTTCTTTATAGTCATAGAAAGCCCTGTTCTTGGATTCACGTTGGCATAATTTCATGTGTTGGATGTCGGCTAACAATAGTTCCACCTGGTTGTCTGTTGACGATTCAACGCTGTCAAGATAAAGCCCGGCGGTTTCATATTCCATCTTTGCAATGCACACAAAAGCCAAGTTGTTGTACGCTTCTGCCTTGCCGGTCGGATAATTAGCCGACAAGCTTAAAGCTTTTTGGGCGTATGTTGAGACAGAATCAAGATTCCGGTAGTGGTATGCATACGACAAACGATTCAACTTGTCAACCGCATCAGTGTCGTCATACGAAGAACAAGCTGAAAAAAATAAAAGGTCCAATATGCATAACAAGCATACTGAACCTTTTATGTAATGACTTTTATCCGCGTGCTTTCGCAATATAGCCAAACGCCTCCTTGCACTTGTCAGTTATCGCCTGCCAATCGCCAGCGGCGACAACATCTTTCGGGAACAACTTTGACCCCATGCCAACGCAGAATACTCCCGCTTTGAACCAAGCTGTCAGGTTTTCCTCATCGGGCGAAACGCCACCGGTAACCATCAATTTAGACCAAGGCATGGGAGCCAACAGGCCTTTCACGAGTTTCGGGCCAAGTACGTCACCCGGGAACACCTTGCAAAGGTCGCAACCTTTTTCCTGGGCAAACCCAATTTCAGAAACGCTGCCGCATCCCGGAGTATAAGGTATAAGGCGACGGTTGCAAACAGTTGCAATGTCAGGGTTGTACAGAGGACCTACAACGAAATTCGCGCCGAGCTGTATGTACAATGCAGCCGTGGCAGGGTCAACAACAGACCCGACACCCAATGCCAATTCAGGGCATTCTTTATCAGCAAACTTCACAACCTCTCCGAACACCTCGTGAGCGAAGTCGCCACGGTTGGTGAACTCAAAAGCGCGGACGCCGCCGTCATAACAAGCCTTGATGACTTTCTTTGCCACCTCAACGTCCTTGTGATAGAACACGGGCACCATTCCTGTTGTACCCATTTTCTGCAATACTGCTATTTTATCAAATTTTGCCATTTCCCTATTTTATTTTTCTCGTTTGAAAACCAAATACAGACCGAGGCAATAGGAGCAAACCAGCTCCCATCCCTCGTCCGCAAGTTTGTTGATGTTTTGCTCTTCGTTGCCTAAGAAGCATTTCACCTTATATTCATATCGCGCCATAAAGCGTGTCTTATCTCTGTACGCGGCCAGAAGCGTCGCCGCCGGCGAGGTTAGCCACCTCATCGGCAGACATAAGGTTGAAGTCGCCAGGTATGGTGTGCTTCAGCGCAGAAGCGGCCACAGCGAACTCAAGAGCCTTGCCTTGGTCGTCAGGATATGTCAGAAGGCCGTGGATAAGACCTCCGGCGAAAGAGTCTCCACCGCCCACACGGTCAATGATAGGCATGATGTCATAGTGTTTGCTCTGATAGAACTCCTTGCCGTTGTAGATAAGGGCTTTCCAGCCGTTGTGGCTTGCAGAGAGAGATTCGCGCAATGTGGAAACTACATACTTGAAGCCGAATGTCTCCATCATTCCCTTGAAGATGCCGTAATATCCTTCAGCGTCTGTCTTACCGCCTTCAACGTCAGCGTCAGGCTTGAAGCCGAGGCACAACTGTGCGTCTTCCTCATTGCCTATGCAGACGTCAACATATTTCATGAGGGGCTTCATTATGCTCTGTGCCTTTTCTGAAGTCCACAGCTTCTTGCGGAAGTTGAGGTCAACGCTCACTGTCACTCCGTGACGCTTTGCAGCCTCGCAAGCCAAACGCGTCAGTTCTGCGGCCTTGTCGCTGATGGCCGGTGTGATGCCGCTCCAATGGAACCATTGCGCCCCTTCCATGATTTTGTCGAAATCAAAGTCTGACGGGTCGGCCTCAGCAATAGAGCTGTGCGCACGGTCGTAAATGACCTTTGACGGGCGCATGCTTGCTCCACTCTCAAGGTAATATATGCCGAGCCTGTCACCACCGCGGGCGATGTACTGTGTGTTCACACCGTAACGGCGCAATGCGTTGAGTGCGCATTGTCCGATTTCGTGTTTGGGCAACTTTGTCACGAAGTATGCGTCATGTCCATAGTTGGCAACGCTGACGGCAACGTTTGCCTCGCCGCCGCCATATACGACGTCAAAACTATCGCTTTGGACAAATCTCTTTTGACCCGGAGAAGAAAGGCGAAGCATTATTTCACCTAATGTTACAACTTTAGCCATTTTCTTTAAAATTTAGTTTTTTGAATGTTTATAGTCTGTTTCTATTTGTTTTTCGTTCACAAAATTAATATTTTAATTAAAATCAGGCAAATAAATGCGTGAAAAAATATGTTTTTTTGTGCAAGCGCGTTAATGGTGTGTTCATGTTCTGTCATATTGTCGTTGCTGATGTTTCAATAAGTTTGCAATGACACTGTGTGGCTGTTGAAGCTTGCGGGAACATGGTTCCTGTTACATGTCATTTTTATTATAGACGCAATACGTGGCTTTTTGTACTACGAAAAGCCACGTATTGACGAATGAAAGGCCGCATTTTGCAGTGTGGATGACAGCCTTTTACAACTTGTTGAGAGACAGCATGTTATAAACGTAAGGAAGCTTTGTTGCTTGGATTGCGAGTGAATTGCTCGTAGGCAAAACTTGTTTGAGGGCTTAAATTTCTTTTGCGACAATGTGTTTTGAAGTAATTTTATTACATTTGCACGTATATTAAAACATACAGGCAAATGCCAGATAAGGCGTTTCTGTCTATCCGCATTTCTTCATATAGAGTAGGACACGGTTGAGAAAGATTATTCATATCGACATGGATGCGTTCTTTGCCTCAGTAGAGCAAAGGGACAACCCTGAACTTCGCGGCAAGCCGATTGCCGTGGGGTTTGACGGTCCTCGTGGAGTCGTGGCGACCGCCAGCTATGAAGCGAGAAAATATGGCGTACATTCAGCCATGTCGATGGCCAAGGCCAAGATGTTGTGTCCGCAGTTGACTGTCGTTTCTTCGGACCACGATTATTATAAAAAGGTGTCATTGCAGGTTCGTGAGATTTTCGAACGATACACGGAACAAATCGAACCGTTGTCTATCGACGAGGCTTTTCTCGATGTTACGGAATGTAAAATCAGTGGAATGACTGCTGAGGAAATAGCTGTCGCCATCAGGTCTGCCATCCGTTCAGAGTTGAATCTTACGGCTTCAGCCGGTGTGTCGTATAACAAGTTCTTGGCGAAAATCGCCTCTGATTACAATAAGCCGGACGGGATGTTTGTCGTCAGCCATGATGACGCGTCCGATTTCATAGCAGAACTGCCGATTGAAAAGTTTTGGGGTGTAGGCCCTAAAACGGCACGGACAATGCATAAGATGGGAATTTTCAATGGCCTTCAATTAAGAAAATGCTCGTTAAGCCATCTCACCGAAGTTTTTGGGCGCATGGGACAGGTTTATTACAGCTTTGCGAGAGGAATTGACGAGCGTCCCGTGGAGACGGCGAGGCTTAGGAAATCGGTAGGCTGCGAGCAAACGTTCGTCAGCGACTTGCATAAAAAGTCAGCACTCTTGATAGAGCTATACCATATCGTCATCGAGCTTGTTGGACGTTTGGGAAAGAGTGGTTTCAGTGGATATACGCTTACGTTGAAAGTGAAATTTTATGATTTTACGCAAATAACACGAAGCACGTCGCAAAACAAACCGTTGAAGCGGAAAGAAGACATCCTGCCATTGGCCAAGAGATTGCTGGAGCAGGTTGATTGCACTTCAAAGCCAATAAGGCTGATGGGGTTGTCTGTTTCCAATCCGGAAGATGAATTCAAGCGGAAAACATGGGTGGAGGGCGAACTCGACTTTAAAGATTAGCGTCATTTTATTTTACGATGTTTTGCATTTATAGAATTTGTTTTGTACATTTGCAACAGAATTAAGACCAACGGTATAAATTCATAAGATGAAACAAACAAAGATTGTAGCTTCAATAAGCGACCAAAGATGCGGCGAGGATTTCATCCGCCAGCTATTTGACGCAGGTATGAACGTAGTCAGGATGAACACGGCACATGCGACACCAGACGGTATACGCCAAATCATAAAAAACACACGTGCGGTAAGCAAGCATATAGGCATACTGATTGACACCAAAGGACCCGAGGTGCGCACTACAGGGGTTGACGCTCCTATCGAATACAAGACGGGGGACGTGGTGAAGATATTCGGCCGTCCGGAGATGAAGTCTGAGCATGACATCTTAAACCTTTCTTACGAGAATTTCGCTGACGATGTGCATATCGGTGACGACATCTTGTTTGACGACGGAGCGATAGACATGAAGGTCATTGGCATTAACGGCCCGGCTGTTGTCGCCCAAGTTCAAAACGACGGTGTTCTTGGCTCAAGGAAGAGTGTCAACGTTCCTGGTGTCCACATTGACTTGCCGGCTCTTACGGAAAAAGACAGGAGCAACATATTGTTGGCCATTGATGAGAATATTGATTTTATAGCCCATTCGTTCGTAAGGTGCAAGGATGACGTAATGGCGGTTCAGAATATACTTGACGAACACAACAGTGACATAAAAATCATATCAAAAATCGAAAACCAAGAGGGGGTTGACAATATTGATGAAATCATAGACGCTTCTTATGGCATAATGATTGCCCGTGGCGACTTGGGCATAGAAGTGCCGATTGAGAAAATCCCTGGCATACAGCGCATGATAATACGCAAATGCCGCTTGGCAAAGAAGCCTGTGATTGTTGCCACCCAGATGCTGCATACAATGATTAACAATCCACGTCCGACACGTGCTGAGGTGACCGACATTGCAAACGCGATTTATTATAGGACTGACGCCTTGATGCTAAGCGGCGAGACGGCTACAGGAAAGTATCCGGTGGAGGCGGTCAAGACAATGGCTTCAATCGCCGAACAGGCTGAGCAAGACAAGATGTATGACCATGATTTCGACTTCCAAATCAGTGACAATTTCGATGTGACGGAGTTCCTTGCCCGTAATGCAATTGAGGCCACAGAGCTTCTTGGGGTGAAAGGCATCATTACAGACAGCAAGACTGGACTTACAGCACGTAATCTTGCGGCCTTCAGAGGACCTAATCCCGTGCTTGCAATATGCTATAAGGAAAAAGTGCAACGTTGGCTTGCCTTGAGTTATGGCGTTATTCCAGTAGCGCAGCATGAGCAAATTGGACCGCAGGAACAGTTCATTGCTGCTCTTCGCATGTTGCGTCAAAAAGGTTATCTGCGCATGGAAGACAAAATCGCGTATTTGAGTGGCAGCTTCGGTAAAGGCGGAGGAACGACTTTCTTGGAAATAAACAAGGTGAGCGAAGTGTTTAACCGTTCATACGAATTCCATCTGCCAAATACGTTTAGATGACATAGGCAAAGTAGTAGAATTGTATTTTTGAAAAACGAGAAGACAGGTTTTTTACGGTTTATATCGTTGTCCAGTCTTCTCGTTTTTTCATTGTTTTACAGTAAGGAAGCATAACCTGTGCGTTACACCTTTCGCGTTAAGTGAGTATACGGTATAACTTCCTGGTTGTAATTCGCCGATGTCTGCGTGTCCGTTTTTATATGGGAATACGCCTGAAATTGTCCCGACAAGACTTTTTATCATTATAAAGTCCGCATCAAGCGCATTTGTTCTGTTAGGCAATGATATTGTTCTTGATGACTTGTTGACATAAAGCATAGCTGGTGATTGTGTGTTTGTCTGCGAGTATTCATTGTTGGGGAATGTACTGTTGATGAAAGATTGGTCGAAAACTGCTTTACTTTCATTCCCAAAACGGTTTACGGCAGTCACGGCAATAAATAATTTGCGGTCTGATTTTATACTCAAGCTGTTATCTTTTCGCCTAACGGCAACAAGATTTCGTGCGTCATGCGTATCAACAGGGGCGGTGTCTGATGCGTACACATTGTAAGTGGCCTTACCGCAAATGCCGTCAGTCACTTCGCTCCATGTCGCAGTCATAACTCCTTCATCCCATGTGACATTCAAAGATTGTGGCGCATCGGGGGCACATGTTGTATGCATTGGTGGAATAAGGGCAGGGTATGGTGAGAATTGTTCTTTTGTGTATGTATACAATCCTTTTGTATCATCCAAGAGGAATTTTGCCCTAAAAAAGGCGCAGCCAATGCCTGCGGAGCGGGATACATTCATTTGCCTTGTTATTTCTTCCAATGGCCAATTGCCTTTATGGGGTGACAGGAAGTATGCTCCAAGGCCCGAGATGACAGAACTTTCAAAGCTGTTTTCTTTCCAATCAAGGGCAAAAGGGTAAAAATTGTTCCCACGAAAATATATCATTGGATATAATTGGTCTACGTATCCTGCGCGCATCCATGCCTGGGCGTCTTGGTTGACCCTGTTAAGTGCGTTCCATCCATGGCTGGCACGTCTCGGCAGGTCGGAATATTTGCCTATTGTAGCGCAACTTAGTTTGACCCATGGCTTAATTTTCTTTATTTCCTTGCTGACTGTTGAAACTATTTTTGTTATATTGCGTTTGGCAGTTTCTTTATCAGCCCTTTTGCTCGATAGGTTTTCAGGATACCTGATATAGTCAAGATGTATGCCGTCTATGTCGTAATTGTTTGTTATTTCCTTGCATATATTTGTTATGTATGTTGCTGATAATGGATTGGATGGGTCTATAAACCCCTCGTTGTTTTTTCTCATAATCATGCCTGGATACTTTTTGCGTAGCGTTTTACATCCCAAGCTATTCCATCTGCCAACAGGTATGGTCACAATCCATGCTTGTATTTCCATTCCCCGTTTGTGGCATTCGTCTATGGCGAAAGCCAATGGGTCATAGTCGGGTGAGCGGCCTGGTGTTCCAGTGAAACAACCGTCCCAAGGCTCCATTGCTGACGGATATGCCACAGTACCCCGTATTCTTGTTTGGAAAAGCACGGTGTTTATGTTGGCGTCTTGTAATTTGTCAAGGATTTCAGTCAATTCTTTTTTTTGCGTTTCTGCGGAACGGCTATGCGGCCAATCGAGTCCGCTTAAAGTTGTCAGCCAGACGGCTCTTGTTTCATATTTAGGGTATAGTTGAAAAAAATCTTTGCCTTTTGATTCTGCATTGAGAAAGTTTGCATGTGATATTGAAATAATCAATATAATAAGGTGGGATAAATATTTATGAGACTTCATTTCTTTTATTGGAGCTAATGTATTTTCTGCAAAGTTATATTATTTTTTTTGTTTCTCAAATTAAATGTGTACTTTTGCATGGGAGTGACAAAAGTTCTACACAAATTCAAGTTCATCATAATAAAAGTTTAAAGAGCATGAAAAAAATAGCATTGTTATTTGTTGCCATATTCATGGCCGTCACTGGGTACGCCCAATTTGAGCAAGGAAAATGGTACGTTGGCGCTTCTGTGTCAGGACTTGACATTAGTTATAGCGGAGCGGAGGAGTTCAATGTTGGTTTGGAAGCCAAAGGCGGATATCTGCTTGCTGACAACTGGATGCTTCTTGGCCAATTGGGGTATCAACATAATGGCCATGACGGCACATCGGACATGATAACACTTGGCATAGGTGGAAGATATTATATTATTCAAAATGGATTATATCTTGGAGTTAATGCGAAGTTGACGCATGCATACCATAATTATAATGACCTTATGCCAGGAATAGAGGTCGGCTATGCTTTCTTCTTGAATAAGAATGTGACAATTGAACCTGCAATATATTATGACCAATCTTTCAAGAACCATTCCGACTATTCTAAAATCGGTTTGAAAATAGGTGTTGGCCTTTATTTGTAAATTGTTGAAGACGGATTTTGCATTGCTTGAATCAGAATAAATTATAATTAAAATCTATATAGAAGAATATGTATTCAGTTGACGAATTGGAAGACAGGCTTATTGATTTGGCTTTTGCTGAAGATATAGGTGATGGTGATCATACAACTTTATGCTGTATCCCTGATGATGCCACGGGAAAATCTCATTTATTAATAAAGGAAGATGGTATTCTTGCTGGAATAGAGGTTGCAAAACGTGTGTTTGCACGTTTTGATCCGACACTAAAAGTAGATGTTCTTATCG
Source organism: uncultured Prevotella sp. (assembly GCA_944319935.1). Taxonomy (GTDB): domain Bacteria; phylum Bacteroidota; class Bacteroidia; order Bacteroidales; family Bacteroidaceae; genus Prevotella. Next base: position 31,479 of record CALUFM010000001.1, read on the forward strand.
GTGACGGGGCGAAAGTGAAAAAAGGAGACATTGCAATGGTTGTATCAGGAAAGACGCGCTCGCTGTTGCAGACAGAACGCCTGATGTTGAATATATTGCAACGTATGAGTGGAATAGCGACAATGACCAATAAATATGTTGAGCTGTTGAAAGGAACGAACACACGGGTGTTGGATACAAGGAAGACTACTCCGGGTATGCGAATACTTGAAAAGCAGGCTGTAAAGATTGGTGGGGGAGTTAATCACAGAATAGGTCTGTTTGACATGATTTTATTGAAAGACAACCATGTAGACTTTGCTGGTGGAATAAAGAATGCCATTGACAGATGTCATGAGTATCTTTCGGAAAAATCATTGAACTTGAAGATAGAAATAGAGGTTCGTAATTTTGATGAATTGCAGCAAGTTCTTGACTGCGGTGGTGTTGACAGGATTATGCTTGACAATTTCTCAATTGAAAACACCAAAAAAGCTGTTGGTATGATTGCTGGCAGATATGAAGTAGAATCAAGCGGCGGTATAACGTTTGAAACAATACGCGGCTATGCCGAATGTGGAGTGGATTTTATATCTGTAGGTGCTTTGACGCATTCGGTAAAATGTCTTGATATGAGTTTTAAAGCTTGCTAATGACCTGTAAATTTTAGAAAAGAGTACGATGGAAACAAAGTTTTGACATCGACTCTTTTCTATAAAATTATATTCATTTCCGTGTTAAAATTCCTTTCTTCATTAATTTTATCTTCTTTTTTATCATTTGGTTCACCTGTAAATTACGAGGTGTCATTGGCTGGGAATTTTGGTGAACCGCGTCCGAATCATTTCCATGGTGGCATTGATGTCAGGACTGGAATGGTAGAAGGCAAACCGATATTTTCCGTTGCAGACGGATATGTCTGTCGTATAACCGTCGGACTTGACGGCTTTGGCAATGCAGTTTACGTCCGCCATCCGGGAGGTATTACAACCGTATATTGTCATTTGAAGAAATTTATTCCACAACTTGCGGCCATGGTGCAGAAGTGGCAGTACCAGCATCAAACCTGTTTTGCCGATGTACAGTTGCGACCTACTGATTTTCCTGTTTCACAAGGGCAATTAATCGCAGTAAGTGGAAATAGCGGTGCCAGTTATGCTCCACATCTTCATTTGGAATTTCATGATACAAGAACATGGAATTTCTTAGACCCGCTTGATTACCTTAAGCCTTTTGTTACTGATACAACTGCTCCAATCGCACATTCTTTTATGGCTTACCCGATAAAAGGGGAAGGCGTTTTTTGTGGTTCTCAAAAAAAACAGTCATTCGGTTTTACTTCCACTTCATTGACACGTGATTTTTGGGCTTGGGGCAAAGTTGGTTTCGGCATTTGGGCCAATGATTATATGGAAGGCAGTTTCGGTATCTTAGGAATACGTAAGACAACGCTTTCTGTTGATGGGAATATTGTTTTTGAAAGTGTTGTGGACAATATTCCGACACGTTGCAACCGCATGGTCAATTCATGGGGAGACTATGAGCATTATTGCAGGACGCATACATGGTACATGAAATCTTTTGCTGAGCCAGGAAACACATTGCCTGTCTTTCAGACGATGCAAGGCAATAGGGGAGTGATTGATTTCAATGAAGAACGAGATTACAATCTCGTATATACCATTTCTGACATCTTTGGTAATTCCCGTAGTTATTCGTTCATTGTTCATGGCCGAAAACAATATATTCCATCTTCGCCGAAACAAAATGTGTCATGCATGTTGTCATACGATAGGTTAAATTCCTTTCAGCGGCCAGGCATGGCTCTTATCGTACGTCCTGGATTATTGCCAGACGATGTGGAATTGTCACCAAGGATGGCCTCCGAGCCTGACGCTTTGTCAAATAAATGGAGCTTTTACGGACAGTCATACCCCCTTTTCGATTGGGCTAAGATAAGTTTGAAATTGAACAAACCAGTCAAAGACCCGAGTAAATTATACATTGTCAGTCATTATGGTGTTGATCGCTATATGGGCGGAACGTTCAAGGACGGATGGGTTACAGGGCGTATCCGGGAGCTTGGCGCATGGTATGAGATAGCATACGATGATGAAGCACCTGTACTTACTTCATTCTCAATGTCAGCCGGTAAGTTGTTTATTACAGCATACGATGACAAAACAGGTTTACGCTCAATAAAAGGTTTTGTTGACGGCCAGTTCGTATTGTTTGAGTATATGGAGAAGTCAAAAAGGTATGTATGCAACTTAGCGTATTCTCCTGTGAAAAAGACCGGCGGCAGTCATAAGCTGAAAATCATTGCCATGGACAATCGTGGTAATTCAAAAGAGTTTACTTCTCAATTTGACTACTGATAAGTTTTCATTTTAAAACCCTTAATCTAAAAAACAAAATGTACATGAAGAAAACATTATTAACAGCAATCATGCTTGTCGCATATATTTGCGGCCAAGCATGTACCAATTTCATCGTAGGGAAAGACGCCAGTGCTGACGGTTCTGTATTTTGCACATACAATGCCGATGATTACGGAATGTTCATCGGGCTTTGCCATTATCCTGCAGGTAAGCACAAAAAGGGAGAAATGCGTCAAATATATGACTGGGACACTAAAGAATATCACGGTCAGATACCAGAAGCCTCAGAGACTTACAATGTCATAGGAAATATCAATGAATACCAAGTGTCTATAGGAGAGACAACGTTTGGCGGGCGTCCGGAGATGGTTGACACAACCGGCATACTTGATTACGGTTCGCTGATTTATATCGCATTGCAACGTTCAAAAACTGCCCGTGAAGCTATCAAGGTCATGACAACGCTTGCAGAAACATACGGTTTCTGTTCTGGAGGCGAGACATTTTCAATTTGCGACCCCAATGAGGCTTGGATAATGGAAATGATGGGCAAGGGGCCTGGAAGCAAAGGGGTGGTATGGGTTGCAGTCCGTATACCCGACAATGCCATCTGTGCCCATGCAAACCAAAGCCGAATAAGGAAATTCAATCAGAAGGACAAGAAGAATGTCTTGTTCTCAAAAGACTGTATCAACTTCGCACGCGAGAAAGGATGGTTCAGCGGCAAAGATGAAGATTTCAGCTTTTGTGACGCTTATGCGAAACCGGATTTCTCTGGCCGCCGTGCATGTGAAGCCCGTGTCTGGAGCTTTTTCAATCATTTTTCTACAGACATGAACCGCTATCTGCCATACGCTGAAGGCAAGACGCCTGATGCCGAACCAATGCCGTTATGGATTATTCCCAATAAGAAGGTGACATTGGCAGACGTTCGTGACTGTATGCGCGACCATTATGAGGGTACTCCGTTTGCGCTCGACAACGACCCAGGACAGGGTATATGGAATATGCCATATCGTCCAACGCCGCTTTCATTCAAGGTTGACGGCAAGGAGTATTTTAATGAACGCCCAACGTCAACCCAACAGTCGGCTTTCTCATACATAGCCCAGTTGCGTTCATGGCTTCCAAGGCAAATCGGGGGCATACTGTGGTTCGGCAACGACGATGGAAACATGGTTGCTTACACACCAGTATACTGCGGTAACACGACGCAGCCAGAGTGCTATAACACTCCCGGGGCTGATGCGGTAACCTTCAGTGACAAGAATGCTTTTTGGGTTTGCAATTGGGTGAGCAATATGGTATACCCACGCTATTCGATGATGTTTGGTTCGTTGAAGCAGGTTCGCGACTCGCTTGAAAACAGTTATGACGCCGCACAGGCGGAAATAGAGGCTACTGCCAAGCGGATGTATTCTGAAAATCCTGAAAAAGCCATCGCGTTTTTAAACTCTTACAGTAACGACAAGGCGCAACAGATGCTTGCACGCTGGAAGCAATTGGCAGTTTATCTTATAGTAAAATACAACGACATGGTTGTCAAGCCTGAGGAAAATGGCAAGTTCAAGCGTACAGCCACAGGTCTTGGAGCGCGCGTTGAGCGTCCGGGCTTCCCTGAGAATGTGGCACGCGAGATTGTAAAAGCCACAGGCGACAAGTTCGCTGTGCCAGCCAACTGACATTAAGCCATGCCGACGAAAAAGGCATAACTACGTAAGCCCGTAAATGGTTTATTATCAATAACATGCGAAAGGGCGTCTTTGGAACTTCCAAAGACGCCCTTTCGCATGGCAAAAAGCCATGAACAATATTCCAATATGCCGTCTCTTGGATGCTGGCGCGCTTTATCTCACTACGGTGGCTCGTATAATCCTAATATCTTCAATGGGGCGTCCGTTTTCATCAGTGTCAACCCATTGGATTTCGTTTACTACATCCAAGCCCTCGACAACTTCGCCAAAAACAGTGTACAGGCCGTCAAGATTAGGCGTGCCGCCAATCTTTTTATACACCTCACGTACTTCTGGTGTCAGTTTCACGCTTCCGCCTGTCTGCTTGTCCATTTCCTCCTGGGCTTTGTCAAGCATGCTGTCATTAAATCTTCTGCCATATACAATGTAAAACTGTGATGCCGATGATTGTCTTTCGGGGTTGACCTTGTCGCTCTCACGTGCGGATGCCACAGCTCCACGTTTATGAAACAATGCCGGGTAATGTATCTCCGCAGGTATTTTATAGCTTTCATGTGAGCTGCCAAGCAGTTGTCCTGGCTTGGCGTGACGGCTTGCACTGTCGCCAGACTGTATCATGAAGCTTGTTATCACGCGGTGGAACAACAAACCGTCGTAATAACCTTGCTTGACTAATTTTATGAAATTGTCACGGTGCAATGGCGTTTCATTGTAAAGGGCGATGCGTATATTCCCTTTGTCTGTCTCAAGCAAAACCTCATGGCGTAAAGTGTCTGTGTTTTGCGCGTTGGCAAAAACAGGGAAGGCAAAAACCAAAGACACAGCCATTGCAATATTCCACGCGCGTATTGACGGGATTATGCCAAAATCAAATACCAGTTTCTTCATCATATATACGGTTGAAAATTTCTTTTAATTCGTCTTGGTTTATTAAGAGGGCGCGTATGTCTTTGAGCTTTTTCTCGTTCTCTGACCCCGGTATCCATAGCCGTATGTATCCGTGCTGTGAATATTTGTTGTCAAGATGTTCAGCAAAACGCTTCCATTGTTCTTCTTTGTCCTTTTCCGGATATTTGTCAAGTCCGAACTGTACAGTCCGTCTGAACACTGTTTCTGGGTTAAGGTCTCGGTCTGCTTCAGCGACAATCTTGCCGTATACGCTGCGTGGCGCATGCGAAGCTGACGCCCTATGGTCTTCTACGGCCTCTTTCATTATCTTTATTTGTTCCGGTGAAAACCATTTTTTCAGACGTGCGTCGGCTGCCAATATTTTACCGCCTGTGACGTGGTGAATGGCTCTCGGGCCTTCAAGTCCCAAATCGTGGTATGCGGCAATGGCGTATGCCATATTGACATCTGCGCCGATTGATTTTGCAAGTGTTATCGAGCGTTTTACCACTCCCGTGACATGTGACAGGTTGTGTGCCTTGTCAAATTTAGAATAACGCGGCAGGATTTCCGTTTCAATGAATGACATCAAATCCAGATTGACATTGTTGTCCATATCGTTTGAGGTTTTAATAGTTTGCGGTATGGAAATATGTTGCGTTTGTTTGCTGGCCACATCAAACGCAATACACATAACCTAAAATACGTATTTTCTTGCAAATATACTGCAAAATGTTTACTTTTGCAAAGGTTTAGGTCGCCAAGTCGTGTGCAGAGTGTTACATGCCATGGTATGTAATGTTTCGCTTTGGTGTAATACGGGGCCGATTTTTGGCCGCTTTAATAAACGTGAATGAAAGAAAAAACGATTGTCCAAAATTCGTCTAAGGCATGGATGCTTGCCGCACGCCCTAAAACGTTGTCAGGCGCAGCCGTACCGGTAATGATAGGTTTGTCGCTGTCATACGCCGACATTGGTGCGGAGCGGTTTGATGTGATTCCGGCCTTATTGTGCCTGTTGTTCGCTTTCATAATGCAGATTGACGCCAACTTCGTAAACGACTACTTTGATTACATGCGCGGCAATGATGATGAAACCCGATTGGGGCCTCGCCGTGCGTGTGCGCAAGGTTGGATTACGATAAGAAACATGCGCAAGGCGATATTCCTGACAACACTCGTTGCGTGTTGTGTAGGCCTGCCTTTGGTTTGTTATGGTGGATTGTCGATGATACTTGTAGGGGCGGTGTGCGTATTGTTTTGCTTCCTATACACCACGTCACTTTCTTATCTCGGATTGGGAGATGTTTTAGTGTTGGTGTTTTTTGGCATAGTCCCAGTGTGTGTGATTTATTATATCATGACAGGTACGCTTACGATGCACGCGTTCATAGCTTCCGTCGCTTGCGGTTTTGTGATTGACACGTTGTTGTTAGTCAATAATTATCGTGACATGGAGAATGACAGGAGTGCGGGGAAGAAAACCCTTGTTGTAAGAATCGGGGCGAAGGGGGGACGCCTGTTTTATCTTGCCGTTGGCATTGTTGCGGTTGTCATAGGTGGGGTATTCATGCATGACAAGTATATGTGGGCATCCGTTTTACCGCTTTTTTATTTGTGCTTCCATTACAAGTCTTATCGTAAAATGGTTCGTATAAACAAAGGGAAAGCCTTGAATCTTGTGCTTGGCGAAACGGCCAGAAACATGTTTTTATACGGTCTGCTTGTGTCTGTCGGCTTCCTGTTTTGTTAGTATGTTGTGATAATGTCAGGCTGAGTATTGACTGCTTTTATTGTATGACTGTGCAAACGCTGATATATAAATATGAGAACTGTAAAACCCAAGAAAAATTTAGGACAACATTTTTTGACGGACTTAAATATAGCTAAGGCGATTGCCGACACTGTTGACTCTTGTCCCAATATTCCAGTACTTGAAGTTGGGCCAGGTATGGGGGTGCTGACACAATACCTGATGCCGAAAAGCCGTGAGCTAAAAGTAGTTGAAATAGACAGTGAGTCGGTTGCTTATTTGTATGAGAAATATCCTGAATTGAGGAAAAACATAGTTGGTGAGGATTTCTTGAAGATGGATTTGAACAATCTGTTTAATGGTCGGCAATTTGTTTTGACAGGTAATTACCCGTACGACATATCGTCACAGATATTCTTCAAAATGCTTGACAACAAAGACCTTATTCCTTGTTGTACAGGCATGATACAACGTGAAGTCGCATTGCGGATAGCCTCAGCTCCCGGTTCAAAGTCTTATGGGATATTGAGTGTTCTCATACAGGCGTGGTATGATGTTGAATATCTGTTCACCGTAGATGAAAATGTGTTCAATCCACCGCCCAAAGTGAAAAGTGCCGTCATACGTATGACACGCAATGATGTAACGGATTTGGGATGTGACTGGACGTTGTTTCGCCGTGTTGTCAAGACGGTGTTCAACCAGCGTCGAAAGATGTTGCGTGTATCACTGAAACAGATTTTCAAAGACGTTCAAGCTCATGCGGATTTCTTCACCCAAGAGATGATGACTTTACGACCAGAGCAATTGACAATCAAGCAATTTGTGGAACTTACAAACATGGTGGGTGAGGAACTTGGCAAGGATATCTGAGCAATGGTTGCAATTTGCATTGTCGGTACTGCGTAATTTATCATACACGGACAAGGCAAACATTGTATAACTTTTATAAGTTATCCGATTTTCTTGCTGTTTCAAAAAAATATTCTTATTTTTGTCTCGGAAAAACAAAAACGATAAAACAATATGATTGACGTTAAAGCAACTTTGAAAGAAAGTGAAGAGAGAATGGAGATGGCTGCGATATATCTTGATGACCAGCTATCACATGTCCGTGCAGGTCGCGCCAACGTTGCGATATTGGATGGTGTGAAAGTGAATTCTTACGGTTCAATGGTTCCACTCAACCAAGTTGCCAACGTGTCTACACCAGACGCACGTACAATAGCAATACGTCCTTGGGACAAGAAAATGATAAAGGACATTGAAAAGGCTATTATGGATTCAGATATAGGCATAACCCCTGAAAACAATGGCGAAATAGTACGTCTTGGTATTCCACAGCCAACGGAGGAACGCCGTAAGGATTTGGCTAAGCAATGCAACAAGATGGGCGAAAAGGCGAAAGTTGAAATCCGCAATGTGCGTGCGGACATCAAAGACAAGCTGAAGAAAGCCATAAAAGACGGACTTTCAGAAGACAATGAAAAGGATGCCGAGGCCGAACTCCAGAAAATACATGACAAGTTTATCAAGAAAATAGATGATTTACTTGCTGCGAAAAACAAGGAAATAATGACTGTATAAATCATAAGTTACAAGATAAGGATTAAGGAAAATGTTCTATAAGTCGGCTTATAGAATTGTTTTTCTTAATCTTTTGTTATTTTATCAATCAATATTAGGTGTGAAGGGGCTTGTAATAAAAAACACAGGCAGTTGGTATTCTGTCAAAACTGATGACGGTAAAACCATAGAATGTAAAATAAAGGGGAACTTCAGGCTGAGAGGCATACGGAGTACCAATCCTGTTGCTGTCGGTGACCGTGTGTCGATAATACTCAATAATGAAGGTACGGCATTCATAACCGACATAGAAGACCGTAAGAATTATATAATCCGCAAGTCGCCAAATTTGTCAAAACAAAGTCACATCATCGCCTCAAATGTTGACCAGGCTTTTCTTGTTGTAACGGTAAATTATCCGCAAACATCAACTACTTTCATCGACCGTTTTCTTGCTTCGGCTGAGGCTTACCGTGTTCCGGTTGTACTTATATTCAATAAGACAGACTTACTTCTGCCTGAGGAATTAGAATACCAGGAAATGATGATACGGCTTTATGAGACTGTTGGTTATGAATGTAAGGCCATTTCAGCAATGGATAATTCTGTACCAGAAACATTAAAACCATTGTTGGAAAATAAGATAACGCTTTTTAGTGGCAATAGTGGGGTTGGGAAAAGCACTCTTCTCAACCATCTCATACCAGGACTCAGTCTCCGTACTGCAGAAATAAGCGAAGCCCACAATACAGGCATGCATACAACGACATTTAGCGAGATGCTTCCTTTGCCTTATGGAGGCTGGGCGATAGACACTCCAGGCATTAAAGGGTTTGGCACATTTGACATGGAGCCAGAGGAGATTTGTGGTTATTTTAAAGAGATATTCAAGTTTTCAAAAGATTGTCGATTCCGCAACTGCACCCATACCCATGAACCAGGATGTGCCGTAAGGAAAGCCGTAGAGGAGCATTACATATCCGAGAGCCGGTACAATTCATACTTGAGCATGCTCGAAGATAAGGACGAAAGCAAATACAGGGAAGCTTTTTAAGCGTAGTTCAAGCATCTTGTAGGCGGTAAGAAATAGAAGGTTTTTCAATCATTGATGTTCAAATGGATAATCCAGAACTTGATTTAGCTTGGCGTCTTGTCGAGACAACAGGCGCAAACCTGTTCTTAACGGGCAAAGCCGGAACGGGAAAGACAACATTTTTGAAGAACTTAAAGAAGAAATCATCTAAGCGTATGGTAGTGCTTGCGCCCACAGGTATTGCCGCAATAAATGCCGGTGGGATGACCATACACTCTTTTTTCCAATTGCCTTTATCTCCGTATGTGCCAGGGGCAACGTTTGGTACGGACAAGAAATATTTCAAATTCAGTAAAGTCAAAAGGAACATAATACGCACATTGGACTTGCTCGTCATTGACGAAATAAGCATGGTTCGTGCTGATTTGCTTGATGCTGTGGATTCTGTCATGCGTCGTTATAGGGAATATGACAAACCTTTTGGCGGCGCGCAACTGTTGATGATTGGCGATTTACAGCAACTTGCTCCTGTCATAAAAGATGACGAATGGGCCATGTTGGAGCAGTTTTATGACACGCCTTATTTTTTTTCAAGCAAAGCTCTCCGTTCTGCAACTTACAAGACAGTGGAACTTAGTAACGTGTACCGCCAACAAGATACGTTTTTTATTTCCATTTTAAATCAAATACGCGAAAACAAGATAACTGATGAAGCACTTGCCGCATTAAACAAACGTTACATTCCAGGATTTGTTCCAAGCGACAATAGCGATTACATACGTCTTACCACTCACAACTATCAAGCTCAATCCATCAACGACCGTGAACTTGATGCTTTGCAATCAAAAGAGTTTGTTTTCGAAGCTGAGATTGAAGGTTCTTTCCCTGAGACTTCATTTCCGGCAGACAAGCGGCTTGTTTTGAAGGCGGGAGCGCAAATAATGTTCATAAAGAATGATTCTGACAAAAGATTTTTCAATGGAATGATAGGCGAGGTCGTTTCTTTATGCAATGACAGAATTGCTGTTCGTGGAAAGAAAGACGACACTGTGTTCTATTTGGAAAAAGCGGAATGGACAAATTCCAAATATACGATTGACAATAATACAAAAGAAATAAAGGAATCGGTTGAAGGAGTATTCAGGCAATATCCATTACGGTTGGCGTGGGCGATAACGATACATAAGAGCCAGGGACTGACTTTCGACCACGCCATAATAGACACGTCACATTCATTTGCGCATGGACAGACATACGTGGCACTTAGTCGCTGCCGTACTCTTGACGGCATTGTACTCAGTGAACCTTTGCAGCGTGAGGCCGTGATTAGCGACAGCATAGTTGACACATTCGTCAATGAAGTGAGCAAACTTACACCAACGGAAAACGAATTGTATGATTTAAAGCGGGATTATGACATAAAATTGTTGGATGAATTGTTTGATTTCCAGCAGTTGCAATCATCCTTTAACCTGTTGTTGCGTACCATAGACGAACATTTTTACAGGAAATATCCAAAATTGCTGGCTGAATACAAGCGGTTGGGAACAATATTTTCACCTCTTATGGATGTGTCTCGCAAGTTCAGGTCGCAATACGTGAGATTGGTAGAAAACGAAAGCCAAAGCAACATAATGTTATTGCACGAGCGGATACGGAAAGCGTCTGAGTATTTTTCAGGTGAATTGTCAGGGTTGGCCATACTTTGCAACAAGACCAAAATAGACACGGACAACAAAGCCTTAAAGAAGCAATTCGAAGATAGGCTCGCCACATTTACTGACGAGTTGACATTGAAAATGAAGCTGTTAAAGCACGAAATGGATGAAAACGTGACATTCACGGCGGCTGACTATCTTGCCGCCAAAGCCAGAATCGTGCTTGCGTCAACTGACCTGGAAACAGAAACGGCAAAGGCGAAAAAGTCAAAAGCCCTGAAACCAAAAAAAATTCCGACACGCGAAGTCACTTTCAGGATGTTTTTTGAAGGCATGGATGTAGGTCAAATAGCAAAAGAACGAAATCTAACTGTCGGTACCATATTGAGCCATTTGGCTGACTGTGCTGCAGTCGGGAACGTAGACATTAGCCGCATAATTCCCCAAGAACATATTGATGAATTACGTCAATACATATTGAACAATCCTAAGAACAACACATTGACGGAAATAAAGAATGCGATAAACCCGGCAATCAGTTATGATGAAATCCGATTTTATCTCAACTGGTGCAAGCGACAATAACACTGTTAATAACACCCAACCATTATGACGTTGGCAAAAGGCCGTGAATTGTAAAGTAATTCATGGCCTTTCATGATGTAATAGATTTTCTTTTGCCGGACAATTCACGGTCTGCGGTTTCGCCAGGCTGTTCGACCGTTAAATGCCATCGTCTTTACTTATGCCGCGCTTGCGAAAAGACCGCCTGTCGTTATACGGCAGGCGGTCTTTTCATGAGTATAAGCCATTCCGGCATTTTGCGGTTGCTCCAGCCTATTTATCGAAAAGTTCTTTTTCCGTGAATGCTCCAAGTTTGAGATAATTCTTGTAAATCTCGGCGTATGCTTTGACCTTATCCGGTTGCGGTTTGTATTCTTTTGAGAAACCGCTGTTCATCTTGCTTATGGCGTCTTCCACTTTTTCGTAAACTCCGGCAGCAGTGGCTGCGAACATTGCCGCTCCAAGTGCGCAGGCTTGGTCCGTGTTGCAAACCTTTATAGGCTTGTTTATCACATCACACATGGTTTGCATTACGAATGGAGACTTCAATGCGATGCCTCCTATACCTATCACGTTGTCTATGACTACGCCCTCGTCTTCAAACCTGTCAACTATGGCTTTTGTTCCAAATGCTGTAGCTTCGACCAATGCGCGGAATACTTGTGGAGCGGTAGTGCCCAATGTGAAACCAGCTATTGTGCCTTTAAGCAACTGGTTGGCGTCAGGAGTGCGACGACCGTTTATCCAGTCAGTCGCAAGCATGGTACTTTCGCTTACAGGTATTTTCTCTGCTTCCTCGGTCAGTTTGACAATAATCTTGTCGCAAGTCTCTTCCACTATTTTCTCAATGTCTTCCTCTGAAAGTTTATCGCTTACGACTTGCGGCAGGATGTTACGAACGGGGAACTCGAGTATACGCCTGAACATTGCATACACGTCGCCGAAGCTTGATTGTCCGGCTTCCAAGCCAACCATGCCTGGTATGACGCTGCCGTCAACCTGTCCGCAGATGCCTTTGATGCATTTTGTACCGATTTCGTCATACGAAGCTACCATGACATCACACGTAGACGTTCCTATTACACGTACAAGCGTGTGGGGACTGACACCCGCACCTACAGCTCCCATGTGACAGTCGTATGCTCCGCCGGCAACTACGACATCCTCGCTCAGTCCGAGTCTTTGTGCCCATTCCTTGCACAAGTGCCCGACGGGCTTGTCTGCAGTCTCTGTGTCAGTGAACAGACGCTCGCGGAAACCTGCAAGTTTTTGGTCGATGGAGGTGAGAAAATTCTCAGATGGCAGTCCTCCCCATTCTTTATGCCACATGGCCTTGTGTCCACATGCGCAACGGCTGCGCACGATGTCTTTTGATGTTGTCACGCCTGTCAATACGGCGGGCAGCCATTCACAATATTCAACAATCGAATACGCTTTCTTGGCAACCTCGGGATCTTCGCGGAGAATGTGCAATGCCTTGGCCCAAAACCATTCGGCGGAATAAATGCCTCCTTCGTATTTAGCGTAGTTGATGTCTGATTTTGCACAGGCGTTGTTTATTTCTTCCGCTTCTTTCACTGCGGTATGGTCTTTCCATAATACGAACATCGCATTAGGGTTCTCCGCAAACTCAGGAAGCATAGCCAGCGGCGTGCCGCTTTCATCGGTAAATGCCGGGGTTGACCCTGTTGTGTCAAAGGCTATGCCTACCACGTTTTCTGCAACGCCTTTGGCGCATTGGCTTAACGCGTCAGTAACGGTCGCTTCCAACACCTCGAGATAGTCTTTGGGATGTTGACGCCATTGGTTTATCTTTGGATTACAGTAAAGTCCTTTCTTCCAGCGAGGGTAATATTTCACGCTCGTAGCCAATATCTCACCGCTTTCGGCGTTGACAACAAGCGCACGGGCCGAATCGCTGCCATAATCCAATCCGATTACATATTTATTCATGATTGCTCTTTGTTTTTTAGCAATAGGACAAAGAGCTAAGAATGAGGAATTACAGCATGCCATTTATAGCATTGCAAGCAATGTGTATTTTCCTGATTCTTAGCTCTTGATAAACAATTAGTTCAATGCTTTATTGAGCATGTAGTAAACTTCGTTGAAACGCAATTCCTTACGGAAGTCGTCAACCTTGGTGTCTTCATTGATGAACACGCATTCAATGCCTGCAATCTCTGCATAGTCCTGCCAGTATTCATCGGTCAGGTCGTAAGAGAAACAACTGTGGTGTGTGCCGCCAGCGTAAATCCAGCATCCGGCTCCTACTTCAAAATTGGGTTGGGGAATCCAAAGGGCTGACGCTACAGGCAGTTTGGGCAGGGGTTTCGGTTCGATGCATTTCACGTCATTTACTATCATTCGGAAACGATTGCCCATGTCAACAACAGTGGCCGTAACGCCCGTGCCAACTTTCGATGTGAATACGAGGCGTGCCGTTTCGCTCTTCCTTACGCCAATTCCGAGGAAATGAACTTCAAGGCGTGGTTTAGCCGCTGCGATGAGCGGGCATACTTCGAGCATGTGTGACTGGAGTATCGCGCTTTGCTCTCCGTTGAAGTTAAGCGTATAGTCTTCCAAGAACGAACATCCGTTAGACATTCCTTGCGTCATGAACCAAACAGTGCGGTAAAGTGCGGCTGATTTCCAGTCTCCTTCAGCTCCGAAGCCGTAACCTTCGGCCATAAGGCGTTGTGATGCCAAACCTGGAATTTGGTCAAAGCCCATGCCAGATTTTTCCACGTCAACATCACCGAGGTCGTCAAAGTTGGTTGTAAAGCCTTTCGCTCCCTTTGCTTCGAGGATTGCGCGCAGGGCAAGTTCGGCTTTGGCCGCATTCCTTACTTTCTTGTATGCTACGGTTGACTTGTCCTCAAGTTCGGCGTCGTGTTCATATTCTTTGAAGTAAGTCTCAACGAGTGCGTCAATGTCAGCCTCCTTCACTGCTTTGAAGTATTCCAAAACTTCACTGAAAGGACAGTAGTCTACATGGTAGCCCAATACCTGTTCGGCGGCAACCTTGTCACCGTCAGTAACGGCCACGTTGTTCATTTGGTCGCCGAAACGTATGATGAGCATGTCTTGAGCGTCAGCCCAAGCGGCGCACACACGTTCCCATACGGCGATGTGGTCTTGCGTCTTCGCTTCTTTCCAATAGCCTACAACCAACTTGCGGCGTATGCGCATGCGTGCTATTATGTGGCCGAATTCGCGGTCACCGTGCGCACTTTGGTTAAGGTTCATGAAGTCCATGTCGATAGTGTTCCAAGGAATTTCAGCGTTGAACTGCGTATGTAAGTGGAGTAGGGGCTTGTGCAGGATTTGCAAACCGTGTATCCACATCTTGGCTGGAGAGAATGTGTGCATCCATGTTATCACACCGATACATTTCTTCTCATTGTTGGCTGCGGCGAAAAGGTCGGCCACTTCGCGGCTGCTGTTGGCAGTTCCTTTGTATACAACCTTGACGGGCAGCCTGCCAGAGTTGTTGAGCCCGTCAACCATTTCTTTTGAATGGCCGTCAACTTGTGCCACAGCTTCGCCTCCATAAAGAAGTTGGGCTCCTGTGATGAACCAAACTTCATAATTCTCAAATGCTTTTACCATAACCGTTGTTTTTTGTTGTTAGTGTTTGATATTTGTATTGTTCAAGTTTTCAAGCCACACGCTGTAATGGATTTTCTTATTTATTAAATTGTTTTCATGTTGTTCAATTTGCTGTATTACAATCCATGCGGCTTGATACGAACTTGTTACTAATCTCTTTTCTTTTGTCCGTAATATGCATTAGGACCGTGTTTGCGGCTGAAATGTTTTTCAATGAGCAATGGATTCATTGTTGTGTTAGGATTGACACAGAACGAAACAAAGGCCATTTTTGCGACTTGTTCCATTACTACGGCGTTGTAAACGGCATTGTCTGGATTTTTTCCCCAAGAGAATGGACCGTGGTTTTTCACCAACACACCCGGTGTATGCACATAATTTATGTTTTTGAAACGTTCTACAATGACAGTTCCTGTTTCTTTCTCATATTCAGCCATTTGTTCGGCTGTCATGTCGTCCGTGCAAGGTATCTCATCGTGGAAGTAGTCCGCATGCGTAGTTCCAATGTTGGGAATGTCTTTTCCTGCCTGTGCCCATGCCGTAGCGTAGGTGGAGTGTGTGTGTACGATTCCGCCGATTTCAGGGAATGCGCGGTATAATACAAGATGTGTGGGAGTGTCGGATGATGGATTCAAGTCGCCTTCTACGGTTTTTCCTGTAAGCAAATCGACAACAACCATGTCGGACGCTTTCATTTCATCATAACTTACTCCAGACGGTTTGATTACAACAAGGCCTTTTTCCCGGTCTATGCCAGAAACATTGCCCCATGTGAATATTACCAAATTGTGTTTTACCAAATCCAAGTTGGCTTTAAACACTTTTTCTTTCAGTTCCTCTAACATAATCTATAATTTAAATATTGAATCCTCCAAATAAGCTTCTTTGTTAAAGCGGTATAAGGCGGCTCCTCGTTTTGATGTAACTTTGTCTATTAAATCGGTTTTCTCTATATATTCTATAGCCTTGATTCTTTTCCTGAAATTCCGTTTGTCTATCGCTTCGCCAAGTATTGCTTCATATACATGCTGTAGTTGTGTCAGCGTGAACAGGTCAGGAAGGAGATTGAAGCTCAATGGTTCCGAGGATATTCTCCTACGCAATAATGTAATTGCTTTTTTCACCATGTCGTTATGGTCGGAATAAAGTTTGGGCATATCTTCAAGGTTAACCCATTCAACTTCATGTTCCTCAAGCAAGTGTTTGTCATAATCTTTGACATTTATCAAAGCGCAGTAGGCTATTGATATAACGCGTTCACCTGGGTCGCGGTCAACCGCTCCAAAAGCCCCTACTTGTTTCATGTATATGTCTTTCAGGCCGGTAAGTTGGTATAACACCCTGTTAGCGGCATCATCAAGACTTTCATCCTCTTCGACGAAGCCACCGTAAAGCGACCATTCACCCCGTCCCGGGTCCATATTCCTTTTTCCGAGGAGAAGTTTAAGTTTCTTGTCTTCAAAACCGAAGATTATGCAATCTACAGAAACAAAGACTTTCGAATGTTCATTATAGTAAATAGTCATTATTTTTTTTCTTGTTGTCACGTTTTGACGGCTCCGTAAGAAAATCATATTTCCAAATTACAGAGCCGTCAATTGTTTCCCATTTTACCAGAAATATGCATAGAATGCGGCACACAATGCCACTACTCCAAGCGTTGCGACAATGTCCCACTTGTTCCAACTTTTCAATATAGAAGCCTTATACTCTTTGGTGAAAGTTATAGCTTCTATTTGCGCTGCGCTTGGTTTAGGCGTAAACATAGAAACCACAATCATCAAAGCTATGATGAATACGAGCAGCCATATCTCAAATACAAGCCAGTTAGTCTGCCAGAACCAAGTCGTATTTTCCCAAAAAGCACCCTCCATAACGGCGTTGCCGTTATGAGTAATGACGTTGGTAACCAAGCGCACCATACCAATGATGAAACCTCCGATAAGCCCCCATTGTCCAGCTAACGGTGTTATCTTCTTTGAGAAAATACCCATTGTGAACACTGCCACCATTGCTGGCGCAAGCAGCGACTGGATGTTTTGCAGGTAGCTGTAAAGCGTGTCCATACTCATCATTACAGGCATCCATGCTAAACCAAGTATGACAACAACCACGGTAGCAGCACGTCCTACAAAAACATAGTGAGCCTCGCTCTTGCCTTTTTTCATAGGTTTGTAGAAATCTTCGGTGAAAAGCGTGGCGCAAGAGTTGAAGAACGCGGCCAATGACGCTACAAGTGCGCAAATGAAACCTATCGTAACGATGCCTTTAACACCAGCAGGCAGGATGAACTTCACCATCTGTGCGAAAGCGGCGTCTGTGTTTTCCAGCGAGAACCCGAACGAGCTGTCGTCAGCCAACGCTGCGGCTACCATACCGGGAATGAGAAACATGAATACAGGCAACAATTTGAAGTAACCAGCCGCAATAGTGCCACGGCGTGCGCGCTTCATCACTTCTTCATTTGGTTCGCCTTTTCTTTGTCCGAGTACACGTTGTACTATATGCTGGTCGGTACACCAATACCAGAATCCGATGATGCTTGCGCCTATGAAGACAACGAAACCAGGATATTCTTTATACATAGGGTCGCCCTCTTCCCAATGGAACATGTGTGTAGTTCCGTATCCGTCGTGCAGTTGGCTGCAGAAATCCATCATGTTTGTCCAACCTTGTGTTATGCTGCCTCCTCCAAGTGTGGCAAGGCCAAGGAACAGGACAAGGAATGAGCCTATTATGAGAATAGGGGTCTGGATGGCAGAAAGTGTCATCACTCCTTTCATGCCGCCAAAAACAGTGAATATGGCCGTAATGACAATCAGACCGACAGCACCATACCAAAATGGTATGCCGAGCAGATATTCAAAGAATATGCCGCCTGTAAATGCCGTTACACTGACTTTTGTCAATACGTATGCTACAAGGGTGATGATTGACAACCAAGAACCTGTTGCTTGCGTGTACCTGAATTTCAAGAAGTCGGGCATGGTGATGATTTTGCCCAACTTGTTGTTCAACAACTGATAGAAAGGTACAAAAAGCCATCCAAGGATAAGAATCATCCATCCTTGCATTTCCCAATGCGCCATGCCGACACCGTCTTTTGCGCCGGTTCCTGCAAGTCCGACAAGATGTTCAGAACCAATGTTAGCCGCAAAAATAGCCGCTCCGATGATATACCAAGGTTCGCCTTTGCCGAACAGGTAGTCCTCGCTGTCTGCGCCTTGTTGTGTACGTTTGTCTTTTTGAATGGCGCGGTAAACCATCCAACCTACCAATAAAAGCCCGACTATCAAAATAGCCCAGTCGAGCCAAACAAACTCATGCGTATTCCAATTCATTTTCTTGTTGATTAGGTTTAATGAGGTAAAGTATTAAAGTTATTGTTTAATGTCATTTGATGCTGAATTTATAAGCCACATGGCTATGATATTTTTCTCCAGGTTTGAGATAAGGCGACGGCCAGTCTTTCTTGTTGGGAGAGTCTGGATACTTTTGGCTTTCAAGGCAAACTGACACATGTTTGGGGTATTTGATGCCATGTTTGCAGCTTACGCCTGTGCCTTGGAAGTTTCCGGTATACACCTGTACGCCAGGCTCATTTGTGTACATTTCAAGGAATATTCCCGTTTTTGGCGAATACAATGACGCCGCGACGGTCTTGTCGTCACCCTTGCCGTCTTTATATGTGTTCAGGCACCAGTTGTGGTCGTATCCGGAAGCGTTCTTTATCTGGTCAAAAGTCGTATCGTTGATGGTTTCGCTTATGGCATGGGGAGTCAGGAAATCCATGGGAGTCCCTTTTACTGATTTTATCTCACCTGTTGTCATATACGTTGAGTCTGCTGGGGTGTAATTGTCGGCATTTACATACAGTACCATGTCCATACCTTCTTTTGACGGGTCGCCGTTCAGGTTGAAGTAACTGTGATTGGTCATGTTTATGACAGTTTCCTTGTCCGTAGTGGCTTCAAAAACGATGTCAATAGTGTTGTTTGACAGCAACGTATAAGTTGTCGTAGCTTTTACTGTTCCTGGGAAGCCGTTGTCTCCGTCGGGTGAAGTTATGCTAAGTTGCAATGTGGTGTCATTGGCTTGTGTGACATCATACACTTGGTACATCCACCCTGAAGGTCCTCCATGCAGGCAATGGCCAAAGTTGTTTGTCGGTAATTGTATTGTTTTGCCTCCAACGGTAAATCTTCCTTTGTTTATTCGGTTGGCATACCTTCCCACAGACGAGCCAAAATCGCTTGGGCTGTTTATCGTATCCGCATATTGGGCGATGTTGTCGTAGCCCAATACGACATCTGTTGGATTTCCTGACTTGTCAGGTACAGTCAGTGATACGATTCTTCCACCAAAGTTTGTTATGCAAACTTCCATACCTTTCGAGTTCTTTAACGTGTAAAGTTTCACGGGCTTTTCATTGATGGTTGTATCGAACGCCGCAGGATTCAACCCTGAAAGCGTGAGATTTTTACCCGCTTGGTCCGAACAAGCAGACATGGTTAATAGCATCAAGCTTACGCTCGCAATGTTTAATTTGATGTTCTTCATAACCGTTTGATAGCTTTGATTATTAAGTTATAGAGTTATATGGTGTAAAAGTACAATTTATTTTTGTTCAATCAAATGTTTATGCAGGTGATTTATGAAATAAAAAAGTTATTTTACATTTGTTAATCAAACGCCAAGTAGAAGTCAGATATCAATAGGCGGGCTTTTGCCATATAAGTTTTTCATTCTATAAAACGTGGCATATTGGTTTGTAAATGGCCGCTTTTGGCACTGGCAAATGCAGCCTTTTACAGCATGAAAGGTAGCATGTTGAAATTTGATGAAATTAATAAAGTCAGTTTATGTGATACTAAGTCTGGCAAAGCTCATCTAAAAACAAAAAGAGCTGCCCTGAAAACGGACAGCTCTTTGACTTATGAAATCAACTTATTGGCTTAGCAAACTTTGCGGGCACCATCGCTTATCGTTACTTCGTAAACTTTTGCCTGCTTGCCAAATTTATTTTTATATTCAGTTACGGCCTCATTAATGAATTTATCATATAATTCATCTTTTACGAGGTTTATCGTGCAACCTCCAAAGCCACCGCCCATAATTCGGCTGCCAGTGACTCCTGCCTTCTTGGCCATGTCAACAAGGAAATCCAACTCTTCGCATGAAACTTCGTACTCTTTGCTTAATCCTTCATGGGTTTCATACATTTTTTTGCCTACCGTTTCATAGTCGCCATTATTCAAGGCGTCACATACGGCCAAGACCCTGTCTTTTTCTCCCAATACGTATGTGGCACGTTTCATGTCTTCTTCGCTGACTTCGCTTTTTACCGTTTCAAGCATTTCCCAGTTAACATCGCGAAGTGTCTCTATGTTTTTATCTGCAAATTTGACCTTCAAAGCCGCAACAACATTCTCGCAACTCTTGCGCCTGTCATTATAAGCTGATGATGCCAACTCGTGTTTTACGACAGAATCAATCAATACCAGCTTATAACCTTTGGGGGCAAACGGATAATATTCGAACTTTCGGCTTCTGCAATCAAGGCACATCAACTTGCCAGCCTTTCCGAAAATACTGGCGAATTGGTCCATTATTCCGCAGTTTACTCCGCAATAATTATGTTCTGTTGCTTGTCCGCTTAAAGCCATATCCCATTTTGACACCTTGTTGTCGCCAAACAAGTCGTTTAATGCGTATGCGAAACAACTTTCCATGGCAGCGGAAGATGACATTCCAGCTCCAAGAGGCACGTCACCGGCAAAAGCGATGTTGAATCCTTTTACATCGACACCTCTTTTCTTCATTTCTTGCACAATGCCGTAAATATATCTTGCCCAACTGGCACGTGGTCCTTGCGGGTCGTCAATCTTGAATTCTACACGGTCTTTGAGGTCAATGGCATAAGCCATGACAGTGTCTGTTCCGTTCGGACGGATTTCACACATTATGCCTTTGTCTATGGCACCAGGGAAGACAAAGCCGCCATTGTAGTCAGTATGTTCTCCAATCAGGTTTATGCGCCCTGGCGCAGTATAGATATTGCCTGTTTTTCCATCGAAATGCTTGATGAAGCGGCTTCTTACGAATTCAATGTCCATGGTTTCTATGTTTAATTGGTAAAACGTTTGTTTATTTCTCAACACCGAACTTATAAATCGTTTTTTGTTTATATTGTTCGCCTGGGTTTAATATGACAGACGGGAAATAAGGATGGTTGGGAGTGTCGGGGAAGTGTTGAGCTTCAAAACAGATGGCACTGCGCTTAGGGAATGTCGCACCGTGCTGTCCTTTGTAGCCGTCAGCCCAATTGTCTGTATAGAACTGCACTCCTGGTTCTGTTGTGTATACCTCCATCGTACGTCCGCTGACAGGGTCTTTGGCTCGTGCGGCAAAACTCAGCTCCCCTTCTTCTTTCTTGTTTAGTACAAAACAATGGTCATAACCTGCACCGTTCTTTATTTGTTCGTTGTCTGAATTAATGTCTTGTCCAATTGATTTTGGTGTACGGAAGTCAAACGGTGTACCATCTACAAATCTTATTTCCCCTGTAGGGATTGATGTTTCATCTATTGGAAGGTAATAGTCTGCGTTTATTTCACAAATGATGTTGTCTATCGTCGGTGTCGGATTTGCAATTCCAGCAAGGCTGAAATATCCGTGACTGGTAAGGTTTATGATTGTTTTTTTATTTGTAGTTGCCATATATTCAATCATTAATTCATTCTCGTCATTGAATATATACGCTACTGTGACTTTTACTTCACCGGTGTAACCCTCTTCGCCATAAGAAGAAACATAATTAAGTATCAATGTTTCATCGTTCATCCTTAATGCATCCCATACCTTTGCATTGAAACCACATTTTCCACCGTGCAATGAGTTTGGGCCATTGTTTATGGCAAGTTGATATTCTTTGCCGTTCAACTGGAACTTGCCTTTGCATATTCGATTTCCATATCTTCCTATAAGTGTTGAAAGATATGGTTCAGGACTGTTTATTACATCTCTTATATTGTCATGGCCTTGGATTACATTAGCATAATTCCCATCTTTGTCGGGAACCATTATTGCAACAATTGCACCACCGTAATTTGTTATTGCGACTTCATTGCCATGTTTGTTTTTCAAGATATATAAATCTGTTTCTTTCCCATTTATTGTGGTTTGAAAGTCTTCACGTTTCAAACCACACAAACATTGTGTTTCATTTGTGTCCATAATATTAATCTTTTAGTTTGATATTAGATACTTGTTTGCAAAGTAATCAAAAAAAGTTGAGAAACACAAATGAAACACACGAAAATATTTTGCTTTATCGTTAAAAACGATTAAACGCAATCATTTAGAAAATCAGCTACTATATAACTGCTCCCTCCAACAAAGATAAAATCCTCTTTATCAGCATCGTGCAATGCTTGTTCGTATGCACTTTGCACATTTGGATGGCATATTCCTTTTAAATGATTTTTCTCACCTAACCGCATTATGTCGTTTTCATCAATGGCACGTTTGTTGTTTGCTTTTGTAAAATAATAAATGCAGTTTTGGGGTAGGAGTGACATTACGGTTGAAACGTCTTTGTCATCAACCATTCCAAAAACAATTCTCATCTGTTTGCAATGTTGCGATTTAAGTTGTCTGCTTAGATATTTCCATCCAGCAACGTTGTGCCCTGTGTCACATATTACTGTTGGGTATTCTCTTATTTTCTGCCATCTTCCCAACAGTCCAGTCATTTCCACCACATTATTAAAGCCACGCCAAACGTTATTGTCACTTATATCAATCCCGGCTTCTCTTAGTCTTTTTATGGCGCAAAGAATAGTTGCAGTATTTTTAGTTTGGTATATGCCACCTAATTCTCCCTTAAAAGTTCCAAAACTTTTTGTTGTATATTTGATGCCATTGGGTTGTGCTGACTCTGTTTTTATGATTTCATCATCGTTATTGGCAAATGTTATGGGAGCAGCTTTTTCTTTTGATTTAGCATAAAAGACAGGAGATGTTTCGGGGTTGCTTTCTCCGATTACTACAGGGATGTCATTTTTAATGATACCAGCCTTTTCTTCCGCGATTTTGGCCAATGTGTTTCCTAAAAATTGTGTATGGTCAAAACTAATATTTGTTATGATGGAAAGTATTGGAGTTATGATATTTGTACAATCAAGCCTCCCGCCAAGTCCAACTTCTATTACAGCAATGTCTATATTGTTTTCTGCAAAATATTTGAAAGCCAATGCTGTTGTTAGTTCAAAGAAACTGGGACTTAGCGGTTCAAAGAAGCTGCGCTCATTTTCTATAAAATCTATTACGTACTTCTTGTCTATGCATTGTCCATTGATTTTTATACGTTCACGGAAATCTTTAAGATGTGGTGATGTATATAAACCGACTTTTAAACCTGTCGCTTGCAATATGGAAGCTATCGTGTGTGAGCATGAACCTTTCCCGTTAGTTCCTGCAATGTGTATTGTCTTGTATTTTTTATGTGGATAACCAAAATGTTCATCCAACATTATGGTATTATCCAATCCCTCCTTATAAGCAACAGCACCCTCTTTTTGAAACATAGGGACGCTGTTGTACAAATATTGAAGTGTTTCTTCGTAAGTCATCTGTGGTTTATAATTCCTTTAGTTAAAGTAATTCTTGAACCGTTGGAAAATTGTTTGCTTTGTTGCATTGTCGCCTTTGAAGTTATCGCTATTACGCATTTCCTCCAAGGCGGATTTTTCTTTGCTGTTAAGATTTTTGGGAACATAGACACTGATATTGACAACCATGTCGCCTATGCCTCTTCCATATCCTTGCACTGCGGGTAAGCCTTTCCCTCTCAGCCTTAATGCTTTTCCCGGTTGGGTGCCAGGCTCTATTTTTATCCTTACACGTCCTCCGTCTATTGTTGGTATTTCTGCGCTACCCCCTAAAGCCGCAGTAGGGAAATCAAGCAATAAATTATAAATTATATCGTTGTCGTCACGTACGAATGTATCGTTAGGTTCTTCTTCAATGTATACCTGTATGTTTCCTGGTATGCCATTGTGCCTTCCTGCATTACCTTTGCCTGGGACATTTATTATCATACCTTCCGATACTCCTGCCGGTATATTTATTTCGACAACTTCTTCTCCTTTTACTATGCCGCTGCCCCCACATACATGGCATTTGTTTTTTATTACAGAGCCTTCACCACCACATGTCGGGCAAACGCTTTGTGTTTGCATCATGCCAAAAATGCTTTGTGTCGTATGTGTTACAACTCCACTGCCATGACATGTCGGACACGTTTCTTTGGAGCTATTTCCTTCTGCGCCGCTACCGTGACAGTGATTACATATAACATCTTTCTTTACTTTGAATTTTTTGGTTACTCCAGTTGATATTTCCAATAATGACAATCTTACCTTTAAGCGTAAATCAGACCCTCTATGCTGTGTAGGACGACGTTGGCCCCCTCCGCCGAATCCGCTTCCTCCAAAGCCTCCAAATCCGCCACGGCCACCGAATATGTCGCCGAAAGCGGAAAATATGTCATCCATGCTGAAACCTCCAGCACTGCTAAAGCCGCCAAAACCACTCTCACCTCCAGGCCCATTAAAACCGAATTGGTCATATTGCTGTCTCTTTTGAGGGTCATGTAGAACATCATACGCTTCTGCCGCTTCTTTGAATTTTTCTTCGGCTTCTTTGTTGCCAGGATTGCGGTCAGGATGGTATTTGATGGCTATTTTCCTATATGCTTTTTTTATTTCGTCTTCTGAAGCGTCTTTGCTCACGCCAAGAACTTCGTAATAATCTCTCTTTGCCATAATTTAAAATTTAAAAAAGCGGTTGCCTGTAATGAGGCAACAGCCTTTTTGTTGATTCTTTTTACTCTTATTTTTTTCATCATTGTCCTACGGCAACTTTTGCATGTCTTATCACCTTGTCGTTAAGGGTGTATCCTGCTTGAACACAATCTAACACTTTGCCTTTTTTTTCATCTCCCATTCCTGGAACCATGGCTACAGCTTCATGATAGTTTGTGTCAAAATCTGCATTTTCAGTATTGATTTTTTTTACCCCGATACTTTCCAATATTTTATTGGTCTTTTGGTAAATAAGCTTCATGCCTTCTTTCAAAGCGTCAACATCGTCTGTGTTCTCGGAATTGGCAATTGCGCGTTCCATGTCATCAATTACAGGAAGCATGGCTTGCACCGCTTTTTCAGAACCGTTTAATATCAACTCTGCTTTTTCTTTCAATGTTCGTTTACGGTAGTTGTCAAATTCTGCAACAGAGCGTAAGTATTTGTCTTTTAATTGTTCTATTTCTTCCAATGCTGTAGCTAAAGGGTCTTTCACCTTTTGCGATTCATTGGCTTTCTCTTCTTCATCTGACTTGGCGCAATTTTCGTCACAAGCATTGTTGTCTGGTTGTGAATCTGTCTTTTTGACATCTTCATTTATGTCTTGTGACTCATTTCCTACACAATCTTCATTAATTATGTTTTCTTTTTCTTCTTTCATGATGCAAATCGTTTTTTATTTTACAATTAGCAAAAATCTTGCCAACATCCCATTTTGGCGTCAATTATTCATACATTTTTGCACGTTGTTCTTTCAGTTGTTCATCGTAAATGTAATCATCGTATTGCATCAGTTTGTCTATTGTTCCTTTAGGGGTCAATTCAATAATGCGATTGGCTACTGTCTGTATGAATTCATGGTCGTGACTGCTGAAAAGGATATTGCCTTTGAAGCCTATAAGGTTATTGTTGAATGCTTGGATGCTTTCGAGGTCAAGATGGTTTGTCGGAGTATCAAGAATCAAACAGTTAGCATTTTTCAACTGCATTCTTGCTATCATGCATCGCATCTTTTCTCCGCCGCTCAATACATTCACTTTCTTCAGCACTTCTTCTCCACTGAACAGCATGCGTCCAAGGTAACCTTTCATCATAACTTCGTTGCCTGTTCCGAACTGGCTTAACCATTCAACCAAATTCATGTCGCTTTTGAAAAATTCAGTATTGTCCAATGGCAAATATGCAGTCGTGATTGTCACACCCCATTTGAAAGTTCCAGCATCAGCTTGGCGGTTACCGTTTATTATTTCAAACAAAGCAGTCATTGCTTTGGGGTTATGGCTCAGAAATACCACTTTTTGCCCTTTTTCTATATTGAAGTTTACATTGTCGAATAAGACCGTTCCGTCCGTGTCAACAGCTTTTAATCCTTCTACCTCAAGTATTTGGTTGCCAGGCTCGCGTTCCATTTGGAATATGATGCCAGGATATTTGCGGGATGAAGGACGAATTTCGTCAACGGTCAGCTTGGCCAACATCTTTTTGCGACTTGTTGTTTGCTTGCTTTTTGCGACATTTGCAGAGAAGCGGCGGATGAATTCTTCCAATTCCTTACGTTTCTCCTCTGCTTTCTGCCTTTGGTTTTGTGCCTGTCTCAATGCCAATTGAGAACTTTCATACCAGAATGAATAATTTCCTGCAAATACTGTGACTTTTCCAAAGTCTATGTCAACGGTTTGTGTACTTACCGCATCCAAAAAGTGACGGTCGTGGCTGACTACGAGTACGGTTTGTTCCACATTGCTTAGATATTCCTCCAGCCATTGAACAGTGTCGAGGTCCAAGTCGTTTGTAGGCTCGTCCAAGAGTAAGTTGTCAGGGTTCCCGAAAAGAGCTTTTGCCAACATGACGCGTACTTTTTCGTTGTTTGACAATTCGCTCATCTGCTTTGAATGCATGTCTTCCTTGACTCCAAGGTTTGACAGCATTTGCGCAGCATCGCTTTCCGCGTTCCATCCTCCCATTTCGGCGAATTTCTCTTCAAGTTCAGCTACGCGGTTGCCGTCCTCATCTGTAAAATCTTCTTTCATGTAAAGGGCTTCACGCTCTTTCATGTTTTGCCAAAGTGGCTGATGCCCCATAAGTACAGTGTCTATGACGCTGTACTCATCATATTTGAAGTGGTCCTGATCCAATACGGACAAACGTTCACCAGGACCAAGCTCAACGCTCCCTTTATTTGGTTCCAGCTCACCGCTTATGGCTTTAAGCAAGGTTGACTTTCCTGCGCCATTTGCGCCGATTACGCCATAAATATTTCCATTGGTGAACTTGATGTTGACATCTTTGTAAAGAACTCTTTTCCCGAATTGGATTGCAAGATTGGTGACTGTAATCATTTTTCTACCTTAAATATTATAAATTGCGGTGCAAAAGTACAACAATTTGTCTGATATTCCAAATTATTGCAAAACAAGAAAGGTTTGTCTATGCTGAGAATTTGATATACTTGACAAAATGTCAGTATTGCCTTAATGCAGAAAGTAATTCATTGTTGTCGCCTTTGCTTCCAACGGTTATGCGTAAACAGTCCTCGCACAGGGTGATTTTTGACATGTTTTTGACAACAATCCCTCTTTTTAGCAAATACTCATAAACGGCTTGTGCGTTTTTGAATTTCACGAGCAAGAAGTTGGCATTGCTTGGAAATACTTTCTCGCAAAATGGCAACATTTTGAAAGCGTCAATCATTCTGCTGCGTTCTAATAATATTATTTTCACCCATTTATCTGTTTCATAAGGCTCATGCAGCATTTCCAGTGCTTTTGTTTGTGTAAGTGAATTGAGGCTGTAAGGATGTTTTACCTTATTCAGCGTGTCTATTATTTCTTTTCCAGCGAAGGCCATACCGAAACGTATCGCCGCACCGGCCCATGCTTTGCTGAACGTGTTCAGCACAAGTAGGTTGGGGTGCAAATCCAGTTCGGTAAGCATAGACATTTCTTGTGAGAAATCGGAATAAGCCTCATCTACTATAACAAGCCCGTCAAACATGTTTAGGGTCTTAAGTATTTCCTCCCTTGGCATGCTATTTCCCGTAGGGTCATTGGGAGAACAAATCCATATTAATTTTGTGTTGGCATCAGATGCCGACAATAATTCTTCCGCTTTGAATTGGAAAGATTCATCAAGCGGAACTTTACGATATTCAACATCGTTTATTTTTGCGCAGACATTGTACATGGCGTATGTAGGTTCTATGGCTACAACATTGTCGATGCCAGGCCTTGCAAAGCATCTGTATATCAGGTCT
Organism: uncultured Prevotella sp.; assembly: GCA_944319935.1. Taxonomy (GTDB): domain Bacteria; phylum Bacteroidota; class Bacteroidia; order Bacteroidales; family Bacteroidaceae; genus Prevotella. The sequence continues at coordinate 59,726 of CALUFM010000001.1, forward strand.
ATTGCCTCGTCCGCTCCGTTACCGATGAAAATTTGCTCAAGTTTGACATTTTTTATTTGCGCAATTTTCTTCTTTAGTTCATTTTGTGTCGGGTCTGGATAACGGTTGTACGGATTGTTGTACGGGTTCTCATTCTTGTCAAGAAAGATTCTCGCGGTGTTCTTATCATGTCCGTATTCCTCATGAAAACGTAATTCCATATCCAGAATGTTGGGACGGGTCAGTTCGCTTAGTGGCTTCATATTCAATTGTTGTTTGCGTTAATGTTACATCAATAGTAGAATGGTTTTTCCTGATTCTACAAACATTGGTACATGTACAGATTGTACGGCAAATTTATAAATTAATTAAAATTATCAGGCAAATATACTCTTTTTTCAAGCATTTTTGCAAGATATGTTGTATTTTTGCGTACAAAATTAATAGCGGGGTAGGGCATATCCCGCTTTCAGATAGAAGACAATGCTATTTTGTATAAAAAGTTTTTTCACGGTTTTATCTGATTTTATACGCGCTTTAAGTGTTGTTGCCATGGCCATGCTGATTTCAGCTTTCAGCATGATAGTATCTTCTTGTTCTGAAAATAAAAATGACAAAGTCATTGCACCATGGGGCGAAGTTGGTGAAGGGACAGCTCCCCAAGGCATGAATTTTACAGTAAGCGATATTGTACGTAATGGGGAACTTATAATATTGACAATGACGGGTCCCGATACATATTATGACTATCGTGGTCGGGGAATGGGTACACAGTACTTGTTGTGTGAAAAATTTGCTCAGAAATTAGGTGTTTCGTTGCGTGTGGAGCTATGTAAAGACACTGCTGAGATGATTTCACGCCTGGACAATGGGGAAGGTGACATAATTGCATTTCCATTACCTAAGAAAGTAAAAACGGATAAAAAATTGTTGTTTTGCGGTGCGGGAATTGATTCATTGGGTGTCCAATGGGCTGTAGCTGGTAAAAACCAGGAACTGGCAGACAGTTTGAACTCATGGTTCAAACCGTCAATGTTTGCCCAAATTGAGAAAGAGGAACGTTATGCGTTTTCTTCTAAAAGTGTAAAACGTCATGTTTACGCGCCATTTCTGGACAGGAAAGGCGGTGTTATATCACGTTATGACCATTTATTCAAAAAGTACGCTCCGACCGCCCGATGGGATTGGCGCATGATGGCGGCACAGTGTTATCAAGAGTCTTGTTTCGACCCACGAGCGCGGTCATGGGCAGGGGCGTGCGGGCTTATGCAAATAATGCCTGCCACGGCAGACCATTTGGGGTTGCCGCGTTCGGCCATATACGACCCTGAACAGAATGTAAGGGCTGCGGCAAATTATCTTAGGGAGTTGTCAGGGTACTTCAGGGATGTTTCCAGTCAGTCTGAACGCCAGTTGTTTGTGCTTGCTTCTTACAATGGCGGCTATTTCCATATTAAAGACGCAATGGCTCTTGCGCGTAAATACGGCAAGAACCCGACGCGTTGGCGCGATGTGGCGTATTATGTGTTGGCACTGGAAAAGCCTCAATTCTATAATGACCCAGTGGTGAAATACGGATATATGCGTGGTTCTGAGACAGTTGACTATGTTGACCGCATACGTCAACGCTATGCGCAATACCGTGGTGTGCCATACGGTGGAGCTTCGGTTGAGAATTGGGATGGAGGCAGTTCCAGTGGTTCGTCCAGCCCATTTACACCAAGAAGGGCGAAAAAGAACCACAGGTTTCATATTTAGATGTTCCAAGTTTACAGACATAAATCTCTGTCTGTGAACTTGGAACATTAGTTGAGGAATAGTGTAAACAAAGCAATACGTTATTTTATGCCGTCAACAGCTACTTTTATTACGTTGTCCAGTCGATTCTCAAAAACTTGATAGGCTTTTTCAATCTCACTTAGTTGAAACCAGTGGGTGATAAGTGGGGTGGTGTCGATTTTGCCTTGCTCGATAAGCTTTAATATCTTGGCGCAGTCACAACCGTCAACGCCACCCGTCTTGAATGTCAGATTTTTACCGTACATGTCAGGCAGGGGGAGTATTTGCGGCTTGTCGTACATTGCGACGATTGTTACAATGGCATTCGGGCGGGCACATTGCCATGCCATGCGGAACGTGTCTTCGCCGCCGGCTACTTCGATGACCACGTCTGCGCCATTGTGCCTACTATGCTTGAATACAAAGTCTTCACATTCATCAGGCGTTGTGACCAAGACATCAGGATAATGCGTCTTGACGAAAAGCCTACGTTCTTCTGACTTCTCACAAACTATGATGTTTTCAGGATTTCTTAATTTAGCGCAGAGTAGGGTGCAGATGCCTGTAGGGCCTGCGCCTATTATCAGCACAGTGTCTTGTTCTGTTATTTCTGAAATTTTTGAAGCCCAGAAACCGGTGGAAAGTATGTCGCCGACGAACAAAGCTTGTTCGTTACTTACGGTGTCAGGGATGATATCCAGCCCTTGGTCGGCGTGGGGCACTCTGACATATTCGGCTTGCCCGCCATCTATGCGGCAACCTAACGCCCAACCTCCATCCGGGTCGGTGCAATTGTTTACGTACCCATGTTTGCAGAAAAAACATTCACCACAGAATGTCTCTACATTTACCGTAACGCGGTTGCCGGGCTTTACTGTTTTCACATTTTCGCCTATACTCTCAACCACGCCGACCATCTCATGGCCAACGGTTATCCCTGGTATTGCGCGTGGCACAAAACCGTGTTTTATGTGTATGTCACTGGTGCAAATGCTGCTCAATGTCACACGGACAATGGCGTCATTTTCATCTTGTAATTCTGGTTTGGGCTTTTCGGTCATGGCAAATCTTTGTGGACCGATATAAGTGTATGCTAACATCTTGACTTGAGTTTTTATTAATTGTGCCAATTGTTTTTGTTCCAACAACCGCAATCTCCCTTTAGGCGGGAAGCCGTACCGCTTTCTTGAAAACAAGAATCGGAAGTGGAGATGAGTGTTGCTGACAAGTCGTATAGAACGAGCTGTCTTGTAAGAAGTGGCGTTTCGTCATTCAAAAGATGGCATTTTACGATGCAAAACGCCATCTTTTGGAACTTAATTGACGACGTATTTATAAAATATTGATACTCAATATCTTACAGCGTATGTATTTTATGTTTAATTCAATGTCGTGACTTGTTTGGCAATCAGGGTTTTTCCTTGTTCTTGCTGTCGGCCTTGGCTTGGAACTTGTCTGCATAAATGATGAAACGTTCATGCGTTCCTGTCCCGATAAGCCCCGTTTCATCATATACATTTGCTTTGAATTTCAAGCATCTTCCGTCAATTTCCGTAAGTTCTGTTTCACATCTTACAGTCATGCCGACAGGAGTGGGGGAGATGTGGCTTACGTCAAGCTTTGTGCCGACAGTGGCTTGCCCTTCTTCCAAATACGGTGCGACACTCCGCCACGCAGTCTCTTCGATGACGGCAATCATGGCAGGGGTTGCAAATACAGCAAGCGTTCCACTGCCCATTGTGGCAGCAGTGTTATTGTTGCAGACTTTGGTTTCAATGACATTTTTTATTCCAATTTCCATAATTATGCGTTTTTATAATATGATGTTTATATGAAATAGCTGATATACAGGTAGTTTCATGCAAAAGTAGCAATTGTACGCGAGATTATGGAATTTTATCAACTAAAATTTTGTGAACAAGCAGAATTACCTTACTTTTGCATAAATTTGTGCATGAAGAGATGAAGAGGTGTATATTAATAGGTATAGTTTTGCTCGTAAGCGTTTCGTTGAACGCGCAGTTAAGGTGGAATTCACGTTATCAAGCATATATCGACCAATACAAGGATTTGGCCATAGCGGAAATGTTGAAATATGACATTCCTGCGAGCATCACGCTTGCCCAAGGATTATTGGAGAGCGGTGCCGGCATGAGCGAATTGGCGACAAAAGGCAACAACCATTTTGGAATTAAATGCCATGACTGGCAGGGAGCGACCATGCGTCACGACGATGACGAAGAGCAAGAATGCTTCAGGAAGTATCGTGATGTATATGAAAGCTATGAAGACCATAGCCGCTTTTTGAGCCGTCAGCCTCGATATAGAAGTCTGTTCCACCTGAAACGCACTGATTACAAAGGATGGGCGCGAGGCTTGAAACGTTGCGGTTATGCCACAAGTCCGACTTATGCGAAACAGCTTATCGGCATAATAGAATTATACAAGCTGCATCAATACGACAAAGCGAAAAAATATGACAAGTTCATGGTTGACCGCTCAGCCGTCAAGGATGCGGACACGGGTTTGAATTTACACCCAATACATATCTACAATAAGAATTATTATCTGAAAGCAAGACCCGGAGACACGTTCAAGTCTATTGCAAAAGAAGTCGGGATTTCATATAAGAAACTTGCCAAGTATAACGAACGCGACAAGAATGACAGGCTCATCCCAGGAGAAATAATTTACCTGAAGAAGAAACAGAAAAAGGCTGAAAAAACTTATAAAAAACGGCCGCACCGCGTGAAAGCTGGTGAAAGCATGTATTCGATAGCTCAATATTATGGGATAAGGTTGTCGAGTCTTTATAAGATGAACCATCTTTCTCCTGACTATTCAATTGAAGTTGGCGATTTGTTGCGAGTCAGATGATTTTGCATATCGAATATGATAATTGCGGAGCAACCGGATGTAGGATTGTAAAGCATGTCCAATTGTCAACTAACGGGCATTATGATAAATAATATCCATCTTGCTTAATTATGGTCAATAAAACAGACTAAAATGAAAGACTGCATAGAACTAAAAAATGTAAGGGTAAATAACCTGAAAAATATTTCCCTGAATATTCCTCATAATAAATTCATAGTGATTACAGGTGTGTCGGGTTCGGGAAAATCATCATTGGCATTTGACACATTGTACGCAGAAGGTCAACGCCGCTATGTTGAGAGCCTCTCTGCATACGCGCGCCAATTTCTTGGCCGGATGAACAAGCCAGACTTTGATTACATAAAAGGACTGCCTCCGGCTATCGCCGTTGAACAAAAAGTCAATACAAGGAATCCCCGCTCAACAGTTGGTACAAGTACGGAAATATATGATTATCTGCGCATGTTGTATGCGCGGATTGGGCACACTTATTCGCCGTTAAGCGGCAACGAAGTAAAGAAACATACCATTGATGATGTTTTGAAATGCGTGCTATCCTTTTCAAAAGGGACGAAATTTGTCATATTGTCGCGCTTCCGTGTTAATGAAGGATATACGTTGGAAAAACAATTGCAGGCATATTTACAACAGGGTTTTTCTCGTATTTATCATAACAATGAATTGGAGCAAATAGAAGATTTGTTGGAAAACGGGACATCGTTTCAGCCAGAAAATGCTTTCATATTAATTGACAGATTATCTGTGGACGATGCCCCTGATACGATTTCACGAATAAACGATTCTGTTGAAACCGCTTTTTTTGAAGGTGACGGGACTTGTCGTTTGGTGTTTTTCCCATCTAAAATAGTATATGATTTTTCTGACAGATTTGAGGCGGACGGCATCAGCTTTGAAGAACCCAATGACAACATGTTTTCGTTTAACTCTCCTATCGGGGCTTGTCCTGTTTGCGAAGGCTTTGGAAATATAATAGGGATAGATGAAAAATTAGTCATTCCTAATTCAACACTGAGCGTTTATGACGGTTGCGTGCAATGTTGGCATGGCGAGAAAATGGAAATATGGAAAAATGAGTTTTGTTTGCAAGCTGCTAAAGACGAATTCCCTATATTTGAGCCATATTACAAGTTGTCTCAGCAACATAAAGAATGGCTTTGGCACGGGCTTCCTTGTCAAAGCAAGTTAGACATGCGTGAACGTGTATGCATTGATTCATTCTTTCAAATGCTGAAAGAAAACCAGTACAAAATACAATACCGTGTAATGCTCAGCCGTTATCGCGGACGTACAACATGTCCGGAATGCAAGGGCACGAGATTGAAAAAAGAAGCTAATTATGTCAAGATAAACGGGAAAAGTATTAGCAATCTCGTTGAAATGCCGATTGTAAACCTGAAACAATGGTTTGATAATTTGAAATTGGATGAAAATGAGGCCAAAATCAGCAAACGTCTCTTGACGGAAATAAACAACAGGATACGTTTCCTTATGGATGTAGGCTTGGAATATCTTACTCTTAACCGTCCGTCAAACAGCCTCAGTGGTGGCGAAAGCCAACGGATAAATTTGACTACGGCTTTAGGCAGCAGCTTGGTTGGCTCATTGTATATATTGGATGAACCGAGTATAGGTCTCCATAGCAGGGATACAATGAAGCTGATACATGTCTTGAAGGAGCTGCAGGCATTGGGTAACACTGTGATTGTTGTGGAACATGACGAGGACATAATAAAAGCTGCTGATTATCTCATAGATTTAGGCCCTGACGCAGGTCGCAATGGAGGGCAAATTGTGTTTGAAGGTGTACCAGGAAACATGCGTGAGAGTGACCTGGAAAAATATGAAAAGAGCCATACAATAAAATATCTTTTCGGTACAGACGAAATTCATGTGCCAACAAAAAGAAGGCCATGGAATAAGAGCATACTTGTAAACGGGGCAAGGATGAACAACCTGAAAGGTGTAAATGTCGAATTTCCCCTGAATGTCTTGACCGTTGTGACAGGCGTCAGCGGTTCGGGTAAATCTTCTTTGGTCAGGGGAATCCTCTACCCTGCCTTAAAAAGGAAACTTGACGAAGTTGCCGAAATCCCTGGAGAGTTTACCGGGCTGGATGGCGATTGGAAAGACATTGCACATGTTGAAATGGTCAGTCAAAGTCCTATCGGCAAAAGCTCACGCTCAAATCCAGTAACATACATCAAAGCTTTTGATGAGATAAGACAACTCTTTGCGGAACAATCGTTGGCTCAACAGATGGGTTTCACTCCGCAGTATTTTTCATTCAATACTGACGGTGGGCGTTGTGAAACGTGTAAAGGCACAGGCGTGATAACCGTTGAAATGCAATTCATGGCCGACTTAGAGCTTGAATGTGACGTTTGTCACGGAAAGCGTTTCAAGTCAGACGTCCTCGATGTGAAGTTTTGCGGCAAAAACATATATGACGTGTTGGAAATGACCGTGGCTGAAGCGATGGACTTTTTCAGTCAAAATGGCCAAGAAACGATAGCCAACAAACTAAAGCCATTGAACGATGTCGGATTGGGATATATAAAGTTGGGGCAAAGTTCGTCAACCCTGTCTGGAGGAGAAAACCAAAGGGTCAAACTTGCTTACTATTTGGGACAAGAGAAATTTGCCTCTACCCTATTCATTTTTGACGAACCGACAACAGGATTGCATTTCCATGACATAAAGAAACTTATCAAGGCCTTTGATTCTCTGATTGTGCGTGGGCACTCCATTATCGTAATAGAGCATAATCTTGACGTCATAAAATGTGCAGACTATATAATCGACCTTGGCCCTGATGGCGGAAACAAAGGCGGTCAACTCGTTTTTGCCGGGACGCCAGAGGAGATTGTAAAATGCAAGGATAGTGTGACAGGAAGGTTCTTAAATGAAAAACTGCAGAATCTTTAGTGCGGACACTGCGCATTCGTTTTCAGTGTTGTCTTCGGGAGAAGATAAAATAAAAGGCGGTTGTAATAACCGCCTTTTATATATAAATACTTGTTCATCAATATCTTAGTGAATGAGCGGTAAACGAGGCTCGAACTCGCGACCCCCAGCTTGGGAAGCTAGTGCTCTACCAACTGAGCTATTACCGCAATAAGAATTGAGCCGATACCGGGACTCGAACCCGGGACCTATTCATTACGAATGAATTGCTCTACCAACTGAGCCATATCGGCCTTGATTTTTTGACGGTGCAAAGGTAATGATTTTTATTTAAACAAAAAAATTAAAATTGCGTATTTTCTGGTTTTAACTTAATTTTTCATTTTGCTTAAATTTGTTCATTGTAAAAACAGTAAAGGAGATTTTTTGTAAATATATGCAACATTCCTTTTGGCTGATTTGATATTTTATTGCCTTAATGGCGTAATTGGCGGCCCCCAGCTTCCCAAGCTAGGGGCCGCCAATTGGTACTTGATTAAAACGGCAGCGGCTCGTTTCCGGGGAATCCGTCATATGGCGGAACAGGCATATCGTCAGCCCCGTTGATGCGCGAACCGATTATTTCCCCGCTTAGAGGAGATGATGCCGCCGTGTCATTGGGGTTCTCAAAGCGTGTAAATTCTCCGCGGAAATTCAACAGCACATCGCCCGTACCGCCCTTACGGTGTTTGGCGATAATGATTTGAGCCTTACCATGAAGGTCATTGCCCTTTTCGTCCTCAAATATCCTGTAATATTCAGGACGGTGTACGAAAAGCACCATGTCAGCATCCTGTTCAATGGCACCAGACTCACGCAAGTCACTCAACTGTGGGCGTTTCCCTTCAAGGCCTTCACGCCCTTCCACTGTACGATTGAGCTGCGAGAGAGCCAACACCGGTACGTCAAGCTCTTTTGCAAGCCCTTTCAACGAGCGGCTGATGGTTGAAACTTCTTCTTGTCGGCTGCCAAAGCGAGCCCCGCTTGCGTTCATCAATTGCAAGTAGTCAATCATAATCAGCTCAACCCCTTTTTCACGCACCAAGCGTCGAGCCTTGGTTCTTAGTTCAAATATAGACATTCCGGGTGTGTCGTCAATATAAATAGGTGATTGTTGCAACAGGCCTACATTCTTGTCCAAGCGTTTCCATTCTTCATCGTCAAGCTGGCCGTTAAGTATTTTCTTGCCTTCTATCTCGCAAACGTTGGATATCAATCGGTTAACAAGTTGCACGTTGTTCATTTCCAACGAGAAAAACGCAATAGGCCTGCCATAGTCGACCGCGATGTTCTTGGCCAACGACAAGGCGAAAGACGTTTTGCCCATGGCCGGGCGTCCTGCGATTATCACCAAGTCGCTGCGTTGCCATCCTGCCGTATAGTCGTCAAGTTTGGCATATCCGGTCGGGATGCCCGTCAGGCCGCCCTTGTTTGCGGCGGCCTTTTGCAGTATCTCAACGGCTTGTTTCACAACAGGGTCAATCGGAGTGTAATCCTGTCGCATGTTTTTCCTTGACAATTCAAACAACGAGCCTTCTGCCTCTTGCATGAGTTCGTCAACGTCAACCGTTTCGTCAAACGCCTTCGTTTCTATTACGCCGGCGAATGATATGAGCTGCCGCGCAAGGAACTTCTGCGCCAAAATCTTGGCGTGATACTCAATATGAGCCGAAGACGCCACCCGGGAACTAAGCTCCAGGATGTACGCCGCGCCCCCAACGTCCTCTATTGTACCTTGACGCTTCAGCTCTTCCGTGACAGTCATTATGTCAACAGGCTTTTCTTCAAGGTTCAGGCTTTGTATGGCTTTGTACACTTTCTGGTTTCTCGGCTCGTAAAATGTCTCGGGGGTAAGCGTCTCGCTGACCACTGAAAAAGCGTCTTTGTCAATCATCAACGCTCCAAGCACAATTCTTTCTATCTCGGTTGCTTGCGGCTGGATATGCGCGTAAGTGCCGTCCATGGCACGTGTTTTCTTGTTCTCCGGCATGATGTTATATTATTTATGGTTTCAGCACGTCCAAGCGGTAAGCGTGACATGCGGTCGCGCTTGTACAGACTTGGCCTTGTTCTTGTTTAATGCAGGTTCGGTGAAAATCATCACATGCGCCCCCTTGTTGCGAAACACGGCATATTGGCCTGTAAAAGGCCGTGTTTTGCGGTGTGATATGCGGCCTTTTGCGCTGCAATTTGCCGCATATTGCATGTTTGCTGGACGCAGGTTGATTTGGTGGCACAAAATTACAAATAAATATCTTCATTCAGGCAATTTAATCATAAATTATCAGTTCTATATTTGGAAAATTAACCAAACAAGAAACAACGGCTTTAAACACAGAAACATGAATACAAGTTATCCTTGCGCAAAAATCAACTTGGGGCTTAACATTGTAAGCAAGCGTCCTGACGGATACCACGACATCGAAACTGTTTTTTACCCGATAGGCTTGTGCGACAGGTTGGAAATAGAAAAGCGCGATGACGCAGCCCTGCCGTATTGCCGACTTAACCTGAATGGCATGGCAATAGACGGACAGGTGAAAGACAATCTTGTAGTCAAGGCATATTCTTTACTGAAAGAGTCATATCCGCAAATACCCAACATATCGGCCAGTTTGACAAAAAACATCCCGTCACAAGCTGGTATGGGTGGAGGCTCGTCTGATTGCGCTTTTATGATAAGAATGCTCAACTCGGAATTCAATCTCGGCCTGTCAAACGGGGAGATGCGCACGTTCGCGGCGAAGCTCGGGGCTGACTGCGCTTTTTTCATAACGCCTTCACCCGCTTTTGCCACAGGCATAGGAGAACGCCTTGAAACAATAAACTTGGATTTGAGCCGGTATGCTTTCGGCATAGTCAAACCTCCAGTCGCTGTCAGCACGAAAGAAGCATTTGCCAACGTTAAGCCGCATAAGCCATCAAAATGCTGTAAGGATATTGTCATGCAGCCGATAGAAACATGGAAATATGAGCTTGAAAATGATTTTGAAGAAAGTATTTTCATGAATCATAAAGAAATAGGTGAAATAAAACAAACATTATACCGGATGGGAGCCGTATATGCGGCAATGAGCGGAAGCGGAAGCGCGGTTTTCGGGATATTCAATCAAGTTCCCGAGGATTTCAATTCGCATTTCAAGAACTGCTTTACTGCAATAGTGTAAATAGACAATAAATTTCCTTTTTTTAACCATCTAAACGTAACAACGTATTGATATTTTTCGTAACTTTGCACCGCTTTTAGCAGCATAATCCGCTATCAGGTTAATAATCAGGTACTTACAAATTTTTCTAAGGTAAATAGATGAGACAATTAAAAATTCAGAAGAGTATTACCAACCGCTCAAGTGAGGCATTGGACAAATATCTCGTCGAAATCGGACGCGCTCCGCTTATCTCAATAGACGAGGAAATTGAACTTGCGCAAAAAATCAAGAAAGGCGGTCCTGAAGGTGAAAGAGCGAAAAACAAGTTGGTAACGGCCAACCTGCGTTTTGTCGTTTCAGTTGCCAAGCAATACCAGCACCAGGGACTTACCCTTACAGACTTGATTGACGAGGGTAATATCGGTCTTATCAAAGCCGCACAGAAATTTGACGAGACACGCGGATTCAAGTTCATATCTTATGCCGTGTGGTGGATTCGCCAAAGCATATTGCAGGCGATTGCCGAGCAAAGCCGTATTGTCAGGTTGCCTTTGAACCAAGTGGGTTCGCTGAATAAAATCAACCATGAGATAAACAAGTTCGAACAGGAGAATCAACGCCATCCCTCTGTATCCGAATTGTCAGAAGTAACAAAACTTGACGAAGAAAAAATCGGACAGTCATTGGCGGCAGACGGGCATCATGTAAGCATTGACGCCCCGTTCCAGGACGGTGAAGACAACTGTATGCTCGATGTCATGCCAAGCGGAGAAGACAGCCGTACAGACCGCATGGTTGACCATGAATCAATGGCTCTTGAACTGAACTCCGTATTGAGCAAGGTGTTGAAAGAGCGTGAGATAACTATCATACGTGAATGTTTCGGCATTGGTTGCCATGAAAAAGGATTGGAAGAGATTGGCGACCAGTTGGGATTGACCCGTGAGCGCGTGCGTCAGATACGCGAGAAAAGTATTGCAAAGTTGCGCGAAAGCGGCAATGCGAAAATCCTCATGAAATATCTGGGGTAAAAATCAGGAGAATATCATAGTGATTATAGGAGGATGCAGAAAGCGGGTTTTACACATGCTTTCTGCATTTTTCATGGATATTATATGCGCAATCTCAATTGCAGTTCAAGGTCGGACATCATCGAGCCGTCAATTTCTTGATAACCGCTGCCAATCTTGTCACGGTCAAAGTATTTGGTCATTCCGATTTTTGCTATTATTGTTATCTTTTCTGAGAAATCCGAACAACCATACATCGCCATTCTAATGCCATTGCCATAATAAGCTGGGAATGAGAATGAATACAACATTCCACGTTCGTAAGCATAAACACGGCTGTCGTAATCGTCTGTGTCAAAATATCCGAAAGTTGCAATCGCGTTGAACCTTTTTTTAAGTTTCAGGCCGACGGTTTGGCTTATCATCCATCCCATGCTTTTTCTTTTATATTGTGTATAAGCGATGTCAACTTGTGTTTTTCCATTCCAAATGCCGTCATTGTAGGCGGCTGACATGCGGCCGCGATGTTCGTTTTTGAAAATCAAGCTTGTCTTGCTTTCATTGTCGCGTTCCCTGAATTTCAGCCGATAACGCGCAGTGAATGTCCATTTGTCTTTTGTATAAACAGTTTGCACCAAGTTGTCAAAAGCTCTTGAACTGTTCCCTGCCTGATATTTAGGCCATGCAAAATATGCGAAATCAGAATATGCCATGACGTTTAATCCTTGAAAAGGTTTCCAATTGACACCCACATACACGCCACTTTCATTTTGCACGGAACCTCCTTCGCTAAAACTTTCAGATAATAATGAATAGTAATTATACGAATAAAAACGTTGCAATGCCATTATATCAAGATTTTCAGCCAAGCTATAACTTAAAGTGTTTATTGTCGCTATTGCGTTACAGCCTCCACTTGCCGTCTCGCCACTTACTGAAAGGCGGTGTCCTGTATATCCATAATGTATGCCAATATTGTAAAAATCTTTGCCGTGAGCATAGATTTTGCGATACGCAGCGTCAGTCTTGGGTCTTAGCATCTTGTCCAAAGAGACATAAAGGCCGGTTATTCCGACATATCCCCCTCCTATCCTGTACTCCGCATTCAAACCGCTGGTAAAATGAGATGAATTATTCTTTTTTGACATCTCTGTTTCTGTTCTGTGGTAGCCTGAACTGAGAATTGTCGCAATGGTATTGTCTTCTTTATTCAACGTAGCGTCAAACTTTCGGTAAGAAACGAAACCGCTTATGTCAAAGTTTTTTGCGACATTGACAGTTGTCGCCAATCCTTGCAAATAATTTGAACTTGAGCGTGAAGAGTGTACGCGTATGTTGCTTCCGCCACGCCCCAAAGACGACAGCGTGGACAATTTCCCAAAACCGTAATTGTTGTTGACAACAAGTCCCATCCCGAATCTTACACGGTATCGTCCGGCGACAAGTGTCTTGATGCGTCCAAGATTCTTTAGGGAAAAATAAAACGAATAAAAATCATATCCTAAATTATTTCTGCCGGAAAAGAATGGTTCTCCCGCATCCTGTGCGCCAATGAAACCAATTCTTACATAATCTCCATAAGTGAAATCATATCTTAAGTCATGCTTGAATTGATATCCCATGTAGCCTTTCTTGTCTCCTTTTCTGGTATAAAAAGGTATTTTAATAGAGCCTGTCATGTCGTGTTTCCCATATTTCATGATGTTTTTCAATTTGGGGAATCTTTTTTCTTCTACGTTTCCTGCAAATGTGAAATAGAACAACAACCGTCGTTTAAAGTAATCCAAATCTCTTATCATTGCCAATTCGCCCAATGACTTCATTGCTCCATTCCTGTAAATATATTCCAATATGTTCTCAACGTCTTTTGCCGTCAAGAATGGTATCTGTTCTAATTGTTCACGTGTTGCTGTGTTTATGTTTATGGGATTCTTCTCCAAGTCACATAACAGTCCAAATGAAGATTCCCATACATCTGATTCAACATCTTCAATTTCGCCGAGTTGATACAAATACTGTTCCCATTCATGCTGTTGTGAAATTCCAGGCATGAATATGAAAAACAAGAATATAAGAATAACACATCGTTTCATGGTATAGGCTCAAATAAACAAAGCACGCAAAGGAAGGCAAGTTCCTTTTACGCGCTTAGATGACCAAGGATTGTCTTTTCAGAATATAACCATGCATGAGTTGTTGCCATCCAAGGCATCTATCCCATAGTTATATTTGCACGCACCCGGCTTAACGTCTCAGGGGTCATTTGCAAATAACTGGCTATATACACGAGCGGAGCCCTCAATGCTAATTGTGGCGAAAGTTTGCAAAGCCGCTTATATCGGTCTTGCGCTGTTTCAAAGCGCACCAAATCTGCATGTATTTGAGAATTTATAAGCGACTCTTCCAAAATCTTCCTATACAATATCTGTATGTTGACATTGTGCAATGCAACTTCTTCAAGCTTGGATTTTGGGAGCGCGTATATCAATACAGGTTCAAGTGCTTCGACTTGCAAGTGAGTAGGTTCTTCTTTGAAAAGGCTTTCTATGCACATTATTATCTCACCTTCTGGTGCCATGTGTTCAGTTACGTCTTTGCCTTTTTTAAAGTAGAATTGCCGTACAAGCCCTTTTTCGATATAATATATGTGTCTGCAAACTTCACCTTCACCAAGTATGATTTCACCTTTAGCAAACTTCATTGGCACCAACACACTTTCAAGTATATCAAGTTCGTCATGTGTCATTGTGCTATATTTGCGTGCAAGTTCGCGAGCTATATCACGTTTGGTCTTAGAAATTTCTTTCATACTCTTCCTCCTTTTGAATTTAAGAGTTTACTTTATGCAGCCAAAACCGATGATGTTGTTGTGCAGTTAATGTTTCCTATGCTACGAGAAAGATTATTTTGTCAATCTAATTTCAGTACAGCAAGGAAAGCTTTTTGCGGAACTTCGACATTCCCTATTTGCTTCATTCGTTTTTTTCCACGTTTTTGTTTTTCAAGCAATTTACGTTTTCTGCTAACATCTCCGCCGTAACATTTGGCCGTAACATCTTTACGGACGCATTTTATTGTTTCTCGTGCAACAATCTTTGAGCCAATTGCTGCTTGTATGGCAATGTCAAACTGTTGACGAGGTATCAATTCTTTTAGCTTCTCACACATTCTACGTCCCAACGAAGTCGCGTTGTCTTGATGCGTAAGTGTTGACAACGCATCAACGGGTTCGCCGTTAAGGAGAATATCCAACTTTGCCAATTTTGAAGGACGGAAACTATCAATGTGATAATCAAAAGAAGCATAACCCTTTGATATGCTTTTCAGTTTGTCGTAGAAATCAATGACAATCTCTCCCAAAGGCAACATGAAATGTAGTTCCACCCTATTGCCACTGACATATTCTTGCTTTACCAGTTCTCCGCGTTTATCCAGGCATAGCTTCATTATTGGACCAATGTAGTTCGCGTCCGTTATGATTGACGCTTTGATATAAGGTTCCTCGATGTGGTCAATCATTGTAGCGTCAGGTAATCCTGAAGGATTGTGAACTTCCTTGGCATTCCCTTGTTTGTCATAGACCATATAAGATACATTGGGAACAGTCGTTATCACATCCATGTTAAATTCACGGTCCAAACGTTCTTGCACAATTTCCATGTGCAACAAGCCCAAAAAGCCACAACGGAATCCAAAGCCCAAGGCCACGGAAGACTCTGGAGAGAATGTCAACGACGCATCATTAAGTTGCAACTTCTCTAGCGAAGCTCTTAAATTCTCATAATCAGACGGGTCGATAGGATATACACCAGCAAAGACCATTGGTTTTACTTCTTGGAAACCGGATATGGCCTTGTCGCATGGACGAGCCACATGTGTTATTGTATCCCCGACCTTAACCTCTTTACTGTCCTTAATACCACTTATTATATACCCGACATCGCCTGTTGACAACTTGTTGCGAGGTATCATATCCATCTTCAGGACACCAACCTCATCCGCAACATACTCCATTCCGGTATTAAAGAATTTCACTTTGTCACCTTTTGCAATGCATCCATTCTCTATTTTGAAATATGCTATTATCCCTCTGAAAGAGTTAAACACAGAATCAAAAATTAATGCCTGAAGAGGTGCGTTCGCCTCTCCAGCCGGATGCGGGATGCGTTCAACTACAGCATCCAGAATGTCACTCACTCCTTCACCAGTTTTCCCCGATGCCCGAATTATATCTTTACGGTCACAACCTATCAAGTCTACGATTTCGTCCTCCACTTCATCAGGCATGGCCGACGGCATATCAATTTTATTGATTACAGGAATTATTTCCAAATCATGTTCCAATGCCATGTAAAGATTGCTTATAGTCTGAGCCTGTACTCCTTGCGTAGCGTCTACTACAAGTAAAGCTCCTTCACAGGCAGCAATGCTTCGCGACACTTCATAGGAAAAATCGACATGCCCCGGGGTGTCTATAAGATTGAGGATATATTTGTCTCCTTTGTAAGAATATTCCATTTGGATGGCATGACTTTTTATTGTGATGCCACGTTCGCGCTCCAAATCCATGTCATCCAACATTTGCCCTTCAGTCACCTGAATGGTTTTCGTATATTCCAACAAACGATCTGCTAATGTAGACTTACCGTGATCTATATGTGCTATGATGCAAAAATTTCTTATTTCGTTCATTTACTGTATATTTTGGAACGCAAATATACAAAAAAAAGCCTTTCAGTCCTAAGATTTCCGCTTTTTTATGAAGAATTTTAAAAAGCGGCGTATTTATATACAAATAAAAAAGATTTTGTTTATCTTTGCGGACAGAACGTAACAATCAGCGTAATGAAAAGAATCTTTTTTTATTTACTTTGTCTTACATTCCTACTAACAGCTTGCCACGAGAGCCTTGAGGATAAAGCAGCACGCGAAGCCAAAGAATATACACGCAAAAATTGTCCCAAACAAATTTCAGACAATATCGTCAATGACAGTATGACGTTTGATAAAGATACGCGCACATTACATTATTATTTCACAATGACTGGCCAGGCTGACACTTCAGCCATAGACAAGCAACAAGCAAAAGAAAAAATCACAAAAGCTGTGAAAGATGCCATGAGTATAAGGACATATAAAGACAAAAGCTTCAATTTCGCTTATACTTATTATTCTGAAAAAAACAAAGGTAAGATTTTATTGGATATTAAAATAACCCCACAAGATTACGGCAAGCAATAGTTTATCTACGCTCTATTTCATCTATTGCGCGGCATAATTGGTCAGGACAACTTGTATTCTTACTGCCACAACGTATCCCGTTGAGTTTTGTCTTTACATCTGCTATGTTCATTCCCTTTACGAGTGAACATATTCCTTGCAGGTTACCGTTGCATCCCCCGACAAAATTAACATCAACTATGCGATTTTCATCGTCAACTTTCAATGTTATCACTTTGCTGCAAGTGTCAGATGTAAAGTATGTTATCTCCTTCATCTTGTATTATTGATTAAAGTATCTGTTGTCAAGGAAATATGATGAATTCATAAACCTTGACAACAGAAATACAAGCAAACGCTTTATTCTGGTTTCATGTTCGTATACACGTTTTGCACATCGTCATCGTCTTCCAGCAAGTCAACCATTTTCTCGATGGTCTCACGCTCTTCTGGCGTAACGTCTTTCAGGTCGTTGGGTATACGCGTAAATTCTGCTCCGGTAACTTCAAAACCATTTTCTTCAAGGTGCTTTTGGATGTCGCCAAAGCTTTTGGGGTCGCCATAAATTGTTATCTCTCCAGCTTCGTCGTCAACGTCATATTCGTCTTCTACGCCGTAATCAATCAAATCCAATATCATCTCATCCATGTCAAGACCGTCCTTTTTCTTAAATGTGAACACGCATTTATGGTCGAACAAGAACGAAAGGCTGCCCATTGTTCCGAGATTGCCATTGAATTTGTTGAAGATGGCTCGCACGTTGCCTACGGTACGCGTTGTATTGTCAGTTGCGGCATCAACAAATATTGCTATTCCGTGAGGTCCGTATCCTTCGTATGTCACTTCTTTGTAATCGCTCTGGTCCTTACCCATTGCGTTCTTGATGGCGCGCTTCACGTTTTCAAGCGGCATGTTTTCACGCTTGGCGTTTAGGATTATAGAGCGCAGATGCGGATTGTTGTCAGGGTCAGGACCGCCAGCTTTCACCGCTATGGCGATTTGCTTGCCTATCTTCGTAAATGTCCTGGCCATGTGCCCCCATCTTTTCAGCTTTGTAGCTTTACGGTATTCAAATGCTCTTCCCATGTCTTTATTTATTTTATCCTTGTTTAAATCGTCAAAATCATGAATGTTATCTCAATTCAGCGTTCAACTCTTTCTTCAGATTTGCAATCAGCTTATTCATCATAGAGTCTATCTGCTTGTCGTTCAAGGTCTTTTCTTCATCTTGTAATATGAAGTTCACGGCATAGCTCTTTTTACCTTCTGGCAAGTTCTTGCCTTCATACACATCGAACAGTTCTACGCTCTTCAGGTATTTCTTTTCAGTCTGCCGTGCTATTCGTTCAATCTCGCTGAACTTCACATTTTTATCAAGAAGCAATGCCAAGTCACGGCTCACAGCCGGATATTTGCTGATTTCATGATAACTTACGGTCTTTTTGCTTGCCATCTTCACCACAGAGTTCCACCATATATCGGCATAATATACAGGGTTCCCGATATCGACTTTTTTCAGCAGGCGCGTGTTCAAGACGCCAAGTTCAGCCAAGACATTGCCATTGCGGTCTTCAAGAACAAGGCCGCTGTCGAAAATATTATTGTCGTTAGCCTTGACGATTATCATGCGGTCGGCAATTCCAACCCTCCTGAATATATTGTCAACGTATGCTTTCAGCTCATAAATGGAAGTGTCTTCATCAGGATGCGCCCAATTGCCGGATACACGTTTGCCTGTAAGCCAAAGTCCGACATGAGTCTCTTCGCTGTAAGCGCGCATCGGGTTCTCCTTGTCTTGTTTGTTTGGATAGAACTTATAAACATTGCCTACCTCAAAGAAATGAAGGTCGGCGTTCTTCCTATTGGCATTGTAAGCAATGCTTTCAAGACCGCCAAAGAGCAAAGTTTGGCGCATAACGCCCAAATCAGAACTCAGCGGGTTCATGATTCTTACAAGGTTTTCAGCCGGATATTTGTTCAAGTCCGTATAATACGCAGCCTTTGTAAGTGAGTTGTTCATTATTTCGCTGAATCCGCAACCGACGAGCTGTCCGCCTATCATGTCCTCCAACTTGTGCTTGTTGTCCTCATAGCCTTTTATCACAAGCGAACTCTTTAGCTGCGTAGGAATCTCCACATTGTTGTATCCGTAAATGCGCAGTATGTCTTCCACGACATCGCAAGGCCGCTGAACATCTACGCGGTAAGGCGGGACGCTTAGTTCTATGCCATTTTCGTCTTCCTTTTCAATCTTCATGTCAAGGCTTGTCACAATGTCCTTTATCATTTCTGCCGACAAGTCCTTGCCAATCAGGCTGTTTACATAGTTGTAGTTCAACGAGACCTTGAAGTCACTCATTGGCTCGGGATAAACATCCTTGATTTCCATGGAGACTTTGCCACCGGCAAGCTCCTTGCACATTATCGCAGCCTGCTTCAATGCGTAAATAACGCCATTGGGGTCGATGCCGCGCTCGAAGCGGAAAGACGCATCTGTACTCAAGCCGTGGCGTCGTGCGCTCTTGCGTATCCATGTAGGATGAAAATACGCACTTTCAAGCACTACGTTCTTTGTAGTCTCGTATGTTCCGCTGCCCTTTCCTCCGAATACGCCGGCGATACACATTGCCTCTTCCGTATTGCAAATTGCGAGGTCATGCGTCCCCAATTTATGCTCAACGCCATCAAGCGTGACAAACGGCGTGCCTTCAGGCATCGTTTTTACGATTATGTGATGACCTGTAACCATGTCTGCGTCAAAACAGTGCAACGGCTGTCCATAAGCCATCATTATATAATTCGTTATATCGACGATATTGTTTATCGGGCGAAGACCTATGACACGGAGCTTTTCTTGCAGCCATGACGGACTTTCCTTTACTTCGCAACCTGTTATGCTGACGCAAGCGTAACGCTTGCAAGCATCCTGGTTCTCGATGGTGACATCTATCGGCAGGCTGGTATCGTCTACCGAAAACTTGTCACAGTCAGGGCGATGCAATGATGTCTCATATCCGTTGCGCAGCAACCATGCGTAAAGGTCTCTCGCCACGCCCCAATGTGACAGTGCGTCCGCACGGTTGGCCGTTATGTCTATTTCTATCAACCAGTCGCTTTCCAGATGATAATACTCCGCAGCCGGCTGTCCTATCTTTGCGTCATCGGGCAATACGATAATGCCGTCATGGCTTGTGCCTACGCCAATCTCGTCCTCGGCGCATATCATGCCAAAGCTTTCTACGCCACGGAGCTTGGATTTCTTGATGGTGAATTCTTTGTCGCCGTCATAAAGCACGCAGCCCAAGTCTGCGACAATGACTTTCTGTCCGGCAGCGACATTGGGCGCGCCACATACGATTTGCGACGGTGTCTCACGCCCCAGGTCAACAGTAGTGACATGCAAGTGGTCTGAATTTGGATGGGCTTCACATGTCAACACCTTGCCGACATACAGTCCTTTCAATCCGCCTTTTACACTTTGGACTTCCTCTAAAGAATCAACCTCAAGACCTATTGAAGTAAGAGCGTCTGAGACTTCTTGCGGCGTCAAGTCAAAGTCAACATACTCTTTAAGCCATTTGTAAGATATATTCATTTTTTAGAATTTTGGTTATAAATACATCACAAACCCATAATGGCCAAAACGGAAAGTGGAAAAAGCTTCCACTCCATTTTATTAAAAGGTTTGCAGCATCTAATTTGACGAGCGCAAAAGTACTAATTTTTGTCCATCCATACAAGCGTTTCGGGCAAAAACTAAGAGTTTGACTTGTTTGGAATATGCATATAAAATCAATCGCAATCCAAGCCTGGAGGCATATTGGGATTTTGATACGGTTCAAACACAATGCGGTGCGAAATGTGTTAAAACCTAAACGACAAAAACATGCGTGGTAAAAAGCCGCATATCAACGCATAAAAGGTTGCCTTTTAAGCAGTAAAAGGCAACCTTTTGCGACATGAAACGCCACCTGCTCCTAACACGTTGACTTACAATAAGATAAGCATGCGTTATTTCAATCCATCAAAGACACGTGGCAAAGGCCTATATACGCCAATATGCGAACTAAGCCTGGTGGTTGGCTTCAAATATGGCCATGCGTTTATCCAACTCTTCCATCTGCCTGTCTTCTATGAATGAAGTGCATACACGCAATCCTTGTTGACTGCTGCCTGTAGTGGAAAGGCAAATGGCACTTACGCCATAATACATCAGCTCTAAAGACAACTGTCCGCCCGTCATGCCGGGATAGCCGATGGTGAAATAAAAACCGTCCGCCAAGTCTTCGTCCAAGTCCTTGTCGTATACGATGTAAAATCCGTGCTTCTTGAATATTCTTTTTAGTTCGTGGGCGCGCTGGCCATAAATTCCGGTTTCACGCCTGAAGTCGTAAGTGCCGTCAGACGCGGCTTTCAGCATTGCCGCCATGGCATATTGCGCGCTGTGGCTCGTTCCTGATGACAGGGCATAAAGCATTCTGGTGGAATACACCAAGCCAAACGGCAGTCCTTCATATCTTGCGTCCAAGTCTGCATAATGACGATGGAACAGCTTGTTGCTGATACAAACAACGCCTATGCGCTCACCAGCATAACTGAAAGCCTTGCTTCCGCTAATGAGCAACATGCAATTGTCTGTGTAACGTGCGACTGTTGCTTGATATGGCGGATTGAATGGGGTGCTGAGGTCTTTGCGGAAATCCATGGCAAAATAGGCGAGGTCTTCCATTACTACCGTATCATATTTGGTTGACAGCTCTCCGATAATCCTAAGTTCGTCTTCATTGAAACAAATCCATGAAGGATTGTTGGGGTTACTGTAAACAATGGCGCAAATGTTTCCCTTGTCCAAATAGCTCTCAAGCTTGGTGCGGAGTTTTTCGCCCCTATAATCATAAACGTCAAAAGTTTCGTACTTCACGCCTAACACCTGTAACTGCATTTTCTGTACGGGGAACCCAGGGTCGATGAAAAGTACGGTGTCTTTCTTTTTGTCACTTTGGGAACAGGTAAGGAATGAAGCAAACGTTCCTTGCATGCTTCCGCATACAGGTATGCAACCTTCGGCGTCTACGTCAACTCCAATGAAAGCTTTCACAAAGCGTGATGCCTCTTCTTTCAATTTGGGATAGCCTTGTATGTCTGGATAAGAATGCGCGATTCCACCTTGAAGGGCTTTTATTTGCGCCTCCACTCCTACATGTGAGGCGGGTAGGCCTGGTATGCCCATTTCCAATTTAATGAATTCTATTCCCGTCTCCTTTTCTGCGTATGCCGCAACGGATTTGACTTCCCTTATGGTCGCTTTCTCAAAATCCTGTATTCCAAAGTCATGAATGGCCTTGTCTATGATTTCTTTGTTTATCGGTGTTTGCATATTTGTCGTATTTAAATTTAATGAGAGCCAAAGCCGCATGGCTTAGCTCTCATTATCTATTTCACGGTTAAATCTTTCCACTGTTTTCAATGCCTATGGCAAGGGCCTTGATGTTTGCATCCACCACACTTTCGCCTTTTCGTTCAAAGACACGGCGTATGGCGGCTTCAATCTTGTCGCGTTCCAAGCCAATCGCATCCAATGCCGCTCCAAGCAATATGACATTCGCCGAGCGTGGCACGCCATTGTCTTTCGCCAACTTCTCAATGTCCAACATCACAACATTGCCAAGTTTGGCGTATTCGGCTTTTATGTCTTCCATTGCCGGATAATTGGGAATGTTTACAAACGGGACACTTGATGTAATTATCCATCCTTTGTCTTTGTTCAGATACGGCAGATAACGCAAAGCTTCCATTGGTTCCATGGATATTACTACATCCGCACCGTTTAACGCTATGAGGTCGCTGTGTATCGGTGAGGATGATATGCGCAAGTTGCTTTGCACGTCTCCGCCGCGCTGCGACATTCCGTGAACTTCGGCTTGTTTTATGTTGAGCCCTTCCTTCATTGCGGCTTTTCCAATGATGGTGGCTATTGACAGGATGCCTTGTCCCCCTACTCCACAAAGAATTATGTCTGTTTTCATTTTTTTTGTCCTCCTTTTTGTTTCTTTTCCCTGAGATGCCGTTGCAATGTCTGCATACATTCGCGGCACGGAATGATAACACTTACTCCATGATAGTTTATCTCTTCACGCAATATTTTTTCTATCTCGGGCATGTTCTGCGGTAATGGAATAACTGTTTTCAAATGCTCATCGCTCAATCCAAGACCTCGGCAGATTGCCTCCAACTTGTTAGTTCCGGCTGAATTTTGTCCGCCTGTCATGGCGGTTGTAAGGTTGTCGCTGATTATAACAGTTATATCTGCATTTTCATTAATCGCATCCAACAAGCCAGTCATCCCTGAATGTGTGAATGTAGAGTCGCCAATAACCGCCACCGCGGGCCATTGTCCTGCGTCAGATGCACCTTTGGCCATGGTGATGCTCGCACCCATATCCACAGTGGAATGCAATGCCTTGTAAGGTGGTAGTGCGCCAAGCGTGTAGCAACCGATATCGCCAAAAACTCTTGCATTTGGATAATCTTTCAATACATCATTCAAGGCCGCATACACGTTTCTGTGTCCGCAACCTTGGCAGAGTGCCGGCGGACGTGGAACTGTATATTCACTTTTCGCATGGCAATCTCCAATCGGCAAGCCTAATGCCTTTTTCACAATGTCTGGTGTAAGTTCGCCAGTACGTGGTAAATCACCTGTGAATTTGCCTTTTATCACGGCGTTGCCTGGCATTATCCCGTTAAGGGAATCCTCAATGAACGGTTGCCCCTCTTCAATCACAAGCACATTGTCGCATTCTTCTGTCATTTTGCGCATAAGCTGCTTGGGTAATGGATAGTGGCTTATTTTCAATACAGGGTAAGGACAACCCTCTGGGAAACATTCATTTAAGTAGTTTATGCCTATTCCGCCGGTTATAATGCCCAACGAATGGTCGCTGCTGTCTGTAAAACAATTGAATTTGCTTTCAACGGCATCACGTTCCAATTCTTTTTGCTGCGCAGTCACAATGTCGTTACGCCGACGCGCCATGGCAGGCAATAGCACCCACTCGCTTGATTTGGCGTCATAATTCATTTTGTTTTGCTCTCTTGCGTTTTCACGTATTTCAACAACAGCCCTGCTATGAGCCATTCTTGTCGTTACACGCATCAATACAGGCAGATGTACACGCTCGCTGTAATCAAAAGCGGCATGAACCATGTCGTAAGCTTCTTGTTGGTTTGACGGTTCAAAACATGGTATCATGGCGAACTTGGCATAGAAGCGGCTGTCCTGTTCATTTTGTGACGAATGCATTGACGGGTCGTCAGCGACAAGCACAATGATGCCGCCATTAGTACCTGTAATTGCTGAATTTACAAACGGGTCAGCACAAACATTAAGGCCGACATGCTTCATGCACACCAACGCTCTTTTACCCATGAACGACATTCCCAACGCTTCTTCCATTGCGGTTTTCTCGTTGGTGGACCAAATTCTGTGGATGTTGCGTTCTTTCGCAACCTGCGAATTTTGTATATACTCCGTTATTTCCGTGGACGGAGTGCCCGGATAAGCATAGACACCGCTTAAACCAGCGTCAATGGCAGCTTGGGCAATAGCTTCATCTCCTAATAATAATTTTTTCATCCTATTAGATTTATTACAACGATTATTAATGTTTCAGTATGCTTTTCAAGTATTTAAACAAGTGTTTGCCGAATGTTGTCTTCATGAATCACATCCGGCAAACACTTACATTGTAATTATTTTACAATGGCTTTGAGAGGTACATGCAATGCGTTAAGAGTCTCTTCCGCACGCAATTTCCATTCATTCAAAGTGCGAACATCGTTTTTGCTCCATGCCGAACCAAAATAATAAGTGTATTTCTCGTTTGGCTGATAAGTTATCATTCCGACACCATGACCTGAATTGCCATTTGAGGGTGTATCATACATCATGACTTTGGTCGCCTTTACACCGTTGGGGAACAACACTCCGACATAAATCTGGAAATTTTGTTTTGCCGGGTTGTCTGTCGGGTCAGCATAAAGCACATAATTTTCTCCTGTAAGTATGCTTTTGGTGTCTTCTGCATGAATAACGACTCCTGCCACCATGTCACGCGGTTTGGTCAATCCCTCATACCATACTGTCATCTTATTGAAATTACTTCCTTTGTCACAGCTTATGATACGGTGTTCCACAACGTTTTTGTCTTCACCGATTGCAAACGGATTATAATCCAACTGAACCGTGAAACGCAACGGCCCATTGTCCAAAATCTTATATGTCTTGTAGCAATAAGGCATGATTATCTCATTTCCATCCATCAATGCCGGAGTGCCACAACCCAGTGTCGGACCCACCTTATAGCAGTCAAGCCCATATCCATGGTCATAATGGTATGTGGTTTCCTGTTCCAAATCAAGAGCTTCAGCCGTTTTGCCAGCTTTCTTCAATTCTTCTATCTTGGAATGGTTTGAAAGTTCTGTAACATAACGCTTGTCAACTTCAAGGTCTGGGGTGTTTTTCACCCAAACGTCAATGCCGAATGCTTTTTCTCCTGTACGCTGTAAGGCAGGGCCGTATACACGGTAAGCTGTTCGGTCATTTTCCCATGCAATGTCGTCAACGCGCTCTGGATACTGTTTTCCACATACAAACGTCTTCATCGGTTTCGGTTCACCTGGCTCAACAGTGAATTCGGCAGAACCTTTTGGGCGTACACTTGCGTCTATCAGCAATTTTCCGTCATACGTAACTTGATATGCGATTTGCTGCCCCAAGGCATTTTTGACGATAAAAGGCTCGCCTTGCTTTATTCCCAATTTACCGTAAATGTCCTTAACAGGCATCTCCACCAGTTCCTGACGCTGCACGTTGCCTTTGTTTTCAACCGTAATGGTCACATTGTCCGCAGCGACCGACAACGGCGCAAACATCAAGCTTAACGCCATTGCATAAAATGATTTGGATGTTCTCATGTCTTTTTATTTTTATTAGTAGTCTGTGCTTACTTCAAATTGTCAATGAAGAATTGCGTAATCTGCCTGAAGAGGTGATTGCGGGTGTTCCCTCCGTAAATGCTATGATTGCGGTTTGTGTACATATTCATCTTGAAATCCTTGTCAGCCTGGATAAGGGCTTCGGTATATTCAAAAACGTTTTGGGGATGCACGTTGTCATCGGCGAGGCCATGGCACAGCAGCAATGCGCCATGCAGCTTGTCTGCCCGTTTTATGGGATTGACATCATAGCCAGACGGGTTCTCTTTTGGCGTGCGCATGTACCTTTCTGAATATACAGTGTCATAATACCTCCAATCTGTCGGAGGAGCAACAGCTACACCTGCTTTGAACACGTTGCGGCCTTCGCTCATGCTCATCAGGGTGTTGAAGCCGCCATAGCTCCATCCCCATATACCGATGTTGTCTTTGTCAACGTAAGGCAATGTGCTTAGATACAAGGCCGTTTCGACCTGGTCTTTTGCTTCCAGTTCGCCAAGCTTAAGATACGTACACTTCTCGAAATCGGCACCGCGTCCACCCGTACCACGGCCGTCAACGCATACGAGTATGAACCCTTGCGCCGCCAAGTATTCGTCAAACATTGCCCCGCTGCCCACCGAGCCAAGGTCCCAAGAATTTACAACTTGCTGGCTGCCCGGGCCGCTATATTGCCACATGATGACCGGATACTTCTTGCTTGCGTCAAAGTTTGACGGCTTTATCATTACGCCGTTAAGCTCGATGCCTTCTGAAGTTTTGAAGCTGAAGAACTCTTTGGGAGAGAGGTTGTACGCAGTCAACTTTGACTTTACGTCCTTATTGTCAATCAACGTGGCTGTTTTCTTCCCTGAGTTTGTCAATATGGAATACTCATACGGCGTGTTGCAATCACTCCATTGGTTTATGAAATACTTGAAACCTTTGCTGAACACGGCAGAATTCCACCCCTCGCGTTGTGTAAGGCACACAGTCTTGCCATTCCTTGATGTCACATATATCTCCCTGTTCATCGGGTTCTTACCCGCAGCCTGATAATATACGTTGCCTGTGCGTTCATCGTAACCGTATACGTTGGTAATGTCATATTTCGTATTGGTCAGCCTGCCTTGCAATTGTCCGTTGAGGCTGTACAGGTAAAGCTGCATGTAGCCCGACCTGTCGCTTGGCAGCAGGATGTGGTTGTCGGTAACTTGTATGCTACCCATGGCCTCTGCTTTCACGTATTTGGGCACACTCTCGTCAATCAGGAGCTTGCACACCGTGCTACGCGGGTTCACAGAATAAAGGCATAGCTTGTCCTGGTGGCGGTTCATCGTGTAGACAATCATCTTCTCGGCATCGCCCGTCGCCTTTATTCTTGTAACGTATCCGTCGGCGTCAACAGGCAACTGCATGGTGCGTGTCTGCCGCGACTGGATGTCATAACTCAGCACAGACACCTTTGAGTTGTCCTTGCCCGCTTTCGGGTACTTGTATGAATACAAGCCGGGATAGTCGGCGTTTTCTGTCATCTCCGGTTCCATGCCCTTATACATCTGCAAGGAATACATCGGCACTTTCTTTTCGTCATACCTTATCCAGCATATCATGGTGCCGTCGGCGTTGAACGCCAAAGCCCTGTTGAAAGCAAACTCTTCTTCGCTCACCCAGTCAGGCACACCGTTGATTATTTCGTTGCGCTTGCCGTCTTTTGTCACCTGACTTTCCGAATTGCCGTACAACAGCTTTATGAGGTATATGTTGTTGTCACGGACGAAAGCCACTTTCATGCCGTCCGGCGACCATACGGGCACCTGCTGCGGACCGTTGTCAGACAGCGGTTCCATCTTCCTGTCGGCTATAGTATAAATATAATAGGTGGCCGTGAATGAGCGGCGGTATATTCTTTTTGACTTTGTTTGTATCAGCATCTTCGTACCGTCCGGGCTGAGTATGTAATTGTCAAATCCGTCTACCTTTTCGCCAACGGTGTTGTCAACATCGAACAACACGCCCGTCTGTTGCCCCGTCTTAAACGAATACTTCAAAATTCTCTTGCCGTCGCTGCTTATCATGGCGTAACTTTCACCGTCGCCAAGCGGAGTAACCGCGCTAAGTCGTTCAGCCGTAGGCTTTCCTTCGGCAATGTCTTTTAACTGAAGGCCGTCCTGAGCCATCGCGCCACTAATGGCGAAAAGCAATGCCGCACACATGACAAAAATCTTTTTCATTGCAATTTTTTAGGTTTATTTCGGGCAAAGATAAGTAATTTTCACTATATTTGCAATCACGATAGATTTAAAAGATATTAACGGGTTGCGGTTGTACGGCCCGATGCTACGACGTTTCAGACTAAAGCCATAACGTCAATATGCCGGCAGGTTTGCGATATGCGGCCTTTCGCAAGGTAAAAGGCCGTAAATTGGGGCATGAAAGGCGGCCTTTTACAAGCCAATATGCCATGTTTTACGACAGAAGTGCGCCCTGCAGGCAAATCCGTCGGCCTACGCCGTCATCATGTATACAATCATCACGCCCCGACCGCGCTACACGCCTACTCCCACAACACTCGCTACAATGGAATGCTACAACGACTTTGGCACATGGCTGCGCTCGCAATTTCCTTTCAAGGTGCAGAAAATATCCGTTGACGGCGGCTTCACATGCCCCAATCGCGACGGGCGCATAAGTCATGGAGGCTGCGCCTTTTGCGACAACAACACGTTCAGTCCCGCTTATTGCAGGCAGGGCGGCAAGCCCAGAAGCATTTCCGAACAGATAGAGGAAGGCAAACGGTTCTTCTCACGCAAATATCCAGAGATGCGCTACCTTGCTTATTTCCAGTCCTATTCCAACACTTACGCTCCGCTCGAAACACTGAAGCGCAGGTACGAGGAAGCCCTGCAGTCTGACGGCGTCGTGGGAATCGTGATAGGCACGCGCCCTGACTGTGTTGACGACGAGCTGCTTGACTATCTCGCCAGGCTGGCGCGTCAGACGTTCGTCATCGTCGAATACGGTATAGAGAGCGCAAACGATGCTACGTTGCGCTCCATCAACCGCGGGCATACTTTCGAATGTTCGCGCCGCGTAATCGACGCCACGGCGTCACGTGGAATCATTACAGGCGGACATGTCATCATCGGCTTGCCTGGTGACGACGAAGAAGAATGCATACGCCAGGCCGAAGTCGTGTCGTCAACCAAGCTTGGCATACTGAAAATACACCAACTGCAAATCATACGGGGCACGCGTCTTGCGGAAGAATACCTGCGTACGCCGTTTCATTTGTACTCGCCCGATGAATATGTCCGGCTGCTTACCCGCTACATACAGCACCTGCGCCCTGATATCATCCTCGACCGCTTCACCTCACAAACACCGGCCGACATGCTCATCGCTCCGCGCTGGGGACTGAAGAACCATGAGTTTGCCAATCTACTCGCCAACCATATGCGCGCCACAGGGGCACGCCAAGGTCAATTATACACACCCGAGGCGTGGCGCGCGACATGAACAAGCTCTACCCAGGACAAATATTAACGGCCGTAAGGCTGGACAACCGCAAAAAATTTAAGACTATGGAACACCAAATTAGAGGAAGCCAATTATTCAGCAAAGCCATGACTACGGCGGCGCAGACGCTGAAAAAGTATTTCAACGCCATGCCTGACAAGGAGAACGAGGAAGAGATAATCAAGAGCATCAGTGCGGGTGTGTCGTTTCACGGCGCAACGCTCTGGGTACTCGTGTTCGCCATCTTCATCGCTTCGCTCGGACTCAACGTCAACTCTACGGCTGTCATCATAGGCGCGATGCTCATATCCCCACTCATGGGACCGATTATCGGCATGGGACTTGCGGTAGGTATCAACGACATACAGTTGCTCAAACGGTCGGTCAAAAACTACCTTGTGGCCACCGTCATAAGCGTCATCACCGCCACGCTTTACTTCCTGTTGACTCCCTTGGACCAAGCCCAGTCAGAACTTCTGGCGCGCACCTCCCCCACCCTCTATGACGTGCTGATTGCCCTCTTCGGCGGAGCGGCGGGATTTGTAGCCCTGGCCACAAAGGGCAAAGGCAATGTGTTGCCAGGCGTAGCCATAGCCACGGCCCTCATGCCCCCGCTATGCACTGCCGGTTTCGGCATAGCCACAGGCAACATGGCCTATTTCCTCGGCGCGTTCTACCTCTTTTTCATCAACACCGTCTTCATCAGCCTTTCCACATACATAGGCGTCAGGATGATGAAGTTCAAGCAAAAACAGTTCGCCACGCCTGAGCGTTACGCCCGCGTGCGCCGCTATATTATAATAGCCGTGGCTGCCACCATGGCTCCTGCCGTCGTGATGACATACAACATCGTCAAGAAAAGTGTGTTCAACACAAACGTAAGTAAATTCATTGCCGACAAGATAGACAACGCTGGCACACGCGTGGTGGCCTACGATGTCAGCCGCGACAGCATGACCCTGCGCGTTGTAGCCGTAGGACGCGAGCTTAGCGACAGCGCAATAAGGAAAGCCGAAAACGAAATGGTTGACTACAAGCTCGGCGGCTACCGCTTGCAAGTGATACAGGGAAGCGAGACAGACTCGGTGATGATGCTCAACAACCGTCTCGCAGGCCTGCGCACCTCTACTGACAACTATGCCGCCATGCTGCGCGACGAAGCGACTAAGGCAGCCCGTCTGCAAGAGTTGCTTGGAGAATACACCCGCTATGAGACGATGGCACCAGAGATAGCCAAGGAAGTGAAAGCCCTCTTTCCCACCACCGCCAGCGTAAGCCTCTCGCTCGCCTCCGAAGCTACGGCCGACACGTCTGCCGTGAAACGCTATGCCACGGCGATAATAGGCACTGTCCCAGGCAGCAACCTCGATGCCGCCGAACGCCGAAGGATAAGCCAATGGCTGGAAACGCGCCTCGGCGTTGACACTATAAAACTTGTAGTGGAATGAATAAAGAATAGCGGAAAATCAAATATGGATTTTCCGCTATTCTTTATTTAATTTGATTGTCTTATTATTGATTTGGACTGTAAGTCATATTGTCGTAAAATGACATCAAATCTTTGCATAAAGCATGATTATGCCTTGAGTGCTTGCCAAGATTAGAAACATCGAATATAAAAGTCTTGCTATCTTGCGTTTCTTCTTGCTCTGTTTGAAATATAGGAATAGGTCTAAAACTCCCTCAAGAACACAGAATATCGAACCAATAATGAAGAATGTCCGCCCAACATCGCCCATTCTTATCATAAGAAAGATGATGCCAGATAATGTTGAAAATCAATCAATTAATTCAAATTTTGTATTTACATTCATTTCATACACATCGCAAATTTGTATGTTGAAAACATAACTTTCCAAGAAAGTGTGAACGACATTGTTGTCATTCACACTTCCTTGTTTAATTTCATAAAAGAAGTTACAGCCTTTCACACTCTTTAAGCCATGCCGCGGCGGATGCGTCAGATGGCATGCGCCAGTCGCCACGGGGGCTGAGGCTGACGCTGCCCACCTTGGGACCGTCAGGCAGACACGACCGCTTGAACTGTTGGGCGAAGAAGCGGCGCATGAACACCGCAAGCCACCGCTTTATCTCGTCATCTGCAAACTGAGGTGCGCCGCCCTCGCCGCTGAAGGCACGGCGGGCGAGCAAGTATGTTTTGGCTGGGCGGAAGCCGTAGCGGAGAGTGTAGTACAAGAAGAAATCGTGCAAGGCATACGGGCCTACAATGTCCTCCGTCTTCTGACTGATGTTGCCATCGTCATCAGCAGGTATCAGCTCGGGGCTTACGGGGGTGGCGATGATGTCTTCAAGGGTTAGGCGTGAGGCGCGGTCAAGCTCGCGGGCGGCGTAGCTGACAAGATGGCGCACAAGGTTTTTGGGCACTCCAGCGTTGACACCATACATGCTGATGTGGTCGCCGTTGTATGTGGCCCAGCCGAGAGCCAGCTCCGAGAGATCGCCCGTGCCTATAACGATTCCGCCCTCCTGGTTGGCCAAGTCCATAAGTACCTGCGTACGCTCACGCGCCTGGCTGTTTTCGTATGTAGCGTCATGCACGGCAGCATCGTGCCCGATGTCGGCGAAATGCTGAGTGACAGCGGCCTTTATGGATATCTCGCGCATGGACACGCCGAGGTTGCGCATCAGGCTGAGAGCGTTGGCATGGGTGCGTCCCGTTGTGCCGAAGCCAGGCATGGTCACTCCGAGAATGCCAAGGCGGGGCATCTGTAGCATGTCGTAGGCCTTGACGCATACGAGCAGGGCCAGCGTGCTGTCAAGTCCGCCGCTTATGCCTACTACGACAGTCTTGCATCCCGTGTGGACGAGACGCTTGGCCAGCCCTGCAGCTTGTATCGAGAAGATGTCGGCACAGGTGGCGTCGATGTCGCCGCCAGAAGGTATGAAGGGATATGGGTTGACGGTGCGTTCAAGCTTGAAGTCACGCGCGGCTGTTGCGCCGTGGCATTCAATTACGCGGGGTACGATGCCGTGACGGGCTGACGAATAGGTGCTATTCGAGCGACGGTCGGCGCGGAGCATCTCCACGTCAACTTGCGCAGTGATTACTTGCGGCTCAAGGCTAAAGCGGCGGCCTTCGGCCAGGGTGCGGCCGTTCTCGCAAATGACAGCATTGCCGGCGTAGACTACGTCCTGTGTGCTTTCGCCAAAGCCGCATCCGCTGTATACGTAGCCTGAAATGGTGCGTGCGCTCTGGTGTGAGATGAGCTGCGTCAGGTAGTTGTGCTTGCCTGTAAGCTCATCGCTGGCCGAGAGGTTGAACACGATGTCGGCACCAGCGAGGGCAAGATTAGTGCTTGGCGGGGCTGGTGCCCATAGGTCTTCGCATATCTCTACGCCGAAAAGCGCGCCTTGAAAGGTGCGAAACAGCGTGGGCTGCGGGGTGACGATGACCTTGCTGCCAGCGAAACGCACTTCTGTGGGCTGGATGTCGAGGGCTGAGGCGAACCAGCGCTTCTCGTAAAACTCGCCGTAATTTGGTAGGAACGTCTTCGGTACGAGACCAAGCAGGTCGCCCTTCTGGATTACAGCGGCGCAGTTGAGCAGCATGCCGCCAACAACTACGGGTACGCCTACGATGGCTATGATATCGAGGTTGCGGGTAAAGTCGAGCAACATCATGACGGCAGTTTCGGCCTGTTCCAACAGGAGCGTCTGGCGGAACAAGTCTTGGCAACTGTAGCCAGTGACACTCAGCTCGGGGAACACTATTATCTCGACACCTTGGCCTTCGGCCTTGGCTATGAGGCTCTCTATCTGTTGAATGTTATATTCGCAGTCAGCTACCCGCACAGAGGGCACGGCGGCCGCCACGTTGATGAATCCATATTGCATGGCAAGATGATTTTATGTTATTGAATGAACGGTCAGGGTTGCTGTGTGGCAAAAGTGTGCCTCATCGGTATGATGTCTCCTGAAGCATGAGACCTGCCACCGTGGTATTCAATTTTGTGTTCTTTGTTTACCTGATTGTGACTTGCGTTGCGCCGTAACCGTATTCCTGGAAAGAGGCATCCTGGTAGGGACAGTTCTTATAGCGGTAGTTCAGCTCGTGTACTATGGCGTGGCGCAACACGCCTTCCCCCTTGCCGTGGATGAAGACTATCTTCAGGCCGTGCCTATTTTTGTTTTCGTCCATGGTCTTGCGGAATACGTCGAGTTGGTGATTGAGGATGTCGGCGGCAGACATACCGGCCGTAGAGTCAAGCAGCTCTGATACATGTAGGTCAACCACGAGGGGAGCATCCTTGCCAGTCTGCTTGCGCGCAGGGCGGACTACAGGTTTGGCATCTGCAGCCGCTTTACAGGCCATCTCCTGCTTTAAGACCTTGGCATCGATGACGAGCGGGCGTGCAGGCTTGTCGTTCTCTACGATGGTGTAAACAAGCGCGGGTTGCTCGAAGAAGTCGTTTTCACGGAACGTGTGCAGCTTGTAAAACTTTACAGTGTCTATGCGCAAGTTGGCATCAATGACGGGCTTCTGCATGAAACTCTTGCCACGCTTGTATGCGAAGAGCTGCACGGTCACACGCTCAAGGGTGTTTAACGCTTCGCGGTCAAACTCTTCGACAAACAGTTTTGTATTTGGCTCTATCTCGCCTTCTGAACGCATCGTCCAGCTTGCTCCCTCGGCCGAGAGGTATGTGTACCTGATGTAATAATTGCTGTCGTTGACAATGTATGCCTCGAAACGGGTTTTGGTCAACTCCCGTGTGTCAACAGGCACAAAGGCAAGATATACCGAAAGCGCATCGCCTCCACTTCGCTCCTCGGGTTCGGCACGGAATGTCACAGGGCGGTCGGCCGGGTCGTAGTCTTCGTCAACTGCCGGCTTCGGCTCAGGCGCAGCGGGCTTCAAGTTATAGTCGTCGCTGTCAATGACAACCACATCGTTGACCCTGACGGGTATCTGGAAACCGTCCTCATCTTCAACCAGGACAATGTTCTTTTCACGGAAACCAGCCACGACCCCGCCGCCAGTTTCGCTGATGAACCTTACTTTATCTCCTATTTTCATAATACTTTATTTGTTTTTATGAATATCCGCATCCTATCCACCACCACAGGAAGCTTCTATGGCAAGGCATTTGCCTTTTTACTTCTTAGCGAACGTTGTAAGCGTAATTCCCTTGAACGAAACGAAAAATCCCTTCAACTATTCAAACGTCTATAAATGGAAGCTTTGCGGACATTCATATTTATTTTTACCATAACTCCACTTTAAGGTATCAGCAAAGAGCTGTCACCGTAACTCAAGAAACGGAAGTCGTGAGCCAAGGCGTAATCGTAAATTTTCCGCCAGTCGCCATGCACAAACGCGCTGACAAGTAGCAACAAGGTGCTTTGTGGCTGATGGAAGTTTGTAACAAGCATCTTCACGATTTTGTATTCATACCCAGGGGCGATGATTATCTGGGTACTGCCGTGTAGTGCGTTAAGACCGTTGCGGTCAAGGTAGTCAAGCACATTGCGCAACGCCTCGACGGGTGTCAGTGCCGGATGCGTATCATACGGTTCCCATTGGTCGATATGTAGCTGCTCCTCGGAGGCATCAGGGTTGTCAGCCAAACGTGCGCCGATGTAATACAGGCTTTCAAGCGTGCGTACGCTCGTCGTGCCAACGGCTATGGCGCAGGCATCATGGGCTATAAGACGTTCAAGCGTATTACGGCTCACGCATATATATTCAGTGTGCATGGCATGACCGGCAATCTCGTCACTCTTAACAGGTTTGAACGTCCCGGCACCTACATGCAGCGTAAGTTCTTCACGCTCGATGCCACTGGCGTCAATCGAATGAAGCACCTCGTCGGTGAAATGTAATCCTGCCGTTGGGGCTGCCACGCTACCCTTTATCTTTGAATACACTGTTTGATAAGTAACCTTGTCGCTGTCTTGGGTCTCACGGTTGAGGTAAGGTGGTATAGGCAGTTCGCCCACACCTTCAAGGATGTCGGCAAAGGTGAGGCTTTCGCAATCCCATGTAAAGTCGATAAGATGGCTTGTGCCTTGCTCGCCACGGCGTATAGCAGTCAAGGTGATGTCGTGTCCTTTGACTTGGAAAGTGCGTCTCAATGTTCCTTCTTTCCATTTCTTCAAGTTGCCGACCATGCACAGCCATGAACACGTGCCCTTTGCCTGGAACATCTGTTCGTAGTCTGCGGGAATGGCTGGTTCAAGCAGAAAAACTTCAATCAGTGCCCCTGTCTCTTTCCGGAAATGGATGCGTGCCTGTATTACCCGTGTATTGTTGAACACCATCAATGCCCCCTTTGGCAAATAACTGGCAATATTGAAAAACATGTCATCGCCAACCTTGCCTTTGTTGTAAACAAGAAGCTTGCTGTGGTCACGCTGAGCCACAGGGAATTTGGCTATGCGTTCATCAGGCAATTCGTAATCAAAATCTTTTATGTGAATATGTTTTGTGTCCATAATTCCTATAATCTAAAACAACAAGGACCTCATTACGGCGTAAAGCAACGTAAGGGTCAACACAAGTAGAACAATGTCAATGTCAACACGGTTGTACCCCGTGGTTGTATATTGGGAAGAAATATAATTGAAATCTGGATACATACGCAAGTATGCCTTTATATAGACAAAATAAACAAACGCACCGACTATGCCGCCCCACAACAATCCGGCGAGAATGTCACCCGGATAATGAAGTCCAAGATACATTCTTGTCCAGCAATTAACCAACGACCATGCAATCATGGCTGTCACGAACTTGCTGTTGCGTACAAGCAACGAAAAGAAAACAGCTATGCAGAAAGTGTTTGAAGCATGGGCGGAGAAAAATCCATATAAAGTGCCTCTCGTCCCGTTGACTACATCAACCGCATATTTGAGCAACGGGTCTTGGGATGGTCTGAAGCGTCCAACCATGGGCTTCATGATAAAATCAGCAAGTCCGTCAGAAAGAATGATGCATAGACATACGCAGCCAATGACAAGCATTATCTGCTTCATTGTCTCACTGTTCTTAATGACAACGTAAAGCAACGACAGGTATAATGGTATCCATGTGAAGCCTGACGTAAGCGCAACAGCCAAATTATCAACATACAGAGATTCGCTGCCGTTGAAAAACGCAAGAAGAGTACGGTCTATGTCTACTAATGTTTGCATCAGCCGCTATATTAAATATAAATCATATACGCTCAATTTGAGAACTCAAAATCCAGCCTTCACGTCCGTCGGCCAACTGTACCAGCTTCCAGTCTTTCATCGTGTCATCGATTATTTCCACACGGCTTCCTTCATGTATGATTGTTTGTTGTTCACCTCCTGCTACAGGGGTGTTCTTCAATGGTGCCGAAGGAGAGATGACAATGGCTCCCGTCCTGTTTGTCAACAATTGCTTTTGTTCGTATGCGAAAACATTGGCAAAGAAAAACAGCACAATGAAAGCTATCGCACCGTAAAAGCTTAGCTTACGGTATATCATTTTGCGCCTGAACAAATAAAACATAACGAGGATAAAGGCTATGACCATGCTGACAATGGCTGTCTTCGCCCATCCGTCAAC
Source organism: uncultured Prevotella sp. (assembly GCA_944319935.1). Taxonomy (GTDB): domain Bacteria; phylum Bacteroidota; class Bacteroidia; order Bacteroidales; family Bacteroidaceae; genus Prevotella. The sequence continues at coordinate 96,754 of CALUFM010000001.1, forward strand.
ACTTGTAAGGTTGACCAAAGACTTGTACCAAGTGACGAAAAACATCTCTGACCTTGGTGTTATCTTGTCGATTGTTTTCGAGCGTGCCATCTGCAAGTTAAACCTGATGTCATCATCTCCAGGCGACAACAGCAATGCACGTTCATAATTCAATATGGCACGTGTGATGTTGTCAGTCCGGTAGTATGAATTTCCAAGATTGTAATATAATTCTACGCTTGCACCTTTTTTCAGCAATTCCTCATAGTCTTTTATTGCCTGTTGATAATTGCCTTTTTTATACTCGTCATCAGCGTTTTTCTTTGTTATCGCACCAGCAGACAAAGGGAAAAGCAATAAAGTGAGACCTACAAACAATATGAAATGCGCTTTCTTCGAGTTCGTCTTCTTCATTCTGGTAAGTACATCTTCTATTTTTATTATTGCCGTCATCGCAGCCTCAAATGTCTGGTTCATATTGCCTTTGGTGTCGCCAGGGGCGTAACGATTGTATTCACATTCATCTACGGCTTGCAAGAACATTCCTATAGTTTCATTGTCAACACCTTTTCTTTCCAACATATCTGATATGTTATCCTTTGACAACTGCTCCACAGGAATGTCCAACTTGTCGCCGACATACCCCCACAAGGTTCTTAGAACTTCATCATAGAACTTGTCTTGGTCATTCTTCAGCATCAACGTGTTTGCATGTTGCAAACGTTTGGTCGCAATGCGGTTGGCTCTCCTCACTTTCAACTGAGCTACATTGGCATTGGCGATGGCGCGTTTGCGGAATATCACCAATACAGCGACAAACACGATGGATAAAAGTGATAAAACAGTCCAATATGCAGCAGACGCATAAAAGATATTATGGATGTCTTGTATCTCGAAATCCCCCTCTTTTATAGGATGAATATCCTTGTTCTTCAAATCACTATAGTCGATTGCGGAGTTTGCGTTCCCGTCGCCTTTGGACACTTCCAGATTGAAAGATTGAGTTTTAATTGTCTTATAAGCATTTTTTGACACATCATAATAAACAAACTCTATGGCAGGAATTGTATAACTGCCTTGGTTGCGTGGTACAGCCAAGAAATCATAAACCATATTGCCCTCCACGCCGCTTTGAGTCAACTTGGTTTTATCAGTTATTTTTGCATCGTATGTGTCAAAGTCTTTTGGAAACTTCACTACTGGTTGTTTCAATAATTTCAAGTTACCGACCCCACTGACTACAACCCTGACAGAAACAGGTTCGTTTGCTTTTATCTTATCTTTGTTTATCTGGGCACTTATGTTGAAAACACCCACTCCTCCCGAGAAATTATTGGGACGCTTAGGTAGAGGGTCTACCTGAATTGTCATTCCCGGGGCTTTTATGGAACGTTTTACTTCTATGTACCCTGACCCTCCATTGAAAAATGCCTCAAACGGATCAACGTTGCGGTTTTGTTGAACCACTGTTCCATTAAATGTTATACTTGGAATTTCCAATTTCCCCGTCATTTGTGGATACATGACATATTGGCTCCATGTAACGCAGCGATAAGGCCGTCCGTTCACTCTTTCAATGTGGAAAGACTTCTGTTGTGGCAAGGGTATTTCCTGAATATGGAAACCCGTAAGGTCTGGCATTTTGCCTTCTAACTGAGTAAGGTCAACCAACGTGTACACTTTATAAGTGAGCAAGATGGGTTCTTGCTCATGCACACGGCGCTTGTTGGCACTTACTTTTATAAACAAGTCACTTCCACTTATGGGAGTACCTGCTTCACGCATTCTGGGTTGGTCATTGGCTCCTTCATGCATTCTGGGAGCGCCGTTCCCATTATGATTGTTTCCTGAAACTTTTACCTTGGCTGTTTTAGATTTCAAACGCTTCCCATTTACGACAACGCTTGCTGAGGGAATCGTATAAGTTCCATTCTTTGTCGCACACAATATAAACGTATATGTCTTTGATGAAGAACTACTTGTATGTCCGTTGGCCATTTGGTAACTTGACTGTTCAGATACATACGGTCCTGTTATGACCTCAAGTGCATCAGGCACGTTCCCGATATGAAAATCTGACGCATTTCTTGTACTCACCGTGTAAGTAAGCCTGAAATTCTCACCAGTTGAAACATTGGACGGAACATTGACAACCAAGCTTTGGGCTTGACACAACATCACGCCTGACAATATAAGTTGCAAAATGAAAAAACACCTTTTCATATTCAATATGCCATTTATTAAAAACACTACCAGTCTTTGCCACTTTTACTGCGAGCCCCTTGCCTCTGCATCGCTCTCCTCATGCGTTGTTGCGTAGCTTTTTCATTTTGTATGGCCGCATTCAACAATTGCTCCGCATTGTCTTTGCTGATCTGTTCTTTCGGCTGCTGGTTGTTTTTATCCTTGTTTTTGTCTTTATTGTTATTAGAATCTTTATTTTCCTGTTGCTTCTTATTTTCTTTTTTATTCTTATCGTCTTTTTTCTTGTTCTGCTTTTGCAGCCTTTTACACAAGGCCAGATTATACCGCGTTTCATTGTCATGCGGGTTATTCCGCAATGATTGTTGATAAGCCCTTATCGCATCACCATACATTTTATGGTTTTGGCAAACAACACCTATATTGTGATAAACACTGGCTAAACGCAGCTTGTTCTTTTCCAACTTTGCAGCTTGTTCATACTGTACAACTGCCGCAGAATCTTTGCTTTGCATCATCAAGGCGCACCCCAAGTTGTAAACAGCTTGCGGGTTCGAAGGGTTCTTTGCCACCGCTTTTCTGTACATGACTTCAGCTTTGTCATACTGTTGCTTGTAAAACAAACGATTCCCTTCACGTATCAACTGTCGGTCCGTCTGGGCGTTTGCAATTAATGTCAAGGCCAAAAACAGAGACATCAGAATATATCTTGCCATTTCAAACTTCATTTGGTTCAACTTTATTTGAAAAGTTTTATTTTCTTGAACAGAGGATTTTTGCCTTCAAGGACTATTGTCTCCAATATCAAAAGAAGCAATACCAATATGCCTACAGCCTGAAACTGCTCGTCATATTCACTGTAAACAATATTCATGATGTCGCCTTTTTGCAGTTTTGCTATTTCGTTATCCAACTGTTTCTGGGCTATATTGTTGTTTTCAACATGAATGTACGCACCGCCGCCCGCTTCAGCTATCTGCTTGCACATGTCTTCATTCAATGCGGACATCACCTCTCGTCCTGTATTATCTTTCTTATACCCACCATTGTCTTCAGGTATCGGAGAACCATTGGTTGAACCAACACCCAACACAAAAACTCTCATTCCGTCTTTCTTGGCTTTCTTAGCCGCTTCAATCGCGCCGCCTTCATGGTCTTCACCGTCAGTTATGACGATGATGGCACGACCGACTTTATCACGTTTCGTAAAACTTTTTGTACTCAAGTCTATGGCTTCTGCAAGATTAGTACCTTGCATGGCAATCAATGACGGCTCGACATTCTGTAAAAACATTTTTGCAGAAACGTAGTCGCTCGTTATCGGCAACTGTACAAATGCGTCACCTGCAAAAACAACAAGTCCAACCCTGTCATTTGTAAAATTATCAACAAGGTTTTCTATCATCATCTTGCTCTTCTCCAAACGCGATGGTGCGGCATCTTCTGCTTTCATCGAATTACTTATATCCAATGCAATGATTACTTCAATGCCTCGCCTCTGCTCCTGACTTATTTTCATTCCAAGTTGCGGACGGGCCAGCATGACAACAACCAAAGCAAAAGCTGACATCATAAGCCAAAACTTTACCTCACGCCTCGCGCTTGAGACATTGGGCATCAATTCTTTCAGCAATATTGGTTCACCAAATTTCTCAAGCTGCTTTTTTCTTTTACGCAATCCCAACAACCTGATAACAACCAAAGCCGGTATCAATATCAGGAAATATAGATATTCTGGATTTTCAAATCTAAACATGAAACAAGTTTTTATTTTATGGGATACGACGGAATACCACAAGTCTGAGCAAGACCTCTAACAACATAGCTATAAATGCTGCCAAGACAAATGGTTGGAATGCGTCATAACGTTTGGAAAACTTTTTGACATCCATTTTCGTCTTTTCCAATTTATCAATGTCTGCGTATATCTTCTTCAATTCAGCCGTATTAGTAGCACGATAAAAATGTCCGTCTGCGGTAGAAACTATTTCCTCCAAAGTCTTGACGTCAACATCTGCCCGCATGTTTACATATTGTGTAGTTCCGCCAACTTGCACAGGATAAGGCGCAAGAGTCTTGCTTCCAATAGCAATCGTATAAACACGTATGCCAAACTTGCTTGCTATGCTGGCTGCGGTTAAAGGGGATATGTCACCCGTGTTGTTGCTTCCGTCAGTCAACAATATCACGACCTTGCTTTTAGCCTTACTGTCCTTGAGACGCCCTACGGCATTGGCCAATCCCATACCTATAGCGGTTCCATCCTCAATCAACCCTCTGGCTGCAATGTCGGTCCTTACATTTTGCAAAAGGTTTATCAACGACGCGTGGTCTGTAGTCATTGGGCATTGCGTAAAAGCCTCACCCGCAAAAATCGTAAGACCGATATTGTCGTCAGGCCGCCCGGAAATGAATTCAGAAGCTACGCTTTTAGCTGCCTCAATACGATTGGGCTTAAGGTCTTCCGCCAACATACTCGTAGAAACATCCATAGCCAACATGATGTCTATGCCTTCAACCGTGCGCTGCCCCCAGCTATTATGGGTTTGCGGCCTGGCCAACGCCACGACTATCAAGACAAACGCAATGAGACGCAACAACATCGGCATTCCTATAAGACGTACACGCAGGCTTTTAGGCGCATACTGATAAGCGAACGTGTCGCTCATACGGATTGTCGGCTCGCTCTTTTTCCTATACAGCAAATACCAAATCAAGTAAGGTATCAGCAGCAACAGCAGCAAAAAATATTCTTTATTGACAAACTCCATAAGTTACGCCCCTCCTTACATCAGTAAACATACCTGATACACAACATACACAAGCAGTGCCGCACAAACGACCGAAAGGATTATTATCGACAATTTCAAAGACCAGCGTGAACGCATATTGCGTTTGTCGGTCTCGGTCAATTGCGGTTCAACACGTTCCACGGTCGGCTGGTTCTCTATCTTTGTCGTGTTTATAAACTCAACGGCATTGACCAAGTTCGCGTCATTTTCATTGATGAGTGTAGAATATTTGGCAAACTTCACAAGGTCGGCTGTCGTGAAAAGCTCTTTCAATTCATCAATCATCTTCTTGTCACCATCTTGCTGCAGACGGTCTATGATTTCAGAACTGGTCATTTCCATTGCGTTAAAGCCGAACCTTGCCTTGATATATTTTCTCAGCACATCGGTCAAGAGGGTGTAATACGCCTTCTGGTCTTCCGACACGGACATCCTGTCGTCCTTTATACGCTCGATTTCCTTCAACGCTTTCTGGTGCGGAGGTATTTTCTTTATTATGCGCACTTGCGCTATGACAGGCTTGTTCTCCTTCAAGCGTGTCCACAAATAATATGTCAACACACAGACAAGAACAAATATTACACTCAACCAGAACGCCTGTTCCCATTCGCTCCATAAAAAAGGATTATCTTGTACACCTTTCGGTGGATAGAATTTTTCAGGATGCAATGTATCAACAGGCACGGTAAGAACTTTCAAAGCAAGGCTTTTGCTCTGGTATTCCTTGCCGTCCACCTTTACTTTCATTGGCGGAATATAATACAAATTCTCGTCAAAAGACGTCAGAGTGTATTTCCTTGTTATTCTTACCAGCCCGTTATCCAGCTTTGAGGTGTCAGCATTTGAACATTCAAGGACTTCAACCCCCGGGGTTATATATTCTGACGGTTTAAACGAAGGCATCGTAACATGAGCCCCTTGCCCTGTCGTAACACTTAAAGTCAGCCCTGTCTGTTCGCCTATGAGTATTTGGATGGAATCAATCTTTGATTCGACAAATACTTTAGCGGACGCGCATAAGACGCATGTTATGAGAGATATTATACAGATTATCCGTTTCATTGTTCATGTTTGTTAAAAGAGCGAATAAGGTGGCACTCCTACACAGGCATCGCACCGTGATTAGGTTTTTGTTACCATTAACTCCGCATGGCAAACAACTGCATCAAGGCTTTTACATAATCCTGGTCAGTGGCAATTGACACATTATCGACATTACTCTTGTTAAACACGTCCGTAAGCATCTTCTGCCTGTTCTCCCAGTAAGCGTGGTGAGCCTTACGAAGCCGCTTGTCGCTTGTGTCGATATACATTTCATGGCCCGTTTCCGCGTCAAGGACTTTCATCAAGCCTACATCCGGCAATGACACAGCCCGTGGGTCGTACACCTGTACAGCGACAACATCGTGCTTGCGGTTGCATATTGTCAGGGCATTCTCAAATTCATTCTTCACATAAAAATCACTCATGAGAAATGCCGTGCATTTGCGTTTCAACACGCTTGTAAGAAATTCCACTGCCATCTTCACATCCGTCTTGCGGCTCTCCGGCTGGAAATCAAGCATTTCACGGATTATGAACAAGATGTGTTTACGTCCCTTTTTCGGCGGAATATACTTTTCAATTCTGTCGGAAAAAAATATGACGCCTATCTTGTCATTGTTCTGTATGGCACTGAAAGCAAGCGTTGCGGCAATCTCCGTAACAACATTCCTTTTTGTATCACGCTGTGTTCCCACATCCAACGAACCGCTGACGTCAATAAGCAGCATGACCGTCAATTCACGTTCTTCCTCATACACCTTGACGTATGGTTTGTGGAAACGGGCTGAAACATTCCAGTCAATGTCACGGATGTCGTCGCCGTATTGATATTCGCGCACCTCGCTGAACGCCATACCCCTGCCCTTGAATGCAGAATGATACTGCCCGGCAAAGATGTTGCTGCTCAACCCGCGAGCTTTAATCTCGATTTTCCTTACACGCTTTAATATGTCTTGGGTATCCATCAAGGAACCTCCACCTTATTAATTATATCACTAACTATTTCTTCGCTTGTTACATTAGTAGCCTCAGCCTCATACGAAAGGCCTATACGATGGCGCAGCACGTCATGAGCCACAGCGCGCACGTCTTCAGGTATTACATATCCGCGCCGCTTGATGAACGCGTATGCACGTGAAGCTTTTGCAAGGTTGATGCTTGCGCGAGGGCTACCGCCGAATGTTATCAAGTCCTTCAATTGTGGCAGACCGTAACGGTCAGGATAACGTGTGGCGAAAACCATGTCCGCGATGTATTGTTCTATTTTCTCGTCGATATAAACCTGGCGTACCACATCGCGCGCATTGATGATGTCTTCAGAAGATATTACCGGCGAGATGGCAGGAAGTTCCCCTTGCAGGTTCTCGCGTATGATAAGCTTCTCCTCATCCAAAGTGGGGTAATCTATCACTACTTTCAACATGAAGCGGTCAACTTGCGCCTCTGGTAATGGATATGTTCCCTCTTGCTCAATCGGGTTTTGCGTAGCCATTACGAGGAAAGGGCTTGGCAAGTCAAACGTGGAACTGCCAATCGTCACCTGATGCTCCTGCATCGCTTCAAGAAGTGCGCTCTGTACTTTTGCCGGTGCGCGGTTGATTTCATCAGCCAATACAAAGTTGGCAAACACAGGGCCTTTCTTTACTTGGAACTTCTCGTCTTTCTGTGAATATATCATCGTTCCAGTCACATCGGCCGGTAGCAAGTCAGGAGTAAACTGTATGCGGTTGTATTTTGAGTCAACCAATTGGGCCAATGTCTTTATGGCCAATGTCTTGGCCAAACCCGGAACTCCTTCCAACAATATATGCCCGTCACTCAACAATCCTATCAACAGGGCTTCAATCAGGTGCTTCTGTCCGACAATCACCTTGTTCATTCCTGCTGTCAGGTTATCAACAAAAGCACTTTTCTGTTCTATCAGGATGTTCAGTTCACGAATATCTATCGATTCTGCCATAATTTCTGATTTAATTGTTCTACTTGGAAATTTTAGCGCAAAAATACTACTTTATGGACTTTTGTACGAAGTTTTGAGACTAAATAATATTAAAAAAGTTTCTCATTACTTATTATTTAACCGGCATTCAATGTATTTATGAATAAGTGTCGCAAGCCGTATTGCGATAATATGCAATTCAAGTTATCGGCAACGGCATGAAATGTGCGCCTACAAATGCAATAAAAACGCATAGGATGTAAAATGACATTATGATATTTGTTTCGCAAAATCAGCCGCATTATGACATTTATAGGTCTCACGTAAAATGCAAAAAAACAGAAAGGCACGCACTATAAAATGACTACTTTTACCACAACTCGTATTGTCTGCCTGATGGTAAAATGGTAGAATATGATATAAAACACGGCAGTTGATTGTTCCAAAACAATCCAAATACAGGAGCAAAAGCCGCCTTTTGGAGTATAAATGACGGCATTTTGCAATGTCATACGACACAAACAACAGCCTTACATAAAAGTAGCAAAGACGAATAGTCTTGCAATGCGCTGAGTATAAGCATTTTATGGATTTCAAACAGTTTGTGGAAATTGCAAGGACTAAATACTCTTGTCTCCGTGAAAGATGTAGTATCGGCTTGTATGTAAAATCAAAATGAAAGCAAAAACAAATGTAAAACAACTTTCTGACAGAGCTGATGTGCGTTGTAAAAACAAACCTGCGGCCGCAAACAATCTTGATATTGCAACCGCAGGCTTGTCAAACACATAAAAGATTTCCAATTATTTACCGAAAGGTTTAATGTTTATCTTGCCTTTATATGAAACGATCAGTTCGACAATGAAGCTGCTCGGACTGTCAGGTATTGCCAACTGCGTTTGGTAATGGAAGCCGTCATCCTCAAGTGACACCAATTTTATGTCACTCAATACACACTGTTTCAGAACGTTCTTGGGCACGGTCGCGGCAAAATCGGCCTTTCTGAAGTTTTTTGAGAAGATACGGTTCGCACCTGAGAATATGCTTATATGTATGATGTTGTCATAATAGATATTCTCAATTTCCATTCCTTCTGCGTTGTAGAACGACCGATACACCTTGTACGTGGTTGGGTTTACCTGGACATAACAATGATACCTGTTATCTGAAAAACTGACAACAGAGTCACGCTTTATCGTTTTGCCCTGGTTGAGTACAATGGGATGATGACGCACGAAATCAAGCGAATCATAAGGGTCATCGCTCTTTATCAACTTCACAATGTCGTTGGCTTGGTTTTTAAACTCAAACAGATGGCGGTCTTTACGCACTATCGGATATTTCGACATGGTATTGCCGAACAGTACCATCGTGTCTTGCAATATCTTAAAGGCCACAGGCTGGATTGCTGAGTCTGGATAAAATATCGTGTCACCCTTTATCTTAAAGACCACAACATCCTCTTCCGCGTCAACCCAAATGCCTTCAAGCATGGCCTTTGTCGCCGTGTCTTCCTCTGGAGCCTTAGGTTGCCGTCCACTTCCATTACACCCATAGAGGGCCAAACCTAATAGAACCGCAACAACAATATGTAAAGCAGAGCGTCTCATTTCCCAATGCAATGATACTCGAAACCGTGTTCGATTAATTCATCCTTGTCATAAATGTTCCTGCCGTCGAGCAATAATTTCCGGTTCATGGACTTACCGACAACATCCCAATTGGGGAGACGGAACTCTTTCCATTCCGTAAGCATCATCAAGGCGTCAGCTCCTATTACAGCGTTATACATGTCAGTGCAATATGTGACCTTGTCCCCTATTATGCGACGGCATTCATTCATAGCCTCAGGGTCGTACACCTTTATCGTACAACCTGCGCCGAGCAAGCACTTGATGATTACCAAAGCTGTTGACTCGCGCATGTCGTCTGTCTCCGGCTTGAACGCCAATCCCCATAACGCCACACATTTGCCGGAAAGAGTTTCGCCGTGAAACGCTTTTTCCAGTTTATTGAACAGTATCATCTTTTGTTTTTCGTTGACATGTTCCACAGCTTTTAATACTTCCAATGAATAACCATTGTCATCTGCTGTTTTTATCAAGGCTTTCACGTCTTTAGGAAAACATGAGCCTCCATAGCCGCATCCGGCGTAAAGGAACTTACGCCCAATCCTCGTGTCTGAACCGATGCCGGCACGCACCTTGTCAACATCTGCACCTACAAGTTCGCATAAGTTTGCGATGTCATTCATGAAACTTATACGCGTGGCAAGCATGGAATTTGCTGCATATTTCGTCATTTCCGCGCTTGGAATGTCCATAAATATGACACGGAAATTATTTATCAAAAACGGCTTATACAATTTTGTCAATATCTTCTTGGCCTTGTCGCTGTCAACTCCAATTACAACTCTGTCGGGACTCATGAAGTCTTTTATGGCATTGCCCTCTTTCAAAAATTCGGGATTGCTTGCCACATCAAACGGAACGTCTACCCCTCGTTTGACAAGCTCGGATTTTATCGTGTCATAAACTTTTTTAGATGTGCCGACAGGAACAGTACTTTTTGTAACAACAACCAAATAGCGGTTCAAATTCTCGCCTATCGTTTTTGCAACCTGAAGCACATATTTCAAGTCCGCGCTGCCATCTTCGTCTGGCGGAGTTCCCACAGCCGTGAAAATTATTTCTTGTTCATTGATGACATCTGGCAAAGACGTTGAAAACTTTAACCTGCCAGCCTTGACGTTTTTCAGAACCAAATCGTCTAATCCTGGTTCATAAATCGGGATGACACCCTGCCTCAAAGCTTCGATTTTTTTCTCATCGACATCTATGCATGTCACCGTAGCACCTGTTTCGGCAAAACATGCTCCGGACACCAAACCCACGTATCCAGTTCCTACAATCGCTATATTCATAATGTATAATCAATCAAAATATTCAGCTTTACAAAATGGCACAGCCTCCAAATCTTTCTTGCTTGTCAATACACCTTCTTGAATTTGAGGCCACTCAATACCCAATTCGGCATCGTCATATTTTATTGAGGCCTCATGCTCAGGAGCGTATATGTTATCTACCTTATAGGTGAATACGGCTTCGTCGCTCAGCACAAGAAAACCGTGCGCAAATCCTCTCGGAATGAAAAACTGTGTCTTGTTTTCATCACTAAGCTCAACCATTACATGTTTTCCAAAAGTCTTTGAACTTTTACGTAAGTCAACCGCAACATCAAGTACTCGACCCTTGATGACACGCACAAGTTTGGCTTGCGAATAATCGCCTTTTTGATAGTGCAGCCCCCTCAGCACCCCACGACTCGATTTTGACTCATTGTCTTGGATAAAATCAATATTTCCAATATGTTTTTTGAATTCGTCGCTTTTGAATGCTTCAAAAAAATATCCTCTGGCATCTTCAAAAACTTTTGGCTTTATGATAAAAACGCCATCAATATCAGTCTTTATGTATTCCATAATTGATATAATTAATCACGTGCAAAAGTATAAAAATAATCCGAAATATGCCATTTGGGCGTGTTTTTTTATATCATATGCACCACAATATTTGTTTTTCCGAATAAAAAAAACTACTTTTGCACTCATGATTGGGCTGGAAAGACATATTGAAATATTACTGTTGACAAACGATTGCGTGATTGTCCCTGGTTTAGGAGGGTTTGTTGCAAACCATAGAGAAGCCAGGTTTGACAATAACGACAATATGTTCATTCCTCCATATAGGACATTGGGATTTAATCCAAAGTTAAGCGTTAACGATTCCCTGTTAGCACAGTCATACACAGAGACTTATGACATAAGCTATCCTGAAGCTTGCAATCGAATTGAGAATGAGGTAAATGAACTAAAACAACATATTTATAACAATGGCTCTTACGAACTTAATGACGTAGGTGTACTTTGTCTTAATAATGACGGTAACATAGAATTTACACCATGCGAAGCTGGTATTGTCACTCCAGATTTGTATAGTCTTAGTTCATTTGAAATGAGGAAACTCAAAGAGATGGTACAGCCTGAAAATTGCGAAAGTGACAAAACCGAGATTTTGTATTTCCCATCTATCGACAATAACACCCAACGCAATGAAAACTCACACGGCGACATTGGGAATAATGGTATCACAAATAAAAACGAAAAGAAAAAAGAAGCGCGCATTAGTGCCAGTGCAATAAGAAATTTCATTGCCGCAGCGGCTGCCGTTGTATTGTTTTTTTTATTAGGAACACCTGTTAATGAAAACTCTTCAACGATAAAAACAAGCGCACTGGACAATGGCATTGTGCAAGAACTGATAAATAACGGCTACAACGTTGTTAGAAATGATAAAAAGAAGATTGTCGAGCCTCAAAAGGAATCAAGCACCAAAAACGAAGTAAAAAAACAGGCAAAAGAAAATACAGACATAAAGCTGGCAGTTGCCAAACCACAAAACAGCGATGTCAAATCACAATACTTTTGCATCGTATTGGCAAGTCGCGTATCTCAAAAAAACGCAAATGCTTTTACACAACAACTTCAAAAACAGGGCTTTAACGCAAGCGTTCTTCAAGAAAAAGGCAAATCCATAAAAGTTGTATATGGAAACTATGCCACAAAGAATGACGCATATAACGCTCTAAATGACTTGCAAGGAAACGAACACTTTTATGGTGCTTGGATATATAAAGTGAATTAACATGAAAAGGGTTAGATGTCCTAAATGTGATGAATTCATCACATTTGATGAAACAAAGTATAAAGAAGAACAATCATTGGTATTTGTTTGTCCCAGGTGTGGAAAACAATTTGGGATAAAGATTGGAAAATCAAAGCTCCGAAATACACAAAAAGAAGAGATTTTGGATGAGAACGTTGACGAAAACGGTTATGGCTCCATCGTAGTGATTGAAAATGTTTTTCATTATAAACAAATCATTCCTTTAAAACTCGGCGACAATACTATTGGACGATACATGAAGGGCAGCAAAACGACAGCACCGATTGAGACCAACGACCCAAGTATTGATATCAACCATTGCGTTATAAATGTATCCAAGGACAAGAATGGTTGCTTGAAATACATTTTAAGAGATGGGCCAAGTAATACTGGGACATTTGTTGACAACGAGATACTTGGCGACCGTGAAAGAAGAATAATTTACAATGGAACACTTTTCACTATTGGCGCAACAAGTATAATTCTTAAAACGCCTAAAAATCAAGATTGACTTTGGAACTGAATGTTAAAATAACATAAACAAGCAATCGTATTGCAAAATATTCCAATAAAATGATTGAGGAAATATGTAAAGGTTGTACCTTTGCAGCCGTTATTCAATATAAAGTCTAACTTTATTAATAAAAACTTAATTCATTAATTATTTTTATGTCTGATTTAAAGAACGTACAACCATTGGCAGACTTCAATTGGGACGAGTTTGAAAATGGGAGCAATGTGAATGTAAGCAAGGCCGAATTGGAAAAAGCTTACGATGAAACCCTTAACAAAGTCAGCGAACACCAAGTCGTTGACGGAACTGTTATCTCTATTGACAAAAAAGAGGTTGTAGTGAACATTGGTTACAAAAGCGACGGTGTTATCCCTGCAAGCGAATTTCGTTACAACCCAGACCTCAAGGTTGGTGACACAGTTGAAGTGTATGTCGAGAACCAAGAGGACAAGAAAGGTCAACTCCTTCTTTCACACAAAAAAGCCCGTTTGAGCAAGAGCTGGGAGCGTATTAATGCTGCACTTGACAATGAGGAAATTATCCAAGGATATATCAAATGCCGTACTAAAGGTGGCATGATTGTTGATGTATTCGGAATTGAGGCATTCCTCCCGGGAAGCCAGATTGACGTTCACCCAATACGTGACTACGATGTATTCGTAGGCAAGACAATGGAATTCAAAGTTGTAAAAATCAATCAGGAATTCCGCAACGTTGTTGTTTCACACAAGGCTCTTATTGAAGCTGAATTGGAAGCGCAAAAGAGAGAGATTATCAGCAAGCTCGAAAAAGGTCAGATACTTGAAGGCACAGTTAAGAACATCACATCTTATGGTGTATTTGTTGACCTTGGCGGCGTAGACGGACTCATCCATATAACAGACCTCTCTTGGGGACGTGTAAGCGACCCGCATGAGGTTGTATCTTTGGATCAGAAAATCAATGTTGTAATCCTTGACTTTGATGACGACAAGAAGCGCATTGCTCTCGGATTGAAGCAACTTACTCCCCATCCATGGGATGCCCTTGACCCGAATTTGAAAGTTGGCGACCATGTTAAGGGCAAGGTTGTTGTTATTGCAGATTATGGCGCGTTTGTAGAGATTGCTCCTGGCGTTGAAGGACTTATCCATGTTTCAGAGATGAGCTGGAGTCAACATTTGCGCAGCGCACAAGAATTCATGCATGTTGGTGATGAAGTTGAAGCCGTTATCCTTACTTTGGACCGCGAAGAGCGTAAGATGTCACTTGGCATCAAACAGTTGAAGGAAGACCCATGGGAGACTATTGAGGTTAAATATCCTATTGGCAGCAAACATACTGCAAAAGTTAGGAACTTCACCAACTTCGGAATTTTTGTTGAACTTGAGGAAGGCGTTGACGGCCTGATTCATATCAGTGACCTCTCTTGGACTAAGAAAGTTAAGCATCCTTCAGAATTTACTCAAGTTGGAGCAGACATAGATGTTGTTGTTCTTGAGATAGACAAAGAGAACCGTCGTCTTAGCCTCGGCCACAAGCAATTGGAAGAGAATCCTTGGGAGACATACGAGACAATCTATACTCCTGGCTCTATTCATACAGGAAAGATAACAGAAATCATGGACAAGGGTGCTGTTATCGCATTGAATGAAGGCGGAGAAGGATTTGCTACTCCGAAACATCTTGTAAAAGAGGATGGCAGCCAAGCTCAATTAGGAGAGGAATTACAGTTCAAGGTTATTGAATTTGTAAAAGAGACCAAACGTATAATCCTTTCACATAGCCGTACATTTGAGGATGCCAAAGACGAGCCTAAGAAGGCTCCACGAGCAAAGAAAACCAAAAAAGAGGAGACACCTGCAATCAACAACGTTGCAGCAGGAACGACCTTAGGCGATATCGATGCTCTTGCAGAACTCAAGGCCAAGATGGAAAAAGGAGAATAAGAAGCAGTTATTTTACAAGAATTGAGATAAAAATAAAGGGTCTGGAAATACCAGACCCTTTATTTTTATCTCAATTGGATTATTCTTTCACTATGAGTTGGTTAAAAAATAACCAAAAACAAATTAGCTTGCTATATGTCAATTTTATAAAATTTACAAATTCATAATCACACTTTTTTATTTGTCTTCAATGCATATTCTAACAGCATCAGCACATCTCTGTCCGTCAATTGCAGCCGAAACAATGCCGCCAGCGTACCCTGCGCCTTCGCCGCATGGGAACAATCCATGAAGACGCACATGTTGTAAAGTAACGGCATCACGCAATATGCGTACTGGTGAAGAAGTCCGTGTTTCAGCCGCAATCAGCACCGCCTCATTTGTCAAAAAGCCATGGCTCTTCCTGCCGAACTCCTTGAACGCAGCTTGCAAACGCGTTCCTATTATCGTGGGAAGCCAAAAATGTAATGGACTGGATATCAGACCTGGCGTATACGAACTTTCCGGCAAATCATAACTTAGACGCGAACGGGTGAAATCCACCATACGCTGCGCCGGAGCTGTTTGTCGCATATTGCCTTGTTGCCAACAGGTATGTTCAATATCCTCTTGAAAGTGCATCATCGACAATGCGTCATTATCAGCCGAACTGATATCTTCAGGATGTATCTCAACAACCATTCCGCTGTTAGACCATCGAGAACCACGATTGCTTGGGCTCATGCCGTTGACTACGATTTGTCCTGGTCCGGTAGCGGCAGGTATGACAAAACCACCAGGACACATGCAGAACGAATAGACGCCACACCCGTCAACCTGTGTGACAAAGCTGTATTCCGCAGCAGGCAGCCAACGGCCTCGCCCGAACTTACTGTGGTATTGTAACTTGTCTATTAATTCTGCCGGATGTTCAAGTCTTACCCCTATAGCCAACGCCTTTGCTTCAATATCTATTGCATTGTCATTCAAATATTGGTACACATCACGTGCGGAATGACCTGTGGCAAGGATGACAGGCCCTATCAACTCTTTTTCTTTCCCTGATTTCATATCAACGGCACGTATGCCAGACACGGTGTCACCATGAACCAGCAGGGATGTCATCTTTGTTTGAAATAAAACTTCACCACCACAGTTTAATATTGTGTTGCGCATGTTTTCAATGACACGCGGCAATTTATCTGTACCAATATGCGGATGGGCATCTGAAAGAATAGACAATGGCGCACCGTGTTGACAAAAAATGTTGAGGATTTTGCGTGTGTCGCCACGTTTTTTGCTGCGAGTGTATAATTTGCCGTCAGAGTACGCCCCTGCTCCTCCTTCACCAAAACAATAATTGCTTTCCGGGTCTACAGACTGGTTGCGTTTGATTGCTGCGATGTCAAGCTTCCTACTATGTACATCCTTGCCACGTTCCACAACCACAGGACGTAGGCCAAGTTCTATCAAACGCAGTGCTGCAAACAGTCCGGCTGGTCCTGCACCAACAACAATCACTTGTTTCTCTTGTGACACGTCACGGTATTCTGTCCGCTCATATTCCTCATCTTCAGGTTTTTCGTTGACATAAAGCCTGACGCTGATATTCACAACCACCTGTCTGTGGCGTGCGTCAATACTGCGCCTTAATACGCGTATATGTGTTATTGTGCGTGCATCTATGCCTTTCTCCCGCGCAACACATTTCTTTATTGTATCTTCATTGAAGGCATCTTGTGGAATAAGCCTCAGATTGTATTCATATACCATGTCATGAAATTAAAAAATGTTTAAAACGCACCAAATACAATAAAAACAGCTTACACATTGGCGATACTTAATATGTTGGCAAAAACTCCCGCCGCAGTGACCCCTGCCCCAGCTCCGTAACCTTGTATCAACATGGGATATTCCTTATATCTCTCAGTCGTAAGCATTACGATATTGTTTGAGCCTTCCAGGTTGTAGAACGGATGTTCCTTGCCTATTGCCCGAAGAGACACACGAGCTTGCCCCTTGTCCATTTCTGCCACAAAACGCAACCGTTTCCCTTCTGCCCCAGCCTGCAATCTGCGTCGTTCAAAATCATCATCAATGTCAGGTAATTGCTTCCAGAAATCATCCAAGTGTCCTTCAAACAGCTCACTGGGCATCAGCGGCTCAAGCTTGACATCTTCCATCCCTATCTTATAGCCAGCCTCACGTGTTAAAATGACAATTTTGCGCACCACATCAATGCCGCTCAGGTCAACTCGGGGGTCTGGTTCACTGTATCCCTGCTCTTTGGCATGTCTTACGGCTTCAGACATCCTTGTGCCTGCCGCTATTTCATTGAATATGAAATTAAGCGTACCACTAAGCACGGCCTCTATGTGTAGGATACGGTCACCCGAGTAACGCAGGTCGTTTATAGTACCGATGATTGGCAAGCCTGCTCCCACGTTTGTTTCAAAACGAAACTTCACACCACGCGCCAACGCCGTCTGCTTCAATTTGGTGTAGCTCTCATAATCCGCAGACGCGGCCGTCTTGTTCGCTGCGACAACAGATATGTTATGCTCAAGCAAGTCTTGATAAATTTGCGCTACATCTTTGCTTGCCGTACAGTCAACAAATACGCTGTTGAAAATGTTCATCTTTATGATTTCATTCCGTAGGCGTGTGATGTCGCTATGTTCCGAATTTCTCAACATGTCAGCATAACCATCAAGGTCGATGCCGTCACGGTTGAAAATCGCATGTGTGCTGTTGGCAATGCCTACCACATTCAGTTTCAGCCTACGTTTACGTTTCAGTTCCCCGTATTGTGCGCGTATTTGCTCTATCAGCCGTCCTCCCACTGTGCCTACGCCACAGATAAAAAGATTAAGGACGTTGTATTCTGAAAGGAAAAACGAGTCATGTATGACATTTAAGGCTTTCCGCAAGCTGCTCCCTTCCACCACAAATGATATGTTGGTTTCCAACGCTCCCTGCGAACAAGCTATCACGTTGATGCCGCTACGTCCCAGTGTTCCGAACAGTTTGCCCGCCACACCAGGAGTATGCCTCATGTTCTCACCCACAACGGCGATAGTCGCCAGTCCGCTTTCGGCGTGCATCGGGAACATTGCGCCAGTGGCAATCTCACCTGCGAATTCCTCGTCAAGCACCCTTACGGCCTCTTCTACGTCTTCGTCCTTTACCGCTATAGACGTTGAATTTTCCGAAGAAGCCTGGCTTACAAGAAACACAGATATGCCATTGTCAGCCAAAGCTGTGAAGATACGGCGGTTGACACCTATGACACCGACCATCGACAAGCCTGTGACAGTTATCAAAGTAGTCTGGCTGATGCTCGACATACCCCTGATAACCATGCTGTGCGCTTTAGCGTCAGCCTTTATGACGGTGCCAGTTCCTTCAGGATTGAAGGTGTTCTTTACTAATATCGGTATGTTTTTCACACATACCGGATAAATGGTAGGAGGATAAATGACCTTTGCGCCGAAGTTGCACAGCTCCATGGCTTCGCGGTAACTCAGCTCTCTTATGGTGTAAGCCGTCGGGATTACTTTCGGGTCTGCGGTCATAAACCCGTCCACGTCCGTCCATATTTCAAGGGTGTCAGCCCCCAATGCGGCAGCTATGATTGCAGCCGTGTAGTCACTTCCGCCACGTCCAAGGTTTGTTGTTTCGCCTGTACGGCCGTCACTGCTTATGAAGCCAGGCACCACAGACAATCTTCCTGCACATGCCAATGTGTTGCATACATGTTTTTCAGTCTGTCCAACGTCAAGCACGTGCTTCCCGTTTTTACGCTCGGTTATTATAAAAGTCCTTGCGTCGTAAAGCGTGGCTCCGCCCAACATCTTTGCAACAATAATCGAACTAAGCCGCTCGCCATAACTCACTATCGCGTTTTCTGTCTTTTCGCTAAGGTCATGCACAAGGCATACGCCATGGCAAATGCTGCTCAGTTCATCGCAAAGTGCGTCAATCTCATGTTTCAGGCTTGCGCGTTCCAAAGGATTTGAGATGACACGATTGGTCATTTCAACATGACTTGAAGCAATGTCTTGAATGTCTTTTTTGTACCCGTTGTCACCAACAAGAGCCTTGCGCACCGCATTCAGCAGGGCATCCGTGACACCGCAAAACGCACTGACAACCACTATGATGGAATCATTTTCTGTTTTCTGTTCCACTATTGACTTGAGGCTCAACAAACCTTCGACAGTTCCTACCGATGTGCCCCCGAATTTCAATACCTTCATATCATTTCGTTTAAATTGTGCCGTTTCACGACATTTCAATATGCCTTGCCGCCTCAACAAGCGTTGGAGGTCTGCAAATCTAACAAAATTTTCCTTGAATTTGAAATTTTTGTCCGCTTAATTTATTGTATAATGTCTAAATTCATCTCTTTTGGAATCGACCTGTTCCACATCGCCTGACGCACCTTTAACACCTTAAACTCAAACTGCCAGCCTTGTAAAAGGCCGTCCTTTGCTTCATGATTGATGCCTTTTTGTGGCTTAAAAAGCCACCTTTTACAAACTGAAACATGACCTTCCGCATCATGCTTGTCATACATGTCGTCCTCGTTATGCAGCCACAGTTTCAAATGGCATCAAAATAAGCCCGCCACTTTATTAAAAGCATGAAGCACTAATAGCCGTCATACAGTGGCGTCTTGGGCTATTCTATGTGCCTCGGCGCGTGCCGGCTTGCCAGTAGCCGTTATCGGTATATGGTCAACAGGGATATAATGCCTCGGACGCCAATATCTGGGCAGCACCTTGCAGCACGTCTCACGCATGGCTTCCACGTCTGTACCGACACCTTCAAAAAGCAGGGTTACGGCTTCGCCCAAACGAGTGTCATGACGCCAAGTGACGGCAAACGGAACAGAGAGATGGCGGCGCAGCAAGTCTTCAACGGCCTCAATCTGTATCTTTACACCGCCACTGCAAATCACATTGTCCTTGCGCCCAATAATGCGGAAACGTCTCCCGTCAAGCGCGAATTCGGCCAAATCATGCGTATGAAGCGTTTCTGCGCATACTCTCGGCGCGTCAATCACGAGACATCCGTCATCACCCGCACTTACCGAAACTCCTTTCAGCGGCATATACCAACTGTCAGCATCAGGACCGTTGACACGGCGCAACGCAATATGTGAAAGCGTTTCCGTCATGCCATAGCTGCTCCATACCGCCCCAGGCATAGTGCGCAATTCCCGTTCCAATGATTCGTCAATAGCACCGCCGCCTATCAACAAATGTTGTATGCCTTCCAACAGTCTTCTTTCGTATGCCACTTCAAGGCAACCTGCAACCTGCATCGGGGTCATGGCGGCGAAAACCGGCGGTTCAGACAAAGTTGCCAATGGATGTCCTGACGGCTTGACGCTTACCAACCGCAGTCCGCGCACAATAGCACGCACAACCACCATTTTCCCCGCAATGTAGTCAAGCGGCATACATAACAAAGCTGTGTCACCTGCTTTGAGGCCTAAAAAATCGCATGTGGCAAGTGCGCTTGCCTCCATGCGATGCTTCTCAACTTTCAATAGTTTTGGACTCCCCGTAGAACCACTTGTGTGTACGGCTATGGTGTCAGAATTTTTCCACTCTTCCAAAAACTCTTCCAAAGTCATTTCCTTCACGTTTACGGTTTAAAATACAACTTGTCGCCATTTATGCGAACTGGAGTTTCAATGTTGTCAATGAAAAGCTGCCCAGTGCCCAATCCTTGTGCCATAGTTACCCTCGGGCCATACACTTTTGCGGCAAGTTGCGCCACGGCGTTAAGTCCGATGTTGCTTTCAAGCGCGCTTGTTATCCACGACCCAGCGCAACACTCTTGAGCAGCGTCTACCCACTGCATCGCTCCGCGCATTCCACCATGCAGCGACGGCTTTATGACAATATATGCAGGGCGGACAACATTCAGCATGTATTTCATCATCTGAGGTTCAGTTATCCCGATTAGTTCTTCGTCAAGCGCAATCGGCAGTGGCGACTCACGGCATAACTGTGCCATATAACTCCATTGGCGTGGTTTTATCGGCTGTTCAATAGAATGTATGGCATATTGTGACAATAGTTCCAGTTTATAAAGGGCTTCATCAGGAGTGAAACCACCGTTTGCGTCAAGCCGAAGCTCCACGTCTGACGGTGAAAAATGTTCACGCACACGTTTGACAAGGTCAAGCTCTCGCTCGAAATCTATAGCTCCAACTTTCAGTTTCACACAATGGAAACCAGCCGAAAGCTTTTCTTCCAACCGACTTAACATTTCATCATATGAACCCATCCATACTAATCCGTTGATTGGTATGCCTTCCTCACCACGACTGAAAGGCGTGTCAAACAACTTGAAAGAACCAGCCTCAAAGCTTGCCAAAGCAGTTTCCAACCCGAACAGCATTGACGGGTATTCACTCATGCGGCCATAGTCGATGTGCCCTTCACGTTCAAAATCATCGCAAAACGCACGCAACTTATCTTCATAATCAAGACTGTAATCACAACTAAGGTCGTGCAGAGGCGCACATTCACCGATGCCTTCACGCCCAGGCTGGTCTGTTGACGTTAGTATCAGCAGCCATGACTGACGTTCAGTGTACACCCCACGCGACGTGCCTGCAGGCTGCTTGAAATGAAACGTGCGCGGTTTTATGTCTACTTTGTATCCCATTTTGACGAACAAATAATTCGATATACGTTTTTATGTGGCATCAACCCGCAATCATGGCAACTTTGGATATTTCTTGAAATCAGGCTTGCGCTTCTCAAGAAAAGCTCGCCCGCCCTCTTGTGCCTCGTCAAGAAAATAATACAACATCGTGGCATCCCCTGCCAGTTCTTGAATGCCGGCCTGGCCGTCAAGCTCTGCGTTCAGTCCCGCCTTTATCATACGCAAGGCCAAAGGGCTGCGTTCCATCATTATTTCAGCCCACTCAACACACGTGTCCTCAAGTTTTTCAAACGGCACAACGCAGTTTACCAACCCCATGCGCTCAGCCTCTTGAGCAGAATATTGCTTGCACAAGAACCATATCTCACGCGCTTTTTTCTGGCCGACAATGCGTGCCAAATAAGATGCCCCAAAGCCTGCGTCAAATGAACCGACTTTAGGCCCCGTCTGGCCAAATATGGCGTTCTCACTGGCTATCGTTAGGTCGCACATCAGGTGAAGCACATGTCCACCACCTATCGCGTACCCGTTGACCATCGCTATGACAGGTTTCGGCAAAGAGCGGATTTGTTTTTGTACGTCAAGAACATTAAGGCGCGGCACTCCATCTTCGCCAATATACCCACCACGTCCCTTCACGTGCATATCGCCTCCTGAACAGAAAGCCTTGTCGCCGGCACCTGTCAGTATAACAACACTTATACGCTGCGCCTCACGACAATAAGAAAAAGCCTGGCTCATCTCCCATGTAGTACGCGGCGTGAAAGCATTTCTGTAACGCGGACGGTTTATTGTGATTTTAGCGATACCGTCATACTCCTCAAATAAGATTTCCTTAAAATCAAATCCTGTTATCGTTTTCCATTCTCTTTGTGCCATTGTTGCTGTATTTTATATGTTAGTTCTTTTATTGCTTCATTGTCCTGTTTTGCGTCAGTAAAGACTTCCAACAACATCGGACGTTCAGCTTTTGATGTCATTATCCAATTTATCCCTGAGCGTAAACTGTCCATATCATTTGCGGCAAAATACCCAACGTTGTTTTGAATACAAATTCCTTTCGCGTCAGTTGCGTGGGCACCAGCCACAAACTGCTCGAATGCAGGACTGTCATGCAGTCCCTTTAAACTGTAAAATATACCGCCGCAACTGTTATTTAATAGTATTATGCGCAAATTGCCATCAAGATTTGTATTCCATAAAGCATTTTGGTCATAAAAAAAACTCAAATCCCCTATTACGCAAAACACAATATCTGCAGTCGCCAAAGAAAACCCAGCAGCAACGGAAAGGCTGCCTTCAATGCCGTTTACGCCACGATTGCACCATATGTAATGTGACGCACACATGCAAGCAAGGCGCACAGCATTGCTGTTTGCATAATGTACATGCCACTTATAATCAAATTTACGCAACGATTGCTCAAAAAGTTTAACTACCGCAAACTGCGAGTAAACAGGTTCGTATGTATTCAAGCATTCGTCAATTTTGCCAAACAAGCCATTCCATGCACCTGCAAAATCACAGGCATCTGTTTTCCTGTTGCCACATGCCTGTTCGTCGACAACTTGTTTGGCTATAACCGATATGGCATCCATAGGAGTACACTCCACTACGCCTGACAAATTCATAAACGTGTCATGTACACCACCATTTTCTGATACAGCCCAACATTCATGACACCCGGCCTGTCTGAGAAAACGTTTCAGACGCTTGCTTACCAGCGTTTCGCCAATATACAGCAAGAAATCTGGTTTATAATCAGAAATATTTGGAACACATGAAAGAACCAGGTCAAATGCACAACCAAATCCAACAGACAACGGTTCAGATAAGACAGCAATCCTTTCACTTATTTGCGTCAACAACTTTTCAAATCCACATGATGGGCTATTTATCTGACCGACAACAACCATTGGCCTGCGTGCAGCAAGCAAACCATCTGACACATGTTGCTCGAACGCTACAGCATCAAATCCAGTTTTTACAAAACTTATCTTACGTTCTGACGGTAAGAACTTTGTTCCAAATTCAAACAAAGGTTCACTTATTGGCACGTTTATATGCACAGACATTTGTCCACGTGACCTTACGGAAAGCAATGCTTCATTTACCAACCTGTTACAATACCATCGTTCTTCATCGTCATGTGGCTCAGGTAAATCTACGCATTTGCCAACAAAACAACCAAGGGCGTCATGCTGGGGTAAAGTCTGACCGTCCAATTGCCCAATCCAGGCTCGTGGACGGTCAGCTGAAATAACAATTAACCCATGATGACGGTATGACGCTTCAGCCACAGCAGGTGCGAGATTAAGCAAGGCGGTACCTGATGTCACACACACAACTACAGGAGTGTCGTCAGCCAAAGACATCCCTAATGCATAAAAACCGGCACTACGCTCATCTGTGACGGGATAGCAATCCATACATTCATTCAAGTTATGGACTATCGGTGCATTCCTTGACCCTGGACAAACAACAGCCTTCTTTACTCCATGCGCTATCAGCAACGACGTAAGTATATTTATATTCTCCTTATTGCCAAACATCTTCTCATTGTCTCCATCTTCGCTTCGGTTTCCAACCATTCATCTTCTTTCTTACTATCAGCCAATAAACCGCCACCAGCAAATAGTTTGTATCTGCAACCGGCGATGCTTACACATCTTAAAGTTACATAAAGATGCGTTCCTTCATCACAACACAAGGGGCCGCCAAAACCACTGTAATATTCACGGTCATATCCTTCTTGGGCACGGATAAAACGATATGTATCCCCTTTGGGCATGCCACAAACAGCGGGAGTTGGATGCAATAATTTGACAAGTTTGCCAACATCATTACCGTTCGTCAAATCAAACATGAAATCTGTCGACAAATGCTTCACCAGACCTGCACGCAACGTGTAAGGACCTGTTATGTCTATATTTACGGCTAAATGCTCCAAACATCCTTTAATGTAATCAGAAACATACTTTTGCTCTCTTGTATTCTTTCCACTCCATTCATGTACGTCTTTGTTTTTTTTGCGATAAGCTAAAAGTTCGTCAGTGTCAGAACACTCGTCAACTTCCATTGTACCCGCAAGAGCCATTGTGTGCCATCGCCCTCCTTTACTTTCCAATAATATCTCAGGAGTCGCCATCAGCCATGTTCCGCATTGAGGCATTGACACCAAAGCTATGAACATTCTCGGGTAAAGAACACATGCACGCATGAAAAGTTCCTTTAGGTCAATCAACCCTTTTGCCGTTTCCAAAGAACAACGGGATAGTACTATCTTTGAAAAGTCACCGCATGCGAGTTTGTCATGAAAACAAGAAAATACACTCTCATAAATACGACGTTCAACATCAATATCACGAGGCTGAAAGTCATTTTCATGAAAATCTACATTTACAGAAACTCTGTGCCTTTCCATCACATTCGGTTGAAGAAGCAATAGCGGATGACTGTCATTAATATAAAAGGGCGCAAAAACAAATCCGGACTTTCCATCTAATTCATCAAAAGACTTCAATACCAAGGGATTGTCTTTGGTCTGCCGCATAAGCGTATATTCACGTTCATACGGATACCTGTATAAAACAAAAGAAGCGTCAGCCATCATCGTGTTACATAAACTTTTACAGTCAGAAACAAGTTCTCGTCTTGATTATTGCCTGAAAAAGAAGAAATACAATGCCACAAGTATTGCTACCAATATTGCGAAAAGAAGCGATTTCATCAAGCACCCTGCAACCTTTTTTAATATAATGACAGCGACAATAATTGCTATTATACAAAAAACATAATATGCAAAATCTCCCATTTCCATTATCTTTTAACACAAAAAATTAGAATCGTACTTGCTGTTTATCTGAACAGGCTTTTAAAAGCTGATGGTATAGGCGTTTCAAACTCCATCCGTTCCCCTGTAACAGGATGATAAAAACAAAGCATATATGCATGCAAACACAGACGGTTGAGAGGGTTGTCCCCATTACCGTATTTGACATCACCGCAAACAGGATGCCCCATGTCGGCTGAATGTACACGAATCTGATTCTTGCGTCCGGTCTCAAGGCGATATTCTACGAGGCTGTACTCTGTCGTACGCGCCAAAGTATGAAAATGCGTCACTGCATATTTTCCGCCATTGTCAACAGGCGAAGAATATGTAATATAAGCTTTGTTGTCCTTTAACCAGTTGGCTATCGTACCTCCATCCTCTTCCATTTCGCCACTGACAACTGCAACGTAACGACGGTCGTAAACAATGTCATGCCAATTGTGTTCCAAGACTTGTTCCACTTCAATGTCTTTCGCATAGACCATGAGACCGCTCGTGTCGCGGTCAAGCCTATGGACAACATGCGCCGTGCAACGCTGATGGCTTTTGTGAAAATAATCGTCAAGCACAGACTTGACGTTCAGCGAGCTGTGCCCTGCCGCCATAGACAATATCCCGACATTTTTCTCTACTACGATTATAAATTTATCTTCATAAACAATCTTGACATAGCGGCTTTTCAATTGCATGTCGTCACGCTTGCTCTTGCTTACCGCCACTTTCATGCCAGGCTTCAATGGAAAATCGAATTGAGTAACGAACTTTCCGTCAACCTTAATCCCCCTACCACGCAACGTAGCCTTTATCTTCGTACGGCTTTCATGCTTGACATTTTCAAGCAAGAACTCCAATAAGGGCTTTTCCTCTGCAACTTGCAGGTACAGATAATCATTTTGCCTTTTGCTGTCAAATCTTTTCATCATGCCAGTATTGCGATTCAGCGTTCAACATGATGTTCTGGTACAATGGCCAGGTAGCGGAGGTCGCGACCTGTATTGTTTTCCATATAATGAGAATGTCCCTCAGGGCAGTAATGCACTTGGCCTTCTCGCACAATTTCAACTGTTCCGTCATAATGGAACGTGGCCTCCCCGCTTATCACATATACTATTTCGCAGTTGCCTTCATGCTTATGCAAACCGCTTGACGCCCCTGGGCGCAAACAGCTAAGCATAATCTTACTCTTGCCATCCTGAAAGTTGCGGGTGAGCAATTCACCTTGCCCACCCTTAAAGTTCATAATGCGTTCTTCTTTTATGTTATCGAAATCTATCACCATAAATCTTATTGCTGTTTTTCTTTTTCCAACAATGTGTCTATTTCTGCAATCTCATCCTCGTCGAACCATTTGTGCAATTTCGCCTTTGCCTTTTCTTTCACGTCTTCAGACACGTTGCCCCAAACCTTGTTTAAGACATACACCAAGACGGCGAGGTCGTCGCCAAGCCCCGCAATCGGTATGGCGTCAGGTATAACGTCAAGGGGACTGATGAGATACCCCAACGCCCCTATTATTATGGCCTTGTCCTTTACTGAGATTTTTTCACTTTGGAGCGTGTAATACAAGATAAAAGCCGCGTAGACCAATTTTGCTCCAGCCCGCTTTGCTATCCGTGAAATCTTTTCAATAAAATCACTTGCAGTGAATTTATTGGAATATGACATGAAATCAGGTAAATTCATATTCGAGTTTTTAATGTTCTAAGAATCGGTACAAAAGTAACAATTATTTTCATTACATCCAAATTTATTTGGCATTTAGCATTTATTGCATTATCTTTGTCAGGCATATCTTTTTTAAACGATTAAATTATTCCTCATGCCCGCAAAATATTTAACCGATTGGGAACATTCAATAAAAAACAAGATTGAAAGGAACAAAGAGTGTCCGTCATTCCCACACGCTGAAGATTACGGCATCACAGATAAGGAAGCCGAAGATTACATATACGACAAACAACGCATCCTTGACAGAGCCGAAGAACGTCAAAAAAAGTTTGTGGTTCCAGGCATAATACTTGTCATGCCTGTGATAATACTTTCAGGTTTCGGCAATAGCACAACGATATTGTTCATCGGAGTGGCACTCGGCATAGTCTTCACCATGCTTTATTTTGTCATAATGAACGCCTTGGACAAAAGCCAGCTAAAAAAACTCCACGACGAAAAGATTGAAAGATACATCAACGCCGTTGAAAGATTCTCTGAATAATTGGTCGCCTGCTCGTATAAAAAATATAATTTAGTGCTTTGTCAGACATCTTTAAGCAAGATGCCGCGTTGGCTGTCAAGATAAGCCGAGCGCGCCTTAATTATATGCCTCCAATTGTCAGAGTCGAGCATGTGCATGTCCAGTTCCATCGTCCATTTCCCCTGCGACTCAAGCCGGTCTATAAGCAAGCCGACACTCAAGCGCGATGTCGGCTCGGCTGGTTGGAAACATCCCTCCTCGCCTTTTTCGTCACCATTGACCTCTATTATCACATGCACCCGCATCAGTTCATACAGCAAGTCATTTACAATCCTGACCGGAATGCCCGTTTCAAGTTTCAGGTCGAGAGCCGTATAAGGTTTGCCCCCTTGCTCAAAACGCTTGCAAACCTTACTTGCCAATATCACACACAACATCAGGCGATAACGATGACTTATGTCTTCCGTCTGGGCGCGGAAAGCATAATCTTCAAGGTTCTGGCTGGTATAACACAGCTCCGCGCCAAACAAGCATATAGTCCATGAAATCTGAACCCACAACATGAAAAGAGGCAACGCTGCGAACGAACCGTAAATCGCATTGTAACTGCTGACCCAAATCTGAGAATGGATGTAGAACAGTTGGACAATCTGCATGGCTACACCTGCAAGTATGCCTGGGACAATGGCGCAACTGAACTTCACTTTTGTATTCGGCATGAAGACATAAAGAGCCACAAACACAGCCGACATGAACAAATAAGGTAATAGCGCAATAAAGAAACGCATCACCGGCGCAAGCAGCACATATCCCTCAATATTGTCAGACACGGTGGCAATGAATATCGAGAAACCTGAAGTTATGACGATTATTATAGGCACCAATAGGAACATTGCCATATAGTCGGTTATCGTCCTGAAAAGGCTTCGCGGCTTTTTCACCTGCCATATATAATTGAATGTCTGCTCGATGTTGTTGATAAGCATAATCACGGTCCACAGCATGAACACCAAGCCGACACCAAGGAAGATGCCGCTCTTGGTATGAACCAGGTAAGAATTG
Source organism: uncultured Prevotella sp. (assembly GCA_944319935.1). GTDB lineage: Bacteria > Bacteroidota > Bacteroidia > Bacteroidales > Bacteroidaceae > Prevotella. The sequence continues at coordinate 125,630 of CALUFM010000001.1, forward strand.
ACAAAGCCTATTATAATCTCGGCGGCCTGAGGCTGACTCGCCAATGCCTCACGAAACCATTCTTCTATATACTTATTATAACCGAACCCCCTGGCCACAGCGAAAACAACAGCCATAATCGGCACTATCGCAAGAAGCGTTGAATACGTGAGGGCCGAGGCGGAATTCACCATACGCTTTGTCGTGGAACGTTCCACCGCAAGCAAAAGCTTCTTCACAATGCCGTAAATGAAATACAGCCAAGGCTTGACATCTTCACGCTTTACATGCCAGATGCCGACTTGGACAAAATGAATTATCTTTTGTATTTGCTTTTTCATGGACGTCCGTAAAAAACAAGCCAGGCTTTCGCGCGGCATTAAACATGGGCGGCATCAATGGCCGCTATAATTATTCACATAACTCCGCGTGTGGCATGCCACACTTGCAGACATGTCTTCGTAAAAAAAGAACGCAGTGTCCCTATAAGCCGGGTTCTGTCCCCTGCGGTTTTTACTCCACAAGGTGTCTGCCATTTATCTACGCTGCAAATCACTTCACAGCTCAAGCATTCCACCCTCCATCGTTACAAGAATCGGACGGACAGCCCTCAGACGATGGTTTACACGAACTTGCAGCCTCCAGACGGCACGGCCCGGCGATCACCCGCCGGCCGGTGGTCTCTTACACCACCTTCTCACCCTTACCCGTACAATGTACAGGCGGTTGTTTTCTTCTGCCTTCTCCTGCCGTCACCGACAGCTTCTATTTTCAGAAGTGGAGCGTCCTGCGCTGCCCGGACTTTCCTCCCGCACATTTAACCGTGCCGGCGGCAGACCGGGATACTGCGTTTGTTTGGCAAAATTAATTAATTTGGAGTAAAATACAAAATAAAATCAAACGAAAAACCAAGACCGATAAAAGCTCCATGCGCACAAACCGTTGTAACGTTTTGATTTTCAACGCATTACAAAACATCGTCTTTCGCGCTGCAAAAGGTGCCCTTTTATATTATAATTTGCCGTCTTTCACATTGCAATTCACCACCACCTGCAACAATAATGATGTTTTCATACATTGCGACATGTATATTTTGCCCTATTTCAAACGAATGTAAAATTACATGCGTTTCACACTAAGAGCCGTTAATGGTGATATTTTTAGTGTTAAAAGAGGACAAATATGTAGGACAAAATGGCAGATTAACAATTTTTGCTCCTATTTTTGCAGACATCAAAAACAAAATGAAAGTATCAATTCAAAACATAAAATGAACATGAAAAAGCTATCCAACTATTTTGTTTATGCGGTCTGTTTCATTGCAGTCGCACTTTCAACTGGGGCGTTCATCAAAGTAAACGCTAAAACAAACAACATGCCAGCGGGTCAACCTGTCGACCTGACATACGCGGCAGACAAGGCTCTTCCGGCTGTTGTACATATCAAATATTTGCAGAACAGCAAAATACAGACTGTCGAGATGGAGTCGGACCCGTTCGGCGGTTTTGACCCCTTCGAGTTCTTCTTCGGCAATCCCGGTGGAGGAAGGCAGCAACGCAAGATACAGACGCCCAAACGTGAAGGCTCTGGCTCAGGCGTAATCATATCAACTGACGGATATATCGTAACCAACAACCACGTCGTAGAAGGTGCTGACGAATTGACAGTTACGCTTAACGACAACCGTGAGTTCTCCGCACGCATCATTGGCACCGACAAGACCACAGACCTCGCCCTCATCAAGATTGACGGCAAGAACCTGCCCGCCATAACCATCGGCGACAGCAACGACCTGAAAGTAGGCGAATGGGTACTGGCTGTAGGCAATCCGTTCAACCTCAACTCAACCGTAACTGCAGGCATCGTAAGCGCAAAAGCGCGCTCGATTGGTGCAAACAGCATCGAATCATTCATACAAACCGATGCCGCGATAAACCCCGGCAACTCAGGAGGCGCACTTGTCAACACCCAAGGTGAACTCGTAGGCATAAACGCCATGCTCGTATCCCAGACAGGCAGCTATGCCGGTTACGGCTTCGCCATACCAACAACGATAATGAACAAGGTCGTAGCCGACCTCAAGCAATACGGCACAGTGCAAAGAGCCATGCTTGGAGTCAGCGGTACGGACGTAAACAGATATGTTGACATGAAGAAAGAGGAAGGAAAGGAAATCGACCTCGGAACCATGGAGGGCATCTACATCAGCTCAGTTGAAGACGGCAGTGCCGGAGCTGAAGCCGGGTTGCAAGAGGGTGACGTCATAACAGCCATTGACAGCAAGAAAGTCAAGAAAATGGCCGAACTGCAAGAATATCTTGCCAACAAGCGTCCTGGTGACAAGGTTACAGTTACATATCTGCGCGACAAGAAGAGCAAGAACGTATCTCTGACATTGAAGAACCAGCAAGGCAACACCAACGTAGTCAAAGACGCTGACCTTGACGTACTTGGCGGTAATTTCCGTGAAATCAACGCTTCTGAGAAGAAACAGCTCAACATCGCCACCGGCCTTGTTGTGATGAAAGTCAACAACGGAGTACTCAAGGATGCCGGCATCAACAGGGGCTTCATCATTCAGAAGGTCAACGACGAGCCTATGAAGACAATCTCAGACCTCCAAAAGGCTGTAAAAGACGCCTCTACAAGCAAAGACCCGGTTCTTTATATACAGGGAATATATCCTACGGGAAAGAAAGCTTACTTTGCAGTCCCACTGCATAACGACTGATTCAAATACCATTCTACGATAAGTTCCATGCGAGCCATCTGACACGACACGGCTCGCATGGAACTTATTTTGTTTATAAACATTTTTAATGTTTTTGCAAGAAAAAGATAAAAAAACATTTGCCATACTGACGAAAAATCACTATATTTGCAAATACTTTAAATTTATACGCTAATGAGACAACTGAAAATCACCAAATCAATAACCAACAGGGAAAGTGACTCGTTGGACAAGTATCTGCAAGAGATAGGCCATGAAGAGCTTATAAGTGTGGAAGAAGAAGTCGAGTTGGCTCAACGTATAAAGAAAGGAGACCGCAAGGCACTTGAAAAACTTACAAAAGCCAACTTGAGGTTTGTTGTTTCCGTAGCGAAGCAATACCAGAATCAGGGACTTAGTCTGCCTGACTTAATCAATGAGGGCAATGTTGGGCTAATCAAGGCCGCAGAAAAATTTGACGAGACAAGAGGGTTCAAGTTCATCTCATACGCTGTATGGTGGATACGCCAGAGTATCCTGCAAGCCATCGCCGAACAAAGTCGCATCGTGCGTCTGCCGTTGAACCAAGTTGGTTCCGTTAACAAAATCAACAAGATTCTCAACAAGTTTGAACAGGAACATGAGCGTAGGCCGAGCATAGACGAAATTGCTGACAACGTGGATATTCCGCATGAAAAAATAGAGGAAGCCATGAAGGTTAGCAGCCGTCATGTATCTGTTGACGCTCCATTTGCTGAAGGCGAAGACAACAGTCTTCTTGATGTCCTGCCAAACAATGATTCCCCGATGGCTGACAGAAAGCTCGTCTTGGAGTCATTGCGTGAAGAAATAAACCGCGCGTTGCAAACTTTGAATGAACGTGAACGCAATATCATCGAAGCATTTTTTGGCATAAACCAACCGGAAATGACCCTTGAAGAAATTGGTGACAAGTATGGCTTGACACGTGAAAGAGTGCGTCAGATAAAAGAGAAAGCCATAAGACGGCTTCGACATAACACCAAGAACAAATTATTGAAATCATATTTAGGACAATAGGTAAAAGTTTATAATTAAAGGTTCAATAACGAAACAACAAGTATGAAATCATATAAGGCATTAATTGCAACAACTCTAATTGCAACAGCATGTTGCATATCGGTTAATGTTTCGGCAAAAAACAAATGTGTACAGAAGCTCTATGCATTTGGCTTTGCCGCATCTTTCAATGATTCAACAGTCTACTTCACTGACATACAGGAAATTGACAGTGCTTGGGTAAATGAGAAAAACGAATTTTTAGTAGGTCGTGACAATTACTCATTCCAGTTGAAAAACTATCTCACAAACATAGGATTGGAGCATCGCACATGTGTAATAAGTTATGCGATAAAACGTAAAGACATAGAGAAAAAATATAGAAAGATGAAAGAAAAGTATGTCAAAGCTGGAAATTTCATTATCAAATATATTGAAAACAAGGATTTCCATTTCACTGCAATCAAACCAGATGAATGAGAATTTGGCCTATTGGGCAATAGGCTTACACACACGAATAAGATATTGAAGATTTGGCAATGAAAAGAGGCAAATAGGTTATATTGAATAACAAATTTGCCTCTTTTTATAGTTTCCAATCCTGTCATTGCACAACTTTATAGCGTATGCGGAACGAGCGTTTTTCCTCATCCCAATTAGTTCCAAGCATTTCAAACCTCCCGATTTGCGATGTTGAACGCACATGTTTGCCTATACAAGGACAAACATCATAGTCGCCAATATGAACCAAACGCAGCGTTTCAGACGCATCTTCAGGCAACTTGTCCAAAGAAATACCATCCGGGATATTGTCACGGGTCACAAATTCGAACGTAACAGGCAAGTCCTCATTGATAAGTTCATTCATGCGCCGCTCTATTTCTTTTTCTTCATGCCGTGACGGCTTATGGTCCAGGATATAACTTATCTTGCTTTTTTTCCTTTCTATATGTGCATTTCTTGAACGTTCACAACCAAACATGCGCATCATTGTCTGGTTTAAAAGATGCTCAGCCGTGTGTGCTGGCGGAAATTCTTCCTTATTATGGGCGTTTAAATTTAAATTATCTTCCATACAATCACTATTCTACAGTTTCATCATACATTAAACTTATACACTTTGCAAGAATACGGGCTTACGGAAATACGCAATGTTCCATCAGCTTTCAAAGGCAAAACCGTTGTCTCTTTACCATCTGAAAGCAAGTCATTTGCTTGTACTACCTTCTCTGGCAAATCAAGATAATCAAACGCATGGTTTGGCAAATACAATTCATCCTCCACGTCATTGCCGGAAAAGTTTGCCACCACAAGCAGTACTTCTTTGCCACACTTGCGCAAAAACGCATATTGACTATATGTGTCAAATCCTGCATTTTGCTGGTTGGCGTACATCAAGTCAAAAAACAGTCCGTCATTAACTGCGTTTTCCGTATTGGCGATACGTAAGATTCGGGCATACATTTTCTCCAGTGCCTTCTCGTCTTTAGAAAGTTTCCTCCTGTCAACATAACCTTTATATAAGGCAGGTACTGTCCAATAATCAAAGATTGTCGTACGTCCGTCACGCCCACTGAAACCTTCAACGTCCATCCCGCGCTCTCCAAACTCCTGTCCAGCATAAAGCATGAACGGGTTTTTATTCATCAACGCACTGACAGCCAAAGCGGGAACGCCCTTCCACGCATCACCTGCGAGAAAACCACTCGCCAAACGAACTTCGTCATGGTTTTCGAGGAAATAAAGCATGTGGTCCTTTATATCGTCAACAGATTGCCACTGCCATGTTATATCCGATGCGGCGGTGTACCCGCGCATAATTCCGCACATGCAGTCATACATGCCCACCTTGTCATAAAGATAGTCAAAACCAGCCGAAACATAACTCCTGTAAAGAGCCGGATTATACACTTCACCGATAAAAAGCAATTTCGGAAAAGCCAATTTCACCTTGCCAACTGCCCATTTCCAAAACTCGACAGGCACCATTTCGGCCATGTCACAACGGAAACCATCCACACCTTTACCAGCCCAGAACATCAGTATGTCCAACATTTTCTGCCATGTATCAGGTATTGGTTCAAAATGGCATGAACGGCCGCCAAAGTCACAATAGTCAACTCCATAATTCAACTTGACCGTTTCATACCAGTCGTTGACACCTGGATGATTGTCAAAATGGTCGTTACCGGTGGCCTTGGCCGGGTATTCTGTATACGGACCAGCCGCTCCGCACATGATGTCAAGATGGGGTTCAAACGGCACACCGACACAATAATAAAAATTGTTAGACGGGGAAAATCCCATGTTCACGTCGTCAGTCGCGCCAAGGTCGTCAACCCCCGCAGGTTTTGCCACCGACTTGTATTGACGCGCCACATGGTTTGGCACAAAGTCAATTATCACTTTCAAACCAGCCTTGTGTGTTCTCTTCAAGAGAGCCTCAAACTCCCCCATCCTGTCTTTTACGTTCTCTGACAAATCGGGGTCTACATCATAATAATCTGTTATCGCGTACGGCGAACCGGCGTTGCCTTTCACCACGGCCGGATGTTGCGCAGGAATACCGTAAGCCGAGTAATCAGTTTTTGACGCGTGACGGATTATTCCTGTATACCATACGTGCGTAACTCCAAGTTCCTTTATTCTCCGCAACACCGAAGCGTCAAAGAAATTCATCTTTCCGCAACCGTTTTCCTCCAACGTGCCATTCTCCTTACGGTTAAGCGACGAATTGCCGAAAAGACGTGTAAATACTTGATATATAATGATTTTGTTCATCAACTGTAATTGGTTGTCAAAGGTATGAAAAATGGGAAATCATGCAAGCCGTTTATTGTCGCAGACGTTTCAGACGACAAGGCAATACATAATTTCCCAATATTTAGAACCAGCTCGCCAAATACGGTCAAGCTATACCGTGAGCGGAAACGTTCTTGTCAATACGGCCAATCATGCCCTGAAGAGCCTTGCCCGGGCCGCATTCAGTAAAGTCGTCAGCTCCATCGGCAATCATTGACTGCACACACTTTGTCCATTTTACCGAACTTGTAAGCTGGGCTATAAGATTTGCCTTGATTTCAGCCGGGTCAGTATGAGGCATGCCGTCAACATTCTGGTAAACCGGGCATTTCGGAGTGCTGAACTCCGTCTTCTCAATGGCTGCCTGGAGTTCATCCTTTGCCGGCTGCATGAGCGGCGAATGGAACGCACCGCCAACCTTCAAAGGCAGCGCACGCTTCGCGCCGGCAGCCTTGAGCTTCTCGCAAGCCTCATTGATGGCTTCAACATTACCGCTTATCACGAGCTGTCCCGGGCAATTGAAGTTGGCCGGAACGCATACATGCCCTTCCTTGTTCACTTCATCGCATATCTCCTCGACTTTCTCGTCAGGCAAACCGATGATGGCAGCCATCGTAGATGGAGCGGCCTCGCAAGCCTTCTGCATTGCCATGGCACGTGCGTAAACCAGTTTCAAACCGTCTTCAAAGCTTAATGCACCGGCTGCGACCAAGGCAGAAAACTCACCAAGGGAATGGCCAGCCACCATTGAAGGAGCAAAAGCCTCACCCATGCACAACGCGCTGATGACACTATGCAAGAACACTGCGGGCTGAGTGACCTTGGTCTGCTTCAGTTCTTCGTCAGTTCCGTTGAACATGATTTCGGTGATGTTATAACCGAGGATATCGTTGGCCTTGTCAAAAAGTTCCTTTGCTAAAGGATTGCTGTCGTACAGGTCTTTGCCCATACCTACAAACTGTGCCCCCTGTCCGGGAAAAACAAATGCTTTCATTTTGTTAAAAAATTTACAATAATTTATTTAGCGTGCAAAGTTAAGTTTTTTTTTCTATACATGCAAACAATCATCCGTTTATAAGCTAAAGTGAAGCTATTTCTTGACTTTTACGCAGACGTTTACCCAAAGGTTAATGCCACGACACGCTGCGTTGAAAATGCAAGACACGGCAAAACGCATTGCAAAAGGCCACATTTTAGCTTGCAATATACCGCATTTTACGAGCTAAAATGTGGCCTTTTATAAAACGCTGAATACCAACGAATTATATCAACAGTGATTTTTTATAGGCATAAATGGCAAAAACAGGCATGCGCCAGCCTGAAAACCAGCAAACATATATATGTAAAAAAACAGGATGCAAAAATCCAACGAAGTATCATATTTTATGCTCGTTTTCTTGCATGTTCCAGACAAAAACATTACTTTTGCACCGAAACGATAAAAAACAATGACAAAATGAACAAGCAATACGCATCTTTTTCGTTTTTCTTTTATTTTTACTTTGCAAATAATTGCGAAGCGGGAAGTTGCGTGTAAAATCCAACAATATGACAAACAAATACAAACAGAAATACAAGTAAATGTCCCGCTTCATTACAATGAGGCGGGATTTTTAGTTAAAAACAACCGAAACAACAAAAAATGAAAAGAATAGCAATACAAGGGTCGATTGGCTCGTTTCACGACATGGCGGCCCACCAATATTTCAACAACGAGCAAATACAGTTGATATGCTGCTCTACATTCGAGCAAGTGTTCGAGAACATAAAACGCGACCCGACCGTAATCGGCATGCTTGCCATCGAGAACACCATAGCAGGTTCATTGCTTCACAATTATGAACTATTGCGCAATTCGGGCACAACCATTGTCGGCGAGTACAAATTGCACATTGAACACAGCATCTGCTGTCTGCCTGACGACACGTGGGAAACGATAAAAGAGGTACACTCTCATCCTGTAGCCTTAATGCAATGCCGAAACTTCCTGGAAAACCATCCCGACCTGAAAGCTGTCGAAGCATCAGACACCGCAGGAGCGGCTAAAATGATTTCCACACAGCAACTTCGTGGATGGGCCGCAATCTGCAACGCGTCAGCAGCCCGACTTTACGGGATGAAGATACTTGAAGAGTCAATTGAAGACAACAAACACAATTTCACGAGATTCCTCGTGGTCAGCAATCCAAATAAGGCTGATTTCCTACGCCCCATCGAAACAGTCAACAAGGCCAGCCTTGTGTTCTCGTTGCCACATGAAGCAGGCAGCCTGTCACAAGTGCTAAGCATATTGTACTTTTACAAAATCAACCTTACCAAGATACAATCGTTGCCCATTATCGGCCATGAATGGGAATACATGTTCTATGTTGACGTTACATTCGACAATCTGACTCGCTATCGCCAAAGCATTGACGCGATAATGCCGCTAACCAAAGAACTTAAAATATTGGGGGAATATGAAGATAACGGAAAACAACCATACATGCCCACACGTTCAGCCAGCTAAGCGGTTGTCTGACATTACAGAATATTACTTCAGCCGCAAACTGAAAGAGATTGCCCGCTTGAATTCCGAGGGTGCCGACATCATAAGCCTGGCCATCGGAAGTCCGGACATGCCTCCCTCGCAAGCAACGGTAAACACCCTTGTCGAGACAGCAAGGCAGGACGACGCCCATGGATACCAACCTACCGCGGGAATACCCGAATTGAGGCAAGCCATGGCCGGATTCTACAAGCGGTGGTACGAAGTGACACTTGACCCCGAAAGCGAGATACAACCACTTATCGGCTCGAAAGAGGGGATACTGCATATAACACTTGCTTTCGTAAACGCCGGAGACAAGGTTCTTGTTCCCGACCCAGGGTATCCTACTTACACATCTCTTAGCAAGATTCTCGGAGCTGAAGTTGTAAAATACAACCTGACAGAAAAGAACGGATGGCAACCGAATTTTGACGAATTGGAAAGGATGAACCTTGAAAACGTCAAACTGATGTGGACAAATTACCCCAATATGCCAACTGGGGCGGCCGCCAAAATGGAGACATACAACAAGCTCGTAGATTTCGCAAAACGCCACTCAATCGTGGTTGTCAATGATAATCCGTATTCACTAATCCTTAATGAAGAGCCTTTGTCATTGCTGCAAATACCTGAAGCCAAGGACTTTTGCATTGAGCTAAACTCTATGAGCAAGAGCCACAACATGCCAGGATGGCGTGTTGCCTTATGCGCGTCAAACAGCACTTTCATCCAGTGGATATTAAAAATAAAAAGTAACATAGATTCAGGTATGTTCAGAGGCATACAGCTTGCGGCGGTCGAAGCATACGACAACGATGCAGAATGGCACCATAACGCCAATATAACGACATACCGTAATAGAAGGACATTGGCGAAAGAAATCATGCAAGAACTTGGATGCACCTTTGACAAAAACCAAGTAGGCATGTTCCTTTGGGGCAAAATACCAGACATATACGATAACGCGGAAGAACTTACAGAGAAAATCCTACATGAAGCCAGGGTGTTCATCACTCCAGGAAGCATCTTCGGCAAAAATGGGGAACGCTATGTCCGCATTTCTCTATGCGCGAAGGACCGTAAGATAGAAGAAGCGACAAGGCGTATAAAAGCAATGAAAATACGCTGTAAATAACATTTTAGAACAAATTAAAAAAGACAATATCATGGAATTAGAATTAGAACCGTTAAACCTGCCGAACGACAACAAACGACTTACTGTCATAGCTGGCCCTTGTTCGGCCGAGTCAGAAGAACAGGTAATGTCAACAGCGATGCAACTTGCGGCCAAAGGATGCCATATATTCCGTGCCGGAGTATGGAAACCACGCACAAAACCGGGAGGATTTGAAGGCCATGGAGAAAAAGCCTTGCCATGGCTTCAACGCGTAAAAGAAGCCACTGGCATGCTTGTGGGAATAGAAGTGGCAACACCTGAGCATGTAGAACTTGCACTGAAGTACGGCATTGACATATTGTGGATAGGCGCACGCACATCAGCCAACCCCTTTGCAGTGCAAGCAATATCCGACAGTTTGAAGGGTGTGGACATCCCTGTGTTGGTCAAAAACCCCGTGAACCCTGATTTGGAGTTGTGGATTGGAGCTATGGAGCGCATCAATCAGGCTGGCATAAAGCGTCTTGCCGCCATCCACAGAGGCTTCTCCAGCTATGATAAGAAAATCTATCGCAATCTTCCAATGTGGCAAATCCCGATAGAACTCCGCCGACGCATCCCCGGCTTGCCAATCATTTGCGACCCGAGCCATATAGGAGGACGACGAGAACTCATTGCACCTTTATGTCAACAGGCAATGGACCTTGGTTTTGACGGCCTCATTATCGAAAGTCACTGTGACCCAGACAAGGCTTGGAGCGATGCGAAACAGCAAGTCACACCTGACGTTCTCGACTATATTTTGAGCCTACTTGTAATACGTGACGGAACAGTGACGACTGAAGGAATAACAACACTACGCCGACAAATAGACGAGATTGACAATCAGGTGATGGAATTGTTGTCCAAGAGAATGCGCGTATGCCGTGAAATAGGACATTACAAGAAAGAACACAACATGACCGTGCTGCAGACATCCCGCTATAACGAAATACTTGACAAGCGCGGCGCACAAGGTTCATTATGCGGAATGGACCCGATGTTTGTGAAAACAGTCTTTGAGGCCATACACGAAGAATCGGTAAGGCAACAGATGGAAATAGTAAACCAATAACAACATGTGGTGAATGAAGCCATGGAAGGCGACAATAAAAACAATCCATGGCTTCATTTGCCTTATCAACAACAAAAGGGAAACGAGATGAAAATATTGGTCTTGGGAGCAGGAAAGATGGGAAGTTTCTTCTTGGACCTGTTGAGTTTTGAACATGAGACAGCCGTGTATGAAAAAAATCCAGAACGCCTGAAGTTCACATTCAACACGCTTCGGTTCACGACATTGGAAGAAATAAGAAAATTCAACCCTGAACTTGTGATTAACGCAGTAACAGTAAAATACACAATCAGCGCGTTTGAAGAAGTAATGCCATACCTGCCTGAAAGCTGCATAATCAGCGACATAGCCTCTGTAAAAACCGGATTGAAAGATTTTTACAGTAAATGCGCGCGCCGTTATGTGTCAACCCACCCCATGTTCGGCCCAACTTTCGCGAACCTGAACCAGCTTAGCCATGAAAATGCCATAATAATAAGTGAAGGCGATTACATGGGTAAGATTTTCTTCAAAGACTTATACCAAAGGTTGGGGCTCGGCATTTATGAATATTCGTTTGAAAAGCATGACAAGACCGTGGCCTACTCACTAAGCATACCGTTTGTCAGCACATTGGTTTTCGCGGCCGTAATGAAACATCAAGACGCTCCCGGAACTACATTCAAACGCCACCTGAACATAGCAAAAGGAGTGCTGAACGAGGATGAATACCTGTTGCAAGAAGTCCTGTTCAACCCTTATACGTCAAGCCAAGTGGAAGACATAAGGACACAATTGAAAGTGTTGCTTGACATCATTGAGAACAAAGACGAACAAAAAATGAAAGCCTTTCTTGGCAGAATCAAGGAAAACATGAAAGCAGACATTTAACACTTATCAAGAACTGAACACCGAAAACATGACCGGTATATCCCTTTTTCTCGTCTCCCTGTTTACATTTGTGGAACTCAACTGCGAAAACCTGTTTGACTGCCGGCACGACAGTCTCAAGCAAGACATCGAATTTACACCAGAAGGCGACAGGCGGTGGACTAAAAACAAATATTGGAACAAACTTAACAATACGGCAAAAAACATAATATCATGCGGCATCTCTGACAACGACTGGCACATGCCCGACCTGGTCGCCCTATGCGAAGTAGAAAACGACAGCGTGATGCACGACCTGACCAAACGGTCACCGCTAAGGAACGCGAACTATGAGTACATCATGACAAACTCGCCAGACGAGCGTGGATTGGATGTCGCCTTGATGTATTTTCCCGGCAGTTTCGCCCCAGTGAGACACTACCCTCTTCGCATACCACCGATGAAAGGAATGCGTCCGACACGCGACATCCTCTATGTTTCAGGCCGCATAATAACAGGTGACACGCTGCATGTCTTCATAATACATGCCCCAAGCCGTTATGGCGGTGAGAAACATACCCGGCCGCACCGTGCGCTTGTCGCCGACAAACTTTGCAGCGCCATCGACTCCATTTACCAAACATGCCAAGAACCGCGAATAATCATAGCCGGAGACTTCAATGACTATCATGACAGCCAAATGGTAAATAAAATTTGCACAAAAGGCATTGTTAACATATCGGCGTCGGCAAAAGGAGGCAATGGCGCAAAAGGGACATACAAGTACAAAGGCGCGTGGAACAGCATAGACCATATCTTGGCAAGTCGCAAACTTGCCGAAACTCTGCTGTCATGCAAGATACATGACGCCGACTTCTTACTCGAAGAAGACACAAGGTATGGAGGCGTGTTGCCATTCAGGACATATCGCGCATGGAAATACCGCAACGGATTCAGCGACCATCTCCCACTTGTAGCCCGGTTTAAGCTCGATACAAGCCAGGCTGCAGCCAGATGAAATTCTGCTCAACATCTCCCCATTTTGTAAAAGGCAACCTTTCACATCCTCATAGGTCACCTTTTACCGCCTAAAAGACGACCTTTTGCCGTTCAATCCATGGCCTTTTGCGACATGCATGTTTCCCGTTCCGCCTGCAAATGTTATTTTATCATAATTCACATAAGGTTTGAACGTTTTTTGTCGGCGTACGAAGTCGCAACAATCCACAACACCAGCGCATAATATGCAGCATGACGCAAAGGCGGCAAGTTTGAGCCATATTTTCAAAATTCTCCCTTTTCAAGCGGATTTCAGAAATATTTTCCGTATTTTTGTAGAGCCGCAACAGGCGTAAAAAACTTCTCAAGCAGACATCAATGAAAAAGTTCCTGGAATTTGTAGCTGAAGATATTTTCAACAAGCATGGTGGAGACATGTCCCGTGTAGCCGTTGTTTTCCCCAACAAACGCGCGTCCCTGTTTCTCAATGAATATTTGGCAAAGATTGCCAGGCGGCCTATTTGGTCGCCGTCTTATATCACAATCAGTGACTTTTTCCGTCGGCATTCGACTCTTACTGTAGGTGATTCGATAAAACTTATTTGTGACATCCACAAGAGTTTTACCAAATGCACCGGCGTTGACGAGTCGCTTGACCACTTTTTCGGATGGGGGCAACTGTTGATTTCCGACTTTGACGACATTGACAAGAACATGGCTGACGTGTCAAAAGTATTCAGCAATGTAAAAGACTTGCATGAATTTGATGACATCTCGTATCTTGACGAAGAACAAAAACATGCCTTGAAACATTTTTTCAGCAACTTCACATACGATGACAATTCAGAACTGAAAAAACGTTTCCTGCAACTTTGGTGTCACCTTGAAGACATCTACCATGATTTCCGCCAACGGTTATACAATCAGGGCATAGCGTATGAAGGGATGTTGTACCGCGACGTAGCGGAAAACGAGGCGATAAACTATTTCTACGACACATATATATTTGTAGGCTTCAACGTTGTACAAAAAGTTGAGCAACAGGTTTTCACCAATCTCAAGAAGGAAGGCAAAGCCCGTTTTTATTGGGATTTCGACAAGTATTTCATGCCTGGGCGAAGTCCGAAATCCGCCACAAACGAAGCCGGACACTACATATCGCAATACCTCAAAACCTTTCCAAACGAACTTGACACGACAGACGAAAACATTTATGACAACCTGAAACACGGCAAAGACATCAGATATATCAGTGCTACAACAGAAAACGCCCAAGCAAGGTATGTCAACTACTGGTTAAAAGAGAACTCCAGATACAAGGACGGAAAGGACACAGCCATCGTGCTTTGCGACGAATCCCTGTTGCCAATCGTGATACACAACATTCCTGAAAATATCGAGAAAATCAATATAACAACAGGGTTCCCATTGGCACAAACAACAATATCCTCGTTTGTCATCCAACTTTTAGAGCTGCGAATAAACGGGTTCTCACCGAGCAAGGGGGCATTCAAAGCCAGATATGTCACACAAATACTGTCGCATCCGTACGCCAATTACATTTCGGGAAAATGCGACGACTTGGCGAAAATGCTAAAGACGGAAAGGATTTACAACCCCACCCATGCAACCCTTGCCGTTGACGACAATACGTCAATATTGTTCGAGGATCCATCTGGCGACAAAACTCTGATACAATGGCTTTTAAAGATATTGAGACTTATCGCCAACGAATGTGGCAAAAAGGAAAAAGACCCACTCTCGCAAGAAGCACTTTTCAGGATGTACACTCTATGCACAAGGCTCAACGACCTTGTCGAGTCCGGCGACCTTGACGTTGACGCAATTACATTGCAGCGGCTCATGATGCAACTTGTCAACTCAACATCCATACCTTTTCACGGGGAACCGGCTGATGGCATACAGATTATGGGGATATTGGAGACAAGGAACATCGACTTTGACCATGTTCTTATCCTTTCATGCAATGAAGGCAACATGCCGAAAGGCATTGGAGACTCCTCGTTCATTCCTTATTCCATAAGGAAGGCTCACGGCCTGACCACGATAGACAACAAAGTCGCAATTTACGCTTATTACTTTTACAACCTTATCCAAAGGGCATCCGATGTCACGATAACTTATAACAACTCGACCGAAAACGGACACACAGGGGAAATGAGTCGCTTCATGCTGCAACTGATGATAGAAAGCGACTTTGACATCAAACGCATTTCACTACAGACTGGGCAACAAATCACCCCCTTGTATTTGGACGAAATCCCCAAGGACAAAAACATAATGGCCATTCTCAATTCGATGGATGCCATCACTCCTACTGCCATCAACCGTTACATGAGATGCCAGTTGCAATTTTATTTCAACTATGTGGCACACATAAAAGAGCCTGAGGATGATGATTTTGAAGAAATGAGCAACAGGATTTTCGGTAACGTTTTCCATACATCTTCTGAGCTTCTTTACAACAAGCTCATGCAACCTGACGGAACAGTGACATGCGAAAGCATAGCATACGCCCTGAAACACAAGGATTTTATCGAGCGTATCGTCGATTGTGCGTTCAGCGAAACGTTGTTTAAACAAAAACAGTCAAACAAACGGATACAATATAACGGCTTGCAACTAATCAACCGCGAAGTCATAATCAGGTATATTTTCAGGTTGTTGGAAATAGACAAAAGACTTGCTCCATTTAAGATTAAAGACATTGAGTCAGCCGTTTATAAGACCATAAAGATAAAAACCGGCTCCAAAGAACGCAAGATAAGCGTAGGCGGACGCATAGACAGGCTTGACCAAATATTTGACTACAACACTCAAAGTCAAAGAATACGCATTGTCGATTATAAGACAGGACGCCCCCCAAAAAAGAAAATCAATAATGTTGATGACATATTCAAACGCCCGATAGACAAAGAACAACATCCTGACTACTTCCTGCAAACGATGCTATATGCTATGGCAATAAGGCAAGACAGCAAATACAACGATGCGTCATTGCCTGTTAGCCCGGCATTGTTGTTCATCCAAAATACGTCAGGAGACAATTACGACCCAATAATCTCTATTGGGAAAAACAAGATTTTGGATATTGCCGAATATGAAGAAGAGTTTAACGGGCATTTGACAACGATAATATCGGAAATATTCAACCCGCAAACCCCGTTCTTGCCAACTGAAGACAAAACCACATGTGCAGACTGCACATATCACAGCCTATGCGGCAAATGACTTCAACGCATCGAAGCGTCAACAAAAGAAAGCGGCAACAGATGCTTTATGCTGCTTATCTCATAAACGCACTTTGTTCCGTAAAGATATATGACAATGTCATTGTTATAGCGTTGTTCCATCTCCAATATGGCCTGTCTGCACACTCCACAAGGCGAAATAGGTTCATTAACGAAGCCATTGGCATTTCTCGCGGCAATGGCAATCTGGGTAATTGCCAACTTTGGAAAGTTTGACTGGGCATTGAATATGGCTGAACGTTCGGCGCACATCGTTACAGGAAAAGCTGCATTCTCTTGATTTGCGCCTTTTATCACCGTACCATCTTCCAGCCTTAAAGCCGCCCCTACACTAAATTGTGAATATGGTGAATACGAATTAGCAGTAGCGTCCTTTGCGCTATCAACCAACAGCTTGACTGGCGTTGGCAGCTCCTCGTATTGGAAGACATTTACAACAGACTTTAATATAAGTTGTTCCATATAAATCGTTTTTAAGCATCATTCTTCCTTGAAATATTCATAACAGCCAATATCCGGCGCATCATCACGCGCGTTTCCATCCCGGTCGTATGGCAAGGCGTAATCTTTTGATGCTTTACCGATGGCCAACGACAATGAATCAAGATGGAAATCATAACGCTGCATGTCAATGTCAACCAAGCGGAAATTGTCTTCCCCATCCGCAACATCCACACTGTCAGTTTTATCACTGACATCTTCCCATATTACATCTATGATGTTTTTATCGTTTTCTGTCCTTTTAGTACGGAGCAAGGAATTGATAAAACGATAATTAAACGCCACAGAACCATGATTGGCTATCGTGTCACCCATCACCATGTTATCACCATATCCGGTAACGATGCTGTTCAAGCAATCCATTCTTTCAAGCGGAAGTGGAATGTCCTCATAATGGTTCGCATAGCTCAAGGCACCCCCCCTATTGGAATCGAACGGATAGAACTGTGCCAAGGTGCAATGTCGCAGCACAACATCTCCACCATATACGGCCACGCAATCATTCAAAGTATTGGTGATTTGGCAATTTTCCGCTTCCACTTTACTGCTTACCGACTTCAAACCATAGCCTTGGCAATTGTGTATGGTGCTGTTGTTAAGCTGGAGCTTTGTACGTGAGACATCAGAAGAATCACACACCACACCGTCAAATGTGCTGTGAATGTCAGTAAAAGAAATCACATTATCGTAAGAGGATTCATGAAATTTTATCCCTTGCCATTGCCCGCTAACCATGTCATACGGCAAGTAGTCGAACATCCAATCAGTCCTGTCACCCCTCAATACGACATTGGCCTCGGCCGTGCCTTCTGCCAGCAACCGGCCATATACGTCAATCCCGGCATCTCCATGGAAATAAAGTGTAGTGCCTGCGGCTATCTTCAATGTCACCATGCTGTCCACCTTCATTCCACCATATATGACAATCGGTTTCCGAGTCCCGTCTATCGTGGTGTCCTTGCTGACCACAAAATCGCGCATAAGCGTGGCGTCCCAAGTGTGGGCATTAAGGTTTACTTTTTGTTCCACCCCGCTTTCAAGCGTGAATATGAGATTATCCTCCAACAATTGAGGCCCGTCAACGCCGTTGACAGGCGACGTCAGCTCAACGAAAACCCTGATGCTGTCCTGCTTCCTGATTTCAACATTCTGCACTTGATACCCATAAGTAGGGCTAAGATATTCCCCGTCAACATTAACCCTGAAACCTGTCTGGTTGCCGTTGGCCAGACGCACGTTGGTACAACGTATGCCGTTGCCGGACTTGTTATAAACCCAAAACGTCCGTGTTGAGGTTGGAACCGTGGAAAAAACCGTATCCATGTCCACCGTGTCCACAGAAAAAGTCAACAAGTCTGACGAAGACGTGCTGAACGTATCATCATCCGTGCAAGCAACATTAGATGCAAGCAACGCAATTGTGCATAAAACTATAAATATCTTCTTCATCGCTTATTAATAACGCCTACGGGCATGTAATATTGCACACGATGACATAATAAAAAACGAAAGCCCCGCAACGCCAAGCTTCCAAGCCGCCAAGCTTAAGCATGTATGTTTCCCGTCAAAGCTTCATCATCTTGATTAAGCTTGAATAATCGTTGTTCTTCAATAAAGCCTCGATGCTTACCGACTTATTTGCATTCATGTATTTGTCAACGGCATTGACGTAACGTGACTTGAAAAACTTTTGACCAAGCGCGACATTGCACACCCACATGATTTTTCCTATATGCAAGTCGCATTCAAGCTGAGGACGCATCTCAAAGTCGTGCATTGGATAAAGGCTTAGCAGATAGAAGCTCAAGCAGTCCGGAACGATATACTCCCTCGACATTGTTTCAAGCTGGGACGGCAGATAATATTTCTTATACAACGGATAGTCCTTGCCCAAATATTTGTCCAAAGATATGCCTATGGACCTGTCGCCGATAACAATGCTTTGGTCCAACGCGCTTATTTGCGCATACACCTGCGGCATGGGAATGTCTGGGATATGAACTTTCAGCCGCTTGAAAGCTTTGTCCAACTGGGCGTTTATGTCGTCCATGTTGGCATATTGCGATTCAGCGTCAGACACTATGGCCTGCAATGTTGAATCTTGGAAGAAAGCCAGGAACTTATGGTTTATCTGCGGGTCGTTTACTTCGCCTATGCGTAACACGTCTTCAATCAACGTGCGCGTCTCGATAGGGTAATCCATGTTCATCTGCTGCAGAGCCGAGAAGTCGCCCGTAGTGAGATATTGGCTTTCCAAGCGGTCATAACGGCACACCTCTATACGCTGCTCCCCCTCGGTCTCGTCAACGAGTGGCTTCAGCTTCAAATCGCAAGCGGTAAGAAGAACCAGCGACATTGCCAATAAACAACAAATTTTCCTCACAACTCGATTTTATTTTTGCAAATGTACTAAAAAATAAAGTATCGAGCAAATACATTCGCTAAAAAAATTAAATATTCGGAACAAATCACGCCGACAACTCGAATTAAATACAAATTTTGACTAAAAAATGCAAAACAACAATGATGCAAAAAGCCCCTAAATCCCTATACCCGCATGCACGTAAGCACACTCTTATTACAGCGTAATTGTACAATCATGCAACATGTTGAAAACCAACGCTTTACAAAACACGGCCTTCGGGGCTGCAATTTACTGCCTTTCATGTTGCAAAATACGGCAAATCGCAAGCCAAAAGACCGTGTTCCAGCCAAAGACAGCAAATTAAAGACGTTTCACCATATTTAATTTTGAACTTCATCCAAATTGCATTACCTTTGCACTGGTATGTAAACATAACAAATATCTTGAGTAAAATGAATAAAAAACTACTGACTTTCATGCTGGCGACATTAGCCTCGCTGCCGGCATTATCGCAAAAAACGTTTGACATCACCGTAGCAAACGATTATTCAAAAAACAAACAAAGCGTACCCGTCGTGATAGGATTGAAAGAGTATGGGATAAGCGTCAAATCGGCAACAGTGACCGACGGAGGCAAAGAAATCCCGTGCCAGTTAGACGACATCAACCAGGACGGAGAGTTTGACGAGCTTTGCTTTATTACCGACATAAACAAGAAATCGTCAAAACAGTTCACCGTCACCCTTTATGAAGAAGGTACTCCCCGCACATACGAGCCGCAAGTTTATGTGGAAATGCTGTTAAGCAATAAGAAGGTGAAAGAAAGCAACAAGCAAAACCTGTACATATCCGAGCTTACCGTTGACAATGGCACAAACCCCTATTGGTGCTTGCACCACCACGGAGCCGCGTTTGAAAACGACATGGTGGCCTACAGGATATATTTCGACCACAGGCAGACCGTTGACATATACGGCAAATACAAGAAAAGACTTGAACTGAAAGAGACGCAATTCTATCCTGACAACACCCAGAAAGCCACCGGATACGGAGACGATGTCCTTTGGGTAGGCTCAACCTTGGGACTTGGTACACTGCGCGGCTGGGACGGGAAGCAGCCGACAATGCTGGAAAACGTAGACAAAAGAAGCCAGAAAATAATAGCAAGAGGCCCTATACGCACAATCGTTGAAGTAAAGGACAAAGGCTGGACACCGCAAGGCATGACACACCCTATTGACATGACCGCACTATACACTCTATACGCAGGGCGCAGGGAATGCAGCATAGATGTCACGTTCAACAAGCCGGCAAAAGGCTATTCGTTCTCCACTGGCATAATAAACGTGAAAAACTCGACTGAATATTCAGACAAGAAAGGCCTGCGCGGATGCTGGGGAACAGACTGGCCTGTATCGGCGAAAGACAGCGCGGGGCACAAACGCGAGACCGTCGGGCTTGGTATCTACATACCGTCAGAATACATCGTCAGCGAAGAACCTGCCAACAAGGACAACTACGCATACGTGATAGCGACGGGGAGCGACAAACTGCATTACAAGATAACGTTCTGTAGCGACAATGAAACATTCGGTTATCACAGCGACAAGGAATGGTATAACTTCTTGAAAGAATGGAAAGAAGACATTGAACATCCCGTAAGGATTGTGAAGCAGTAACAACATATAAATGGAATGAACAGGCAAAGAGTAAGGCTTTGGCATGCACAAACGCCAAGAACAAGCTCTTTGCCTGTCTTGCTTGCAGACAAAGAGCAACACAAATAATAAAATTCAGACACAAACATCCCGCCCCAATAGGTACAAAAACATCTTGGTGGCGTCATAAAAATATAAATGTCATGATGGAAATCATGAACAAATGATATCTTTACCTAAAGCTTCAACAAATGAAAAAACTTAACAAATACCACGGAGTGGTTGTACCCATGGTGACACCTGTCACAAAAGAAGGAGACATTGACGTAAAAGCCGTTGAACGGATAATAGAGAACTTTGCGAAATACAATGTATCGGCATTGCTGATGGGCACTACAGGCGAAGGCAATTCCGTATCAGTAGAACAAGGAGTGAAGATGATTGAAGCTGCCTCCAAGACGGCCAACGGCAGAATAACAATCTACACAGGACTTACAGGCAATTGCATAAGCGAGCAGATGGAAGCCGCAAAAAAATTCACCGCGGCCGGAGCCGATGTCATCGCAGCCACACTGCCCAGCTATTACGCCCTCACGCCCGAACAAATGTACCAATACTATCACAACTTGGCCGAAACCTTGGATATTCCGCTCATGTTGTATAACATTACAATAACCACGCACATGAGCATCCCTTTGGACGTAATACAAAAACTCAGCGAACATCCCAATATCGTAGGTCTTAAAGATTCAGAAAACAATCTTGAACGCATGGAAGAGGCATTGAAACTGTTTGCCGACCGTGACGACTTCGCTTATTTCTGCGGATGCGCCGCAAACTCGGCAAAAGCGTTGTCACTTGGAGCCGACGGCATTGTGCCCAGCGTAGGCAACTATTTGCCGAAAATATACCAAGACTTGTTCATTGCTGGCGTAAACGGCGACATGGAACAGGCCAACGAATTACAACAAAAAACAATTGAAATCGGGAAAATAAACACTGAGGGATTGACTCTCGGGCAATCACTTGCAGGTCTCAAAGTCATAATGAACATGGCTGGATTATGCGAAACTTGCATGTTGCCGCCTCTGACAGAACTCGACCATGACACAGTTGAAAGGATCAAAAGTCAAGCAAAAGATGTCATCTCACAATATAAGTAACAAATAATAAATTCAAACCTTAACAAGACACATACCATGGAATACGAAGGATTACATTGGATTGACACCACCATCGTAGTGGCGTCAGTATTGTTGGCTATCGGCGTTGGTATCTATTTTGCCAAGAAGCAAAATTCCACCGACGCATATTTCGCCGCAAGCGGCAACATACCGGCATGGGCGGTCGGAATGTCGATGTTCGCGACAATCATAAGCAGCGTGACATTCCTTGCCTATCCCGGCAGTTCTTACGCTGGCAACTGGATTCTGCTCGTGCAAGGCATGATGGTGCCGCTGGTATTGCTTGGCGTCATAGGTTTTATCGTGCCCCTATATAGAAAGGTGATACGACTTAGCACATACGAATACTTTGAACGTAGGTTTGGAGCGTTCGCACGTTTCTACAGTTCTATAGCGTTCGTGCTTGAACATTTTTCAAAAATGGGCACAATACTTTACCTGCTGGCAATGGCAATGGTGGCTTTCACCGGAGGCATGGATATCGTCTGGATTATCGTTGGCGTAGGCATCGCTGTCATCATCCTGACCTATTTCGGAGGCATGGAGGCTATCATTTGGATGGACGTTGTACAAGGCTTCCTGCTCATAATCGGCGGTGTTCTCGCTGTGGGCGTAATCTTCTACCTCACTGACGGTGGTCCGTCGGCGATAATGGACATCGCAATGAGAGACCACAAGATTGACTTCAGCCCATACGCATGGGACTTCACGCAGCTTACGTTTATTGTGATGGTGTTCAACGGCATATTCTATGCTTTGCAAAAATATGGTACAGACCAAAGTATCGTGCAGCGTTACCTCACAGCCCGCAGCGACAAGGAAGCGAAGAAAGCTTCTTACCTCGGCATCCTGTTAAGCGTACCTACGTGGGCGTTGTTCATGTTCGTGGGTACTTGCCTTTATGCTTATTACCAAATCAACACGGGAGAGTTGCCGGCAGGAATAAAGGCAGATGAGGTGTTCCCACACTTCATCGCGACAGAAATGCCTGTCGGCATAACCGGCTTAATCATAGCGGCCCTGATTGCAGGTGCGATATCGAGCCTTGACGCTGACGTAAACTGCATTTCGGCTGTCGTGGTAGAAGACTACTACTCACGTTTCAAGCCAAAAGCAACTGACAAACAGCGTCTGCTTGTCGGCAAGATTTCAGTTGTCGTGGTTGGCATAGGAGCTATACTTATAGCGTTGCTATATGTTTCTTGGGGAGGCGAAGGCGTACTCGGTACGTTGTTTGGCCTTTACGCCATCATATCCGCTGGCATCGTAGGCATATTCGTTCTCGGCCTGTTCAGTCGCCGCGCCAACTGGCAAGGATTATACATCGGCATTGCTGCTACGATTTTATTCACAGCCTACGCCGTACTGACTACGACCAAATTTGGTTCAGGCCCAGACGCGGAACTTATACTTGACCTTGAGGACTGGAACTTCAAGCACCATACATACATGCTCGGAGTTTACAGCCACTTGATTGTACTCGTTGTCGGTTACGTGGCCAGCTTGTTCTTCAAGACACCACTTGCAGACAAGGAGCTTACCATCTACGGGTATTTGGAAGCGAAAAAGAAAAATGCAGCAAAGTAAATTGCTTTTTTCAAATAAATCAAGAGATTTGTAGAAAATGAGAAATATAACATTATTACAACCACAAAAAACAGTTTTCGGCACTGGTTGCATAGACCAGTTTGCCGAAGATTACCTGAAACTTGGCTTTCACAGGTTGTTCATTGTAACGACACCTGTAGTAAAACCTGCCATCTCAAATATGACGGCAAAGCTTGAAACGGCTGGCATAAAAACATGTTTTTACGAAAACGTACATGGCGAACCGTCAATCACTGACTTCAAAACGATGCTAAAAGCCGCAGAAGACTTTGACGCAGACAGTTTCATAGGCATTGGCGGTGGCAGCATACTTGACCTTACGAAGCTGACGGCCACACTGCTCGGAAGCACACAGCAAATTGAAAACTTGTTCGGTACGGGACTGATTGAACGCCGCGGTATATGGTTTGCTTGCGCTCCCACAACAGCAGGCACAGGCAGCGAGATGTCTCCTAACGCAATTCTACTTGATGAAAGCGACGCATTGAAAAAAGGAGTCGTAAGCCCTTACCTCATAGCAGACGCCGCATACATCGACCCCAAACTGACATGGACTGTTCCTGCAAAAGTCACCGCTGAAACGGGAATGGATGCGCTTACACATTGCATAGAAGCGTATACCAACAAATTTGCCCATCCGATGATTGACATGTTCGCCTTGAAAGGCATCAGCTTGATAGCCGCAAACCTCGCAAAAGCTGTAAAAAACGGCGAAGATGTTGAAGCGAGAGAGGCACTTGCGGCAGGAAGCATGTACGGTGGCTTATGCCTTGGCCCGGTTAATACGGCTGCTGTACACGCACTGTCATATCCTCTCGGTGGTGAATATCACATTTCACACGGTTTGTCTAATGCCATCCTCTTGCCTTCCGTAATGCGTTTCAACTGTTGCGCAAACGTCAAGAAATACGCTGAAGTGGCAGTGGCTTGCGGAGTGGAAAGGGGAAAAGACGATGAAGAAACAGCAATGAGAGGCGTGGAGTTTATCTCCAACCTGTCATACGAATGCAACATCCCTACTACTTTGACGGAAATCGGAATACCCCACTCCGCAGTTGCCCACATGGCTAAGGCTGCAATGGAAGTGCAACGCTTGTTGAAAAACAACCCACGCGAAGTTACTGAAAACGATGCACGCGCCATTTATGAGAGTCTTTATTAAACAATGAGAATTGAAGAAATGGATAATTATGACCACCTTAACTGCTATATGCGAAAAAGACTCGTAATTATCCATTATCAATTTTCAATCACCATCAAGTGTTATTTTCCACATTCAATTATCAATCAAACAAAGAAACATGACTGTCAAACCTATACTTGCAATAACAATGGGCGACCCTGCTGGCATCGGACCAGAAATTATAGTCAAATCATTGAGCCTGAAAGAGACTTACGACAAATGCAGCCCAATTGTGACAGGTGATGCCGCCGTTATGGAAATGGCTGCACAGCAGGCGGGTAACAAGCTAAAAATCAATGCCATAAGCAACGTAAAAGACGCCAAGTTCACTTATGGAACAATTGACGTATACGACCTTCACTGCATCGACATACAAACGTTCAAACAAGGAGAAGTAGCCGCGCAATGCGGCGATGCAGCATTCAAAGCTGTTGTCAAGGCGATTGAACTTGCAATGAACAAAGAAGTTGACGGCACAGTAACAGCTCCGCTAAACAAAGAAGCTCTCAATCTCGCCGGACATCACTTCGATGGACATACGGAAATATACGCACATTATACAAACACAAAAAAATACGCAATGCTGCTGGCAGACGACTTCATGCGTGTAATCCATGTATCAACCCATGTCCCGCTGCGTAAGGCTTGCGACCTCGTTAAGAAAGAGCGCATCATCGATGTCACCGAACTAATTATCGACGCATGCCGACAATTCGGCATATCCAACCCTCATATAGGCATAGCCGGCCTTAATCCACATGCCAGCGACAACGGTTTGTTCGGGTACGAAGAAAAAGAAGAAATCATACCTGCCGTCGAAACACTTAAGGCAAAAGGATACAACGTGGAAGGCCCTGTACCTCCTGACACACTTTTTGCCAAGGCAAAATGCGGCAAATTCGATGGTTGCGTGGCCATGTATCATGACCAAGGGCACATTCCATTTAAAGTGGTTGGGTTCAATTGGAACAAAGACACAGGCAAGATGGAAAGTGCGAAAGGCGTAAATATCACGTTAGGATTGCCCATCATCCGGGTTTCAGTTGACCATGGTACAGCATTCGATGTAGCAGGCAAAGGCGTTGCAAGCCCTGATGCCATGCTATTGTCAATCGATTATGCCACCAGAATGGCTCAAAACAGAACCGAATGAAAAAATGCAAACAGGAAAGGAAGCTGTACAAATGACAAGTTTGACAAACAGTTTCCTTTCTTTATGTTTATTATTTTCAGAAACACATCCAACACCCACAAGGACACATGATAACAGTAATAGCCGACGACATAACCGGAGCAGCCGAAATAGCCGGGGCGGCATGGAGGCATGGATTGAATGTAGAATTGTCAACCGACTTTGTTCAGCCCCAAAGTGGCACAGATGTATTTGTGATTGCTACAAATACGCGTTCTAACAGTGAACCGGATGCAATAAAAGAAACGCAACGCATAGCAGAATTATTGAAAAACAACCATTGCACGGTATTCAAAAAAACTGACTCTGTGTTAAGGGGGCACGTTATAACTGAGCTAAACGCCATTATCGAAACTTTAGGATTTACACATGCATTGCTATTGCCACAAAACCCATCAAAGAACAGAACTATTGCAAACGGGACATATTACGTAGACGGCAAGCCGCTGGCCGAAACGGCTTTCAAGGATGACCCTGAATATCCTGCCACATCGTCATATGTAACAGACATTCTCGGCAGTGAGATTGCTTTGCTACCATTGAATGTGAATTTAACACACAATGCAAAACGCATAAATATTGCTGAAGCGTCAAATCTTGACCACGTAAAAACACAGGTGAACAAAATCAACACCAATATTCTGCCTGCAGGAGGAGCTGACATGTTCAAGGCTTTATTGCAGAAAATGTTTCCCAATAGCAATATCCGTCATGAAAACATAAAAATAACGCCATGCGAATATTCAATAATAGCCTGTGGCAGCACACAAAGCGAAGACATCACAAACCGTTCATTCGCCAAAGCCTCAAAGACTTACACTGCCACAATACCCGACGATGTATTCAATGGCGAACCTGCCGATACTTGGCTATTGTCATTACCCAATCTTTATTTACATTGCAAATCACTTGCCATCAGTGTCGGTCATAGAGAAAACGGTGGTTTGCAATGCGCTTTACGACTTAAAAAAATAATGGCCGAAGCGGTCGGACAGCTTGTTAAAACACATAAACCGAAACTTATAATTATAGAAGGAGGAGCTACAGCCTATTCCATCATAAAAAGATTAAACTGGAACAAATTCTCCCTGAAAGCTGAATACCGCCCAGGCATTGTAGGTATGACGTACGGTGATACAGAAATTGTTCTTAAACCAGGCAGCTATCCATGGGGAGACATCTTATAAAATCTCAGCATCAAACGCTGTGACTATTGCTTATGCAAACATATTTCCCTTTATATTCCATACAATTCTGGGAGCTTCGAAGTATTGCAATGGTACTGCCAATACACAATCTCAGTAAAGATTAGTACAACACACGGTACAATAATAGCATAAAACGACACTGAATGTGTCAATATTTAACACAAAAAACTCCCGAAAATCCGTATGTCACGTGATTTCGGGAGCTTGCCAGTGATTCCGTAGGGATTCGAACCCTAGACCCACGCCTTAGAAGGGCGTTGCTCTAATCCAACTGAGCTACGGAACCTCCAAATCAGGTGCAAAGGTAGTTATTTTTTATTTTTACACCAAAATTTTCAAGGCAAAAGTTAAATCAACATGAAAATTGACTAAAAACGGCCATCATTTCAACCTGTCATCAAGCATTTTGTAAAAATCATTAGTCTCTCCCCTAAAACACTTTTCCACCTTGCCGTCAGGTGAAATGACTACCTTATACGGATAAGCCGTCACTCCGAAACGCACCTCCGTAATACCGTCGGGCGAGAACACGTTAATCCACGATATGCCGCTCTTGCTTACAGCCTCTTTCCATTTGTCTTCCTTGTCATAGCAGGCAACCCCGACTATATCCAATTTGCTTCTATACTTATCGTAATATTCCTGCATTTTGGGAAATCCCTTGATACACCACGAACACCAAGAGCCCCAGAAATCAACAACCACATACTTGTCTTTGCCGAAGAGAGAACTAAGAGTAAACTCGTTTCCGACAGTATCCTTCAACGTGAAATCAGGTACTCGTCGTCCTTCTTTCAGTTCCAAAACTGCGGATTTTTCCGCCTTTTGTTCTTTATCCAACCGTGAGAACAAATCGTCAAACACATCAAGATAATCCTTGAAGCGGCCGTTCCTGACTTCGGGAGACAGCATCCTGATTGCCGGCAATATGTCCCTGTAATCTTGGCGCAACAAGATTGTGGCAGAAACTTCGTCGTCAAGATGGCTCATTATATATTGATGACCCATCTTCCACAGCCTTTTATTTATATCTCTATTGGCCTTTGTCCTTTCATCCGCCAGCATCTCTTTGTCAAGCCCGTCGGCCACGCCCTTTTCATACTTGGCTGCCGCCGCATCAAACTCTCTTAAAAGCGGCAGCATCGACTGCCTCACGCTGTCCCATCTTTGATAAAACTCGCTGCCGCCAATCGTCCAGTAATTGTCTGAAACCGACGGACCTTCTATCTCGATGCTTTCATCCGGCACAAAGAACAGGGACGACTTATTGCCGTTCGACTGCACCGTAAGACTCGCGAAATAAGCATATCCGATGTTGCAACTGTATTTAAAACATCCTTCCTCATCAATGGGTACTTTAACGTCTATTGTCTTCTTATCAGGCTCACGCATGTCATAACTTATCAGCAGCGTATCGTTACTGACATCGGTAAAACGCCCTTTGATTGTAAAATTCTGCGCCGTAAGGTTCAGAGCCGTTGCAATCAGCAGCATAAAAACAAAAACTCTTCTCATCTTTTTTCAATATTTAGGCAAGTCTTACACGCTAAAAGTTGGCAGATTACCGACTGACAATCATGCAAAATACGACAGTTGCCAGCCCGCAAAACGCATATATGCAAAGTTATCGAATATTTTTCATTCCGCAAAGGCAGAAAGACAAAAAATGAAACGATTTACAAAAAATCCCTGTTGACAATAGCCTTTTACTCCAAACGCGACCAACCGCTACGGCACACGCTGCTTCAAGCCCTGCAATATGTGGCTTATTGGCTTGTAATATGCCACATATCATGCTGCAAAATAGCATCTTTCACATGGCAAAAAAACAACTTTGTGAAAACTAATGAAAATGGTGGAAGACGGGCGTCCCATCTTCCACCACATAAAATATTTATTATCAGTTATAAATAACGCTCAGTAAAGAATGCTAACAAGCCTATACGCCAACAACGCATACCCTTACTGGATGTATACCTACTTATGAATTCATCGTTGCAAGGAACTCATCATTGTCATGTGTGTGCATAATTCGGTCATGGATGGTGTTCATCGCTTCAATAGGATTCATGTCAGCTATAAACTTGCGTAATACCCACATGCGATCCAATGTCAATTTATCTTGCAACAAGTCGTCACGACGGGTGCTTGAAGCGACGAGGTTTACAGCCGGGAATATCCTCTTGTTGCTCAAGTTGCGGTCAAGTTGCAGTTCCATATTGCCCGTTCCCTTGAACTCCTCGAATATCACTTCATCCATCTTGCTGCCGGTATCGATAAGAGCCGTCGCCACAATCGTCAACGAGCCACCACCCTCAATGTTCCTGGCCGCACCGAAGAAACGCTTGGGCTTCTGTAATGCGTTTGCATCAACACCACCGGTAAGCACCTTGCCGCTGGCTGGTGCAACCGTGTTGTAAGCACGCGCAAGACGGGTGATAGAGTCAAGGAAAATAACAACGTCATGACCGCACTCGACCATGCGTTTTGCCTTCTCAAGCACAATGCCGGCAATCTTAACATGACGTTCAGCAGGTTCGTCAAAGGTGGATGCTATAACCTCAGCGTTCACCGTGCGTGCCATGTCTGTAACTTCCTCTGGACGCTCGTCTATCAACAACATCATCAAATAGGCTTCCGGATGATTTGCAGCTATCGCGTTGGCTATGTCTTTCATCAATATCGTCTTACCCGTTTTGGGTTGTGCAACGATAAGCGCACGCTGCCCCTTGCCTATCGGCGAGAACAAATCCACAATCCTTGTACTCAAGTTGGTTGTAGCAGCATCGCCACACAATGTAAACTTCTCATCGGGGAAAAGCGGTGTCAGATGGTCAAATGGGATACGGTCGCGCACCTCCGCCGCATCACGGCCATTTATCTTGTCTATGCTTGTCAGCGGGAAATACTTCTCACCATCATGAGGCGGCCGCACATGACACTCCACCACATCGCCAGTCTTCAAACCATAACGCTTTATCTGCGTTATAGACACATAAATATCATCAGGTGAAGACAAGTAGTTGTAATCGCTTGAACGCAAGAAACCATACCCGTCAGGCATTATCTCAAGTACGCCGTTTGCCGTTATTATGTCCTCAAAATCAAATGCCGGCTGCATGTCATGCTCTGGATGTGGAGCGTAAGCAACAGAATTCATATCCATTGGCACGGTTGGATTATCGAGCATGTCGAAATTAGGCACAGCCATTTGGTCTTCTATCGGAAGGTCTACAACTGTTATAAAATCCGTGCCATCCCCAGGATCACCTTCCCATATTCCAGAAGCGATAGCTTCCCTCTTCTCGTCAGCAATCTCATTATGGGCATTCACTTTCGCCTGCAATTGAGCAATCAAATCTGCTGAATTACCAGAATCATCCACCTCTTCATTCAGCTCGTATTCTGCTTCTGGAACAACCGACATCCCGTTGTCTTCCGCATGTGGCAGACTTTCCGCAAAAGGCAAATCCTCCGTTTGCGGCATGTCAACTTCCTTAACCTGATTATCAGTCGTGATGTCTGTCTTCGGCAGTTGAGCTTCTTCCGTATTCTGTTCCTCAACTACAGCCGCAGATACAGGATTATTCAAAGTCGCGGCAGCTTCTTCAGGAATTTCAGCCTTCTCTTTACTCTTGGTACGTTTGATTTTTGTCGGCGCAATGGCTGGGACATCTGCAAACAACGACGGAGTTTCTGCAGCCACCTTGTTTTTCTTCAGGTCGAAATTCTCACCTTCCTTGCCATTTACCGAATAAACCCGGTCCGTATCCTTTTTCACGATACGAGTCCTGCGGCGTTTTGTGCCAAGGGGGTTTTTATTCCCTTCTACCTCGGCTTGCTTGTCAAGAATCGAGTAAATGATATCTTCTTGGCTATCGCTTGACTTGATTTTAACGCCTGTTTGTTCGGCGATTTCTTCAAGTTCGGCGATATTTTTAGATAATAATTCGTCTTTACTGTACATAAAATAAAATGTATGAGTGGAAATTTAGTGTTTGAAACCGTTTCACGAATGGAAACGAAAGGTCATCTTTTTATTGACATGCAAAATTAATAAATTATCTTGAATATAAAGAAACATTTGCTATTTCGCCTTTTGGTTTTAAATATTTTTTAAGTTTTCACTGTCCGATTTCAGACAATTCCAACCATCTCATTTCCTTTGCGTCAAGTTCATCTTTCAATAAAGGCAACCGCTTGCTCTTCTCTGTCAATTCCCCCACTGTAAGCTTGCCGCTGCAAAGTTGCTCTTCAAGTTGTTTCCGTTCTGCTTCCAATGCCGCAATATCTTCCTCAAGTTTTGCGTATTCTTTCTTTTCCATATATGTCATTCTGCGGCGTTGCCCTGAATGGCGATTTTCTTTTACCACAACTGTTTTCTTAGCCGTGCTTGCTTCATCCTTGCTCTTCATCGAACACCACTCACGGTATTGGGTATAATTGCCAGGAAAATCTTTCACTACCCCGTTCCCCTTGAACACAAGAAGATGGTCAACCACCTTGTCCATGAAGTAACGGTCGTGGCTAACAACTATCACACAACCTGGGAAATCAGCCAAATACTCCTCAAATATTTGCAGTGTCTGTATGTCCAAATCATTTGTCGGCTCGTCAAGTACAAGGAAGTTCGGATTTTTCATCAACACCGTACAGAGATACAATTTGCGCTTCTCGCCGCCACTCAACTTATAAACATAATTATGTTGTTGCTCTGGCGTAAACAAGAAATACTGCAGGAATTGCGACGCCGACAAATGCTTGCCTCCCCCCATGTCAATATAATCGGCTATTTCGGTGATAACGTCTATCACCTTCTTTTGCTCGTCAAAAGCCATGCCTTCCTGTGAAAAATACCCGAACTTCACGGTAGAACCGATATCAAAACGCCCCGTGTCAGGCTTCACAAGGCCAAGCAACATTTTGATAAACGTTGATTTTCCCGTACCGTTGTCGCCAACAATGCCCATCTTCTCATAACGGGCAAAGTTGTAATAAAAGTCTTTCAATATCACCTTCTCTGGCGACCATTGCTTTGATATGTATTGACACTCGAATATCTTGCTGCCAATGTAGACGTTCTTAGACTTCAACCTCACCTGGCGTTCCTCGATACGTTGCTTGGCGACTTTCTCCAATTCATAGAAGGCATCCTCACGGTAACGCGCCTTATGCCCACGTGCCTGTGGCATGCGGCGCATCCAGTCAAGCTCTTTCCTGTACAGGTTGTTGGCTCGCGCTATCTCAGCACGCGTGTTGTCAATCCGCTCCTGACGCTTCTCAAGATAATAACTGTAATTGCCACGATATGTGTATATCTTCTTGTCGTCAAGCTCAAGTATCACGGAACATACCCTATCAAGGAAGAACCTATCATGTGTCACCATCAACAATGTCCTGTTACCCCTTGACAAAAATCCCTCAAGCCATTCTATCATGTCTAGGTCAAGATGATTGGTTGGCTCGTCAAGGATGAACATATCAGGTTCGGTTATCAGGACATTAGCCAAGGCCACGCGACGTTGCTGTCCGCCGCTTAGTGTCCCCATCGTCTGATTGAGGTCTCCAATCTTCAACTGCGTAAGAATCTGCTTCGCTTTCAATACCTTCTCATCGTCACCGGCATGGTTGAAACAAGCCTCAAGCACGGTGTCGCCGGGGTTGAACTTTGGCGTTTGCTCAAGATAGCCTACACGTAGGTCGCGCCTGAAAATAATTTCACCTGAATCGTAGCCCTCAATGCCCGTCAAAATAGACAACAAGGTCGACTTGCCGGTGCCATTGCGCGCAACAAGACCAACCTTCTGACGCTCGGCCACACTGAAAGAAATGTCCTCAAACAGCAAATGCGCGCCAAACGATTTTGTAAGGTTTTGTACATCTAAAAACGGCAACTGGTTAGCCATAAATGAATTACCCCTCTTCGTTCAACTCTTTATTAATACTCTCAATATAATCCAGCACCTCGTCACGGCCTGTCTTCTTGTCACTGCTCGTAATGAAGTAAGGAGGCAGTTCCTCCCATGTATCCTTCAGGCTTTCCATGTAAGTCTCCACAGATTGCTTGGCTTTCATAGGACCCAATTTGTCAGCCTTTGTGAACACAATGGAGAACGGTATGCCACTACGACCCAGCCAGTCGATAAACTCACGGTCAACTGTCATAAAGCCGTGGCGGATGTCTATCAGCACGAATACATTGACCAACTGCCTGCGTTGCAGGATGTATGACGTTATCATCTGCTCCAGCTTCTGCTGCACCGATTTTGAACGTTTGGCGTAACCGTATCCTGGAAGGTCTACCAGATACCATTCATTGTTTATTATAAAATGGTTTATAAGCAACGTCTTGCCAGGTGTCGCCGAAGTCTTGGCCAGCCCCTTGTGGTTGCAAAGCATGTTTATCAGGCTCGACTTGCCCACATTGCTCCTGCCGATAAAAGCATACTCATGCTTGACGTCCTTAGGGCACTGCGTCCAAGTGGCACTGCTTATTACAAATTCAGATTTCTTTATTTCCATACTTTCGTTCGTGATATTTTGCCGTAACATGGCGACATGCGAATTTGCATAAAACCGATGTTAAGACATAAGATACTGGATTTTCACAGAATGAATATCAGCCGTTGCGTTTCGGGCATACGGCAATTCATTTTGCAAAGGTACAACTTTTTACCGAAACATGAAAGCGGAAGCCCTATTTTAAAAACTTGCAGCCAATGCAAAAATATCATTTACGACAATAAAAATGCACCAAGAACAAAATCTTGATGCACAATATGTGTTTATGCAAACAAAAACGGCTTAACTACCATATCCCCAATACACGCTTTCGTTTTTAGAGCCGTCAACGACTACGGTTTCAAGGTTGCGCTTACTTATAGTAATTCTTAAATTTGTCCGTTACAGCCATTGTGTTATTGATTCAATATTTTTCCTTTTTCGTTGTCAAATTCTTCTTTTGTAAGGAAGCCTTCATCCAACAGTTTTTTCAGTTCCCTAAGCTGTTCCACTTTTGAACTTCCATTGTTATTTGACTGCCGTTGTATCGTTGGAACAATAATCTTGTCATTTTTCCCTGAATAATAAAGACTTACTGCATGATGGAATTTCATTGAAAAAGGTATCAAGATACAAGCCAAGACAAACATAAAGATAAAACCGAAATAATCATCCGAAGAATTTATCGCCCTACTTGTGCAGGTCATTACCCATGCGAAAGACAAGCCAACAACAAGTATTGCCATTGCCGCAATGGTATTGGCCATTTTTATACGTTTCTCTTTTACCGTTCCGAAAATTCCACGAAACTGCACGAACGCCATTATGAGGAACAAGATGATACCAATAAAGCCGACAATATGTGTAATTCCGGCACTAATCACCAATTCTCCCATATGTGAATTCTGCATCGCTGTATCATTGATAAGGTCATACTCGATGCCTAAGTTCACAAGGTTATTGACATCTTCGCCAAAGAATGGAGCATACGTGCTTATGCGGCTTAGCTTATCCACTGTTTCGACCACCTCTGATGCTTGGGTCGCCAAGTAACCGATAGGGGCGAAAACCAGCACTTGCACTATCGGCACAATCAGCATCCATTTGACGCATTTGACGAAATCTGCGCTATACATCTTTACAAGTTGGCTTTTCATGACGAAGTAAGCCGTTACGCCTATGACTATTTCTAAAATCAAAACCCACATGACTTAATTATTTATGCTTATTAGCCCGCCAAATTCAGCCGTTAATATTTAAGGTTAATATACAGAAAAGGCGCGGACTTGATTATCACCTACGTCCTAACATTCCCAGTATCGCCAAACACTGTCATCAAAAGAACGGAAGAAAACAATCACCCCACGCCGAATCATATATGAAGTGAATGGCGGGGTGGTCCCGTCCAAGTCCATATACGAAAACAGCAAAAGAGGCATCCTTCACTATCGTTCTTTGATATATTCTGAAATTTGGCGATTTTAGAATGTCGAACTACAGTTCAAATGCCTTTCTGCAAGCTCCGGATTTCTCCCCGAAGCCGTTGGCAAATATACTGATTTTTTTGTGAAGCAGCCCCATAAACAGGTGATTATTTTCTTCATATATAAGGAATTTGAGGCTTATTGGGCTAATAAATGACTAATATCGGCATCATTTCAATGAATTTTATTTATATGGATTCAGCGGTTTGATCTCAAATTCTCAATTTAATCAAACGTCACAATCTCAAAAGCCGACAAAAAAACAGAAACAAATTCCGCTCTTCCGCTTACAGGATAACAGCTATAACTACTCCTGTTGAACAAACACGAATAATAGACGCCACGTTTGCTTACAATATAAATGGCCATGTCTTACCTTGCAATCAACGGCCTTTTGCAAACTTAGGCATGGCATATTACAAGCCAATATGCGGCATGACGGAGTAGCCTGAAATACATACGGACTTACACGTCACACGCATTTCATGGAAAAACGACCATTATGGACGCAACAAACTGAGCCATGATTTTGAACATTGGTAAATATATCATAACTTTGCAATTAGCTATACGCAAAAAGAAAACCACATGATAGAAAACAGGGAAACCCACAAATGGGAGTCAAAATATTGGCATCCAGCCGTCACAGCCGATGCCGTAGTGTTCGGATTTGACGGCGAACGGCTCAATCTGCTGCTTATAGAACGCGGCGGCGAACCGTTTAAAGGTGCGTGGGCGTTGCCAGGCGGATTCATTGACAAGGACGACCCATCGGCCGAAGCCGCAGCTTACAGGGAGCTGTATGAAGAGACAGGAATAAAAGACATCTATATAGAAGAGCTGAAGACATTTTCCGACATTGGGCGCGACCCAAGGGAACGCGTCATAACGATAGCATTCATTGCCCTTGTAGCTAAAAACAAATACAGGATAAAGGGTGGGGACGATGCCAAAGAGGCAAAATGGTTTCCTGTTGACAATCTGCCACGTTTGGCTTTCGACCACGGTAGAATAATCAAAACCGCATTGAACAAATTACGCCAAAAGGCTCATAATGAGCCAATTGGCATATATCTATTAAACAAAGAGTTTACCTTGTCACAACTGCAAAGTATATATTCTGCAATCCTTACCCCTTCTGCCGACAACAATAAGATTCTGAACAAAAGAAACTTTGCAAATAAGATGCTGAAATCAGGTTATATAATTGACACTGGCAAAAGGCTAACAGGACATCCACACAATGCCGCGAAACTGTATTCATTTGACGAAGAGAAGTATAACAATGCTAAAACTACAGGCATGCAACTTATGCTTTAAACAAAAGGAAGTGCCAGATCCCATATCAATTCGCCACATAGACAAAATTTTAAAACAATAGATTTATCATTAACAGAAAAAAAGAAAGCGGAAGAGCATAATTTGCGCCTCCGCTTTTACATTAACTAAACAAGATTTTAAATAATATTTTTTACTTGTCTTCGCACAAAGTTATAATATCACGACCAGCCTTTATGGCTTCCATGTTCAATGGTATCAAGCCATGATGACGCTCGGGCAAGGTCTTATAGAGAGCTTTCTCTACGCCACCGTCACTTACTACGGGACATACTTTAAGCAAACCGCCGAGTACAATCATGTTGAACACCTTTGAGTTCTTCATTTCGGCAGCCTTGTCCATCGCGTCTATACGATACACCTTGATATCCTTGCGCGTAGGGGGATTAATCACTCCATAGCTGTCATAGATAAGAATTCCACCCTCCTTTATTTTTGGCTCGAACTTGTCAAGCGAAGGTTGGTTCAGCACTATGGCAATGTCATATTTGCTGAGAATAGGCGATGAAATGCGCTCATCGCTGACTATGACGGTAACGTTGGCCGTACCACCACGCTGCTCTGGTCCATAAGCAGGCATCCATGTAACTTCCTTGTCTTCCATGAGTCCAGAATAAGCCAATATCTTACCCATTGAAAGGACGCCTTGCCCACCGAAACCAGCTATTATTATTTCTGTTTTCATAATATTATCTGTTTTATGCAAGAACCTGTTGACTGTTGATGTCTGCTTATAGAATGCAACTTTGCAACCTTGGTTCTTCACCTTTTGTTTTAACTCTTACTCTCCCGTTGTGTCTTTAAGGTCACCTTTAGGATAGAATTTGAACATGTTTTCTTCCATCCACTTGTTCGCCTTGACAGGTGACAGTTTCCATCCACTGTTACATGTGCTGACAAATTCAACAAGGCACGAACCCTTGCCTGCCATAGAGGCCTCAAAAGCTTTGCGCAAAGCTTTCTTCGCAGAACGGATGGCAGCCACAGTCTCAACACTCTGACGGGTAACATAGCATGTGCCTTCAAGTGTTGCCGCAATTTCAGTCATCTTCAGCGGATATCCGTGGAGTGACGCTTCACGGCCATAAGGACATGTTGATGTTTTCTGCCCCATAAGCGTTGTAGGTGCCATCTGACCGCCAGTCATACCATAAATGGCGTTGTTGATGAATATCATCACAATGTTTTCGCCACGGTTGAGGGCGTGTATCGACTCACAAGTACCAATACAAGCCATATCGCCGTCACCCTGATAAGTGAACACCATCCTGTCTGGCCAACAACGCTTGATAGCTGTAGCCACTGCTGGTGCGCGTCCATGGGCTGCCTCCTGCCAGTCAATGTCAAGATAACGATAGGCAAATACCGCACATCCTACAGGTGATACGCCCACGGTCTTGTCTTCCATGCCCATCTCCTCGATGACTTCAGCCACGAGTTTGTGGACAACGCCATGTGAACATCCCGGGCAATAGTGCATCGGAGTGTCATTCATCAATTCCGGTTTCTTATAGACCAAGTTTTCCGGAGATATTATTTGTTCATTCATTTTATTGACGTTTTTAATTATATGAGGTTTCCAATGACATTTTACTAAATATGTGCCACCATGTAAAACCTCACTTTGATATTAAAATTTCTCCTTTAATGCCTTGACGATTTCATCTGGTTCAGGAACAATTCCACCCAAACGGCCAAAATGTTCAACAGGAACTTTCCCATTTACAGCCAAGCGGATGTCTTCAACCATCTGACCAGCATTAATCTCCACAGAGAGTACACCTTTCTTGCCTTCTGCCATGGCAGCCACTTCTTTGCTTGGGAACGGCCACAATGTTATAGGACGAAGCAAACCGACTTTCAAACCTTCCTTGCGCGCCAATTCAATGGCTTTCTCTGAAATACGAGCCGCACTTCCGAAAGCAACAATCAAATAATCGGCGTCTTCACACTGCTTGGTCTCATACCTGACCTCATTCTCCTTAATCTTCTCATATTTCTGAAGGAGACGAATGTTACGCTCTTCCATACGCTCAGGCTGAAGTTCAAGAGAAGTTATGATATTAGGCTCGCGGTCTTTCGTACGGCCGAATGTGGCCCACGGGCATTCTTTGCGTATTTCCTCTTCTGTACGGCGAGGCTTGTATGGTGGAAGAACAACACGTTCCATCATCTGTCCGATGACACCATCGCTCAGAATCATAGCCGGGATGCGATACTTAAATGCCAGATTGAATGCCAAATCCATGAAATCAGCCATTTCCTGAACTGACGCAGGAGCAAGCACAATAACATAATAGTCACCATTACCACCACCACGTGTAGCTTGGAAATAGTCACTCTGTGAAGGCTGGATTGTTCCCAAACCAGGGCCACCACGCTGAACATTGACAATCACACCAGGCAATTCCGCACCTGCCATGTATGATATGCCCTCTTGCATAAGTGCGACACCCGGGCTTGAAGAAGATGTAAACACTTTCTTTCCTGCTGCGGCTCCACCATACACCATGTTGATTGAAGCCACTTCACTTTCAGCCTGAAGCACTACCATACCTGTAGTCTCCCATGGCTTCAGCAATGAAAGAGTCTCGATGATTTCACTTTGAGGCGTAATAGGATAGCCGAAAAAGGCATCTGCGCCACAACGTATGGCGGCATGAGCTATCGCCTCATTACCTTTCAATAAAGTTACTTCTTGTTCTGCCATAACTCTTAGTCCTCCATTCGTTTTTTGTAAACAGTAATACACCCGTCGGGACATACGATTGCGCACGAGGCGCATCCAATGCAGTCGTCAGGATTGACGGCCTCCACATACGGATAACCATGAACATTGACTTTCTTTGCCAAAGCGATGACGGTCTTGGGGCATGCCTCAACACACAAGGAACAGCCCTTACAACGGTCAGTGTTCACCACAATGGCTCCTTTGATTTTACCCATATCTATTAGATTTAATTAACACGAGAGATATTCGCCAAGGCATCATGCCCTAACGGTAAAGCCGCCCCCGAATCAACTTTACGGATTATAAATGTCTTTACAGTAATAATTTAAGATATCATCAAGCATCTTCTTCGCTTCCACCGCAGGGCTGTCAGGGTCAAGCTCTATAGCATTTATATAATTGTTAAGAGCTTCCTGCCAGTTCCCCTTTTTGCGGTATTCATTGCCTAACTTGTAATACTCTTCAGCAGTCATCATTTGTAATATTCTTTTTTACCAGCCGCAAGCGTATTTCTCATTAACGAACAAATCGTCATCGGTCCTACTCCACCGGGGACAGGCGTGATGAACGAACACTTTGGTGCAACCTCGTCAAACTTAACGTCGCCATTCAACCTGAATCCACTTTTCTTAGAAGAATCTGGAACACGGGTTGTCCCGACATCTATTACAACAGCCCCGTCTTTTACCATGTCGGCTGTAACAAAATCAGGTTGGCCTATCGCCGCTATTATTATATCTGCTTCCCGGCACTCTTCTTTTAATGTTTTTGAATGGCTATGGCATACCGTTACGGTGGAATCACCATAATTTTTCTGCATCATGAGTTGTGCCATAGGTTTTCCAACAATATTGCTGCGGCCAAGGATTACACACTTCTTACCAGAAGTTTCTATTCCGTAACGACGTAACAATGTCAATATTCCCAACGGAGTTGCAGAAATGAAACATGGCAGACCTATGGACATCCGGCCAACATTGATTGGATGGAATCCGTCAACGTCTTTCCTATAATCAATAGCCATTATTATCTTCTGCTCGTCTATGTGCTTTGGCAACGGCAATTGAACTATATATCCATCCACATCGTCGTCAGCATTAAGCTCTCTCACTTTCGCAAGAAGTTCGTCTTCGGTCACATCATCCTCAAAACGTATAAGAGAACTTTTAAAACCACACGCCTCACAAGCTACCACCTTGTTCTTCACGTATGTCTCACTGCCACCATCGTGACCAACAAGTATCGCTGCCAAATGCGGGCGTTTGCCGCCACCAGCAACAATCTTGTCCACCTCTTCCGCTATTTCTTTTTTTATCTTTGCGGCAGTTGCCTTGCCGTCAATCAATTCATAATGCATAATTCACAATATATTAATTTAACTCAGCTTACATTTTAGGCATGTTTCTCATTCCCTTCATGGCTCCCATCATTTGGCTCATCTTTGAACCTGTCACCATCTTCATCATCTTACGGGTTTGGTCAAACTGCTTTATAAGCCTGTTAACATCTTGTATATTCGTACCTGAACCTTTGGCTATGCGCATTCTTCTGCTTGTATTCAATATTTCCGGATTGGTACGTTCCTTGGGTGTCATGCTCAATATTATAGCTTCAATGCCTTTAAAAGCGTTGTCGTCTATGTCAATATCCTTTATGGCTTTGCCCACACCAGGAATCATCGATGCCAAGTCCTTTATATTGCCCATCTTCTTGATTTGCTGAATCTGCCCGAGAAAATCATTGAAGTCAAACTTGTTTTTCTGTATTTTCTTCTGCAAGCGTTTGGCCTCTTCCTCGTCAAACTGCTCCTGGGCACGCTCCACAAGGCTCACAATGTCACCCATGCCAAGAATACGGTCAGCCATTCGGGACGGGTGGAACACGTCGATAGCCTCCATCTTCTCGCCTGTACCAATAAACTTTATAGGCTTCGTCACCACAGTACGGATACTTATCGCCGCACCACCACGTGTGTCACCATCAAGTTTAGTAAGCACAACACCATCAAAGTCGAGACGGTCATTAAATTCCTTTGCCGTATTCACGGCGTCCTGACCTGTCATAGCGTCAACGACAAACAAGGTCTCATCTGGATGAACAGAGTTTTTCAGGGTCTCAATCTCGTTCATCATTTCCTCGTCAACAGCAAGTCGGCCTGCGGTGTCAACTATAACAACATCGTATCCCTTGGCTTTCGCCTCTTTTATCGCGTTATGGGCAATCTCTACGACATTCTTGTTTTCAGCTTCCGAATAAACCGGTACGCCAATTTGTTCCGCCACAACTTTAAGCTGCTCAATCGCCGCCGGGCGGTAAACGTCACAAGCCACCAGCAAAGGAGATTTGCGTTGCTTGTTTTTCAGCATATTAGCCAATTTGCCACTGAATGTCGTCTTACCAGAACCCTGCAAACCAGACATCAATATGACAGAAGGCTTGCCTTCCAATTTCAGTTCGACACTCTCGCCTCCCATCAATTCGGCCAGCTCATCGTGTACAAGCTTCACCATCATCTGACCAGGCTTCACAGCCGTCAGCACATTCATGCCCAACGCCTTCTTCTTCACGGTGTCGGTAAATGACTTCGCCACCTTGTAATTTACGTCCGCGTCGAGC
This sequence comes from uncultured Prevotella sp., assembly GCA_944319935.1. GTDB lineage: Bacteria > Bacteroidota > Bacteroidia > Bacteroidales > Bacteroidaceae > Prevotella. The sequence continues at coordinate 167,609 of CALUFM010000001.1, forward strand.
AAAGCACGCCTGACATCTTTTAAGGTTTCAGCTACATTTATCTCGGTTATCTTACCTTCGCCTTTGAGTATCTTAAAAGAACGTTCAAGTCTTTCGCTTAAATTTTCAAACATATATGATAAATAATCTTTTTGTTACATAATGTAAGCAGAACGCAATCCTGAACACAGGTTACTTTTCTTGTCCGCCATATTAAACTTTCATAACAGCAACAATCCCTGACAAATTGACAACGTCGTCATTTCTTTGCCTATGGATTTATTCTCTGCAAATATAATCATTTAATGATAAAATCTCCAATAAAACTTCATGTATTTAAAATATTTTAAAACACTTTCGGTTAAAGCTTGACATCCTTAGTGCGCTTGGCGACTTTTACAATTTGGAGCATTTGGATAAAAGCATTACCTTTGCAAAAGACAAGCAAATCAATAATTAATGAAAGTCACAACTTTATATATAAAAAACATGGTGTGCGACCGATGCAAAACTGCTGTAAGGCAAACTTTACAGAACCTCGGTTTGAACACCAAAAATGTTGAACTTGGAATTGCCGTCATCGAAGGACAACTTGATGAAGCGAAACTCAACGAAATACGCAAAGCGTTAGGCGACATAGGATTTGAATTACTTGAAGACATACACCAACAAACTGTAGACCGTATAAAAAGCGTTATCATCGAGCTTGTACATTATCGCAACAACCACTCAACCCAAACTCTTTCCTCATGCCTGTCAAGCGAACTCAACACTGACTACAGCGCGTTGAGTAAGCTGTTTTCCGAAAATACCGGAACGACCATCGAACGGTATTTTATCCTCCAGAAAATAGAACGCATAAAAGAACTGCTATCTTACGGAGAACTGACTCTCAGCGAGATAGCAGCCAAAATGAACTATTCAAGCACGGCGTATCTAAGTTCGCAATTCAAGAGCGTGACGGGAATGACCCCATCGCAATTTAAAGCCAACCACAGCAAATACAGAAAGCAACTTGACGAGATTTGATTAGAAATTCGTCACATAATTCTATAATATCATAAATCCTTTCCATAATTCTGTAACCAGCAAACGTCTTGTTTGCTTACCTTTGCATAAAAATACAACGTGGTTATGGAAAAGAAAACAATACCTGTTATCGGAATGGCGTGTGCCGGATGCGCCGCCAACGTGGAAAAACGGTTAAGACAACTCGAAGGCATTACATCGGCAAATGTTAACTTCGCCGCACGCACCGCACTGGTTGAGTATGACCCCAAGGTCATAACTCCGCAAACAATGAAAGAAGAGATTGCCAAGGCTGGCTATGACCTCGTGATAAACGAGAACGAATCGGTTGAAGTAATTGAGAAAAACTCTTACCGCCATTTGGTCAAAAAAGTCATCACGTCATGGATACTCGCCCTGCTTACAATGAGTATATCCATGGGATGGTTCAAGATTGGCAATGCAAACATGGCCAACCAGACAATGTTGATAATAGCATTGCTTAACATTGTCTATTGTGGCAGCCAGTTTTACACAAGCACATTGAAACAACTGCGACATGGCACGGCCAACATGGACACGCTGGTGGCCATGAGTACGTTCATATCGTTTGCATTCAGCGTGTTCAACACTTTCTGGGGAGAAAATTTCTGGACATCACGTGGCATTGACAACCATACGTATTACGACGCATCGGTTATGATAATAACATTTGTCCTGACAGGACGCACACTCGAAGAAAGAGCAAAAAAGAGTACGGCTTCTGCCATACGCGCCCTGATGGAACTCGCGCCAAAGACGGCACACCTCGTAAACGGAAGCAACACCGACGACGTGCCAATATCAACACTTGGCAAAGGCGACATCATAGAAATACGTCAAGGCGAAAAAGTGCCTGTTGACGGAAAAGTAACCTCAAGCGAAGCATATATCGATGAAAGTATGATTACGGGAGAGCCAACCCCCGTGTTGAAGACGCTTGGTGACAAAGTGTTTGCAGGAACAATGGTCAAGCAAGGCAAACTGCGTTTCCGCGCCGAAGAAGTTGGCACAGGAACAATGCTTGCCCAGATAATAAAAATGGTGCAAGAAGCCCAGGGCAGCAAAGCACCAGTACAACGGGTGGTTGACAAAATCGCATTAGTATTCGTACCTGTCGTATTATGCCTGTCGGTGCTTACATTTATATTATGGTATGCCATAGGCGGAGAAACGCAACTGCCCCACGCCATTCTTTCCGCCGTATCGGTATTGGTTATAGCGTGCCCGTGCGCGCTAGGGCTGGCAACGCCTACCGCACTCATGGTTGGGATTGGCAAAGCGGCACGTAAAAACATACTGATAAAAGACGCAACCGCCCTTGAAAACATACGCAAGGTGGACGCGCTGGTGATAGACAAAACCGGAACACTGACCATCCCCAATAAAAACATTGACTTCACACAAGCTGACAACCTGTCGCTCGATGAACGTGAAACATTGAAACCGCACGCACGTGAAGCAATGGGGACATTGCAAAAAGAAGGCATTGAGGTTTACATGATGAGCGGTGACAAGGACGAAGCCGCGCGCTATTGGGCTGAAAAGGCCGGGATAAGGCACTACCGGAGCAAAGTGTTGCCGCAAGACAAAGAAGACATGGTGAAGAAACTGCAAGCCGAAGGCCACCATGTGGCAATGGTCGGCGACGGAATAAACGACACGCAAGCCCTGGCAGCCGCCGACGTAAGCATAGCCATGGGCAAGGGTACCGACATAGCGATGGACGTCGCACAAGTAACACTGATGGGAACCGACTTGCGGCGCATCCCCGACGCAATCAAATTGTCACGCAGTACGGTAAGCATGATTAAACAAAACCTTTTCTGGGCGTTCATCTATAATGTCATTTGCATCCCGTTGGCGGCAGGTTTGCCGTTCCTATTTGGCGCGCACTGGCAGATAACTCCAATGTGGGCGAGTGCCCTGATGGCCTTTTCAAGCATAAGCGTGGTATTGAACAGCCTAAGGCTCAAATTAATCCATGATTAATGATGCGCAATTCATAATTGGGCGGGGTGAAGCACATTTGTAAATACAAGTCTTTAGTATTGCCTGATTGAAAATCTTCCGTCTGCCCAATTATGAATTAATCAAGGTCTTTTTTCAGCCGATACGGTTACTTGTATACTGAAATTAGGATTGAAATTATACTTTACAGCCGCGCCGAAGCGGTCGCCTATATGGCTCATGTCATAAAGCGGCATGGGCATTCTTTTGTTTACAAGCGACTTCTGCCCGAACAAGTAGCCCTCCCAATGTTCGTCAAACTTATACCCCAAGACGGCATTCAAGCCAGCGTCATGGTATGCGTCATGCGCCCAATACAAGTTGTTAAGATACCCTCCTACCGCTATCGACAACTTGCCTGTAAGCGGAACCGCATACATTACGGCCATGCTGTTTGTAAACCCGACACCATGCCAAGGACTGTCACCAAATGTACCGAAAACAGATGCCCCGAGACTTACGTTCAACCCCTTGTGCAACTGCCAGTCATAAAAGCCCATCCAATCAAACGGATACATATTTATGTATGTCTGGCCGTATTGGTTCATAACAGGTAAATGGAGCGAATCTACAGGCGTAAGAGCCTCACCACGGTAACCGTCATACACGTATATATCAGTCGGCCTGTCGCTGCCACCTATCAGCTCTACAGCCGGCCGCAAGTCGACAACCGCAGATGAGTCTCGAATATAGGCATCATCCCCTACTTCCTGCGCGACGGCCGTTGCGCAAAAAGCATACATCACACATATTAATATAAGCGTTTTCATCCGATGCAAAGATAACACAGAACGGTATATAAAAGCAAAAACTCACGCTCGTTTTTTGCCTTTATTATCCTTTTACACCCTTGTTTTTTGACAAATTCACAACAGGCAGTAATTCAGCATGTTACCTTGACACTGCAATACATGGCAAAACAGCTTGCAAAACACGGCATAACAGCCTGCGTTTTACAGCATTTTACAACGCAAAAGACGACCTTTGACATAACTGCCAAATACGAAAACCATGCAGCGGGATGCAAAATAAATCAATCGCAACACTTGGATGTTAGAAAAGAAATAATTAACTTTGTAAAAACTTTATCAAACCATAAAACGACCTACAAGCGATGAATTTTTTTAAGGCACTGTTCGGCGGGAAAGAAGAAAAGCCGGAAGACAAGAAAAAGGCGGAAGAAGAGAAAGATTTTGACGTGTTGAAATATGACGGCGTTCGCGCCCTGCGTTCTGGCCAATACGACTACGCAATACGCTGTTTCACGCATGCGCTCGGAATGAAAGAAGACTTGGAGATACGCGATTACGCGTCACAAGCAATGATACGCGCGGACAGACTGCCAGAAGCGTTTGAACAGTTACGCAAAATTGCCGAGGCCCAACCCGAAAACATGCAAGTATTCATACGCATGGCCAACGTAGCTTACATGATGGAAGACTATACGGCCATGGCCGACGCTTGCGAGAAAGCCATTCTCATTGACAACACAGATGCCGAAGCCGTATATTTATACGCCAAGGCATGCATCGGGCATGGTGACACAACCAATGCAATAGCCATGCTGACCAAAGCCTTGACACTGAACCCAGAATACCACGAAGCACGGTTGCTACGCGCGGAAACACTGCTGTCAACCAATGACACGGACGGAGCAGACGAAGACACAACGCAACTGATGAAAAACAACCTTGAAAACGAAGACATACTCATACTAAAGGCTCGCATCGAAAGAGCGAAAGGGAACGCAAACAATGCAATACTTTACTATGACAAGACAATAGAGGCCAACCCCTTCAACGCCAATGCTTACAAAGAGCGCGGTGAACTGAAGACTGAAATGGGCGACGAAACCAACGGATTGAATGACATAAAATACGCAACCGAGCTGTTAAACCAACAAGACGGAAATGCCGGAAATGAGAATATCGAAAAGAAAGTTGGCGATGCATATAAAAACGCCAATCCGTTTGGAGTGTAATCAGTAAAAAATAAAAAACGGACTGTAATCTTATCTTTTCAAAAAACCGTTTTGGTAAGAGGCTTTTTCAACGTGAGTTCGGCATGAGATTTTCATGCCGAACTCATAATAAAAAAGCACTGTCCAAAATTTTGTGTAAATGGAAACAGAATCAAGTCGTAAGTTCTCCTTATATCTGGATTCTGTTTTCAAATATAAGCATAAATTGGTTCATAATCAATCCCCAGTTTGAAATAGACATCAAAAAAGACATTGGAAAAACCAATGTCTTTTTTGCGATTAACTTTAACGTTTGTTTTTTATCTTTTTCAACTGTAGTTTGGGAATTTTTATCTTCATTCCTTCTTTTACTTCAGTAATGCCATTATGAACTTGGATGTAGCATTTCATCCCATCGCCCAGATAAAACCTTGATATCTTATCCAGAGTCTCTCCTTTTTTCACGACAATGGTCGTAGTCGTGCCGATGATGCGGTATGCACCTGTATTGACTATCGCCGTAGCGTCTTTCAAAGATTGCGACTGAGGAGCAATCAATGTTTTTACATCTTTCTCGGCTTCAAGTTGTTTGGCATCCGGTACTGATATGGTTGTATCCTTTTTATTTTGCTTTTCAACATTAGTGGCTGAAACATTTTTATTTTCATGTGCCGTATCTCTTACTTCAGACGATACAAGTCTCTGTTTGATTGTGCTAACAGGCTTGATTTTAACAATGGGCACAACCGAGTTTCGACCATAATAAAATCCTGCGAAATAAGCCCCCACACCTACAAACAAAACAATCAAAACAAACCATATATACATACGGCGTGAATGAGTTTGCTCCGAAATGTCATCATTTTCATCCACTACTTTATTTTCCGTTGACCATTCGTTATTTTCTATGGCATCTTGCTGAAAATCCTCATCATGCTGCGAACTTATAACTTCATTTCTCTCTATTGGAATTTCTTCTCTTTCATCATATACAAAATCTTGAGACGTACCATCTGTAGTTTCACACGAAGGTGCAATATGCACTTCTTGAGATTCAGGAGAAGAATCTTTATCCTCTACTTGTCCTTGTTCAACATCATTTACTTCATCAATGTCTGTCTGTTCCTTTTCAGTATCAAGAACATTGTCTGTAACAAGCATTCGATTTCCTGACAATTGTCCACCACTGCTCTTTTGTTCATATTCTTCAACATTTGCCCGCTGTGGCATATCGGTCTCATCGTCCTCAGGCACAGAAACCTTGCTCATATCTTCCAAATCAACGCCATCGTTCAACGCTACAGTTTCAAACTGAGCAAATGGTTTGTTTACCAAATCCCGCATAATTGGATCTGGCGTAAAAGTAAGTTTCCCATGACTTTCTATGACAACACGTTCACCCGTATTTACATTTACGCTTTCACGCTCGCGTACATCAATTACTTTGAACGTGCCAAGGCCTTTTACTTTAACGGATTTGTCATTATGCAATCCATCATTTATAACATCAAACATGACTGAGACAAAAGCTTCCGCCTCTGCCTGTGACATACTATATTTGCCAACAAGACTTTCTGACAAGTCTGAAACTGAAACCTTTTTAACCATCTACCAGTCCTCCATTTTTTAACTTATCCTTAATTGCAGCTATTGGTTTAAAACTTAAAACCAATTTTGGAGGAACAAGCATACGCTGTTTTGTCCCAGGGTTCACGACAACACGCTCTAAGCGTTTTTTCACTTCAAAAGTCCCGAACTTTGGAATTGTTACAACATCTCCATTTTGAAAGACATCCCCCATCGCATCAATCAATGTGGTTACCATCTTTTGCACGTCATCTTGCGTATAGCCTGTGCGTCGTGACAACTCGGAAACAAAACTTTTGTTATTCATTATAATAAATATTGCAAATCAAACAAACCTTATTCATTGTACGACACCGAACAAATCAAAATCCTCTGCGTCAGTAATTTTCACATCATAAAAAGCCCCTTTACGCAAGACCTTGTTTCCTAAAGGGATAAGTACTTCAGGGTCAACCTCTGGAGAACTGAATTCAGTTCTTCCAACATAGTAATCACCTTCCTTGCGGTCTATTATGACCTTAAAAGTCTTACCTATATTTGACGCTGCAATTTCTGAACTAATTTTTTGTTGCAAGGCCATTAACTTGTCAAGGCGAGCTTGCTTGACTTCCTGGCTTACATTGTCTTTATAGTGCATGGCACTGTATGTTCCTTCTTCCTCTGAATATGCAAACGCCCCCATACGTTCAAACCTCGCCCAACGTGTAAAGTCCATTAATTCGTTAAAATCGTCCTCACTTTCATTTGGGAAACCAACCATCAAAGTTGTACGAAGATGTATGCCAGGAACTTCTTTTCTTATACGCCTTATCAAGTCATAAGTTTCGGCTTTTGTTATATGCCGCCTCATGGAAGAAAGCATATTGTCTGAAATATGTTGTAAGGCAATATCCAAATATTTGCAGACATTTTGCTTTTCCCGCATAACATCCAACAATTCATAAGGGAACTGCGTCGGATACGCATAATGCAAACGAATCCATTTCACACCGCGTATATCAGCCATATCGGAAACCAAGTCTGCAATATGCCTTCTGCCATCGATGTCTATGCCATAATACGTCAACTCTTGTGCAATAATCTGAAATTCCTTGACACCTTGATTCACAAGTTCTTTCACTTCATCAAGTATTTCCGCCTTGGGCCTGCTTACATGCTTACCAGTTATCAGCGGTATTGCACAATAAGCACAATGCCTGTCACATCCCTCACTGATTTTTATATAAGCATAGTGACGCGGAGTTGTCAGCACTCGCTTGCCGTTACAATCAAGATTTTCGGCTTTACCTAAATCCTTTAACAAATCATTATAGTCAAACTTTCCATAATATTTATCAACCTGAGGTATCTCTTTTTCCAATTCCGCCTTATATCTTTGCGAGAGACACCCCATGACAAAAAGTTTGTTCAAATGTCCCCTTTCCTTCGCATCGGCAAATTCAAGAATTGTATTTATACTTTCTTCCTTTGCGTCACCAATGAAACCACAAGTGTTTATCACTGCTATTTCACCTTGGGGATTTTTGCTGTCATGAGTACATTTATACCCATTGGCCTCAAACAGCTTCATCAACTTCTCGCTGTCAACGAGATTTTTTGAACATCCCAAGGTTACAAAATCAATCTGATTCTTTTTCACTTTTCAACATTAAAAAGAGAATCTACAAACTGTGTCTTATTAAAAAGCTGAAGGTCTTCCATCTTTTCGCCCAAGCCGATATATTTAACAGGAACTTTCAATTGGTCGGATATTCCAATAACTACTCCACCTTTTGCGGTACCGTCAAGTTTTGTGATAGCGAGACTTGTTATCTGTGTTACGGCAGAAAACTGTTTAGCTTGTTCGAAAGCATTTTGCCCTGTAGACCCATCAAGCACAAGAAGAACTTCATCAGGAGCTTCAGGGATTACCTTTTTCATTACGTCCTTGATTTTCTTCAACTCATTCATTAGGCCTACTTTATTATGCAAACGTCCTGCAGTGTCAATCAACACGACATCCGCTCCATTTGCCTTAGCTGAACTTAACGTGTCAAAAGCGACACTTGCCGGATCAGCTCCCATCTGCTGCTTTATGACTGGCACACCTACACGTTCACCCCATATAGACAATTGTTCAACCGCTGCAGCGCGGAAGGTGTCAGCAGCACCCAGATAAACTTTCTTCCCTGCCTTCTTAAATTGATATGCCAATTTCCCTATAGTAGTAGTCTTACCAACTCCATTTACTCCTACAACAAGAATAACATACGGAGAATGGTCTGAAGGCAAGTCCCAATTATCGTTGTCAATAGAATTATTTTCTGTCAACAAAGCCGCAATTTCATCACGCAGAATAGCATTAAGCTCAGAAGTGGAAACATACTTGTCACGTGCGACACGTTCTTCGATACGCTGAATTATTTTAAGGGTCGTATCAACGCCAACATCTGAGGTTATTAAAACTTCTTCCAAGTTGTCTAACACATCATCGTCAACTTTAGACTTACCCGCAACAGCCCGTGCTATTTTTGAGAAAACGCTCTGCTTGGTTTTCTCCAGCCCCTTGTCAAGCGTTTCCTTTTTGCTTTTGTTGAATAATCCAAATAATCCCATTTCTTTATATTTTGCTACAAAATTAATAAAATGAAGCCACATCTACAACAAAAAGGCCGCAAATTTCTCTGCGGCCTTTTTGTCTATTTAGTATTTTCACAAATTAATTCTTAAAGAAATCTTTAACTGCCTCGTTGGGCACCATTTGCTCGTCAAAGATGTAAGCACCTGTTTTGGGGCTTTTCACCATCTTGATAACCTTTGTGTAAGCGCGGCCATCCTTTGAACCTTCGTGGAGGGTTGCGACGGTTTTCTTTGCCATTGTTCAGATATTTTAATATTACGTTATTTTATTTCCTTGTGAAGAGTCATCTTCTTCAAGATAGGATTATACTTCATCAATTCCATTCTTTCAGGCGTGTTCTTACGGTTTTTAGTCGTTACATAACGGCTTGTACCAGGAAGTCCACTGTTCTTCATTTCAGTGCATTCCAACACAACCTGCACCCTATTGCCTTTAGCCTTCTTTGCCATGGTTATTATTCTCCTATAACTTTAATCTCTTTCCAATCACAATAACCCTTGGAAACAGCTTGCTTGAGAGCAGCGTCCAAACCTATTTTATTTATCAGGCGCAGGCCAGCCGCACTAATTTTAAGGCTTATCCAGCACTGCTCCTCAACATAATAAAACTTCTTCCTAAAAAGGTTTACATCAAAGCTACGCTTTGTACGATGCTTTGAGTGTGAAACATTATTTCCAATCTGGGCTTTTTTACCTGTTATTTGACAAATCTTCGACATTGCTATCTACGTTTTTGTTGATTTTTTGATACTTATTCCAAACAGAGTGCAAAATTACTAACTTTTCCCGAAAAATCAAAATATTCGCAGCAATAATAGGTCTTTTAATCTTTTTTAGTATTAAAAATCAAGATTGTCATCTTCCATGCCGCAATAAATCCTGAACTTTTAGCAGTTACACGCTTTTTTCAGCTTCATCGTCTACCAATCTCTCTTTTAAGTAATCAAAAAACAGATGAAGTGCTTTTGTCGTGGCATGAGCAAGATTAAGGTCACGTCCCTTGTCTTCTTCTATTTTCAACGTAACTATATCGTCCGTACTTCCACAAGCTATCCATATCGTCCCAACAGGAATTTCACGTGTTCCCCCGCCAGGACCAGCAAATCCTGTTGCGGAAATCGCATAATCAACATCCAGTGCTTTTATCGCACCTTTCACCATTTCTATGGCAACTTCCTCACATACTGCGGTCTTTTCTTCAATGACATCGTGACTTACGCCCAGTATTTTCTCCTTTATTTCATTCGTATATGATACGATGCTGCCTTTAAAATAGTTCGAAGCACCAGGCATCAATATTATAGCTTCCGCTATTCTGCCACCGGTACAACTTTCAGCCGTGCCGAGTGTTTTGCCTTTCTCCCAGATGAACTGGCTTATCTCTTTGCTTAATATTTTATTCTCGAAATCCATGTCTTTATTGTTTTATTTAAACGTTACTTTTGAAAAAGCCGGCACGTCTATCGAACAAAAGTCCTTGTCAAGATATTTGTAATAGCCTGTTATGCCTATCATTGCCGCATTGTCTGTCGTATAACTGAATTTAGGAATATAGATAGTCCAACCATATTTTTCAGCGTACTCATGAAAAGCGTTGCGCAATCCCGTGTTCGCACTTACACCACCTGCCACGGCAACATGCTTTATACCAGTCTGCTTGACGGCAAGCTTCAATTTCTTCATCAGAATGTCCACTATTGTAAACTCCAAGCTTGCCGCAAGGTCTTCTTTATGATGCTCCACAAAATCAGGGTCGTCTTTCACCCAATCGCGTAGGCTATACAAGAAAGATGTCTTCAAACCGCTAAAACTGTAATCAAATCCTGGAATATGAGGCTCAGCAAACTTGTATGCGTGTGGATTACCTTGACGAGCCAACTTGTCTATTATAGGCCCTCCAGGGTAACCAAGCCCCATCACTTTCGAGCATTTGTCAATAGCCTCACCTGCCGCATCGTCAATGGTCTGGCCTAAAACTTGCATGTCGTTGTAGGCGTTCACCTTGACAATCTGCGAATTGCCGCCGCTTACGAGCAAACAGATGAACGGTAACGGCGGTGCGGACTTGTCATCATCACTTTCCTTTATGAAATGCGCCATGACATGCCCCTGCAGATGGTTTACATCTATTAGGGGAATGCCTAAAGAACGGGCGAACCCTTTCGCGAAACTTACGCCAACAAGCAAAGAGCCCATCAAGCCAGGTCCACGTGTGAAAGCAACGGCCGACAACTGCTCTTTTGTCACGCCGGCACGCTTCAAGGCTTGGTCAACCACAGGCACAACGTTCTGTTGATGGGCGCGCGAAGCCAACTCCGGCACGACGCCTCCGTATGCCTTGTGTACTTCTTGTGACGCCGTAACATTGCTCAGCAATACGCCGTTGCGCAACACTGCCGCCGAAGTATCGTCACAACTGCTTTCTATACCTAATATATATATGTCATCCATAAAATCCTTAATGTTAAGCCGACAGAATCTCAACACCGTGTTCGGTCATGAGGAACGTATGTTCCCATTGCGCGCTTGGTTTTTCATCTCCGGTTATAACTTCCCATCCGTATGGGTCTTCTGCGTCGATAAAAACCTTCCATGTGCCCATGTTAATCATCGGCTCGATTGTGAACACCATTCCTGGCACAAGCAGCATGCCTGTACCTTTGTGCCCGAAATGCAACACTTCAGGCTCTTCATGGAACTTCACGCCCACACCATGGCCGCAAAGGTCGCGCACGATGCCGTAATGATATTTCTCCGCGTGTTTCTGGATTGCATGGCCTATGTCGCCGACAAATCCATACGGCTTTGCCGCTTCCGCGCCGATTTCAAGACACTCTTTCGTCACCCTCACAAGCTGTTCTTTCTCAGGAGTCGTCTTGCCTATAATGAACATACGCGAAGCGTCGGCATAATAACCGTCAAGAATCGTTGTGAAGTCAACGTTTACGATGTCCCCGTCCTGCAATATGTCGGTTTCTTTAGGTATGCCATGGCATACAACTTCATTTATGCTCGTACATACGCTCTTGGGGAAGCCCTCATAATTCAGGCAAGCTGGCACAGCCCCATGCTCGGTGCAATAGTCATAGCAAATCTTGTCTATCTCCGCCGTACTCATTCCCGCGTGTATGCGTGCGGCAACATCGTCAAGCACGCCGCTGTTTACAACACCGCTCTTGCGTATGCCTTCTATCTGTTCAGGAGTCTTAATCAAATCACGTGTAGGCACAAGTTTACCTTTGTTTTCCCAGTACATCACCTGCTTGTCCATCTCGGTGATAGGCTGTCCTGGTACGGTGTGCCATCTTCTTTTTTTCTTAAACATTGTCTTACAACATAATAAACGATGTGCAAAAGTACAAACTTTATTGCAAACAGCACATTAATTTGACTTTTTATTTTGAAAGTATTTCCATCAGCTCGCCCGTCCAGTCCGCACCGTTCTCCGGACACATTGCATTGAACCCCAACTTGCTGGCGGCCTCTATGTTACGCGGCCCGTCGTCTACGAACAAAGACTCTTCGGGCAAGAGTTGCTCATTGTCAATCACGGCCTGGAAGAATTTCGGATTCGGCTTCATCACGCCAAGGCGGTAACTAAGGTAAAGCGCGTCAAAATAATCGTCAAGCGAGCCTGTGCCGCCGTCAAAGTCTTTTGTCAACGCCCAGCTCATCATGAACGGGTTGGTGTTTGACAGGAGGATGAGGCGGTACCCCTCACCCCGCAACCGCCTCAACGCTTCAAGATTGCGCCGGGGCACTTCTTTACGGTAGCCAAGCCAGCCGTATTTGCATTCGTCGAACGAAAGCGTGCGGCCTACGATGCGGCTCAATTCCGCCCGAAACTCCTCAGCCGTTATCTTGCCCTCCTCCACGTCGCCGAATATTCCTGTCTGCGTATAAGGGTCAAGCTGACGCTCTGCGTCATCGAGACCAAGAGCCTTGAAGCGGCGCAACGCCTCGTTTTGGTCGATGGTCATGATGACACCGCCAAGGTCAAACACTATATTTTTTATCATTGTCTACGGTTTTACGGTTATGTGGTTAATGAGATTGTACGGTCTTGAGGTTGCGAGTACAGGTTACAAAGCGCATCCGCTTGCTTCTTACCTCCATACACTCCACCCCCTTTTCTCCTACTCTCTCCATTAATAATGCTTCATCGCACGGTCCATTTCGCGTCGGTCTTCTTTTTCTTTCAAAGTCTGACGCTTGTCATACTCTTTCTTTCCCTTGGCAAGGGCGATGTCAACCTTGGCACGCCCTTTGTCGTCAATGAACACAAGCGTGGGCACAATGGTGAAACCAACTTGCTTTGTCGCCTCTTGGAGTTTGTGTATCTCACGCTTGGTCAACAATAACTTTCGGTCGCGCTTTGCCTCGTGGTTGTTATAAGAACCAAAGAAATATGGCGAAATATTCATGCCCTTCAACCATATTTCACCGTTATTTATGTAGCAAAAGCTGTCAACAAGCGAGGCTTTGCCTTGCCTGATAGACTTTATCTCAGTGCCTGTCAATACTATTCCGGCAGTGTACGTCTCAACAAAAAAATACTCGAACGAGGCTTTCTTGTTGCGTATGCTTACCGGACTTTTCTTTCTTATCTGTTCTTCTTCCTTGTTCATTTTTATAAAAGTTAAATGAGTTAAAGAAGTAAATACATTACTTTTTCGTGAAATCAGACTGCCAATGCGTAAAAACGCATTTGTCTTTTACCCCATCGGCGGATGGCAATCACTTTCACGACATCAACTACTGATGTACTATTTCCGCGAAACGGTCAATGTGTTCGTCAATATAATGCGCTATTTCCTCAACCCACTGTTCCTCGTTTTCAACAAACTTGTCGTCAAGGTCGTCAAATTCAGGATACTGCTCAAACATCGCCATAAATTCCTCGTCACTGCATTCACGCTGTATTTCACGTCCATATTTACGGAACAGTTTGCCCGCTTTGTTGACAAGCGCGGCCAAGTCGTCCAATCCCCATTCCCTTACGGCCTTGGCAAACGGGTTGAAAAATATAAAAGGGCCGAAGCCATTATATATCAACTGGACAAAGCCGCCGTCCATAACCTCATCATGCAGAAACTTGAATGCAATCAGCGTCATCTGGTCCGAGTTGAATTTGGCCATCGTTTCATCCGTCAAGCTTCCGCCAACACTGTCTATCGCCGAATTGGCGAACAAGTCAACAAACTCGTCCAATCCTGCTTCGGCCGCCTCACGCACTTTTGCTTCATCTATGTTTACGATATTCATAACTCTTACACATCCATTTTTTGTACGGCAAAGATAATGCAAGTAAGGCAAAACGCAAAATAAAAAGCAATGTAAACGTTCAAAATGCAAGAAACCAAGCAAGCTTTCCGACGTTGCAGCCACTCAAGCCCCAATTCCAGACACTTATTCAACCAATTTGCAAGACATGGCCTTTCGCATTGCAAAAGGGCACAAAACACATCGCAAAAAGAGGCCTTTTGCACGCCAATACGCCACGTTTTACAACAGCGGAAAAAATTTTGCAGAAGCAAGTAATTGCCGCCATCGCTCAAAGCCGCATAAAAAAGCCGCAGGGCAAAGACTTTCCGCAATGACACAATAAAAAAGGAGGGCACGCCTGACGACATGTCCTCCACTGTTTTCACGCAATCATGCTTGATTGCCGTTACATGATTATAGCCATTTCACATAACAGAAATCCTGACGGTGAGGCAGGTTTTCATTCTTTGGATACATCCTGATGCCAGTCTTGTATGTTCCAGCCTCTGAAGCTTCTATCGTTGCCTCAAAAGTATAGAGATTGCCTTCCTGCTTGATAAGCTTGAACGGGAACACATTCGATATTCTCTCTTCACCGTTCTTGTCAGTCGTAACAGAAACGAACTCAAGTCCGACTGCGTCATTCAATCCCTGCTCATCGATTACAAACTTCAACTTATACAGCACGCCTGTCTCCATTCCCGAAGATGGCAATGTTGACTCTTTTGACACTACGGAAATAGAGTCCCAACGTTCGGCCACAGTCTCTTTCCACTGCGCAATGTCCTTGGCCAAGCGGTTGTCGTTGGCGGCAAGTTTCTTGAAGCGTGCCGCCTCTTTCACATAGAACTTGCTGTAATAATCGTCAAGCTGACGCTTCATCGTGTAATGAGGGGCAATCGTGGCTATAGAATTCTTTATAACCTTTATCCAACCTTCGCTGTAACCCTGCTCGTTCTTATCATAATACAACGGGATTATCTCGTTTTCAAGAAGTCCGTAGATTGTGGCAGCGTCCAACTGGTCTTGGTATCCTTGGTTCTTGTACGTGCGTTTCTCGGTCAAAGCCCATCCTGCGCCCTCGCGATAGCCCTCAAGCCACCAGCCGTCAAGCACAGACAAGTTGACAACGCCGTTCATTTCGGCTTTCTCGCCAGATGTTCCTGAAGCCTCAAGAGGGCGTGTCGGGGTATTCATCCAAATGTCAACTCCAGAAACAAGGCGACGTGCGAGCTGCATGTCGTAGTCCTCAAGGAAGATTATCTTGCCAAGGAACTCAGGACGCTGGCTTATCTCAAATATTTTCTTTATCAAGCCCTGGCCTGCTCCGTCTGCAGGATGCGCTTTTCCAGCGAACAAGAACTGCACAGGATGCTCAGGGTTGTTTACAATCTTTGAAAGACGGTCGAGGTCGGTGAAGAGCAAGTGCGCACGCTTATATGTAGCGAAACGGCGGCAGAAGCCAATCATCAATGCATTCGGATTGATTTTCTCCAACAGTGACACCACACGTGCAGGGTCGCCTTGGTTCTTCAACCATGTTTCACGGAACTTGTCACGTATGTAATCTGTCAGCTTCTTCTTCAAGGCCATACGTGTATCCCAAATCACATTGTCAGGCACATTGTAAATGGAATGCCATATCTTTTCATTGCTCTGGTCTGACATGAAAGCCCCGTCAAAATATTGCGCGTAAAGCTTTCTCCACTCGGTAGCGGCCCATGTGGGGAAGTGGACTCCGTTGGTGACATAACCCACATGGTTTTCCTCCGGGTAATAACCCTTCCATATTCCGGAGAACATCTTCTGGCTCACCCATCCGTGCAGCTTGCTTACGCCGTTGACTTCCTGACAAGTGTTGCAAGCGAATGTTGACATGCAGAACTTCTCATTATGGTCATCCGGGTTTGTGCGTCCCATGCCGATGAACTCATCCCATGTTATGCCAAGTATTGAAGGATAGCCCCCCATGTACTTGCCAAAAAGACCTTCGTCAAAATAATCGTGGCCGGCAGGAACCGGTGTATGTACTGTGTAAAGCGAAGATGCACGCACAAGCTCAAGAGCCTGGTTGAAAGTCAGTCCTTCCTGAACATAATCACAAAGGCGTTGCAAGTTGCAAAGTGCGGCATGTCCTTCATTGCAATGATATACGTCTTTCTTTATTCCGAGCTTTTTCAAGGTAAGGATACCGCCCATACCCAACAGTATTTCCTGTTTCAAACGGTTTTCCCAGTCGCCTCCATAAAGAGAGTGGGTTATCGGCTTGTCGAAATCTGAGTTCATTTCATTGTCTGTATCAAGCAGATACAACGAAATGCGGCCAACATTCACACGCCAAACGTATGCGTGAACAAGATAGTTTGCATAAGGGACATCAACGACAAGCGGGTTGCCTTCAGCGTCAAGCTGACGCTCTATGGGCAGTGAATTGAAGTTCTGCGCCTCGTAGTTGGCTATCTGCTGGCCGTCCATGCTCAACGACTGCTTGAAATATCCATAACGATAAAGGAAACCGACAGCGCACATGTCCACATTGCTGTCTGACGCTTCTTTCAGGTAATCGCCGGCAAGCATGCCCAAACCGCCCGAATATATCTTCAACACTTGGTTGAGACCATATTCCATACTGAAATATGCGACAGAAGGACGCTTCTTGTCTGGCTTTACGTCCATATATTTGCGGAACAGTGAATAAACGTCCTTGACTTTTTTCATTAAGGCCTTGTCACGGACAATTTCTTCCATCCTGTCATAATTGATACGCTCAAGCAGAAGAACGGGGTTCTGACCGACTTCCTCATACAAGTCGCCACCGATGCTTCTCCACAAGTCTCGGGCTTCATAATTCCAAGCCCACCACATGTTGTGCGCCAATTCATCGAGGCATTTAAGCTGCTCCGGCAACCTTGATTTCACCGTCAATTCCTTCCACTGGGGAGCATTGACGTAATCTGCTTTAATTTTCATAATACGCTATTTTACCTTAAAATATTTTCATTTATTCTTGTCGCAACGCTCTTCCGCGCATTTCAGCGCGAAATCGTATGCTTCATAATAATACTTTATGAAATTGCTCCACAGAGCCTTGCGTGAAAGCTTTTCAGCATTTTCACGTGACTTTTTCACTTCTGCGGATGACAAAATTGAAAATTCGGCCACAGTATCCTTTATCCTGTCTGCGACCTCCGAATAATTGTAGTCTGTCCTGTGTATCACCTTTACGCCATCGGTGATTTCACCACTATGGCCAAGCTCCGAATTAACCCAAAGGCCGAAACCTGCCAAATCAGACGTAATACAAGGAACTTTAAAGGCTATCGCTTCCAAAGGCGTATATCCCCACGGTTCATAATAAGAAGGATATATGCAAAGGTCATTGCCCAAAACGAGGTCGTAATACTTCATATTGAAGATGCCGTCGTCACCGTTGAGATAGCTTGGCAAGAATATCAGCTTGACATTGTCATCCTTACGGTTTTGCATGTCAAGGTATTTCAGCATGTCAAGCACGTTGTCGTGACTCATGTTGTGCAGCCAGTGCGTTATCATCGGAACGTGAAGCGGCGTGTCAAACTTCTGTCCCGACTTCAGGCGGTCAATCAAGTCCTGGCGTGGTTCCCCAACCCATCCGGGCACATCAATGAAAGCAAGCACCTTCTTCTTCAGTCGGTTGTCACGCAGAAGACGGTTCATCGCCTCTATATATACGTCAACGCCCTTGTTCCTGAACTCGTAACGACCGCTCGTTGACACTATCAATGTCTCCTTGTCGTCAAATTCCACGCCCAATATTGCGTTGGCAACGTCAAACATTCGCTTGCGGGCGATGTTGCGTTTTCGCGTAAACTGCGCACCTTTCGGCACGAAGTCGTTTTCAAAACCATTAGGAAGAACAAAATCCACAGGCTTGTCAAGCAGCTCCTTGCACTCGTTTGCCGTTATCTCGCTAACCGTAGTAAAGCAATCAACATACTTTGCCGTCTGCTTCTCTATGGAATGTTTGCTCTGCATGTTAAGCTCCCAAGCCATCTGGTCGCCGTTATAAGCAAATAGGTAATCGTACAACGGCTTGTTGTTTCCTGCGATACTGCGGCCTATGCTCGTGGCGTGAGTGGTGAACAAGGTAGCCACTTGCGGTAGTTTGTTGTTGACATAAAGAAGCCCCAACCCAGTCATCCATTCATTGCCGTGATATACAACATGCTTTGTGTCATCAAGGTAAAAACCGTAAAAGCTTTCCACAACCTTCGCCGCACCATACGAGAACATCGACGCTTCATCATAGTCTCCATAAGCGTGAAGACTGTCTACCTGGTAATGCTCCCACAGCCACGTGTAAATTTCATTCTTATCCTTATAATACCGACTGAAATCCACCAATACGGCTATCGGAGTTCCGGGGACATTCCAACGCCCCACCCTTACTGACAAGCCATCGCTTTCTGCTTTCTTGCGCCAATCGGCAAAGAGCGTCTTGTCTTCATTAAAATACAGATTATTGGCTTCCGCCAGGTCAGGCCCTATAAAAATGATTTTGTCGTGTAAAGCCTCTTGCAACGTCTTAGCCCTTGTTGAAAGGACCGTATATATACCTCCAACTTTATTGCATACCTCCCAACTCGATTCAAAAATATAGTCGGGCATTAATAACCTTGTCGCCATTTACCTAATTACTACTGAATAAAAACGGCGCAAAGATAATAAAAAAATCGTCCAAAAACGCACATCTAAAAGGTAAAAATTCTCAAAACGGCCATTTTCTTGATTTATATAAACTCCGCAACTCCAACAAAATATTTTTTACAAAAGCGTCTTTTTGCAAATGTCACACTTTGTTTGACATTCGGGAAACAAACTTACATTTTGATTTTTCGCCAACACTCATAGCGGCTTAATTTGCTAATAAAAACGATGCAGCACGAAAATAACAGGGAAAAATGCGGCCATACATAAACCTCTATGTATCAGAACGTTACACCGCGAACCGTCAAAACAACCCCGACTCGCCCACAGCAAAAGGCGCAAACAACAGTCTTTTGGAAGGCGAAAAGCGGCCTTTTGCAGCCTGGTTGACGGCTTTCCGCTTGCAGATATGCCACATTTTACAACAGCAAAAGCCATGTTTTTAAAAGAACAAGCAGAAAATGCAGGACATTATTTTCCATGAAATGCCACAAAAAGGACATAAGACCGCTGTACATTCAACCTATTTTGACATTCCACCACGAAATATTCCAAATAACAAAACGCCAATATTTTTCGACATTTAACGTCACTATGTCAGCATGGCGGCCGTAGAATCAACGAGCAGCGGCGATGCCTAAGCATGCGAATCCATAAAAACACGCAATTTATGTGATTAAAAATTATGGCACAATATTTGTATAACAGAAAATGTGTATCTTTGCAGCGGAAAACCCATACGCGAGCTACACTGCAAGAAACAAGGCTGAAAAATCGGCCATTGGGAACAAAACGAAAAGAGAGGGATAAGTACATGACCAGTCAATTTTCACCAAAAGTATCACAAATACTGGCGTTCAGCCGCGAAGAAGCGGCCAGGCTCGCCAGCAGGTCGGTAGGACCGGAGCATCTGCTGCTCGGCATCCTGCGCGACAAGACCGGCCCAGTGCATGAACTATTTGTAAAATCAGACATTAATTTCCAGACCGTAAAAGACGAATTGGAACAAAAGGTGCGCGAAGAGGACATGTCTCAGCCGTTGCGCACACACGAGCTTGTACTAAACGAAAAAGCAAGCAACATACTGAAATTAGCTGTTCTCGAAGCACGTATACAGTCAACGCAAATGGTTGACGAGCAGCATTTGCTACTCGCAATACTGCATGACCACGTGAACAATGGAGCAAAAGAAGTACTTGAATTTAACAACATGAACTACGAAGACGCATTGACATATTTCCAGCAGAAAGCGAACAACGTGACTAACGGCATAAACATGCCCGACAAGGACGAGGATGACGACGACGGAATGTTGAGCATAAACGGCGGGAACTCGCAAAAATCAAAACCCGCCAACACAACAACCACCCACAGGCCGACAGGGAAAACGCCTGTGCTTGACAACTTCGGAACCGACCTAACAAAAGCCGCCGCTGAAGGCAAGCTCGACCCTGTCGTGGGAAGGGAACGTGAAATCCAGCGCGTTACAGAAATCCTCTGCCGACGCAAAAAGAACAACCCGATACTAATCGGTGAACCGGGAGTCGGCAAAAGCGCAATTGTGGAGGGACTGGCACAGCTTATTTGCAAGCACCGCACGTCACCCGTACTGTTCAACAAGCGAATAATAACACTTGACATGACTGCCATTGTGGCGGGCACGAAATACCGCGGACAGTTTGAAGAGCGCATACGCGCCTTGATTAAGGAAATAGAACAAAACCCCGACGTGGTTGTTTTCATCGACGAGATACATACGCTAATCGGCGCAGGGTCAACACCAGGCTCGATGGATGCGGCCAACATGCTGAAACCAGCGTTGGCACGCGGTACCATACAATGCATCGGAGCCACCACTCTCGACGAATACAGGAACTCCATAGAAAAAGACGGAGCATTGGAACGACGTTTTCAGAAGGTCATGGTAGAACCCACCACTGCCGAAGAAACCATAGAGATACTTAACAACATCAAGGACAGATATGAATACCACCACCACGTCGCGTATTCCGATGATGCCATATTGGCTTGTGTCAAACTGACAGACAGATATGTCACTGACAGGGCTTTCCCAGACAAGGCCATCGACGCTCTCGACGAAGTTGGCGCACGTGTACACCTGCAACACGCCCAGATGCCGCCTGAAATTAGCGAAAAAGAAAAAGAAATAAGCTATGTAAAAGAAAAGAAACAGGCCGCGGTGAGAAACCAAAACTTCGAACTTGCGGCAAGTTATCGCGACAAGCAGACAGAATTGGAAGCTGAACTGCAGGAACTTCAAGACCAATGGGCAAACAACGAAATTGGCAACCGCGACATAATAACAGACAAAGACGTTGCGGATGTCGTATCCATGATAACAGGAGTGCCTGTACAAAGAATGGCGGAAGCTGAAGGTGTTCGCCTGAAAAACATGGACGCAGAACTTAAAAAAGCTGTAATAGCACAGGACAAGGCCATCGAAAAGCTTGTAAAGTCAATACAGCGTAACCGTGTCGGACTGAAAGAGCCTAACCACCCGATAGGCGCGTTCATGTTCCTCGGGCCTACCGGCGTAGGCAAAACCTACCTGGCCAAGAAATTGGCAGAATACATGTTTGGCAGCAGCGACGCCCTAATACGCATCGACATGAGCGAATACAGTGAAAGTTTCAACACGTCACGCTTGATAGGCGCGCCTCCGGGATATGTGGGTTATGAAGAAGGTGGCCAACTGACAGAGCGTGTCCGCCGGCATCCCTACTCCATCGTATTGCTCGACGAAATCGAGAAAGCCCACGGCAACGTGTTCAACATGCTGCTGCAAGTTCTTGACGAAGGACGCTTGACCGACGGCAACGGCCGCCTGATTGACTTCCGCAACACTGTAATAATAATGACCAGCAACGCAGGAACACGCCAACTGAAAGAATTCGGACGAGGCGTTGGCTTCAATGCGGGCGGTGCCATGGGGCTTAGCCTTAACGACAGCGACAAGGAATACGCACGCAGCATAATACAGAAAAGCCTTAGCAAGCAGTTCAGTCCTGAATTCCTGAACAGGCTCGACGAAATCATAACCTTCGACCAGCTTGACCTTGAAGCCATAAAGAAGATTATCGACATAGAACTTAAAGGTCTTACGAAACGTATTAAGGAACTCGGTTACAATCTTGAAATATCCGACAAGGCCAAAGAATTTGTCGCTACAAAGGGTTATGACGTACAGTTCGGCGCACGTCCGTTGAAACGTGCCATCCAAAACTACATCGAAGACGGTGTCTGCGAACTGTTGCTTGACGGCAAACTCAACAGCGGCGACACAATACATGTAGACAAAAACGAGGATAAGGAAGAGCTTACTTTCAAAAACTAAGCACGAATAACCAAGGATAAATAAAGCCGCCCTTGTTGTATGAAACCAACAAAGGCGGCTTTATTTGTAATCAACCTTTTATCATCCACTATCTGACTGTTATATGGAAACAGCCTTGCTTCACTTCATATTTCACATAACAGCGTTTCCGTTCACGCATGTCACGCAACACCTCGCTAAGCACCCACTTCAACGTATCATTGCGCACAGCGCGCCGCGGTTTTCCACCTGAAGGGCTTACGGTCTTATAACGGTTGTAACAGATGTCGAAAGTAGTGCCATACAGGTGGCAAGAATTTTCCGTTGCGTTAGAGTTGTAACCCCTGAGACTTTTCACATCGGCACGTGTACGGAGTACGCTGGTGACTATTATCTGATGCAGCGGTATGCCCTTGATTTGCAAACTGTCATAATAAGCGCGGCCTATGTCGCTAAGCAAGACGGCGGCACGAGGCACGAGATAAGGTATGCTGTTACGTAACGGGTCAACATGAAAATACGGATTCGCGCCTACGTATACGAGTTCTTTTTTGCGGCTTTCAGCGTCTTTGCGGTCTTCAACCGGTTCAACGCCATGCGTACTCGCAGCCACAAGCTGTACGTCGTTGTTGTCCGGAAATGTCCTGCTGAACCCTGGCACACTGTTTATTTTATGCTTCAGCACATTTCCCTTACTGTCAAAAAAGACCGTCAAGGGAAAATCCGCAGAAACAACGGCCTCTTGCTGCCATACAAACACACTGTCGGCCACAGGTCTTTCCACACTTGGCAAAACTGTTTCGACACTGTCGGACACAGCAAGTTCCGGCTTGTTCTCTGCCACAGACGGGAAAAGCAAGCGTACCAATGCCAATAAAAGCACTACGGCCGAAAAGACCGTCAGAAATTTATTCTTCACCGCATATCTGCGCAAAGCCTTACAAGCGACCTTGAGCAAAGCGACAAGATAGTCTTTGAACATAATCAATGGTTTTCTTACTTGCCCAAAGCCTTTGCCTCATCACGAATTGCCGAGATAATACGCATTGAAAGCTCAGGGGTTGGCAATTTCTTGTTCGTTCCGCATATTGCTGTTGCGAAATTGTCTGCAAGGCATTCCTCCGGGTTTATCACATAGTCAGTATTCTTCCCAACCAAATCATAAAAGTCAGTGGCACGCTCAAGCGGCACAATCACCGTCTTGCCATCACTCTTCACAGGCTCGAAATTGCCGTCAAGCGGAATAAGGCCGATTTTCATGTAATCAAAGAAAGAGCCTCCGGCATAATCACGGTCAGAGTATATCACCATCGTGTACGGACTTTTCACACCGTCAACGGTCAGCATGGCATAGCTGTCATAGCGGTTGACGTCAGGATTGGAGATGCGCCTGTCTGTCACGTCTTTAGAAAACTCTATCTCCTTGTCAAGAACGGTGAAACCTATCAATGAATACATCTTCCGCCTGAAATCAGGATTGTCACGTGTCAAGACGTGGAATGTCTCATGTGCCACAAGCCATGCCAAGCGGTCGGCGGTAACCTTTTTCATCACATCCTCGCTCACGCAGATGATGTCGCCACGGGTATAAGCTCCAGCATTGCCTTCTTCCTCCATGGTTGTCTTAACCAAAGTAAACTCCTGAGGAAGCGGCAGGCTCAGCCCCTTTGCCGTCAGGCTGTCGTCAAAAATAGTGAAAGCCTTGAACAACGAGTCCTTGTCGGCTTGGGTAAAGTCACGTGTACAACCTTTCAGCATGTCCATGATTTCAGCACGCGTCGCGCCCGACCTGCCCATGCGAGCCTCGATGTCAAACTTGCCCCAGTTGTTTGTGTTCTTGTCTGGAGTTGACAACAACTTGCTTGCTTCCACCGAATCAACGAAATGCAAGACAAACTTATTGAACTCGTCAACGGCCACGCTGCTCACCGTACCAAAGCCAAACAGGCAAACAACGGCTCCAAGCCGTAACTTTGATAACAATTTCATCTTTAATATCTCCATAAAATTAAACTGACGGCAAAATTACCAAAAAAACTCGACACTTGACATAAAACCGCATAAGTTTTACCTGACGGAACAAATTTGCACAATCAATCAAGCAATACACAAACTGCGACATAACACAATCACGCCACCGCGACAAACACAGGCAAAGACGACAATGCGCAAATTCAACCTTAAATTTTGATATACTGCGCAAACACCTGTAAACCAATAACTTAAAAGCAACGACTCAACCAATGGCAAACGACAAGGTAAAACACGGCATATCACCGTGCAATATGCCGCATATCACACCACAAAACGCCATGTTTCACAAAACCATAAATTTTGACATGCCAATCCAAGGGGCATGCAACTAATCTTCGGCAACCGCAGCCAAAGCACGGCCCGCATGGCACGGCTGTGGCCATCGCATACCATTTAATTCCACATCCATAATTACGGCGAAAATAAAAAAGAACCGGAAAAATCAATGAAGATTAAAATAAATTCTGTATTTTTGCACAATAAATAAAATCGAAGGCAAATTGATAGAGAAGCATATCGTACTTGAAGACATCGACCCCGTAATGCTATACGGGGCGGGAAACGCTTATCTACAAATCATAAAGGCTCTTTATCCCAAACTGAGAATTGTCGCGCGTGACAACGTGATGCGTGTCTTAGGTGACGAAGAGCAGATGGCCTCGTTCGAGGAAAATATTGAAAAGATAAGGCTGCATATCGTAAAATACAACTCTATCAACGAAGAAGACATTATAAATATAATCAAGGGCGGCAAGACGAAAGAAGATACGGCGAACGACGTGGTTGTGTACAACATATCAGGCCGCCCCATAAAGAGCCGCAGCGAGAACCAACAGAAGCTTATCAATGCATACAACAAGACCGACATGGTGTTCGCCATAGGGCCTGCCGGTACAGGAAAGACATATCTCAGCATAGCCCTTGCGGTAAAAGCCCTAAAAGAAAAAACAGCGAAAAAGATAATATTAAGCCGTCCGGCGGTGGAAGCAGGGGAAAAATTGGGGTTCTTGCCCGGCGACATGAAAGACAAGATAGACCCATATCTCCAACCGTTGTATGACGCACTTGAAGACATGCTGCCAACTGTCAAGCTACAGGACATGATGGAAAAACATGTCATACAAATCGCCCCGCTGGCTTTCATGCGCGGAAGGACGCTAAGCGACGCCGTTGTCATACTCGATGAAGCCCAAAATACGACGACCGCACAAATAAGGATGTTCCTGACGCGAATGGGATGGAACACCAAGATGATAATAACCGGCGACCTAACCCAGGTAGACTTGCCGCATGGGACAACAAGCGGACTGCGTGAAGCCGTAAATGTACTTAAAGACGTAGAAGGCATATCCATCGTCAACATGGACGAGAAAGACATCGTAAGGCACAAGTTGGTGACAAGAATCGTCAACGCATATAAGAATTTCAAGCAAGCAAGCGACGAGCAAGCAAAAAGGCAAAAAGGCAACTAATGACAAGCAAGACTGGATTTCAATACGGTTTTTCAGTTCTTGCCTGCAACTAAAATAACAACGACAATGAAAGCATTGACAAAGACAGACTTCCATTTTGATGGACAAAAAAGCGTGTACCACGGAAAAGTACGCGACGTGTACAACATCAACGATGACATCATCGTAATGATTGCGACTGACAGGATTTCGGCTTTCGATGTGGTTCTGCCCAAAGGCATTCCTTTTAAAGGACAAGTGCTGAATCAAATCGCAGCGAAATTCCTTGACCAGACCAAAGACATTTGTCCCAACTGGAAATTAGCCACGCCAGACCCGATGGTGACTGTAGGTTTGAAATGCGAGGGTTTCCGTGTCGAGATGATCATCCGCTCTATACTTACAGGCTCCGCTTGGCGTGAATACCAAAAGGGATGCCGCGAACTCTGCGGCGTGAAACTGCCTGACGGGATGAGGGAGAACCAGCGTTTCCCAGAACCAATCATCACCCCCACGACCAAGGCGGACGAAGGTCATGACATGAACATCTCAAAAGAAGAGATAATAGCGCAAGGCATCGTAAGCAAGGAAGATTATGAGATAATGGAAGATTACACCCGCAAGATTTTCGCCCGCGGGCAAGAAATCGCCGCACAACACGGCCTTATCCTTGTTGACACAAAATACGAATTTGGCAAACGCGATGGGAAGGTCTACCTTATTGACGAGGTTCACACGCCTGACAGCAGCCGTTACTTCTATGCTGACGGATATGAGGAAAAGTTTGAAAAAGGCGAACCTCAACGTCAACTTTCCAAAGAATTTGTGCGCCAATGGCTCATAGAACACAACTTCATGAACGAACCGGGACAAGTAATGCCTGAAATAACTGACGAATATGCCGAAAGCGTCAGCGAACGTTACATAGAATTGTTTGAACACATTACTGGCGACAAGTTCAACAAAGCTACAGAGGAAGGTGACATCGCAGCCCGCATCGAGAAGAACGTAAAGGAATATTTGAAGACACTTTAATCAGACTGCAGACAACAGACAAGCAAACAAGGAAGATTATCGCTTACATTATAATAATTACATCATCTAATTAAACAAAGCATCCTTGTCTGCTTGTCTGCTGTCTACTTTCACTAGGAACAATGACTTATAAGCAGGAACGCATAACGCCTTATGGCGACGGACGCGAAAAGCACAAGCAAGTGGAAACAATGTTTGACAACATTGCCCACTCGTATGACGTGCTGAACCACCGCCTGTCATTCGGCATAGACTATATTTGGCGGAAAAAGGCTATAAGGCAGTTAGCCCCATACAAACCGCAAAACATTTTGGACATCGCTACCGGTACGGGCGATTTCGCCATTATGTCTGCCAAGATACTGCGTCCTGACAACATTGTCGGCATTGATATTTCGGAGGGAATGATGGCCATCGGAGCCAACAAGGTCAAGACGTTGGGGTTAAGCGGCATCATATCTTTCAAGAAAGAAGATTGCCAACAAATGTCATATCCAGACAATACATTTGACGCTATCACAACAGCTTTTGGCATAAGAAACTTCCAAAATCTTGACGCCTGCCTGAGGGAAATGTGCAGAGTATTAAAAAAAGGAGGACAAGTAAGCATACTTGAACTCAGCCGTCCGATGCATTTTCCGATGAAACAGCTATTTTGGATATATTCGCATACACTACTTCCCTTGTACGGGAAAATAATATCCAAAGACACCGAAGCGTACAAATATCTCATATCAACCATTGAATCGTTTCCACAAGGTGAGAAAATGGTCGACATATTCAAAAAAGCCGGATTTTCTGAAGCAAAGTTCAAGCGTCTAACTTTTGGCATCTGCACATGTTATTTTGCAATCAAATAAATACGAACCATGGACAAATACGGACTTATAGGTTATCCTCTTGGCCATTCATTTTCAATAAGTTACTTCAATGAGAAGTTCGAGAATGAAAATATTAACGCCAAATACATCAACTTCGAGATTCCAACAATCGACGAATTGCCCGAAATTCTTGCCTCAAATCCTGAATTGAAAGGCCTAAATGTTACCATTCCATATAAAGAGAAGGTCATCCCCTTTCTTGACTCTGTAAGTCCTGAGGCAAGGGCCATAGGTGCTGTCAACGTAATACGCATAGAACATAAAGGGAACAACACTATCCTAAAAGGCTATAACAGTGATGTCATCGGCTTTACAAAAAGTATCGAGCCATTACTCGAACGCTTTCACAAGAAAGCATTGATATTGGGAACTGGCGGAGCGTCAAAAGCCATAAACTACGGACTAAAGTCCTTAGGTCTTGAAACGGTGTTTGTCAGCAGATACGAGCGTCCAGGCACAATCCAGTACGAAAAGATAACACCTGACATTATAAAAGAATACAACGTCATTATAAACTGCACTCCATGTGGAATGTATCCACACATTGACGAATGTCCGTTGCTGCCATACGAAGCGATGGACAACAAGAACCTGCTATATGATTTATTATACAACCCAGACCAAACGCTTTTCATGAAAAAAGGTGCAGAACACGGAGCAACAGTAAAAAACGGTCTGGAAATGCTCTTGTTACAAGCATTCGCAAGCTGGGAATTCTGGAACAACAAATAACCAAGGACTATTTTGAAGAACATTTGGCTTTAAACGTCAAAAACGGGAACATGACGTCAAGCTGAATCCGAACTTCTCAAAATTCCAGAATAACACAACAATACAATCCTATAACCAAATATAAAACAATGAATTCAAGTAATCGATACATGATGCGCGGAGTCTCAGCCGCCAAAGAAGATGTACACAACGCCATAAAGAACATCGACAAAGGAATATTTCCACAGGCTTTCTGCAAGATTATACCCGACATTCTCGGTGGAAATCCGGAATATTGCAACATAATGCATGCTGACGGAGCTGGTACTAAATCATCCTTAGCATACACGTATTGGAAAGAAACGGGGGATTTGAGCGTTTGGAAAGGAATTGCTCAAGACGCATTGATAATGAACACGGACGATTTGCTCTGTGTAGGAGCTGTTGACAACATCTTGGTTTCCAGCACAATAGGCAGAAACAAGATGCTTGTGCCAGGTGAAGTGATATCAGCCATAATCAATGGCACGGATGAACTACTGGCCTCAATGCGTGAGATGGGCATTGGAATTTACGCCACTGGTGGAGAAACGGCAGACGTCGGAGACCTCGTAAGGACCATAATCGTAGACTCCACAGTGACTTGCAGGATGAAACGAAGCGACGTAATCAACAATGCCAACATACGTCCCGGTGACGTAATAGTTGGACTTGCGTCGTTCGGACAAGCTACATACGAAGACCGTTACAACGGGGGCATGGGGAGCAATGGGCTTACCAGCGCACGCCATGACGTATTCTCAAAGTATCTGGCAAAGAAATATCCAGAAAGCTATGACCACGCCGTACCTGAAGAACTTGTTTACAGCGGCAACTACAACCTTACAGACACGACACCCGATGTCCCTGTCAACGTTGGACAATTAGTCCTTTCACCCACACGTACATACGCTCCTGTCATCAAGAAAATACTTGACGAGCTACGCCCTGAAATACACGGTATGGTTCATTGTACTGGAGGTGCGCAAACAAAGGTTCTCCATTTCGTTGACGACAACTGCAAGGTAGTGAAAGACAACATGTTCCCCGTACCCCTATTATTCAGGATTATAAAAGAACAAAGCGGCACTGACTGGCAAGAAATGTACAAAGTTTTCAATATGGGACACCGTATGGAAATATACGTAAGCCCTGAAAACGCGGACAAAGTTATCGCCATCAGCAAGAGCTTCAACATTGACGCACAAATAGTAGGACACATTGAAGAAGGGGAAAAGAGCCTGACGATAAAGTCGGAATTTGGCGAATTTAAATACTAACAGAAAGTAAAATGACAATAAAGGATGCCATTCTAAAAAGTTTGAAAGACTTTCCACAAGGAGGAATAGCAAAAGACATTTACCAAAATATTGTAAGCAAAAAATATTTTGAATTCAACAAAAATGCAAAAACTCCTTATGCTACAGTGCAAGCCCTACTCGGTGACTTTATAAGAAACAACGACCCGAGAGTGTGCCGTATCATAAATTCAGACAATATCTATGAATATTGCCTGACGGAGTATTGCAGTCAAAACGTCCAAGTGTCCAGATCTGAAAAGGCAACAAAGCCAACATATACGGAAAGAGATTTACATCCTTTATTGTCAACTTTCTTAAAGAGGAAAAAAGGTATTATCTCCAAAACCATATTCCACGAACATTCCAACAAAAATGAAGAACACCAGAAATGGGTGCATCCCGATATTGTAGGAGTAGAGTTCATTGAATATGAGGACAATGTGTGCCAATCATTTTTCAAAGCAACTAACAGGAATGACACATTGAAAATACATTCGTATGAATTGAAAAAAGAAATAACCACAGATTACGAATTAAAAAAATGCTTCTTCCAAGCTGTCTCAAATTCCAGTTGGGCTAATTACAGCTATTTAGTGGCTTTTAAGATAAGCGACAACCTACTTGAAGAATTGGAACGATTAAATAATTCTTTCGGAATAGGATTTATACAATTAAATCCCAATCCGGAAAAAAGTCGCATAATGTTTTCTCCCAAGGACAAGCAGCTCGACTTCAAAACGATAGAGAGACTTTGCAACATCAACCCCGATTTCAAGGTTTTCATAAAACAAATAGAAAAAATCATAACCGCAAGCGATAAATATGTTTATGATGTCAAAAAGGGACTTATCGATATTTGTGACAAGACATTTGAAACAGAAGCCGAAGCGTTGAATTACTGCAAATACAAAAACATCATCTAACCATACCGTTTTTTTTAAGAAAAGATGACAGACAACAACAGCATACTTGAAAAGCTTGAGGGGCTTGAGAGCCGTTATGAAGAAATATCGACACTCATTACCGACCCGTCAGTCATTTCAGACCAAGAGAGATATGTACGTCTGACACGCGAGTACAAGGATTTGGACGACATAATGAAAGCCCGCAAGAAATATATCGCATGTCTAAATTCAATAAAAGAAGCCAAAAACATTCTTGCTAACGAGAGCGACCCAGATCTCAAGGAAATGGCTCGTGAAGAACTTCAGGCCAACGAAGAACTTCAGCCAAAGCTCGAAGAAGAAATAAAAATGGCCCTCGTACCCAAAGACCCAGAGGATGTCAAAAACGTGCAAATGGAGATACGCGCCGGTACAGGAGGCGACGAAGCCGCCCTGTTTGCCGGAGACTTGTTCCAAATGTACAAGAAATTCTGCGACTCCATGGGCTGGACGCTCTCCGTCACGAGCGTGAGCGAGGGCGCAGTAGGCGGATACAAGGAAATAGACTTCGCCGTGAGCGGCGACAACGTTTACGGCACGTTGAAATACGAGTCGGGCGTTCACCGCGTGCAACGAGTGCCGGCCACCGAGACCCAAGGCCGCATGCACACCAGCGCGGCGACAGTGGCCGTGCTGCCTGAGGCCGATAAGTTCGAGGTGAACATCAACGAGGGCGACATCAAGTGGGACACGTTCCGCAGCTCGGGTGCCGGCGGACAGAACGTCAACAAGGTTGAGTCAGGCGTGCGCCTGCGCTATCCGTGGAAGAACCCCAACACAGGCGAAGTGGAGGAAATACTCATCGAGTGTACCGAAACGCGCGACCAACCCAAAAACAAGGAGCGCGCCCTGTCACGCCTTCGCACTTTCATATACGACCGCGAACACCAGAAATACATTGACGACATAGCCAGCCGCCGCAAGACACTCGTCTCCACAGGCGACCGCAGCGCAAAGATACGCACATACAACTTCCAGCAAGGCCGCGTAACCGACCACCGCATTGGCTACACAACGCATGACCTGCAAGGTTTTCTCAGTGGCAACATCAAGGAAATGATTGACGCCCTGACTGTGGCCGAAAACGCGGAAAGGATGAAAGAAGCGGAACTTTAATTCAAGCAGACAAGCAGGCAGCAACAAGCAAACAAGTAGACAAACGGCAAAACAAATCCCCTTGTATGCTTGTCGCCGCGAACTTGTCAACTAAAAAATAAAAGCAATGACAAGACAACAACTCATCGAACAGATTTTCACAAAGAAAAGTTTTCTTTGCGTAGGACTTGACACTGACATCAAGAAGATACCAAGCCATCTTCTCGGAAGCGAAGACCCGATTTTCGATTTCAACAAGGCAATCATCGACGCAACAGCCGAATACTGCGTGGCATACAAGCCCAACCTCGCGTTCTACGAAAGTATGGGCACGAAAGGCATTGCTTCTTTTGAGCGCACGGTAAAGTATTTGAATGACAACTACCCTAACCACTTCATCATCGCCGACGCAAAACGTGGCGACATCGGCAATACGTCGGCAATGTACGCCCGTACATTTTT
Source organism: uncultured Prevotella sp. (assembly GCA_944319935.1). Classification (GTDB taxonomy): domain Bacteria; phylum Bacteroidota; class Bacteroidia; order Bacteroidales; family Bacteroidaceae; genus Prevotella. The sequence continues at coordinate 200,049 of CALUFM010000001.1, forward strand.
CGAGGAATACGACCTCGACGCGCTCACCGTTGCGCCATATATGGGCGAAGACAGCGTTACGCCTTTCCTCGGCTATGACGGCAAGTGGGTCATCCTGCTGGCGCTGACGAGCAACAAGGGGTCGCACGACTTCCAGCTGACAGAAGACAAAGACGGCGAACGCCTATTTGAAAAAGTCATACGCAAGTCACAAGCTTGGGCCGGCGACGACCGCATGATGTACGTCGTAGGCGCAACACAGGGAGAGATGTTCAAGGACATCCGTGCCGTAGCCCCCACCCACTTCCTCCTTGTTCCCGGCGTAGGGGCGCAAGGCGGAAGCCTACAGGAGGTTTGCAAGTATGGCATGACCAAGGACTGCGGACTGCTCGTAAACAGCAGCCGCGGCATCATCTACGCTTCCTCTGACACCGACTTCGCCGAAGCGGCAGCAGTAAAAGCCAAAGAATTACAAGCGGAAATGGCCTTGGAACTTGACAAGATACAATGCTGAAAACAATAACAGCAACACACCTGATAACCGTCCGTAAGGCATTTCACTGCCATGCGGACGGTTTTTCATTATGAAAAATATTCACCGTTTTTGCTTACAAAGTGATTTCCGTTAACGCCTCACACCGGTGATATTCGCAAACAAGCCTGTCATGGCACGCAAATATGCAAGCTTATTGTGTGCAAACGTAAACAAATGAGGTTCAGGCACTTGTGTCACCAATGGCATTTATGAGCAATATTAATGGCGTTAAAAAGACACGACAACCGCCCTTTCAATAAACAAAAGCCGCAAATTCACACCTTTATAGCGGCCGTCACGTCTCTGAATTGCAGCATTTTCCTCCGCAAAAGGCATCCTTTCATCACGCAAAATGCCCCATGTCACCACCCTGTTGATGACAAAACACCGTTTTAACACCCTTAAAAACTCACCTCATCAGCCTATTTTGACGATTATCACTGACAAGACCCAAATAGACAAATGACACAACACAGCCAGCATTAGCAGACAAAATGAAACCACTCCACGACTCCAAATGAGCCGTACCAATGCCATACAAACATAAGCACGGCTTTAAATCTTGTCGCCAAAAGCATCCGCCTCTTAAACGAAAAACACAAATTAATACGCCCGTGCATTTGCCATTTATGGAAAAAGATGTTAATTTTGCAACGGCTTAACGCAGGGTATGATGAAATAAAGAGAGGCAGTTTTTTGTCTCAATTCCATAAATTCAAAACCCCTTAATTCCTAAAATGAACGACAGCAAAATAATCAACGACCCGATATTCGGTTTCATCAAGATACCACACGGACTGCTGCTCAACATCGTTGAACATCCGTTGATGCAAAGGCTGACAAGGATTAAACAGTTGGGACTCACTTCCATGGTCTATCCGTCAGCCCAACACACGAGATTCCAACACTCTATCGGAGCATTCCACCTGATGAGCGAAGCTATAACTTCACTCACCCAAAAGGGCATCTTCATCTTCGACAGCGAAGGTGAAGCCGTTGAGGCTGCCATCCTGATGCACGACATCGGCCACGGGCCTTTCTCGCACGTACTTGAACACACGCTGATAAACGGAATCAGCCACGAAGAAATATCACTGCTGATGATGGAGCAAATCAACCGTGAGATGAAAGGCGAACTTAATCTTGCGTTAAAGATATTCAAAAACGAATACCCAAAGAAATTCCTGCACCAGCTAATCAGCAGCCAGTTAGACATGGACAGGCTGGATTACCTGAGCCGCGACAGTTTCTTCACAGGTGTGACAGAAGGCAACATCGGCTGCGCGAGAATAATAAAAATGCTCGACGTGCATGACGACAACCTCGTGGTCAACTCGAAAGGATTGTACTCAATAGAAAACTACCTGATGGCCAGGAGGTTGATGTACTGGCAAGTGTACCTGCACAAGACAACCGTATCAAGCGAAAAAGTGCTTGTAAACGCCCTGCTCCGCGCCAAACAACTTGCATGTGAAGGAAAGAAAATCTTTGCAACGCCATGCCTGAAATTTTTCCTGTACAACGACATCAGTGCCGACAAATTCAAATCGGACGAAGAAGCGCAACACTATTATTCACTGCTTGACGACAATGACATTTGGAGTTCCCTGAAAGTATGGATTGACAGCGACGACAAGGTTCTTTCAATCCTTTCAAACGACATATTGAACCGCAACCTGTTCAAGGTTGAAATACACGACACGCCAATCAGTGACGAACAAACAGAAGCTACAAGAAAGACTCTCGCCGCAAAATTTGGAATAAGCGCAAAAGAAGCCGACTACCTGATGAGCGTTGACACTATACAGAAAGACATGTACAACGTCAACGACGACCGCATAACCATATTGTACAAAGACAACACGCTGAAAGACATTTCTGAAGCGTCGGAAGTGATGAACATATCATTACTTTCCAAAAAAATTCGCAAATATTATTTATGTTATCAGCGTTTTTGAATAAATTTATTTATCTTTGCATCTATAAAATGTAATTACATTGCAATGGAATTTACGGCAAAACAAATAGCAAGTTTCATCGACGGTAAAGTTGAAGGCGACGAGAACGCGAAAATACACACTTTCGCAAAGATTGAAGAGGGAACGCCAGGGGCGATATCGTTTCTTTCAAATCCCAAATACACCCATTACATATACGAAACAAAATCAAGCATCGTCCTCGTCAATGAGGATGTAGAGCTGACACAGCCTGTAAATGCCACGTTGATACGCGTCAAGAACGCATACGAATGCGTGGCCAAGTTGCTGCAACTATACCAAGCGTCACAGCCAAAGAAAACAGGCGTAAGCCCAATGGCTTTCGTGGCTGAAAGCGCGAAAATCGGCAAAGACTGTTACATAGGGGCTTTCGCATACATAGGTGAAGGCGTTGAAATCGGCGACAATACGCAAATACATCCGCACGCAGTAATTGAAGACGGCGTAAAAATCGGCGCAAAATGCCTTATTTATCCCAACGTGACAATATACCAAGGCTGCAAGTTAGGCAACAATGTGACGATACACGCTGGTTCGGTTATTGGTGCAGACGGTTTCGGTTTCGCTCCCAACACTGACGGATACGACAAAATCCCCCAAATCGGCATAGTGACAATTGAAGATGACGTAGAGATTGGCGCAAACACTTGCGTTGACCGCTCTACCATGGGCACCACAATCATACGCAAAGGCGTGAAACTTGACAACCTCGTACAGATAGCCCACAACGTTGAAGTGGGCGAAAACACCGTAATGTCAGCACAGGTAGGCGTTGCGGGAAGCACGAAAATCGGCAAGTGGTGCATGTTCGGCGGCCAAGTGGGAATATCCGGACACATAAGTATTGGCGACAAGACTTTTCTCGGAGCGCAATCAGGCGTACCAGGCAACATCAAGGGTAACAAAACATTGATAGGGACACCGCCAATGGAGCCTAAGGCTTACTTCAAATCAATTGCGCTTACACGCAGACTGCCAGAGATTTACAAACAGCTTGGCGAGTTACAGAAACAAGTGGAAGAAATCAAAAAGACTTATAACAACAATGGAAATGTCTAAACAGAATACATTGAAAGGCAGTTTTGCCCTATGCGGGAAAGGCCTTCATACAGGATTGAACCTAACCATAACTTTCAACCCGGCTGCAGTCAATACCGGCTACAAGATACAAAGAATCGACCTTGAAGGCCAACCTGTAATTGACGCCATAGCCGAAAACGTTGTTGACACGCAACGCGGAACGGTAATAGGCAAAGGCGACGTCAAGGTGTCAACCGTTGAACACGCGCTTGCCGCCCTCTACGCATTAGGCATTGACAACTGCCTAATACAAGTTAACGGTCCTGAATTCCCGATACTTGACGGTTCTGCGGCACAATACGTAAGCAAAATCACAGAAATAGGCATTGAGGAGCAAAACGCGCCGAAAGACTATTACATCATACGCAACAAGATAGAAGTGAAGGATGCCGAAACCGGCTCTTGCATCACAATATTGCCAGATGATGAATTCAGCCTGACTGCAATGTGTTCGTTCGATTCAAAATTCATCAACAGCCAATTTGCGACACTCGACCACATTGAAGACTTTGCCAAGGAAATCGCTCCAGCACGTACATTTGTTTTCGTGAGAGACATCGAACCGTTGCTCCGTGCAAACCTCATAAAAGGCGGTGACATGGACAACGCCATCGTAATATACGAAAGACAGACAACGCAAGAACGTCTTGACACACTTGCGGACTTCCTCAACGTGCCACACCTCGACGCGACCAAACTTGGATACATCCAGCATAAGCCATTGGTGTGGGAGAATGAATGTACACGCCACAAACTGCTCGACATAATAGGTGACATGGCCCTGATAGGCAAACCCATCAAGGGACGTATCATCGCCACCAAACCAGGCCATACGATAAACAATAAGTTTGCAAGGCTGATGCGCCGCGAAATACGCAAACATGAAATACAAGCCCCGATATACAACTGCAACGAGGCTCCCATAATGGACGTGAACCGCATACGCGAACTACTGCCCCATCGCTATCCAATGCAGTTGGTTGACAAAGTCATTGCATTGGGGCCTAGCAGCATTGTCGGTGTAAAGAATGTAACAAGCAACGAGCCATTCTTCCAAGGACATTTTCCACAAGAGCCTGTCATGCCAGGCGTCCTTCAGGTTGAAGCCATGGCACAGTGTGGTGGCTTGTTGGTACTTAACACTGTTGAAGAACCTGAACGATGGTCAACATATTTCATGAGGATAGACGAAGTGAAATTCCGTCAGAAAGTTGTCCCGGGTGACACCTTGCTGTTCAAGGTTGACCTTCTAGCTCCAGTACGCCATGGCGTATCGTCTATGAAAGGATATGTTTTCGTTGGCGACAAGGTCGTATCTGAAGCCACGTTCACAGCACAGATTGTCAAGAACAAATAACACCTATTATAATAATAAGGGCAGACATAGAATCTGCCCTTATCAAATTTTGTACTAATATGAACCAAATAAGTCCACTTGCATACGTTCACCCCGAAGCGAAATTAGGTGACAACAATATTATCGGCCCATTCTGCTACATAGACAAAAACACGGCCATTGGTGACAACAATGTGTTCCAAAACAGCGTAACCATAAATTACGGCGCACGCATAGGCAATGGCAATGAGATATTCCCTGGCGCAAGCATAAGCACAAAGCCACAGGACCTCAAGTTCAAAGGAGAAGACACGACTTGTGAAATTGGCGATAATAATAGCATACGTGAATGTGTAACCATCTCAAGAGGAACGGCCTCAAAAGGCACAACAACTGTAGGTTCGAACAACCTCCTGATGGAAAACGTACATATCGCACATGACTGTGTTGTAGGTAGCGGATGCATCATTGGCAACTCGACCAAATTCGGCGGCGAAGTGACCGTTGACGACCATGCAATAATAAGCGCGGAAGTGCTGACTCACCAGTTTTGCCACATTGGAGGCTTTGTTATGATTCAAGGAGGCTGCCGCTTCAGCCAAGACATTCCGCCGTTTATAATTGCAGGAAAAGAACCTACACGTTATTGTGGCATCAACCTTGTGGGATTACGCCGCAGGGGATTCGACAACGAACTGATAAACAACATCCACGAAGCATACCGCTTACTTTATTCAAAAGGTGTGCTTAAAGAGGGAATAGAGGAAATACGAAAGAACTTGCCTGAAAGCAAAGAAATCAACTATATCATTGACTTCGTTGAAAATTCAAAACGGGGAATAATAAGATAATCATTATCCTCGCTCATGAAGACGCTAATAGTCATAGTCGGGCCTACAGGGGTAGGCAAAACGGCTTTATGCTTGGAAGTTGCCGAACGACTCGGGACGTTCATTATAAACGCAGACTCAAGGCAGATTTTCAGGGACATACCAATCGGCACAGCCGCACCTACTGCTGAAGAGCAAAAGCGAGTCAAACATTTTTTCGTCGGCAAACTGCATATCAACGACTATTACAACGCTTCAATGTTTGAGAACGATGTCATTAAATTATTAGACAAACTTTTTGGCGAAAAAGACAACATTATAATGTCAGGCGGCAGCATGATGTACGTCGATGCCGTATGCAACGGCATCGACGACATTCCATCTGTCAATGAAAATATACGCCAACAGGTTAAATCTTTATATGAAGCAGATGGCCTTGACATCATCAAAGAAAAGCTGAAAAAGCTTGACCCTGAATATTTCGAGATTGTAGACAAAAACAATCCAAAGCGTGTAATCCACGCTCTTGAAATATGCCTGTCAACAGGAAAAACATACACTTCTTTCAGAACAAACACAAAAAAGGAAAGGAACTTCAGGATAATAAAAATCGGACTCAACCGTGACAGGGACGAATTGTACTCACGAATAGACAAGCGCGTTGACCTGATGATTGAGAATGGATTGATTGAAGAAGCCAAACAGATGTATCCGCACAAGGAATTAAACTCCTTAAACACAGTTGGTTATAAAGAGTTGTTCAACTATTTTGACGGGAAATGCACTTTAGATGAAGCCATCTTCAAAATCAAAAGCAATACCCACAAATATTGCCGCAAACAACTTACATGGTTCAAACGGGACAAAGATATACATTGGTTTAATCCCGACAATGTTGAAGAAATCATAAAATACATCTATAGTTTCAGCTAAAATGTAGCTTTTTAATTACATTTGCACCACAAAATACAAACATATTATGTTCCAAAAAATCAAAAACTCGTATGTCGGCAGGTTACTTGATTTTTGCCTGCGCAAGATAAAAACTTTTTGGCGTTGGTACAAAGGATTGTACAAAGGAAGCAAATGGTACAAGAAGACGCTCGTAGCCATTGTTTCGGCAATCGTGGCGTTCTTTGTATATTTAGGCATGGTTGACATTAACTTTTTGTGGTTGTTCGGAAAGTCGCCAGGTTTCTCGCAAATCAAGAAACCTACCACGAGCGAAGCTTCTGAGATTTACAGTGCCGACGGAGTTATGATTGGCAAATATTTCAGCGAGAACAGGACACCTGTGAAATACGAAGAAGTCAATCCTGTATTCTGGAAAGCATTGATTGATACTGAGGACGAACGTTTCTACAAGCACCGCGGCGTTGACCCAATCGGCATGTTCGCAGTGCTAAAAGATGTCATTGTCAGCCATGAAGCCCGCGGCGCGTCAACCATCACACAGCAGTTGGCCAAGAACATGTTCCGCGTCAGGACACAATATTCCACTGGACTGCTTGGCAAGATACCAGGTGTGCGCATGCTGATAATGAAGAGCAAGGAATGGATTATCGCCACAAAACTCGAAATGTTATACGACAAGAAAGAAATCTTGACAATGTATGCCAACACTGTTGATTTCGGCTCAAACGCATACGGTATAAAAACAGCATGTAAGACATACTTCAACACAACCCCTGCCGAGATGACAGCAGAACAGGCTGCCGTACTTGTTGGCATGCTGAAAGCCACAACATATTACAACCCGATATCGCACCCTGAAAACAGCCTGCAACGCCGCAACACGGTGTTGCACAACATGATGACCCACAATGACCTGACACGGGCTGAATTCGACTCTATCAGTGCCATACCGATTAAGCTTAACTATAACGTGGAAAGCAATTATGACGGCCAGGCAAAATACTTCCGCGAGGCCGTTGCCGATTACCTGAAAGACTGGTGCGAGGAGAACGGTTACGACCTATACAGCAGCGGACTGAAAATATATACGACAATTGACACGCGCATGCAGAAATACGCCGAGGAAGCCGCACGGAAACAAATGAGGCAAGTGCAACGCAACTTCGACAGGCACTGGAGCGGCCAAGACCCTTGGCGCGATGAGAATCAACAAGTCATACCGCATTTCATCGAAGACATAGCAAAGAGGCAGCCGTCATATAAGATGCTTCAGCAAAAATTCCCAAACAATCCCGACTCTATAACATATTACCTCAACAAGCCTCACAAGGTAAAACTGTTCGACTACGAGAAAGGTACAATTGAAAAAGAAATGAGTACGATGGACTCCATACGTTACATGGTTAAGTTCATGCACTGCTCATTCGTTGCGATGGAGCCACAGACAGGAGAAGTAAAGGCCTGGGTCGGAGACATCGACTTCAACTCTTGGAAGTACGACAAGGTTACCGCCATGCGCCAACCAGGTTCTACCTTTAAGCTTTTCGTCTACACCGAGGCCATGAACCAAGGGCTCACACCTTGCGACAAGCGACGTGACGAGTACATCCGCATGGAAGTGTATGATAAGGCGAAACATGAAATGACCACATGGACGCCGACCAACGCCAACGGCCGCTTTTCAGGTGATTCCATACCACTGAAGGGCGCATTTGCAAGAAGCATCAATTCTATCGCCGTAAGGCTCGGCCAAGAGATGGGAATAAAGAACATCGCCCAGACCGCTCACGACATGGGCATAAACAGTCCGCTCGACGAACAGCCATCGCTGGCCTTGGGCTCTTCGGATGTCAACCTGCTTGAAATTGTGAACGCATACTGCACAGTAGCCAATGACGGGAAGCACATTGAACCTGTACTCGTAACGAGGATTGTTGACAAAGACGGTAACGAGGTGTACAAAAGCCCAGCCGAAGAAAAGCAGGCCATACCATACAAAAGCGCATTCTTCATGCAGCAACTGCTCATGGGCGGAATGCGTGAACCAGGAGGAACGTCACAGAGCTTGTGGAGCTATGTCGGCAACGCGCAAGACACCGACTTCGGCGGCAAGACCGGAACATCAAACAACCATTCTGACGCATGGTTTATCGGCGTAAGCCCCAATATCGTCGTCGGCGCATGGGTGGGCGGCGAATACCGCAGCATACACTTCCGCACCGGGGCATTGGGACAAGGCAGCCGCACGGCATTGCCCATTTGCGGTTACTTCCTGCAGTCGCTCATGAGCGATTCGCAATTCAGGAAATACCACGGCCGCTTCAACACTCCTGAAGACGAGGACATAACACGAAGCATGTACCAATGCAACAGCTACTATCCGGTACAAAAAGACACTGCGCTGGTTGACAGTACCGCCCTTGACTCCATTACGGTGACTGACGAGTTCGGCAACACTGTAAAAATACCCAAACCCGTTGAACAAGGCGGCGAGGAAGGAGAAGCGCAAGAAAACACAGGGAACGACAACAACCATAAGAAAAAAAACAATAAACCCCGTGAAGAAGTAATCAGGTTTGAGGACCTTTAGTTGTAAAAGCAAAAAGGTAGAAAAGTAAAAAGGTAAAACAGTGTGGGGCAACAAAGCAGATTAACCAATCCAAATGCTCCTGCCATTTCACGCCCTGCCATGTTTCACCTTTTTACTTTTTCACTTTTTTGCCATTTTACTCGTTTACCTTTAATCAAGCAGTGATTGACCTCGACAACAAAGAACTGCAACAAGCGTTGCAAATCATACAGTACACCCGCCGCTCGCTCTTCCTGACAGGAAAAGCGGGGACAGGCAAGTCAACTTTCCTGCGCTACATCTGCGCCAACACGAAGAAAAAACATATCATACTCGCCCCGACAGGCATATCTGCCATAAACGCCGGCGGCTCAACCCTGCACAGCTTCTTCAAGCTGCCCTTCCACCCGCTGCTGCCAAACGACACCCGCTACTCTGCGCGCAACATACGCAGCACACTGAAATACACATCCGAGAAAAGGAAAATCCTGCGCGAGGTAGAGCTTGTCGTGATTGACGAAATCAGCATGGTGCGCGCCGACATCATCGACTTCATCGACAAGGTGCTTCGCATATACTCGCGCAACATGCGCGAGCCATTCGGCGGCAAGCAGCTCCTGCTCGTAGGCGACATCTACCAGCTTGAGCCAGTCGTCAAGGAAGACGAGCGCAAGATGCTCCACCCCTTCTACCCCACATGCTTCTTTTTCGGCGCGCACGTGTTCCGCGAGATGCGCCTCGTAAGCATTGAGCTGCGCAAAGTGTACCGCCAAAGCGACCCTGCATTCATCGACATACTCGACCATATACGCACGGGAAACGCTGGAACAACCGACCTACAGGCACTCAACAGCCGAGTAGGCCAGTCCCTCTCTGCCGATGAGAACCGCCTGGCCATCACCCTGTCAACACGCCGCGACACCGTTGACTACATCAACGAACGGCAACTCGAGCAACTGCCTGGTTCGACCGTGACCTTTCGAGGCGAGGTGAAGGGCGATTTTCCCGAAAGCAGTCTGCCTACCCCCATTGAGCTTGAAGTGAAGCCCGGGGCGCAGGTCATATTCATCAAGAACGACCCCGACCGTCGCTGGGTCAACGGCACACTCGGCGTAATATCTGGAATTGACGAGGCTGAAGACGCCATGTACGTCGTCACCGAAGACGGCGAGGAACACGACGTACGCCGTGAGCGGTGGAGCAACATGCGCTACACCTTCAACGAGAAGGAAAAGAAAATCGAAGAAGAAGAAATAGGCAGCTACGTGCAGTTCCCCGTCCGCCTCGCTTGGGCCATCACCGTACATAAAAGCCAGGGACTCACCTTCCGCCATGTCAACATCGACTTCACCGGCGGCGTCTTCGCCGGCGGACAGGCATACGTAGCCCTATCGCGCTGTACGTCGCTAACAGGACTTAGCCTCGCCGCCCCCATAAAGCGTGAGGACGTCTTCGTGCGCCACGAAATCACCCAGTTCGCACGCACCTACAACGACACTGCGCTCATCAACGGCGCACTGCGCGAGTCGGCCGCCGACCGCGAATACCACGATGCAGCCCAAGCTTTCGACAGAGGCGACTTCGAAGCATTTCTCACCTCGTTCTTCAAGGCCATACACCACCGCTACGACATCGAGAAACCATCCGCACGCCGCCTAATCCGCCGCAAGCTCGGCATAATCAACATCCTGCGCAGCGAAAACGAACAGCTAAAAAAAGAGCATGAAAAGCAACAAAAATTCCTGAAACGTCTCGCAGCCGAATACACCCTTCTCGGCAAGGAATGTGAACGCGAACACATGACCGAAGCCGCCGCCGCAAACTACCGCAAGGCTCTTGAACTCTACCCCGACGCGCCCGAAGCCAAACGGAGGCTGAAGAAAATAGAAAAGACAAAAGAGAAATAACAACACCTCATCACAACACAAAAGCGCAAGACTTGTATTTCCAGATAAGCGCATTTTATCACTTAAAAGATGGCATATCAAACATCAAGAGGCGGCATTTCGCAATGCGAAATGCCGCCTCTTGGCAATGTACTTATTATCAACAAGTTACAAGTAAAAGTCTTGAGTAAGCCTCGAATACCATTCTGAGCGTATCATGTCGGCGTTGTTAATGCACTCTTCCATCTCCTCGAAGCGCAACGGTGGCCGCCGCCCATACTCCAGCAGGCAACGGCTCGCCGCCTTACGCGGCACTGTCTTCACCATACATACACGGCGTGGAAACAGTCCGGCAAGAGCCGCCTCGGCATCAAACTTACTGCGCAGAGCAGCCGGAACGACCACAGACAGCACGCCACCGTCAGTCAACAACCGCACCGCATGGCGAAACAAGTCGGCAAAAGGTAGCGTCTCCGCGCTGCGCGCCATAGTTCTCGCCGCCGTTTTGCTCGCCAATGTCCCGGCGTAAAACGGCGGATTGCACACTATCGCGTCAAATTCGCCGCCATGAAAACTCTGCAACGATGACTCGACAACGCTTATCCTGCCCGCAAACGGCGACGCCTCCACATTCTCACGAGCCTGGAGGCACGCCCCTGGCTCAATGTCAATGGCTGTAACTTCGGCTTCCTCGAATCTCTGCGCCATCATCAGCGCAACCAGTCCAGAACCCGTGCCGACATCCAATATGCGCCGTCCTCCGCGCGCCCATGCCCCGAGCAATACGCCGTCCGTGCCCACCTTCATGGCGCACTTGCCGTGGCTCACCGTGAAACGCTTGAATGAAAATCCGTCAGACATAAATTAAATGAAAACGTAAAAGTGAAAAACAAGAAATCTGTTTGTACGTGCAAATTTAGTGAAATTCAGCCGTTTGACAAAATATTAACTTCCGCAAGGCTTGCGAAAGTTTTTTACTTGCATCATTAAAACAAACAATATATCTTTGCGCCGTAAACAACATGAAACCAACAAATATGAAAGAAACCATCACAACACATAATATACGAGATAAAAATCTGCTGTTGCCTGTTTCATATCCGGTAAAAAGCTGAACGCCATGCAACTTTTCATGCAAAACCTTGCAGATGTTGCCGAAAGTCAGTATATTTGCCGTGTCGCTATCCAAGCAGAGGTTTGCAAAACCTAACGCACGGACGGCGGCTATATATGAAAAAGGCGTTTACTAAACGCTTTGTCTTGACGCTTCGAAACTTCGCAACTTTCAGGTATAGTCAAGAACAAGGCAACAGTAGATGTCCTGCGTGGTATGTATTCACTTCATATCATATCTTCACGCATTTCCGGCGTGAGGCATGTTGGTGTAAACATATCCTGCGTGGGGTCTCTGCGTTGCTCGTTCTACTATACCGGGCAATGCGAAGGCCTCGAAGCGTGGACGGGCGAACAGTAAGAACTCCCACGCTTTTATTTGTATATAAACTCAACAAAAATCAAAAAACTATCTTCTGAGAGTAAAAGATAAAAAATCTTATTATCATGAAAGAACTAAGACAAAACTCCGAAAAGATTCTAAAAAAATTAAAGACGACCATAAAGGAAATTATTCACAATAAAATTTTTATCATTATTTTTTCAGTAATACTTTTTTCTATCACTGATTTATTGCTCATTTATCCATACATAAACAATTATATTAAAAATAAAATCTACCAAGATGTTGAGCAACAAGGAAAGAGTTTAAATGACGAGATAGATAAACTTATGGAATACGGAGATATAACTACAGGGGAATTTTTTGATAGATATTCGCCAGATTTAACTAAAGACGTAAAAAAACATAATGTATTGCAACAATTTATGAGCAGCGATAATAAATCTGTACGCGACAAAGCATATGGTCTTAGTAGCTGGATTAATATTTACCCTAATCTTTATAACGAATTAGAAAGTTTGCACTTAATCTTTTTTGGTGGAACATGGGAAATCAATCGTTTGTCACGCTATAAAAGATCCTCCAGTATTTTTATTGTAGAAAGCGTTGAACCTATCGCATTAGGTTACAAAAAATGTAATAGTTATGAAAAAATATATAGGCCACATCCATACGCAGCCAGCAAAGAAGCATTTGATTATCTAATTAGTAAAGATAATACTTTTTCAGTATCATATACAAATGAAAGGAACAAAATAAAATCAATATTGAACGAAAGAAATAAATATTTTTATATTATAGAACAACAAAATAACAGTTCTTTAACCTATGGTTATGTTAATGCTATTTCCGATTACTATTGCCAAATTATATATGGAATTAAATTTGATTATTATGAAATACAATGTGATGACGATTTAATAGAAAGTGAAATTTCACAGAATACTAAAATTATTTTTTCTATAACAACAGCATCTTTAATCATACTTTTTAGTTTAATCATATATTTAATAGTGAGAGTGCGTAAAAAAATACATAAATAACATGAAACACATTGTACTTATTTTAGCTATAATGTTGCTATTATGCCTTGCACCAATGCCATACGGGTATTACATGCTCGTCCGTTGGGCGGCAATGGTAGTTTTCGCCGTTACAGCATTCAATTATTATGCCGAAAACAAGAAAGAACATGCTATTACATTCGGCGCATTGGCATTGCTGTTTCAACCGTTCATAAAGATTGCGTTAGGCCGAACGATATGGAACATTGTTGATGTGGCAGTTGCGATATTGCTTTTGATTATAACTTTCACGAAAAACGAAAAAGAATAAGACTATGGGATGCTTGACAAGAATATGTATCTATATTGCCGTATCATGCCTCGTCGGATGGCTACTGTGCGACATTAACCCTGAAAAAACTTACACGTGGTATTCCGGCATTTGGCATGGATTGTTCTTTGTCCCCAACCTCATCAGGAGTTGGTTTGGCGATGCTCTGTACAAAGCAAACTATTATACCGACGCTTACAACGTATGGTGGTGGATTACTACCATAATGTCATGTATCAGTACAATCTTTGGTGGTGGTGGAAAAAGATACAACTAATAATTAATAAAAGACAAGTAATTAAGGGATTCTACTAATTTAATAATTCAATTTGTCACAGCCTTAACAGAAAAATATTCAATCAAAGTTACAAAAAATAAATCATAGCACAGCGAAGATATTACAAATATTTTTGTAAATTAGCAAACTAATAACATAAATTATGTCATTAAATCTTTTCAACAACAAGCGCAACCAAGTATATATACCATTGCAAAAAGAGTCCGTCTTTGATGCATGGGATAAGGAACAAAGGCGTAAACGAAAAGTTAAGCTCAAATACAACATAAAACACACTGCTGTTGAATTGGCGAATCTTCCCTTTGAGCCGTCATATAATGAAGTAATTTACATTGAAGACGAATACGATGAAGCGACAAATAATTGTATTCGTGAAAATTATGAATTAATAAAGAAATGCTTTGCGAAAAGGAATTTACGGTTTGTATATCTCCCGTGGATAGGAAAAGAAATTGAAGAAAACAAAGGAATATGGAAATACCTAAATCCCAATGAGCCAATATGCCATGACACAACACGCTTTTCGATAAGGAGCAACGGTCTCCTTGACTTCATGATACGACCACAATTCAGGAAAATAATAGGTAAGCCATGTTTTGCAAGATATAACTCAAGTTGGCTTACACAATATCGCGACGATACATGGTCACCGTGGATTTCATATTTTGACTTATACATATTCGACATTAACGACATTAACGACGTTAAGGATTTCTTTAAATTCATAAGTAAAAGGACTTTAGTCTTAAAGCAATGGTACGGCGACCCTATCATTTACGCAGAAGGAGTACAATGTTATCATTCTTGTTATTGGAAGGATAGAAAATGTAATTTCATAAACATTGAAAAAATACCACAAAATGCAGATGACGCCTTTGATAATGAAGCGAAACAATTGCTAAGTGAAGTTGAGTATAAAATAGATTTGTTGCGGCGAAAAGGTATAAGTCAAGCAATTTTGCAAGAACTTGTAATGCCAAAGCCAAAGTTAAGCAAACTGGTTGTAACAAAAGACTTGAGAATATTCCTGCCTGACTATGATAACATGGAAATAACAATGGAACCGTTGGTTAAGGCGGTGTTCCTGCTCTTCCTGAAACATCCTGAAGGCATAATGTTCAAGGAACTTCCTGAATACAGGCGTGAACTGGCTGAGATTTACGGACGGATTAAAGGCGCGAGAGTGTTAAGAAACTTATTCGGAATAAGGAATTACGACAAAAGCATAATAAACGCCACCGACCCGCTAAACAACTCTATCAACGAGAAATGCGCAAGGATAAGGGCGGCGTTCCTACTGAAATTCCAAGAAAGCCTCGCCGAAAACTACTTCATAACAGGCAAGCGCGGCGAACCTAAAATGATAAAACTGCCGAGAAACATGGTTGAATGGGAGGAGTAAGAGTGACTGCACAAGCAAGAAAAAACTTATTTGCATGCAAAAAAACATTAGAACCAAACATCGAGAAATACAACATAAAATCCATTAGATGATTATTTCCTGGCCAAACCAAAGTTTTTGCCGAATAGTTTACCCTAAAGCGAACAACCATTGCCAACAAAACAAAGCGCGTAAGAACAAAGCCCAACGTTATTAAAATTAAAATATGACGGGCAAGGCTCGCTATGTCGATTAAAATGAGTAACTTTGCACCCCAATATATATTTTCCAGGGCAAAGCAATAGAAAATAATGAAACGTGAAATAAACAACGCTTTTTCAATGATAGCAGACTACGAGGGTGACATAACCAAGCTTTTTGAGGGAAACGAGGACGGCGAGCTGCCTGTGCTGGCCACGCGCAACCTTGTGCTATTTCCTGGCGTGGTGTCACCCGTACTCATCGGCCGCACTGCGAGCCTGAACTTGGTAAACTACCTAAAGGACAAGCCCGAGGAGGCTTTCGCCGTGTTCTGCCAGAAAGACGCCGATGAGGATAACCCAACGAGGAAGGAGCAACTACACGAATACGGCGTATTCGCAAAAATAATACGTGTACTTGAAATGCCCGGACAGAGCGGCAACGTGACTGTCATATTGCAAGGCATGGGCAGATGCAAACTGACGGAAGTGAAAAACACGTTCCCGTTCCTAAAGGGTATGGTGGAGGTTGCTCCAGAGAAGATGCCTGACGAGAAGGACAAGGAGTTCATGACTGCCATAGAGGACTTGCGCAACGTGGCCATCGACTACGTGAAAAAGAACGACGAAATACCAGACGAGGCGCAGTTTGCCTTGCAGAATATCAACAACGCCATCATACTGCTCAACTTCATCTGCACAAGTCTGCCGTTTGACGTTGGCGAAAAGATGAAGTTGCTGAAGGCGAACTCGCTGAAGGACCGTCTTTTCAAACTACTGAAGATGCTGCATCGCGAAATGCAGTTGCTCGAGATAAAGCACGACATACGCACAAAGACGCGCGAGGACATCGACGAGCAACAGAGGGAATACTTCTTGCAGCAGCAAATCAAGAACATCAAGGAAGAGTTGACGGGGGGCGAAAGCTACCCCGAACGCAAGGAGTTGACCGAAGCGGCCAAGAAGAAAAAGTGGCCTGAAGAGATAGAAGCCACATTCAACAAAGAACTTGACAAGCTTGACATACTCAACCCCCAAAGCCCAGAGTTCAGCGTACAGTTAACTTACCTACAGACTATGGTCAACCTGCCGTGGGAAAGCTACACGACAGACGACCTGAACCTGAAACGTGCCGAAAAAGTGCTTGACAAGGACCACTACGGCATGAAGAAGGTGAAGGAGCGCATACTTGAGTACATGGCAGTGCTGAGTCTCAGAAAAGACCTGAAATCACCCATCATCTGCCTGTACGGCCCTCCCGGTGTGGGCAAGACGAGCCTCGGCAAGAGCATCGCCGCTGCCATGAAGCGCAAGTACGCACGCATCTCACTCGGCGGTGTGCATGACGAAGCTGAGATACGCGGTCACCGACGCACATACATTGGCGCAATGCCAGGACGAATAATAAAGAGCATACAGAAGGCGGGGTCGTCAAACCCTGTGTTCATACTCGATGAGATAGACAAAGTAACACAGAACACCATCAACGGCGACCCTGCTTCAGCGTTGCTCGAGGTGCTTGACCCTGAGCAGAACTTTGCTTTCCATGACAACTACCTGGACGTGGACTACGACCTGTCAAAGGTGCTGTTCATAGCCACCGCCAACGACCTCAACACTATACCGCGCCCCCTACTCGACCGAATGGAGCTGATAGAGGTGAGCGGATACATCACCGAGGAGAAGGTAGAGATAGCCAAACGCCACCTCATTCCCAAGGAGAAAATGAACACTGGTCTGGCAGACGAAAAGAAGCTGACGTTCACAAAACAGGCCATTGAGAAAATCATAGAGCAATACACGAGGGAAAGCGGTGTGCGCCAATTGGAGAAGCAAATCAACAAGGCCTTGCGCAAATTGGCCTTCATGAAAGCCAAAAACGGCGCACTACCATATTATAAGATAACCCCTGCGGAGCTTGCAGCCCTGTTGGGCAACCCGCCATTCTACCGTGACATCTACCAAGGCAACGAGTATGCCGGAGTTGTGACGGGCTTGGCGTGGACAAGCGTCGGAGGCGAAATCCTGTTCATAGAGACAAGCCTTAGCAAGGGCAAAGGCTCGAAGCTCACGCTTACAGGAAACCTCGGCGACGTGATGAAAGAGTCGGCCATACTCGCGCTGGAATACGTGAAGGCGCACGCCGACACACTTGGCATAGACTACCGTATCTTCGACCACTGGAACATACACATCCACGTGCCCGAAGGAGCTACACCGAAAGACGGTCCTTCGGCTGGCATAACAATAGCTACGTCTATCGCCTCGGCCTTGACGCAGCGCAAGGTACGCGCCAAGACGGCGATGACGGGCGAAATAACGCTACGCGGCAAAGTTCTGCCCGTAGGAGGTATAAAAGAAAAGATACTGGCCGCCAAGCGTGCCGGCATCACCGAAATAGTCATGTGCCGTGACAACAAGAAAGACATCGAGGAAATATCCGAGGAGTACATCAACGGCGTGAACTTCCATTACGTAGAAAACATACAGGAAGTGTGGGACTTCGCACTGACCGACGAAAAGGTAAAGAATCCCATAACATTCGACATAGAGGATTGACAACATGTTTTTCGAGCTACAGCATACAGACAACGCAAGCGACGCACGAACCGGAATCATAACCACTGCGCACGGACAGATACGCACGCCCATATTCATGCCAGTGGGAACGTGCGGCAGCGTAAAGGGCGTACACTTCAGCGAACTGCGCGAACAAGTGAAAGCCCAAATCATCCTTGGCAACACTTACCACTTGTACCTGCGCCCAGGGCTTGACGTACTCAATGCGGCTGGCGGGCTGCACAAGTTCAACACTTGGGACAAACCGATACTTACTGACAGCGGCGGCTTCCAGGTGTTCTCGCTTACAGGTATCAGGAAGCTGAAAGAAGAAGGCTGCGAGTTCCGCTCACACATAGACGGTTCAAAGCACTTCTTCACCCCCGAAAACGTCATTGACACTGAACGCGCCATCGGCGCAGATATAATGATGGCATTCGATGAATGCCCTCCCGGCCAAAGCGACTACCAATACGCCAAGAACAGCCTGATGTTGACGCAGCGTTGGCTTGACAGATGTATAAGGAGATTCAACGAAACCGAACCATTATACGGGTATGACCAAGTGCTATTCCCCATCGTGCAGGGATGCACTTTCAAGGAACTGCGACGCGAGGCGGCCAAGTTCGTTGCCGACAAAGGTGCTGCGGGAAATGCCATAGGTGGCTTGGCTGTAGGCGAACCGACAGAAGTGATGTATGAGATGATTGAGGTTGTGAATGAAATCCTGCCAAAGGACAAGCCACGCTACCTGATGGGCGTGGGCACACCGCAAAACATACTTGAGGCCATAGAACGCGGAGTTGACATGTTCGACTGTGTTATGCCTACACGCAACGGTCGCAATGCCATGCTCTTCACATACAACGGCACAATGAACATGCGTAACAAGAAATGGGAAAAAGACTTTTCTCCCATAGACCCTGACGGCTGCGATGTGGACAAAACATACTCAAAAGCATACCTGCACCACCTTTTCAAGGCGCAGGAACTGCTGGCAATGCAGATTGCCAGTATACACAACTTGGCTTTCTACCTGCGCCTCGTCAACGACGCACGCAGTCATATAGAGGCAGGCGACTTCGTGAAATGGAAATCATCCGTCATCGAGCAACTTGGAATAAGGATTTAACCTAACAACATGAAACCAAGGAACATGAAGCAATTCCCAAAATTCCCCAAGCTGGTTAAATGGCTCAAAAGCCATTTCAAGTGGCTAATTGTGGCGTTAGATTGGCTCGGAAGGAAATTAGGATGGCTCAAAATCCTCAGTCCTACACGTTACCTGAAGATACTTGATTGGTACATTATACGGAAGTTCATCGGCACATACTTCTACTCCATTGCACTAATCATCTCAATATCAATCGTTTTCGACATCAACGAGAACCTTGCGAAGTTCACTCAATACCACGCACCGCTCAAGGCGATAGTGGTGGATTACTACATGAATTTCGTGCCTTATTTTGCCAACCTGTTCAGCCCGCTGTTCGTATTTATCGCCGTGATATTCTTCACGTCGAAGCTGGCGGGCAACTCAGAAATAATATCAATGCTGGCGGCCGGCGTAAGCTTTAAACGACTTATGCGGCCATACATGATTTCAGCGGCAATAATTTCTATCATGACATTCTACCTCGGAGCATACGTCATTCCCAAGGGCACAATCATTAGGCAGAACTTCGAAACAATGTACAAGAACAAAAAGAAAAACACCGCAGCCGAAAATGTACAATTACAAGTAGGGAAAGGCGTAATAGCCTACATCCAACATTATGACAACAATTTGAAGAAAGGCTACGGTTTCTGCCTCGACAAGTTTGAAAACAAGAAGCTCGTAAGCCACATGACAGCATCGGAAATACAATATGACACAATCTCCGACTCAAAATATCACTGGAAGGCGCGCAACTGGCGAATAAGGCAACTGAGAGGAATGAAAGAGACAATAACAAGCGGTGCATTGAAAGACACCGTAGTCATGATGGAACCTACTGACCTTGTTTATTCAAAAGGCCAACAGGAAACATTTACAAGCCCACAACTGAAGGAATACATAAGCAAACAGATAGACCGCGGCTCAGGCAACGTTGTACAATACGAGGTGGAGTACCATAAACGTATTGCGACATCGTTCGCCTCGTTCATTCTTACTACCATCGGCCTCTCGCTCTCGTCAAGGAAGCGTAAAGGCGGCATGGGGCTGTACCTTGGCATCGGATTGGCTCTCAGCTTTACATACATCCTGTTGCAGACCGTATCGTCAGCCTTTGCAGTAGGTGCCAACACACCACCAATGCTGGCTGCATGGATACCTAATATCATTTTCACAGTGGTGGCTTATTTCTGCTACCGCAAAGCACCTAATTAAGACATGGATTTTTACGATTTATATTTGAACGACAACGCCCTTGACGCGATTGACGACATGGGGTGGACATCATGCACTCCAATACAAGAAAAATGCATACCAGAAATTCTTGACGGCAAGGATGTCTTGGGGATAGCACAAACAGGAACCGGCAAAACAGCGGCTTACCTATTACCCATTCTCAGCATGCTCGATGACGGCGGTTTTCCAGCCGACTCGATTAACTGTGTGATAATGAGCCCGACAAGGGAACTGGCACAACAAATAGACCAAGCCATGCAAGGGTTTTCATATTACATGAAAGACGTCAGCAGTGTGGCTGTATACGGTGGCAATGACGGCAGCCGCTATGACCAGGAATACAAGAGCATGAAAATGGGAGCCGACATCATCATTGCGACTCCCGGACGCCTGATAAGCCACATCACAATGGGCAATGTAGATCTTAGCAAGGTGTCATTCTTCGTTTTGGATGAAGCCGACCGCATGCTCGACATGGGATTCCATGAAGACATATTGTCAATTGCCAAGCTGTTGCCATCAAACTGCCAAACAATCATGTTCTCCGCAACCATGCCTGGCAAGATTGAGGATTTGGCAAAAAACATACTCAAATCGCCATCAATAATTAAGCTCGCCGTAAGCAAGCCTGCTGAGAAGATAAAACAATTAGCATGCGTATGCCACGAGAACCAAAAAGAAAAGGTCCTCAAGGACATATTCAAACAATACGGTCAGAAACGTGTCATCATATTCTCAAGTTCGAAAATCAAGGTCAAAGAAATAAACAAGACCTTGAGACTATCGAACATCAACAGCGGTGAAATGCACTCAGACCTGATGCAGAGCCAACGTGACGAAGTTATGTACCTGTTTAAAAGCGGACAGATAGACGTACTTGTCGCAACCGACATCGTTGCGAGGGGAATTGACATAGACGACATATCAATGGTGATAAACTATGACGTGCCGCATGACTCTGAAGATTACGTCCATCGTATAGGAAGAACTGCACGAGCCGACCATGACGGCATCGCAATAACGCTGGTGCGAGGCAAGGAAATATCAAAGTTCATGCAGATAGAACAGTTCCTTGGACATGAAGTCGAGAAAATCCCGCTACCCAAGGGATTGGGCAAGGCTCCAGAATATAAAGCCACCGAACCGAGGAAAGGCGGCCATCCAGGAAAAAAGAAAGGAAAATATAGAGGCAAAGGCGGCTTCAAAAAGAAAAACGGAAAGCCTAAAGAGCCGCGTAAACAATAACAAAACCATTGACAACTTTGTATTTAAGGCGCAACACATCGTTGCGCCTTAAATTCTCTGCAGTTATCACTCCGTTGCCATCATCCCCATAAATGGACAACAAGCGCATCTCACTTAAAGCCAGATGGTCTGCGGAATACAATTTGTACAACGTCTCCTTGGCGCACCAATGCAATATTTTCTCAAATAAAGTGACTGCCTTTTCGTCATCACGCAACAACCTTCCTACAACACGTTCTACTCTTTCATCCATATATTCCACGTCAACCGCTACCTCCTTGTCTTCTGAAACAATAACAGCAGCGCACCCTTTGGTGTGGCTTATGCCAATATTGAAACCATTGCAAAGACAAGGCTTGCCATCGCCATCATGCCGTATCTCCATATCCTTGCCGAAAATGTGGCATACGAGCGCATGAACGGAGGCCACCTCAAGGCGGCGTTGCGCAGACCTAACCGCAACAAATTCTTTTCTCAACGATACAGAAACAGCATTGCATGAAAAAAGCTCCTCCACGCTTTCATCCATACTCCACGCCCCCAACTCAACACCTGGAGCGACTTTTTCTATAAACATCAGCGACATAAATACAGCATTGTCATAAAACATTAACGCACCGTGTCAAAACGGTGCGTTATCCAATGTATTGTCATTCGGTGTCTGCTGCTCCACCGGTTCCTCATTTCCGCTTTTCACGGGCTTGGGTGACAACAGCTCCATATTGTCCGCATACACCTCTGTCACATAATGACGTATTCCCCGTTGGTCGTCATACGTGCGATAACGTATTCGTCCTTCTACATAAAGTTTATCGCCTTTATGCACATATTTCTCCGCTACTTTTGCAAGTCCGCGTGACAGCACGATGTTGTGCCAATCAGTCCTGTCGGGCACCTGTGTGCCGTTTTGCAACGTATATCCACGCTCTGTCGTGGCAAGCGGGAAAGTCGCCACAGCCTGGTCATGGTCATAATAACGCACAACCGGCTCTTTGCCGACATTGCCAATAAGCATCACCTTATTCATATATCTACGGTGTTAAGGTTTTGCGGGTCATACCGCATTAGTTTTTCTGTCACCTGTTTTGCCAGATATTAATCTTTTATGACTATGGCTATAATCCGCAAAAGACAATAACCAGACAATCACACAACCCTACAGGCCGTCTTTACTTCCAAAGCCCCAAATACCTGAATCTGAAGTTCTTGCCCTTGGCTGACGGGAACTGGCTTCTACTGTCAACACGTCCACGCAGATACTCCACCATGCGGTTGTAACAGTCGATGCCGGACATGGCCTTACAGTTGACAACAAAATGAGTGTCACGGTATTCATGCTTGCCTGTCACAGGTACTAGCACAACCCTCTTGAAATCAAGAGTGCCTTCATACCATCCTGGACGTTCTTCCGTCAAGCGCACCAATGCCGGCGAAACTTCGTCACCCCTGTCACCCTGTTGCATGTTCGAACGCAAAGCCTTCTTCTGCTTGAAATCAAGCATGGTGGCGGCCTCGGTCTTTATAATGATAAAATACACACGGGGACGTATTTTGTAACGTTTGGGATAATACACGTTGCTCGCGGCATATTCACGTATGTCACGCTCAAGGTCAGGATTCATCCCTATTTCGTCAATAGAAGCCAAAAAAGAAATAGCATCATTGACATTAGTGACTAATGTCTCTTTATCGAAATACCTTAAATATAAATTCATGAAATGTATTTTTCAATTTGAAGATGAGCGGCAAACGGGACTCGGACCCGCGACCTCGACCTTGGCAAGGTCGCGCTCTACCAACTGAGCTATTGCCGCCTAAAATAAAAAGAACTCTTTGTGAAGAGGAGGAGACTCGAACTCCCACGAAACAATTTTCACTACCCCCTCAAAGTAGCGCGTCTACCAATTCCGCCACCTCTCCAACATAAAAATATATTCTGAATAAATCGTGCCCAAAACAGGACTCGAACCTGCACGCCGCAAGGCACACGCACCTGAAACGTGCGCGTCTACCAATTCCGCCACTTGGGCTTGAACGGGAAAAACCCGACACGTGGTTTATTCAGAATATTGAGCGGCAAACGGGACTCGGACCCGCGACCTCAACCTTGGCAAGGTTGCGCTCTACCAACTGAGCTATTGCCGCTTACTTCCTTTTAACAGGAGCATTTCTCTAAATGCGGTGCAAAGATACGGCTTTTTCTGAAACCTGCAAAACTTTTGGACGTTTTTTTTCATTTTCATTGAAAAAAACTTTCAATCCATACGATTTCGGTAATCTTCATACCCATATTCACGTAGCATTTCCAAACTACCATCCTCATGCGCAAAAGCTATTGAAGGATGGGTTATGCCGTTGAACATGTTGGTTTTTACCGTGGTATAATGCAACATGTCCTCGAATATCACGTTGTCACCTACTGCTAGTCTATTGTGAAAACGCCACAGTCCCATAAAATCACCTGAAAGGCAACTGCACCCGCCAAGCCTATAAACATTATCTGCAGACGTGTCAGCACATGTTTCCACGTCTACCACCTCCGCGCCACGCACAGCCGGCATGTAAGGCATCTCCAGACAGTCGGGCATGTGGCATGTAAAGCTGACATTCAAGATGGCCGTCCGTATGCCATGGTCCTCAACGATGTCAACCACCTGCGACACCAACGGCCCGGTCTGCCAGCCGAACGCGCTGCCTGGTTCAAGTATCACGTGCAGCCAAGGATAAGACTTGCGGAAGTCAGAGAGCGTCTTTATCATTAAAGGTATGTCATAATCTCTACGGGTCATGAGATGCCCGCCGCCAAAGTTGATCCATTTTATCTGTTCAAACCAATGCGAAAACTTATCCGTAATATGTGACAACGTGCGCACAAATACATCCGCCCCACTCTCACAATGACAATGGCAATGGAAACCGTCAATGTCTTCGGGCAGACGTTCGGGCAGCTTGTCCGCCGTTACGCCAAAACGAGTGCCAGGCGCACACGGATTGTAAAGTGCCGTGCCAACCTCTGAATATTCTGGATTTATGCGTAAGCCAAAGCTCAATTTCGGGTTCGCCGCTTTCGCCCGTCCATGCAGGCGTTCATACTGTGACAACGAATTGAAAGTAAGATGGCTTGAGCAACGGGCAATCTCGTCAATCTCATAATCAGTGTATGCGGGTGAGAAAGTATGCGCCTTGCTGCCAAACTCCTCCAACGCCAATCGTGCCTCATAAAGCGAACTGGCTGTTGTAGCGTTGATATACTCGCGAAATATTGGAAAAGTCTTCCACAGGGCGTATGCCTTGAATGCCAATATTATCTCAACGCCGGCCTCTTCCGCCACGCCGCTTATCAGCTCAAGGTTGCGTCTCAGTCGTTTTTCCTCAAGCACATAACAAGGCTTATGCACCTCCTCAAAAGTGTTTAAGTTTACTTTCATCACAAAACAATTGGTTGTTTTCAAGTGCAAACTTACACATTTTTTATTTTTACCGCAAAAGGTCTGGGTAAAAAATAATCAAGGCGCACGATTTACCAGGCTTCAACCTGTCTTGTCCACTTGCAAAAGATGGTCTTTTTGAATGCAAGACACAGCCTTTCACCGTGCATTTAGCCACATCTTACACTACAGGAGACGGCATTTTATCACACTAAAATGAATTTACAATATAAAAACAAGTCCTGACAGTGCGATTCGCCACCCACACATGCCAGGACTTGTTATTTCACCTTATTGCTATCAGAAATGTCAATTAAGGCCAAAAAGCGTCCTCAGACCTCCATCTACGCCTGAGAATCCCATGAAAGCAAGGCTCAACAGCCCCGCCGTGACAAGCACTATCGCCATGCCGCGCATGCCTTTGGGAATGCTGACCATTGCCAACTGTTCGCGTATACCGGCAAAGACTATCAGCGCAACGGCAAAACCTACCGCCGTAGAGAACGCGTAAACGACACTTTGCAGCAACGAATACTCTTTCTGGATGACAAGTATAGCAACGCCAAGCACGGCACAGTTGGTCGTAATGAGCGGCAAGTAAATGCCCAAAGCCTGATAAAGAGATGGTGAGACCTTCTTCAATATTATCTCAACCATCTGCACCAAAGCGGCGATGACAAGGATAAATGCTATCGTTTGCAAATATTGCAGTCCCATCGGATTAAGGACGTATATCTGCACAAGATATGTAACAATGGTTGAAAGCGTCAACACAAACGCCACAGCAGCACCCATGCCCAGCGATGTGGAAATCTTCTGCGACACGCCAAGGAACGGGCAAATGCCCAAGAATTGTGACAACACAATGTTGTTCACAAATATTGCTGAAATGAAAATCAATAAGTATTCCATAATTACGCTTTCTTAAATCTGTTAACTATCGCTATCAAAAAGCCCAAAGTTATGAATGCTCCCGGAGGCAATATGAAAAGAAGCATGTTGCTTGCTTCCGGCAGAAGCACAATCCCGAAAACAGAACCAGCCCCAAAAAGCTCACGCACCGCCCCAAGCAGAGTCAAAGCCAAACTGAAACCAAGCCCGATGCCAATGCCGTCGAAAAGGCTTTCGACAGGCCCATGACTACAAGCGAAAGCTTCTGCACGACCAAGTATAATGCAGTTCACAACTATGAGAGGGATATAAAGTCCGAGAGTTGCGTAAATCGCAGGTACAAAGGCCTGCATTATCATCTGCAAAATAGTGACAAATGACGCTATAACCACGACAAAGACAGGTATTCGCACCATGTCAGGAGTAAGATTCTTTATCAAAGATATGACCAAATTCGAGCATATCAACACGAACATCGTGGCCAAACCCATAGACAGTCCGTTCATTGCAGACGTAGTTGTAGCCAATGTCGGACACATGCCAAGAAGAAGCACGAAGGTAGGATTTTCCTTTACAATTCCGTTTATCAAAATTTTCATGTAATTCATTGTCCCATGTCTTTTTTACGTAAAACTTCTTTCAATGCTTGCTAGAAGCCCCTGTGTGAGCGTCTACAGGCAGTGACTTGTAAGCGTTGTAAGCCTGAGTGACAGCCAGGAGGAACGCCTTGCTTGTTATGGTTGAAGCCGTTATGGCGTCAATGTCGCCTCCGTCTTTTCTAACTGAAAGGTTATCTGAAGCAGGGTTCTTACCTATTATACACCCCTTTCCGTCTTTCTGAAACCACTTGTCTGCCTTGGCACCCAATCCAGGAGTCTCTGAATGTTGCAGGACTGTATATCCAAGGATTTTTCCTTCACGGTCAAACCCCACCAAGACCTTCAAGTCCCCGCCAAAACCTGTCGTCGTACTCTCCACTGCTGCACCAAGAGATTTATGATTGGCATCAACAGTTTCATGTATCACAAACGTGGTTTCCTTTCCTGCAATTGTCTGCTTCACGGTATCGTCCTTGGCAACAGTCAATTCTACACCACCCATCACAGCCTTTATTCCGTCTGCAAGTGTTTTCTCTGCCTGTAACTTTATCGGTTCTTCTGTCACATTGTTGACGTACGCCAATATGCTACCTGTCACCAAGGCTACGCCTACAAGGACAAGAACCATGTTTGTTATCGTTGATTCCAGCTTTTTCATTTCCCATCCTCCTTATTTATTATTTCACCAAAACGCTTAGGCTTAACGTATGTATTGATTAAAGGCGTCAAGGCGTTCATTATAAGTATGGCGAATGACATTCCCTCTGGATATGACCCCCAGTTTCTAATAACAACAGTCAAGAATCCAATGGCAACACCGTAAATCAATTGCCCTTTATGCGTCATCGGAGAAGTTACATAATCAGTTGCCATGAATATCGCTCCAAGCATAAGTCCGCCACTAAGCAACGTAGCAACAGGATTTGCATAAATGGGGTTTGACAAGTGCAACAATCCACTGAAAACGAACACTGTGGCAAGAATACTTACAGGGATATGCCATGTTATTATCTTCCTACACAGCATATAAACAAAACCAATCAACAATGCAAGTGCGCACACCTCACCGATAGTTCCGGCACCATTGTTAAGCCCGGGATTGCCAAGCAGCAACGACAAAGAACTCGGCAGTTGCTCAAGAACAGAAGCATCGCCTGTCTTAATGGCGACCTTCATTATACTCAAAGGTGTCGCCTCTGTATTGGCATCAACATAAGAAAGCAACTGTCCGGCTACAGGCCATGATGTCATTTGCGCCGGGAACGAGGCCAAAAGGAAACAACGCCCGACCAAAGCGGGATTAAACGGATTACAACCGAGACCGCCAAAAGTCATCTTGCCGACACCAATGGCAACCAACGCACCTATTATGACAATCCATACAGGAAGATTGGAGGGAAGGTTAAAACCAAGCAACAAACCTGTAAGTATCGCCGAACCGTCAGTTATCGTCGGTTGTCTTTTCAACATATACTTTGTTATCGCCCACTCAAAGAACACACATGCGGCTACGCTTGACGCACAAACTACCGCCGAACCTATACCAAAATAAAGGAACGACACAAGCAACGCCGGCACCAACGCAATTATAACACCATACATGTTACGCTCAACGCTGTCTTTTCCATGTGCATGTGGCGATAATGAAACTATCAATTTACTCATCTTTTTATTATATTGATACAGCTTTTCAGCTAAATATTAAAATAAAGGAACTTCTATTTTTTCGCATTTCGCGAACGTATTATGCCCATCACGGTACTCTTGCCAAGCCTTATGTTATCAAGCATCGGACGGTGAGCCGGGCATGTAAACTGACATGAGCCGCACTCTATGCACGACGTAACGCCCGCAGCCTCAACCTTTTCCCAATCATGCAATGCACTGGCTGTCGCCAAAAGGTAAGGCTCCAAGCCCATCGGGCAAGCACTTACACACTTTGCGCAACGTATGCACGGCTGCACTGGCTTGCGGCGTGCATCATCACCGCTGAGAATAGTAACGCTGTTTGTCCCCTTGCATATAGGAACTTCGACAGACGTCAAGGCCTTTCCCATCATCGGGCCACCTGCCAAAAGCTTATTGTCGCCCTCGGGCATGCCGCCGCATTCGTTAATCAAATCTATCATCGGAGTGCCCATACGGACAAGAAAATTGCTCGGTTTTTCAAGCTTTTTGCCTGTAACAGTCGTATAACGCTCAAACAACGGCTTGTTTTTCATTACCGCCTGATATACAGCATAAGCCGTTCCGACATTTTGAACCACTGCCCCGACGTTCACCGGAATGGCAGGAGGGGCTGGCACCTGACGGCGTATCACGGCATCCACAAGTTGTTTTTCCCCGCCCTGTGGATATTTCTTTGCCAACGGAACAATCTCAACATTTGGATTACCGCTTGTCTTCTCAACAAACAGCTCTATTGCTTTCGGCTTGTTCTCTTCTATGCCGATATACCCCTTTGACACCTTGACTGCTTTCATCAACAAGTCAAGACCTACGAGTATCTCGTCGGCATGTTCCATCATAAGCCTGTAGTCAGAAGTAATGTAAGGCTCACATTCCACACCATTCAGTATCACGCACTCGGCCTTTGCCGTGGGGGGAGGACACAACTTAATGAAAGTAGGGAAACCTGCGCCGCCCATACCTGTGACGCCAGCTTTCTTCACACGTTCAATTATCTCCTCTGATGAAAGCTCAGGATGGGCGTCCAGTGTCTCAAGTTTGTCTGAACGGTCAATACTTTCTTCCCATTCATCCCCCTCAACCTTGACTATTATCGAAGGCTTGCGGTATCCAGTGGCGTCTATGGCGTCATCTATCTTGACGACAGTACCCGAAACAGACGAATATATTGGCGCGGAAACAAAGCCGCCAGCTTCGGCAAGCAATGTACCCACCTTAACTTTATCACCCTTTTTCACCACTGGCTTTGCAGGTGCGCCAATATGTTGTGACAACGGGAATATGGCTTGCTGGGGCAATTTGGCAATCTGCGTAACCGCCTCAGACGACAACTTGTTCTCCGCAGGATGCACCCCTCCTATTCTAAAAGTCCTGAGTTTCATGCTTTTACCTCCTCCTGTTTGAGTTCTACACTATCACCATCAACCACAGTCTTCGGTTTCGGCGCAGGGAAATTGACAGCGACAATCGCATGCGTAGGACAAGCCTCTACGCACTTGCGGCACAAACGGCATTTATCAGGGTCAATGTAAGACAGGTTGTTCTCAATTGTTATCGCATCGAACTTACATTCCTTTTCACATTTACCACAACCGATACAAGCCGCCTTGCAAGCCTTCATGGCAGCCGCCCCCTTGTCCTTGTTGACACAACGCACATACACGCGTCGGTTCTTAATTCCTTTCTTACGCAATTCGATTATGTGGCGAGGACAAGCCTTGACACATGCACCACAAGCCGTACACTTGTCTTCATCAACTTCCGGGAGGCCAGTTTCCGGATTCATTGTTATCGCGCCGAACGCACAAGCATTGACACAGTCGCCACAACCAAGGCAACCGTAGCCACAGCCTGTTTCTCCGGCTCCACACGAGTTCATGGCGACACATGTACGCAACCCGTCATATTGGGCGATATGCGGACGAAGCTCACATGTGCCATTACAACGTACTACAGCGACTTTGGGCTCAGTATTGGCTACTGCCATGCCCAAAAGGTCAGCCACCTTGCCCATTACATCAGCACCGCCGACGGGACAAAAAAGCCCATCAAGCGAGCCTGCGTCAGCACCTTTCACCAAAGCCGCAGCCATTCCGGAGCATCCCGGATAACCGCAGCCTCCGCAATTGGCACCAGGCAAAAGCTCGGCGACCTGCCCCAAGCGAGGGTCTTCATGTACAGCAAACTTCTTGGAACACACATACAGCACAACGGCTGCAACCAGTGCAATACCTCCAAGAACAATTACTGCAATCAAAATAAAGTTCATAAGTTTTGTATTTGTTTTAGTTGTTAATATCCGTCTTCATGACTGTACCCATGCAGTCAGGCTCAATCCGGAACGACAAGCGCGCACGGATACGCTCCCTGCACAGATATAAGATAAGGTAATAAGGTATAAGCGCGCACAAACTCGCAACTGCGGCACGGCCTTCGCTATTGGTAGCCGCATATACGGCAACAAGCACGACGACAAGCACAAACAACGGTATGACCGAACTCAGCAATACGGCAAACATGCCCATGCGGCTTGAGGCAACCACTACGACATTGTCACCCACGGCGAACTTCCTCGCGTCACGCTCGTAAACGTCAACAATCTTCTCCTTGCTTTCAGAAGCGTTGCAATGCCCCGCCACCTTGCACGACGCACATGCGGACGACTGCACGATGCGAACCTTGACACAACCGTCGGTCACATCGTCTACTACACCACAATGTCTAATGTCTGCGCCCATGTTTACTTACACAAGATTTTGCAAACTCCAGTTTGCAAATGCAAAAGTAATATTATATTTTTAAACAGCAAACGAAAAAGAATTTTTTATACAAAAAACACATATTGGCATGTAGCCGGCTCACTTCAACAAATCTTCCAAAAACTTGTCCAAGTCCTCATCAAGCCCCTTCATCAGGTCACCGCCTATTATCTTTATGTCGCTGTCAACAAGGTAAAGCTCCGACACATGTTCGCGCTCGTCGTTCTCAAGCACGAAGCTGTATGGCTTAAGCACGCACATGTTCTCCGTGCTGTCATGCAGACGCCCGATTACGTCTCTCAACACGTCAGCCGCATTGTCATAAAAATCAGGGTCTTTACAGTCTATCCATTCACTCACGACACAACGCGTTATCTCGTTGTCGTTGTCGTCAAAAGCCATAAGTTCGCCCGTATCCTGCGATATGCTGAGATGGATGTCAGTCATAATCGTAGGTTCTTCCACAGCGGGAAATTTCTGGGCGATTTTCCTTATGAACCGCTCTACCTGTAAAATTGTCGCGTCGTTAGCTTTCATAATATCTGATTTAATATTTTATCGTTTCCTTGCGGGGCTTGCTCTCGTTGCTCATCCTGTCAAGAGCCGTCACAACGTAGCTCACCTTCACGCCTGGCTGTATGTCGCTGGCTGGTATTTCGTAAAATTCATCAGTGGTTACTGCCACAATGTGAGACGGATTGCTGATGTCGTCACGCTCGCCGCCGACAAATTTGTACACTACATATTTCACAGCCTCGTTTTTCCATCCTTTGCCCTTAGGGGCTTTCCAGAATAAGACAGGACGCCCTCCCATGTTGAGGATTTTCATCTTCCTTACTTTCTTTGGAGCTTTCCCGTCGATATAAGGCATGGTCGGCACAAATGCGGGATACTTCCAATATACCTTTTCAAGCAAAGAACCATAATTGCCCACATTGTCCACTACCGCTTTCGCATACCACAACACCGTGCCGTTGACGTTGCCCATCTCGTCATGAAGCTTGCGCTTTGCCGGCAACTGGTTGACGTTCCGGTTATGCAAATCGGCACTTTTGGCCGTGCGCTCAACATCCTCGCCGATATAAAGATGACGCTTTCCGGCATACTTATTCCACCATTTTATCAACGTCTCATAATCGGCGGCCTTGTGCCCTATCGGCCAATAAAGCTGAGGCACGCAATAATCCACCCAACCGTTGTTGACCCACATCAGCACGTCGGCGTACAAGTCGTCATAATTCTGCAGCCCGTTGGTATTGCTGCCTATTGTCGGCGCGCTTTTCTTGTTACGGTAAATACCAAACGGCGACACACCGAACTTGACCCACGGCTTGACCTTGTGTATTGTCTCATAGAGCTGCTTCATGAACACATTGACATTATAACGCCTCCAGTCGCCCCTGTCTCTTATTCCATTATTGTAAGCCGCAAACTCCTTGTCGTCGGGAATAGTCTGCCCTGCTACAGGATATGGATAAAAATAATCGTCGATATGCAAGCCGTCAATGTCATAACGCTCCACGATGTCTGCCACCACCTTACATATATAATCACGGTTTTCAGGCAAACCCGGATTGAGTATCAACTGCCCGTCATACGCAAACACCGTTTCGGGATGGCGTATGGCCACATGGTTGCGCGCCAATTCGCGCGTAGTCTTCGTCTTCGCACGGTAAGGATTAATCCATGCGTGCAGCTCCATCCCGCGCCTGTGGCACTGCTCCACCATCCACGCCAGAGGGTCCCAGTACGGCGAAGGCGGCTCGCCCTGACGCCCCGTAAGGAAGCGGCTCCACGGCTCAATATTGCTTTCATACAATGCGTCACACTCAGGCCTCACCTGGAAAATGATTGCGTTCACGCCACAAGCTTTCAGCCTGTCAAGCTGATAAGTCAAAGTCTCTTGCATCTGGCGCGTACCCATACCCATGAATTGCCCGTTGACACATTGTATCCATGCCCCCCTGAACTCACGCTTTGACGAATTGCCCGAATAGGCCGACATGCTTCCACAAAGAAGCATGCAAACCAAAGCGAACAGAACCTTATTATTTAGAATGTAAGTTTTCATACGCCAAAATTACAATGTTTTGCCCATAAAAACAAATATTATACTAATAAAAAGTTAAAATAAACCTTACAGGCCACGTAAAACAGGCATTTTCAGGATGGTTACCGCCACAGAAACGCCAAGAAAAGTTAAAAAAGCAAGTTGTGTGGGCACACACGAATTTTACAAAAATAAATCTTTTATATTATTTGGTTAGAATGGAAAAAGTGGTTATATTTGCAACTGTTATCCTGAAAACAATCTTTTTACCTTAAAAAACTAATACCTATTGAAGATATAGAGCGGTTGCCTGTGAGGGTCACCGCTTTATTTTTTATATCCCGGTTACCCATCCAGACATTGCCGCTACGAACCTACAACTATAAAACTTTTTCCGTAAAACAAATTCAAGCACAGCCACTTCCACATCATTTTCATTTTACCAAGCATTCAAGATGCCACCTTTCATAAAATAAAAGGCCATGTTTTGCGACACAAAACACGGTAAAATGGAACACAAAATGCCATGTATAGCCAACACGTTGAATAACAACATATTACCTACCAAAGCCATTAAAACGCCACAACCATGCGCTCCAAATAAAAAATCATTCCAATACTCCTGTAAAAAAACGACAGAAATTGATAAGTATGACGAGAAAGACAAGGCCAACTGCATATTCATTGGCGGAAAAACATTCGTGGTTGGACAATCGGAACATTCATGTCTGCCACACAAAAACTCGTCATAAAAGACATTGTAACGTATGCAGACAGGAAGATTGCCGCAATGAAGAAAATTATAAAGAAACGTTAAAACAAGAGGGAGTGTGCGATAAAACAAAAAGAGCGAAACGCCCGGCAAGGGATGTTTCGCTCTCACTTTCTTTGTCAAATTCTTCAAAGCTCCAATTTTTCGTAAGGCATGTCAAACACGTCAGCCACAGCCTTGTATGTAACCTTGCCTTCAACAACATTAAGCCCCTTGTACAGCGCGGGATCTTCACGGCACGCTTGCTGCCAGCCCTTGTCGGCCAACGCCACGGCGTAACGGAGCGTCGCGTTGGTAAGAGCCATGGTTGAGGTGTTAGGAACTGCACCCGGGATGTTAGCCACGGCGTAATGCACGATGCCGTCAACATCGTAAACAGGTTCGCTGTGCGTTGTCGGACGCGAAGTCTCGAAGCAGCCGCCCTGGTCGATGGCGACATCCACCAGCACAGAACCTGGCTGCATCAACTTCAACATGTCACGGGTTACAAGCTTAGGAGCTTTATCACCAGGCACAAGAACAGCACCGATTACGATGTCAGCGTCTTTGATTTCCTTGCAAATATTGTTGTGAGACGAATATACTGTGTTGACATTCGCCGGCATGTTGATTGACAACTCATGCAATTTTGGCAGCGAGATATCAGTTATGACGACATCGGCCCCCATACCGGCAGCCACGCGCGCCGAAGCTTGCCCCACGATGCCGCCGCCAAGGACAACGACCTTTGCCGGCCTTACTCCAGGCACGCCGCAAATCAGCTTGCCCATGCCGCCCTTGGTCTTTTGCAAGTAATACGCTCCGTTGATGGTTGCCATTCGCCCTGCAATTTCACTCATCGGCGTCAATAACGGCAATGAACCGTCAGCCGGTTGCACCGTCTCGTATGCAAGGCATACGCCGCCACTCTTCAGCATAGCATCGGTAAGCTCCCTGCTGCATGCAAAATGGAAATACGTAAACACTAACTGCCCTTTGCGAACGAGGCCGTATTCAGGCGCAATAGGCTCTTTCACCTTTATTATCATGTCTGCAGTGGCATAAACATCCTCTATCGTAGGCAATACTTGCGCCCCGACTTCAGAATACATATCATCAGAAAAACCGCTGCCCTCACCTGCCGTATGCTGTACATACACGGTGTGGCCGTGCTTTACTAATTCTGACACACCTGCCGGAGTCATGCCCACGCGGTTCTCATTGTTCTTGATTTCTTTTGGAATACCGATTTTCATAGTTTCAGAAGGTTTTAATGAAACAATTTAAATAATATCGGCACAAATATATGAAAAATCCTGTTACATTGTAATCATGCAACAGGATTTTTTTATTTTTAGCAAACAAATTCGTAGCAGACAAATATTTGGACAGATAAGTCCCATTGACTGTCTGCAAATTTACTCGTCACTTGCTTACTAAGATAAAATCATTCATAATCGTCAATGACAGAATTAATGAAATCCATCATAGGCTTTCCTACCTTCAGAATATTTGCCATATCGTCGAGCCATCCATCTCTCTCAAAGAAAGAATCAGGGACAGAATGCCAACAGCAATAATCTTTCATACGGATGTATTGGATAAACTCATAATCTCGCGGGAAACCTGACGGCGCAGTCTTCAACCGCTCAATGCCAAACCCCTTGGCATCATCCCAACTTCCTTCACCAGGACGGCCAAACAGCTCAACAAAACGCCTGTTTTCCACAATATCACGCCATTGGCCGATATTGGCCATTATCTCATTGCGGCATGAAGTCAAGATATTTGTAGGCAGCCAATAATTACCGCACGAAACGAGGCAATGCCCAGGCTCAAGATGAATGTAATATCCACCGTGAAACGCTTTCTTGCCATGGGCGGCAATGTAAGCTCCAAGATGTGTTTTATATGGAGACTTATCCAAAGAGAAACGTGTGTCACGATAAAAACGATACATGGCATCCTTGGCTGTAAGGTGTTTTATGGTAGGGTCAAATTCCGCAATGCGGGCAATGGCCTGAGTCACCCCTTTTTCAAAATCAGTCCTTATCGCCTTATACTCTTCCTTATGCCCGTTAAACCACTCACGGGTGTTATTAGCCTTTATAGCTTTAAGGAAATTCAAAATTCTTTCAGCTTGCATAATAAAATCAAATTAATTTTCACGCAAGTTTGGCTCCATCCATAATTTTAGGACAGAATGAGTTAAACGGACACCTCTCACAATGCGGAGTACGGCTTGTGCAAACATAACGACCATGCAAAAGCAACCAGTGATGGGCATCGGCTATCATGCCTGACGGGATGTTCTTCATCAATTCCTTTTCCACTTTCAACGGAGTGGCACATGATTTCGGCACAAGCCCCAACCTGTGGCTGACACGAAAAACATGTGTGTCAACAGCTATAACAGAACGTCCAAAGGCTACTGCCTGTATGACATTTGCAGTCTTACGGCCAACACCAGGCAGCTTCATAAGTTCATCCATTGTTTCAGGCACTTCACCACCATGCCTCTCAACCAACATACGTGACATCTCTACCAAATGGCGTGACTTTGAATTCGGATATGAAACGCTTTTCACATACTCGTATATATCTTCAGGCTCAGCCGCAGCCATCGCCTTTGCATCTGGATAATGTTCAAACAAGCCAGGAGTAACCATGTTCACCCTCTTATCAGTACACTGCGCACTAAGAATTACTGCAACAAGCAACTGGAACACGCTGCCAAACTCAAGTTCCGTATTAACATGGGGCATCTCCTTTTGGAAATGCCCCAACACGGTTTCATATCTATCCTTTTTTCTCATCTTCCTCTTTGGCTTTCTCAACAGGATTTTCAAAATCTGTTATCCCATTTTTAACCAATGTGTCATACCATTGAAGAAGTTTCCTTATGTCGCTGTCGTGAACACGCTCACGGTCAAAATCAGGAAGAACTTTACCGAAATACTCGCGAAGTTCTTTTGAAGCGCATTTCTTATAATTAAATGATGCAGGCTGCCCGTTCTCCTCTTTATAAACATTGGCAAAAACAGTTGTCAACGGAATGTCTTCTGTCTCTGTGTATATTGCAATATCATTGAGGCTTGTCACACTGTCCGTGGCGAAGACCGGAAGACGTTTGTGTGTCTCGTCAACACGCTCAACTATCAAAGTTGCCTTACCCCTTGAAATTAGTTTGTAAAGACCAGGTTTACCTGAAATAGAAAGAATTGTATGTTCCATCTTTATTACATTATTTAAATTATAACTTAAACTTACAGCACCGCGTCAAACATGTAGCAATGCCAGAATATTGTCTATCTGAGACTCAAGATTTCCATGCCCGTCATTTTTAATTTCAAAATCGCTCAAAGCGACAATCTCGTCTTGGGGCATTTGTTTTGCAATCCAATCAAGAGCATTTTGCCGGGATATGCCGTCACGATTCATAATCCGCTCTATACGCACATTTACAGGAGCTGTAACACATACGACCTTGTCAACCAATCTGTCAAATCCGCTTGAAAACAGTATCGCACATTCCATCCATTCATAGCCAGAACCAACAAAATCTTCTGCAACCGCAGGATGCACAATATTGTTGATTCGCTTGGCGTTATCATCACTCTTCAACAGATAGTCTGCCAACACCGACTTTACCAACTTCCCGTCAACGAAAACATTCTCACCTACTGTTTTCTTCAGCTCTGACTGTATGGCTCCACATGAAGCCATTATGCGTTTGGCCGCCCTGTCACAATCATATATACGCAGCCCCCGTTTCTCCAATAAACGGCATACGTAACTTTTACCGCTGCCTATTCCACCTGTTATCGCAACCTTGACCATAGATGAAATTTTATTGTTCCTCAATCAAATAGTCTACTTGATTGAAACTTATCCTCGCATTGCGAACACCATGTGGAACAGAACGCAAATATATGTTGCATTTTTCTGACGGATTTTCCATTACCTCATTATAATCCGCCACGACCTTGAAACCCTCAGGACGTATTGAACGGAACATGCTTGCGCCAACGGTGAATGTGACTGTTACACGAGACGGAAATGTTCGCAACACTTTGCCTGCAGGCATATTCACTGCAACAATCGGCACCTCAAACTTTTCTTCTGTCAATATATCAGGACATATTGACACTTTGACATTCTCAGGGACATACTTCACACCCTTTATCCTATTCAAATCAACGTTCCTGACCAAAGTGTCTGTCAGATTTGATACGTTCAAGAGCTTTGTACTTACATACTTTATACTATCCAAAATTTCACGACTGGCATAAATCTCAACAGAATCTGGCTCTATAAAAACCCTTGACAAATAATAACTCTGCCCTGGAATGATTTTACCTGCCAATTTTACAGGCACATGCTTTTTCAAACCATAGTTGAAAAAGTATTCAAATTTATCCGGCTTAACACTTACAATCTGGGATGAATTAAACAACTGACGATATATCAACTTCTGCAATTCTGCCGAAGGAACCAAACCACTACCAGAATTCTTGGCATAATTTCTGAACGGAATCTTCACACCACGCACCTTGTTGCCATACAAATATGCCAAGAGAGAAAAACCTTTGTCACGAACTGCGACACGAACATTAACAGTAGAATCACTTATCAGCACAACATTCTTGGGGACTTCAACAAGCTGTACTGGCACTTCTATTTCTTTCTCATACGTCTCATTAAGAGACATCAAAAGCCAAAAAGCTCCACTTAAAATCAAAAAAAACAAGAAAACAAGGAACTCCCTATTCATCCAACTGAACAGGAAGTTCCTAACCAATCCAAATATATGAAACAATCTAAAATCGTTCATTTATTTTGCCTGAGCATTTGCAGCACCCATGTTTGCGGTGATATCCGCAAAAACATAATTCTTGTCAACACGGATTACCACGCCTTTTGAAACCTCCACATCAACAATGTTTGTTGCGAGGTCTATCTTCTTGACAACACCATATATTCCGCCACCAGTAACAACATTCGTTCCTTCTTGAAGACTGTTTTGGAATTTCCTTATTTCCTTTTGCTTTTTCTGCTGCGGACGAATCATGAAAAGCCACATGATTACGAATATGGCAACCATCATAAGCAGGAAACCTAAGCCGCCACCTTGTTGTTGGGCTGCCAATAAAACTAATGTACTCATTTTTCTTTCTTTTGATTAATAGTTCTGTTATGATAAAAAATTATTTCTTTTTCGGCTTCTCACCAATGGGTTTTAACAACACTCCTGCATTTATCAAATAACGCGCTATGCTGTCAAGCATACCATTGATGTAACCTGAACTTTTTGACGTACTATAAACTTTAGCCAAATCAACGTATTCATTAATCGTAACATTGATAGGGATATTGGGGAATGTCAACATTTCTGCTATAGCTATCTGCATTATCACCACATCCATGTATGCCAGTCGAGAGAAATCCCAATTCCGCGAGGTTTCGCTCATGTAACGCTGATACTGGTCTGCATTGAGAATAGTTGCGCGGAACAGCTTGCGTGCAAAGTCCTTGTCTTCCTCGTCCTTGTACTCTGGCAACAATTCTTGGTTGACGTCACTTTCAGGCTCAAAACGTTTTATCGTCTTCAGCACAAACGTATCAACTATCTCCTTGTCATCATTCCAATACAAGCTTTTCTCCTCCAACACGGCATCCAGCTCGTCATTCTCCATAACAAGAGCCTTATATAGTTTGCGCCAAACTTCACGGTCTGCTTCGTATGAAGAATCTGCACTTTCCATATATTCGGAATACATGTTGCTCTGGACCACCTGGGAATAAAGCTTCCTGACAAATTCAATATCATCGTCCCATGTCTGTTTTTGGCTTGATATGAAATCACATAGTTGCTTGTTTTCCTCAAGCTGCATTGCGAATTTATTATCCACGAACTTGCTGGAAGGCAAGGGCAACCCCTCACGTTCAGCCCTTGAACGCTCTACTTCATAATGTTTGCGAGCTTCTTTCGACACGGCCACTATCAACGCCAACAAATAATGATAAAGATGATAAGCCTTGGAAAGACTGAAAAGCAGTTCTTTTTCCGCCACATCCAAGTTTCGATTGCCGTTTTGATAGTATGCGTAGGTTAACTGGACTATTTTTATCCTTATTAATTCCCTGTTAATCATTCGTTATTGACATTTTCAACATTCAACGTTGCAAAATTAGCTAAAAATAAGAATATCTGCAAGAAAACACATTGTTTTTATCTGTTTTTTATCCTATTGTTTGTTTGTTAAAAGAAAAAATGATAATTTTGCACCGCTTTTTCAAGCACTACGTGAATATATTTACGTGTGATGGTGGATTAAGCAGATATTTTTCAAACTTAATTTTAGAGTAACACAATCATGAAAGAAATCGACGTAACCGGCAAAAAGAGAAACGAAACCGGAAAGAAAGCTTCTAAACTTTTGAGGAAAGAAGGCCTTATCCCTTGCAACCTGTATGGAGAAGCAAAAGACGAGAACGGACAGCCACAAGCCCTGTCGTTCGTTGTGTCTATGAAAGAGTTGCGCAAAATTGTTTACACGCCGCACATTTATGTAATCAATCTCATCATTGATGGTGAAAGCCACACTGCCATCATGAAAGAGCTGCAGTTCCATCCTGTTACCGACGCACTCTTGCACGTTGACTTCTATGAAATCAACGACCAGAAACCTATAACAATCGGTATCCCCGTGAAACTCACAGGATTGGCTCAAGGTGTGCGTGACGGTGGAAGGATGAACCTTTCTGTCCGCAAGCTCAACGTTACAGCAAAATACCAAGACATCCCCGAGCATCTTGACATTGATGTCACCAACCTGACCATCGGCAAGAGCATCAAAGTTGGCGAACTCAGCTTTGAAGGTCTTGAGCTGGCAACGAGCAAAGATGTTGTTGTATGCTCAATCAAGGCTACACGCAAATCTGCCGCTGCTGCCGCCAACGCTGACAGCAACGCATAACAAGACTAACCACACATTGTCGGTAAAATAGAACAATGGACAAATACTTGATTGTGGGCTTAGGCAATCCGGGTGACGAATATGCCTATACACGCCACAACACTGGATACATGGTATTGGACGCTTTCGCAAAGGCGTCCAATATTGTTTTTGACGACCGCCGTTACGGATTCATAGCGGAAACCACAGTAAAAGGACGCAAGGTCATTTTGCTAAAACCCACAACTTACATGAATCTCAGCGGCAACGCCGTAAGGTATTGGATGAACAAGGAAAACATTGCACTCGAACACTTGCTGGTCATCGTTGACGACCTGTCACTTCCGCTTGGCACACTGCGCCTGAAAGGGAAAGGCAGCAACGGAGGACACAACGGCCTTGGCAACATCCAAAGCGTAATAGGCACACAACAATACGCACGCTTACGTGTAGGCATTGGCAACGATTTTCCAAAAGGAATGCAAATTGACTGGGTGTTAGGGAAATATGACGAAAATGACATGGAAACACTATCCCCAAGCATCGAAAAAGCCATTGAAATAATCAAAAGCTTCGTATTGGCAGGCCTTGACATTACAATGAACCAATTTAACAACAAACACGCAAATGGCAAATGACACGGCGAGAATTGACAAATGGCTGTGGGCCGCAAGAATTTTCAAAACACGCTCAATAGCCGCAACAGCATGCAAAAACGGACGTGTGACCATAAACGGAGTTAACGTTAAGCCCTCACACGTCATTAAAGCAGGAGAAACCGTAAACGTCAAAAAACCGCCTATAACGTTTTCTTTCAAAGTATTACAATGCATAGAGCAGCGAGTCGGAGCAAAATTGCTTCCACAGGTTTATGAAAACGTAACTGACGCTAAACAGTATGAAATACTGGAAATGAGCCGAATAAGCGGTTTTGTGGACAGAGCAAGGGGCACAGGACGCCCCACAAAAAAGGACAGGCGCAGCCTTGAAGCTTTCATCGAGCCTGCCATGTTCGGATTCTATGAAGATATTGACGACGAGTTCGATGATGAACAGTGATACCCACAGACTAAAAATAGATAAAGACAATAATAATCTCCTAACATTCAAAATCATGACAAATATAGCCATTTTCGTTTCAGGCAACGGAACAAACTGCGAAAACATCATCCGTTACTTCAAAAACAATCAAGATATATGTATAAAACTTGTCATCAGCAATAAAGCTGACGCATACGCACTGACACGTGCCAGTTGGTATGACGTGCCATGCAGAGTGCTGTCAAAACAAGAAATCAATGACAGCGACACAGTCATACCATTACTTGAAGAATGGGACATTAATTTCATTGTCCTTGCAGGATTCATGCTTATGGTACCCGATTTTATAATAGACAAATTCGAACACCAGATAGTCAACATCCATCCGTCATTGCTGCCAAAATTCGGAGGGAAAGGTATGTATGGCCACCACGTACACGAGGCTGTCAAGGCCGCAGGCGAAAAAGAATCAGGCATAACAATCCACTTTGTAAGTAAAGTATGTGACGGCGGCGAAATAATAGCACAGTTCAAAACGCCTGTTTCGCCCGAAGATACAGCCGAAGACATTGAGAAGAAAATACACGTCTTGGAACAAAAACATTTCCCGGAGGTTATAAAAAGCGTCATAATGGATAACACCAGGAAATAAGAAACATTATAGCGCAAGAATAAAAGCACCAGACTACATACACTTACAGTTCATGAATGGTTGAGTGCATGAGCCGCCTGAATACGGCTTCCCCCCAATACACAAATACCTGTTAAAAGAATATGCAGATATACCCATCCAAGCAAATGGCACAAAGAAATCTCCATTAGAGCAAATTTCCATATTCTTACAACTTGTAGCTGCGTGATAATACATTTTTGACATTCATAAGAAATAAAAATGCATTATCACGCAGCTATATTTTTTTAAGAGTTCCACACACATGTTATCGTCAAACTCTCAACCAATACGACATACGCCTCGCAACACATCCTTGGAAACCCCACTTTTCGGTTTTGTGACAATTTGATTTATTTCAAGCTCAACAACACAAAACATCAATGAGAGCCATCTGATTTTATCTCCGTCTCACACGCATCAAAGCTTTCATAAATAACTCATTGGCATTCAAGATTTTACCAGTTCATCAAAAAAAGGATGCATTTCAGCTTCCAAAACGCCATATTTTAACAGGCATTTTGTCGCATCCTGCTCGACAAAAAACCGCTTACAAAAATACGCTGAATAAAAAACGAGCAGACAAGACGAACGTCCTTGTCTGCTCGCAATTGTTTATCTGTATCAAAAGTCCTATGCAGCCATTTCTATCCAATCGTAGAAGAAACTACATACACCGAACAACAATACACCTGCCGTGCAAATAGCAAGGGCGAGCTTCGTATTGCCGTCGCTCTTGAACGTAGGCAGCGGGGCATCTGTCTTCTTGATATACATGGCCTTGACAATGAGCAGATAATAGTAAAGGCTCACAACCGTATTTACCAACGCGATGAACACTACAAGGTAAGTCAACGGCGAGCCTTCATGAGCCGCAGCCATAAAGACAAAGAACTTGCTGAACATTCCCGCAAAAGGAGGTATTCCGGCAAGCGAGAACAATGCGAACGTCATCAGGAGCGAAAGCTTCGGGTTGGTTGTATAAAAACCGTCGTAAGCGTCCATGTCAGTCGTACCTCCATTGTTTTCCTCAACAACGCCGATAACGGTAAAGACGGCAAGGTTGGCTACAACGTAAACCAACACGTAATAAGACAAAGCTGTAACGCCCATCGCGCTGTCACCAATCACGGCCAACATAATGTAACCAGCCTGTGATATTGAGCTGAACGCCATGAAACGTTTGAGGTCCTTTTGACGGATTGCAAAAAGGTTACCGACCGTAATTGTCAGCACAACGAGAATGTAAAGAACGTATGTCCAATATTCTGTAAGCGGAGCGAACACCTTCATCAGGATAGCCATGAGGGTAAATGCCGCCGCGCCTTTTGACACGACGCTGAGGTATCCGGTAACCGTAGTGGGCGCACCCTGATAAGCGTCTGCCGTCCAGAAATGGAAAGGCACAAGACTAATCTTGAAGCCCAAACCGCTGAAGAAGAACACCATGCCCATGATGGTCATAGTAAGGTTCTGCTTTGCGGCCAACACAGCCGCAACATCGTTGAAATAAAGAGTGCCCGCAGCACCATAAATGAACGATATGCCATAAAGCATAATTCCGCTTGAGAACGTTGCCGTAAGAATGAACTTGGCAGCACCCTCAGCCGAGTTGTGGCGATACTTGTCAAGGGCGACAAGGCATGCCATAGGCACAGAGGCCATCTCAAGCCCGAGGAAGAACGTCAGGAAGTGGCCTGCGCTCATCATCATATTCATACCAAGCAGGGTTGAAATGACAAGCATGTAAAACTCGCCTTCCTTGAAACTTGTATCTTTACGGCTTAGCCACTTGCGGCTTTGTATTATCACGATAAGCGTACCTGCCGCAAGGATTGTCTTCATTACATTTACGGCTGCTGTAGTGACATACATCCCGCCAAAAGCCGATGTAGGCTCTTGTGGCACAGCCGAAACGATTACCTGGACAAGCATCAGCAAGCAAACCAACGGATTAAACCACTTACGCTCGCCCTTGCGTGAAGACGCGAAGTCGGCAATGAAAACAATTATGAGGATAGCCATCAAGGTGGCTTCCGGTATCATGTTTAAAAATTGACTGTAATTCATTGTTCTATAATTTTAAAGGAGTTAAAGAAGTTAAAGAAGTTACCGCTCGCTATGCTCGCTCTGAAATTAA
The DNA here is from genome assembly GCA_944319935.1 of uncultured Prevotella sp. GTDB lineage: Bacteria > Bacteroidota > Bacteroidia > Bacteroidales > Bacteroidaceae > Prevotella. The sequence continues at coordinate 245,019 of CALUFM010000001.1, forward strand.
AGACAATTGCCATAAATATGGTAAGGCATCAGCTTTAAATTCCATAACTTCTCTAAATTCTTTAAATTCCCCGATTATCATATTGCCGCTATAGCTGAAACGTTATTAATATGGTCGATAATTGGAATCAACGCATCGTCGATAACCTCGCTCGCCCAAAGAGGAGCAATACCAAGTCCTGCAACACAGAAAATGAGGCAGCATACCGCCACACGCTCATCCCACGTAGCGTCTGTAAGCGTTTCATAATGCGGGTCGGCAACCTTGCCATACAGGATTTTGCCGACAACACGCAGTATATAGACTGCCGTAACAACGATACTCGTACAAGCGATGATTGTAGCTGTGCGATGGAACACGTCGTTGTTTGCGAACGACCCAACAAAGATTGTCATCTCGGCTACAAAGCCTGAGAAGCCTGGCAATCCAAGGTTAGCAAGACCTGCTACCACATATCCGACACTGAGGAATGGCATAATCTTCATCAATCCGCCAAGCTGACGAACGTCACGTGTATGCGTACGGCCGTAAATCATACCGATAAGGGCGAAGAACAAGGCCGTCATCAAACCGTGTGAAAGCATCTGGAGGATTGCACCCGTGCAAGCCGTCTTTGTCATCATGAGCAAGGCGAAGAGTACAAGACCGCAGTGAGACACTGATGAATAAGCGTTGATGTACTTCAAGTCAGTCTGAACGCATGCAGACAAAGCTCCGTAAACAACTGATATTGTTGTCAGTATGAGGAATATCCATGCCAATTCATGAGCAGCCTCGGGCAAGAGGAACATTGCTATGCGGAAACACCCGTAGCCTCCAAGCTTCATAAGCACGCCGGCATGAAGCATTGACACAGCAGTAGGCGCAGAAGCATGACCGTCAGGGCTCCATGTGTGGAACGGGAACAAGGCTCCAAGCACACCGAAACCAATGAATACGAACGGGAAGAACACCTTCTGCAAATCTACTGGTATGTTATGCATCTGAGCTATCTCAAGAACATTCATTGTCGTAGCACCACTGCCAAAATATATACCAAGAATGCCAAGGATAAGCAATGCCGACCCACCCATGAGCATAAGAGTAAGTTTCATAGCTGAATACTCTTTGTGTCCGCTGCCCCATACACCGATAAGCAAATACATAGGGATAAGCGCAACCTCATAGAACATGAACATCGTGAACATGTCTATGCTGATGAAGAAGCCGTAAACGCCCGTACTCAACAGCGTGAACCAGAGGAAATATTCCTTTGTAAGCGGTTTAAGCTGCCATGAGGCGAAAGTTCCAGTAAACACAATTATGCTCGACAAAAGCAGCATTACGACAGAAATTCCGTCAACGCCGACCGCATACTCAATATTTAACGGTTTAAACCAAGGTATGCTGTCTGTAAACAGCATTTCCGCATTATTGCCACCTGCACGCATCTGGATGAATGTAACAGTCAGCCAAATGGACAACAGCAACAAGCATGATGAACCTGCCACCATTACACCGCGCACTTGGTTGAGGTTTCTCGCCAACCATAGGCCGAGCAACATAAGCGCGGGAATTACTACAAATAAACTTAATATACTCATTTTACCGGTTTTCTTTTATAGACAAATACATATCAAGACTAACGTGATTGTTCCGGTAAGGAACCATACCGCATACTGGCGCACGTCGCCGCTTTGCCATCCGCGGATGCTTTCACCGCCCTCGTTAGCTCCCCAAGCCATGAAGTTCATTGCTCCATCCACAACATGACGGTCGAACCAAGCCAAAGGACGGCTTACGCAACGGAAGATGATCTTGTGGGTTACGAACATCCAAACCTCGTCAAGATAGAAACGGCGGTAAGCTGCCTGGTGCAGGCGCGGGAACTTCTTTGCCAACATATCGGCAACGGGAGTTTCTTCACCTTTATACATATAAGTGGCAAGAGCGATGCCGCAAAGGGCAAGAACAGTACTTACTCCGGCTACAACCCAGTTGGTGTGGGTTCCAAAACCAATTCCATTTGCCGATACGAACTCTCCAAATTCGAAAACATGCAATGTTCCGAATATACCAACAAGCATCGTTATAGCCGACAGCACAATTAGGGGAATAGTCATAGTAGACGGAGCCTCGTGAGGCTGATGGGCTCCTTCTGCCTTGTGTGTCTCGTAATAACTCTTGCCCCAGAAAATTGAATAATACAAACGGAACATGTAGAACGCTGTCATTGCAGCTATACCGCTCATTATCACACCCATAACAGGCGAGAAGTTATAGCATGCAACGAGAATTTCATCCTTCGAGCAGAAGCCAGAGAAAAACGGTATTCCAGCAATTGCAAGACAAGAAATAAGGAATGTCCAATGGGTTATTGGCATGTACTTACGCAAACCGCCCATGTACATCTTCTCATTTGAATGTACGGCATGGATTATACAACCTGCGCCGAGGAACAAGCAAGCCTTAAACATTGCATGGGTGAACAGGTGATACATTCCTGCCATATAGCCAAGCCCGTTGACATCAGCGTATTCTTCGGTCATGGCAACCTTGCCCAATTCCGGGTCAGGCATGCAAACTCCAAGGGCAACAAGCATAAAACCTATCTGTGAAATAGTAGAGAATGCAAGGACACGCTTGATGTCACTTTGGCAACAAGCAACGGCTGCCGCATAGAAAGCCGTGAATGCTGCAATGTAAGCAACCCAATGCAATGCCTCGGGGGCAAACTCTACGAATATGGGGAACAGACTTGCAACGAGATACACACCTGCTACAACCATCGTTGCTGCGTGAATCAACGCACTGACAGGAGTCGGGCCTTCCATTGCGTCTGGCAACCAAATGTGCAACGGGAACATTGCGCTCTTACCAGCACCACCGATAAACATCAGGAACAATGCAGTAGGCATAATCCAACCCGCTTGCTGAAGGGTTTCCATCTGCGCAGGAGCCATAGCCGTAAGGTCATAATTGAACGTTCCTACATAGAAACTATAAATCAAAATTCCTATAAGGAAGAACAAATCTGCAAAACGTGTAACAATGAACGCCTTCTTTGAAGCCGCAACCGCCGCATGCAACGGATAATAAAATCCTATAAGCAAATATGAACTTACACCTACAAGCTCCCAGAAAAGATACATCTGGAAGATATTGGTAGCCACAACCAAGCCAAGCATTGACATCGTGAAAAGACTCAGGAAGGCGTAATAACGCTGGAATCCCTTCTCGCCGTGCATGTAACCGAATGAATATATATGCACCATGAAACTGACTGTAGAAATAACAATAAGCATCATGGCCGAAATCGGTGTTATGCGGAAACCAATATTAAATGTAAGAAGCTCTGAGAACTTCAGCCATGTGATGTCAAAAACAGTCACAGTGGGATAAAGTCCTGTAGCGGCATCCCTACCCTGAACAAGGAAATATTCAAATGCGGTGTAATAACACAGCACCGTAACTATTGCCAGCGAGCATGTACCAATCAAACCAGCAACCTTATGGGACATCTTCATTCCCGCCAGTCCAAGAAGCACAAACGTGAGAGCAGGCAATAAAAGTATCAAAAATACAAAACTATAATCCATAATACATTAATTTTTCATGTTTTCAATACAGTTCACCTGGTCACTGTGGAAATTACGGTAAACGTTAATAATTATAGCAATTGCAACAGCAGTTTCGGCCGCACTCACTCCAATGCTGAACAAAGTGAAGAAAAATCCTTCCAACTGTCCAGGGAAAAGCAAACGATTGAAAGCCGCGAAGTTAATATCCACAGAATTGAGTATCAATTCAACAGAAATCAGCATGGCAATCAAATTGCGCCTTGTGACGAACCCGAACACGCCGATGAAAAACAACAGTGCTGAAAGCACAAAGAAATATTCAACTGGTACCATACTGTATTACTCCTTTCTCGATATTACAATTCCACCGATTATACATGCCAACAGGAATACAGAAATGAACTCAAACGGCAACACATACTGATATTTGTCAGCTCCCATAAGAGTCTTGCCGATGACACTCATCGGCACTTCTGCGTCTGCCTGTTGCATTGACATGTCAATAAACTTGTTTTTGAAAAACACCGCCACGACAGTAACAAGCCCCACAACGGCCATCAACGCTCCAAAAGCCACACGGCTTCCCTTGAAACGTTCTACAAGACCTTGAAGAGTACGCTTGCTTACAAGTTGGATGGCAAAAATGTAAATCATGGTTATACCTCCTGCATACACACTGATTTGAGCCGCGCCCAAAAACGTATAATCCAGCAAGAAATACAAACCTGCAACACCTAAGAGAACGAACAACAGGAAAGTGGCCGCTCTCATTATCCGCTTGGTCATCACACACATAATGGCTGAGCCAAGTATGACGACTGCAAGAATTACAAACATTACCATATTAGCCATATTCACGTTCTCCTTTTACTTTATACCTGTATTGAACTTGCCAACCTCCATCGGCGCACCGCCGTCAGTAAGATTCGGCAGAGGAGTCTCAAACTTTTCCTTGTTGAGATGCTGTACAAGGCTGCCCCTGCAGAAAGTGGCATTTTCAAAATCGTTGACAAATTTTATAGCGTCATGAGGGCATGCGTTTACGCATAGCTCACAAAACATGCACTCGCCCAAGTCATAGACATAATCCTCAAGGACGCGTTTCTTCTTTCCGTCCTCGGTCTCTACCATCTTTGAAACGACAGTTATCGTTCCGTTAGGGCAAGCCATTTCGCAAAGCTTACAAGCAACGCACTTGTTATTGCCTTCGGCATCTTGCGGCATTATCAGCCTGCCGCGGTGACGCGGCGAAACGTGAAGTGTAGTCTTTCTATTCTCCGGGTACTGCTCCGTTACTTTCTTCGTGAGGTATTCACGGAAAGTGACACCAAGTCCCGTAGCCAAAGACTTCAACCCGTCTTTAATTTCGCCAAAATATGATTTATTATTATCTTCCATTATTAAACGTATTCAATGTTTAAACACATTTTATCCTTTTAGAAATGCCAACCCAATGCTACAACTATAGTCATAATCACGAGATTGAGCAAGCTCAAAGGCATCAGGTACTTCCACTCCAACTTCAATATTTGGTCGATACGAAGACGTGGATAAGTCCATTTTATCCAAAGCAAAATCCAGATAAGGAAGAATGTCTTGGCCAAGAACCACACAATGCCCGGAATATAATCCATCACAGCATTGAAACCATCAAGACCTGCAATGTGAAGCGGCATCCAACCACCGAGGAACACGGTTGCGGCTATTCCAGCAATAACGAACAGGTTCAGGTACTCGGCCAGATAGAAAAATCCAAAACCCATACCTGAATACTCTGTGTGATAACCGGCTGTAAGCTCGCTTTCTGCCTCGGCAAGGTCGAACGGGCCACGGTTGGCCTCGGCGTTACCTGCGACAAGGAACACCAAGAAAGCTATGATTGCAGGAATATGTCCCTTGAAAATAAGCCATCCGTCATTCTGGGATTCTACTATGCCAGAAAGGCTCATCGTGCCAGTCAAGGCCACAGCCGTGATAAGGCAAAGGCAAAGAGACATTTCATATGAAATCATCTGCACCGCGCCACGCATAGCTGAAACCACAGAATACTTGTTGTTAGAACTCCAACCCGCAAGGAATATGCCGACAACACCGATACTTGAAATTGCCGTAAGCAAAAACACGCCGACATTGAAGTCAAGAATACTTGCGCCCTTGTTCCAAGGCATGAAAGAGAATGCACCCACACTACCTATTATGACAAGGAAAGGAGCTATTACATACAACAGTTTATCTGCCTTATCCACGGGGAATATCTCCTTGATAAGCATCTTCAGCACATCGGCGAAAACCTGGAAGATACCCCACTTTCCAACACGCATCGGGCCAAGACGGCACTGGAAGAAAGCGCAGACCTTACGTTCCATGTATATGAGTACTATTGCGAACATGGCGTAAGCCACCAATAACAGAAGTCCGACAATGACGCACTCAATAAGGATTGACCAGAAATTGCCCAACCCAAGGGTATCCCTGAGCAAACTGTCAAACCACGTTGTTACAATACTAAAATCGAACACTTTTCTTTAAAGTTTAAGTTATTAATAAGAGGAGTAAAGGAGTAAGGAGTTAAGGAATAAAGTTGTTAAGACAAATGCTTTGACTTTGTCCAGTCTTCTCACTTTCTCACCTTTTCACCTTTTCACCTTTTCACCTTTTTATTATCTGTCAATATCAGGAATCACATAGTCGAGCGTAGCACCGATTGAAATCAAGTCGGCTATCTTCTCACCACGACAAATGGTATCCATTGCTGAAACAAGAGGCAGACCCATTGGGCGGAACTTCAGTCGGCAAGGGTTCTTACCACCGTCGCTTCTAAGGTAAACGCCTATTTCGCCACGGCTGCCTTCACAACTTGTATACCACGTTCCTTCAGGCACCTTGATTATAGGCTTCTGCTTGATGTAGAACTCACCTTCAGGGATATTGTCAATCAGTTGTTCAATTATGCGGACACTCTGGCGCATCTCGTCAAGACGAACCTTGTAACGGTCGAAGCAGTCGCCGTGAGTATACGTTATCTCATCGAAGTCAACCTTACCATACAAATCGTATGGATGATTCTTTCTTACATCGTTGTGCCAGCCGCACGCACGGCCAGTACCACCTGTACAACCGTATGATATGGCGTCTTCTTTCGACAAAACGCCTACGCCCTTGAAACGGTTCTGCAGGATAACGTTGCCTGTAAAGATGTCATCATATTCCTTGAACATTGGCTTTACATACTCGCAAAGTTTCTTCACGTTCTTCACGAAGTTCGGATCTATGTCTGCCTGACATCCACCTATTCTATAATAGTTCTGGATAAGACGTCCACCCGTTGTCTCCTCCATGACGTTGAGAACCTGCTCACGGTCGCGCATGCCATATATGAATGCGGTCAAGGCTCCAAGGTCTTGCGCGCAGCAACCGAAATAAAGCATGTGCGAGTCAAGACGCTGAAGCTCGTCCATGATGGTACGGATGTACTTGATACGGTCTGAAAGCTCAACGCCCATGCCTTCCTCTATTACAGACACCAGCGCATGTCGGTTCATCATTGCCGACAAATAGTCAAGACGGTCCGTCAACGCCAAAGTCTGCGGATAAGTATAGCTCTCGCACATCTTCTCTATTCCGCGGTGGATGTATCCGCAGTGAGGATATATCTTGCGCACATACTCACCGTCAAGAATGGTCTGGAGGCGAAGCACACCATGGGTTGCCGGGTGCTGCGGACCGATGTTGATTACATAGTCATCGTCAGTAAAGAGCTTATGCTTCGTGGCAACGAGGCGTCCGTCTTCGTTGAGATTGTATTCAACGGTGTAATCCGGTTCCGGGTCGTCCTCCAGAGTGTACTGGTTGTTCTCAGGACTCATGTCATAGTCTTTCCTGAACGGATAGCCTTTAAAGTCAGACCTGAGATACAAACGGCGCATATCCTTGTTGCCAAGGAACTTTATGCCATAGAAGTCATACGCCTCACGCTCGAGGATTTCAGCACCCTTCCACAGGTTGCTCACTGTAGGAATATAAGCGTTGTCCCTGTCACTGTTTACGGCCTTTACGCTGACGCGCTCGTGAGATTCAGTATTCTCAAGGATGTAAACAGCCCCAAGGCCCTCTTCACCGAAGTCCTCACCTACTATTGTGACGAGGAAGTCAAAATGCTTCTCATTCTTGAGTTTTGCCATTTCGGTGGCAAAATCCTTCAATTCGAATATTTTGTGTTCTAATTTCATCGCTTCCTTTATTAAATGTTAGATGACGCCGCCGCGTTGACCTCGTTCAGAGCCGCTGAAGCTTGCTTCAACTTTTCCTCGTCGATGTTGCCGTCAACGATTATGGGTTTCTTCTCCTTATGGTTCACGCCGCCGAAGAATTTCTCCACTTTCACTTTTCTCTGCAACTGCATCATGCCGTAAAGTATGGCTTCAGGGCGCGGAGGGCATCCCGGGATGTAAACATCCACTGGCACAATCTCGCCAATTCCCTTGACCACATGGTAACTGCTCTTGAACGGACCGCCCGAAATGGCGCAGCCGCCAACAGCCACCACGTACTTAGGCTCAGCCATCTGGTCATACAGACGCTTGAACGCAGGAGCCATCTTGTGGGTAATCGTACCGGCGCACATGATGAGGTCAGCCTGACGTGGCGAGTTTCGCGTGACCTCGAAACCGAAGCGGGCGAAATCGTAACGGGCGCAGCCTACGGCCATAAACTCGATACCGCAGCAGCTCGTCGCAAAAGTCAACGACCACAACGAGTTGCTTCGCCCCCAGTTGATGACGCTGTCAAGAGAGCCAACCACAACATTAACACCTCCCTCGTGAAGCTCGTCTACGATTTTCTCAAGGGATTCATTATCCTTAAATTCCGAGTAAGGAATACTCTTGATGACGGGTTTTCTTACTTCCATTCCAATGCTCCTTTCCGCCAAGCGTAAGCCAGGCCAAATACTAAGACTAACAAAAAGAATCCGATGCTGACCATTGCCATGACGCCGAATTCCTTAACCACGACAGCCCACGGATAGAGGAAAACCGTCTCCACGTCGAACACGAGGAAAAGGATGGCGAAAAGATAATAACCCACGTGTACAGGTATCCATGAAGACCCGCGAGTAGGTATACCACACTCGAACGGCTCTCCCTTCACCTTGTTATACGAACGCGGGCCGATTAACTTAGCGATGACAAATGCAGCCACGACCAAGAAAACAGCCGTTATCAAAACGGTAATTAACAAGATAAAATACATATATATTTTATTTAATAAAACGTAGCACTACAAAACGTTTGCAAAGGTACAATTAATTTCGCAAAGTTTTACTAAAAACACATACTTTTATTTCACTGAAAATTCCCCGTGCCAACAGTCTTTTCAAGCTTGCATGACAAAAGACGGCAAACGGCCTTGCAAAAGGTCACGTTTTACATTGCAAACGACCATGTTTTGCAAGCCAAAACGCCGTCTTTTACAACATATTGACAAACAGCGATTTACACAAACATAACAATCCGCACTTTTATTTTGCCACGTCCTCGCATCCAACAAGGCCGTCCATAGGGCTTTTTATCACTTTTACAACCTCAAAACCTTCACTCCTTGCTGCTTCAAGCAGCTCTGTCTTGTAATAAAATGCGATGCTCCCAACTGCGCCTACAGGCAAGTCCCTGCGCCCATAAAGGCTTACATTCCGACGGAAAAAGGCCTTGAAATTATCTACAACAAGCGTTCTTAAATCATTATTATCCAAATGATTATGAATAAAAAGAGAAGTGCTTGCAAGAAAGCGGTTGGCCATCGGCTCACGATACACCTTATTTATTATATCAGCAAGCGTAAGCCCTGTTTCGCATAAAAACTCGTCACGCAACTCCGCCGACAGTCCACCTTTAAACAACGCGTTGATAAACATCCGCCCAAGCACTGCCCCGCTGCCCTCGTCACCGAGTATATAGCCGAGCGGCGGAACGTTGGCCGTTATTTCATTACCGTCATAAACGCATGAGTTTGCACCTGTACCAAGTATGCACGCGATACCTTCGCCACAACCAAAAAGCGCGCGCGCCGCCCCAAGGACATCTGACCACACTCCTATTTTACTGGCATTGACAAACATTTTCCTGAACAAACGTTCCAGCATCAATATCTTGTCGTCACGGCATCCCGCACCGTAAAATTCTATTTCGGCAACTCTGTCAGCGCATCTTATATTGCCTATAAGTTCATCACGGATGATTTTTTCAATCGTACATTCATCCTGTTGGAACGGATTTATGCCATGTCCTGCCGTGCGGAAAACGACCTCTCCGCCGTCTACCACGCACCAGTCGGTCTTCGTGCTGCCACTGTCTGCTATCAGTTTCATAATATTTTTCGTTTATTGTGTATGCAAAATTATTCAAACATAGTATTCACTCCAAATCAAGGTAACAATACTTTGCCACGCCGCCTGCGGCATTTCCTTCAAATTCACGGCAGTACCTGCCCTTCACCTTGAAATCGACAGGACGGCGGAATAACGGCCCGTCGTAAACAAACGAATGGTATTCGCCTTGCTCGCCGCAGGCATCCATACCAGCAGAAAGGTCGGAAATGAAGCCTTTCATTGATAGTCCTTCCGAAAAAACTCTCGTCGAGCACGGAGCAGTCAACACACGTTATAACAGCCTTGAAGCCAAGTCTTATAAACTCATTGACAGCATCCATCGGCTCAACATGCCACAAGGGAAACTCAGCCCTAATGCCGTCCTGGCAGCAATTAGCCTCCCTCCACCTGCGTAAGCCGTCCAAATAAAGGTCGCCGAACAGGGCGGTGGCAATGCCTTGCGCCTTGAACCGCCCCACCGCCTTTGACATGCAGGCTGCATATTCGGCGTCAGTCCACGACGTGTCGATATGGAACGGATGAAAAGGTATGCCGATAGCGTCCGCCTGACGGCGCAGCAGGGCCTCCCCTACTTCGTGCATCGCAAGCCGTCCGTCAGTCTTTACAACAGAGAACAACGCCCTGACATCATACAGCCCTGACATAACAGCCCTGTACAAGGCCAATGCAGAGTCTTTGCCGCTGCTCCAATTAAAATATGCTTTCTCCATTCGTGTGGCAAATACGTATTTCTTCCGGTTTATACGCGCAAAGTTAATAATACCACACCGATTAACAATATTTCTCTTACAATATGTGCGACATTAACCTGAATTTCTTACTTTTGCGCATCATAAACATCGCCTATACCGCTCACGGACATAAAAACAAAGAATATTTTGAGCCGATTGCCTTTATTATGAGCGGCATGCCACATTGCCGACAATGCCTAAAACTAAAACGGCGGAGGAACAATCCTCCGCCGTTTTATCGCATATCAATTGAATGCATCAGTCCAAGTTAAGCGACTTCTTAATGGCCTCAATCTTCTCCATAGCCTCATTAGTGCAACGCTCGTAGCACCCGGCGCACTTCATAGTGCCCTTGGCCTCCACGTAGAACTTGATTTTCGGCTCCGTTCCTGACGGACGGACGCTGACCTTTGTGTCGTCGTCGCAGAACCACTGAAGCACGTTGCTTGTGGTAGGCATGTCGATTTTCGTGACATTGCCGGCCGCGTCACGCTGCTCAAGCGTCTGGTAGTCTTTCCACAAAACAACCTTGCTGCCGCCAAGCTCTGTGGGCGGATTGTTGCGGAAATTAGTCATCATCTGCTTGATTTCATCTGCTCCAGTCTTGCCAGGCTTGACAACATTAACGGTAAGTTCCTTGGAGAATCCGTATTCAAGATAAATATCCATCAAGACATCATACAGGGTCTTGCCCTGGTCTTTCGCCCAAGCGCAAATCTCTGCGAGAAGAGAACAAGCCGAAACGGCGTCCTTGTCGCGCACGAAATCTTCAGCCAAGAAGCCATAACTCTCCTCACCGCCACCGATATACTGCTGCTTTCCTTCTGAAAGAGCCATCTCGCGGGCAATCCACTTGAAGCCGGTATAGCAGTCGCGCATCTCAATATGCTGCTTGTCGGCAATCTTCTTGATTACCTCAGTAGTCACAATGGTCTTGACGATGAAGTCAGTCGGCTTCATCAAGCCTTTCGCCTGACGGTTGCGTATGATATAATATAGGAAGAGGAGGCATGTCTGGTTGCCATTGATAAGTATCCATTCGCCCTTGTCGTTCTTGCAAGCCATGCCAACGCGGTCAGCGTCAGGGTCGCTCGCCATCACGATGTCGGCGTCGAGTTCCTTCGCGTCACGCAACGCAAGGGTAAGAGCCTCGCCGTTCTCAGGGTTCGGGCTGACTACCGTGGGGAAGTCGCCGCTCTTAACCATCTGCTCTTTCACACAGTGAACATTCTCAAATCCCCAAAGCTTCAGCGATTGCGGAATGAGCATCATGCCAGTGCCGTGCAACGGAGTGTAAACAATTTTCAAGTCCTTTTGACGCTTGATAGCTTCCGGGTCAATTGAAATGCCGTGGATGAGGTCAAGGTAAATCTTGTCGATTTCAGCTCCGATAATTTCAACAAGCTCCTTGTTGCCGTCAAACTTCACGTCCTCCACAGTAACCTTGTTCACTTCGTCGATGATGCCTGTATCATGAGGAGCAAGCACCTGTGCGCCGTCTTCCCAGTAAGCTTTGTAGCCGTTATATTCTTTCGGGTTGTGGCTTGCGGTGATATTCACGCCGCTCTGGCATCCAAGATGGCGGATGGCGAACGAGCATTCAGGCGTTGGACGCATGTCATCGAACAAATAAACCTTGATGCCGTTGGCTGAGAATATGTTGGCTACTGTCTCCGCAAAGAGGCGGCTGTTGTTGCGGCAGTCGTGGCAAACGACAACAGATATTTGCTCACGGTCGGCAAAGTTCTTCTTCAAGTAGTTTGCAAAGCCTTGAGTGGCCATGCCAACGGTGTAAATGTTCATGCGGTTGCTGCCCGCACCCATTATGCCACGAAGGCCGCCCGTGCCAAACTCAAGGTTCTTATAGAAGCTCTCTATCAGGTCAGTCTTGTCTTCCTTGTCAAGCATTTCTTTCACGGCTTTCTGTGTGTCCGCGTCAAAAACCGGTGTGAGCCACTGCTTGGCCTTGGCTTCACACAAAGCAATCAATTCCGAGTTATTTTCCATACTATTAATTAGATGTTAGTGATTTCATGTTTTTAAATATCCTGCTCATACTCCATACTTCACAATTCCACGTCAGCATGGATGGCAGTCCATGGTACAATATACGCTCTCTATGTTGGTACAAAGATAACAAATAAAATCCAAACACCCAGTAAAGACATGGCAAAATTTGCTTTTTTCTTCATTTTTTCATATCCACCCATTCCGCACCACACCACATAAAAACAACAAGCCGACCATATTTGCAATGGCTGTATGCCAACATGGAAATCTCACTACAACAAACAATCCACACCAACAAGACATCCGCCCAACCGCAAAAGACGATTCATCCGCAAACCTTTTGGATAGTACATAAAAGTCTATCCCGTCCCCGAAGGGGGCAAACTCCGCTTAACCGCCGGCGGAGTGAGCGCGGCGAACGTAACCTGCGGCAAGTCGAAACTACTCCAACCGTCCCCGAAGGGGGCGAATACCAGTTTGTTGTTCGCCCTCTTCGAGGACGATATTATTTGCGCATACATACCGCAAGTTCCGCTTCACTCCACATGCGGTTAAGCTTAATTGGACGTCTTCGACGCCCTGCTACGCATTGTTGTCATCCAAAGGGTTTGCGGATGAACCGCAAAAGACGGCAAACGGCAACACAAAAGACGGCAAACGACGTTGCAAAAGGCCATCTTTTAAGCTGCGAAAAAACGGCCTTTTGTAACACCTTGACTACCAATGCATTACAAAAACACAGCCAATACGGCCATAAATTAATGGAAAAATAACAGCTCACATGTTTTGATGTTACGGCTTTTATACGTACCTTTGCAACGCTGATTGGTTCACACGAATGTGAGATTAAAAGGGAAACGGGTGAGAATCCCGTACAGTCCCGCTGCTGTGAGTTGTCAGTTTCGAGACGAACAACACGCCACTGGCCCACCATTTGCCGGGAAGGCAGTTCGCCTTGGGACAACAAAGTCAGAAGACCTGCCGTCAGCCAGATGTTTAATTCACCGTTTCGAGGAAGACGGTGCATTATGGATTACGACCTTGACACATATCAAGCCCATTACATTTGCGGTGGCGTTGGTATTGACCGTACCTGCATCCGCACAGACGCAACGCACGGACAGCGTTGCGGAAGACCGCACTCTGCACAGCATAACCGTAACGGACAAGGCACGTTCGAAAAGAATATCCACGACGGCTCCGCTGCACGTACTCGACAGCAAAGACATCTTGCGCCTTGGAGTGACCGACATCGCCGACGCCCTGCATCGCCTGCCGGGCATCACCCTGCGAGACTATGGCGGGGCGGGCGGCATGAAAACCGTGGCTGTACGCGGTTTCGGTGCGCAACACGCAGGTGTCAGTTATGACGGAATAGCCATGAGCGACTGCCAGACAGGAGAAATAGACGTATCACGATATTCGCTTGAAAACGCAGAAAACATATCATTAAGCATAGGTGACAACGAAGACATATTCATCCCTGCTCGTAACGCCTCTTACGCCGCGATGCTGTCAATCACCACGATGGCTCCGCCTACAGACAACCGCAAGGCACACGTCACGGCGCAAGTAAAGGTCGGTTCGTTCGGATACGTCAGCCCTTTCATACGCTTTTCACAAAGCCTGACTGACAAATTCGCGTTGACTGTGTCAGGCGAATACACATACGCGGAAAACGACTATCCGTTCACGCTTCACAACGTAAGCCTGACCACAAAAGAAAAGCGCACCAACAGCATGATGAACTCTGCCAACGGAGAAGCTGGATTTATCTGGAACATCGGCCAAAACAGCCGCATGGACGGTAAAATATACTATTACGACAACGACCGCCAACTGCCGGGACAGGTCCGGCTGTACACGGACATAAGCGAAGAACGGCTACATGACCGCAACGCTTTCGCGCAAATGCAATACCGCACGTGGAACAGCCGTAACCTGGCTTTCAAACTGAACGCCAAGTTCAATTGGTCATCTTCTGAATATACGAACGGCATATACAAAGACGGAATCAACAACGCGAACTATTGGCAGCGGGAGGCATACGCCTCAGCGTGCTTGCTGTACACGCCCGCAAAGGCATGGGCGTTAAGCTATTCGGCCGACTATATCTTCAACAACCTGAACAGCAGTCTGAAGACTGACACGAGGCCATACCGCCACACGGTGTTACAGGCCGCCACAGCACGTTACAGGAACAGCCGGCTTACGGTTATGGCACGGCTTCTGTATTCGTTGTATTTCAATGCGGCGAAAGACGGCGACGGGGCAAAGGACGCACGACGCCTGTCGCCATCGGTATCGGCGTCATACAAACTGCTCCGCGATGAAGACCTTTATATAAGGATTTCATACAAAAACATCTTCCGTGCGCCGACATTCAACGAATCATATTTCTACCATTACGGCAGCAAAAACCTGCTGCCGGAAAGCACCGGCCAGGTGAATATCGGCATGACGTGGAGGCATGGCTACGGCAAAGAGTCGTACCTCAACCTGTCCGTTGACGGATACATGAACAGGGTAAAAGACAAGATTGTGGCTGTGCCTTACAACATGTTCGTATGGACAAACATCAACGTGGGAAAGGTTGAAGGCCACGGCATTGAAACAGAAGCCACTTTAAGCCACCGTTTCAACCAACGCTTCGCCCTGACAGCAACAGCGAACTACAGTTGGCAATGCTCTGAAAACAAGACAAACAAGGAGTCCCCATACTACGGCTACCAGATAGCCTACACGCCTGAACACCAAGGCAGCGCGGCCATCAGTTTTGAAAATCCATGGGTCAACCTTTCCGTACACGGCCATGGCATGAGCCACAGGTACACAAACAACCAGCATTACGACGGCACACGCATTGACGGATACATGGAAATGGGCTTAACGGCATACCGCACATTCAAGCTGACATTCGGCGAATTGGAAGCACGGGCGGACGTCAAGAACCTTTTGGACAAGCAATATGAGATAGTGTCACATTATCCAATGCCTGGCAGAAGTTACCAAATTTCAATAAAATACAAATTCTAAAAACATCCAAATGAAAAAGTTTCTTTCCTTCGCCGCACTCGCGGCAATGTGTGTTTCGACATTCACCGCATGTAGCGATGATGACACCCCCACACCGACACCTACGCCAGTGACCGTCACAAACGGGCTGTTCGTAATCAACGCAGGCAATTCAAGTGCCCAGATAGACGGCAGCCTGACATTCATCAGCAAAGACGGCAACGTGGTGCAAAACGCATTCAGTACTGCCAACGGACGTTCATTAGGCAACACACCGAATGACGCCATCGTGCATGGAAGCAAACTGTACATCGCTGTTACGGGAGAGAATACAATCGAAGTAATCGACAGAAATACACTGAAATCAACCCAAATCAGCACAACCAAACTGATGGGCGACGACAAAGGCAAACAGCCTCGCCGCTTGCTGGCTGGCGGAAAGTACGTATTCGTGTCAACATTTGACGGATATGTCGCGCAGATTGACACGACAGATTACAGCTTGTCAAACATCTACAAGGCAGGTTCTTACCCGGAAGGGATGGCTGGCAGCGGCTCTACCCTATATGTGGCAAACTCTGATTACGGCAGCGGCGTTAATCCGTCAATATCAGCCATCGACCTAAATACAGGCAATTCGACCGAGCTGAAGAACGAACTTGTCATGAACCCGACCAGCCTTGCTGCTGTCGGCGACAACCTTTACATTCTTGATTATGGACGATATGATGAAAATTACAACCAGCAAGACGCCGGTGTCCGCCTTATGAACGGAGGCAATGTGACAAAAGTTGTTGCGGCAACCATGATGGCCGTAGACGCACAACGCGGCCTGATATACACCGTAAACGCGCCCTACACATATCCGGCAACACCTGTAACATACAATGTTTACAACATATCAACCGGAGAGAACAAGACATTCATCGGCGGCGACGACATCGAAAGTCCCGCCGCAATTGCGGTAGACCCAGCCAACGGAGACGTTTACATCACGTCTTACAAGATGGATTATGACACAGGTTTCGCCGACTACTTCACCAACGGATATGTGAACCAATACACAGCCGACGGCACTTTTGTCAGACAATTCACTACAGGAGTAGGCCCTACAGCACTTGTCTTCAACTATTACACAACGTATGAATAGCCTAAAAATCATCATCAACGCCGCCGTGGCACTCGTCCTGCTTTGCTCATGCAATGCGGGTGGTGCCACGGCGGCCTTTTCCGGAGGCGACACCGTCAAATTAGAACATGCCCAATTGCTACATATTATAAAGCACAAAGGGTACACTGTCGTGACAATCGACGACCCTTGGAACAAGGGAAAGACATTGCATACATACGTACTTGTGCCCGACGGCATGAAAAGTCCAGTGGAAAAAGATGACATTGGAGGAAATACGACATTGGTAAGCATACCCTTGAAACGGGCCGTAATAACAACATCCGTGCATTGCGGACTTGTGATGAACCTCGGAAAGGACGACGCCATACGCGGGACATGCGACCTAAACTACATCAACATACCATGGATTAAGCAACAACATTCAATCGGCAAAATAGCCGATTGCGGCAACAGTACAACTCCTACACTTGAAAAGATAATATCCATCAACGCCGACGCTGTGTTGATTTCCCCGTTCCAAAACAGCGGAGGATACGGAAGACTCGACGAATGGGGCAATCCCATAATCGAAATGGCCGACTACATGGAAACCTCCCCGCTCGGAAGAGCAGAATGGATGAAGTTCTACGGTCTGCTATTTGGTGCGGAGAAAGAGGCTGACAGCCTTTTCAACAAAGTGGAAAAGAATTACAACGACCTGAAAGCAATTGCCGGCAAATCATCTACAAGGTTGTCAATGATTATTGACAAAGTGGAGGGCCCGGTATGGTATGTTCCCGGAGGGCGCAGCACTATCGGCCAAATGATAGCCGACGCCAACGCAGGCTACGCATTCTCTGACGACAAAAGCAGCGGTAGCTTGCAACTTACATTCGAGACGATTTTGGCCAAAGCCGGCAACGCCGACGTGTGGCTGTACCGTTATAGCCCACCGGCAACGGCGTCTTACACATCCCTACTTTCAGAACATCACGGCTATGCGCAATTCAAAGCTTTCAAGGAAAGGAATGTATATGCATGCAACACCTTGGCGACAACATTCTATGAGGACACCCCCTTCCGTCCGGACATGCTCCTACGCGACTTCATCATAATCACACATCCAGACCTGAAAAACCTTGGCAAGCCAAAATATTTTACCAAATTGAGATGACAAAAGGAACAAAGCTTAACTGGATAATGGCTGTCGCCTTACTACCGGCATTCGCCCTGAACCTGATGTTCGGAGCTGTTGACATACCCGTGTCAGATGTTTTCAACATCATATTCGGCAAGGCGAACTGCAACGGAGCATGGAAGTACATCATATTGCAGACCCGTTTGCCACAAGCCATCACGGCCATCCTGTGCGGAAGTTCGCTTGCCGTAAGCGGACTTTTGCTGCAAACGGCGTTCCGCAACCCGTTGGCTGGCCCGTCCATTTTCGGCATAAACAGTGGAGCCAGTTTGGGAGCCGCACTTGTTTTACTGGCTTTCGGCGGAAGCATGACTCTGGGCGGTGTGCCATTGACCGGTTTCTTTGCCGTAATCATCGCCGCCTTCATAGGCTCTGCAGCCGTTATGGCGATATTACTGTTATTCGCACGGATGGTGAAAAACGATGTGATGCTGCTTATAATTGGAATAATGATTGGCTACGTGGCATCATCCGCAATATCACTTCTCAATTTTTTCTCTACCAACGAAGGGGTACACTCGTATATGGTTTGGGGGTTGGGAAACTTCGGCGGCGTGTCGATGAAACAAATACCCGTTTTCTCCGCCATAACAATTATTGGTTTGACTTGCTCCCTACTGCTCATAAAACCACTCAACGTATTGCTCTTAGGAGGGCAATACGCCACAAACCTTGGCATCAACACCACCCGACTACGCAACCAATTGTTGCTCATCACCGGACTTCTCACAGCCTCGGCGACTGCGTTTTGCGGTCCGATAGCCTTCATCGGGCTTGCCGTTCCACACATTGCACGCCTGATTCTGAATACAGACAATCACAAACAACTTATCCCGGCGACCATCATCGCAGGAGCGTTGACGGCTTTGGCATGCAATCTTGTAAGCGTCATGCCAGGCGAAAAAGGCATAATCCCGCTCAATGCTATAACACCGATAATAGGCGCACCCGTGATAATATATGTAATCACAAGGCATAAGGCTTAGGTCGGAACAAAAGCAAAATAAAACTAAAAAACGGCTGCCGCTTACACTTTGCATACAATATTTAGCTACATTTGCATTGTAACTAAAACCACAAACAAATGAAAAACAGCAAATTCAAAGCTACAGCCATCGCCGCAGTCATCGCATTGGCATGCGCTTGCCCTACTGCGCAAGCACAGGACGTAACATTGCCAGCCCCAACAAAGGCAAACGTACAAGGCAGTTTGTCAAAAGCCCTGCAAGACCGTAAATCAACCAGAACTTTCACCAACAAGGCGGTAAGTCAGCAGACATTGTCAGACCTGCTGTGGTCTGCGAACGGAGTGAACCGCAACGACGGCAAGCGGACAGCACCTTCCGCCCGCAACAAGCAAGACATAACAATATATGTTGGCACAGCCGACGGGACATTCCGCTATGACGCAGCCGGCAACAAGCTGCTGAAGATTGGCAACGGAGACTTGCGCAAAGCAGCCGCCGACCGCAACAAGTTCATCGCTACGGCACCGGTCGTATTAGTGATAGCATCTGACACAGCCCTGATGAACGGCAACATGGCCCTCAGCGGCATCGATGCGGGCACAGTGGTGCAGAACGTTTACCTTTATTGCGCGGCCAACGGCCTTGGCACAGTGTGCTGCTACGCAACAGAAAACACAGCGGAAATGCAAAAATTTCTCGGCATAAGCAGCAACATCAAACCATTGGTCTACATGCCGATAGGCTACTGACACCCACGAACCTACGCCACAAAAGCCGTTACACAGCATACGCGCGACTATCTGACGACACATGAAAACAAGGCGGCTGACTGTCAACCATGTTGCAGCCAGCCGCCTTGTTTTATCCGGCAATACTCCACCACTATTGTAAAAGATGGCATATTAGCCAGCAAAAGACAACCTTTCATATTTCAATATGCCACCTTTCACAATGCGAAAGGCGGCATATTGAAAACATGATAAAAGACGTTGGCCAAACATGAAGACGCAACCGCTTCAACGAACGGCCTTTTTACTCATATCGCATTGATGCAGCAGGGCGTACACGCGACGCCAAATAACTCGGGGCAATCAGCACAAACACGCTGATTAAGAGCGTCGCAACATTAATAAGGATTATCAGGGGGACATTAATCTCCACCGGCACCGTCTCTACGTAATAAGTAGCAGCGTCAAGTTTCACCACACCTGTGTATTTCTGCAACAGCATAAGCCCGATGCCGACGACGTTGCCTATGGCCAAACCCCTGCCTATAATGAATACGGCAAACCACAAAAACGTCTTTCGGATGGTCTTGTTGCGCGCTCCCAAGGCCTTCAGCAAGCCTATCATCGACGTGCGCTCAAGTATTATTATCAACAATCCCGATATCATGGTAAAGCCGGCTACGCACAACATCAACGCTAGGATTATCCATACGTTGAGGTCAAGCAAGTCAAGCCAGGTGAATATCTGTGGATTAAGCCGCTGCACTGTTTCCGACGAATACTGTACGCCGTATTTGTCAACCGTCCTGTTCACCTTGGAAACGAACCTCTCGGCGACCCCTTCCAAGCGGCTGAAATCTGACACTGTAACTTCAGCCCCACTGACCTGTTCGGCATCCCAGCCATTCAAACGCACAGTGGTGTACAGGTCAGCAAAGCACAATGACTTGTCAAACTGCGAGAGGTTTGTCTGGTAAATACCGCTGACCGTAAACCTGCGCACGCGGACATCTCCATTGTCGATGAAATACGCAAACACCTTGTCTCCGGCCTTCAGCCCCAAACGGTCAGCCATTATCTGTGAGACAAGTATCTTGTTGCGCCCTACCGAATCGCTAAACGCAGGCATAGAGCCGCTTACCAAATTAGAGCGAATAAACGTCGTATCATATTCTTGGGCAACGCCCTTGAACACAACACCGAGAAAATCACTGTCTGTCTTGAGTATCCCTTGCTTTAAGGCATACCGCTGCACATGGCTGACGCCTTCAATGGAGCTTAATACACGCATCATGCTGTCAGGCATGTCCACGGGGGTCATGTCGCGTCCGTAAATCGAGTTGTACTCACCTACAGTGATGTTGCCGCCAAAACCTATCACCTTGTCACGTATCGTGTGCTTGAAGCCAAGCACAATGCCTACGGAAACAAGCATGACAGCCAAACCAATTGCCACACCTGCAGTGGCAATCCTCATCGCGGGGCGGCTGACCTTGCGGCGCAAGTCACCGCCTGAATAAATACGGCGCGCTATAAAAAGAGACAAATTCATTATTCGTACAACCTCCTTTGGTTTATTTCAAGAACCTTGCACAACGGCAAGCCCAATGCCAATAACCCGACAATCTTCACTTCATAAACTGACATTCGACACTTCATACCGACACATCAATTAAAGAAGTTCCATGAAACGCCAAAACGGAATATGCGCCCGTTGACAGGATAATGCGGCACAAGAAAACTGTTACCGCTGCTCGCGTTGACATGGCTCATCATCACAAAGAAGCGCGTATGTTTCAAGTGCATGTTCGCATACACGTTCACAAACGGATAATTGCCAACCTCAACATTCGCCGTTCCATTGTCCTGCACGGTGAACTGTCCCAAAGCCGGGCTATAATCCAACGCCTCATATTTTGTGAAATAACGCATGTCAGCTCCCAAATCCACTCTCAACACCCTCGCAATCTTAAAGCGCAAGTAAAGGTTTGTATAAACATTGAGGGCCGGCACAGGCAAAACCTTCTCGTTACTCGACTTCTGGTATGTTATCAGGTTTTCCCAGTTGAGCGGGCCAAGCCTGAAGTCCTGGGCCAACTGCACTGTCATCAAACTGATGTTGCCAGAATGTTGCTTCACGGCCACACTGTTGCCGCTGCGCCCGAAATCATCGGTTATTGAATAACGCTGCGCGAAATATGTATAATTCTGCAAGTTGTCGTATGCCACGCGCAGCCTCGTGCGTGTGCGCCTCAGCGTCAACGTCCCCTCGACATGCGTGCGCAACTCCTGGTCAAGGTCATTGTTGTCCCACCAATAATGCTTTGAATGGTAGTGGCGGTAATAGAATGTAGGGTTAACACGGTGGAAATACGCACGTGCGGCCAGCGTCACCGTGTCCTTGAACAGCCTGAAGTTGAGGTCGGCAGTGCCGTCAATTTTCAACTGGCCGGCGTCCTCACCCAACAGCCAGGCTTCTGCCGTTACGTCATAATGCAACATGGAACCTTGCCGTTTCACCAACTGGCCTCCTACGCTAAGAACGTGTTCGTTGTACGAATTGCGACCGCCAACAGAGTCTGGCAATGTGAAATGTCGCAAGTCTGACGTCACGAAAGCCCTCAGCCCGGCCTTTGCCCACTTGTTGAAGCCTTCAAGCAAAGCCACACCAAAAGTGTTTTTGAGCGAATAATGCGTGGTGCGGTCATATATGGAGTCACCGGCAGCACGCTCATACATGGGGAATGTGTCCATGTAATACCCCTCTGGCGTATCGTAAGCCTGGTATATTCGGGTGTAATTGTCAAACTTCAATGTATGTATGAAGCTCGTCACAGGCACGTATTCGTCTTTCATCCACGTCGTATCAACAGGTTCACCCCCGCCAAAATCCCTTGCCAAGCCGTCTGCTACTAACAAGCTGTCAGCCGCAGCCTTGTCAAGGGCTATCCTGTCATTGTCTGCCGCGGTGTCGCCGACAGGTTCGTCACCGGCTATCTTGGCGTCATCAGGACGCCCGGAGTAAGTTTTCCGCTCCTCAAACTCATCCTCGTCAAAGTCACGTCCTTCCTCTTCGGCCCGCTTGCGTGCCTCTTCCTTGGCCTTGCGCGCTGCATTCTCACGCTGTGATTCCATGGCAAATTTCTTCGCCTTAATCTCGTCTTCGGTCATCTTAACCTTGCGGCGGAAACCGAAACTATACCTGTGCGTGAAAAATATGTGTTGGTTGTCATTGCGGTTCCAGTTCTCCGTAAACACGGTCGGGATTTCGTCATTACGGAAGTCATCATCAAACATCTCCGGATGCGTCACGTAACGGTCGTCCGTTATGCCACCATTTTCCGCCACCTTCTCATGGTTAAGCGACACAAGCAGGTGCGCATTGTAACGCTCGCCGATGTAAGAAGCGTACATGGAGTAGTCAAAGTGCGACGTACTTTGACTCTGATAATAACCTCGTCCGTAAATGTAGTCAAACTTGAATCCCACACCAAGCTCCTTGCCAGCGTTCACCCCGAACAGGGCTGTGAAGTGGTCTTCACCATTTGTCCTGTTACCACAGGTATTATAAGATATGTTTGTGATTGGCGACAAAGTGTTGGTAAACTGGAATTTGTCCACCGGTGTCAGGAAATAGCCGTATGGTTGGGTGAAAACAAACTGCCCGCTTTCGTCGCGGTCAATGAATATACGGTTGATGCGTGGCGAGCCAAGGTTGCCCAACGTGTTGTATTCGCCGCGCACACCTTCGGTGAAAATCGTGTTCATATACATGTGGGGCATGGTGTCGGGCACGGCTGCCATGCGCTCACCCAAGCGTTCGTCCACAGTCCACACCTTGAGACCGCGTGGGATTTCCTTGTTTCTTGACGACAACGAATCCTGACGCTGCCGTCTCGACGACGCCGACATGTAATCACCCTCGTCGGTCAATTGATTGTAATCCTGCGCATTGGCCGTAGTCCACTGACACGCCAACGCCAAAAACAAAGCCACGAATATCCTTGCCATCATTTCATGAAACGGAACACACATTCAACAATCTTGAACACCATCGACACAAGTATCACCACCGTGCCTGCGTCTTGGTCGCCGTAAAAATACACAAGCACGCCTGCAAGTGCGCCCAGCATGAAGATGATGTTAAGCACGTTGCGCAACACTAAGTAGCGGTCGCCGCCGTCACGCCTGTGCCTTTGCCTTGGTTCATCGGTCCGTATGTCTTGGTTTGTTGTCATAATAATTGTTTTGGATTATGCGGTTGTTTGCTCTAACGGTCATGTAACATAAAATCCTGCGGTAACAAGTTTCCACGTTTCCGCCTTTTTACATCTATTTTCCTTCCGTCACCGCGTCACGTATCAAACTGAAAACCGCATCCTTGCGGTCAACTGTCTTACGGCGAAACTTAGCCGTAATTGGCAGCAGACGGGTCTTTTTCTTGTTCAATGCGGCATCGTCGCTTATCATCTCCTCCGCCTTGTAAACCTCCTCACTGCGCGATGCCCCGCCGCCACCGTAGCGATAACTGATGCGTCCCATCGTCACTGTCAGATGACCGTCGGCGCAATGCGCCACGAGTGTATAATGCAGTTTAGCCCTGTCAAGCGAAAGCAGCCTGTCGCTGAACACAAGCCATTCCCTAACCGTAGCCGCAATTATATGTTCCTGCCTGTTAACCAAAGCCACACGACTGCCCTCAAGCTGCCCTTCAGCCTTTGTCATGTCTGTAAGGCATTTAAATACCGCGTCATATATCTGGGCTGCCGTCTTGCCTGGCACGCTGACATCCATACGCCACTCAACACGTCCGTCAACCTCCGTGACAGCCCCTTCAAGATACTTGGCGTCCTTCACGTTACTGTTTACGGATGCGTGTGTCGAGTCAGCCTTCATCTGTTCGGCGACAGCATCAGGGCTTTCCCATACGCCTTGAGCCATAGCGGACAACGGTGTCAGGCACAAGGCAAGGATAAAAAGCGATTTCATTCTTTGCAAAATATTTGTGCAAAGTTAATAAATAATGTCCGACACACGTAACAAAAAGCATTATTTAACAACATTGCACCTCCACCACGCCCTTTTGCATGCCAACCCAAAAGCCGGCTGACGGCATGGGACGAGACAACAAAAAGCAACCGATACACCCTGAAACGATGTCAAAACGTCACAACATGAATTGCATCTTTCAAAAACAAAACCAAGAATAAAACATTAACAAAAAGCCTACCAACCATCAAAAAACAAGCAACAACAATACAAAGGACCACACTTTGCACCGCAAAACACGGTCTATTACCACGCCAAAGAGCATCAACAGTCAATGTGGCGAGCAACTACAACGCCCGTTTTCACGTCTGCGCCAACGCACAAACATGGCCTTTCACAACATTACTGGCTGTCATTTTTTGCACATTATCACACAAAAACGTGCATCACGCTATAATGACGACACTTAAAATTGCACACGATTTTCACCGCCAAACCGACAATCTATTTTTTATTTTAAGGCAATGCCCTGCGGGAAACGTCAACGAAAATCAAAAAGAAAGCAGATTGTCCAATATCAGACCACAATGTCAAACGTTTGACATCCCAACCAACAGCCTATTCATAGGCAAGGTTTGAAAGGCTTACCAGCTTCACATAAAAGGACTAATCACTGGTTTCCACATTCACAAATGAAAATAAAAGCAGTAAGACGAACAAGTTGTCATATTGTACAAAAACGAAGGCCGAAATTCGACAAACAAATTTCGGCCTTCATCATAATGCGTAGCGTATTTACTTTTTCTTCTCTTCCAACATGGCTTGCAGCCGCAACAGCTCGTCACGATATTGGGCGGCCTGTATGAAGTCAAGCTCTTTGGCGGCTTTCTTCATCAGGCGTTGGGTGTTGGCAATGCTCTTCTCAAGCTGCCCGCGGCTCATGTATGAGACAATCGGGTCTGCGGCGAAAGCCACATGTTCCTCTTCAATGTAGGGCTTGTAAGGTGTCGCGGCAACAGGCTTTTCAGTATCGGCGGCGGTCGTGCTGAGCGCGCCTGTATTTATGGCCTTGACTATCTGCTTTGGAGTAATATGATGGAGTTCGTTGTAACGCAACTGCTTCTCACGCCGACGCATGGTCTCGTCAATAGTAAGCTGCATGCTGGCCGTGATTTTGTCAGCATACATTATAACCTTGCCGTTCACGTTGCGGGCGGCACGCCCTGCGGTCTGCGTAAGCGAACGGTGGGAACGGAGGAAGCCCTCCTTGTCAGCATCGAGAATTGCGACGAGAGAAACTTCAGGCAAATCAAGCCCTTCACGCAAAAGGTTGACACCGACGAGAACGTCGAAGACGCCCTCACGCAAGTCGTTCATTATTTTCACACGGTCAAGCGTGGCCACATCACTGTGTATGTAATTCGCCCTGACACCGTGGTTTAGCAGATATTCGGTCAGTTCCTCAGCCATACGCTTCGTCAATGTTGTGACAAGCGTGCGCTCGCCACGCTCATTGCGGCGGATGATTTCCTCCATGAGGTCGTCTATCTGGTTCTCACTTGGACGCACCTCTATCTCGGGGTCAAGCAAGCCAGTCGGGCGGATTACTTGCTCGACAACCACTCCCCCAGCCTCAGCCAGCTCATAGTCAGCCGGCGTTGCAGACACATAAATGACCTGGTTTATCATGGAATGGAACTCGTCGAAAGTCAAAGGGCGGTTGTCAAAAGCAGCAGGCAGACGGAAGCCATACTCGACAAGGTTCGTCTTACGGGCACGGTCGCCGCCGTACATCGCACTGATTTGAGGCACGCTGACATGGCTCTCGTCGATGACAAGCAAATAATCTTTCGGGAAAAAGTCGAAAAGGCAATATGGCTTCTGCCCCGGCTCACGGCCGTCAAAATAGCGCGAATAGTTTTCTATGCCTGAACAATGCCCAAGCTCCTTTATCATCTCCAAATCATATTCCACTCGTTCCTTTATGCGCTGGGCTTTGATTGAATCGCCTTGTTCATTAAAGAAATCGATTTGCTTCACCAAGTCATCCTGAATAAGGCACACGGCCTTCTCGGTTTGCTCTTTTGACGTAACAAAAAGATTGGCAGGATAAATCTGATAACTGTCAAAAGACGCGAGGCGATGCAGGGTGACTGAATCAACTTCCTCAATGGTATCAATCTCGTCATCCCAAAAACTGACGCGCAATACGTTGTCACTGTAAGCCATAAACACGTCAACCGTGTCACCACGGACACGGAAGTTGCCACGCTTCAACTCAAGGTCGTTGCGCACATAAAGAGCGTTTACAAGACCACGGAGAAAGACGTTGCGGTCAAGCTTCTGCCCACGGCGTATCGTGATGACGCTCTTCGCCATCTCCACCGGGCCTCCCATGCCATAAATACACGACACCGAAGACACCACAATGACATCCTTGCGGCCCGACAACAGTGACGACACTGCGGAAAGGCGCAAGCGGTCGATTTCCTCATTGATGGCCAAATCTTTTTCTATATACGTGTCAGTCTGCGGCAAATACGCCTCTGGCTGGTAATAATCATAGTAAGACACATAGTATTCTACGGCATTGTCAGGAAAGAACGACTTCATCTCACTGTACAACTGGGCGGCAAGCGTCTTGTTGTGGCTGAGAATAAGCGTTGGCCTTCCCACATTGGCGATGACGTTGGCCACCGTGAACGTCTTGCCGGAACCAGTTACGCCAAGCAACACCTGCGACTTTTCGCCGGCCAAAACCCCATCGGTCAATTGACTTATAGCCTCCGGCTGGTCACCTGTAGGCCTATATTCTGAAACAAGTTTGAATTTGCCCATAACGCAAATAAGCTTTAATGGTTAAGCGGTGCAAAGGTAAGCATTATTCTCCATTGTGACACCCTGACAAGCCCTTATATGAGCCAAAACACCAGTATAAAACCCATTTTTTCTTAAAAATGACGGACAAGCCTTGCCAATAATAAGAATAATGTGTATTTTTGCAGCCAAATGTGGAGTTTCTTATGAAGAAAAATATTCTCATCCCAATATTTGCAGTCTTATTATTTTCAGGATGCGCGCACGAATTCAACCAAGTCTACAAGTCGCAAGACAATACTTACAAATATGAATTCGCCAAGGAATGCTTTGCCAACGGCAAGTATTCACAAGCCATTTCACTACTGCAAGAATTGGTTACCATACAAAAAGGTACTGACAATGCCGAGGAAAGCCTTTACATGCTTGCCATGGCACAATATTGCGACCGCGACTACGAGGGGGCGGCCATGACGTTCAAGAAATACCGCCAGTCATACCCTAAGGGCATATATGCCGAAATGGCGTCATTCTATATCGGCGAAAGCCTTTACATGAGTACACCCGAACCGCGCCTCGACCAGACAGAAACTGTCAATGCCATTGCGGCGTTCCAAGAGTATCTTGACATCTATCCGGAAGCAAAACTGAAAAATGTGGCCCAGAACCGCATGTTTGAACTCCAGGACAAACTGGTCAAAAAGGAACTGTACTCCGCACAGCTTTACTATAATCTCGGGACATATTTTGGCAATTGCACCAGCGGAGGCAGCAACTATGAGGCATGCATCATAACAGCGCAAAACGCCATCAACGACTATCCGTACACCTCGTTACGCGAGGACTTTGCCTTGCTGATAATGAAGAGCAAGTTCGAACTGGCCGAGCAAAGCGTTGAAGAAAAGAAAATCGACCGTTATCGTGACGCAGAAGACGAATGCTACGGCTTCATCAACGAATACCCCGAGTCTAAGAACAAAAAACTTGCAGAGAAATATATTGCATCATGCAAGAAATACACAAAGGAAAAATAACAAAAACAAATATCGTAATATAACACACATGGACTACAAGAAATCAAAAGCTCCAACTAACACAGTGACCCGCAACATCATGGATTTGTGCAAGGACACTGACAACATCTACGAAAGCGTGGCAATAATCTCAAAACGCGCCAACCAGATTTCAGTAGAAATCAAACAAGACTTGAGCAAAAAACTTGCTGAATTCGCATCATACAATGACAGTTTGGAAGAAGTTTTCGAGAACAGGGAGCAAATTGAAATCTCTCGCTATTACGAAAAACTACCCAAACCTACATTGCTGGCCACACAAGAATTCATAGACGGCAACATCTATTGGCGTGACACGCAGAAGGACAATCAAAAAGACATGCAATGATACAACGCAAACAAACATTGTTCTTGCTGCTCGCGCTGATTTTGACGATTGTATGCCTGTGTTTGCCATTAGGGAATTTCATATCAGGCGAGACTATAGGTGAAAAATCAACGATGTACAACCTTTGGATATCACGTCCGGACGGAAGCCATGACTTTTCAGTATGGGCTTTGTTTGCCATACAGCTCATAACATGCCCCATATCGTTGATTGCAATTTTCACATACCGCAACAGGATAGCGCAAGGCAGATTCTGCATGTTCAACATCCTGTTATGCTTAGGATGGTATGCGGTTTTCGCTGTTATGCTGTTCACGATAAAGGACATGTCACACGACTTCACCCCGTCATTGACCACAGTGTTTCCCGCAATATCGATAATCCTATACTTAATGGCAAGAAAAGCGATATTAGCTGACGAAGCACTTGTACGCTCAGCGGACAGGATAAGATAACACGATACACATAATTTAATATAAAGACAGGCGTCAGGTTAACAACCACAGACGCCTGTCTTATTTTTACGTATATCAAACATCATAAAAATTCATCAATAGGCGAAATTAAATTCCAATAAAAGCAACAAGAATGAAAAAAGACATGAAAAATTTGGCAGGATTATAAAATTGTATTATCTTTGCACCGCAAAAACAAACAAGGTACCTTGGCCGAGCGGTTAGGTAACGGTCTGCAAAACCGTGTAGAGCAGTTCGACTCTGCTAGGTACCTCAATAAAAACCTTGGAAAAGTTTTTTCCAAGGTTTTTTGTTTTTTCATACAGTTGTCATGATATGACAACACATGTATTTTCAGAAAAGGAAAAACTTTTATTACATATAGATTGTAAGTTTATTATTTTTTTTATACATTTGCATTTGGAAAAATAAATCGACGATGAAACTCGTTATAATGACCTTGCCAACGTTCTTCGTGGAAGAAGACAAGATACTCACAACACTCTTCGACGAGGGCATGGACAACTTGCATTTATGCAAGCCAGGGGCTTCGCCAATGTATTCGGAACGCCTATTATCATTATTGCCCGAATACACATACAACAAAATCACCGTACACGACCATTATTATCTAAAAAACGAATACAGACTTGCAGGTATCCACATCGATGGAATGAAAGACGTCCCCAAGGAATATAAAGGCAAGTTCAGCAGAACTTGCACCGACATAGGCACATTATCCCAAATGAAAAAGAAGGCTGAATACGTGTTCCTTGCCGACACTTTTAAGGACACGCACGACAGCCAATCAATGAAAATATTGGAAGACGCATCACAAAAAGGCATCATAGACAAACACGTCTACGCATTTGGCGACATCAGCCTTGACAACATAAAAATCGCCAAAGAGCTTGGATTTGGCGGTGTTGTAATACAAAAAGACTTGTGGAACAAGTTTGACATACATAATGAGCTTGATTACAAAGACCTGATAAACCACTTCGAAAAGTTAAGAAAAGCCGTATCATAAAACAAAAACCATAAAACACCAACAAGACAAATGAGTGAAAAGAACTCTTTCATGGTATTCTCTGGTACAAACACCAGATACCTTGCAGAAAAAATCTGCAACAGTCTTGGTTGCCCGTTAGGCAATCTTCTAATCACAAAATTCTCTGACGGAGAATTCGCCGTATCATACGAAGAGTCTATCCGTGGACGCGACGTGTTCCTCGTGCAAAGCACATTCCCCAATTCAGACAACCTGATGGAACTCTTGTTGATGATTGACGCCGCAAAACGCGCATCCGCCAAGACCATCAACGCGGTAATACCGTATTTCGGCTGGGCACGCCAAGACAGGAAAGACAAACCACGCGTAAGCATCGGAGCTAAATTAGTAGCTGACCTGTTGAGCGTAGCAGGCATTGACAGGCTTATAACCATGGACTTGCATGCCGACCAAATACAGGGCTTCTTCGATGTTCCAGTTGACCACCTGTATGCGTCTGGAGTAATCCTGCCATACCTGCAAAGCCTCAAACTTGACAACATTGTCATAGCATCTCCTGATGTCGGCGGCAGCAAACGCGCCAACACTTACGCCAAATACCTTGGCTGTCCGCTCGTGTTATGCAACAAAACACGCGCAAGGGCAAATGTCGTGGAAAGCATGCAAATCATCGGAGACGTGAAAAACAAGAACGTCGTTATAATCGATGACATGGTTGACACGGCCGGCACAATCACCAAAGCAGCCGACATCATGAAACAAGCTGGAGCAACAAGCGTAAGAGCCTGTGCCTCACACTGCGTCATGAGCGGTCCGGCAAGTGAACGAATACAAAAATCAGCACTTGAGGAGATGGTGTTCACAGACTCTATCCCCTATTCAAACCGTTGCGCCAAGGTAAAACAACTATCAGTTGCTGACATGTTTGCAGAAACCATCCGCCGCGTCGTCAACAACGAAAGCATCAGTTCGCAATATCTTGTATAAACATAAAAGTCTTGGGATTGTATTTCCTTATGTAAAAACTTAATACTGCAATCCCAAGACTTCAAACAAAAAACATAAATCAAACGGCATGAAAAAGAGCCATTTATCAGTAATAATCACATTATTACTGTTTGTAAGTTGCCATCCAAATAAAGACAAAAGCACTGATACCATTCAAAAAGAGAAAGCCGCGACAGAACAAAAAGCCGACGATAACGACAACAGCATAAAAATCAGTTTTACGATGAACGACGTCAACGGCAAGCAAGTCTCGGTGAGTGACGTATTCGCAGAACACCAAATAACAGTCATCGACTTTTGGGCAAGCTGGTGCGGACCATGCCGCGCCGAAATGCCCAACCTTGTCAAGACATATAACAAATATAAAGACAAAGGGCTTGGCATCATAGGCGTGTCACTGGATGAAGACAAAGCCGAATGGACAAAGGCCATAGAAACGATGGACATGACATGGATACAACTTTCCGACCTTCAAGGATGGAACAACAGCGCGGCACAAATGTATG
Source organism: uncultured Prevotella sp. (assembly GCA_944319935.1). Classification (GTDB taxonomy): domain Bacteria; phylum Bacteroidota; class Bacteroidia; order Bacteroidales; family Bacteroidaceae; genus Prevotella. The sequence continues at coordinate 276,913 of CALUFM010000001.1, forward strand.
GAATACAAGCCATACCCTTCACCATAATCGTTGACAATACGGGGAGAGTGATTGATGCCGGGCTACGCGGAGAGCAACTTGAATCAGCCATAGCGAAATATCTCAACAACCAGAATTAATCAAAGAACATATAAACATTAAACGCCGTATAGAGAATACGGCGTTTAATGTTTATTAGCAGACTTACCCGAACAAAGCCCTCAAAGCCTCCTCGACTTTGCGCACGGGAACTATCTCAATATTGAATTTCTTACGCACTATGCCTTGAAGATTGTACTTGGGCAATATGATATGCGTGAAACCCAACTTCTCAGCTTCCGATATTCTTTGCTCGATACGGTTTACAGGGCGCACTTCGCCGCTAAGTCCCACCTCGCCGGCCATACACCAACCCGCCTCTATCGCGGTGTCAACATTGCTCGAAAGAACTGCGGCAATGACGCTGAGGTCCATTGCCATATCCGTGACACGCAAGCCTCCTGCTATATTGAGAAACACGTCTTTTTGCATCAACTTGAACCCGACACGCTTTTCCAAGACAGCCAGCAGCATGTTAAGACGCCGTTGGTCAAACCCTGTCGCGCTGCGCTGCGGAGTGCCATAGGCCGCCGACGACACAAGAGCCTGTGTCTCAACAAGAAACGGCCTGACGCCCTCTATCGCCGAAGATATGGCTATTCCGCTAAGCCCGTCATGGTCCTGGGTCAGCAAAAGTTCAGAGGGGTTGGCCACCTGCCGCAACCCGTCATGCCCCATCTCATAAATTCCAAGTTCCGACGTGCTTCCAAAGCGGTTTTTCGTTGAGCGCAGGATACGGTACATGTAATGCTGGTCACCCTCAAACTGAATCACCGTATCTACGATATGCTCAAGGATTTTCGGTCCGGCCAGAGTTCCCTCCTTGTTTATATGCCCAATCAGTATTACAGGTATGCCGCTCGACTTCGCAAACCTCAACAACGCGGAAGCGCACTCCCTGACCTGAGTGACACTGCCTGGAGAACTGTCAACACTGTCTGTGCTTATAGTCTGGATTGAATCTATCACCACTATCTCAGGCCGCACGTCTTGAACGTTTTTAAAAATGTCTTCGAGAGAAGTGTCGCAAAGAATCATGCAATTATCGTCAACAGCACCGCCATCCGCACAACCTGCTACTGAAGGCGAGCATGCTATCCTCTCAGCGCGCATCTTCAACTGGTGCGCACTCTCTTCCCCGCTGACATACAGTATGCGGCGGTCATGCATGCGCAATACGGTCTGCAACGTCAGCGTACTCTTGCCAATACCCGGCTCGCCGCCAAGAAGCACTATCGAGCCTGGCACCAGTCCCCCTCCAAGCACACGGTTAAGCTCACCGTCGTGCATGTCGATGCGAGGCTCGTCTTTAGCCGATATTTCACGCAAAGCCAACGGCCTCACCTTCTCAGCTCCACGGGCACGGCCCATCGACATCGCGGCCGAAGAAGCCGTGGCCCTACCGGCCGCTTCGGGTGCGACCCTTATTTCCTTAAACGTGTTCCACTGCCCGCAATTCGGACATTTGCCTATCCATTTTGCTGATTCCTGGCCGCAGTTTGAACACACATAAGCAATCTTGTCTTTAGCCATAAGCAATTATATGATTGACTGGAATGACAAAGCCAATTGCAAAAGGCCACCTTTCACATCGCCAAAGGCGGTCTTTCAAAGGGCAAAAGGCAGCCTTTGACAAGCCAATACACGGCATTTTGCGCAAGACGCTGCCCATACCGCCAATCCATCCAATCAACGTTGGTTATTTTGTCCTACAAAAATATCAATATTTTTTTGAGTTACAAAATAAATCATTAACTTTGCAACATCATAAAAAGCGGTTCGACTAATATCGCACATTAATAATAACCGGAAGGGCGACTCGTGTTTCAAACGCAGGGCTGCCCTTTTTAATAACCAAGAAGTTTCATGGCCCTTAAAAATTCAAGCCATACCACAAACATACAACCACGCTGATTATGAAGACCAAGCACATAATCTTGTTTTTACTCATAGGACTTGCGATATGCGGATGCGGCCCGTCGTATGACGACGTGAAGGAGCAATCGCAAGCCGAGCAAGCCAGGCTTCGCAAGGAAGACTCGCTGGCGTTGAAAATCGGAGTCATGCCCACATTGGACTGCCTGCCGGCATACATAGCCAAAGACTACCACCTGTTCGACACCGTGAAAGCCGACATCAGGCTGAAGCCATACAACTCGCAAATAGACTGTGACGCGGCACTGGCAGCCGGAAAACTCGAAGGATGCTTCACCGACATAGTAAGGGGGCAATACATGAAAAAGCGTGGAAGCCAGCTTGACTATGTCGCCGCCACGAACACCTATTGGCAACTGATAAGCAACAGGAACGCCAGGATAATGCGGCTAAACCAGCTTGGCGACAAGATGGTGGCCATGGCAAGGTTCTCAGCCACAGCATTGCTTGTTGACTACGCCACTGACAGCGTGAAACTAAACCCCGAAGAAGTTTTCAAAATCCAGATAAACGACGTCGCCCTGAGGCTGAGCATGCTGCTGAACAACGAGATGGACGCCATGCTTCTGCCTGAACCGCAAGCCACTGCGGCCAGGCTTTACAACAACCCCGTCCTCATGGACAGCCGCGAGAAGGACATGCGTTTCGGCGTTGTAGCGTTCAACACAAAGCAGATGAAAGACCAGCGCAGACAGCAGCAACTGTCAGTGTTCATAAAAGGCTATAACTCAGCCTGCGACTCAATCAACAAGAACGGCCTTAAACATTACTCGGAAACCCTGAAGAAATATTACAAGATAGACGACAAGACCATCAACGGCTTGCCAAAAATGAAATTTGAACACGCCCAACCACCAAGGCAGAAAGACATAACCACTGCTGACAAATGGCTAAAATAAACACAGACATGGTAAACAACGAAGCTAAACAATTCGAGAATATATTCAAAGGCTTTGGCAACAGAAGCCTCGGCTCGTCAATACAGTCAGTCCGTTCACTTGTCAACGCCACCTCAAGCCATTCTTTCGACGGCGAACTTGAAAGCATAGAGAACGACTACAAACTCATGTTGGATTACATGCGGAAAGGGTTCAACGACCCCCAGCGCGGCGAGATATACAACAATCTCAGCAGCAGGTTGCGCCTACTGGCCAGCGACTTGTACATGTCTTACAAGAAACAACACCTGTCTTTCTTCTCCGAAGCCGCGCGCAAATCAAGCAACAGGACATTCTCAAACGAGGAAATCAAAAACGAGCTTGAAGGCTTTGTGACCGACGTAGCCATGCTGACACTTGAAATGGAGCCGCAAAGAAGCGAAAAGAACAAGACTTTATACCGTAGGCACAACGACTTCATGCAAGCATTGTTTTGCCATATTGTTGTTTCAGGCCAATGGAACGAACACCAGTCTTCATTTTTCAAAGAGATGTTACTCTCACCGACCATTGACACGATAGACGCACAATTGATTATAAGTGCGCTCACGTTGGCGACAATGAACAATCACGATGACAATAAAATAGACGTGCTGCTGAGCGTCTACCAAAAAGCCACTGACGAAAAAACACGCCAGAAAGCCTTGGTCGGATGGGTGTTCGCGCTATCATCAGGCACAACATTGTGCCCCAGCCTAAAAGACAAAATCGCAAAGATGATGAGCGACAACATGGTTTGCGACGAAGTGGCAAACCTGCAAAAGCAGATAATCTTCTGCATCAACACAGAGCAAGACGCCGACAAGATAAAACAAGACATAATACCGGAGCTGATGAAAAACAACAATCTCAACATCACCCGTTTCGGTATCACGGAAAAAGAGGAAGACCCCATGTCTGACGTTTTCGACCCGGGAGCGGCTGACAGGGCAATGGAAAAGATGGAAGAGAGTTTCCAGAAAATGATGAACATGCAAAAGGCCGGGTCGGACATTTATTTCGGGGGCTTCTCTCAGATGAAACGTTTCCCGTTCTTTTACAACCTTGCCAACTGGTTCTGCCCGTTTTATCTTGAACATCCGGAAATATCAAGCATGACGGAAAAACTTAATGCCGCCCCCCTGTTGGCAAACATACTGAACCATGGTCCTTTCTGCGACAGCGACAAATATTCATTTGCCATCGCACTATCGTCTGTCATCAGCCGCTTGCCAGCCAACATGAAGGAAATGATTAATTCGCCAGAAGCGTTCGGACCGACCATCAGCAACGAGGAACAGAAAAGCCCCGCCTATATCCGCCGCATGATACTGCAAGACATGTACCGCTTCTTCAAGCTGTACCAACAGCGCGCACAACTCGTCAACCCGTTTGACAACGACCATTTTATGTTCATTGCGAACAAAGCTTTTCACAACAATGCCATACAAGAAAAAATCCCAGACCTGTGTTTTTTCATGATAAAGCACAAGAACAAGGAGGCCCTGAAAAGGCTCATTGACATGTACGGCAACGGGGAAGACACAAAATATCTTCTGATAAAAGGCATTTACGAATTGCATTTTGCCAAACATCCTGAAGCTGCCATCCCGCCTCTTGAAAAGCTGACGGACATTGAGCCTGACAACAAACGTGCGATGTCTTTGCTTGCACGCGCATATTTCGAAACTGAACAATATGGACGTGCAGCCCAATGCTACGGGGCTTTATACCAACAAGAGCCTGACAACAAGACAACAACCATGAACTATTGCATCGCCCTGACAAAGGCCTCACTGTATGATGAAGCAGCCAACCTGCTGTACAGGCTTGACATAGAGCATCCCGACTCGATGCCTGTCATACGTGTACTGGCCTGGACTCTCATGGGGCTTTGCAAATACGAGCAAGCGGAAAAAGCGTATAACAGGCTGCTGAAAAGTGACGATGCCGAAACAGGCGACCGCCTCAACGCTGGATATTGCCAATGGCTGAAAGGCAACATCGCCGAGGCGGCCAATCATTTTAAGGTGTTCATAAAATCAAATAGTACGAACTGTGCGTCATGCGACATATCAAAAGAATTTGACAACGACCGCCAGTTCCTTTCATCTCACGGCATCAGCGACATTGACATGCAGCTTATGGCCGACTTGGTCACAATCATTGAATAGACCAAACCGCCATGATGGCATATTAAAGGAAGGGTGTAAGCAAATGGGCAAACCATCCTACGAATTTCTGCCATGGCGTTCTCCATTCGTCCCAAATTTCCTCTGTAAGTTTGAACGAATGTGACTTGTCGCGCTCGAACATGTCGTCAAGTTCCTTTGTCGTACATGGGTCAACGATGACAGCATTTTCCTCATAGTCGAAATTCAGGCTTCTGGCGTTGAGGTTCGCGCTTCCTACGGTACAAAACGTCCCATCCACCATTATTATCTTGGTGTGATGGAATCCCTTTTGGTAAATCCACACGTCCACGCCATGCTTCATCAGCTTGTGTACATTATAGAAAACACAGTCTGGAGTAAGTGGTATGTCGCTGTTCTCCGACACCATTATCTCAACCTTCACTCCACGCTTTACGGCGTTGCGCAAAGCCCGCTTCAAGGCGTTATTCAGCGTCAGATAAGGGTTTACCAGCTTTATGCTGTCCTTGGCATTATTTATGGCATCGGTATAAAACTTTCTAATAATTCCGTTTGAAGTACGAGGTTCGCGGTTTATAATGCCCACCATCTTCTTTCCGGCCGTATTGCATGTGTCAGGTTTCAGCCCTGTTATGTAATCTGCGCCATGGTATCCGCGAAAATATTTTGCTCCGTGGACGTTCTGTCCTGTCACCTTGTTCCATATTTTCAAGAATATGGATTGCAATGTATTGACCTCGTCGCCCTCAATACGGCAGTGCATGTCGCGCCATTCGCCAACTTGCTCTGTGCCAGTTATATAATAATCGGCCACGTTCATTCCTCCAGTATAAGCAATCTTGCCGTCAATGACGACAATCTTCCGATGGTCACGGTGAAAAACATGGTTCACCCATGGAAAACGTATCGGGTCAAACTCATAAATCTCTATGCCATGAGAGCGGATTTCTTCCAAGTGTTTTTTCTTCAGCGGGCGGTTGTTTGAGTCATTACCAAAGCCGTCAAACAACGCCCTTACCTCCACACCTTGCTTAACTTTCTCGGCCAATATGTCAAAAAGCAAAGACGCTATCGAATCATTTCGGAAATTGAAATACTCAAGATGCACGCTACTACGAGCCTGACGTATCGCCGAAAACATGTCATCAAACTTCTCCTGGCCATTCATCAGCAACGTCACAGAGTTGTTGTCAGAAAAAGTCACACCCTCTTCGCGCAAACTTTTCACAATCAATGAATCTGATGTCTGTGAATCCGCAACACCGCAGGACAACACAAACACCAGTAAAAAAAACAATCTTCTCATACCTTACAAACATTTAATAGGCAAGCCAACAGCCACAATTCGCCGCATGGCAATCTGCCAAATGCCGGCTTGCCACCATAAAAATCCTACAACATGCACCTGTAATGGTCAACAACCCCCAACAAATGGTTCTCATTATCAACCACAAGCACAGTGTGTATCTTGTATTTGTTCATTATTCCTTGTATCTCGCTTATCTTCATTTCCGGCGGAACAACTTTCGGCTGGCGTGTCATGATGTCTGCCACAGTGCGGTCGAAGAACTGCGCCTGCCATTTCTCCATCGCCCTTCTGATGTCACCATCAGTGATAAGACCCACTATCTTGTCGTCAACAACGGCCACTCCGAGACCCAGTTTGCCTTTGCTTACATGTATTATGGCCTCACCGAGATGCATAGTCGGCGGTATGACAGGCATGTCTTCCGTGCGCATTACATCCTGAGCAGTAGTCAAAAGACGCTTGCCAAGCTCCCCACCGGGATGGAATTGTGCGAAGTCACGCGGCTTGAAGTCCCTAACCTCCATCAGCGCAACCGCCAAGGCATCACCCATAACGAGCGTAGCCGTCGTGCTGCTCGTAGGCGCAAGGTTCAACGGGCACGCCTCTTTCTCAACCTGAACATGCAAATGCACCGTGCTATACTTAGCCAACAACGACTTCTCATTGCCGCTCATGCCTATAATCGGAATGTCCATGTGCAGCACCATTGGTATGAAACGCAACAGCTCGTCTGTCTGCCCTGAATAACTGATAGCCAGCACAACGTCGTCTTTGGTCATCACGCCAAGGTCTCCATGAAACACGTCAAGCGGATTAATGAAGAATGACGGCGTGCCCGTACTTGACAATGTCGCCGCTATCTTCGCACCGATATGACCGCTCTTGCCCACACCTGTCACAATAACCTTGCCGCGGCAGTGGTACATCAAGCTTACAGCGCGGTCAAAGTTCTCGTCCAACTGCGGCAGCAAGTCCGTCACTGCCTTTGCTTCTTCACGTATGCAACGTGAAGCGTATTCCCTGACATGGGTCAGTCTATCATTGATTTCCATTTCCTTTCACCTTATTATACTATTCACAGATGCTTCCAATGACGCCTTCCAAGTCTTCCAGCCTGAGCATGTTCGGGCCATCGCTCAAAGCATTGTCCGGGTCTGGATGCACTTCAAAGAAATACCCTGTAGCCCCGAAAGCTTTTGCGGCCAATGCCATCGACGGAACGAAACGGCGGTCGCCCGACGTTTTTCCGCCACCAGCACCAGGACGTTGCACGCTATGGGTGCAATCCATAACCACTGTCGGCACAATGTCAAGCATGTCGGCAATATTCCTGAAGTCAACAACAAGGTTGTTATACCCGTACATATTGCCTCTCTCTGTCAGCCACACTTCCTTCGCCCCGGCCTCGCGGGCTTTCTCTACAGGATACAGCATGTCACGACCGCTAAGGAACTGCGCCTTCTTTATATTGACGACACATCCTGTGCGGGCCGCAGCCACAAGCAAATCAGTCTGCCTGCAAAGGAAAGCCGGTATCTGTATGACATCTACCACCTTGCCTACAGGCTCTGCCTGCCAACTCTCATGTATGTCGGTAAGCACGCGCAAACCGTATTTCGACTTGATGTCGGCAAGCATCTGCAGCCCCTTGTCTATCCCTGGGCCGCGGTATGAATGTATTGATGTGCGGTTGGCCTTGTCAAACGACGACTTGAATATCACGTCAACGCCCAACCTCTTGTTTATGCCTGTCAGGCATGCTGCCACTTCGTCCAACAGCCCCTGTGACTCTATGACACACGGGCCGGCAATGAAAACTGGTTGCATCTTGAAAGTTTTACTCTTTAATTAAGGTTGCAAAGGTATCTATTTTGTTCGATTGTTCCAAATATTTAACACATTTTACCGATACACGTGAAAAAGGCCGTCAAATACTTTTCTCTTTTTTGATAAATCAATATATTTGCAACAGCAATTACACGAAATGATAATATTTTGCAAGTTATATATTTGATTGTCTAATTTAAATTAAGAAAGGAATTTATTATGAAAAAGATTTTCATGACATTGGTGGCTGCCATGTTCACGGTTTGCGCAAGCGCGCAGGTTTACGTCGGTGGCAACGTAGGCATCGCAAGTGTTGACAACGGACATGATGACGATGTTACCGTATACAGCCTCTTGCCCGAAGTGGGCTACAAGTTCAATGACAACTGGGCAGCCGGCGTTATGTTCGGATGGTCAAAGGGAAGCCTCTCACAATTCAACGGAAGCCTAAGCTATGCTGGGACGACCCATACATTCGAAGTTAACCCATACGCCCGTTTCACATTCGTACACAGCAAGCTCATCAATGTGTTCTGTGACGGCGGCTTCGGCTACAAGCACTACAATGGCGCGGGCGACCAGTGGTCAATCGGACTCAAGCCGGGTGTTGAACTAAAGCTTGACAAATTCAGCCTCGTTGCACATGTTGGCTTCCTCGGCTATGAGAAGTATGACGGCGAACACGGAGGAGAAAGCAGTGTCTGGGGTATGGACTTCGACAGCAACAACATCTCTCTCGGAGTTTACTACAACTTCTAAATTGAAGGTGGGAAAGTGAGAAGGTGAGAAAGTGAGATACAATCACTTCTCACCTTTTTTGTTTCCACCGACTTCTTACTTTCTCACCTTCCCACTTTCTCACCTTTCCTCATATTCCGTCGTATCTTCTATCCCAGCGTCGTGCAGTGCCTCACGCCGCTCTACGCATGTGCCACACTTGCCGCAGTGACGTTCGCCGCCCTTGTAGCAGCTCCACGTCTCGGCGTAGTCGATGCCGAGCTGCTTGCCGCGCAGCGCGATGTCAGTCTTGGTCAGGCCAGTGTATGGAGCAAGCACCTCTATTCCCGGGTAAGTGCCAGCCTTGGTGGCCGCGCTCATCGCGCTGACAAACTCAGGGCGGCAGTCAGGGTAAATGGTGTGGTCACCGCCGTGATTGGCCATCATCACATACTTCAGGCCCTCGCTCTCGGCTATGCCGGCGGCAATGGCCAGCATTATGCCGTTGCGGAACGGCACAACCGTTGACCGCATGTTGTCATCGGCGTAGTGCCCTTCGGGTATGGCATCTGCCCCACTCAACAACGAACTCTTGAAATAATCATGCATGAAGCCCAAACGGATGACAATGTGCCTGACGCCAAGACGTTCGCAATGCAACTTGGCAAACGCGATTTCGCGTTCGTTGTGGTTGCTGCCGTAGTCGAACGACAAGCCCAAGGCTATGCGCTCCTGCATGTCGTAAAGCAGCGTGGTGCTGTCCATCCCGCCGCTGATTATAATCACAGAATCTTTCATTTGCGTAAACATTTTTTGCAGTCTGCAAAGTTAGCAAAAATACACGAAACGGCCATCAGGCGCACATAAAAACGCATAAATACAATCATGCGCGCATACTGTAAGGGAACCACATGAACGCAAACACAACTATCCGCTTCCAACCGTATCGCATTGACACTCCCCGACAGCGGCGTTTCTTTTAACTTCTTGGTATTCAGCGTATTACAAAAGGCCGCAAATCAGCTCGCAAAACACGGCTTTTCATAACCCCGTTTGCCGCCTTTCGCAACGCCGTTTACCGTCAGGTGCGGTTCAGTAGCAGTCCAGGTTTGCTGCAACCGGCACCCTCCGGGCGGCCAAGAAGCCCAACCATGTCAAAAAACTCAGCGTCAAGCCAGGCTCACGCCTTCGGTAACGGGAATGCGCATTTACGGTTCATACACGAGAACCGCGGATGCCACGCAATCAAGGCCATTTGCAAAGCCGACTTTGCATAACCGTTGCGAACACGTCAAAAATCACAAAATTATCAATGCGGCGTTACTTTTTGTCAACCAAAATTGTTAACTTTGCGTGCGTAAACCGAAGGGTTTCACATTATGGATAGCGAATTGCGCAACACGACGTTTCAAAACTTCAATATAAATTTAAGGTAAATATGAAAATCGAACAATTCAACTTCTCAGGAAAGAAAGCCATCGTGCGCGTTGACTTCAACGTGCCACTCGACGAAAACGGCAACGTGACTGACGACACCCGCATACGCGGCGCGCTCCCCACGCTCAAGAAAATCCTTGCCGACGGCGGCAGCGTAATCATGATGAGCCATATGGGCAAGCCCAAAGGCAAGGTGAACCCCAAGCTCTCGCTGAGCCAAATCGTCAACAAGGTGTCTGAGCATCTCGGAGTTGACGTAAAATTCGCCCCCGACTGCGCCAACGCCGACAAAGAAGTAGCCGCACTGAAGCCGGGCGAGGCCCTGCTGCTCGAGAACCTGCGCTTCTACCCCGAGGAGGAAGGCAAGCCCGTAGGCATCGACAAGGAGGACCCCAAATATGACGAGGCAAAGAAGGAGATGAAGGCCCGCCAGCAGGAGTTCGCAAAGAAGCTGGCCTCTTACGCTGACTGCTACGTGATGGACGCCTTCGGCACAGCCCACCGCAAGCACGCCTCTACAGCCGTAATCGACGAATACTTTGACAAAGACCACAAGATGCTGGGCTACCTCATGGAGAAAGAGGTCAACGCCGTTGACAACGTGCTGAGCAACATCAAGCGTCCCTTCACGGCCATCATGGGCGGCTCAAAGGTGTCGACCAAAATCGGCATCATCGAGAACCTGCTCGGCAAGGTTGACAACCTCATACTCTGCGGCGGCATGACCTACACCTTCGCCAAGGCGCAGGGCGGCAAAATCGGCAAGTCCATCTGCGAGGACGACAAGCTCGACGTGGCTCTCGACGTAATCAAGAAGGCCAAGGAGAACGGCGTGAACCTCGTTCTCGGCACTGACTGCATCGCGGCCGACGACTTCTCAAACGACGCCCACACGCAGGTATGCCCCGCCAACGACATCCCCGACGGATGGGAAGGGCTCGACGCCGGCCCCGAAACACGCAAGGCGTTTGCCGACGCCATCAAGGGCGCGAAGACAATCCTTTGGAACGGCCCTGCCGGCGTGTTCGAATTTGACAACTTCATCGGCGGCTCAAAGGCCATAGCCGACGCCATAGCCGAGGCCACTGCCAACGGCGCGTTCTCGCTCATCGGCGGAGGCGACTCCGTTGCTTGCATCAACAAGTTCGGCATGGCCGACAAGGTGTCATACATCTCTACCGGCGGAGGCGCGCTGCTCGAGGCCATCGAGGGCAAGGTTCTGCCCGGCGTAGCCGCCATCAACGAATAACCTCTTCAGCAAACAAGCTGTCAGTAACGAGCAGACAAGGCGTTCAGCCCGTCTGCTCGTTTTTGTTTTCACAGACCTGCTTGTTCATTTGTGAACATACACACTGAATGCAAGAAAAACCATATCATGCCATCAATCAAGAACCATATTGGACAAAAAAATAGAGACATACGAAAAAAAATTGTACCAATTGATGTCACAAAACCCAAGTTCATACGTATCTAAGGATAAAAAGATTATAAGTTTCACTAAAAGAACACTGCCATGAATAATACACTTTTCCGCCAACGCATTTTCATAACAGGCATGTTTCTTGCACTTGCAGGAGGCATTATGGCACAAACCGCAGGGCACGCCGTGCCAGTAACCGTTACTGACAAGGGCGACAAGAACGCAGCAGCCATGCCGTCCGACACGACTAAAACAGACTCCATCGACAGGGACATGACGCTCGGCGAACTCGTGGTGAAGGCCGACCGCGTAAGGCGGCGGCCCGGAGGCTACACCGTCAACCTGACAGGCAGCGGCCTGGCCAAGGGCAAAGACATGAACCGCATGCTGGCATCCCTGCCCGGGCTCGCCATTGAGAACGGCAGCCTCCCCTGCAAGGCCAGGCACCAGCGGCCGTGTACATCGACGGCGTGAAGGCAAGCGACAGCCACGGGTGGACAAGAAACCTGTACGACCGGCTCAACATATCATACGACATAGCCCCCCACAACACAGCCTCGGCCTGATGGGCTACATTGCATACGCCGACATGAAGAGGCACAGCAACGCCGAAAGCACCGGCAGCGACGGGGCGACGTCACTGCTGCGCTACAACCTACCCTCACACTCGCTCATGGCGCAAGCCGTGGCCATGTACAACTGGGACATCGACGACAAATGCTCGAGCCTGAACATCACCGCCGACTACCTGTCAAGAAGCGCGGCCGACAAAATCACGACGCACACGACCGACGCCGGCGGCACACGCCAGGCAACCACAAGCGCGCGCCAGGCAAGCGACATGTTGCGGATACGACCGATATGGAAGAAAGTGATGCGCAACAACGATGAACTGACCGCCGGGCTCGACTACCAATACGCCAACCTGCACGAAAGCAACCATGGCGGCACCGCCACCGCCAGCACCCACGCCACGGGGCACACGCCCGCCATGTTCGCCACATACACCGGCCACATCGCCGACGAGCTGACATACGAAGCCGGGCTGAGGGCACAATACGACAAGATGGACGTCAACACGGAAGGCACCCGCAACAGATACTCACGATGGAGCGTAAACCCCTCGGCCAGCCTCACCTACGACATCGACAAGCAACGGGGGCACACCATCACCCTGCAATACGAACACTACACCGACCAACTGCCCTACGGCGCAATAAGCACCTTCCGCAACTATCTTGAGCCAAACCACTACGCCACAGGCAACCCCGCCATCAAGCCATCGAGCGGCGACATGGGGCAGATAACGCTCACCCTGCACGGCAAATTCACCATGTACGCAAGATATTATTACGACAAGAACCCCATCTACTTCACCAACGAGACCGACCCCGACGACCCGCGCCTGCTGCGCTCGATGCCGCGCAACGGACACTACGAGCAAGACTTCAGCATCGGCATGGAGCAAAGCCTGAAGCCTCTGAAATGGTGGAGCTTGAAAGCCACCGAACGCTTCGGCCTCAGCTCGGCCAGCACGCCTGACTGGAAAGTGAGCGGGCAAACCTACTGGACATTCCTCATAGACAACGACCTGAAGTTCACCCCCACCTTCGGCGGCGGCATATACGCCTACATCGACCCCAAACGGCACACCGGCGACGAAACGTGGGGCACCGTATGGGAAATAACCTGCAGCCTCTACAAAACCTTCCTCAACGACCGCCTCACCCTCAGCCTCTACGCCAAGCCCTACCGCAAGGGGCGCACGGTGACCGTTGACAACGGCCTCTACCGCTCCATGCGCCGCACCATGACCAAGGAAGAATACCTGAGCCTCACCCTCAGGTTCAACTTCGGCTCAGGAAAGATGAAGCCCCGCCACGCAGCACGAAGCACGCAGACCTACCAGAAGATAGAAAAGACGCTCTGACCGCCCACGCACCGCCACGAAGGCCTGAAGCCACGCGGAACATACACACAAAAAAAACGCCAACGCAAGCGCGAAAAGGTGAATTAATGTTAAAAACAACTCCATTCATGTCACAATCGCCGTCATAATGCGTACTGTTAATAAAAAGTACAAGCCAAATGCACATATATTACTCTCTCATAAAAGGGCGGCATGGCACAGACACAGGCTGTGCCTCCCTCACTAATAAGCCCACAATATGTCTTGGAGTTGGAACCCCAACCATCACATACGGCAAACACCTGTCACACAGGCAGTTATATCCGCATTATGAAAGGCCACCATTTACGCCATAAAAGACCACCTTTCACGTGCATGGAGACCGCCTCTTGCATAGCGAAAAGCCACCTTTTACAAGATGCGAGCAAAATCACAAACACTCAAAACAGATGCAAATTAATTGTACAAACAAAACTGTAAAATCATTTTATATATAAAAATACATAATCGGTGGGAATAAAGAGCAGCGACAAACCATAAAAAAATGCACGCAAACTCGAATTTTTGCTAATACAAGTTTGTTTCGACAAACCTTTTTTTCTAATTTTGCAATAACATAACAATAAAAAATTTAACCACTATGAAGAAAAACAACAAATTTGAAATCACGACCATCACACCGATGGACGTGTTGGGAACCAGCCTCATGAACCAAGTGCTTGGTAAAAAAAGATGGGGGGGGGTAAATTTTTGCCATTATCCTGTGGCGTTTCTTATCGCAACGAATTCTCTGCGTTAAGCGCGTTGCTTCACGACTATTACCTTAAATTCGTAGAATCACGACCAGTTCAACAACAATAAAAAACACACGCCATGGAGAGAAAAGCATTCTTGCTGTCATTGCTACTCATGCTGTTTGTCAGCCAAGGCATGCACGCGCAGCACAACACAGTATCAATTTCAGGCAACATAACCAACGCCGAGGGCAAACGGCTCGGCGGAGTGTCAGTGTACGTAAAGGTCGGTAAAGAAACTTTCGGCAACGTGTCTGACAGGAAAGGCAAGTACGACGTCACGTTTACCGCGGCGGACACGGTGACCGTAGCGTTCAGCCATGTAAGCTACGCCCCTTACAGCTTTACAGCCTCAGGTCGTGAAGACATAAAGAAAGACATAACGTTGAGTGAAAAAAGCATAGCCCTGAAAGGCGTGGAAGTGGAGGCGAAGTCAATAATCCTGGGCGACCACGTGTCATACATCCCCACGAAGAAACAGGTGAACGGAGCGAACTCGGGCGTAGGGTTGCTGTTCAACATGATGATACCCCAAATCGACGTAAACCCCGTGACTGGCGACGTGCAAGCCGCCGACAAGACCCCACTCACGCTATACATCGACGGAAGGAAAGCCAGCATAGGGGAAATTGACCGTCTCAGGCCGAAAGACGTGGCGCGCGTAGAATACATGGAAAACCCATCGGGTAAGTTCGCCGGCGAGCGCAAAGTGGTCAATTACATAACAAAGCAATACGAAAGCGGTGGCTACGTGGACGTTAGGACAAAGACGCAGATGCTGTTCCCGCAAGGGAACTACACCATACAAGCCAAGTTTGACAGGAAGAACGTCAGCCTGCTGGCTCTCGCCGGCACGTCGTTCAGCCATGAAGACTATTCGGGCACAAGCTCAACGAGGACTTACCAACTAAACCCCGCATTCACAAAGACCTCATACGTCAGCGACTCGAAGACAAAAAAACTTAGCGACCACGGGCTGCTGCAGTTGTCGATAAAGGGCAAACGCTCGTTTTTCGTGGCAAGCGGACAGCTACGCTGGAACGAAACGCCTAAAAACTTCATGAAAGAAGCAGTAGAATACACCAACGACGTTTACCCCTCAGCCGTAGGAACAACGAACAGCTACTCAAAAAGCTTGTCGCCGCGCATATACATCTATCACTCGTTTGATTTCAATAAAAGCAGCTTCTTGAGCTGGCAAGCCTCTTATGACTATTCAAGGAACAACTACAGGCGCAGCTACGAAGAGACAAACATGACGCCCGTGCTTAACGACGTGAAAGAGAACTACCATTCGTTTGACCTACAGGCAAACTACATCCTGACATTCAAAAACGGCAACAGCCTCGGCATCACGTTATGGGAAGGGTTCACCTCAAGCAAATCAGACTATCTCGGAACTTCGCCAAGCAAACAGAAGCTGTATTCAAACGACTTCCAGATATTGCCGACATACAACCACAAGTTCGGGCAAAAATTCGACCTTGGCATCCAAATGGGATTCAACTTGAACACTTACAAGGTGAACGACAACGACAACGTGACAAAGATATGGCTGAGGCCGTCAATCTACGGGAACTACATGATTAACAACTCCAACTATCTTTCGTTTTACGGCAATATGGGTTCGGTGACACCGCAAATGGCAATGCTGAACGGTGCCACGCAATACATCTCAGAATACGAGATGATGCGGGGCAACCCCGACCTCAAGACAGGAACAGTGTTATACGGCAACATCTCATACAGCAAATACTGGAACAACGTTAGCCTGTCAGCATACGTCAACTACAACGGATGCCTCGACATCGGCAATAAATGGTACACGATAGAGAACAACAAGCTGATAAGTACATTCAGGAACTGCGGCGACTGGCACAGCTACAACATTGGAGTGAACAGCGTGTTCCAAGTGTTCAACAAGTCGCTGCAACTGAGACTGACCGCCGCCCTTGAAAACACAAACGTGCCCGGGTACTATGACGAGAAGTCGCACCGCCCCGTGTTCGGAGCCAACTTGTTTTACTCTATCGGCGAATTCAGCTTCTCAGGCTTCTACAACACGCCCAAGACGTCACTTAACAGTGGCCCCATGTACACCAAGGAGAAATGCAATTACGGACTCACCGCCACATGGAACCACCGCGGACTGTTCGTACAGTTGGGATGCCAGCGCATATTCGACGGCAATGGCTACAACAGGAGTTATTATGACTACGGGTGCTACAAGTTCGACCGTCGCACCGTAAACAACAGCATCGGGCAGATTGCGTACATAAGCCTGTCATATAGTTTCGACTTCGGAAGACAAGTGAAACGCGAAAGGGTGAACATCAACACCAGCGGCCAATCAGGCATCCTACGTCCTTGACGAACATCACATGGGCAACATCCACCCCATACACTAAAAAGACAGCGGGCGGGCAAGGAAAACTTGCCCGCCCGCTGTCTTTATAAAATAAAATCAATCTTCATTTACTTGTACTCGCTCCAGGCCTTGATGTCGATTTCGTCGAGGCTGACTCGGCAGAAGGCGTTGATGAAGGCGGTGGCCAGTCGGCTGTTGGTGATAAGGGGCACGTTGAGGTCGATGGCGGCGCGGCGTATCTTATAGCCGTTGGTCAGCTCGCTTACGGTAAGGTCCTTGGGTATGTTGACCACGAGGTCGATTTCGTGGCGGTGGAGCATGTCGAGGGCCTGCGGGTGGCGGTCGGCGTCTGAGGGCCAGTAGACCTCGGTATTCTCTACTCCGTTCTCGGTGAGGAACTTCGACGAGCCTGGCGTAGCATATATTTTGTAACCATTGTTGACAAGCTGGCGCGCGGCGTCGAGCGTCTCAACCTTCTGCTTGGGGCCACCCGTTGACAGGAGAATGTTCTTCTCGGGTATGCGGTGCCCTACGGAGAGCATGCTCTTGAGCAGGGCGGTGTTTGTGTCGTCGCCGAGGCAGCCCACTTCGCCAGTGGAGGCCATGTCGACACCCAGCACGGGGTCGGCCTTCTGCAGGCGGTTGAACGAGAACTGGCTGGCCTTGATGCCTACGTAGTCGAGGTCGAAGAGGTTCTTGCCGGGCTTCTCCACTGGCACGCCGAGCATCACTTTCGTGGCCAGCTCGATGAGGTTGATTTTCAGCACCTTGCTGACGAATGGGAACGAGCGCGAGGCGCGCAGGTTGCACTCTATGACCTTGATATCGTTGTCGCGGGCGAGGAACTGTATGTTGAACGGGCCGCTGATGTGCAGCTCTTCGGCTATCTTGCGGCTTACGCGCTTGATGCGGCGTATGGTCTCGCAGTAGAGCTTCTGCGGGGGGAACTGTATGGTGGCGTCGCCTGAGTGTACGCCGGCGAACTCTATGTGTTCGCTTATGGCGTAGGCTATGATTTCGCCGTCGCGGGCCACGGCGTCCATCTCCACTTCCTTTGCGTGTTCGATGAACTGGCTCACCACTACGGGGTGGTCTTCAGAGACGTTGGCGGCGAGCTTGAGGAAGCGCACCAGTTCGTCGTTGTTGGAGCAGACGTTCATGGCCGCGCCTGACAGCACGTATGACGGGCGCACCAGCACGGGGAAGCCCACACGGGCTATGAACTGCTGGATGTCGTCCATCGAGGTCAATGCGCTCCACTCGGGCTGGTCGATGCCGTTGCGCCCGAGCATGGATGAGAATTTGGCGCGGTCCTCGGCGCGGTCGATGTCCTTGGCCGATGTGCCGAGTATGGGCACGTTCTGGGCGTCGAGGCGCATGGCGAGGTTGTTGGGTATTTGGCCTCCGGTGGAGACGATGACGCCGTGGGGGCACTCAAGGTCGATGATGTCCATCACGCGCTCGAAGGTCAGCTCGTCGAAATAGAGGCGGTCGCACATGTCGTAGTCGGTCGACACGGTCTCCGGGTTGTAGTTTATCATGACCGAACGCCAGCCTTGCTTGCGGATGGTGGCTAGGGCTTGCACTCCGCACCAGTCGAACTCGACGGAGCTGCCTATGCGGTACGCGCCCGAGCCGAGGACGACGACGGAACGCTTATCACGCTCAAACACGATGTCGCTCTTCACGCCGGCGTAGGTCACGTATAGGTAGTTTGTCTGGGCGGGGTATTCGGCGGCAAGGGTGTCAATCTGCTTGACCACGGGCAGTATGCCGTAGTTCTTGCGCAACTGGCGGATGACGAGCCCTGCCTTGGCCATGTTGCCCAGCTCGGCCTCTAGGCCCACGGCACGGGCTATCTGGAAGTCGGTGAAGCCGTAGACCTTGGCTTCGCGCAGCAATTCCTTGTCAAGCACGTTGACGCTCTTGCGCCGCTTCAGCTCCTCGTCGATGTCGATGATGTGCTTCAGCTTGTAGAGGAACCACTTGTCGATTTTCGTCAACTCGTGTATCTGGTCTATTGTGTAGCCGCGATGCATGGCCTTGGATATGACGAAGATGCGGTTGTCCGTCGGGTCGCGCAGGGCCTCGTCTATGTCGGCTATCTCGAGTTCCTTGTTCTCCACGAAGCCGTGCATGCCCTGCCCTATCATGCGCAGGCCTTTCTGTATGGCTTCCTCGAAGTTGCGCCCTATGGCCATAACCTCGCCGACCGACTTCATCGACGAGCCCAGTTCGCGGTCAACGCCGCGGAACTTGCTGAGGTCCCAGCGCGGGATTTTGCACACGACGTAGTCAAGGGCGGGCTCGAAGAACGCGCTGGTGGTCTTGGTGACAGAGTTCTTCAGCTCGAACAGGCCGTAGCCAAGACCCAGCTTCGCGGCGACGAAGGCCAAGGGGTAACCCGTGGCCTTCGAGGCGAGGGCCGAGCTGCGGCTCAGGCGAGCGTTGACCTCTATGACGCGGTAGTCCTCGCTCTGGGGGTCAAAGGCATACTGCACATTGCATTCGCCCACGATGCCAATGTGGCGTATTATCTTGATTGACAAGGCGCGCAGCTTGTGGTACTCGCTGTTCGTCAGCGTCTGCGACGGAGCTATGACGATGCTCTCGCCGGTATGTATGCCGAGGGGGTCGAAGTTCTCCATGTTGCACACGGTGATGCAGTTGTCGTAACGGTCGCGCACCACCTCGTACTCGATTTCCTTCCAGCCCTTGAGACTCTTCTCCACCAGCACCTGCGGCGAGAATGAGAACGCCTTCTCGGCCAGGCGGTCAAGCTGCTCCTCGTTGTCGCAAAAGCCGCTGCCCAAGCCACCGAGGGCGTAGGCGGCGCGGATGATGACGGGATAGCCAAGCTCGGCGGCGGCCTTGCGGGCCTGCTCGATGTTCTCACAGGCCTCGCTCTTGATGGTCTTCACGTCAATCTCGTTAAGACGCTCAACGAAGAGTTCGCGGTCCTCGGTGTCCATGATGGCCTGCACGGGAGTGCCAAGCACACGCACGCCGTACTTCTCAAGCACGCCGCTCTTGTAAAGCTCCACGCCGCAATTTAAAGCCGTCTGCCCGCCGAATGACAGCAGGATGCCGTCAGGACGCTCCTTCTGGATAACCCTCTCAACGAAATACGGCTGCACCGGCAAGAAATAGATTTGGTCAGCCACGCCTTCAGATGTCTGCACTGTGGCGATGTTGGGGTTTATAAGCACTGTTTCGACACCTTCCTCGCGCAACGCCTTCAACGCCTGAGAGCCAGAATAATCAAATTCACCAGCCTCTCCTATCTTCAATGCTCCAGAACCAAGGAGCAAGACTTTCTTTATGCCATTATATTTCATACGTGTACATTTTTGTCGGCAACCCGCCAACTATTACTTACAACTTGTCACTTTTTCAATAAACTTGTCAAACATGAACTCCGTGTCAACAGGCCCGGAACAAGCCTCGGGGTGGAACTGGCTTGAGAACCAAGGGTTCACCTTGTGCCGTATGCCCTCGTTGCTGCCGTCGTTCATGTTCACAAACAACTCTTCCCAATCACCGCCAAGGGTAGACGCGTCAACGGCGTAACCGTGGTTCTGGCTGGTGACGTAGCAATGCTCGGTGCCGACAAGGCGCACCGGCTGGTTGTGAGAACGGTGCCCGTACTTCAGCTTGTATATCTTCGCCCCACCAGCCTTGGCAAGCAACTGGTTGCCCATGCAGATGCCACAAATAGGCTTGGCGGACTGGCTCATCTGCTTACGGATGATGTTGACGGCATCCTCACACATGTCAGGGTCGCCAGGACCGTTGGCGAGGAAAAGACCATCAAAATCCATATCCGTATAATCATAGTTCCACGGCACACGCACAACCTCAACACCGCGATGAACCAAGCACCTTATGATGTTGTTCTTCACACCGCAGTCAACAAGCACGACCTTCTTGCCTGCCCCTTCGTTGTAACGGATTACCTGCTTGCAGCTTACCTGGTCAACAAAGTTCACGCCCTCATAATCAGCCTGCGGAATGTTGTCAGGCTCGTCGTCAAACAGGATTTTGCCCATCATCACGCCATGCTCACGCAAAACCTTTGTCAGCTCACGGGTGTCAATGCCGGTAACCCCTGGCACATGTTCACGCTTGAGCCAGTCAGCAAGGCTCTCAACGGCGTTCCAATGGCAATACCGCTCACTGTAGTCGGCAACAATGATAGCCGAAGCGTATATCCTGTCGCTCTCCATGAAAGTGGCGATGCCGTCATCACCAACCGAAAACGGCGGCACACCGTAATTGCCAACCAAAGGGTATGTAAGCACCATAAGCTGACCTGCATACGAAGGGTCTGTAAGGCTTTCAGGATAACCCATCATGGCAGTATTGAACACCACCTCGCCGGCTACCGGGCTGTCATAGCCGAAGGACTTTCCGTGGAACTTCGTTCCGTCCTCAAGTACTAATGTTACGTTTCTCATTTTGTCGTGCTTTATTTAAAGTTATGCCGCAAACATTCACTTGGAAGCCAACGCCCCGATAGCAGATGATTGCGAGTTCCTGAAAAAGCCCGCCGGCGGCACCAAGGCCTGCCGCGGGCTTTTCAAAAACATGTATTGTTGTCAAAATTTCTGTTCGTATTTGTAAACTTCCTCAACATACCGGACAAACGCCTGGTTGACAAGCTTCACACCGCCAGGAGTCGGATAATTGCCTGTAAAGTACCAGTCGCCTTTGTGGCCCGGTATGGCCTCATGCAATCCTTCAATCGACTGGAAAACAAGCTCGACAGGCGTGGTCATGCCGTCAGGACGGAGCATTTCGATGATTTTCTCGTTGATTTCATCAACCGTGAACGGCTTGTAGATGTCACGCACATAGTTCTTCATCTCTTCCTTGGGCTTCTTCAATTCCTCCTTGCACCTGTTGTAAGTATCCTCAATGAGCTGGTACATTCCGCGGTCTTTCAGCAACTCAATAGTTGCACGGAACACGCAAAACTCCTCGAGGCTCGGCATGTCGATACCGTAATAGTCTGGGTAACGGATTTGCGGCGAACTGCTGACAATGACAATCTTTTTCGGGTGCAAACGGTCGAGAATCTTCAATATGCTCTCCTTCAAGGTCGTGCCACGCACAATGCTGTCGTCTATTATGACAAGGTTGTCCTTATAAGGCTCAAGCGACTCGTAAGTCACATCATAGACATGCGAGGCCAAATCATTACGCGAAGCACCCTCTGTGATGAACGTGCGCAGCTTGATGTCTTTCCACGCAACCTTCTCACTCCTGACATATTGGTGCAGGAGGGAATACAGTTCCTCGTATGAAGGTTTGTGGTCCATGTCCATAATGAACTTTATCTTCTGCTCGTTGACATATCTCTTGAACCCGCCAAGCATGCCATAAAAAGCGACCTCTGCGGTATTCGGTATGAACGAGAAAACGGTATGCTCAATGTCGTAATCGACCGCCTTGAGTATCGTCGGCGTAAGTTGCTCTCCAAGCTTCTTGCGCTCCTTGTAAATGTCCCTGTCAGAACCCCTACTGAAATATATCCGCTCAAAAGAGCATTTGGCGTCACCACGCCGTTCGAGGATTTTCTCTATCGAACTTTCGCCGTTCTTACTTACTATCAGGGCATAACCAGGCTCAAGCTCGTTTATGTCGTCACACTCCAAGTCAAACGTTGTTTGCAATACGGGACGCTCGCTCGCAACGACCACGATTTCGTCATTCTTATACCAGAATGCAGGACGTATGCCCCAAGGGTCACGCATTGAGAACATCTCGCCACTGCCCGTGATGCCACACATCACATATCCTCCATCAAAATCCGTCATCGTTGACTTCAAGACGTTGCTCATCTTGATGTTGTCTTCTATATAACGGGTGATGTCTTGGTTTTCAAGCCCCTTGGCCTTGCCATCGACAAAATTACGCTCCACCTCGCGGTCAAGCCTATGCCCCATCAATTCAAGCGTAATATAACTGTCACTGTAAATTCTCGGATACTGCCCCTGCTTCACAAGCTTGGCAAATATCTCATCAATGTTAGTCATGTTGAAGTTTCCACAAAGGCACAAGTTCTTCGCCCTCCAGTTATTCCTCCTCAAGAACGGATGAACATAAGAAAGGCCGCTTTTGCCTGTCGTAGAATAACGGAGATGCCCCATGTACAACTCACCCGCAAACGGAAGATTCCTTTTGGCAAACTCCACATCCGCAAGCTGTTCAGGCGCAAGGTTGCGGAACTTCTTTTGGACATTCCCGAATATCTCGGTAATGGCGTTGGAACCTTCGGCACGTTCCCTGAACATATATTCAGAACCCGGCACGGCATCAAGGTTGACACAAGCCATGCCGGCACCTTCCTGCCCCCTGTTATGCTGCTTCTCCATCATGAGATAGAGCTTGTTCAGCCCGAACATCCACGTTCCATACTTTTGCTGGTAATATTCCAATGGCTTGAGCAATCTCACCATTGCCACTCCACATTCATGCTTCAACGGTTCCATTATCTACAGATTAAAAACCAGCCCACACATCTACGACACCTGAAAGTTTTTCTAAGGAAGTGTATGACTGGTAATTATATAACATGTTTATTCTACTGTTACAGATTTCGCCAAATTCCTTGGCTGGTCAACATTTTTCCCTTTGCACACAGCTATGTGATAAGCCAGCAGTTGCAACGGTATCGTCGCCAACAACGGTTCAAGGCATTCTTGAGTGTCTGGCAGTTCTATCGTCTCATCAACAATCTTGCTTATCGTATCGTCACCTTGTGTAACCAAAGCGATGACCTTGCCCTTACGGGCTTTTATCTCCTGGATGTTGCTCAACACTTTCTCATACATCGAGTTGCGTGTGGCGACAACAACTACAGGCATGTCTGAATCAATCAAGGCTATCGGCCCATGTTTCATTTCCGCTGCGGGATATCCTTCTGCATGGATATAACTTATTTCCTTTAGTTTCAACGCTCCTTCCAATGCTACCGGATAATTATAACCTCGACCTAAATACAAGAAGTTTCTTGCGTATGTGAAAATCCTGCTCAATGACGCAATCCTGTCATTGAGTTTCAACGTTTCTTCCAATTTTGACGGTATTACGCTAAGCTCCTTCACTATACCTAAATAGGTTGCGGAGTCTATCGTTCCCCTTTCTTTGGCCAAGGCCAACGCAAGCATTGTCAAAACCGTGACCTGACCTGTGAACGCCTTAGTAGAAGCCACACCAATTTCAGGGCCTACGTGTATATAAGACCCTGTATCCGTAGCTCGTGGTATGCTTGAGCCTATGGCATTGCATATTCCGTAAATAAAAGCTCCGCTTTGCCTTGCAAGCTTCACGGCGGCCAACGTGTCCGCCGTCTCACCGCTTTGAGATATAGCTATGACAACATCGTTCTTTGTCACGACAGGGTTCCTGTATCTGAACTCGCTCGCATACTCAACCTCCACAGGTATCCTGCAAAGGCTTTCTATTATCTGCTTGCCAATAAGACCTGCATGCCAAGAAGTGCCACAACCTACAATTATTATCCTGTTAGCCGACAGCAGTTGCTTCTTATAGTCAATCACAGCACTCAATGTCACATTGGTAGCCTCAACATTAACACGGCCTCTCATGCAATTTGTCAGACATTCAGGCTGTTCAAATATCTCTTTCAACATGAAATGCGGGAATCCGCCTTTCTCTATCTGCCCCAAGTCCAAGTCCACAGTCTGTATTTTCGGGAAAAGTTCACGGTTCAGTATATTGACGACTTTCAAGTCTTCTCCCTTTCTCATTACAGCTATGGAGCCGTCTTCAAGATATACAACCCTGTCAGTATATTCAATTATCGGACTGGCATCAGAGGCCAAGAAGAACTCATGCTCGCCCACGCCTATCACCAAAGGACTTTGACGGCAAGCCGCTATTATCTGATTAGGCTCACGCTTGTCTAGCAAGGCCACAGCATACGAGCCAATCACCTCATGCAACGCCAACTGCATTGCCGTAAGCAAATCAAGCTTTTTTCTTGTCTGCACATATTCTATAAGCTGCACCAACACCTCCGTATCGGTATCCGAACGGAACGTGAGCCCTTTCGACTG
This sequence comes from uncultured Prevotella sp., assembly GCA_944319935.1. Taxonomy (GTDB): domain Bacteria; phylum Bacteroidota; class Bacteroidia; order Bacteroidales; family Bacteroidaceae; genus Prevotella. The sequence goes on from CALUFM010000001.1 coordinate 301,861, forward strand.
CAGCTTTTTCTTCAAGTCCGCATAATTTTCAATTATGCCATTGTGGATTATCGCAAGGTTCTTTGATTCTGAATAATGAGGGTGCGCATTAATCGATGAAGGTTCGCCATGGGTCGCCCAACGTGTATGGGCAATGCCTACGGTTCCAGAGACATCCTTGTCTTTGCAAAAATCATCAAGGTCGGCTACTTTGCCCTTGGTCTTATATACATTCAAGCCCCCGCCTGAATTAAGCAAGGCCGTACCTGCGCTGTCATAGCCACGATATTCAAGCCGGCCAAGTCCTTTTATCAGAATTGGATATGCCTCTTTTTCTCCTATATAACCGACAATGCCACACATAAAATCTTATTTTACCACGTTAACTACCAATGACGCGACCGAGGTAACAACGCTTAACACTGAGAACCAAATGGTAACGCTTGAACCTATGGCTGAATTTTGCGCCTGTACCTTGTTTGGCTCTACATATATGTAGTCATTCTGCTGGAGATAATAATACGGTGAGTTTATCAGGTTCGCGTCATTCAGGTTCAACCTGTGAGTTGTCTTTAACCCTGTGGAATCCTCACGTATGAGCAACACATTCTCGCGCCTTCCGTATATGGTCAGGTCGCCAGCACGAGCCAAAGCCTCGATGACGCTTATCTTTTCCTGGTCAACATTGAACACGCCCGGCGACTTCACCTCGCCGGCCACCGTCACCTTGAAACTCGCCATCTTCACCGTAACTATCGGATTCTCGGTTTTTGCCATATAAGGGATTATCTTCTCCCTTATATAATTCTCACATTGGCGCTTCGTCATGCCGCCTACTTTCAACTGGCCGACTACCGGGAAATTGATAAACCCGTCATTGTCAACCAAGTAGGTCTGCAACGAGCCCGCACCCGTATACAACGTACCCGTAGAATTAAGTGTGTTGGTCACCGACAAGTTAAAAGGCGTAGCAGCCTTCGGGTCGGTCGTACTTACGGTTATCGTAAGCAAGTCTTTTGGCATTATCCTTGCGTCAAACAAGCCTTTCGATGCTGCGAGATTCACAGTATCCGCATTTTGAAAATACGCGATGTGCTTGCTGCTGCCACAACTACCAAGAAACAGGCAGAACGCAGCGAACAACACCAAGTTTAGTATCTTCTTCATAATTGAGTGTTGTAATGAAATCGTAAAAACTTTGCAAAAATACTCTTATTTTCCGAGACTTACAAATATTTCAAAAGATTAATTCCACAAAAGCCCCTCTTGCTGGCGGATGTCAAGCAAGAGGGGCTTTGTCGTCTTTGTTTTAGAATTTAAAATAATTCTTCGCGTTGTAATAGCTGATGTCTTCAACCATCCTGTTAAGCATTTCCTTGTCGTCCGGTATGAGACCCTTTTCCACGTCGTTGCCCAACAAATTGCACAACAGGCGGCGGAAATACTCATGACGCGGATATGACAGGAACGAACGGCTGTCAGTAAGCATGCCGACAAAGCGGCTCAGCAATCCAAGCACTGAGAGCGCGTTCATCTGCCTTGTCATTCCGTCAAGCTGGTCGTTGAACCACCAGCCGCTGCCAAACTGTATTTTACCGGGGCAAGAGCCGTCTTGGAAGTTACCGAGCATTGTGGCGATAACCTCATTCGCGCACGGGTTCAGCGTATATAATATTGTACGCGTAAGCTTTCCTTCTGCATTCAGGTGGTCAAGGAAATGGCTCATCGCCTTGGCTGTATTGAACTCTCCAATCGAGTCAAATCCCGTGTCAGGGCCAAGTTTCTTGAACATCAGGCTGTTGTTGTCACGTATTGCGCCATAGTGGTATTGCTGAGTCCAATCGCTATCGTAATCCATTTCCGCAAACACTGTCAACATGCAGTGCTTGAACTGACGTATCTCAAGCTGTGAAAGCTCTTGGCCACGCATGGCCTTTTCGAATATTGTCTCGATTTGGCTGTCTGTGTACGGCTCGTCGTAAAACTCCTCGATACCGTGGTCAGACAGGCGGCAGCCATTCTCGTTGAAGAAGTCATGGCGTTTCTGCAAAGCGTCAACAAGGTCTTGGAATTTCGAGATGGTCACTCCGGCCACTTCGCCAAGCTTCGTCACATACTCGGCAAAGTTCTTCGCGTTGTCTACGGCCATGGCCTTGTCAGGACGCCAAGCCGGTATCATCTTAATCTCAAACCCGCTCTCCTTCGTCTGCTTGTGGTATTTCAGGTCGTCAATCGGATCGTCGGTTGTACATACGCACTCTACATTGTAACGGCGCATGAAGCCGCGTGCGGTATATCCAGGCTGCTGCAGCTTCTCGTTACACTCGTCATATATCTCGCGCGCAGTCTTGGGGCTAAGCAGCTTGTCTATGCCGAAAGCGGTTTTCAGCTCAAGGTGAGTCCAATGGTAAAGCGGATTGCGCAATGTGTAAGGAACGGTCTCAGCCCATTTCTCGAATTTTTCCCAGTCGCTTGTCTCCGTTCCGGTACAATATTTCTCGTCAACTCCGTTTGTACGCATGGCGCGCCACTTATAGTGGTCGCCGCCAAGCCAAAGCTCGGTTATGCTCTTGAACTTATGGTCATTGGCAACCATTTCGGGAATAAGGTGGCAGTGGTAATCGATGATAGGCATCTTAGCCGCATGATCATGAAAAAGTTCCTGCGCTGTAGCTGTTTCCAACAGGAAATTTTCATCCATAAATTTCTTCATCTTTGTTTTCTTTAAATAGTTAATTCGTTAATTGTAGTTTATTCTTTCATTTTTCAACCAAATTCGGCGAATTTGCAACATACGGTCTTTTACAACGCAAAAGACAGCAAATTACGATGTGAAAGACGGCCTTTTGCAAGCCAATATGCCATCTTTTACAACTGTAACACATTCATGCCAAAATCCATCGAACTCATGTTATTTATGCAAATATACATCTTTTTTTTTGATTTCAGACTATTTTAAGCTATATTTGCACAAAATAAAATACATAAACGATGTTAACCTCAACTTCAATGGAAAAAAGAAACAACAAAGTCCTATTGATTTATACGGGCGGCACCATAGGGATGGGGCAAAACCCTGACACCGGCGCATTGGAACCCCTTGACTTCAACCACCTGGTCAGTTGCCTGCCTGAGTTCTCAATGCTCAAAACAGGCATTGAGACATACCAATTTACGCCGCCGATTGACTCCAGCGACATGTCTCCGCGCCTGTGGTCGCAACTGGTAAGCATAATAGCCGAAAGATACGACCGTTATGACGGCTTTGTCATATTGCACGGCACGGACACGATGGCATACACGGCCTCAGCCCTGTCATTCATGCTTGAGAACCTTACCAAGCCCGTCATCCTGACAGGAAGCCAATTGCCCATCAACCAACTGCGCACAGACGGGAAAGAGAACCTCATAACAAGCATTGAAATAGCATCGGCCTATCATGAAGACGGCACGGCCATAGTGCCCGAAGTATGCATCTATTTCAGCGGCAAGCTGTTGAGAGGCAACAGGTCAACCAAGACAAACGCCGACGGATTCAACGCTTTCGAGTCGTTCAACTTTCCACATTTGGCCGAGGCAGGTGTCAACATAATATATAACGAAGAACATATACTGAAACCTGACTTCACAAAACCCATGATACCGCACACAGACGTCGACCAAAACGTCATCGTCTTCTCCCTGTTCCCAGGGCTGCAAGAAAACATAATACGCCACGTGCTTGACGCGCCCGAACTCCGCTCCATAGTCATGCGCAGTTTCGGAAGCGGCAACGCGCCAAAGAAACAATGGCTCACAAGCATGCTGCAACAGGCCAGCAACCGCGGCGTAATAATAGTAAACATAAGCCAATGTCTCGCCGGCAGCGTGGAGATGTCAAGATATGACACAGGCTACAGGCTCAAGACTTCAGGCGTGATAAGCGGGTTTGACAGCACTGTGGAATGCGCCGTGACCAAGCTCATGTGCATGCAAGGCCGGTTCACAGACAACAACACCGTGACAGAATACATGATGCAACCGCTTTGCGGAGAAATAACAATTTAATTAAAAAATGCCCGATTTGTTTGATTGTTCAAATAAAATACGTATATTTGCAATTCAAAAGTGACATTCACAAACAACTTTAAAAACTCAAAAAATTATGGATTTAAAAGGAACAAAAACCGAAAAGAACCTGCAAGAAGCTTTTGCCGGTGAGTCACAGGCACGCAACAAGTATACTTACTTCGCTTCAAAAGCAAGAAAAGACGGCTACGAGCAAATAGCTGACATCTTTGAAGAGACAGCACGCAACGAGAAGGAACACGCGAAACTGTGGTTCAAGTATCTTGAAGGCGGAGACATCAAAGACACCGCAAGCAACCTTGAAGCAGCCGCAGCAGGCGAAAACTTCGAGTGGACTGACATGTATGACCGCATGGCAAAAGAAGCCGAAGAAGAAGGCTTCAAGGAAATCGCAGCTAAATTCCGCATGGTAGCAGCCATTGAAAAAGCTCACGAAGAGCGTTACCGCAAGCTGTTGAACAATGTGGAAAGCGAGACTGTCTTCTCAAAGGACGGCGATTGCGTTTGGCAGTGCGCAAACTGCGGCCACATCGTCATCGGCAAGAAAGCTCCTAAGATGTGCCCTGTTTGCAACCATCCGCAGAGCTTCTTCGAGATTAAGGCTGAAAACTATTAATCAAATCGGTTTTACAACAACAAATAAAGGCCGCGCCCTATGGCGCGCCTTTATTTGTTTGTCAAATTATAGCCGCAACTTCAACATTGCGTTTTCCCGTATATTGAAACCTATTTTTTATTATAACCTGAACTTCAAGCATTCACTTATGCGCTGCATAGTTGTAAGCCTGGTCGGCACAAGCGGCAGGCGAAGTACATTCTCTATCATGCCCATCTCATGAAGCATGGCCTTCACACCGGCAGGGTTTCCGTCAACAAAAAGCAGGTTGAACAAATCCGTAAACCTGTGATGTATCTTGCGCGCGCTTTCAATCTCGCCACTCATTTCAAGCCTTATCATACGTGAAAACTCCTTTGGCAAGGCATTTCCGATAACCGAAATGACACCGGCCGCTCCACAGGCTATCATCGGGAAAGTGAGAGCGTCATCGCCACTTATCACATCAAACGTGTCTGGTTTGTTCTTTATAATCTCGTCAACCTGTTCCAGATTTCCGCTCGCCTCCTTCACTCCAACAATGTTCTTGCAATCACGGGCAAGGCGCAATGTGGTTTCCGCCTTCATGTTCACCCCTGTGCGTCCCGGCACATTATAAAGAACGACCGGCAGTTGCGTTGCGGCGGCAATAGTCTTGAAATGCTGGTAAAGCCCTTCTTGCGACGGCTTGTTGTAATATGGACAAACACTCAGCACGCCGTCTATGCCCGAGAAATCACCTGTCTGCAACTCATGAACCACTTCTGCCGTGTTGTTACCTCCGCACCCCATCAGTATTGGCATCTTGTCACCTACCATTTCCACGACCAGGTCCTTGATTTTTTGCTTCTCGTCTTTTGTCAAAGTCGGTGTTTCGCCTGTCGTGGCAAGTATGCAATAGAAATCGGCACCGTTGTCAATCTGATAAGTTATGAGCCTTTTCAGGGCCACATAGTCAACAGAGCCATCTGAAGAAAAAGGCGTAACAAGGGCTATCCCCAGACCTTTAAATATATTGCGTGCCATAAAAAACGTATTTTTCGTTATAAACCAGTTGCAAAAATACTATTTTTACATCAAAACACAAAACAAAAACCGAGGTTTTACGGTTGTCCTGCCATACGCCTGTAAAGTTTTATGATATTGGCTGCAAAAACGCCAACCACAATCTATCCCCACAAAAAACATACGGCCGCAAGCCCACATCCCCCGCAACATTAATTGCTGCCGATATAAAGGAACAGCATGCCAAGCAGTACAAGAACCAAATCCACGACCTTGCTCTTGAGATTTTTCTCATGTAAAAGCACCGCTCCGAACAAGAACGACACAACCACGCTGCCGCGCCTTATCATCGAGACAATGCTTATCATCGCACCTGGAACGCTCAACGCATAGAAATAAACAAAGTCAGCCGCGCTAAGGAACACGCTTATCAAAATAATACACCAGTCCCAGCGAAATGGCGTTGTATGCTTACGCTTAGGCCACCACAGCACGATGAGCATGACGCCCATCATGAAACATTGGTAGATGTTATACCAACTCTGCACTATCATGCGGTCAAGCCCCACCCCGCCGTGTCCGACCGGTGCCATCAGATATTTGTCATAAAGTCCGCTGACGGCACCGAGCAACGCTGCCAACACAATGAAATAAATCCAGCGGTCATGCTTGAAGTCAATCCCCTCCTTCTTGCCACTGCGGCTCAACATCAGGAACGAAGCCACGGCCAACGCCACACCTATCCACTGGTAAATGTTCAAGCGTTCGCCAAAAACGATGAACGCGCCAACCAACACCATCACCGGACGCGTGGCATTGATGGGGCCGACAATGGTCAACGGCAAATGCTTCATGCCAAAATAGCCGAAAACCCATGAAGAAAGCACGATGACGCTCTTCAGGACAATATACTTATGCACTTCCCATCCACCGCTCGCCACATGAAAAATCGTGCCGTCAAGGGCATTCGTCGTTGCCGACAACACGATGAAAGGCAAGAATATGAGCGACGAAAACAATGTGTTCAGAAACAATACCGGAATCACAGCGTTGCCGTCAAGCGACTTTTTCTTGAACGAATCATAAAAGCCCAACAGCACGGCCGACAAGAAAGCCAATATCAACCACATAAATCTTATTGATTAAAGTTCAAAAACAGTTAAAGGCATCATTAAATATTTTCACCTAAAGCATTTGCTCCTAATATCTTACTGTCAAACGGATACTCTATGTTTTCGAGGAACAACGCATTGCCAGGCATACTCTCGCCGGCATCCGAACGGCTGCCGCCATCAATTATATCCTTAAAACCTTCGAGACTGACGCGACCGCGCCCCACGTCAACAAGCGTACCGACCACGGCACGCACCATATTACGAAGGAAACGGTTTGCCGTTATAACAAAATGCCAACTATACTCCCCGTCCTTGACCCAGCGCGCTTCGGTAACGTTGCAAAGCGTTGTCTTCACGTCTGAATTGCTTTTGCAGAATGCGGCGAAGTCGTCATGCCCGAGCAGCATGACCGCCGCCCGGTTCATCTTGTCAAAGTCCAAGTCATAAAACAATTCGCAAGAATAAGCCCTGCGAAAAGGGTCTTTACGCAAATGCACATAATAACGATATGTACGCGACACAGCACTGAACCGTGCGTGCATGTCATCGCTGACGGGCATGACCTTGTCTGCCGATATGTCTCGTGGCAACAGTCTGTTCAGCTTATATACCAGTTGGGGGCAGTCAATGTCCTTGCCTGTGTCAAAATGCGCCACCATCATGCGCGCATGCACTCCCGTATCGGTACGCCCCGCACCCGTCACACTTACATCCTCACGCAAAAGCGTTGACAAAGCCCGCTGCAGCTCGTCTTGCACCGTGCGCGCGTTCGGCTGCACCTGCCACCCGTGATAGGCCGTTCCGTCATACTTAAAATATAGAAAATATCTCCGCATCGCGTCTTGTAACTGTTATCCGGGTGCAAAAGTACAAAAAAATAACGGCACAGCACAACCTTGCGCATTCAAAAAAAACGCCGACATGCAATCACTTTGCCGACTTCCTGCAGTTGCAATCCTTACAAAGCATCTGGCAATTTTCCCTCACCGTGCGCCCGCCGTCACGCCACGGCGTGATATGGTCGCCTTCCATAAACTCATAGTCAAACTCAACTGCTCGACAAACGAAAAGGAAGCAAAATGCGGAAACATGCTTACATCTTGATTTTCAACAAGCGTGCAAAATGGGCATGACAAAGAATTATCTGGTTTAGGATGGAAATATGCGCAAAAATCATGTGCAAACATAAGACCCTGTAAGTCAATATCATACAATACACGAAGACACATTTGTGCAACAAAAACGGCTTGCAGGCATCGTTTACGCGGCATTTTAAAGCATGAAAAGCCGCATTTTGCACCCGCAAAGACAGTTAAAACGAAACGCATCGACGGCTTTCAGCATTTCAAAACACGACCTTTCATGTTCTAAAACACCACAAACTGCAACATGGGACATGGCAAACAGACTCGAACGTACACCTCAAAAGGTGTGTCGCAAATCTATTTCAAGCAAAACTCCCAACATATCCAAATTGACACTTTGACACAAATCAGCGACAATAAGAAGCACAACGTCATACAAACAAAAGGCAGAAAGAATATGCAAGGGCACCATTATGACAAAACGCAACTGTTAATTATATATAAATCAAGCCACGTGCGTTTACAAACATTACGCATTGTTTTGTTTTATTTCAAATCTTGACGTAATTTTGCAATTGCGTCCAAATATTATGGAAAATCAAGTATCAATGAAAGCATTAAGACAACTTGTAGTTGCCGCCATGCTGCTGTTTGGAGCGGCTGTTTCGTATGGCGACTCCCTGAAAGTAAAGATAACTTCGCGCGCCCTTCTCGATGCTACGGCGTCAAGCTATGGCAAGGAGGACGTTGAGGGATATTACAGTTTGGAGGACTTCAGGCTCGGCCTGCACGCAAGGTACGGCAGATACGAGTTCATGTCAGACCTTGAGTTCGGTCGTGGCGACTTTTCCGTAATGGTGTTGCTCCTAAATTACCATTTCAAGAACAGCGTGCTTTCGTTCGGCAACGGCTACGAACCGTTCTCGCTCGACATGCTCATAAGCACCATTGACCTGCGCTTCAACCAGATGGCCCCGTCTGTGACAGCCTTCACCAACAGTCCGCGCCTGGGGTTCACTTACCACTATTACAACGACAACTGGTATCTCGCCACCGGGCTTTACACGCACAACGACATGAACAAGCTGGGCAAGGACAAGAAGAACGCCTTTATCTCAACGTCGCGAGCTGTGTGGCGCAAACACGATGAGGACACGGGCGACCTGCTGCACATAGGCGGCGCGTTCTCTTACCGCACAAAAGAGACAAACAAGGACAACCCCACAGGCTCGATAAGCAGTTTTGGCGTAACATCAATGTTTCCAGAATCAATGTACGGAGCCACCATTGACAACATGGGGAGCGAACTTAAAGGACAGGTGGAGGCCGTATATGCGTCACGCAAGGTGCTGATGCAAGGCGAATATTTTTACGACAGGATGAACCGCACAGGCGGCAAGCCCGCATACAATGCGCACGGCGGATACATACAAGGCAGCTACCTGATAAAGGGTGAAAGGTTCAACTATGACTCCATGTACGGCGTGCCGGGCAGGCCGTCGTCAGAAAAGGCTATAGAACTTGTGGCACGCTTCAACTACACAGACCTCAACGATGACAAGAGCGGCATATTCGGCGGCGAGGGGAAAGACCTTTCGGTTGGCGTGAATTTCTATCTCAACAAATATGTCGGAGTAAAATTCAACGGCAGTTACGTATGGGTTGGTGAAGGCTGCAACAGCTTTTACGACAAAGATTTCTTCCTCGCCCAGGCGCGTGTGCAATATGTTTTTTAACCAGTAGAAGCCTTTTGTTCGGGTTCAAACACCAAAACAAACAAAAATGCGCATGAAGCAGCCATGAAAGCCGCTTCATGCGCATTTGCATTTTCAGAAGAGTTAAAACTCACTGGTGAAATGGAAACGTATGTGCTTGAAGTCCTGCTGCGCCATCTGAAGGACATAGCCTGAGTCTGCAAGGAACACGTCACGTCCGTCCTTGTCTTTCGCCATGTACTGATACTTGCGCTTCTTAAAGGACTCAAGCTCGGCCGGGTCGTCAGATTCAATCCAGCAAGCCTTATACAGATGCACCGGCTCCCAACGGCACTTGGCGTTGTACTCGTTCTCAAGACGATACTGGATTACTTCAAACTGGAGTTGCCCCACCGTACCGATGATTTTGCGACCATTGAACTGGTTGACAAACATCTGCGCCACGCCCTCGTCCATAAGCTGGTCGATGCCCTTGGCAAGCTGCTTCGACTTCATGGGGTCGTCATTCTCGATATACTTGAACATCTCAGGCGAGAATGACGGCAAGCCGCGGAAATGCAATTGCTCGCCATCGGTGAGCGTATCACCGATTTTGAATATGCCGTTGTCCGGCAAACCGACTATGTCGCCAGGCCAAGCCTCATCAATGGTACTCTTACGTTGCGCCATGAACTGCGTAGGCGAAGAAAAGCGTACAGTCTTGCCAAGTCGCACGTGCAAGTAAGGGCGGTTACGTTCAAACTTCCCGCTACACACCTTGCAGAAAGCTATGCAGGAGCGGTGGTTGGGGTCGATGTTGGCCGTTATCTTGAATATGAAACCCGTAAACTTGGGTTCCTCAGGGCTTACCATTCGTTCTTCAGCCTTGGTCTGACGCGGACTCGGAGCTATTTCAACAAAGCAATTCAAAAGCTCCTGCACACCAAAGTTGTTCAAGGCACTGCCGAAAAACACGGGAGCGACATCGGCACTACGGTAATCCTCAACGTTGAACTCTGGATAAACTCCGTCAATCAGTTCAAGGTCGTCACGCAGCTTGGCTGCGTCAGCCTCGCCGACACGCGCCTCAAGTTCATCGCTGGCGATATTTACCTCAACCTTCTCGGTAACACGCTGCTTGTCAGGGGTGAACAAATCGAGCTTGCTCTCGTAAATATTATACACACCCTTGAACTTCGCACCCTGATTGATAGGCCATGACAAGGGGCGCACCTTGATTTCAAGCTCTTGCTCAAGCTCGTCAAGAAGGTCGAACGGGTCACGCCCCTCGCGGTCCATCTTGTTGATGAAAATTATTACAGGCGTGTTGCGCATACGGCATACGTTCATCAGCTTGCGTGTCTGCGCCTCTACGCCTTTCGCCCCATCAACTACGATTATGGCAGAATCGACGGCCGTCAGCGTGCGGTAAGTGTCTTCGGCGAAGTCCTGGTGACCAGGAGTGTCAAGGATGTTCACCTTGTAGCCTTCATAATCAAACTCCATGACAGACGTAGACACAGATATTCCACGTTGTTTCTCAATGTCCATCCAGTCAGACGTGGCCGTCTTGCGTATCTTGTTGTTCTTTACAGCACCGGCCACTTGTATCTGTCCTCCAAAGAGGAGAAACTTCTCCGTAAGAGTGGTTTTTCCCGCGTCAGGGTGAGATATTATCGCAAACGTGCGCCGCCTTTCTATTTCTTTGTTCATTATCTTTTTATGATTAAAGATGTTACAGATTTTTTCAAGAAGTCAAAGTATTTGCCCAAACAAGACTGAAGATGAAACCATAAAGGTTAAATGCTAAATGCAACAACAACTTCATCCGAATTCAACCTCTATGGTTCACTTGGAACACTCAACTTCTCATTTCATTCTCTTGATGCATTCCTCAAGGCTGTTTTCCCAATAAGGAATTTCAATCCCGTAAGTTTCCTTTATTTTTGTCTTGTCCAACACGCTGTAAGCCGGGCGGGTGGCAGGTGTCGGGTACTCTGATGTATGTAAAGGCTTGACGTTGCATGTCGTAATGCCGGCGATGCGGTGTATGGCCTTAGTGAAGTCATACCAACTGCAGACACCCTCATTGGAGAAATGGTACACACCAGGGTTAACGCCTTTCTCTATCGCGGTAAATATCGCAACGGCAAGGTCGCGGGCATAAGTCGGCGTGCCTATTTGGTCAAACACAACACCAAGTTCAGCCTTCTCACGTCCCAAACGCATCATTGTCTTTACAAAGTTATTGCCGAAACCTGAATAAAGCCAGGCTGTGCGGACTATCATTGTTTTCTTGCAGAACTTGCTTACACCAAGTTCACCAGCCAACTTTGTGCTTCCGTAAACACTATCGGGACACGGTGTGTCTGTTTCTACGTATGGAGTGTGTTTCTTTCCATTGAACACATAATCTGTTGAAACATGTATCATCCACCCTCCACGTTTCTCAATTGCAGCAGCCATGTAAACCGGAGCTTCAGTATTGAGAGCCGTACAGAGCTTTTGGTCCGTCTCCGCCTTGTCTACTGCGGTGTAAGCGGCGCAGTTCACAATGCCGTCTATCTCGTTGCGGTTGACAAAATCATCGACAGCCAACTGGTTGGTTATGTCAAGTTCGTCTTTGTCGGTATTAAAGAAAGTGTATTGCGGATAATTGTCCTCAAGCAGCCTGATTTCGCTGCCCAACTGGCCATTACAGCCTGTGATAAGTATGTTCATAATTTTTATTATTACGGTTATAAGATTAAACGGCTATTAGATAAAAAAGGTTTCATGCCTAAATATTCCCTACAACAAAACCTCGCAACCTAAAAACCGCAAAAACCTCAATCAAACTCAAGTGGCTCTTCCTTGTCTTTCAGATAATAATCTGACAACATTCCTATAAACGTGGTAATCTCTTTTATGGCGTGTTCCGTATCAGGACTCACTTTCTTTTTCTGCAAACGAAGCATCATCACACCATAAAGGGCGTTGAAGCACGTCTCAACCTCGCTTTCATCATTGTCTGCACCACGTTTACGCAATTCTACGATGAAAGGCAATACCTTATAATATTCACTGTTATAAAATGGATACTTGGTGCTTTGCAGCAACTGCGCGTTAAGCTCTACCAACTGCTGCATGACTATCTTGTTGATTTGCAGATGCCCTTTCTCACGACATCCCTCACTGTTCATCATCCTGACCAGATTGCCGTACCAGTCAGCCATCTCGTCTTTCTGCTCCTCAGTATAGTCAAACTTGTCGATATATTCATGGCGTATGAGAGACATACTGCAACCGTATGCCCGTATGATGTCTTCAACCTGCCACATATAAAGCAAATATTCAGCTATGCTTTTTTTCCTTAATTCCTGTGATATGAACATTGTTTTTATGTCAAGTTATGGTCGTTAGGCCATGGGCTATCAGGCAATGCGGAACGCATCAACGCCACAAGACCGCAGAACCGTCAAACCGCAAAACCGCACTCAATAATGAAAAGTATAAATATTGAATACTGTACCGATAAGCACAATCAATGAAAAAATCATGACAATGCTGCCGATTATTTTATTTATCAAAACAATTCCACTGTTATCGAACTTGCCACGCACCTTGTCTATCAGCCATGTCAACCCGAACCACCACAACAATGCTCCACAGATGATACTGAAATAACCAACACACATGTGCAAAGGATGCTTCGGCATCACAAAAGCGAACTGAGCAAAAGCCGCCATGAACAGAAATATTATCAAGGGATTTGAGAATGTCACAAGAAACGCTGTGACGCCGTTATGTATCAACGTGCCTTTTTTCTTACCGCTGACATGTATCTTTTTTGTAGGGTCGGACCGATAACAATACACCCCAAATATCATCAGCATCACGCTTCCTGTTATCTGCAAGACAAAACGGTTATGGTTATTGTTTATCAAGTCCATCACAAAGCTCATGCCGAAACCTGTTATGAGGGCGTAAATAAAATCACTGATTGTAGCTCCGATACCTGTAACAAATCCGTACCACCGCCCTTTGTTCAGCGTGCGCTGTATGCACAACACGCCTACAGGCCCCATCGGAGCAGAAGCCACGATGCCTATAAGCATGCCCTTGAATATCCAATCAAGAATGTCTAAATGAAACTGAAACGGCATAACGTGTGCAAAATTGCCAATTTTTTGTGAAAGAAACAAATTTTGCTTACTAAAACTTTGCGGCATGAAGGATTTTTGATAACTTTGCAGTTGCAGATTTATTATAAAACGTTACAATATCATGATTTCACAAGTATTAAAACCATACGTCATAGGCCTTGACCTTGGCGGTACAAATTCAGTTTTCGGAATAGTAGACAGCCGCGGAGACATCAAAGCCACCACAGCCATAAAAACACAAAGCTACGCTAACGTTGACGACTATGTAAACGCCTCAATCGACGCTCTCCAGATAATAATCGACCAAGTTGGAGGAATAGATAAAATCAAGGCTATGGGTATTGGCGCGCCTAATGCCAATTATTACAAAGGAACAATTGAATACGCCCCAAACATAGCATGGGGACACGAATGCTGCGTGCCGCTTGCTGAAATGTTCAGCAAGAAGCTTGGAATACCTGTGGCCATCACAAACGACGCCAACGCGGCGGCAATTGGTGAAATGACATACGGAGTGGCACGAGGCATGAAGAACTTTATAATGTTGACACTTGGCACAGGGGTTGGTTCCGGCATTGTCGTAAACGGCCAACTTGTTTACGGAAGCGACGGCTTTGCCGGAGAACTTGGACATGTCATAATGCGTCGCGAAAACGGAAGGTCATGCGGATGCGGACGTACTGGCTGCCTTGAGGCATATTGTTCCGCAACTGGCGTGGCACGCACTGCACGCGAATTTTTATCAACAAGCGACACCCCGTCACTACTCCGCGATTTGAAACCCGAAGACATAACATCACTTGATGTGTCCGTTGCCGCAAGCAAAGGAGACGAACTTGCAAAGCATGTATATGAATTTACAGGCGAGATGCTCGGTGAGGCGTGTGCTGATTTCGCGGCTTTCTCCTCTCCTGAAGCTTTTGTTTTCTTCGGTGGATTGACAAAAGCGGGAGACTTGATAATGAATCCGATTAAGAGAAGTTACGATGAACATGTAATGAACATCTTCAAAGGCAAGGCGCAATTCTTAATCAGCAGCCTTGAAGGTTCTTCTGCAGCAGTGCTTGGAGCAAGCGCAATAGGCTGGGACATACAAGAATAAGACAACACTATCAACCCAAAACGACAATAACGGGAGGATATAGGTTCGCCTATACCTTCCGTTATTTGTATAACAACAACATTAAATCAATATCGTTTTCACCCTGGAACAGGTTTACAATTCTCATCCAAGAACCTCATTGCAAAATTACGATACAAATAAAATAACCCACCATCTGCATCACATTTATTATTTTTGAGTATATTTGCATCCCGTTATCGGCTTTTAACATTAAGAAGATTAACGCAACAACCAAATAACGAATAGCAATGAACCAACAAGAAGACATAAAAAAAGCCGTTGAAGTTATGGCCAAAGGCGGTGTGATACTCTACCCGACAGATACTGTATGGGGAATAGGATGCGACGCAACCAATGCCGAAGCAGTAGCAAAAGTCTACCAAATAAAACATCGCGACGATTCAAAAGCAATGATATGCCTCGTAGATTCCGAGGCCCGTTTACAACGTTACGTAAGGAATGTGCCGGAAGTGGCATGGCAAATAATGGAACTTGCAACAAAACCCACAACCGTGATACTTGACAACGCCACCGGCTTAGCTCACAACTTAATCGCTGAAGACGGCAGCATCGCAATGCGGATAACACGCGAGCCTTTTTCAAAAGAACTGTGTTACCGCTACCAAAAACCCATTGTCTCAACCAGCGCGAACATAAGCGGGATGCCGCCTGCCAGCAATTACAAAGACATAGCGCAAGAACTGCTTGACGCTGTAGATTATGTTTGCTTTAGCAGAAGGCAGGAAAAAAAGCCCCACACACCATCAAGCATAATCAAGATAAAACCTAACGGCGAGATAAATATAATAAGGTAATTACAACGTGAGCCAAGCTGATATTGAAAAAGAAAACACGCAAGCGGAGCAAACGCTCCTACAGCGTGTCATAAATTTACGTGAGCGATACGTGACTGACAGGCAGTTTACGCTCATACTAAGCTTTCTCGTGGGACTGCTTGCCGCAGTAGCTGCGTTCCTACTGCACAAACTCATCGAGGAAATACAACATTTACTTACATCAAGTTTCGATACGGAGACATTCAATTGGCTGTATCTCGTCTATCCTGTCATTGGCATTTTCATAACATCCTTATTTGTACGCTACGTTGTAAAAGACGAGATCAGCCACGGTATCACACGCATTCTTTACGCAATAAGCAGCAAACGGAGCCGCCTGAAGGGACACAACTGCTGGAGTTCAGTCATAGCCTCGGCCATAACCATCGGTTTTGGCGGAAGCGTGGGAGCCGAAGCCCCAATCGTACTTACTGGCTCAGCAATAGGCAGCAACCTCGGGCAACTGTTCAAGATGGACAACAAAACCCTGATGTTGCTTGTCGGTTGTGGCGCGGCCGCAGCCATCGCCGGCATCTTCAAGGCACCGATAGCCGGGCTGGTCTTCACACTTGAGGTCCTAATGATTGACCTTACAATGGCATCATTGTTGCCTATCCTTATAGCAAGCGTCACGGCCACGTGCTTTACCTACATCTTCACCGGCAGCGAATCGCTGTTCGTATTCACCCTTGACAACCCTTGGCCCGTAGAGCGCATACCGGCAAACATCCTGCTCGGGGTGTTCGGCGGCTTCGTAAGCCTTTACTTCATCCGCACGATGACGGCATGTGAGTCGGTTTTTGCAAAAATGAAAAGCAAGCCCGTAGGGAAACTCCTGCTCGGCGCACTCGTGCTAAGTCCGCTGATATTCCTGTTCCCGTCGCTTTACGGTGAAGGCTACAGCAGCATCAACATACTGCTTAGCGGCAAGACAGAGGCTGACTGGGACACCCTGCTGCACAACTCTCCGTTCTACGGCCAGGGCGCGATGCTTGTTCCATACGTCGCCTTGGTATTGCTGACAAAAGTGTTCGCGACATCAGCAACCAATGGTGGAGGCGGATGCGGCGGAACATTTGCTCCCTCTCTTTTCATCGGCGCATTCGCCGGTTTCCTTTTCGCACGTGTATGGAACATATACGAAATCGGGGTATACCTTCCTGAAAAAAACTTCGCCCTGCTCGGCATGGCCGCCGTCATGGCAGGAGTGATGCACGCACCATTGACGGGCATATTCCTTATAGCCGAGATAACAGGCGGTTACCAGATGTTCATCCCGCTGATGATTGTGAGCATCTGCTCTTACCTTACCATCATCATCTTTGAGCCCCACAGCATCTACGGCATGCGTTTGGCACGACAAGGCAAGCTAATCACCCATCACACCGACCGCGCCATACTCACCTTGATGAGCCTTGACAGCGTAATCGACAAGAATTATACCGCAGTGCCGCCAGACAAAGACCTCGCCTCACTTGTCCACGCGATAAGCAAGAGCCACAAGAACGTACTTCCCGTACTCGATGACGCTGGCAACCTGCTCGGCGAAATCGACATAACCAAACTGCGCCACATCGTATTCCGCACGGAGCTTTACCACCACTTCAAGGTACGCCAACTGATGTCACAGCCAGAAGCCACGCTCTCAGTGAACGACACAATGGAGGAAGTCATGAAGCGGTTTGACTGCACAGACTCTTCAATGCTGCCTGTACTTGACGGTGACGGACACCTCTTGGGATACATATCACGCACCCACATGTATGCCATGTACCGCAAAATGGTGGCTGACATGTCTGAAGACTGACAATAACATAAACCTTAAAACAATCAAGAAACATGAGCTATCGCATTCTTACCATTCTGCTTGTCGTAGCAGTCACATTGTGCTGCATCCCATGCAAAAGCCAAACAAAAGGGGATGTTGCTGTAAACAACACTGCCATATCAACCGACCAAGAAATATATTCGCTCATACAACAAGCGAGAGAAGGCGACGCTGAGGCTTGCAAAAGCCTCGCCAAACGTTACAGCAAAGGCGAGGGAGTGAGACGAAGCTTCATCAACGCCTTTTTCATGTACGGCATATATGGAGAAAGGACAGGCGTTGGCATTGATTCCGTAGCAACTCTTTTCGATGACAACGACCCGTACAAGACGCTGGCTGAAATGCTGTCAGCACCCAAGACAAACGGTGAAAAAGAAATGCGCGAAAAAATAGAGCGATTAAAACAGACGCTGCCGGCAACAGCGGAATTGATTGAAGCATCAATAAAATTCGACGAAGTCAATGATACAACAGCGTTCCAAAACGCACTTAACAAGGCCGAAAACGAAGGTGGCGACGTATGCATATTCTTCAAACTGTATTTTTATGACACATACGGAAAGGCTGGAGACGCACTAAAATACATGAGATTGTACGCAGACAGATGGCCGGCATTCAACAAGGCCATTGCCGAATCATACATGGACGAATACGAAAAAGACGGAGACATTGAAAACGTCAAGCGCGCAATGGAATGTTACAGAAAAATGGATGAACACGGGATGCTTAACGCCAGCGCGGCGTCACAAATGCTGAAAACCTACTTGGAATTCAAGGACAAAGGCCTGCCACAATGGAACAAGAAAGATTTGGAACGCATAAAGAAATTGGCTGACAGCAAGAAAACCGGCAAACACAACTGACAACTACGGAAAAGCAATATCGAGGACAAAAACAAATCCCCTGGCGGAAAACATTTAGGTGTTACCGTCAGGGGATTTGCGTTGCGTAAACGCACTTCAACGCACCCATTTTACATAATCTGCCTTGCGTGGTTTGGCCTCCTGAGGCTGCCCCTCTACGGGATACCCCAGCACACAGTGGCCTATACCCTCATAATCTCCATCTATCCCCCACTCTTTCAGCAACGCCTTGCCCTCAGCCGAGGCAAAAACCTCTTTGGCACGGTGAATCCAACAACTACCAAGCCCTACGGCATGGGCAGCGTTCATCAAGTTGCCCATAACGAGCGAGCCGTCATACAAATATGTCGGACGGCTCTTGTCGGCCAACACGATAAGCACAACCGGCGCACCGTAAAACGGGTCTGCCGACGCGCCAAGCACCTCGGCGTTCATCTCTGACAGGCGGTCGCGTACAGCCTTGTTTGTAACAGCAACAATCACAGGCGACTGTGCGCCACGCCCTGTCGGGGCGTACATGCCTGCCTCTACAACCTGACTAATCAGTTCTTCTGACGGCATAGCGTCAGGACGGTAGCCACGCACACTGCGGCGTGTCTCCAAACATCTCAAAACTTCGTTCATATAATTGGCTTTTTAATACACGTTTACTCACAATCAAGCATATATGGCAAAGTTAGCATTATTCTTCCACACTTGCAACAAATAGAAACAATAATATGAATAATTCAAACCAAAATCATGCAACATGGCCAAACAATATACAAGCAAACATCTCACAGGCCGAATAAGCCAACCCATAATCCACATGTTTACAATACAGGACGCAACTACCTGACAGACAATACATTATAAAAGGCGGCAAACCGCGCTGCGGTTTGCCGCCTTTTATAAGACAATACGCCACCTTTCACAACTCAAAAAGCCACCTGCCGCTCATTCAAGCCTGACGACACGCAGTCCGGTCATCGTGCGCTGGCGTTGCAGGTAACGGTAAAGCGTCATAGGTTCTTCCACCACCTTGTGCCTGAGACTTGACGCGTTGAGCAGGTGAAGACCGTCTTCATGCCATACGGCGAAGCCTATGTGCTGGATGTCAAGCCCCTTGAGCGTTGTCGTAAGGGCTATTATGTCGCCGTCTTTCACAACCTTGCGCATCAACGCCGAATTTCCTACTTTCAACTTCGGCACATATCTGTATGACTTCTTGTTCAAGGCGCGCTCTGTTGCGGCTATCTCCTTGACATACTCAGGATGGCCTTTCAGCATCTTGTACTTGCCCGGATACGTTGACATGTAATACACGTTTATATTCTGCACGGCTGAGAACGGAGGATTGGGTGACTGCACCTCGCGGCACACTCCTTTCCTCGTGTTGTCTTCTATCCAATCTGTGAAATAGTGCAGACGTTCGGTGTAATGCGGAACAGCACCGCCACGATAACGGATTTTGCGCAAATTGGCGCAAAAAGCCTCAAACGTGTAAGCCTTTTGCTTGACGCATAAAGCCAACGCCGTCACGTTTTCGACGTATGTGGTACAGTCAAGCTGGCGCAGGTTGATTATTAACTGTTCGTCTTTGTTCACCTCCAACGTGTGCGCCACGTATGGCACGCCCTTCAACTGGCGCGCAAAATAAATCACAATGTTTGTGCCTTCGGGCTGGCGACGTGCGCTGTTGAGCAAGCTCACAACCTTTATGCTGTCTGATTTTTCATATTGGATGTCGTAAGCAAATGCGCCAAACGAGCAGAAAAACAAAAGAAACGGGATAATTAAAATACGCATATTGATAGTTGTTTACGATTAATAAGAATAAAAGGATAACTGTTTCCGGGGTATTGAGGCATACGGCATTCCACATAACCAGACATCAAATTCCGTCAAATCACATATTCGCAACTTTGCAACCGCACAGCCGTATGACCGCCAAACACAAGGCCACACGCTAAAACTTGCCGAGAATGCGGTCCATGACCCAGTTTACAGGCGTGGCCGACACGCTCGTACACGAACATGCCCCGATGCCCTGCAGGTCTTCTATCACAGCCTTTATGAGCGGCAATTGCACGTATGGAGGATTTGGCACGGTAATGTTCTCAGTGCCGTCGCTCGTAACAAGCTCTATCGGAGTGTAATGGAACACAGAGAAACACAGCTTGCCTTTTGTTCCAATCACCTCTATTACGTCTTCTTCGGCCGACTTGTGCCCGACAAAACACCACGAACCACTGCCGGGCAGACCGCTCTCAAAACGGAAGCAAGCACTGACACTGTCCTCGGCTGAATACAACCCTGCACGGTTGGCGCACATGCCTTCAGCCTCGGTTATCACCCCGAACAAGTCTTGCAGCAAGTCAAGCTGGTGCGGCGCAAGGTCGTAAAAGTAGCCCCCACCGGCAATGTCGGGCTGCAAACGCCACGGAAGCGTCGCCGCCGATGAATAATCCAAGTCACGGGGCGGGCATGAAAAACGCACCTGCACATTCGCCACGTCGCCTATTTTGTTCTGGCGTATTATGTCTTTCACTTTCTTGAAATAAGGCAGATACCTCCTGTAATATGCCACGAAGCAAGGCACCCCCGTCTGTTCGCTGACGCGGTTGACACGCGCGCAGTCGTCATAATTCGATGCCAACGGCTTTTCCACATATACAGGTTTGCCGGCACGCATCGCCATTATGGCAAACGTGGCGTGGCTTGACGGCGGCGTTGCGATGTAGACGGCGTTAACGTCAGGGTCGTCAATGAGTTCCTGCGCGTCAGTGTACCATTTCTTCACATTGTGACGCTCGGCGTATGAACGCGCCTTGTCCCCATTCCGGCTCATGACAGCCACTATCTTTGAGCCCTCAACCTCGTTGAACGCCGGGCCAGACTTTTTCTCAGTCACTTCACCACATCCTATAAATCCCCACCTAAGAAGTTTCATACGTGTTTAAGTTAAATGTTTTATACTTTGGCAAAGTTAGCAATTTTTATCCACACCAAGGTTTCATCTTATCAGGAATATTGTTACCTTTGTGCCATATTATCAAAAAACACGAATATGGCAAACCTGAAACAAGCCTCAATAAGCAAAAGCCGCAGCTACACGGCGTGCCTGTCTGAAGCCCACAAGATGCTGTTCGACAATATCAAGCTGATATTCAGCAAGACATGGATATATTCTGCGGTCTTGGCATTGCTCACCGCCGCATATACGTCACTATGCATCCATGCCGGACTTTACGGAGACAGTGTGGCAGTTTATGTGTGGATTGGCGTGACATGCATCGCCACATTGTGCGCGGAAGTGGCCTATCTGGCGAAAATAATATCGCTAATAAACGGCCGGTCGATGAAATGGAACGTGGTGAGATGCGCCAGAGTAATGTTCTGCTACCTGTGTTTCTGCGCATTTCTAACGCTCATATACACAGCCGCCACTTATCTTACAATCTTTGCGAAACAGCCTGTCATGCTGGCAGAACTGCAACCGATGTTCCTGATTTTCGGTGCTTCACTTCTTGTCATAGCCTTGCTGTTGCTGCCATACGTTTACATTTTCATGAAGTATCTCATGGAACCAGAGTGCAAATTGAGGCGAATCATCTTCAAGTCATACGGCACAGGCATGCGCTATTGGGGACTGACGTTCATCGCCATGTTGCTTGCCGTGCTTTGTACGGCTGTATGCGCAACCCTCGTATCCCTGCCCGCACTTATTGTCATGGCGGCAAACGCATTCTCGGTTTTCGGCGTAAACTTCCTTGGCGACCCGACAGGATTGCCCTCTTACTTTGGAACAATACAATTTGTCGTCTTTGCCTTGTCTGCGTTTATCTGCTTGTATATCAACATCTTCACGATTTTCGTTTGTTATTTCCTTTATGGCAGCATCGAAACACGTGAAAGAGAAAAGAAAAAGTTCATGAACGAATTACAAACAAAAGCATGATTTTCTATTTCTCAGGGACAGGAAACACCCGATGGGCAGCGACCTCCATAGCCCGACACTTAGGCGAAACGCTTGTTGACATATCGAAAGACGACAGGCCTGAAGCAACGTACACGCTTGCCGATGGTGAACGTATAGGCTTTTGTTTCCCCGTACACGGTTGGCGACCTCCTATGATATATCGCAAATTCATCGAACGCCTGAACATCAACAACCCTACGAATCATTACTGCTATGCCTTATGCACGGCCGGCGATGACATCGGCGAAACAATGAAAATATTCAGAAACGACTTGGCAGCCCGTGGCATACGCCTTGACAGTTCTTTTTCGCTGATAATGCCAGAATCGTATGTCGGCCTGCCATTCATGGATGTTGACACTCCAAAAAAAGAGAAGTCAAAGAAGTCAAAGGCCGCAGATGACCTCAAACGGTTCATCAGAATTATAAAGGAACGTCAAAAAGGCATAGAAGAATTGACCACTGGCCACTGGCCACGGATAAACAGCAGGTTGCTGGGTGGTGTTTTCACAAAATACCTTATAACAGACAAACCGTTTCATGTTACTTCCGACAAATGCATCAGATGTGGCAAATGCGCAAAAGCATGCCCAGTGAACAACATTGCGCTTGACGCCAACAACTCGCCACAATGGCGCAATGACGGTTCATGCCTCGCCTGTTTCTCGTGCTATCACCACTGCCCCACGCACGCAATCGAATACGGACGTAGGACAAAAAACAAAGGGCAATACTATTATGACATGAAAAAATAAGAGCTAAGATTTTTATTCTTAGCTCTTGTTTCTTCATCTTAATAAACTCTTTCACCAAATATCGCCGTGCCTATACGCACCATCGTGCTGCGGCATAGTACGGCTATTTCATAATCTCCGCTCATTCCCCACGAACGTTCGCAAAAGCTGTCATCGCCGGCGAAATACTTTTCTTTCACCTCATCAAAAAACTTCGCACCCGTGTCAAACTCTTGTTTGATTTGCACCTCGTCGTCAACATTTGAAGCCATCATCATCAACCCGCAAATCTTCACATTCTCAAGGCTACGCCACTCGCCGCCATCAAGCATCTCGCGGCAAGCGTCAAGAGTGAAACCATACTTGGTAGCTTCCTCAGCTATGTGAAGCTCGAGCAACACATTAACCACCCTGTCATGCTTGGCAGCCTGCTTGTTGATTTCCTTCAACAGCTTCATCGAGTCTACGGCGTCAATCATTGAGATGTAAGGCGCAATGTATTTCACCTTGTTTGTCTGCAAATGACCTATGAAGTGCCACTCAATGTCTTTCGGCAACACCTCGTATTTCTTTGACAACTCTTGCTCGTGGCTCTCACCGAACACACGTTGCCCTGCGGAATATGCCGCCTCAATATATTCAGCAGGATGAAACTTGCTCACGGCGACAAGCTTCACGTCTTCGGGAAGAGTGGCTTTTACGGCGCGCAAATTCGCCGCCACGTCAACATTCAGCGTCATTTCGCTTCCTCCCCGTTTCCGTCCTGTTCATATTCAGGCTTATCGTCAACCTCCTGCTTGCCGGCAGTTATCTTCGTATGCTCGAACACATCCATGATTTGCGTCTCCGCTACAGAGGCTATGACATAATCAATCATCGTGCCGCCCATCACCTCGTCAATGCTCTTCACGGCTTCAGGCAACGATGATGCGTGAACAAGGTAATTCACGTTCGAGCGTTTCTCTTTCTCTGTCTTGTCGTCAATGGTGATGAACTGCAACTTTGTCTTATACCAACGGTCGGCTGAAGGCGAATCGCTGAAAAAAACCTCGCCATATGCGGCCTTCTTTATGTCGCGCACCTCAAACTCGCCGCTGATGTAAGCCGACATTTCCTCCATTATGCTCGCTTCAGCCTCTGTAAAGCTCAGCGCGTCAACGGTATATGTCTCGGTAACTTTCTTCTGGGTGCCGTCCTCCATTGTCTTCTCATATCGGATTTTGCACTCAAACCATGTTGTTGTCCTACTTCTCATATCTTTCTTTTATTTTATATGCTTCAATTAAGTCCTGCAAAAGTAATCAAATATGGCGACAAAGCAAAAAGTGAATGCAAAAAACAACAAAATACATGCACCGATACTGGATAGAAAGACAATTATTTTCTATTCCGTACAGACTCCCTGATTAAGGCTCCCCTTGCTTCGTCCAATAGCTTTAATGCTTCATTATCACCCTGCCTTGCCGCCTTTTCATACCAATAAACCGCCTGTTGTTTGTCTTCTTCAACACCCCAGCCAAAACGATAACAATCACCTAAATACCGTTGAGCTTCAACATGCCCTCTACTTGCGGCTTGTTTAAAGCAAAACACGGCCTGTTTCTCGTCATTATCCACAAAATATTTTAAGCCTAACGTAAAAAGTGCCTCAACATATCCTCGTTCAGCAACGTCTATTAGATAAGCATTTCGTCCCGTCTCTGCACGTCTTTTATTCATAGAATCATCATACTGAAGCATTCTTTCATTTTTCACCTTAATGCTACTTGAAATCGAACTTATCATCCAAGCAAGGCATAAAGCCACTCACAATACAATGAAACCTATTATCAAAATATTCTTTGTCTTCATATACGACCTCCGTCAACTACCTTCGATTTAATTAATCTTATCCAAACATGTACACAAATTACCACTACTATTTTATGTTGCCAAACTGCAAATTTCATTAGGCAGGTCACTTATCGGTCAAATTACCTTAGGTATTCCCCAGTGCAGGTATTTCTTTTGGTAATTTCAATTCCTGTAATTGCTCAGGAGTGCAGTGTTATTTTACTATGCCCATATCCAAAACCAATAAATAGGTAAACTTATCAAGGTTAATATAAAACATATCACTGAACATAAAGAATAATCATTTCCTGCTCCAAGTGATATTAAGCATACACCCCCCGCTACTATGGGTAAAAAATATAAAGCAACTGCCAGCAATACCATACCCAATATATAGGCAATCCCAAACCCAACATTAAAATTCTGGGAGTATCCCTTGAATTTTCCATCAGAACCCCAATATGTCCTCATTTTCCAAATCTCCTTTTAATATATTCTTTCGGTTCATAATAAAATATTCTCCAAAGCATAAACCAAGGCATTAAAAGCCAAACACTTATAAAGTGAATTACCTTTGGTACTTTCCAATGCAGGTATTTCCGTTGATAATATACTTGGGCTATAGTAGGAAATAGGGCCGCTATATAAGCAAACCCTATTATTATCAATATCACTTTCATTCATCTGCAAGCTTCTGCATTCTATTGTTAAGCTTCTCTTTAACAAGTTCTAAATCTTTGTCATGGTTGCGCAAGAGTTTTTTACTTGTTCCGAAATCTGAATAAGATATTATGACAAGACTTATACCGTGCTGTGGCAGCACCGTCCGGCGGCGTTCGTCATATATCCTGCGTTGCTCGCCACGCGGAACTCCGCTTACCGTCGTTTTGTTGTCAAATAATGGTACAGCTTCAGTATGTTGACGCTCATTGTATTCGACAACAAGTTTCAATTCATCATAATATGCGTCCACTGGAAGCATCCTCCCAGTATCTCCTTTTAAGAAATCGAAACAGTGTTGGCGACTCGCAGTCAAGCCAAGAGCCTCGTCACATAGATTTATAACGTATTCCTCGTCACTGTCTTTCCTGCTCCTGCCTGAATTTAACATATCCCGCACATTTTTACCAACACCAAGTTCCTCCAGTTTTTTATTCAAGTCTGTCATAATATCACATATTTAAATGGTTATACAAATCGTTTATCGCCTGGTTTTCAGCTCCGTTGATTTTATTGCCTTTGGCGGCTTCATATCCAAGCTTCAACTTTGCTTTTTCTACAGAATTTAAATCCGAAGCATCATTCACACCAAGACCTTTCAAAAACATCATTACTTTGGCAAGTGCGTTGTACCTGCAGTGTGCAATACCTTTATGTTGGTATGTCAACTGCACTTTCTCATACAATTCTTCTAATTTCATAATCTCGATTTGTGTTTTAGCCTCGCTCGTAAGCACCCATTAAGCTCGGCATGGTTAGTAAATAGAAAGTGTGGAGCCTGTGCTTGCAATCTCATGGAGGCTCTGGTAAAACCTTTGGACGTTACAAACAACAACCCCACACTTGTATATTCCCCACAGCAAGTTGCCACATGGGAATACCAAGCAGTGAGCGTCGAAGCTGCATCCCCGTCCAATTCGAAATGTACCAGATTTCCATGAGGGGACGAAAGCATGACACTTTCACCGATATGTCTTGCCCGAAGCGTCGGGCGTATGGTGCAAATATAGGAATATTTTACCATAATGACAAATTGTGGGATTGTTTTTTATATAATGTTTTGCGAAGGTTTAACTTTTAGGCTCACAGCATCTTGCAAAACTCTGATTATCAACAAGTTTGCAATATACGGCCTTTTGCGTTGCGAAAGATGCCCTTTCGCGCTGTCGTTTGTGCCCTTTTACACTGCAAAATGCCGCCTATCGTGAACAGCGTGGCGGAACATGCATTCACACATGGCATAAACAGCCGTCACGCATTGCGCTTCAAGGCCTCCTCGTAAACCTTGCGGACACGCTCGCGCAGGTGCTGCGGCTTGACGACTTCAAGCGAACGGCTGCGCGAAAGCAGCTCCATCACGAAGTCGTTGGTAATGCGTAGGCGCAAGGCTATGCGCAATTCGTCGGGCGTGTCGGCAAGTATGCGTTGCGAATGGTGGATGGGGTCTGACTTGACAAACCGCCCGTCAAGGGCGTCATAACGCAGCTCGATGTCCTCGACCGGCATCGAAGGGTCGTTCCACAAGCCGTAACAGTCCTTAAACAGTTCGGCTACGTTGATGTCGGTATGCCGCTTGAACGTGCGTGAAACGTCAACCTGCAAATCGCGTATGCGGTCTATGCCGAACGTTTTCATCACCTCGCCGTCGTAAGCCAGAAGATACCAGCGGCGGTTTGACTCCTTCAGGTAATGCGGACACACGCTAAACTGTTTTTCGACACAGTCGTTTCGATAGTCCACATAGCTGAACGCTACCGGGCGGCGGTCGCGGATGGCCTTTACGAGCGGCATCGTCCATTCGCTGTACGCCGGGCGGTGATGTTCGGCCAAGACAAAGGTTGACAGGTTGTTGTCGTCGCCGAGGGCGTTGAGCAGGTCGAAATTCATCATCAGTTCGCTTATCCGCTCGTCATACTCCATGTAATCCTCGTTGGCGAAATACCCTTGCCGCGTTCGGTCAAACCTGATTTCAACGAAAAACAGGCTGGCAATGTCGGCTATGTCGCGCTCCAGGGTGCGCTGGCTTACCTGCGGAGCTTCGTACAATTCGTCCATGCGCTCGTTTACATAATCCAAGAGTTCATCCTTTGGCACGAACCTGCCGCCATGCCTCACCTTATTTAATATTAGGAGCATCCTCCTTATTCCGTCAATCTGTCTGCTCATGCCTTTACGTGTTTTATGTTTGTCTTGCAAAGAAAACGCGAACGGGCTCAATGCAAGTTTCCTGCAAATTGCCGAATGCCGCTTGTCTTTTGCAAATGTAAGAAGTCACAACGACAAAACTTGTCGCTGGCGTGATTATTTTCATTGGCAACGCAAAAAATTGCTTTTCATCTGAGCGGCCAATTACAGTTTAACTACTTTAACTACCATAACAAGCTGATTTATTTTGAAAATCATGCAAAATTAGTTATCTTTGCATACCGTAAGGACAATATAAAAACATAAGATGGAATTATACTTCACGGGAATTATCATCGCCGCGGCATGCTTTTTGGTCATCGGCCTGTTCCACCCCATCGTGGTGAAAACCGAATACCATACGGGCACGCGCTACTGGTGGGTGTTCCTCGTAGGTGGAGTTGCATGCATCGTGGCCGCACTGTTCGTGGCCAACGCCGTGATGTCGGCCGTCTTGGGCGTAATCGGCGCATCGGCATTGTGGTCAATCAAGGAGCTGTTCGAGCAGCGTGACAGGGTGAAAAAGGGCTGGTTCCCAATGAACCCGAAACGAAAAGAAGATTATGTTTAATACGGTTTTAGATTATAAGGCCTTGGGGGTATAACGGTGACAACATGCTAAAAATCACAAATACGCCAACCGTAGAACCGAATAACCGTAAAATCGCATAACCGCAAACCTATGAAACTGACCCTCATACTTGTCGGCAAAACCGACGGAAAGCTGTACGCCGAGGCCATTGACGACTACGCCAAGCGCATCAGTCATTATACACCTTTTAATATAAAGGTGATACCTGACTTGAAAAACAGCAAAAGCCTGAGCGAAAAGCAGCAGAAGGAGAAAGAGGGCGAACTTATATTGAAAAGCATCGAAGACAAGAGTCTCGTGGTGCTTCTTGACGAACGTGGCAAGGAAATGCGCAGCATCGAGCTTGCGGCGTGGCTTGAAAACAAACAACTGACGGGGCGCAACGTCACGTTTGTCATCGGTGGCCCTTATGGTTTTTCCGAGGCAGTGTATGCGCGCGCCGACTTCAAGTTGTCGTTGTCGCGCATGACATTCTCCCACCAGATGGTGAGACTTGTGTTCACGGAACAAATCTACCGTGCATGCACAATCATCAAGAACGAACCTTACCACCACGAGTAAGCAAAGAGGCAAGAAGCAAACAGGCAAGAGACAAGGGAATCCACCTTGTCTGTTCGTTACTTGTCTGCTTGCCTACCAAATAAAAAGAACTACTAACTAAAAACATATTATGGAAAAAACATGGAGATGGTTCGGCAAGAGCGACAAAATCACCCTTGCGATGCTGAAACAAATCGGCGTTGAGGGCATAGTGACTGCCCTGCACGACGTTCCCAACGGCGAGGTGTGGCCGCGCGAGAAAATCCGCGAGCTGCGCGAGTACATCGAGAGCTACGGCATGCGCTGGTCTGTCGTTGAGAGCCTGCCCGTATGCGAAAGCATCAAGTACGCCGGGGTTGACCGCGACCGGCTTATAGAGAACTACAAGGAGAGCCTGAAGAACCTCGGCCTTGAGGGCGTACACACGGTGTGCTACAACTTCATGCCCGTGCTTGACTGGGCGCGCACCGACCTTGCGCACCCCAACCCCGACGGCACGAGCAACCTCTACTTCAGCCACGCGCAGTTCGCGTATTTCGACTGCTGCATACTGAAGCGCGAGGGGGCGGAGGGCGACTATGCACCGGAGGTGATGGCCGAAGTGGAGAAGCTGAAGCTGGCGATGACACCAGAGGACAACCACAAGCTGGTGGAGAACATCATAGTGAAGACGCAGGGCTTCGTCAACGGCAACATAACCGAGGACGACGAACACCCCGTGGAGCTGTTCCGCCAGTTGCTCGGCCTGTACAAGGGCGTAACGAAGGAGCGGCTGCGTGAGAACATGCGCTACTTCCTGGCAGCCATAATGCCCGTGTGCAACGAGTACGGCATGTACATGTGCGTGCATCCCGACGACCCGCCGTTCCCCATCCTCGGCCTGCCGCGCATCGTGACGTGCGACGAGGACATAGAGTGGTTCCTCAAGGCGGTTGACGACCCGCACAACGGCCTGACCTTCTGCGCCGGCTCCCTGTCGGCCGGGGCGCACAACAACGTGGTAGAACTGGCGCGCAAGTACGCCGAGCGCACGTGGTTCGTACACATGCGCTCATGCAAGGTGTTCCCCAACGGCGACTTCACCGAGGCCTCACACCTCGGCGGGCGCGCCGACCTGGTGGAGCTGGCGCACGTCTTCGAGAAGGCGAACCCCAAGCTGCCGATGCGCGTTGACCACGGTCCCAACATGCTTGGCGACGAGGACCGCGGCTACAACGCCGGCTACACGTTCCTCGGCCGCATGTTCGCCATGGGGCAGGTGCAGGGCATACTGGCGGCCGTTGACCGCGAACTGGGAATAAGCCAAGAATGACGGATTGAGAGTCTGGGATTGAAAAATACCATTTTCCATAAGGCTTATCGGGCTCATCAGGCTCATTTGCCTTATAAAAAAACTAAAGCCACAATGAACGAATTATTCAACATCAAGGATTACGTAGTTGTAATCACGGGCGGCACGGGCGTACTCGGCCGCACAATCGCGAGATACCTCGCCCTCGAAGGCGCGCAGGTGGTAATCCTCGGGCGCAAGGAGAGCGTCGGCAAGGAAATCGTAGACGGCATAGTGAATGAAGGCGGCAAGGCCGAGTTCATGAAGACCGACGTGATGAACCAGGAACTGGTGCAGAAGAACTGCGACGCCATACTGGCAAAGTACGGGCGCGTAGACACGCTGCTCAACGCCGCTGGCGGCAACATGCCCGGTGCGGTGATATCGCCCGACGGCGACATCTTCGACCTGAAGGTGGAGGAATTCCAGAAAGTCCTCGACCTCAACCTCACCGGCACGGTCATCCCGACACAGGTGTTCCTCAAGCCGATGGTCAAGCAGGGCAAGGGCTCCATCATCAACTTCTCGTCGATGGCTGCGTTCCGCCCCATAACCCGCGTTTGCGGATACGCCGCTGCGAAGGCCGGCATCAGCAACTTCACGGCCTTCATGGCCACAGAGTGCGCCAAGAAGTTCGGCGAGGGCATCCGCGTCAACGCCATAGCCCCCGGCTTCTTCATCACCGAGCAGAACCGCACGCTGCTGACCACCCCCGACGGTTCGTACACACAGCGCGGCAAGGACGTCATCCACCAGACCCCGTTCGGCCGGATGGGCGACCCCGAGGAGCTGTGCGGCACCATCCACTACCTCATGAGCGACGCCGCGAAGTTCGTCACCGGCACGGTTGCCGTGGTGGACGGAGGCTTCAACTCGTTCGCAATGTAAAAACACGCAAACCTTTACGTATTTTTCATTCACAAAAAGAGAACACCATAACGAATAAAAATGTAATTTTGCAAACAGAATAAACGGAAAACAATATTTAATAAACAAATCATGAAAAAATTACAAGCTCTTAACAAAAGGACTGCGCCTAAAAGCGTAATGCCAGAGAAAATCATCCAGTTTGGTGAAGGAAACTTCCTTCGTGCGTTTGTGGATTGGATTATCTACAACATGAACCAGAAGACTGATTTCAACGGTTCTGTAGTTGTTGTACAACCTATCGAAAAAGGTATGGTTGACTGGCTCAACGGCCAAGACTGCTTGTATCACGTCAATCTGCAGGGACTTGACGAAGGCAAACCCGTTAACAGCCTTACCCGCATTGATGTAATAAGCCGCGCTTTGAACCCTTACACGCAAAACCAGGCGTTCATGGCACTCGCTGACCAGCCTGAAATACGTTTCGTCATATCAAACACAACGGAAGCAGGTATCGCTTTTGACCCGAGTTGCAAGCTTGAAGACGCTCCTGCAAGCTCATATCCCGGCAAGCTCGTGCAGTTGCTTTATCGCCGTTACCAGACATTCAACGGCGACCCGACAAAGGGACTTATCATCTTCCCTTGCGAGCTTATATTCCTTAATGGACATGTCCTCAAGGATTGCATCTACAAATACATTGAGTTGTGGAATCTCGGCGAAGACTTCAAGAAATGGTTTACTGACTGCTGCGGCGTTTACGCCACATTGGTTGACCGTATCGTTCCCGGCTTCCCGCGCAAGGAAATCAAAGACATACAGCAGAAAATCTGCTACGAAGACAACCTCGTTGTACAGGCTGAAATCTTCCACCTTTGGGTAATTGAAGCTCCGAAAGAGATTGCGGAAGAATTCCCCGCAGACAAAGCCGGACTGCATGTTTTGTTCGTTCCGTCAGAAGAACCTTACCACGAGCGCAAGGTCACACTGCTCAACGGTCCTCATACCGTGTTAAGCCCTGTGGCTTTCCTGAGCGGAATCAACATCGTACGCGACGCCTGCAAAGACCCTGTCATCGGCAAATACATACACAAAGTACAGTTCGAAGAGCTTATGGAGACTCTCAACCTGCCGAAAGACGAACTTCAGAAGTTCGCAAGCGATGTGCTTGAAAGATTCATGAACCCGTTTGTTGACCACCAGGTAACAAGCATCATGCTCAATTCATTCCCGAAGTACCAGACACGCGACCTGCCTGGTGTCAAGACTTACTTGGAGCGCAAGGGCGAACTGCCGCAGGGACTTGTATTCGGACTTGCAGCAATCATCACTTACTACAAGGGCGGCAAGCGTGCTGACGGTACAGAGATTGTACCCAACGACTCACAAGAAATCATGGACTTGCTGAAAGACCTTTGGGCAACAGGCGACACACAGAAAGTCACCGACGGCGTACTCTCAGCCACAAAGATATGGGGCGAGGACCTCAACAACATCAAGGGTCTCAACGCTCTTGTCAAGAAAGACCTCGACCTCATTCAGGAAAAGGGCATGCTTGAGGCGGTAAAAACAATTCTCTAATATTCATTAGGAAATAACCTTACAAAAAACAAGCAGACAAGGCCGACAGCTTTGCCTGCTTGTTTTCTATATACACATAACAAATGGGAAACATCAACACGCTCTTAACACAATACGCCGAACGCTACGAGACAGAGGACTTTCTCCCAGCAGACCCAAGTTGGTTCATGCATCAAGTTGAAGGAAAAGCAAACAAAGAGACCACCGCATTCATTGCCTCGTGCCTGAGCTACGGCAACAGGAAACAGTTCATGCCAAAAATACAATCAATACTCGACTTCGCCGGCAACAACGTACACGAATGGGTAGCATGCGGAACGTTCACAAAAAACATTCCTGACGATGACAACAGATGTTT
The DNA here is from genome assembly GCA_944319935.1 of uncultured Prevotella sp. Lineage (GTDB taxonomy): Bacteria > Bacteroidota > Bacteroidia > Bacteroidales > Bacteroidaceae > Prevotella. Next base: position 334,897 of record CALUFM010000001.1, read on the forward strand.
TTACCGCCTATATACCTATCACACCATGCATTCCTTACTCGCCGCGTTACAACAAATGATTACCGAATACGGCAGCATCGGCAACTACATAGAGGCAAACGCGACTGACGGATTTACCGCAGTAAAGGCAATCACAGATTATTTCGCGAGCAAAAACATAGAAACAATCATCCCCAAGAACACCACTTCCGCCTGCAAGCGCGTATGCATGTTCCTGCGATGGATGGTGAGAGACAACTCGCCTGTTGACCTCGGACTATGGAGCAGCTTCATAGACAAGCGGACACTGATAATCCCTATGGACACACATGTACTACAAGAGGCAAACCGATTAGGCTTGATTGACAGCAAGACGGCATCCATGTCAGCCGCACGCAAACTGACAACAAGGCTTGCCAAAATATTTCCCGACGACCCTCTAAAAGGCGATTTTGCCTTATTCGGATATGGTGTTAATCACTAACGACAAACAGGCAAAAGGGTGAAAAAGTAAAAATCCAATCATAGGACATCTTTACTTTTTCACCCTTTTGCCTTTTCTCATATATCATCACCTGTTCTTATGCCTCACATACCACTTGCGGGTAATCCAGCAAAACATTGTCAATGCCGCGAAAGAAAACACCGTCGCCAGTTTTGGCATGTATCCGTCATTGTCGTAAGACTGTACCCCGCACGCCAAGAATACGCCTGCGTACAATCCAAACTCCCACGACAAGAAAAACGTGCTTTGAGCCGTACCGCGCCTGCAATGCGGACTCAACGTTATGAACAACGAAAGGAAACGCGCTCCGGACAAGCCCAAACCACAGCCGAACAACATCGGAACACACCATTTCACGACCACACCATCTAACATTGACATGCCCGTAGCCACAAAAATCACCAACATCCCTGCCTGGGCCACGCCGCTATGGCCGCGCCCGGACAAAAAGAAACGTTCCGCCAACAAGGCCGCAAACAAACCAAGCATCAACATCACGTAAAAATGCATCGTGCAATCAACGCACAGCAACACTCCCACCGTAGCTGACACCAGCGCAAAATTCACGAAAAGCTGAACTCCATCTTTCAGGAAGAAACGGTCTGTTGAAACATGGGGCACAATGTCTTCAGGGGCTTTGAACGGGAACCTGACCGACATGACGAGCAATGCAGCGAGAACGCACAACGCAACAGACGCAAACATGCCCGACTTGAACAGCGACACACCGGCGGAAAAGCCAAGCAGACTGCTGCCGACACTGCTCACCGTACCTGAAAACCTTGACAGGAACAACACAAGCATCGGCCCCAACACCAAGGCGAAACGCGCGAACCACGCCGCCGTCTGGTTGGCAGCCGTGCGGCGAGGCGAGTTGCAAGTGTCGATTACCAACGTGCTGGCAAGCACCATCTGAGCCAAACCGAACACAGCCCCTTGAACGAAACGCACGACAAGCAGCAGTCCAAGACCGGCACATCCCGTAGCCGCAAGCAACCCAGACTTGCCGCTACCCGATGGCGACAGCACGTTTTCAAGCAAATAATACAAAGCGTATGAACACAACGCCAACAGGAGCAAGGCCATGATGCATACCATATTGCGACGGTAATGCTGCACAAGATACGAGCAAAAACACCCGAAAGCGAACACTCCTGCTCCCGGCATGGCCAAAACCGCAGCCTCCTGCATGGGCGTATAGCCTATCGACACGCTGCCAAACATAGCCGTCAGCACAGGCAACTGCATGTACATCGCCGCCGTTGACAACAGGCAGGCGACAGCCAACTTATAACTCATAAGGCATACGAAAACTACGAACCATCAATATGACTCGTCCTCGCTGGGGAACGAACAGTCCTTAACATCGGTAACATACTGCCCTATGGCGTCGGTCATCACAGTGTTGAGGTCGGCATACCGGCGCAAGAACCTGGGGCTGAAGCCCTTGGTCATGCCAAGCATGTCGTCAACAACAAGTATCTGCCCGTCTGTGCCATTGCCCGCGCCGATGCCTATAGTGGGCACGCCTATGGCCTTCGACCCCTCTGCGGCTAGCTTTGCCGGCACTTTCTCAAGCACCACGCTGAAGCACCCTGCATCGTCAAGCAGGCGTGCGTCGGACAACAACTTCTCAGCCTCGGCCTCCTCCTTGGCGCGCACGGCGTAAGTGCCAAACTTATTTATGCTCTGCGGCGTTAGTCCGAGATGCCCCATTACGGGTATGCCAGCATCAAGGATGCCCTTCACCGTGTCTATAATCTCCGCGCCACCCTCAAGCTTCAGCGCGTCGCATCCGCTCTCTTTCATTATCCTTATGGCGTTCTTCACGCCCTCCTTGCGGTCAACCTGGTAACTGCCGAACGGCATGTCGCAAACCACAAGGGCGCGCTTCGCTCCGCGCGCCACGGCTTTCGCATGGTAAATCATCTGCTCCACGGTCATCGGCAACGTGGTGCTGTTGCCTACCATCACGTTCGAGGCCGAGTCGCCGACGAGAATTCCGTCAACCCCGGCACCGTCAACAATGGTTGCCGTTGTGAAATCGTATGACGTAAGCATTGAAATCTTTTCACCGCGCTGCTTCATTTCTATGAAACGGTGTGTAGTAACCTTGCGTGTGTCGCTAACTAAATATCCTGACATATCTTTTTATTTAATTCATTAATTCGCAATGTATAATCCACTATTGGGCTGACGCCTTCAGTTCAAACAGCACTTGCCATCCTGCCTATGATTACGGTTTCAGCCAACCGTGAATTGAAGATAATCCTTTATCACCTTGTCGCAATACGGCCTTATAGCCTCTTCCGTGTTTGTGGTAGCCAAACCGACGACGGTCATCCCCGCCGCGCGTCCTGACTTCAGACCATTGAAACTGTCCTCAAACACAACACAGTCAGCCGGCGACACGCCGAACACAGCGGCCGCCTTGAGGTAACAGTCCGGGTCGGGCTTGCTGCGCTCAAAGTCTTCCGACGTAAGGATTGCGTCGAACAACTGCCTGAACTCGCTATGGGCTGCATACACGGACTTCATCTTCTCCTGATTTGAACTTGTCACAACGGCGGTCTTTACGCCCTTGCCGCGCAACGCCGTTACAAAGTCCAAGAAGCCCGGGACATACTCAAACTTCATGTTGCGCTCAAACTCGTCAAGCCTACGCACTATAACGGGCTGCTCGCCCTTCAGTTCCGAGAAATACTTGTCAAATATCTGAACCAAAGTCTGCCCTTTTATCTTATCCTCAAGCCCGGGCTTGTCCGGATGGTAAAGCCTGCATTGCTCCCCCCAGAAAACCGAATACTGGCTCTCGGTGTCGAACACCACCCCGTCCAAATCGAACAAGGCAGCACGTATATTTTCTTGGACTGTCATACTCATCATAAATCAACAGTGCCGAATCGGCGGTGCAAAATTAATAATTTTACCAAACAAAACACAATATAAGCACAACTTTCCGTCATCATCACGCATCAGGCCTGTGCCCAGACTGCCATCAAAGGCAAAACGGCGGAAGCCATACGGACAACCCTACCCGTTGCGCCCAAAATGCAAAAGGCCGTCTTTCAGCTTACAAGAAGCCATCTTTTGCAGCGCAAAATGCCACCTTTCGCATTGCGATTTGCGGCATCTTGCAATCTACTGAGAGCCAAGCTGTTACATCAACGCATTACACATGGCCGCCAACTACGTATATGCGCTTGCCAAACACGCAGCCAGCCACCAAACCTCACAACACGATGAAAGCCGAAAAGAATTTCACTTTTTATTTCGTATACTCAATTTTTTACATTATCTTTGCGCCAAGGTAAAACAAAAGACAAAGACATGAAGAAATCAATTATCTCGATGTTCGCAGTATTCGCGACAATGCTGCTTGCGGCATCATGCGGCGGCAACTCAAGCAAGAACGGCAATGGCAAAGACAGCCTCACGTTTGACAGCATCAAGGTTGACTCAACCCTGTCACTCACTGAAGACACGGCCGGCCCGAGATGCCACGTAAGCCTGTGCCTGACATACGCAAAAGGAAAGAACGCCGACTTCATCAATGATTCGATAATACGTTCAGGCATACTCAGCCCCGACTATTTCTCAATCACGTCTGACAAAATCACGCCCGAAGAGGCCGCCGACTCGTTCGTGACAAGATACCTCGCCGAATACAAGAAAGAATATGGCGAGATGTACAAGGCCGACAAACAGCACGGCGCGTCATACAACTGCGAGTACATCGTAAAGACATACGTCCTGCAAGACAACGACAAATATTACACCTACGTGGCCAACGTGTACAACTACGGAGGCGGCGCGCACGGCAATTCGGTTGTGATTGCAAGGAACATCAATACCGCCACGGGCAAGATTGCCGCCCTGAAAGACGTGTTTGTGCCTGGATATGAGCAGGAACTCAACGACATCATCGTAAAGAAACTTTGCGAGAAGTATGACGTTTCCGACCTGAAAGGCCTGCAAGACAAGACCATATTCGCCGGCATCGACGTTTACGTGCCTGAGAATTTCATATTGGGCAATGACGACGTTACGTTCATCTACTCGCCTGACGAGATTGCCAGCCACGCCGAAGGGGAAATAAGAGTGGCCGTAAAGAACAGCGAATTAGAAAAACTTTTCAAGAAACAATAAGCTGCAGATGGACATTATCCTAAAATATTTTCCAAAGCTTTCAGAGAAACAGCGCGGCCAATTCGCCGCGCTGTCTGACTTATATAACGACTGGAACAGCAAAATCAACGTAATATCGCGCAAGGACATCGGTGCGCTTTACGAACACCACGTGCTGCATTCGCTCGCCATCGCCAAGGCGATAAGGTTCAGGCCGGGCACAAAGGTACTCGATCTCGGCACGGGCGGAGGCTTCCCCGGCATACCGCTTGCTATAATGTTTCCCGATGCCAGCTTCAAACTGATTGACGGAACGGGAAAGAAAATACTCGTTGTGAAGGAAGTGGCAAAGGCCATCGGACTGGAAAACTGTGAAGCCGAGCAACTGAGAGGAGAAAACGAAACTGGCAAATATGACTTCGTGGTAAGCCGTGCGGTCATGCCCCTGCCCGACTTGGCGCAGCTTGTAGAAAAAAATATCGGCAACACACAACGCAACTCGCTGCCCAACGGACTGCTTTGCCTGAAGGGAGGCAACATCAACGAAGAAATCAAGCCGTACAAGCACGTGGTTGACGTGACCGAAATAAGCACGATGTTCGATGAAGAATGGTTCAAGCAGAAATACCTGATTTACCTGCCATTATAAGACATCACGCAGCCATACAGCCGCCATTTCGCCATGCTGACGCCACGCCCCATGGATGCGCAACACCCCAACATCATTAACGCAAACCTCAAGACACATGCTGAACATACAACGATTTGTCTGCAATATGTTCCAAGAAAACTGCTACGTAGTAAGCGATGACACAAAAGAGTGTGTCATAATAGACTGCGGCGCGTTTTACGAAGAAGAGAAAAAAGCCATAACCGACTACATAAAAGACAACGGTTTGCAGCCTAAGCACCTTCTGTGTACGCACGGACACGTTGACCATAATTTCGGAAACAAGTTCATACTTGACACGTTCGGACTGCACCCTGAAGTGAGCAAACACGACATGCCGCTGATGGAACGCCTCGGCAGACAAGCCATGGCGTTCATCGGAGCAGATTGCGGAAACGACTTTCCTGCCCCAGGCAAGCATATCGACGACGGCGACACAGTCACATTCGGCAACCACAGTCTCCACGTTATCGGCACACCTGGACATTCGCCAGGCTCTATATTCCTCTACTGCGAGGAAGAAGGAGTGGCCTTCTCTGGCGACACTTTATTCCAAATGAGCATCGGGCGCACCGACCTTGAACTTGGCGACTACGACGAAATCATCAACAGTTTGCATCTCGTCGGCTCCCGCCTTCCTGCCGACACGGCAGTATTGCCCGGCCACGGCGGACGCACGACAATGGGATTTGAGACATGTCATAACCCCTATTTCAAAGCAACGGAGAACTTGCGATGACAGAGAAAATCATAATGGGCATCGACCCTGGCACAAACGTAATGGGTTACGGGTTACTCAAAGTGCGCGGAAACAAGGCCTCCATGATGGCAATGGGGGTTATCGACATGCGCAAGATGAACGACCCGTACTTGCGTCTGGGCAGGATTTTCGAGCGCGTAACAAGCCTTATTGATGAGTTCTTGCCTGACGAGATGGCCATAGAAGCACCTTTTTTCGGCAAGAACATCCAATCGATGCTGAAACTCGGACGCGCCCAAGGCGTGGCCATAGCCGCCGCTATCCACCACGATGTACCGATACATGAGTATGCTCCGATGAAAATCAAGATGGCAATCACAGGACAGGGCGCAGCTTCAAAAGAGCAAGTGGCGGGCATGTTGAAACGTCTGCTCAACCTGAAAGACGATGACATGAACCCGTTCATGGACGCGACAGACGCATTGGCCGCGGCTTATTGTCACTTCATGCAAGCCGGAACACCTGTCAACGATGTGAAATATGGCAGTTGGAAAGACTTTGCCAACAGGAACAAAGAGCGGATAAGATGCAACAGTCTGTAGCCGTTAACCACGCATGAACATATCCGAAACCATACAAACCGTCATCGTCGTCATTGCCATAGCATGCGCGGCGGCGTATGCGTCATGGCGCATATACAAAGCTTTGACAGCAAAAGGCGACACCTGCGCCGGTTGTCCGTTGAAAGACACATGCCAAAAAGACAAGCGTAAACGTAAGAAATAACGCCCGTCAGTCTACAACTTTAAACCTTGCGAATTTGACAAGAAGCTGCTTTACACCGGCATTTGTAAACTGCACTGTGGCTTTCAAGTTCTCGCCTGAACCTTCAAGCCTTATAACTTTGCCTACTCCAAAACGCTCATGCTCTATCATGCAGTCTTCACGCAACCCTTCAACTTGATTTTGCCTGTCTACAGATGGTGACGCTCCGCGGCCTCTCATCGCCGAAACAGCACGCAAACGCAGGAAACTCGGCGAGAATGTGTCGGTGATTTTGGCATCATCATGATGCTCAACCTCGCGTTTTTGCGGGTCTGCCTTAAACTGCGAAGCTACAGGACGGCTGTTCTGCCAACGGTCAGAAGTGCGTAAACGCTGTGAAAACAAACTTCCTCCTGACGGCATTTGCATACCGACACTCCCCTCGACCTTCAACAATTCAGGATTGATGTCACGCAAGAAACGGCTTGGCGACTGCATTTCCATGCGTCCATAGCGGTAACGGCTCTTGGCGTATGTCAGTATGCAGTGACGCTCGGCGCGCGTTACGGCTACATAAAGCAAACGCCGTTCTTCCTCAAGTTCACGCCTGCTGTTTAGCGACAACATGCTTGGGAATATGTTTTCTTCAAGCCCAACGACAAAAACAGTCGGAAACTCAAGTCCCTTTGCGCTGTGAACCGTCATCAACGAAACACGACTTGCATCGTCAACAGCGGCATCACTCTCAATATCTGTCTGCAAGGAAACTTCTTTCAAGAAGTCAGACAAGCAGATTTCCGTCTCCTGTCCTTCCTCCTTACGGCTCTCGACAAACTCCTGCATACTACTGAGAAGCTCCTCAAGATTCTCTTGCCGCGAAAGGTTTTCAGGCGATTTGTCAGCGTAAATATCCGCTGATATGCCGCTGGCTTTCACTATTTCAACTCCCAAAGTATACGCGTCGGTCGTCACAAGCTTGCCTATAAAGTCATTTATGAGCTGCCTGAACCCATCAATCTTGCCCATTGTCGCCTTGCTTACAGACAATCCGTAACGGTCTGGTTCGCAAATTACACGCCATAAACTCGCCCCTCCGACAGACGCAAGCCCCGCAATCTTGGCCACAGTGGTGTCTCCGATGCCACGCTTTGGGTAATTTATTATGCGCTTGAACGCCTCTTCGTCGTCCGGATTGACCACCATACGGAAATAAGCAATAATGTCCTTTATCTCTTTCCGCTGGTAAAAGCTAAGCCCGCCGTATATTTTATAAGGTATTCCAGCCTTCAGCATGGCTTCCTCAAAGCTGCGACTTTGAGAGTTTGTGCGATACAACACGGCAAAATCACCGTAATCACAATGGTCGGCACGCCGTATACGCTTTATCTCATTACATACAATCAGAGCCTCTTCCCTGTCGCTGTAAGCTTCTTTCAACACCAGACGCTCACCTTCGTCGTTGCGGCTGAACACGTCTTTCGGTATCTGCCGCTCATTGTGACGTATCAGGCTGTTTGCCGCTTGCACTATGCGCTGCGTGCTGCGGTAGTTCTGTTCAAGCTTAAACAGTTGCGTCCCTGCAAACTGCTCAGTAAAATCAAGGATGTTGTCAATGTTAGCTCCACGGAAAGCATAGATGCTCTGAGCGTCATCTCCAACCGCGCAGACACGCAGATGCTCTTTTGAAAGCTGCCAAACAATCTTCTGCTGCACGGAGTTTGTGTCCTGATACTCGTCTACGAGAATGTATTTGAACCTGTCAGCGTACTTCAACCGCACGTCGTCATGCTCGTTAAACAAGGTGTATGTGTTGGTAAGCAGGTCATCAAAGTCCATTGCGTTGGCCTTCTTGCACCGTTCGCAATAGGCCGAATAAACGCTGCTGAAAGCCGGCATGCGCTGTTCCCGGTCACGTTCAACCAAGCTTCTCGTCACTGCATACTCTTCAGGCAATAACAAATGGTTCTTTGCCATGCTGATACGCGAATGTACCGAAGCCGGCTTATACGTCTTGTCGTCGAGCTGCATTTCCTTGATGATGGTCTTGACGAGGCTGCGCGAGTCACCTTCATCATATATTGTGAAGTTCGATTCATACCCTAAGACATGCGCCTCGACCCTCAAAATGCGGGAAAACACGCTGTGGAAAGTGCCCATGTTAAGCCTCCGCGCCATGTCATCGCCAACGAGCGCGCCGATACGCTGCTTCATCTCGTTGGCCGCCTTGTTTGTAAACGTGAGGGCGAGGATGTTCCACGGCTTCATTCCGCGGCTCAACAGGTAAGCTATCTTGTACGTAAGCACACGTGTCTTGCCCGACCCCGCCCCGGCGATTACCAGCGAGGGGCCGTCGCAATACTCAACAGCCTTGCGTTGGCTCTCGTTCAAGTCATCAAGAAAATCCATCATTTTTATATTATCATGAAGCTAAAAAGTAATGTGGTTGTGGAATCAAGACTGGTGTCTTGCGGCATAAAATGAACGGAAGTACAAACGTCTTCAACTTCTTAACCACACTACCCGTCAGCACCCAAACATTTCACTACCTATTACGATACACTCCTCCGGCCGATGTCTTAGGGTCATAGTCTTCGCCTTCCTTGGGGAACGAAGGTATGAAGCGCATCTGCGCCTCAATCTGGCGTTTGCGTTTCATCATGTACGCGCTGGGATTTTTAGAACTGAATTTCAACGGGTTAGGCAGCGTGGCTGCAATCAGTGCGCACTCGCCACGGAACAAGTCTTTGGCGTCCTTTCCGAAATTGTCGTGCGCCACGGCTTCCGCGCCATATATGCCGGGACCCATCTCGATTGAATTGAGATACACTTCCATTATGCGCTGCTTGCTCCACATCAGCTCTATCAGCACCGTGAAATAAGCCTCAAGCCCCTTTCTCACCCACGAACGCCCAGGCCACAGGAAAACATTCTTGGCCGTCTGCTGCGAAATCGTGCTGCCGCCGCGTATCCTGCCACCTTTCATGTTGCTCATGGCAGCTTTCTCGATGGCCTCATAATCAAACCCGTGATGCAACAGGAAACGCTGGTCTTCGCTGGCCATGACGGCCACCGGCAAATGGCGCGACATCTCTTCCAACGGCACCCACTTGTGATGCAGCTTCACGCTCTCGCCGTCGGCCACTTGCTCTGCGCAACGTATGAACATAAGCGGCGTGAAATAAACAGGAATGAACCTCAACGCCACAACAGCAAGAATGGTGGAACCGAAGAAGGCCACCACCACCCAACGCACTATCTTGCCGAACAACCGCATCTCAACAAACTTTCAATAACTAACAAACAAGCAGACAAGTAGCCTTGCAAGCACCCTTGCCTGCCGGCCACTCACCTGCCTGTCCGCTTTTTTTCTTGACTGTCAGTTTCACTGCAACGTTCCGTTGTTGGCTGCGTCTATCATCTCCTGACTTGCATAGAGGTACACTTCAACGCGGCGGTTTTGCTCACGGCCGGCCTCAGTGCTGTTGTCAGCCACAGGGTTTGACTCTCCAAGCCCCTCCACTGTCTCTATCTGGTCTGCAGCCGCACCGCAAGCCATCAGGTAAGAAGCCACGCTCTGCGCACGCTCCTGTGACAGGTTAAGGTTCTTCTGCACACTTTGCTCAGCCGTAGAGTTCTTCCAACCCTGGTTGTCAGTATATCCATATACGTTGACATCAATGTCGGCGTTCTTCTTCAATACGGTATTTGCGAACTTGCTCAGCGATGATTTTGCTGAAGAACTAAGCGTCGCGCTGCTTGAAGCAAACAATATTCCAGAGTCGAATGTCACCTTGACAGCCTTCAGTCCGTTGGCGTCCGTAACTTCCTCCACCGTTGCAGTCTCGGCGAGTTGGGCCTCCGTCTCGGCCTTCACCTTGTCCATGTGTTTGCCAATAAGCGCACCGGTACCAGCACCAACAGCGGCTCCCACTGCGGCTCCCACTGCCGTATTGCCGGCCAACTTGCCAACTATCGCACCAAGAGCAGCACCACCGCCTGTACCAATCAGCGCGCCAGTGCCCATCTTAGTCTTACAACCCGCCACCAATAATGCGGCGCATAATCCAAGTGCTATAACTTTTAAATTCTTCATACTCTAAACATTTTAAGTTAAACTCATCCACAAAAATACAACTTTTCATCAATATTACAAGTACAGTCAAGCATGTTTTATCATAAAAAATATTATCAAACGGCATTATGTCACCATTTTCACGAACAAACGAGCACTTGCGACAACAAAAGCAAACGAATTTTACGGTTTTGCAATTCACGGCAAAACGCAAAACAAAAGGCCGTATTTCATCGTGCAATATACGGCAAACCGCACGATAAAACACGGCCTTTTGCAAAACCGATGAAACCAAACTGATTTTTCAACAGTAAGATTATGCCAACAAAAAAGCTGCGGAACAAAGTTCCGCAGCCTTTTTTTACTTCTTTTACTGTTGTAGCTAATTACTTAACTGAGTCATTAGCAGCGTTAACAGAATCACCCTGGAGTGAATCGTTCTGCAGTGAATCGTTCATTTCAACTGAATCGTTTGCAACAGAGTCAGTACCTTCACCCTGAGCTGTTTTGTTACCGCAAGATGCGAATGAGATTGCAGCGATAGCTACGAACATCAAAACTAACTTTTTCATTTTCTTTTGCTTTTAAATCTGTAAAACAATTCTTTGTTTATTAAAACGTTGCAAAGGTAAGTATTTTTTTGATACGTTGTTCGTTTTTTATGTTATTTTTTACGGGGTATTTTGTAACTTTTTTGCAAGCCATTGAAAATCAATGAAATACAGACCGCTAACAAGTGTTAAAGTTACAACACTCGTTAAGAAACATTGCGTAATGACATTTGTATCGACTTTTTTTAGTACCTTTGCATAACCAAACTGCCGTGTGGCAAACGGTTGCTCTAGGCTCATTGTCACACAAGCATGGAATCATCTCCATATATATTATAAGGTGAAAACCGTTAAGCAATCGTTTCATATCTCACAGGTTGTGAAAACATAAAAAGAAGATGATAGACACATCAGCATTCCAAGGCAAGACAGCCGCCTATTTCACCCTTGGCTGCAAGCTTAACTTCTCAGAGACATCTACATTCTGCAAGATGTTGGAAGACATGGGCGTAAATACCGTTGAGAAAGAAGCCGACATCTGCATCATCAATACATGCTCGGTCACAGAAGTGGCCGACCACAAATGCCGTCAGGCTATTCACCGCATGGTGCGCGAAAACCCAGGGGCGTTTGTTGTCGTGACGGGATGTTACGCCCAACTGAAACCCGAAACGGTAAGCAAGATTGACGGCGTTGACCTTGTTTTGGGCGCGAACGAAAAAGCCAACCTGATACAATTCCTATCCGAAGCATGGTCAGGCGCAAAGCAAGACATGTCTTTGCACCAGTTCCATACCCAAAAAACGAAAGACATCAACACCTTTGCGCCAAGCTGCTCGCGCGGCAACCGCACACGTTATTTCCTGAAAGTGCAGGACGGATGCAACTATTTCTGCACCTATTGCACTATTCCTTACGCCCGTGGTTTCAGCCGCAATCCAAGCATAAAGTCGCTCGTAGAACAAGCGAAGCAGGCCGCCGATGAAGGCGGAAAGGAAATTGTGCTGACCGGTGTGAACATAGGCGACTTCGGAGAAACCACACACGAGCGGTTCATCGACCTTGTAAAAGCCCTCGACCAGGTTGAAGGCATCAGCCGTTACCGCATAAGCAGCATCGAACCAGACCTGCTTGACGACGAACTTATTGAATACTGCGCGCACAGCCGGGCGTTCATGCCCCACTTTCACATACCGCTGCAAAGCGGGTCTGACGAGGTGTTGCGCCTCATGCACCGCCGTTATGACAGCGCATTGTTCGCCCACAAGATAGAATTAATAAAGAAAGTGATGCCCGATGCCTTCATTGGCGTTGACGTAATGGTAGGCACACGCGGCGAAAGGCCTGAGTTGTTTGAGGAAACCTACGAGTTCCTCAAATCACTGGATGTCACCCAATTGCACGTATTCCCTTACTCTGAACGCCCTGGCACGGCAGCGTTGAAAATTCCATACGTTGTTTCCGACAAAGACAAGAAGCTGCGCAGCAAACGCCTGTTAGACCTTTCAGACGAAAAGACCATAGCTTTTTACGCCCGACATATCGGCAAAGAAGCTGAAGTCTTGTTCGAGAAAGCCGCCACGGGAAAGGCAATGCACGGGTTCACAAAGAACTACATCCGAGTGGAACTGCCGCCTTCCGATGGCAACGACCGCCTTGACAACCAGATTGTCAATGTAAAATTAAGTGACTTCAACCATAATAAAACCGCATTAAAAGCAATCCTTTAAAATGGAAAAGACTGCTATTGTCATCCTCAACTGGAACGGCGTGAAGATGCTTACACGCTTTCTTCCGAACGTGTTGGACTATTCTCGCGACGAAGCCACCGTCTATGTGGCCGACAACGCCTCGACCGACAATTCACTCGAAGTGCTGAAAACGCATTTCCCGGAAGTGCGTATCATAAGGCTTGACAAGAACTGGGGCTTCGCCGAAGGCTACAACCGCGCGATTGAACAGGTTGAAGCTGAATACTACGTCCTGCTTAATTCCGACGTGGAAGTGTCTCACCACTGGCTTACTCCGTTGACGGAATTCATGGACAACCACAAAGACGTTGCGGCATGTCAACCGAAATTGCTGTCTGAAAGCGACCGGGATTCATTTGAATATGCCGGTGCTTGCGGCGGATTCATCGACCGTTATGGCTATCCGTTCTGCCGTGGCAGGATGTTTGACACCGTTGAGAGGGACAACGGACAGTATGATTATGCGGAAGAAGTGCTGTGGGCGACAGGTGCGTGCATGATGATCAGGGCAGCCGACTTCAAGCAAGCGGGAGGTTTTGACGCTCGTTTCTTCGCGCATTGCGAGGAAATCGACTTATGCTGGAGACTGCATCTGGCAGGCAAAAAGATATATTGCATCCCCGACAGCTTTGTATATCATATCGGCGGAGGCACTTTGCCAAAGAACAACCCGATGAAAACTTACCTTAACTTCCGCAACAACCTTACTATGCTTTACAAAAACCTGCCTGACAGCGAGCTTCACCATGTAATGCGGGTGCGCGCCATATTAGACTATGTCGCAGCCCTGCAAGCCCTCATGGCAGGACGGACAGGCGACTTCAAAGCCATAATAAAAGGGCGGAAAGCCTTCAAAAAGTGGCTGCCTGAATACCGTGAAGCAAGAAAAGAAATACAAAGCAGCAAAGCGGTTGACACCATTACCGGCATTTACCGCCACTCAATACTTTGGCAGTATTACGCCAAAGGCCACAAGAAGTTCTCTGACTTGGAAAAATGAAAATGGCGGAAAGATGAGAAATATACAATATTTCAGTTCCCATTTTCCACCTTATTCCATCTTCAACTTCTACTTGGTGAACCCCAAAGACATAACGCTGAACTTCACGTCGCAGCAACGTCGCAGCTCGTTTGCACACGAAATGACAGTAGCTCCAGTCGTTACGACATCATCGACAATGAGGACATGCCTTCCCTCAATGCGGCTACCATCTTTCAAGGTGAAAACATCCTCAACATTCTCATTCCTCTGCCAGCGGTTCATCTCTGTCTGACTGCCGTTAAACGATTTCCTCACAACGGCATCAGCCACTATCGGCAGACGTGTGATTTCACTCACTCCGCGCGCTATCTCCATGCTCTGATTGTACCCCCTGGCACGCTGACGTTTCTTCGCAAGCGGCACGGGCACAATCAAGTCAACATCGTCAAAAAATCCGCTTTTGGCAAACTCCACCGCCGCCATGCGCCCCATAAGCTCCCCCACCTCAGGATGCCCAAGGTATTTCATGGAATACACAATCCTGCTTGATGCCGAATGAGCCCTGTAAAAGAACAGGGCAGCGGCTTTCTCAACAGGCATCCGTCCCCAAAACAGCTTGGCCATCTCGTTGTCGTATGGCTTTTCATGATAATTTGTCCTCGGCAGGTCGAGATTGCATGACGTGCAGACAACATCCTCACCCACCGCCAAACGGCATCCACACATCACACACTGCTTCGGTGCTACAAGATTGATTAGCCTTACGGCAAGTTCGGTCAAGGTGAACATCTGGAAACGAAAACAAATTAAAAAGCAAGAGTTGGAAATTAAGGAAACAACACATCAGCACGAAAATTGCATTTCCTTAACCCCCAACTCTCAATCCCAAGTCATCTGTTAATAACTTCTTGCTATGATGACACGTTGCTTGGCAGGTTTGCCAGACACCATGTCGATGCCTTCAGTCTGCTCCACTCCGAAGGGCACACAACGTATCGTAGCCTGTGTCTCCTCCTTGATTTTGGCCTCGGTCTCGGCTGTTCCGTCCCAATGGCAGAGGAAGAAGCCGCCGTCCTTGATGCGCTCCTTGAACTCATCGTAATTGTCACACTCATAGATACGCGAGTCACGGTAAGCCTTGGCTTTCTCGAACATGTTCTGCTGGATGTCCTTCAAAAGTTGCTCCACGTGCTCAACAATGCCGTCAACCGGCACGGTTTCTTTCTCCAACGTGTCGCGGCGCATTATCTCAAGCGTGTTGTTCTCAAGGTCACGACCACCCATCACGAGGCGAACAGGCACACCCTTCAACTCATAGTCGGCGAACTTGAAGCCCGGACGCTTGTTGTCGGCGTCGTCATACTTGACTGATATGCCGGCGTCACGCAGCGCATTGATTACAGGCGTCAGCTTCTCAGTGATGGCTTTCAGTTGTTCCGCACCCTTGGTGATTGGCACGATGACTACCTGGATAGGCGCGAGCATCGGTGGAAGCACAAGTCCGTTGTCGTCAGAGTGGGTCATTATGAGCGCGCCGATAAGTCGCGTTGACACGCCCCACGACGTAGCCCACACGTATTCGGGCTTGTTCTCTTTGTTGAGGAATGTCACATCGAACGCCTTGGCGAAGTTCTGGCCGAGGAAATGGCTCGTTCCGCTTTGCAGAGCCTTGCCGTCCTGCATCATGGCCTCGATGGTATAAGTGTCAAGCGCGCCGGCGAAACGCTCGGTCTCGCTCTTCACTCCCTGCACCACAGGCACGGCCATCCACTTCTCGGCGAAGTCGGCGTACACGTGGAGCATCTTCTGCGCCTCGGCCTCAGCTTCCTCCCGGGTTGCGTGGGCGGTGTGCCCCTCCTGCCAAAGGAACTCCGACGTGCGGAGGAAGGGGCGCGTGCGCATCTCCCATCGCATAACGTTGCACCACTGGTTGCACATCAGCGGCAGGTCGCGGTATGAGTGTATCCAATTCTTGTAAGTGTTCCAGATTATAGTCTCCGACGTAGGACGTATGATGAGTTCTTCCTCGAGCCTGGCCGCAGGGTCAACCTCAACGCCGCTCTTGTCCTCCTTGGAGCGCAGACGGTAATGCGTCACAACGGCGCACTCCTTGGCAAAGCCTTCCACATGCTCGGCCTCACGAGACAGGAACGACTTCGGTATGAGCAGCGGGAAGTAAGCGTTTTGCGCGCCAGTCTCCTTGAACATCTTGTCAAGCTGGTGCTGCATCTTTTCCCAGATGGCGTATCCGTAAGGTTTTATCACCATGCAGCCGCGCACGGCTGACTGCTCGGCGAGGTCGGCCTTGGTTACAAGGTCGTTATACCACTGACTGTAATTGTCAGCTCTTTTTGTCAAGTCTTTCAGTTCTTTAGCCATGATTAAAATGCTTTTTCTACCTATTTAAGGTGCAAAATTAAACATTTTCCGTGTAATACTGAAATTATCGGCGGACTTTTGAACCACGCCATGCCCCTCTATCTCCAACAGCCTGACTTTTCTATCCATTCCTCCGGCATATCCGGTAAGGCTTCCCCCGCTGCCGACGACACGGTGGCAAGGCACGAAGATGCTGACAGGATTATGCCCCACCGCACCGCCAACGGCCTGAGCCGACATGTGCTTCAAGCCCAGTTTACGGGCTATCGCCTCGGCTATCCAGCCGTATGTCACAACCTGTCCGTATGGTATTTGCCTTAAAATGTCCCACACGGCCATGCGGAACGCCGACCCTTCAAGCCTTATTGCGGGTAAAGCCCCAGGCCGTTCGCCACGGAAATACCTGTCAAGCCATGCCGCAGCCTCACTGAAAATCAGCAAGTCGGCCTCACGTCGCTCCCCTTTGAGCGTCGCCCCGAAATACTTTTGCCCGTCAAACCACGCTCCCGTAATAGCGTCGCCGTCACTTGCGAGCGTCATGCCGCCAAGCGGAGAACTGTATTTATAAATGTATTGCATCGAAAAAATAATTGTTTTTATCAACATCCATGCCGTGCCTTAACTGAAACCAACAGCAATGCATGCCTTGCAAAATTACATCAATACGCCTCGAAAACAAGCGTTACGTCGCATTTTAACATTCGTCAACACACTAAATCATGAATATTCAAGGCATCGTTGTATAGTAACACATAAACACCTGATAATCAAGCTGTTGGCAAAAGATGTCTTTTTGCATTGCAAAAGGTCATCTTTTATCTCGTAAAAGATGACCTTTCGCATGATAAAAGGCGTCCTTTCATACGTTAGCTTAATTCTTAATAATGCCCGTATCCACATTGCGCCTTGCGGCTTTACTCTCCAACGGCTTGCGCTCACTGCCCTTTGTGAAACGCCAACTGAGGCTCAGGCTTACCATATTGCCCATATCACCGCTGTACATCCGTTGGGTCTTGTGGGCGTATCGGTTGAGCAACTCAGCCTCGTTCGTCCTAACCCTGTTTTGGAAACAATGCTGCCAATAAAGCGAAAGGCTGAAATTGCCAAAGCGATAAGACGCCGTAAGATAATAAACATACGTCTGACGGTTGCGCATTTCACCTTCAAGGAAACTCCAACCATTGTCAACATATGCAGACAACGACAACCGCCCCAAATAAGCATTGGCACCAGCACCCCAGTTGAAGGCCGAGAAATGATGGGTGTAATCGTCGCCATAATTGAAACAACGGTAAAGGCCGCCCCAGAAAGTTAGCGACAGTTTGTCGGGCAGGAGGTCGCAGCGGGTGTAGTTGTCAACGTAAAACATACTTATGCGACGTTGGTTGGCTTGTGAGAAAAAGAAATAAGTGTTGCCATCGTCGGCAGTCACACGTTCTATTTTCTGCATCCATGTGTTAAGATGTGAACGGTAATGTGTTGACACGGAAGTATAAAACGACGGCAACTGGAACGACGTGGTAAGCGTCTGTTCTATCACCCTGTTGGGATGAATGCCGGGGTTCCCGACGGTAAACTCCAGCCTGTTGTTTCTCACCACGGCGTCGCCAAGGTAGGCAAGGCGTGGAGCTTCCTGCCTTACCGACAGATTGTAATCCAACCGCAACTGACGTAACGGCGACCAAGACAACTGCAACTCCGGCCTGCACAACCAATAATGATAACCTTGCCCGCCCTGACGGTAACGTAGGTAGCTGACGCCCGCGCCAGCCGTATATGACAGGCTGGCCAGCCGTCCCTTAGCCTGCGCGAAGGCGTAAAGGCTTTGCGTCGTAATGTCATTAGCCGCCTCGGTGTCACCATGATAGGTTATTCCGGTATTATTATGGTCAAACGTCACTCCGGCAGACAACGTAAAAGGGCGCAAACGATTCTCATATATCGTTTCGGCGAAAAGAGAACGTGCCTTGCTTGCAGAGGTGTAGGCGTAAGGCGAGATGCCTCCGTAAGCGTATGAATAATCTGACAGGGCGTAACTTCCCGTGGCATTTGCCGTCAGTGTTTGCCGCGGTGTGAGATTGTAGTTGAAATATAAGTCCGCCGTTGCCTGCTTGGTGTCGTCGGTCGAGCCAACCGTGAATGTCTCATCCGCGCCACCGTATGCTTCCGTGCGTGTTTTCGTGTCTTTCGGAATACGTGACAACGCGCCGCCGAGGGTCGCTTGCAGAGTGTAACGCGCCGAGTCGGCAAGGACATATCGCAGTTGCAAATCATGCGAAAGAGTCTTGGTTCGCCAGTCGTCATCGCGTCGTCCTATTGTAAAGACTGTGTTGTCGGGCATAAGGTAGTCAGCGGTTTCCTCATATTCCTGCTTCTTCATGTCAGTGTACCCGAACGAATAGTTTACGCCAAGTTCGCCTTTGCCACGATTGACCTTGGCAAACGCCTCGCCGCTTGAACGCATTGCGGTAAGCGTTTGCATCAATTCCGCGCCTACGGTGTAGCCGTGTTCGGCTTTTTCGGTGACGATATTGATTACAAAATTGATGCCCTGCCCGTAACGGACGCCGGGGTTCTTGATAAAATCTACATACATGACGGCTTTCGGGTTCAGTGAAACAAGGTCGTGCCTGTCTGCCACAACGTCGTTAATCCTGACCTGAAGCTGCCCCAAACTGGGAGGTACGGTTATTTCTTTCGTCACCTCATCCACCGTGACGTTGGGCAAGGCAAGGCGTGCCAACAGGCCGTAGCCAGTGGTGGCTGCCGTTTTCTGTGCATCGGAAGGCATCAGCCGCAGGGCATCGCCTTTATCAACCGTGCGCGGACTTTCAACAACGACTTCCCTCAAAGCGACAGAGTCGCTTACAACCTTGTCGTCGTCCTTGTCTTCGGCGGCGTTTTGTGCGTCCGCGGTATATGCCGCGACAAAACAAATTAGGAATAAAAACAGTCTTCTCATCTTTGCTTTTTCGTGCAAAGATAAGTGCCTACTGTTATCTGAATGTAATTTTTACGCTGACAACTTACTGACATTTCACTGACAATAAGCTGGCAAATGGATAATTTAGAATTGATGATTGAGAATTATGATTACCACAATTCTTTGCTTGGTAAAAGCCTGTCGGCGGTAATCATAATTCTCAATCATCAATTCTGAATTGTCAATCTATACGCCCGCCCGCGCTCTGACTCGATCTTAATGCCTGTGTTTCGCTCTACAACAGGTTTCAACCTTTTTATCAATGTGTAAAGGGTCTCGCTGGCATCGTCCTTTCCCGGCCATAACGCCGAGCAAATCTCGTCTTTCGTGAGCCTGTGTCCTTCAGCGTTGAGAAACATCCGCATAAGCTCCGCCTGCATCGGGGTAAAACGCACAAGTTCGTCAGATGAATTGTAAAAGGCGTTTGACTTGTCGTCGTAACGCAACATCTCTGCACTGCGGACACCTGCCACAGCCATGCTTCCCATGCAGTCCCTACGCATATACAACATCGAAAAAACGCCCCAAAGCATCGCCGCAAACAACAATGTTACCGGCAAACGCTGGTCTGAAAGGCTCAGAACCGTGGCGAAAGAACAGTCGGCATTGGCACGCAAGGCCACTTTCACGCCCTCGGCACAGGAGGTCTGGGGGTATATTATCATTGTATCGCCACTTATTGTCATGCTGTCACACCATGCAGCTTCCTGCTCCGCACCCTGCGGAAGCACTGCCATCGAGATGTAAGACCTACCCCGAAGCTCCCTGATAGACAGCCTCTCGCTGAAGCGTTTGTCACGTATCATCATGGCAGCAATGCCTGACGATGACGCATTAAGCTGTTTGCAGACGCGGATTGTGTCGTTATTCACCCACGACCGGCCGTTTTCCGCAACAGCGCAAACGAGCGCACGGTTAAGGTCTGACGCTATCTGTCCGCGCGCATCCATATAGTTGCCAGTGCCTGTGGCCACGGCCGAAAGCGTGAGTAGCGCAAAAACTAATATTGAAAAATGTGCTTTCATATCGCTAAAAGTTTAAATTGTCAGAATGATGTGGTTTGATATTCGTCACGTTTCACGGCGTATTGCCTCCATGAACGGTATTTCCAGTCTATCTCATCAGTGGTTATCTTAGTGCGGGAACCGAACTTTACAATCTTCTGAGCGCGCATCAACTTCGGCCATCCGTTGAAAAACAGATGATAATCCTCAACTTGCGTGACGGTCATGCCAAAGTCCAAACTGTCTTTGAGAGCCCTATTTACGCCATTGGCAATGGTATCATCCAACAGGATATTGAACACCCCGCCCAGCATGTCGCTTGTTTCGTCAGCGGTGTACTTCGTTACCGTAGTCCCGAAAATGTTGTAATCAAGCTCCGTTCCGTATTCGTCAAGCGGCTCATAGCCCACATAAAGCGTCGTAAACGATGAGTCTTTATCAGTGTCGTCAACCGTCGTCCGCCCTATGTCAAAGACGTTGCCGTGCAGCAAAAAGAGAGTTGTCAGTTCGTCGTATCCCTTCAACACACCGGCCTCGGTTGAATACATGAGCGTAAGAAGGCCCTCAAGCTGGCTGCGCGGCATGAACTTTTCCAAACCGTCCGGCGTGGAATAAAGCGAGTCGAGCATAATCTTTATGCCGCCTTTCATGCGATCGCGTACCTCTTTCCAGTTGTCAAGACTCTTCAATGCACCGTATTCATCGATGGTGAAAACGGCTTTCAAATCCTTGAAATAGTCTTGCAAGGTGGCCATCATCCCGTTAGCTACATCGTCGGTAGGGTCTTCCTTATATTCAAAACTTAACGGTATAAGTTCCATCTTGTAACCCTTAGCCGTGGAATCGAGCACCACTATCATAAACTCCTCACTGAAAGTGGTGTCTGAAACCAGCGTATCGCCATCGTCCACGGTAAGCGCCGTTTGTGTGAGGACGTACTTCATGGTGTCACCTTTCCAGAAATATGCCACCACGGCGATTGTTGAATCTTGCACGTCAAGGTCTTTCACGCCATGCGAAGCGACGCTTCCGCCGATGCCGAGGCATACCGACATGAAAACGACTAACGGAATAACGAAATTCGACTTCATAGGCTTTGCAGGTTTACAAGTTGATACTTATTTGCAAAGATAATGATTTATCTATAAAAAGCAAAGCCTGGAACATCAAAAATCACAAAATAATAATCCCCTGAAACATCACGTGCTTCAGGGGATTTGTATAATAAACTTGCTTTACAGTGCAAAAATTATTCTGCTGCGGGAGCTTCCTCGGCCTTAGCCTCCTCTGCTGCGGGAGCCTCAACAGGAGCTTCTTCAGTTGCCTGGGGAGCTTCTTCTACCTTCTCTGCACCCTCTGCCACTACCTTCACGGGTACTTCAACAAGCACCTCCTTGTGGAAGTGTACAGTGGCAACATAGTCGCCAACCTTCTTGGCCTCGTGCATGGTGACAATCTTGCGGTCGATGTCAAAGCCCAGCTTCTGCAACTCGGCTGCAACCGTGTTGGCTGTAACGGCACCGTAAGCCACGCCGTTTGCGCTGACTTTCACCGGGATAACGAGAGCCACGTCCTTGATGGCTTCGCCCTTCTTCTCGGCCTCAGCCTTGATTGCCGCAAGTTTGCGAGCCTGCTGCTTCAGGGTCTCAGCGAGCTGCTTCTTGGCTGACTCTGACGCGATTACGCCTTTGCCTGTAGGTATGAGATAGTTGCGGCCATAACCGTTCTTAACGGTTACTATATCGTTCTTGAATCCCAAGCCGATGATGTCTTCTTTCAGTATTATTTCCATCGTGTCTCCTCCTTCTTTATTTCAACAAGTCTGTTACGTATGGAAGCAATGCTATCTGGCGTGCGCGCTTGACAGCCTGGGCCACACGGCGTTGGTATTTCAGTGAAGTTCCGGTGATGCGGCGGGGCAGGATTTTGCCCTGCTCGTTCAAAAACTTCTTCAGGAACTCTGGGTCTTTGTAGTCGATATACTTGATGCCGCTTTTCTTGAAACGGCAATACTTCTTCCTCTTCGTATCAACTGAGGGCGGAGTCAAATATCTTATTTCTGATTCTTGTGCTGCCATTGTTTAAGCCTCCTCTTTTTTAGCTAATTTGTTTCTTCTCTTCTCGGCGTACTGTACGGCGTACTTGTCGAGCTTAACTGTCATGAAACGGATAACCTTCTCATCGCGGCGGTATCCGGTCTCAAGCGTCTTGATAACTTCAGGCTCAGCCTTGAACTCGAGCAGGCAGTAGAAACCTGTCGATTTCTTTTGGATAGCGTAAGCCATCTTCTTCAATCCCCAGGTCTCTTCATTCAGGATTTCCGCACCCTTGTCGGTAAGCAGCCCCTTGAATTTTGCGACCGTTTCCTTCATCTGTTCATCAGACAAAACGGGAGTCAAAATGAAAACGGTTTCGTATTGATTCATACTACTTAAATGATTAATTTGTTTATGATTTTGCAAAATGCGGTGCAAAGGTACTGTTTTCCGTTGACATTACGGTCATTTATAATGTATGCGGCCGCAAGTTTTAACTTATTTTTTCTTTTGTTGCATTTTAAACGCATGATTTTTTATGTTTCTATTGCCACATATATTGATTTTTCTCCGTATTTTTGCAATCGTATGAATACATCATCAATAAAAAAACACATACGCCATTCGGGCTTCGCCGCCCTTTGCTTAGGTGCAATGTTGCTTCTTCTCGGCTACGCTCTCGGCTGGACCGACCACAACGCTTTTACCCTTTCAGCCGCCGCATTGATTGTACTCGGAGCCGTGGCACACGTGTATTTCTTAAAAAAGGGAAGCAAGTATTAAACCTGTTTGCAGCCAACAGGTTTCCAATATGCCACCTTTCAAAATGTGAAAGGACACAAAACGCATTACAAAAGGCCATCTTTTAAGAACCGGAAGGCGGCCTTTTGTAATATACTGGTTATCAGTATATTACACGGCAACAACTAAAATTGTCGCTGAATGCCGCCCTCTCAACCCGCAACGTCCTTCCTGCTCACATCTCGTAATAAAGCCTTTGCTTGCTTTTAGGCATCTTTTTCACGACTTCATCCACGGAGTGGCTAATCAAACGCTTCACGAGTTCATCGGGAACATCGCTTTCCAACTCTACGGTTATCCAATATTTTTTGTCTGAGTGATAGCCAAAGGTTATACCCGAATAGCGTTCCATCAGTTCTGCCGACCAAGCTGTGTCGCACTTCATGTTGGCGATGAAACGCCCGTCTTTGGGATTTAACCCTGCGTATGTGTACACCTTGCCAAACACTTTGTAAACGAGAGTGTCATCACCGAACGGGAAACATTCTTCAGAGCCTTTCAGGCTGAGGCAATAATCTCTGTACTCTTCAATGTTCATATCTATAATCCTGCGATATAAGGAAGCATGAAAAATTACGCGGCAAAGATAATCTTTTCGGAGAAAAAGCACAAATGCGCAGGCGCAAAGATAAAAACAAATCCGCAAACAGGCTACCTCCCGTTTGCGGATTTTAATTGTTTTACAGTTCCGGGCGTCATCTTACTCCTGCTCGGGAGTGATGAGTTTGTAACCCTTGCCGTGTATGTTGATGATTTCTATCTGGTCGTCGTCCTTCAAATGCTTGCGCAGTTTGGTGATGTAAACATCCATTGAGCGGGCATTGAAGTAGTTGTCGTCAATCCAGATTGTCTTCAGGGCGAAGTCGCGCTGCAAGATTTCGTTGGCGTGAGAGCAAAGAAGAGCCAGCAACTCGTTCTCTTTCGTTGTCAATTTCGTCTGCTTGTCGCCGATTGTGAGGAGCTGCTTCTGCGTGTCGAAGGTGAAGCGGCCGATGTGGTAGATGGTGTTCTCCTTGTTCTTCTTGCCACGCACGCGGCGCAGTATGGCCTCGATACGAAACACAAGCTCTTCCATTGAGAACGGCTTTGTGATGTAATCGTCTGCTCCGATTTTAAAGCCTTCAAGGATGTCCTCCTTCAAAGTCTTTGCCGTAAGGAAGATGATTGGGATTTCGGCGTTGGCCTGGCGGATTTCCTGAGCCAGCGTGAAGCCGTCCTTCTTGGGCATCATCACGTCTAAAACGCAGATGTCGAACTTGCTTTTCAAAAAAGCTTTGTATCCGGCTTCACCATCCGGGCAGAGTTCTGCACTATAACCTTTAGCCTGCAAATATTCACGAAGAAGCATTCCGAGGTTCTCGTCGTCTTCGCAAAGTAAGATTTTAAGTTTCTCGTCCATAGTCTTTTACTTTTTTATTATTGGTAATGATATTATGAATTTCGTTCCCTTTCCGCGTTCACTTTCCACGTGGATTTCGCCCTTGTGCAGGTCAACCATCTTCTTGACATATGCCAGTCCGAGGCCGAACCCTTTCACGTCATGCACGTTTCCTGTGTGTACGCGGTAAAATTTCTCAAATATTTTCTTCAGGTTTTCTTTCTTTATGCCCATTCCGTTGTCTTTAACAGAGAAATAAAGCTTCTCCTTGTCGTTCCACGTCTTCACCGTAAGCTCGACAGGACGGTCAGGGTCGCGGTACTTGACGGCGTTGTCAAGCAGGTTGAAGATGACGTTGGTAAAATGCATTTCGTCAACATAGATGGTCGGTTCGGTAGCATTCAGCTCTGTTGTTATGTGCCCGCCGGTATGTTCAACACGTAGGGTGAACGTGTTGGCGACACTTTCAACCAAGTCGTTAAGGTTAAGTTCCTTCTTCTTGAAAATAGCCTTCTTGCGGTCGAACATTGACATTTGCAGCACCTTTTCCACAAGGAAGCGCAATCGTTTTGACTCGTCGTTGATTACGCCGCCCAAGTGTTTCATCATCACCGGACTTTTTGTCACAGCCTCGTCGTTGAGCATCTGCGCCGCAAGCGATATGCTGCTGATGGGTGTCTTCAGCTCATGCGTCATGTTGTTGATAAAGTCATTCTTGATTTCCGTGTAACGCTTCTGTCGGAATATCACGACGATTGTGAAAATGAATGTCACCAACAGCACTACGGTAAACGCCACAGAAGGTATCATAAACCTTACTCCACTGAAGATATAACTGCTCATATCGGGAAAATGTATCTTCACAACGCCCATCTTGTTTGAAGGGTCGTTACGGAAAAGGGCCTGTGAATATGTGTAATCTTCGCCTTCCTCGGTATAATCCGGACAACGATACACCTCACGCCCGTCTTGTGTTGACACCGTAAAATGGTAAGGTATGTCGATGCCGTTGTTCATAAGCTCGGTCTTGATGTCCTGGTCAAGCATCTTGAAATTGATGCGTTCACGCAGAGGTTTGTCCGAAGCTGTGTACAATATGCTGTAAACCACCTCGTCAAGCAAGGCTTTTTGATAGATATATCGGTTCTTGACGATTTCCCGCATTGATTTGGTTGCCTCTGAAATGGAGTTCTTGTCGTTGCGAAGTATCATCGCTTTCGGCATAGACGACGGTTTCAGTGTCATCGTTTTCAGCTCAAACGACGTATAGCCTCCACCCCCATGCCCCGAAACAGCGTACTCGTGAGAGTGTGAAACGTCACCGCCAGCAGTGTCACCGCCAACGTTCAGGGTGTCTTTTCTTTGAGCCTTGCGCTCCGTGGCGTTGACATCTTTCTCAAGATACCTCAACGTTTCGTTAAGCTCAAGGTTGCGCGAAGCCTGGTAAAGGGCCTTGTTGACAGACTCGTCAAACTGCTCTTTCTTCATCTGCACCATCGCTTCGATGTACTTGAGCTGCATAAAAAGCAATACAAGGAACGAAAGTCCCATCACTATTGCTATTAGCCAAATCGTTGTTTTCTTCATGTCGGCAAATATATTGCAAAAACAAACACGCCTATCTCCTTTTGTTAATCAAATCGGTTAATTTTATCTATATTAACTTCAAACAAACATTTTAATTAACAATAATCAATTATGTCAAATTACAAAAACAACATCAATATCGAATTAAAACATTCATGCAAACCCAGCAAACCGCACAATGTCAACAACATAAACAAAAGCAAGGATGCGGTTAATCCGCATCCTTGCCTGTACAGAAATACAATCTTGCAGAAATCAGTCGTCTTTCTCAGCCATTTCCGCCTCATGTTCCTTGATAAGCTCTTGCTGGATTTCATTCGGAACAAGCTCGTAGCTTGCGAATTTCGTCGTGAATGACGCACGTCCTCCCGTCAAAGAACTCAATGATATAGAATAATTTGCAAGTTCTTTCAGCGGTATCTTAGCCTGCAGCTTCTGGTATCCAGCCTCGCTGTCCATACCCATTATCAGGGCGCGGCGTCCTTGCAGGTCGCTCATTACGTCACCCATGAAATCGGCCGGAACATACACCTCCAAGTCGTATATCGGCTCAAGGATTTTCGGGCCGGCGTTCTTGAAAGCGTCAGAGAAGGCATGGCGCGCAGCCAACATGAACGAAAGCTCGTTGCTGTCAACAGGGTGCATCTTGCCGTCATACACCACCACGCGCACATCACGGGCGTAACTACCAGTCAAAGGACCTTGTTCCATACGCTCCATGACACCTTTCAATATCGCGGGCATAAAGCGTGCGTCAATCGCGCCGCCGACAACAGAGTTGATGAACACAAGCTTTCCGCCCCACTCAAGGTCAACAACTTCCTTGTTCTTGATATTCATCTTATACTCCTGCCCGTTGAACTTGTACGATACAGGGTCAGGCATGCCGTCAGCATAAGGTTCCACAATGAGGTGGACCTCGCCAAATTGGCCGGCTCCTCCCGACTGTTTCTTATGGCGATATTCTGCGCGTGCGGCCTTGGTTATGGTTTCGCGGTAAGGTATCTTGGCGTCAACAAACTTAACAGGTATCTTTTCGTTGTTCTCCAAACGCCATTTCAAGGTGCGCAAGTGGAACTCTCCCTGACCGTGGATGATAGTCTGCTTCAACTCCTTGCTCTGCTCTACAACCCAAGTCGGGTCTTCCTGGCGCATCTTGGTCAGAGCGGCCATCAGCTTCTCTGTGTCCGCTTCGTTTTCCGCCTTGATTGCACGTGAATACTTTGAGTTAGGATATTTTATGAAGTCGAACTTGTTGTCACAATCCTTTCCGTTAAGGGTATTGCCAGTCTTGACATCCTTCAGCTTCACGGTACAACCTATGTCGCCGGCGTTGAGGCAGTCAACAGGCTGGCGGTTAGCTCCCGCGCAAACATAGATGTTGGCAATTCGCTCCTTAGAGCCACGGTCAGCGTTGCTCAAGTCGTCACCCGGCTTCACGCAACCGCTCATAACCTTGAAATAAGAAACCTCGCCGATATGCGGCTCTACACCAGTCTTGAAGAAATAAAGCGACTCAGGGCCAGCAGCCTCGGCAGGCACTTCCTCGCCGCGGGTGTTGTGAACCTTAGGCATCTCGCTTACAAACGGAACGACATTGCCCAAGAATTCCATCAGTCGGCGCACACCCATGCTCCTTCCGGCACATACGCAGAATACGGGGAAAATAGACCTCGTGACAAGCCCCTTGCGGATACCCTCACGCATCTCGTCCTCGGTCAGCGTCTCTTCCTCAAAGAATTTCTCCATCAGCGTCTCGTCGTTTTCGGCGGCAGCCTCGACAAGAGCCTTGTGCAGCTCCATGGCCTTCTCCATCTCCTCGGCCGGAATGTCCTCAATGATGGGCGCGCCTCCTTCCGGCTTCCATGAATACTTTTTCATCAGGAGTACGTCAATCAACGAGTTGAAACCTGCTCCTGTCTCAATGGGATACTGTATCTGTACGCACTTCGGGCCGTAAATGTCCTTCATGCTGCTTATTATCGTCTCAAAGTCACACTTGTCACTGTCAAGCTGGTTGACAAGGAAGATGACCGGCTTTTTCAGCTTCTCAGTGTAACGGAAGTTGTTTTGCGTGCCAACTTCAGGGCCGTACTGGCCGTTAATCAATATCAAGGCCTGGTCAGTAACGTTCAGGGCGGTGATGGCTCCGCCTACGAAATCGTCTGCTCCGGGGCAATCTATGATATTAAGCTTCTTGTTGTTCCACTCTACATTAAAAACGGTTGAGAATACCGAGTAGCCGTATTCCTGCTCAACCGGGAAATAATCACTCACTGTGTTTTTGGCTTCAACGCTTCCGCGACGCTTTATCACACCACTTTCATATAACATAGCTTCGGCAAGAGTGGTCTTGCCTGAACCCGCACTGCCAAGCAGGGCGATGTTTTTAATTTCGTTAGTCTGGTAAACTCTCATATTGTTATAGATTTAAGTTTGTTACAAATAACGGCCTCTAAGTTACACATTTCCACGCCAATAAACAAAATAAAACGGCAAAAGTCAATAAAAATTAAAACATATTAGTACTTTTGCAGCAAAATACAGGCTGCAACAACTCATAACGAAACACGACAATGGCTGGAATATACGTACACATACCGTTTTGCCGAAGCCGATGCTTATATTGCGGCTTCTACTCTACCACAAACCTTGACTTGCGCCAAAGGTATGTTGACACCTTATTTAAAGAGATGCAACTGAGGAGAGATTATATACAAGCCCCCTTCTCGACGGTATACATCGGAGGCGGCACGCCGTCGATGTTAGGCGACAGCAACCTGCGCTCTCTTTTCCACCATATATATAATGTGTTCGACATTGAGGCCGATGCCGAGGTCACCATAGAGTGCAACCCTGACGACATAACGCCAGACTTCGCGCAGACGCTGGCCGGATTGCCAGTCAACCGCGTAAGCATGGGCGCGCAGACGTTTTCAGACGAGCGGCTACGCTTCTTGCGGCGCAGGCACGACGCAACCGAAACCGACCGAGCCGTAAAGCTGCTAAGGCAAGCCGGCATACGCAACATCAGCATCGACTTGATGTTCGGCTTTCCAGACGAGACGCTTGACGAATGGTCTTGCGACATCAGCCACGCGCTCGCCCTTGGCGTTGAACACATCTCAGCTTACAGCCTAATGTATGAAGAAGGCACACCGCTTACCGCCATGCTGAAACGAGGAACAATCAAAGAAGTGGACGAAGAGACGAGTCTCGCCATGTATGAAACGCTTGCAAGACGGCTGAAAGCCGCTGGATACGAGCATTATGAGATAAGCAACTTCGCACGGCCGGGCTTCCGCTCACGCCACAACAGCAGCTATTGGCACCTAACGCCATACATAGGCATCGGGGCGGCGGCGCATTCTTTCGACATGAAGTCAAGGCAATGGAACGTGGCCCACTTGTCAAAATACATTGAAAGCGTCAACAGCGGCGTCATACCGATGGAGCGTGAAGAGCTTGACAGCGACACTACCTTCAACGACATCGTAACCACCGCGCTGCGCACCAGTGATGGAATCAACCTCAACGCCATGGAACAAAGGCTCGGAACGGAATACAAAGACACAGTCATCGCCGCTTCAACGAAACACATACGAAACGGACTGATGGAAATCTCAGACAACCACCTGCGCCTTACGAGCAAAGGGATATTCATCAGCGACAGCATAATGAGCGACCTCATGATTGTCTAACACACAACCGTTAAACTTTACAAAAACGCCGATTGCGCGTTAACACTTAGCTCACGGAAAATCAATTATCCGCAAACAAACGCCCAAGCGGTTCCATAAAAGCCTCTTTTTGCGTCACTTCCAAAATCCTGTCTGCCAAGCACTTACGTTCACTCGTACCATACATCAATCCATTTACTCCCGTAAAAGGCCGTCTTTTCATGCCTCGACAACCGTCAAACGCACCGCTGAAGACGGCATTTCGCACCTCAATATGCCATGTCTTGTATTGAGAAAAGCCATGTTTTACATTACAACATGCCACAAGACACTTGCCAAACAGCAAAAAACCACATCAAAAAAACATGTTGCCGCACCTATATTCAGCTAAAAAGCGAAATACAAAATGTTAAACGCGCAAGCACGCAAATGATGGCAAACGTTAAACATTACGAAAATCACAGTCTGCACAAACAAACGAAACAAACAATTGGCCAACCCAACCTAAAGTGACATTTTGCTACGTCAGACAGCGTAAAATGCGTCACAACATCACACGCAGTATATACAAAGGACATGTAATCCCTTAAAATTATAACATTTCTTATATGTATCGCATGTTCTTTTTTGACACAATTATTTGCAAGAATAAGAAAAATAAGTAACTTTGCGAGCTAAAATGCATTAAGGCGAGAAGGTAAACTAAGATGATTTCAGTAGAACGGCTAAAAGTGGAGTTTGGGGTAAAGCCGCTGTTCAGCAATGCGAGCTTCATCATCAACGACCGTGACCGCATAGCCCTTGTGGGTAAAAACGGAGCGGGGAAATCCACCATGCTAAAGATATTGTGCGGCAAACAAAAGGCTACCGAGGGTACGATAAGCATTCCGGCGGACACCACCATAGGCTATTTGCCGCAGGTAATGGTGCTGACTGACGACACAACAGTACGCGAAGAAACACGCAAGGCATTCTCAGGAAACACCGAACTGAAAGCCCGCATCGACAAGCTGAACGCAGAACTGGCCGAACGCACTGACTACGACAGCCCCGAATACATGGCCCTGGTGGAGAAATTCACCCGCGAACACGAACGTTACCAGATGATGGGGGCTGAAGGATACGAGGCCGACATAGAGCGTACGCTGACCGGATTAGGGTTCACGCGGCAGGACTTTGACAGGCCGACAAGCGAGTTCAGCGGCGGATGGCGCATGCGTATCGAGCTTGCCAAGATATTGCTTGAGCGTCCTGACGTCCTTCTGTTGGACGAGCCGACCAACCATTTGGACATAGAGAGCATACAATGGCTTGAGCAGTTTCTCGCCCAAAGCGCGAAAGCCGTGGTGCTGGTCAGCCACGACCGCGCCTTCATCAACAACGTGACAAACCGCACTTTGGAGATAAGCTGTGGCAAGGTTGTTGACTACAAGGTGAAATACGACGAATACGTGAAGCTCAGGGCTGAACGGCGTGAACAACAGTTGCGCGCATACGAAAACCAACAAAAGGAAATAGCCGACATCAAGGATTTCATAGAGCGGTTCCGCTATAAGCCGACAAAAGCCGTGCAAGTGCAAAGCCGCATAAAGCAACTTGAAAAGATTGTGCCGATTGAGGTTGACGACGTTGACAATTCGGCCATGCACCTGAAGTTTCCACCGTGCCTGCGCAGCGGCGACTACCCCATAATATGCGACAATGTGCGCAAAGACTATGGTGAACACACCGTATTCTCCAACGTGGACATGACCATAAGGCGTGGCGAGAAAGTGGCTTTCGTCGGCAAGAACGGCGAGGGAAAGTCAACGCTTGTAAAGTGCATAATGGGCGAAATACCGTTCACGGGAACACTGAAAGTAGGCCACAACGTGCAGATAGGCTATTTCGCGCAAAACCAGGCGCAACTTCTCGACGAAAGCCTGACCGTGTTCCAGACCATTGACAACGTTGCGAAAGGTGACATACGCCTGCGCATTAACGACATATTGGGCGCGTTCATGTTCGGCGGCGAAGCGTCAGAAAAGAAGGTGAAAGTGCTTAGCGGGGGCGAACGCAGCCGCCTGGCGATGATACGCTTGCTGCTCGAGCCCGTCAACCTGCTCATCCTCGACGAGCCGACAAACCACTTGGACATGCCGTCCAAGGACGTACTGAAAGAAGCCATCAAGGCTTTTGACGGAACGGCCATCATAGTAAGCCACGACCGTGAGTTCCTCGACGGGTTGGTAACAAAGGTATATGAATTTGGAGGCGGCCACGTGAAAGAACACATCGGCGGAATATACGACTTCATCATAAGCAAACAAAAGTCATCCGCAAACGCCGCTGGTGACATGCAGTCGATAGACACGTTACTGCACAACCAGCACACCGCAAAAGCGGAACAACCCGCCCAGGCTGCCGTCAACGAGCCGTCAGCCGAGAAACTGTCATACTTGGAACGCAAGGAACAACAAAAGAAGCTACGCAAGGCGGAAAAGGCGGTGGAAGAAGCGGAACGGAAAATATCTGAAATAGAGAAACGTCTGAAAGAGCTTGACGCCAAACTGTCACAGCCGGAGAACGCAAGCGACATGGCCATAGTCAACGAATACGCCGAGACACAGCGCATGCTCGACGCTGAAGTGGAACGGTGGGAACAATTGGCTGAAGAGCTTGAAAAGACAAAAGCATGAAATTTGCATAAAGAAGAATTATAACCACTTTATAAAAATACAGATTATGAAAATGAAAAACATTATCCCGATTGTGCTTTTCGCATCAGCACCACTCGCCGTATGCGCACAATCAGAACTGAAGTCAGGCATCGACCTCACCAATCTTGACAACAGCGTAAGGCCGGCTGACGACTTCTATCAGTACGCCTGCGGAGGATGGATGAAAAAGAACCCTCTGCCCGCAGCTTATTCACGCTACGGCAGCTTTGACCAACTTGGCGAAAGCAGCAACAAGCGTGTGAATGCCATCTTGAAAGACCTGCAAAGCAACACTTATCCTGCAGGTTCAACAGAACAAAAACTAAGCGACTTCTACAAATTAGCGATGGACTCCGTACGCCGCAACAAGGAAGGCGTGAAGCCGCTGATGCCGCTCATCAACGAAATGGAAAGCGCAAAGACCGTGGCTGACCTGCGCGCATTGCAACTCAAACACGCCACATTCGGATACGGAATGCCCATGAGCGCGGGATTCGGCGCAGACCAGAAGAACGCCAAGGAAAACATAATGACCATATACCAAGGCGGACTCGCACTCGGACAGAAAGAATACTACCTTGACTCTGACTCTGCAACAACAGCCATCCGCGAAGCTTACAAGAAGCACGTTGTGCGCATGTTCAAGCTGTTCGGCTTCTCTGAAGCTGACGCGCAGAAGAAGATGGAAAACATCTTGAAGATAGAAACGGCATTGGCAAAGGTCTCAAAATCAAACACGGAGTTGCGTGATGTGGAGGCCAATTACAACAAGATGACACTCCAGCAGTTTGAAAGCAACTATCCGCACATCAACCTGACAAAATATCTCAACGCGCAAGGCGTGAAGTCAGAATACATCCAGCACCTGATGGTAGGACAGCCCGATTTCGTAAAAGGTGCTGACGCGCTGCTGGCAAGCGTAACCGCAGACGAACTGCGCGCCTACATGGAATGGGACGCCATACTGTCAGCGGCAAGCTACCTGAGCGACGATGTAGTTGAGGCAAACTTCGACTTCTTCGGACGCACAATGTCAGGACGCAAGGAAAACCACCCGCTCTGGAAGCGCGCAACAAGCCAGATTGAAGGACTTATGGGCGAAGCGTTAGGCAAGATTTACGTTGAACGTTACTTCCCAGCATCATCAAAAGAACGCATGGAGAAGCTCGTGAAGAACCTGCAAATCTCTTTGGCAGAACGCATCAACGCACAAGACTGGATGAGCGCGGAAACAAAGAAAGCCGCATTGGACAAGCTCAACTCGTTCTACGTGAAAATCGGTTATCCCAACAAATGGAAAGACATGTCAGGACTTACCATCGACCCCAAGCTGTCTTACTATGAGAACGTGATGAATTGCCGCGAATACTGGGCTAAATGGGACATCGACTATCGTGCCGGCAAGCCCGTTGACAAAGACGAATGGTTCATGACGCCGCAGACAGTGAACGCATACTACAATCCGACAACCAACGAGATTTGCTTCCCTGCTGGAATACTGCAAGTTCCGTTCTTCGACCCGGAAGCGGACGACGCATTCAACTATGGCGCAATCGGCGTTGTCATCGGCCATGAGATGACTCACGGATTTGACGACCAAGGCCGCCATTATGACAAGAACGGCAACATGACAGACTGGTGGGCCGAAGGCGACGCGGAGAAATTCAACGCACGCGCCAAAGTGTGCGCCGACTTCTTCTCGGCCATCAAGGTTCTGCCCGACCTCAACGCAAACGGCAACCTGACACTCGGCGAGAACCTGGCAGACCACGGAGGACTTGAAGTTGCATTCAACGCATTCAAGAACGCCACAAAGGACGCTCCCCTGAAGACCATCGACGGTTTGACTCCCGAACAGCGTTTCTTCCTTGCTTACGCCGGCGTATGGGCTGCGAACATCACAGAAGAAGAAATACGCAACCGCACCAAGATGGACCCACACGCCCTTGGAGAGTGGCGAGTAAATGGCGCACTGCCGCACATCGACGCTTGGTATGACGCATACAATGTAAAACCAAGCGACAAACTCTACATTCCGAAAGAAAAGAGATTAAAACTGTGGTAAGCCTATAAGCTGACACACATACATACATGCACTGCGCCCTGGCCTCAATTACAATAAGGTCAGGGCGCAGCCATTTTTTCATACTTGAGAAGCACAATATCTATTATTTTTTGTGTATCTTTGCATTTATAAAATTTAGATAAAGACAAATGCCGCTAAGAATACCTGACAAGTTACCGGCCATTGACGCCTTGAAACGTGAAAACATTTTCGTCATGGACACATCAAGGGCGCACGCGCAAGACATAAGGCCGCTGAACATTGTCATCCTGAACCTCATGCCTCTGAAGATTGTTACAGAAACCGACTTGATAAGACTTCTGTCAAACACTCCTCTTCAAATGGACATTACGTTCATGAAGCTGAAAAGCCATACGCCCAAGAACACCCCGATAGAACACATGATGATGTTCTACAAGGACTTTGACGAACTGTGTGACAGGAAATTTGACGGAATGATTATAACAGGCGCACCTGTAGAACATCTGGAATACGAGGATGTGAATTATTGGGACGAAATGGAACAAATCTTCACATGGGCGAAAAGCCATGTGACAAGCACCCTTTACATCTGCTGGGCGGCACAAGCAGGGCTGTATTATCATTACGGCGTGCCCAAACATCCTTTGGAGAAAAAGATGTTCGGCATATTCAAACAACACATCTCTGACCCGCTATTGCCAATATTCAGAGGCTTTGACGACTATTTCTATATGCCACACAGCCGCCACACCGAGATAAGACGTGATGACATATTGAAAAACCAAGCCCTGAACATAATTGCTGAATCCGACAAAAGCGGCGTAAGCATTGTCATGGCGAGAAACGGGCGTGAGTTTTTCATAACAGGGCATTTGGAATATGCTCCCGACACACTTGACAAGGAATACAAACGCGACTTGGGCAAGCGTGACGATGTGGACATGCCGTTAAACTACTACAAAGACGACAATCCTGGCAACAAACCGATTGTACGCTGGCGCGCGCATGCCAACCTGTTTTTTAACAATTGGATTAATTATTACGTCTATCAGGAAACACCCTACGACATAAATAAAATAGATTGAAACGGGAACTTCCCCGAACAATACGCAAAGGAACAAACAAGCAAGAACGTAAATCGAAACATCACAACAATGAGCAGACCGTTGGAACTCTTATCTCCGGCAAAAGACATTGAATGCGGCATGGCAGCCATTGACCATGGCGCAGACGCCGTATATATAGGAGCCGAACGCTTTGGGGCACGACAAGCCGCAGGAAACCCGATAAGCGACATCAAGAAATTGTGCGACTACGCCCATACATTTAAAGCAAAAGTGTATGTCACGGTCAACACCATCATATACGACAATGAGATTGAAGCGACAGAGAAACTGATAAACGACCTCTACGAAATAGGCGTAGACGCAATTCTTGTGCAAGACATGGGCGTATTGGAGATGCAATTGCCACCAATAACGCTTCACGCAAGCACGCAAACAGACAACCGCACGAAAGAAAAGGCTGCATGGCTAGCAAACCATGGCTTCAAGCGCATTGTGCTTGCACGTGAACTTTCTTTGGAAGAAATAGAAGAAATACACCACTCTGTGCCTGGCGTAGAATTGGAAGCCTTTGTCCACGGCGCGCTTTGCGTAAGCTATTCAGGACAATGTTACGCATCACAATATTGCTTCAAACGCAGTGCCAACAGGGGCGAATGCGCACAATTCTGCCGACTGAAATTCGACTTGGAAGACGCAAATGGCAACACGCTGGCACGTGGACGCCACCTTCTTTCACTAAAAGACATGTGCAGGATTGACAACCTTGAGCAAATGGCCCAAGCCGGAATAACATCGTTCAAAATAGAAGGAAGGCTGAAAGACATCAACTACGTAAAGAATGTAACCGCCGCATACAGCCAAAAACTAAATGAAATAATAAAACGAAACCCCGGTTTATACCATCGCGCCTCACTCGGCAGATGCAAATACACATTCACTCCAAACTTAAATAAGACTTTCAACCGTGGCTTTACAAACTACATGCTAACGGGCAAGAAGACTGACATCGCATCATTTGACACGCCCAAAGCCATTGGAGAATATGTAGGAACAGTGAAAGAGATACGAAGCAACTCGTTCACTGTTGCCGGGACTTCGGCTTTCACCAATGGCGACGGACTTTGCTTTTTCATTGAACGCAGCGGTAAACCGCAAGACAAACGGTCTGCAAACAGAGAGCTTGTAGGCTTCAGGGCAAACAGAGTTGAAGGCAACAGGATATTTCCGCTTAAAATGCCAACAGGCCTACAGCACGGCACAGCATTGTACAGAAACAATGACAAGAAATTTGAAGACTTGCTTTCCAAGCCCAGCGCAATACGGAAAATAGGCATTTCAATGACACTAAGCGAAGCGACAGACGGCTTTGAGTTGGCCGCGCACATAACAGGTGAAAGCAAAACATCAACAGTAAACGTAGCGTACGAAAAACAAACGCCCGTCAAGCCGCAGCGTGAAAACATCATAAAGCAACTGTCGAAACTCGGCAATACTCCGTTCGAATGCAATGAAATAAAATTCATCCCGCACGACTTCAATTATTTCATACCCTCAAGCGTGCTTGCAAACATGCGCCGCCAATTGACAAGCGAACTGATGGAGAACATTCATTCCGCCTCTCCAAGCGCAACAACTGGCACAAGGCAAGGTGTGAAAACTGGCAATGTCACGCATGAAACTGAAATAGAAACAACACCATTGCAAACAAACAAAGGCAGAGAATGGTTGTTGAACATATCCAACCATTTGGCAAAAGACTTTTATGAAAAAGACGGAATAATAAACGCCCCATGTGCATTTGAGCTGAAACAACCCAAAGAACCTTTACTCATGCAATGCAAACATTGCATAAGACTGTCATTAGGCCATTGCCTGAAACACGAACGAAGCGATGCAAGATGGCAAGCCCCTTTATACCTGCGCCTACCTGACGGACATCGGTTTAAACTGCAGTTTGACTGTAACAAATGCCAAATGAACGTATATGCTGAAACTTAAATTGCATCTTCCACAGGCATTATGGCCGCTGATTGTCGTCGTTGCCTTGTCCTTGTTGCATGTCAGTTGCAATTACAAACAAACAAGAACGACCGACACGCAACAGGCGCAGTACAGCCAAAAGCAACTTGACTCTATCATGTTCGCTGAAAAACACCATTACTCAGTGAACTATAATTTCGTTGTGAAAGACGATTCCGTCAGTCTCATCCGCCAACAGCCGGAAGAAATAATGGGACGTATGATGACCGACACGGTCACCGTATACAAGCATGACCATCTCGCCGTAGCCGACATAAGGATAATACCTGCCGACTCCATTGACTCTGTTTGGGTGCAAGTGGCAAGAGACCAAGCCACATTCGGGTGGATACATGAAACCGGATTGCTGAAGTCAGTCGTACCCAACGACCCCATCTCGCAATTCATTTCCATATTTTCCGACACCCATTTGCTGGTTTTCCTAATCATAATAAGCCTCATCTCAATAACATACCTGATGCGCACCATATTCCGCCGCAACGCCAAGATAGTGCATTTCAATGACATAAATTCGTTCTACCCCACTCTCTTGGCGGTTATCGTGGCGTCAAGCGCAACACTTTATTCAAGTATACAGACTTTTGCGCCCGACATTTGGCAACAATTCTACTTCAACCCGACGCTCAACCCGTTCAACGTCCCGTTTATACTTGGAGTTTTCTTGGTCTCTGTATGGTCGATGCTGATAATTGGATTGGCCACCATTGACGTTGTAAGAAGCATACTGCCCGCAAGCGAAGCCCTGCTTTACCTTTGCGGACTGGCGAGTGTTTGTGCCGTCAACTACATAGTTTTCAGCATAGCAACACTTTATTTCATAGGCTACGCCATGTTCGCCGGTTATGTCTACTACGCACTTTACGTGTATTTCAAACGTTCGAGATGTGCCTACATTTGCGGGAAATGCGGAGCCAGGATGAACAGAAAAGGGCGATGCCCCGTCTGCGGCACGGTCAACGAGTGAGACCGTGAACGGAAAATACACATAAATGAGGATTGCAGGCCTGTGCCATTATTGCTAAATTTGCACCGCCAAAACAGGCATGCAAACCACATGACAAACAAGATATTCATAACAATGGCCGCATTTGCCATCATCACGTCAAATGCGGCATACGCCGTCAGGCATGACAATGCCAGCAACATTGCAGACAAGACAGCCTCAACCAACAACCTACCAGACAACAGCGGACTGTCAGACTCGTCAAGGATTTTCGACCTTGACGAGGTTGTTGTAATCTCACAACCCAAGGAAGTGCAAACCCTGAGACGCCAACCGCTAAGCTCAACGATGTTCACCGGGCGCGACCTCGCCATCACAGGCGCACGCGACCTCAGCGACATCGCATCCCTGATTCCGTCATTTGCCATGCCAGCATACGGCTCACGGCTTACATCATCGGTATATGTGCGCGGGATTGGTTCACGGGTCAACAACCCCGCCGTAGGCATATACATTGACGGCATACCGTTAGTGAGCAAGAACTCATACAACTTCCACACATACCAAATCGACCGAATTGACGTGTTGCGCGGACCGCAAGGCACGCTGTACGGCATGAACACCGAAGGCGGACTTGTACGCCTATACTCAAAAAGCCCCATGACATACCAAGGGACAGACGTCAACCTCAGCATAGGCACACACTTTTACCGAAACATTGAGGCTGCACATTACTTCAAGCCGAGTGACAAATTCGCAATGTCGATAGCAGGATTCTACAACGGTGGCAACGGTTTTTTCCACAACTCGACGACCGGGCGACGTGCCGACACTTCAAACGAAGCCGGCGGAAAGGCTCGAATGATATTCAAACCTAACAACAAACTGACGGCCGACGTTGTGGTTGACTACCAATATTCACGCCAAGAAGCATTCCCTTACGGACTGTTCGACACAGAAACAAGACACATCGCAACACCTGCGACCAACCGCGCCAACAGCTATAAGCGCAACATGCTCAACACAGGGCTCAGCCTGACATACATCACGGACGGTCTGGCGTTAGGTTCGCAAACGTCGTACCAGTTCTTGAAAGACTGCATGGAGATGGACCAAGACTATCTGCCGCAGGACTACATGCACCTTGAGCAGCGACAGATGATGAACGCGCTGACACAAGAATTCACCGTAAAAAGCACCCACGAAGGCGCGTGGCGGCACACGTCAGGCGTCTACGGCTCCTACCAATGGCTGAAAACCGCAGCTCCAGTCTATTTCGACAGCGACTTCACCAACCGCATCGCCGGAGGAATACAAAGCTCAATCCATACCGGAATACTGCAATCCATGACCTCGGCGGGCATGCCAGCCGACATGGCCGAAACCATAATCGAGCAGGCCGGAGGCATATCCGTCAGCGTTGACATGCAAGTGCCGGCACTTTTCCACACTCCGCAAGCCAACATCGGTGTCTACCATGAGTCAAACATCGCGATAACCGACCGACTGACAGCCACCATTGGACTGCGGTACGACTACAACAGGGTTAACATCAGCTACAATACAAGCGCGGCGATGGCCGCCACTGTCAACGTGATGGGAACCCAGGCAGCCAACACCTTGTCATCATCGCTCTGCAACAAGACGCACGACGGCTACAGCCAACTGCTGCCCAAAGCCGGCCTTAGCTATACCATTGACAACAACGGCAGCAACATCTACGCCGTTGTGAGCAAAGGCTATCGCGCGGGCGGGTACAACATCCAGATGTTCTCCGACATACTGCAAGCCGAACTAAACGCCAACGCAAGCATGGCCATGGGCGGAAACCATGACATCCAACATACGGCGGAAGACTACGAAAACGTGAACAAGACCATAACCTATAAGCCTGAAGAGAGCTGGAACTACGAGATTGGCACACACCTGAACCTGTTTGGCGGCATGATACAAGCCGACTTGGCAGCGTACTGCATGACTATACGTGACCAACAACTGTCAGTCATGGCTGAAGGATACGGCTTCGGCCGCATGATGGTCAACGCCGGGCGCAGCCGCAGCCTTGGGCTGGAAGCCGCCCTGCGTGGAAGCGCATTTGACAACAAACTTTCATGGAGCGCAACCTACGCGTTGACATCGGCAAAATTCACAGAGTACAGCGAGACAGGCGAGGGCAAAGACATAGACTACGCAGGCAATTACATACCATACGTGCCACAACACACACTAAGCCTACGTGCCGACACACGTCTGCCCGTAGGCGTCAACGGCGACAAAGCCCTGCTATTCGGAGCGGTACTGACAGGACAAGGCCGCACATATTGGGACGAGGCCAACACTGCTTCACAACCTTTCTACGCCCAGCTCGCCCTACACGCCGGGATACAATGGGGACAAACCGGACTTAAACTATGGTGCCGCAACGTGACAAACACCCGCTATGCTACCTTCGCTTTCAGCAGTGCAGCGTCAGGACAGGAGCGTTGGTTCGCGCAGCGAGGCAATCCCATCCAAGCAGGAATAGACATTCACCTAAGGTTCTAATGCTCATTAGCAACCATCTGAATACCAACACATTATCCACACATAACTTTTCGCGCCACAAAAGGCCGCGAACCGCAATGCAAAAGGGCGTCTTTCATAAAGTGAAAGACGCCCTTTTGCATTGCGGTAGACGAAAACATAGCTGACGTGACGACTGTCTGGACTACGCAAACTTACAAAACATCCCCATTATTAGGTATTTTATAAAAGAGCCGACATTAAGTCGGCTTTTTTTGTTACTTTTGCATTGCTTAAAACAAAATGGACGAAAAATGAGACTTTCAGAACTGAAGACAGGCGAAAAGGGCGTCATTGTAAAGGTTCTCGGACACGGAGGCTTCCGCAAGCGCATCGTTGAGATGGGCTTCATCCGCGGCAAGATTGTGACCGTATTGTTGAACGCCCCGCTGCAAGACCCTGTCAAATACAAGATAATGGGGTATGAAATATCCCTCCGCCACTCAGAAGCGGCGATGATAGAAATAATCTCCGCCGACGAGGCGCGCCGCCTTGAAGACGAAGAAGCGGAAAAACTCGGACTGAACGAAACACCCGAGAAATACAGCGACGACGACGGCTACATGACCGACGAGCAACTGCACAAGGCGGCCATGAGACAAAGACGCACGATAAACGTGGCACTCGTGGGCAATCCCAACTGCGGCAAGACTTCGCTGTTCAACTTCGCGTCAGGCGCGCACGAGCGCGTGGGCAACTACTCAGGCGTTACGGTTGACGCCAAAGAGGGCAAGGCCGAATATGGCGGATACACGTTCAACCTGGTTGACCTGCCGGGCACTTACTCACTGTCGGCATACAGCCCCGAGGAACTTTATGTGCGCAAACAGATTATCGAGAACACGCCCGACGTGATAATAAACGTCATCGACGCGAGCAACCTTGAGCGCAACCTGTACCTCACCGCCCAACTCGTTGACATGAACCTCAAGATTGTGGGCGCGCTCAACATGTTTGACGAGTTCGAGTCACGCGGCGACAAGCTCGACTATGACAAGCTGGGCGAACTGTTCGGCATCCCGATGGTACCTACCGTGTTCAAGAACGGACGTGGCGTTGACGACTTGTTCAACATGGTAATCAACGTCTACGAGGGAGAGGACGTGCAGGGCAAAAGCCTGCACAGGCACGTCCACCTAAACCACGGCAAATACATAGAGCAAGGCATCAACAACATCAAAAAGGAAATACAGAAAGACGAGCAGATAAGATACAAGTATTCGACACGCTTCCTGTCAATAAAACTGCTTGAAAAAGACCCGAAGATTGAGGATTTTGTCAAGACCCTGCCAAACGGCGACGAGATAATGGCCACACGCGACAAGGCCGCCGAATACATCATGATGGAAACAAAAGAAGACAGCGAGACGGCCATCATGAACGCGAAATACGGCATCATACACGGCGCGCTGCAAGAGGCCGGATGCGAAGAGGGGTCACATGCCGACACATACCAGACCACACACATTCTCGACGCGCTGGTAACAAACAAATACATCGGCTTCCCGCTGTTCTTCCTGTTCCTTTACATAATGTTCGAGGTGACGTTCACGCTCGGGCAGTATCCCATGGACTGGATTGACGCCGGTGTTGGCGCGCTGTGCGACTTGGTGAAAGCCACCATGCCTGACGGCCCGCTGAAAGACATGATAGCCGACGGGGCGATAGCCGGCGTTGGCGCAGTAATCGTGTTCCTGCCGCAAATCCTGATTCTGTATTTCTTCATATCCTTCATGGAAGACTCGGGATACATGGCTCGCGCGGCATTCATCATGGACAAGCTGATGCACAAGATGGGGCTGCACGGCAAGTCGTTCATACCGCTGATTATGGGCTTCGGCTGCAACGTCCCTGCCATCATGGCGACACGAACCATAGAGAGCCGCCGCAGCCGGCTGATAACAATACTCGTATTGCCGCTGATGAGCTGCAGCGCGCGCCTGCCCATCTACATCATGATAACAGGAACATTCTTCGCCGTGAAATACCAGTCACTCGTGATGATTTCGCTTTATGCCATCGGCATAATCATGGCCGTGCTGATGAGCCGCCTGTTCAGCAAATGGATTGTAAAGGGCGACGACACGCCGTTCGTAATGGAGCTTCCGCCCTACCGATTCCCTACGGGCAAAGCCATAGCACGCCACACATGGGAAAAGGGCAAGCAATACCTCAAGAAAATGGGCGGCATCATCCTTGTGGCCAGCATCATCGTATGGGCGTTAGGCTACTTCCCGCACAACGAACAGCTTGACAACCAAGCCCAACAGGAGCAAAGCTACATCGGACGCATAGGCAAAGCCGTAGAACCCGTGTTCCGCCCGCAGGGCTTCGACTGGAAACTTGATGTCAGCCTGATAGCCGGCGTCGGGGCGAAAGAAATTGTCGCATCGACAATGGGCGTGCTTTACGCCGACGACGAGACCGTGGCTGACGATACGGTTGACAACACACGCAAATACGAAGTGCTGCGTCAGAAAATGGAGGCTGACGGCGTGACGCCGCTTGTAGCGTTCTCTTACCTGCTGTTCGTGCTGATATACTTCCCGTGCATCGCCACCATCGCGGCGATAAAAGGCGAGACGGGCAGTTGGCGTTGGGCTGCCTTTGCGGCATGTTACACCACCGCGCTTGCGTGGATAGTGTCTGCCTGTGTTTACCAAATAGGAAGCTTGTTGCTGTAAATCACACAAAACGGGTACGCAAACCTGTGACGCAAGCCCGGCAAATGGACTGACATACAGACGTTCAATACAATATTTTCATCGACAAAAACATGAGAGCCATGCCGACCTTTTTCTTAATCGGCATGGCTCTTATGTTTTTGTAAAACTGTAGCCTATGTTTTTCCTGGCGACATTGCGGCCGTTTACATAATCACTTACGTTTTCCGTAAAAATAATAAAACCAATACGTATCCCCGTAAGTGTCCCTGACGTATGACTCACACTCCCTCTTGTCGGGATATTTCCTCTCAAGAGCCTGCATGTCGGCATAATCGGCATCCATCACTTCGTTATGATAAACAACTGCCGGATTGGCGCGTTGGTGCGTGTACAGCGTCAGGGCCTCCTTGTAATGCTTGGGCAAAGACGGTGATGAGATGTCATATTTCCGCTGTATCGCCCTGACAAATCCGTCAATATCCTTATCCAGCAAATAGCCGCACAGCATATAGTCTGCGGCAGACTTCATCGCCAACCCGTTTCGTTCTATATACTGCAAGTAAGCCATCGGAGACATGCTGCCCTTCTTGCGGATGCTCAATACCTTGAAAATCCGTCTTTCTGGATAAAACAAACAACGCACATCCTTGCCGTCAGGAAGCAACGCTTGTGAACCTCCCGACAATGGATATTCAAAAAGACGCTCACCCAACAACC
Source organism: uncultured Prevotella sp. (assembly GCA_944319935.1). Lineage (GTDB taxonomy): Bacteria > Bacteroidota > Bacteroidia > Bacteroidales > Bacteroidaceae > Prevotella. The sequence goes on from CALUFM010000001.1 coordinate 379,589, forward strand.
GTTCACGTGACAAAGCGTAAATACGCAACATCGTAAGACTGGGGTCTGCATCATCCGACTTCTCCCCCACTTTCAGCGCATCCGCATAATTTCCAGACATCAACAACCGTTCCACACGCAGCCTGTAGTGGAACACCCTCTCACTGTTGCCGTACAAACAAACGACAATGCACATGAGCGACATCAGCAATAAGTTCTTCCACAACAACCCGACAGGCGTAGCACCACCACCGGAAAAAACAGGCAAACTGCGCCTTACACGCAAGAATGAGACTACCGCAATATACAAAATGAAAAGTGACAATGACACCCACAGGCAACCGCCATTGTATGGGTTTTCATCAAAATCACTATCAACGCATGTCAATGCGATTAGCAAAAGGAATGAGGGTATGTATGAAAAAACATGCCCGCCTGCGCCAAAATCGCCAAGCTTCATCACACCTACATGTACGAAATAAAGCACAAGGGTGATGACAACCGTCCCGATGGTCTTGTCATAATGGGTGGTTCCACCAGACAAGACATGCTGAACCATGAACAGCAGGTCAGCTTGGAAGAAATACAAGTATAAAAATACAAACAATATAAAAACAATAGCACACGCCGAATTGAGCAATGTGCTATTGTTAGACTTACGATTACGCATCATATCAGTTCTTTTTTAACACAACAGCCGAACGCGCGGGAATGTACAGTTTCAACCACTCTTTATGGTCTTTTACGTAAAGAGGGTCGTAGTTTGTGACATGGGTCATCGTATCATCGGCGAAACCATTGCCACCAAACTCTTTTGCGTCCGTATTCAACACCACATCGTATGACCCCGTAGGCACGAGGAAGCCATAATCTGTAAACGAACGCGTCGGGCTGAAATTGAAGACAAACACCAAATCACCACGCATGAAAGCAAGCACCTGGTCGCCGTCATTGTGCCAAATCTCCTGCACTGGAGTTTTTTGGAAATTACGCACGCTCTTTATCACATTCAACATCGCACGGTCAAAGTCGCCAAGATAATGATAACAAAGTTCGTGGTTGTCAACAAGATTCCACTGCCTACGCGCATACTTGTAACTCCAGCCATTGCCTTCACGCGGAAAGTCAATCCATTCTGGATGCCCGAACTCATTACCCATGAAGTTAAGATAACCGCCATTGATTGCGCCTGCCGTGACAAGCCTTATCATCTTATGCAACGCGATGCCGCGATGCACGGTCTCATTCTCGTCGCCTTTCTTGAAGTGCCAATACATGTCGGCGTCAATGAGGCGGAAGATTATTGTCTTGTCGCCCACCAATGCCTGGTCATGGCTTTCACAATAGCTTATCGTCTTCTCGTCAGGGCGACGGTTCTTCACCTCCCAGAAAATGCTGCTTGGCTTCCATTCCTCGTCGCTGCGTTCCTTGATTGTCTTTATCCAATAATCAGGAATATTCATCGCCATGCGATAATCAAAGCCGAAACCACCGTCTTCAAACTTGGCTGCAAGTCCCGGCATGCCGCTTACTTCTTCGGCAATGGTTATAGCATCCGGGTTGACCTCATGTATCAGCTTGTTCGCCAAAGTAAGATAACAGATTGCATTGTCATCCTCATGGCCGTTGAAATAATCACCGTAATTGCAGAATGCCTCGCCAAGACCGTGACTGTAATACAGCATCGAGGTAACACCGTCGAAACGGAAACCGTCAAAATGATATTCTTTCAGCCAATACTTGCAGTTGCTCAACAAGAAATGTATGACATCATCCTTGCCATAATCAAAGCAAAGGCTGTCCCATGCCGGGTGTTCGTGCCTGTCACCCGGATAAAAATATTGGTTAGGGTCGCCCGCAAGATTGCCCAATCCCTCAACTTCGTTTTTCACGGCATGGCTATGCACAATGTCCATAATCACCGCCACACCGTTTCTGTGAGCCTCGTCAATCAGAGCCTTGAGTTCTTCAGGCGTGCCAAAACGGCTTGACGGTGCGAAGAAACTGCTTACATGATAACCGAAAGAGCCATAATACGGATGCTCTTGTATAGCCATTATCTGTATGCAATTATACCCGTCAGCTACAACACGCGGCAAAACATTGTCCTTAAACTCTGTATAAGTTCCGACTTTCTCAGCGTCTTGCGCCATGCCTATGTGGCATTCATAAATCAGAAGAGGATTTTTATTTGGCTTAAATTTCTTTTTCTTCCACACGTATGGCTTTTCCGGATTCCATACTTGGGCAGAAAATATCTTCGTCGCATCATCCTGTACAACCCTTTGAGCCCATGCCGGGATGCGTTCGCCTTGACCACCCTCCCAATAAACATGCATCTTGTAAAGGTCGCCATGCTTCATGCCCTTTTCCGATATCTTCAATTCCCAATTGCCTGTTCCTTCTATACGCTTTGCCTTATATCGTTCAGTCTCTTTCCAATCGCTGAAGTCACCTACAAGATATATGGCCGTAGCGTTAGGAGCCCACTCCCTGAACACCCATCCACGAGACAGTTTGTGCAAACCATAATAGTCATATCCGCTTGCAAAACCCTCCAAAGTGTCCTTGCCGTTACGTGTAAGCTGGTTCAACTTCCACTCTGCATGGTCGTGTCGTCCACGTATGGCATCTTCATACGGGGCCAAATAAGCGTCGTTTTTCACCAAACCGATATGCTTTGTTCCGTCTTTTTTCACGGCGGATTTTCCTGCATTCTTTACCGTATTAGCTTTTTTCTCTACCATAATACATTCTATTTAATTATGGGACATGCGCCATGCAAACTTATCAGGCAAGCACCTTGAATATCGCTTTCTTTATTTCACTCGCATCGGTAATGCATGGAGCATGGCCGTCTTGCGGGAAAAATATGGCAAACTCGCCAGGCTTGCACGTCACATACGTATCAGCCAAGCCTTCGTATTTGGTTATGTCTTTATCTGAATTATACTCTGCTTCGGGTAAATCCTTCAAAGGCGTATATCCATAGGTCTCCTCTGAAGTCAGAGGAATCTGTATGTCTATCATTTTCTTATGGGTCTCAAGTTTCGCTTCTTCCTTTGTCTTACCCTTTGCCATTTGGACATTTACAAACAAGTCAGAACCTTTTATCTGATGCTTGCCTGCTTCAAGTGCATTCAAGTCATTTGATTTAATGAACTCGACAACATCTTTGAATAAAGGATTTAGCGAAACATATTTCTCCAAATTCTCAAGCGTATCTATTACCATAACTAAAAATTTTAAATGATTACTGAACTCTGTTTCCTAAAATATACATTCCTTGTGTCACGATATTTCCGTTGCGGTCTTTCTCTATATACTTGCCGTCACGCAAATCGTCTTTATACGACCCCTCAAAACGGCGTCCGTCCTTGTCCACTTCAAGAGCCTTGCCGTTACGTTTGCCGTTGCGGTAAATACCCCTGAACTTGGCACCATCAGCAAAATGTATTATCACTTCACCGTCAAACACGCCATTCTTGAAGTTGCCTTCATAAACGTCACCATTCTTCTTGGTAAGCTTGCCATGGCCGTTTTGCTTGTCCTGTTTCCAATATCCATTGTAGACATCGCCATTTTTCCATTGCAATATGCCGTGTCCGTCTTTATCCCCCTCTACGAAATGCCCCGTGTACCGGTCACCGTTGGCAAAAGTGAATATGCCTTCACCTGTACGTTTGCCCCTTACATAATCACCTTCATAGACATCTCCGTTTCTGAACTTGTAAATGCCCTTGCCGTTCTGCACATCCTCCAGCCAGTCTCCTATATACACGTCACCGTCGGCATAACGGTTTGTCCCTTTTCCCGAACGCAGGTTGTTCTCCCACATTCCGTCATAGGTTGTGCCGTCAGCCCAGTCGAAAAAGCCCTTTCCGCTTTTCTTGTCGTCTTTCCATTCGCCTTCGTAATAGGCTCCGCCACTGTATGAATATTTACCTTTGCCGTTGCGTTTGTCTTGAAACCACTCACCGTCATACTTGTCGCCATTGTAATAATACATCACGCCATGGCCTTGCTGGTAATCCCTGAACCACAAACCGACATACTTGTTGTTGTTCATGAAATAATATGTGCCTTTGCCATGCTGCTGGTCTTGGAACCATTCGCCGTCATACTTCTCACCATCAGAAAACGTATAAACGCCATATCCCTGACGCTTGCCTTTCACGTAAGAGCCTTCATACGTGTCACCGTTTTTATAAACTGTCTTTCCCTTGCCGTGAGGCTTGCCCGACACAATCTCACCTTGATATACACCTCCGTCCTTGGTGTCGCAAGAACCCAACGTTATTTTCTGCGCATTGGCGAACAAAGGCAATACCAATGAAAAAGCTATCAATATATATTTCTTCACGATTAATCATTTTAAATTTATCACCAAAAGTAATAAAAAATCGGCAGACACCAAAAATATTTCTTAAAAAACAAACGATGAAAGGCGTTTATTGAGAAATATTAGTATCTTTGTAAAAATATTAAAACCGTAGGAATACGATGAATTTTGTCGGCATAATACCTGCCCGGTACGCTTCAACGCGATTCCCGGGAAAGCCTTTGGCCATGTTGGGCGGAAAGGCTGTAATCCAAAGAGTTTATGAACAAGTGTCAAACGTGTTAAGCGATGTGTATGTCGCCACTGACGATGAGCGCATCTTCAACGCCGTAAAGGCTTTTGGAGGCAAAGTTGTCATGACTTCAGCCAACCACAAGAGCGGCACAGACAGGGTTGAAGAAGCAGTAAACAAGCTCGGCGAACAATTTGATGTCATAATAAACATACAAGGCGACGAACCTTTTATCCACGAATCACAAATAAGGACAATCTGCGAATGTTTTTCCGACGCCAACACTATGATTGCCACTCTCGGGCGTCCGTTCACTGAGGAAGATACGGTTGAAGACCTGGAAAACCCCAATTCGCCGAAACTGATTTGCGACAACAACGGCTTCGCCATGTACTTCAGCCGCAGCATCATACCATACGTGCGCAACGCGGAGAAAAAGGAATGGATTAACAAGTTCAATTACCTGAAGCATATCGGACTGTACGCATACCGCCGAAACGTGCTGGCAGAAATAACGAAACTGCCACAGTCAAGCTTGGAAATAGCCGAAAGCTTGGAACAACTGAGATGGCTGCAAAACGGATACCGGATAAAAGTCGGCATAACAAATGTCGAAACAATAGGCATCGACACACCTGACGACCTGAAAAAGGCCGAAGAATTTTTGTTGGGGAAACACCGGCAACACGGCCATGACTGACAAGAAAGAACTGATAATGTCTCTTGGTAGCAACTGCGACCAAGAGACATGTATGTCTGAAGCAATGTCGCGGCTGCGCGATATGTTCGGCAATGACATTGTTTTTACTGAACAAATATGGACCACCCCAATCGGCATCGAATCGGAATCGTTCCTCAATTGCCTTGCGTTCACCCACACCTCGCACAAGCTTGAGCATGTAGTCAAGGCCGTAAAACATATCGAGAAGATGTGTGGCAGCAGGAAGGGGGCTCGCGCGAACAACATAGTCAAAATGGACATCGACATCTTGAAATACGGCGGACAGGTGTTGCACGAAAGCGATTGGAACCGCGAATACATTGTCAGGCTCATGAAATGCTGCCCGTTCACACAATAAGTGCGGCAAAAACAGGATAAACTTTTAGCGGTCATTCATATTGTTTCAATAAAAACCAACGTTCCACCCATGATTATCCCAAGACACTTTATCGTCTTGTGTATGCTGTTAGTGCATGCGGCCAACTGCACTGCGCAAGACTTCCACACATATTTCACCGACCAGACATTGCGTCTTGACTACATTTTCTCAGGCAACAAACACAAGCAACACATCAGCTTGTCCAACATCTCGTCAACACCACATTGGTACGGAAAGAGGCAACGGCTCAGCGAGAGCCCCGTAGAAGGCAACGGGCAGATAACCATAAGACGGCACAACGAAGACAGCATAATATACAGGAACTCTTTTTCCACTCTGTTCCAAGAGTGGCTGTCCTACGACGAAGCCGCCGGCCCTGAAAAGGCTTTTGAGAATGTGTTTCTCGTCCCGATGCCCAAAGACACGGTGGACGTAACAGTGGAACTGCGCGACAACCGCAGAAACATCACAACGGCATACACCCACTGCATAGCCCCAGGTGACATCCTGATACGGCGCACGGGCGAACGCCACACCACCCCATACACAACCCTGCAACAAGCCGCCGACACCACAAGATGCATACACTTGGCTTTCGTGGCGGAAGGGTATGCGGAAAACGAGATGCAGGCATTCATTGACGATGCAAATGAAGCCGTTGAAGCCATATTCGCACACGAACCGTTCAAGTCGTCAAGGGACAAATTCAACATCGTGGCCGTTAAATCCGTCTCGGACGAAAGCGGAACAAGCGAACCGTCAAAAGGCGTTTGGAGAAACACCGCACTTGGCTCGCACTTCGACACGTTTTACAGCGAACGCTACCTGACTACGCTCAACCTCTTCAAACTGCACGACCTGCTCGCCGGAACCCCTTACGAACACATCATCATATTGGTTAACACTGACCAATATGGCGGTGGAGGGATACTCAACTCATACGTGTTGTCAATGACCCGCCATGCCATGTTCAAGCCTGTTGTCGTGCATGAGTTCGGGCACAGTTTCGGCGGACTGGCCGACGAGTACGCATACGAATTCGAGCAAATCCCCATGTATCCGCACGACGTGGAACCGTGGGAACCCAACATCACCACCCTGCACGACTTCAAAGGCAAATGGGAAAACATGATAGAACCGGGCACACCCGTACCAACGCCGGAAAGCGGGAACCCGGATACAATCCACACCAAGGTCGGACTGTTTGAAGGTGCCGGCTACAGCCTTAAAGGCGTCTACCGCGGCGTGCAAGACTGCAGGATGCGCACGAACGAAACGCCAGAGTTCTGCCCGGTATGCCGCAACGCGCTGCAACGCCTAATTGACTTTTACACAAAGTGAAACATCTCATATTGCTTTTAATCCTTTCGCTTTTCGAGCCATCCACAGCAAACGCCCAGGCGACAAACGACATGCCCGACACTCACAAATTGGGCATGGCGTTAGACTATTTTGCCGGAGGCAAATACCACGAGGCCTTGATGATGTTCTTGAAAATAGACAAGAAATACAAACTCAACCCACGCTTCAAGGCTTACATCGGCGTTTGCTATTACCACGAATGGGAATACGAGGAAGCATGCAAATACCTTGACGAGGCCATACCCGAACTTGACGCATTCGCAAAAAGCGAACGCAACGTGTATTACAATGTTGACGCCGAAAGCCACTTTGAACTGAAAGAATACGATGAAGCCATACCGCTCTACGAAAAGCAACTGCTCGTTTGCCACGACAACGAGAAGGGCGACGTGTTCTATCGCCTCGGCTTCTGCTACATGTTCAAGGAGAAATGGCAAAACGCCGCCGACTATTTCAGGGCATCTTTGGCATATTACGAACGTTTTCCAAGACCCGACGTGTCGTCAAGGATAAGCCAACTTGGCGCAATGATAAACGGATGTGAAAGCCAGGCGAAACTGCAATGACATCGCAATTACAACCGGATGTCTGTCAACGACTTGCGAAAAGGCCGCATCCTGCATTGCAGGATGCGGCCTTTCATTAACCAATACACGGCCTTCAGCGTTGCGGAAGGCCGTGTATCACGCTAAGACTTATTTGTACATTGGACCAAAGTTGGCGCAAGCCCTGAAGTCTGCCCCCTCCTTGTCCATGCCGAAAGCGTTCCAAGCGGCGGGACGGAAGATCTTGTCCTCGTCTACATTATGCATGCAAACAGGTATGCGGAGCATCGAAGCCAGCGTGATAAGGTCGGCACCAATGTGGCCGAAGCTTATCGCACCATGGTTTGCGCCCCAGTTGTTCATGACCGAATAAACATCCTTGAACGCAGGTTTGTCACACAAGCGTGGCACAAACCAAGTAGTCGGCCATGTCGGGTCGGTGCGCTTGTCGATTATGTTGTGTATCTCCGGGTCAATGTCAACCGTCCATCCCTCGGCCAACTGAAGCACTGGGCCTAGCCCCTTGACAATGTTCAGGCGAGCCATGGTGACAGGCATGCCGCCCTTTGACAAGAAGTTTGACGAGAAACCGCCGCCGCGGAAATAGTCACGGTTGGCGGGATACCACGTTGTAGCAGCCAGACAAGCCTCAGCCTCCTGCTCCGTCATTTCCCAGTAAGGCTTCATGACAGGATTGCCATCGGCGTCGCTGCAACGGCCAGTGCCGTCAAGCGTCGTCGCTCCAGAGTTTATCAAATGTATGATACCGCCAGATGCACGTCCGGTCAGTTCCTTGCCCGTAACACGCTTCACTGCTTCAGGACTCCAATATGTCCTCACATCTGAGAATATCGCACTCCTATTGGTAAGCAGATGCTCCAACAACATTGTCAAGCCATTGCACGTATCATTCTCTGTAGCAACGACATACGGTTCACGCAAGCCGTTCCAGTCGAACGACGTGTTGAGCATGGCCTCTGAAAAATCGCCGTTAGGCTTAAAGTCTGTCCACTGCCTTTGTCCTTGGAAACCGGCCGCAATGGCGTTGTGTCCCAATGACTCTTCCTTGAAACCTGCGTCAAGCAGTTTCCCGTTGCCCGTCATAAGGTCACGGATTATCATCGTCATCTTGGTGACAAATTCCCAGTCGGCATCCTTGCCCGCACGGTTCTTCTTCTTGACATCCCTGTTGCCGATGTCCTCGCCTTCATTGGGCACACAATACTTCTTCACCCACTCAATGGCCTTGGCATATTCGTCCTTATCGTATATGCCCTCTTCCATACGGCGAAGAATCTCGGTCATGTCGACCTGCTCGGCACGTATGCCAAGATACTCCTGCATGAAGTCGGCATTGGCTATGCTGCCAGCAATGCCCATAGCCACATTGCCTACAGACAAATAAGACTTGCCGCGCATCGTGGCAACAGCCTGAGCCGCACGCGCCCATCGCAAAATCTTTTCAGCGACATCGGCCGGTATCGAATTGTCGTCAAGGTCCTGAACATCATGTCCGTAAATGCCAAAAGCCGGAAGCCCCTTCTGGGCATGGGCGGCAAGCACTGCAGCCAAGTAAACAGCCCCAGGACGCTCCGTTCCGTTGAAACCCCATACAGCCTTCGGCCAATATGGATGCATGTCCATTGTCTCGGAACCGTAGCACCAGCAAGAAGTCACCGAAATGGTAGCCCCCACCCCACAGCTCTCAAATTTCTCAGCGCAACGGGCAGCCTCGGCCACTCGGCCGATTGTTCCGTCGGCCACAACACACTCGACAGGCGAGCCGTCACCGTTCTTCACGTTTGCAGATATAAGCTCAGCAACAGCATTGGCCAACCTCATTGTCTTTTCCTCAAGGCTTTCACGAATACCGCCCTGACGTCCGTCGATAATCGGACGAATACCGATTTTTGGATAGTTTTTCATCTTATATTAGCGTTATAATTAATGTTTTCCACTCTTTTGCAAAAATAGGGGAACCCAACCAATAGCAACATTGTTTTTTGACAAACAAGGCTTGATTTATATCCAAGAAGCGTTTATTGATGACTTTTTACGTTTATATACAAAAAAAATGGACAAGCTTACTTGTCCATTTTCATTTTAAACCATAATGCGGAAGATGAGGGATTCAAACCCCCGATACCCGTAATGGGTATACCGGATTTCGAGTCCAGCGCATTCGGTCACTCTGCCAATCTTCCATTAACAAGGCTTATATCACCCAAACATGTGCTGAGAGCCTTGTTTTTCGTGTGCAAAGATAACATATTTTTTCCATTCGGCAAAGAAATTCTTACTCAAAAGAGAGTTTTTCAAGCCGCGATTTCAATAGTTCAGCCTCTGATTTCCTTATACCCAGCTTTATCTCGCACGTGCTGTCATAATTCTGTGAAATTATCCTCGGTTTCAATTCTTTCACTACACGCATCACCGAGTTCATCATTACGTAGGGAAAACTGTACGTAACAACCGCTTCAACTTGCCTTATTTCCACCTTTGAAGCCGCCAACGCTTCGGCCGCAGCAGCCCTGTACGCAACAATCAGACCGCCAGTTCCAAGGTTTACGCCGCCATAATACCGCACAACAACAACAAGAACATCGGTTAATTCACTGCTGTTTATCTGTCCCAAAATGGGTTTCCCGGCAGTGCTGCTTGGTTCACCATCGTCATTCGCCCTGAAAACGTCACGCTCCGGCCCTAAAACGTAGGCGTAACAGACATGTCGTGCGTCATAATATTTTTTCCTATAAGACGAAATAATATCTTTAATCTCGTCAAGATTTTCAACATGATGTGAAAAAGCGAGGAACTTACTCCGCTTTTCGGAATAAGTCCCCTCGCCTACATTTACTATTGTCTTGAATTCGTCAGCTCCCATCAAATTGATTAAAACCTCATGAAAGTTTGTGGATAATCAATCCTGAACGGAGCTTAGGCTCAAACCATGTGGCCTTCGGAGGCATAATCTTGCCACTGTCAGCAATATCCATGATTTGCTTCATCGTGACAGGATAAAGAGCCAATGCCATGCGCATCTCACCACTGTCAACCCTGCGCTTCAACTCCTCAAGACCTCTCAAGCCTCCAACGAAATCGATACGCTTGTCTGAACGCAAGTCTTTTATACCAAGAATTTCATCCAATATCAAGCGGCTTGAAATGTCAACGTCAAGCACACCAATCGGGTCTTTGTCGTCAAACGTTCCCTGCTTTGCCGTAAGGCTGTACCATTTTCCGTCAAGATACAAAGAGAAATTATGAAGACTGTTGGGCTTATATACATCAGCACCTTTCTCCTCAACCTCAAAATTCTTCTTCAAAGCATCAATAAACTGCTCGGATGTCAAGCCGTTCAAGTCTTTCACGACGCGGTTGTAATCCAATATTGTAAGCTGTGAAGCCTGGAAGCATACGGCCATGAAGTAATTATACTCTTCAGTTCCGTTGTGATTGGGGTCTTGCTTTGCCTTCTCCGCACCGACAAGAGCAGCAGCGGCAGAACGGTGGTGACCGTCAGCAATATACAATGAAGGCATCTTTGCAAACTCGTTTGTCACGGCGGCAATGTCATCATCGTTTGAGATAACCCAGAACTGATGGCGGAAACCGTCAATCGGAGCAACGAAGTCATACTCAGGTTCAGTCTGGGCATAACGCATAATCAGGCTGTCAAGTACGCTGTTGTCTGGATATGCAAAGAACACAGGCTCGATGTTGGCGTTATTCACACGCACATGCTTCATGCGGTCTTCTTCCTTGTCACGACGTGTCAGCTCATGCTTCTTTATCACGCCGTTGAGATAATCTTCAACGTATGCGCAAACAACCAAGCCATATTGCGTCTTGCCGTTCATGGTCTGGGCATAAATGTAATACTGCTCCTTGTCGTCCTGCACAAGCCAGCCTTTCTCTTGGAACTTCTTGAAGTTCTCCGCAGCTTTCTCATATACACGCGGGTCGTATTCGCTTGTTCCAGGAGCAAAGTCTATCTCCGGTTTTATTATATGGTAAAGGCTTTTCTCATTGTCGCCAGCCTCTTTGCGTGCTTCTTCAGAATCAAGTACGTCGTATGGCCTTGACTCTACTTCCTCAACATACTGCTTGGGAGGACGCACCCCCTTGAAAGGTTTGATTGTAGCCATTGCTTTTCTTTTTTACCCGGTATTAAACTAATTATTTGTTCACCTGGAACTTTGTGCAACCATCCTTGAAGTATGCGTTAATCTGCTTTGCTGCGGCAATACCTGCATTGATGTTGGCTTCAGCAGTCTGCGCTCCCATTTTCTTAGGAGTGCTGAAATAACGTCCTTCAAACTTTGCGAACTCTACATCTGCGTCAGGCTTGATGTCCGTGATATATTTCAAGTCTTCACGCTCAGCCATCAGTTTCAGCAATTCAGGCTCATTGATAACTTCCTTACGCGCAGTATTGACAACGATGCCGCCCTTCTTCATCTTGCCTACCAAAGCATAATTGATGCTCTCTTTTGTTTCAGGCGTTGCAGGAATGTGCAATGAAACGATGTCACAAGTCTCAAACAACTCATCCTGAGAAGCGACAGCGTGTACACCAGCCTCTTCTATAACCTCTTTCGGGCAGAATGCGTCGTATGCGTAAACATCCATGCCAAAGCCTTTTGCTACGCGTGCAACGTTGCGTCCAACATTTCCAAAAGCGAGAATGCCAAGCTTCTTGCCTTTCAGCTCAGTACCAGCCTTGCCATTGTAGAAATTACGTACCGCATAAACCAACAATCCGAACACAAGTTCTGCAACCGCATTAGAGTTCTGGCCCGGAGTGTTTTCTACAATCACACCCTTCTCCTTTGCATACGCCGTGTCGATGCTGTCATATCCGGCACCTGCACGCACAACAATCTTCAACTGCTTTGCTGCGTCAAGCACTGCAGGTGTAACCTTGTCTGAACGTACAATCATGGCGTCAGCATCCTTGACTGCATCCTGAAGCTGAGCCACGTCGGTATATTTTTCAAGCAACACAAGTTCGTTGCCTGCACCTTCAATTTCTTTTCTTATTCCGTCAACAGCAACGGCTGCGAACGGTTTTTCTGTTGCTACCAATACTTTCATAGTTATTCGATTTTAAATGGTTATACTTTATATAAATCATGAGGAGCGTATGGCAACACGCCCGAAGTGCCAACCGACACTAACCGGGCGCATTGCCCAACGCCCCTACGTTGTAATCAATAGTAATCAAGCTTATCAATGCTGAGCCTCGAAGTCCTTCATGCACTTAACCAGAGCCTGAACGCCTTCTACAGTCATGGCGTTGTAGCAGCTTGCACGGAAACCGCCAACTGAACGGTGACCCTTGATGCCAACCATGCCCTGAGCTGTTGCATACTCGAAGAACGGCTTCTCGAGTTCTGCGTATTCGTCGTTCATGACGAAGCAAATGTTCATCACTGACCTATCCTCTGTAGCCACAGTGCCACGGAACAGCTTGTTCCTGTCAATCTCTGAATAAAGCATGTCAGCACGCTCAAGCGCACGCCTGTCCATTTCCTTTACACCGCCCATCTTCTTAATCCAACGAAGGTTCTCAAGAGCGCAATAAATAGGAATTACCGGAGGAGTATTGAACATTGAACCCTTGTCAACATGAGTCTGGTAGTTCAACATCGTAGGTATCTCACGCGGAGCCTTGCCTAATGTATCGTTCTTGACAATGACAACGGTCACACCTGCCATTGAAAGGTTCTTCTGTGCGCCGGCATAGATGCAGTCATACTTCGCAACATCAACCGGACGGCTGAAGATATCTGAAGACATGTCACCGATAAGCCTTACAGGCACGTCAAGGTCTTTGCGCATCTCAGTACCATAGATGGTATTGTTTGTAGTGATGTGCAGGTAATCAACGTCTGTCGGGCATGTCCAGTCTTTCGGAATGAAAGTATAGTTGGCATCAGCCGAAGAAGCTACTTCAACAACTTCACCAAACAGTTTAGCTTCCTTCATTGCTTTCTTAGCCCAAGTACCAGTGTTGAGGTAAGCGGCTTTCTTTATAAGGAAGTTGTAAGGAATCATGCAGAACTCGAGTGAAGCTCCGCCGCCGAGGAAAAGAACAGAGTAGCCTTCAGGCACATCGAGCAACTCTTTGATAAGAGCAACAGCCTCATCTACTACGGGCTGGAAGTCCTTTGACCTATGGCTTATTTCTGCCAAAGACAAACCAATACCGTTAAAATCCAAAATCTGCTTTGCAGTGTTCTCAATGACTTCGCGCGGAAGTATTGAGGGGCCAGCGTTAAAGTTATACTTCTTCATATTATTATGTGTTTTTTATAAGGTTACTTTTAACTCTGCAAAGATACGTATTTTTCTTTAGCTATACAGAATTTTATGTTAAACAATCTAAAAGCGGTGACATTTTGTCACTTTATGTGTTCCACAACCGTTTTCACTCCCTTCAGTTTTCCACCAGATGCACGTTTTACGACGTCTTCCCACTTGTCACTTGCGACAGTGGCGTATGAACAACGCTCACGCACGTCTATCCTGCCGATGTCTGTTCCATCAAGACCGCCCACCTTGCAAAGAAAGCCTAACACGTCTCCTTTTGACACTTTGTCGTGCTTTCCCTTACCTATATATAATGTGGCCATACGCGGCTGTGGAGCTTCGCCCAGCCATTCGCTTACTTCATACGGCCCAGGCTCGTCAGTAACATACTCTGGAAGTTCCTCGTCAGGGCCTAACAGGAAGAACGCCCTGCCCTCAGCCTTCCACCTGGCTGTTCGGCCTACACGGTGGACATACTCGTCTTCGCCAACAGGCAAATGATAATGCACGATGTTGTCAACGTCTGGCATGTCCAACCCACGCGACGCCAAATCCGTCGCCACCAGAACATTCGCCGAGCCGTTGGCAAACCTGAACACAGCGTCCTCACGCTGCTTTTGGTCAAGTCCGCCATGGAATACGCTCACAACGAAGCCCTTGTCACGCAAGAACTCACCAACGCGCTCCGCACTGTCACGATAATTCAAGAACACGATGGTACTCTTGTCGCCAAAACCGCAAAGCAAGTTGGCAAGAGTCCGCAATTTATCCCTGTCAGGACTTTTCACCAAAAACAGCCCTATGCGCTCCGCAACGTCATTGCCTTCGAGATAATCCAGCCGCTCCACACCTCGCATGTTGACAAAGCCAGGTATTTCCTCTGCGTCTGTCGCCGACAACAAGAACTTCCTGCGCACACCTGGCAACATGTCAACCGCACGCTTCATCTCGTCGCGGAAACCCATCTTCAAGCACTTGTCAAACTCGTCAATGACAAGAAAACGAACACTATAATGGTTAAGGTTGTCTTTCTCCAAATGGTCAACAAGCCTTCCCGGCGTGGCGAACACCACCTGCGGCATCACCCGCCGCAACTCCCGATGCTCATCCATAGTCGGCCTTCCGCCGTAAAGGCACATCGAGCGCAGCCCGCTGCCCATGCCCTTGAACACCTCATGCGACTGCAACGCCAGCTCCCTGCCGGGCACAATTACCACAGCCTGCAGCGTGTCTACCTTAGCGTCAAGCATCTCCACTAACGGCAGCAGGTACGCAAGCGTCTTGCCGCTGCCAGTAGCCGACAGCAACACAACGTCGCCATTACGCTCCAACATGGCATTCTTCATGCCAACTTGCATCTTGCTCAACGCCTCGATGCCCAACTTTCGCAATATTTCATTTTCGTTAATTGCCATTTGCCAAATTCTCTAATATCTGCGTTTCTAACGGCAAATATACGAAACAAAAATGAAATCAACGAATAAAACGGGAACAATAATTTAATCATATTACCGTCTTATACAAATAGAATAAATAAACATCGCTTCATTCTTCCACGCATAAATAAATACGTGAAAAAATGCCGCATTTTGCCAAACAAATATTACAGACAAAAAGACGGTTGCAAAAATTGCGACCGTCATAAAAAATAAAATAAAAAGGTATATATTTTCATAAGTCCAGCAATAATCATAATGCCACTTTCACAGCCTTACCGTCAGACTTTACGATATATATGTCTTTTGCAAGATTGCTGATTTTTGAATCCGACCCACTATACACACATTGGCCGTTTATGGTGTAAATGTTTATTGCTTTTCCATCTGCATTTATTATTGAGCCATCTTCAACCTTCACATTCTGTTCATTTACCACCATTACATTATTATCTATACCAGTAATTACCATTTCCTTGATGTTATAAAAAAGACACCACGGCTCAACGGTTGCATACTTGCTTTCACAACCTACAGGCACATACAACACTGCGTTTTCATAAACATTTTCGGAGAAGCCAAAACCATAAGCTCCTCTAATCGGAACAGGTCTTTTCATCAAACAATAAATCTCTTTTAAACCTTCACAACCATAAAAAACATCACTACCCATAGTCTGAACGGATTCACCTAACACAATACGCTCCAATTTAGAACAATAATTAAATGCCAAATAGTCTATCAACTTAACAGAATTTGGTATGTCGATACTCAACAAGCTAGAACAATTAGAAAACGCATAGTGGCCAATTACAGTAATAGAGTTTGGGATTTTAACTCTCGCCAAGCTGGAACAATTTTCAAATGTACAAGCATCTATCTGCGTAACAAAACTTGGTATGTCAATGCTTGTCAGGCCATAACAATTCCTAAACGCTGACTCACCTATCGATGTGACAGAGTTCGGAATTACAATATTTGTCAGGCCCGTACAATTATAAAACGCATAGTTACCAATACATGAGATAGAACTTGGTATGTCAATGCTTGTCAGATTGGCACAACCTTCAAACGAATTGTCGGATATTGACATAACAGTGTTTGGAATACTTATTGACAGTTTTGCCCCAGGGCAACAAAATAATGTTGTGACATTTTTTGAATAAAGACATCCATCTATTGACGCATAATTCTGATTGCCACCATCAACATTTATTTCTGCCAGACTTCTACAATTAGAGAACGCACCAACCCCAATTTCTTCAACAGATTCAGGTATATTGATATCTGTCATACTATTACAATTAGAAAACGCACTAGCCCCTATTTCTTCAACAGATTTAGGAATATTGATATCTGTCATACTATTACAATTAGAAAACGCAGATTTTTTTATCGACACGACAGAAGAACCAATGCTTAAATCTGTAAGACTTGAACAACTATAAAAAGCCGACTGTCCTATAGTTTCAACTGAATTTCCGATATTGACACTTTTGAGATTTGAACAATTGTAAAATGCATTATCAGTTATCGTTGTTACAGTGTTACCAATAGTAACAGATAACAAGGATTTAAGTCCTGAAAAAGGTGTATTGTCACTTGAGACGTCTCTTCCCAAGTATATTGCTTTCACAGGAGTCCTTTCATCCCCCAAACCCACACTAAACGCATTTGATGATATTTTCAGTTCATTACTACCGTCTTCAAATACAATATCACTCAAAACAGGACAAAAACCAAACACCTGTTCACCAATAAATGCAACAGAGTTCGGAACATAGATATTCGCAAGACCTGAACATCCCGCAAACGCATAATCACCAATATATGTAATAGTGTGCGGAATACTCACACTTTTTAAATCTACACAATCTTCAAACGCACCAAGGTATCCCAATTCATCCCCATGAATACCAATAACCGTAAACGTTTTTCCATCAAACATAACATGTTCAGGAATAATAATATCACCTTCATATTTTTGACCTCCAAATGTTATCTCACAAGTCAAATCATCCTGTGATAGAACATTGAAATACATACCATCAACAATGAAGTCATAAGCAGTTGCACTAATGCTGAATAAAAGACAGACAACCAACACTTGCAACTTCAAAAAATTAATAAATTTTCTTTTAATCAATTCTCCAGCTATCAACATAAATAAAATTATTATGCCCTTATCCCAAGTCAAGGCGGTTAATAAAAAAGTATAGACCATATATACGCAAAAAGCGTGGGAACTTTACCCGTCACCCGTCCCACACTCTGAGGCCTTCGCATTGCCCGAAACAGTTGAACGAGCAACGCAGAAGCCCACGCCGTGTATGTATATACGGCGACATGGGCATCATGCCAAAGAGACAAACGCCAATGATGGGCCGTACAAGATACACCCATGAGCATCTACTGTTGCCATGTTCTTGACTGTTTCAGAAAGTTGCGAAGTTTCAGAGTGTCAAGCACAAAGCGCCAAGTAAACGCTTTCCTTAATATATAATCCCCCGCCCGCCGCCAGCGCGGCTCCTGCCGAAGGACATTGCAAAGATATAAAATAAATTAAAGGTGAAAAAAGGAATAACAAAAAAATTGAGATATAAAATAAGGAATATCAAACATTGTAATTTCAATTTACGGTAAAACGCCGGGCGAAAGACGGTGAACAGGAATACAAAAGGGCACGTTTCAGATGGCAAAAGACGGCATGTTAGATTGCAATTAAATATCAGGCATTTAATTAAAAGACGACAGATAACGCACGCCTGGCATAAAAAGACGCAACTAAATGCAGCCAAAAAGTTACTGTTTTCAGTCGGATAAACCATGCCAAGAATAAAAACATGGGCAACGGGCACGGATATGGGGATTTTGATGTAACTTTGCAGTGTCAACAGACAAGTTACAACCAGACTACCAGACAAGCTACATGGCAAATCGGCTTGTTTGCCGTCACAGTGAACTTGTCTGCTTAAAAGAAAAAAGATGAAACAATACGACACTTACATCTTCGACCTCGACGGCACGCTGCTGTACACGCTCGACGACCTTACGGCAAGCGTCAACCACGCAATGAGGGCTGAAGGATTCAAGGGACACACGGTGGAAGAAGTCAGGATGATGGTGGGCAACGGCGTAAGGAAACTGATTGAGCGTGCCGTGCCCGACGGGAAGGAGAACCCGCGATATGAGGAAACGTATCAGGAGTTCATCGACCACTACATGAAGCACAGCATGGACACTACGCGACCTTACCCCGGCATCATGGAGACACTTGCTGAACTGAAGCGGAGGGGCAAACGCATGGCTGTGGTGAGCAACAAGTATTGCAAGGCTACGGAGGCTCTTTGCCGCACGTTCTTCAAGGATTATATCAGCGTGGCGATAGGCGAAAGCGAGCAGGTGCGCAAGAAACCCGCGCCTGACACCGTGCTTGAAGCCTTACGGCGGCTCGACACGGGCAAGGATGGCGCAGTATACGTGGGCGACAGCGAGGTTGACATTGCCACAGCACGCAACTGCGGACTGCCGTGCATCAGCGTGCTGTGGGGGTTCAGAGACAAAGACTTCTTGATTGAAAACGGTGCTACAACGTTAGCCAATGAGCCAAAAGAGTTAGTTAATGCATAATTCATAATTCACAATGCATAATGCACAATTTATAATGCATTACAAATGATACGAACTGGTTGGCAATCATGTATAACCAAAGGCGTCCGCCCTATTATGAATTAACAAATGCGCAGCCCAATTATGCATTGTGAATTAACAAATGCTGTGCCTGTCAATGTATTCCTGCACGATGTCCTTGTAGCTTTCGGAAACAGGGATGAACGTATCACCGATTACCATACGGCCACGGTCAATCATTTCAACCTTTGACATGTTGACTATAAATGAACGGTGGACACGGAGGAACTGCGGGCACGGCAGGTAGTCCTCAACCTTCTTCATGTTCATCAGCGACATTATGGGCTTGCGCTGGTCGCCCAAATAAAACTTCACGTAGTCCTTCACCCCTTCTACATACAAGATGTCATCAAAGAACACACGCACAAGCTTGTATTCGCTCTTGAGGTAGACAAACCTGTCATGCGACACCATGCCCTGCCGCTCTTTCGAGTCAAACCATCCGGCAACCTTGTCAACAACCCGTATGAAGCTGTCATAACTTATCGGCTTGAGCAGATAACCGGCGGCATCAAACTTGTAGCCGTCGATGGCGTAACGGTCAAACGCCGTAGTAAATACTATCCTCGTGTCCTTGGGCAACAGGTTGGCAAACTCAAGGCCGCTAAGTTCCGGCATCTGTATGTCGAGAAACAGCAGGTTCACGGGGTTGCCACGAAGCTCTTTCATGGCCTCCACGGCACTATTGTACACGCCAACGAGTTTGAGTTCGGGCGTCTTCTTCGCATACGAGGCAAGCAGCTCGGCCGCCAAAGGCTCGTCATCTATTATCGCGCAAGTCAGTATCATGAATTATAATTTTAGAGAAATATACATTATTTTGATTGTCTACACCACGCAGCCACTCGTAACGCCCGGCGTAAGCCAGGTCGAGCCTACGCGCCACCTGCTCAAGTCCTATGCCGTGGCCGCTCTTGTCTGAAGAGTTTTTCGGGTGGTTGCTGTTTTTGATTTCACACTCTATCTTGTCGCCGTCAGACGCCATGCTTATCGAGATAAAACTCGGCTCAGTAGGGCTTACGCCATGCTTGAAGGCGTTTTCGACAAGCGATATGAAGATAAACGGAGCCACACGCACCTCACGTTCGGCCGGAACCCGCACATCAAAGTCAATCCTGACATTCTTGCTTAGCCGCAACTTCATCAGCTCCACGTAGTTGCGTATAAACTCGACATCATCGCCCAAACTTATCGAACTGTTCCTCCCGCCGTACAGCATCTGCCTCAACAACGCGCTAAGCGACAACACAGCCTTCTGGGCCTTGTCGCTGTCAAAGGATATAAGGGCGTAAATGTTGTTAAGGGTATTAAGCAAGAAGTGCGGGTTAATCTGGTTCTGCAGGTTCTTCAGCTCAGCCTCGGTCTTCTGCATCTCCATCTCCTTGCGCGCGGCTTCAGTCTTCTGCCATCTCAAAGCCATGCGCAACAACGTGGCGAGAAGCACGGACAAGGCGAACGGCATGACGTTTTTCAAAACCCGGAAAGCGAACATCGCAATGAGGCTGACATGCTCACGGGGTGGGTGAGGCACAAAACCTGCCTTCATCTCGACAAAATGCAACAAGCCAACGAGGCCGTCCATGCAGAATGCTGACACCGCTACAATGGCAATATTGACGCAGACGTACACCTTGACATGCCGTTGGAGAAAATAACGCGGCACAAGCCAAAAGTAATTCAAATAAAAAGCCACACACAGAAGCAACGGCAGACATAAGCGTATAAGGCTTATGCCTAAGGTCTGCTCTACGTGGGTCGGGACAAACATCACCGACGGCAAAGCCACCAATATCCAGCACACGACATGGAATGCTACCGCCAAGAACTTGTTTCTCGCCATCATTGCCTTTGTTTACGGTTTACTCATACCTTATAGCCTCTATCGGGTCGAGCATCGCCGCCTTCTTGGCCGGATACCAACCAAAGAACACCCCTGTCGCGGTACATACGCAGAAGCTGAGCAACACGCTCCAAGGCTGTATGAAGACAGGCCACTTGGCGAATATGTTTACACCGTAAGTAGCCCCTACGCCTATGACGACACCGATTATGCCGCCTGTCACACTGAGCAGAACAGACTCTATCAAGAACTGGCTCAAGATGTCAACACCCCTTGCCCCGACGCTCATGCGCAAGCCGATTTCCCGCGTGCGTTCGGTCACGCTGACATACATTATGTTCATTATGCCGATGCCTCCCACGACCAACGATATTCCGGCAATGCAGGCAAGGAGGATTGTCATCAGGTCGGTGGTTGAGTTCATCATCGTGGCCAACTCTTCTTGCGAACGTATGTTGAAGTCGTCAGCGTCGCCTTCACTCTCGTCCGTAGCGTCTTTCAGCTTGTGCTGAGTGCGCAGTATGGTTGTAATTTCCTCTGTGGCCTTGTCCGTCAGGTCTTCAGTCAACGCCGAGCAGTTGATGCTCTGAACGTAAGTTATGGCGAGGATACGCTTCATCACCGCAGAATACGGTGCAAGTACAAGGTCGTCTTGGTCCATACCCATCGAGTTGTAACCCTTACTTTTGAGAACGCCTACTATGCGGAAAGGTATCGTGTTAAACCTTATTACCTTGCCAACGGGGTCAGAGCCGTCAGGGAAAAGATTGTCAGCAACGGTCTTTCCGACAACACACACTTTCGCGCTGGCCTTGATGTCTTCGTCGGTAAACATCTCCCCATCCTCAACCGACAATTGACGGATTGTGAGATAATCGCCGTTAACACCGTAAATGGTTGACGGAGTGTTGTTGTTTCCATAGATAAACTGCCCAGAACTGTTGACAACGGGGCTTATCGCGCTTATATACTGGCACTGGTCTTTAAGCGCGTCATAATCTGTCAGCTTCAAGGTTTCCATCTCAGAGGCGTCACGACGCACTCCGCCGCGCATGTCTTGGCCGGGCATAATCATAATCATGTTCGACCCCATCTCCGAGATTTGCTTCTGTATGCTTTTCTTGCTGCCCTGCCCTATGGCAAGCATCGTTATGACAGACGCCACGCCTATTATGATGCCGAGCATCGTAAGGAACGAGCGCAGCTTGTTGGCGGCGATGGCGCGCAAGGCTATTTTGAAAAGATTGGCTATGCTCATGCTTCGCAATCAGTTATTTTACGTTATATGAAACATTGTTGACCGCGGCTCAATCGTCCCTCGCCGGCGGAAGCTCGGCAAGCGACTTTGCAGCCGAAAGAATGTTGTCGTTTTGCGTGTCGCTGCGTATCTTGCCGTCACGCAACACGATGTTGCGGCTCGAATAAGCGGCGATGTCGGGATTATGGGTGACGAATATTATTGTACGTCCTTCCGCATGGAGCTTCTGAAACAGTACAAGTATCTCGAAAGACGTCCTCGTGTCAAGGTTTCCTGTCGCCTCGTCGGCCAGCAACACAGCCGGATTGTTGACCAGGGCGCGGGCTATGGCCACACGTTGCATCTGCCCTCCCGACATCTGGTTTGACTTATGATAAAGCCTATCGCCAAGGCCTACGGCCTCAAGAGCCCGTATCGCACGCTCACGACGCTCTTTCGCACTGACTTCCGGGTTATACATCAACGGCAACTCTACGTTCTCAACGCTGGTGGTTTTCGGCAAAAGATTGTAATTTTGGAATACAAAACCGATTTTGCGGTTGCGCAGTACGGCCCTGTCGGGCTTCTTCATCTTGCGCACGGAGACGCCGTCAAGGTAATATTCGCCACGACTTGGCGTATCCAGACATCCCAACTGGTTGAGCAATGTGGATTTTCCCGAACCCGACTTGCCCATTATCGTGACGAACTCTCCCTCATATATCTTGAACGAAACGCCACGCAACGCATGCACAGTTTCATCCCCGACACGGAAATCACGATGCACGTCTTGCAACTCTATTACGGCTTTCCTGCCGCCGCTAACATCTTCTGCCATCGTCTTACTTTTTGTTTTTCTTGTCCTGTCCCGGCCCTTTTGGGGCAAACGGACTTGACTCCTGCGGCCCGTCACCGCCCATCGGCGGCATACCGGCGTTGTTTTGGTCAACCTTTATCTCAGTGACAATCTTCGTGCCTTTCTTCACTCCGCCCAGCAATTCTGTATTAATGCCGTCGCTTATCCCTATCGTGACAGGATGAGCCGTAAACACATTGTTGCTGAAAGTCCACACCTTGTTCTTACCCTTGCAGTCTTTCACCTTCGCATCGCCTATAAGCTCCTTCGTAGGAGTGAAGCGCAACGCCTTGTTTGGAACGCTCAAGACATTCTGCTTGTCAAGGGTATAGATGGTGACGTTGGCCGTCAGTCCCGGCTTCAACTTCAAGTCCTTGTTAGGCGCGCTGATTACCACCTCAAAAGTGACAACATTGTCCTCAGTGTTACCTTCCTGGCGCACCTGCGTCACTGTGCCGTTGAACGTGTCATCTGGATAAGCGTCAACGGTGAAAGTCACACGCTCGCCTTCCCTCACCTCGCCGATATCGGCCTCGTCAACGTCGGCAATGACACGCATGTCGGTCAAGTCTTGGGCTATGGTGAACAGCGTAGGTGTCTCGAAGCTCGCCGCCACGGTCTGCCCTTCTTCCACCTCACGCGACAACACCACTCCGTCAACAGGCGAAGTTATCGTTGCGTAACCGAGGTTTGTCTGTGCCTGTTGCAGGCTCTCGCGCCTCTGCTTTACTTCATCTTGTGCCTGACGGTATGCAAGCAACGCCGTCTCATACTCGTCCGCGCTGACAAGACCTTTCTTATATAAGATGCTGTAACGGTTATAATTAGCTTTCTGGTATGTCAGTTGGCTTTGGGCGTTGTTCAGGCTCGCCTTCGCCGTGTTTACCTGGCTTATCAGGTTGGTCTTGTCAAGCTCTGCTATCACCTGGCCTTTCTTCACCACGCTGTTGTAATCAACATACAACTTGGCCACTATGCCCGACACCTGCGTACCGACATCCACCGATGTCACAGGCTCGATTGTGCCTGTGGCGGTTACGCTGTTTGAGATGTTCCCCTCGCCTACTATGGCCGTCTCGTATGATATTTCATGCTTGTCCCTGCCGCAAAACGCGACACAACAACAAGCCACAACGACCGCGGCAACAACTGTGCCTATAATGATTTTCCTTTTCATAACCATATTTTTATATCATGTTCAGTTCTTCTCCCTTGTAGAAATCCAGCAACTTCAGGTAAAGTATCGCCGTGTATTTGCTCTCCAGGCGGCTCTGCTGAGCGTTGAGCAACGTGGTTTTCGCCGTCGTCAGCTCCACGATGTTCTTCAAGCCGAGGCGAAACTGCTCGCTCAGCAGCTCATAGCTGTCTTGCGCGCTGCCGACACTCGCGCCGGCTGACTTGAACCGCTGCTGGTTCGTGGTGGCGTTAATCCAATACCCCTGTATGGCAAGCGCAAGCTGTGCTTTCACGTCGTCAACCTCGTCTTTTGCCTGTTGCAGGCTGATTTTCGCCTTGTTGACCGAAGTCTTGGCCGCACGGTTGTCAAAGATGGGCACGCTGACTGTCACGCCCAACGAGCCGCTTAGGTTGCCCTTCATCTGGTTTCCCCAAGCCATGCCCGTGCCGCTCATAGTGTTCGTGCCAATGCCTCCGCTGAGGTTAACCGTAGGCATGCGGCCGGCCTTGGCTATCTCTACGTCCAAGTTGCCACCCTCTACGCCAAGCACGGCATTTCTCATTTCCGGGCGCAAAGCCAACGCGCCGTTCAGGACGTCACTCACCGACGGCACGGCCGCCAACGCCTGGGCGTCGGTTGACGACGGCACGGCCAAGTCGAAACCGCTGTCATAGTCGAGCCTGAGCAGATACTTCATCTGCTGCTTGTAGTCTTCAAGACGCCCCTTCATGTCTACGAGATTGTATTCGTCGGAAGCCACCTGGGCCTGAAGCTGTGACAAGTCAGCCTTTGACAGCGAACCCACACGGTACATCTCCTCCCCGCGTTCGGCGTTCTGGCGGCTTATCGCAAGAACTTCCTCATTTACCTTGACAGCCTCCCTTACATACAACACCTGCACATAAAGCTGCAATATCTGTTCTTGTATGCTGTTGACGCTTTCCTCAAGCGACAATTCCTCCTGCTTGCCCTGCAACCTCTGGCGTTTCAGGGTGTTGCGGTTGGCGTTGCCGTCCCATACTGTCCAGCTTGCGTTAAGCCCGTAATCGCCCGAATACGTACCCTTGTCCTCATAAGAGCCGTCATCGGCGAAAGGACGATAACCGCCCTGATGGCTCGTTGAGAACGACAACGAGGGGAAAAGCCTCGCCCTGGCCTCCTTGACATCCTCGCCTGCCGACATGACCGACAGCCGTCCGGCCTTCACACTGATATTATGCTCCAAGGCATAGTCGATGCAGTCTTTCAGCGTCCACTGTTTTTCCGCGTGCGCAAACATCGCGTTCATCGACAACAACAACGTGCAAATGGTTGTAATTCCACTTTTTCTCATAATCACACTTTCAAATTGCGTGATACAAAAATACGCAGAAAAACAAACCTGATAAAACAAAATGGATACATGCCCCGCGTTAGTAGAGACATATATCCATTTTGTCTATGTCGGCCTCAGGCGTTAACATTCATAAACGCCGCACCCGTTTCGACGGCATCATCCAATGCATGGCGTCGGCGGTCACGACAGGCTGCTGAGCCGCGCGATATACTTGCCAAGGATGTCGAACTCGATGTTGACCTTCGTTCCTATTTTTATATCCCTGAAGTTTGTATGTTCAAACGTATAAGGTATAATGGCCACGGTAAAAGAGTCATCCGTAGGGTTGCACACCGTCAGCGAAACGCCGTTGACAGTCACGCTGCCCTTGTCAACCGTGAAATACCCTCGGCGCGCCATCTCCCTGTCAAAAGCGTACTTGAACGTGAAATACGTGCTGCCGTCAGCGTCCTTCATGTCCACGCACTCGGCGGTCATGTCAACATGTCCCTGCACGATGTGGCCGTCGAGGCGGCCGTTCATCAGCATCGAACGCTCAACGTTCACCCTGTCGCCGACCTTCAGGAGGCCGAGGTTTGAGCGGTCGAGCGTCTCCTTCATGGCCGTCACCGTATAACAACCATCCCCGAGGCGCACCACCGTCAGGCACACCCCGTTGTGCGACACGCTTTGGTCAATCTTCAATTCGCCCGCAAACGAACACTCAAGCGTCAGGTCAACGTTGCCTTGATACCTATCTACCGCCTTGACGACGGCTGTCTCTTCTACAATTCCAGAAAACATAATTCAAAGTTTGAAGCGTTATTACACAATACAGGGCAGGAACAAAGTCCCTGCCCTCGTATTATTTAAAAGACCGTACCAGTGATGTGATGAAAACTCCGAGCTATATAAGATTTGAGAGCCCTCCGCCTTTGTAATCCACCGGCTTTACAGCTATGCCTTGCGGCATTGTGGCCCGCCATTGGCAAGAGGAGTCATCTCGGTTTTCGTTTTTTTATTGATGAGTATCCCGATCGAACCAATACGGTCTATTTTTCATCTTTCTTTTTGCAAAGATAGGCATTTATCCGCAATCATGCAAATATTTGAACGTGAAAATATTTAAAATATCTTGGAACAAATTCCCACGCCCGGCCAATCAGCATTACGCAAAAGCCGTACAAACGCCTGGCAGCCAGAATGTTACCAAAAGGCCATCTTTTACGTCCCAAAACACGGCCTTTTAGCGTGCGTTTCACGGCCTTTCGCAACGCCGTTTGCCGCGTATGCCATAAACGGCATCCTGATGCCAAAGCTTACTTCATGTAATTATACGTATACTTTTCCAGCATTCGGTTAATTCCACCTTCCCTAAAACTTTTACCTGCAAGCCTCCCTGCGATGTCATAGTCATAATATGTACAAAAACCACGAACGTCAGTTATTGACGTGACGCCGACAAGCGGCTTGAATGTTGCTACAGTGACATCCGCCTCCGGTAGCCTGTCCCGCAAGCCGTTTAGGGCGGAAAATACGGAAGAGCCTGGATTGTTCGCATGCTCCACATCATAAAGCATGTCGTCACCCAACAAAGAACGCACCGTTGGAAAATCGCAATTCCGTATCACTGCGACAGGATAAACACCGCCGTATCCCCACAATATCACCGTCGTGCCGTCGTCGGCCGTCACAGACATAGGCTTGCCCGTGTCCGTATACTGGCCGTATGACACCTTGACACGATAGAACTTGCCTACATTGCTTTCAGCCATCAGCTCCGTGTTTTCCGTTTCGCTTTCCGACTGCGGCAGCAACTTGCCGTCATAATCCGCATAGTCCGTCTTCGTCGCGCGTATGACCTGCCCTCCATGCCAAAGTTGTTGTTCCACAGGAACGCCTATCATATGGTTGAATTCCATTTTCTCATAAATGGCACCAGCCTTGTCGCCAGCGTAAATATATTTTCTCTTATATGTCTTTCCGTCCACCCTGAATTCTTCGTGCGACAACTGGAAATCATCATTATAAAAATAATTGGTCTCCTTTTCCATATCACCATTCCGTCCGTATGTCATTTCAGCTTTCCGCGCAAGGCTCGGCCAACATATCACATATTTGTAAAAATGATATTTCAATTCGCCTTCACGAAGCATGAAGCCATAAACCGTATGCCCGTACAATTGAGTGTACTCATACTCAGCCCTCCCGAGACACGTAACCCCCTGCATGAAACTCTCGCTCTCCAACAGGCCGTTATAGCAGTTTGGCGTTGAAGGTATGAAAGGGTAATCGCTGTCATGCGTTTCTGGTTCGTTATGGTATGTGCGTATTACGCTTGTATTGTCCCCGCGTGTTTCAGTCACTCTGTCATAGCCGTAAATGTATCCGTCCTTCAGCGTACCCATCGGTGTCACAGCCTCCGAGTTCTGCACCAAGTATTCGTGGTAATAATATTTTTCCTCATCTCGATAATAGTCCTCGTCGTAACGATACGCCGTAATCGGCTGCACGAGAAGCTTCGCCCCGTCATAAGCAAACTCACGCTTATCTGTTCCACGTATTTCTTTTATCCGCAAGCCTCCGAGACTTACGGTTTCACCAGGCTCCAGCACCGTCGCCTTGTACTTGAAATACACCGCAATGTAAACATCCCGAACAGGAGCGTAAACCTCAAAACTGTAAGTTCCAGCCGTAAGGAAGTCAGTGTAATGCGGGTAATTGTATTCATAATCAGTCTTTATCTCCGACGGCACTGTCAGAGAGTACCGATAATCATCATACTTCGTGCCGTCCGCTTTAAGCTTGTAAACCCTGAATATAGGATAGGCCTCATGGTCATACCAACAATTCGGGTCTTCCTTTCTCGTCGTATTTTCCAAATGCGCCCAAAACTCCACATGCGTATCCTCGGCAAACGTTATTATCTTGGAACTTTCCTTCTGCAGGTTTTCGTCCACGTAGTCAGTGGATTCATACCTGTTGAACACCGCAAGCCCTATTCTCTTGTCCTTGACAACGGGCGTAGGCGCGGACGTGCTTGTGTGAGTGTCATAAACGAACGTAACCTTTTCACCTGTAGGATACGTCAAGGTGTTCAACGTCCCGGAACGCATGTAGGCTATGTTGCCTGTCTTGTCAGCGCCGAAAAATGTCTTTCCACCGTAAGAAGCCGAGCAAAAATAGTCTGAGCCTTGCTCTACGCCGTTGCTGTAGCCCCAGTAATCAGTGTTGTTTGAGTTCTTTGGAGGCAACGGATGGTCATTGAAATAAGTCATCTTATATTCTATGCTCGTGTCAAGGCAGTCGGCCACCTTGTCAAGCATGAGCCTTTTGTAAACGTATGCGAAATCTCCTGGCATGCTTGGATTCATATAAGAATAAGAAAAAGCATATTGCCTTATCATGTCACCGAGGTTGTTCTTCACCGTTACCTTGTCAAGTTTCTTGGGCGCGCAGTCCGCCTCCCATTCCTTCACATCACCCCTCTCCGAAGCGTCGAACACGACATTGCCGCCATTCCATGACACCTTGACCAACCGATAACTCTCTACAACGGTCTTTGAACACGAATACCTTGTGTTTGAACCTATCGTGCCAGCAGAACCATAACCTGCCAAATAATTGTATTTCACCGCAGATTCGTGTGTAGGCAACATGTATGACTCTTTTTCATAACTGAAATTGACGTTAAGCCCTTTCACCGTCGTTATCTGCGTAAGCAGCCAAGACGACGTGTATTTCATAGGAGGGTCATACCTGTATTCCACCGTGCTGCGTGTCTCATCCAAATTGTTGTTGCTCGGCTTGTTGCTGTTCAAGTTTCCGACACGTGAATAAACCCAAGTTATTTCCTTTTGCCTGAAAGTGTACTTGTTGCCATAAACATCAGTTATGATGAATGTATACACACCGTTTTGCCCTGTCTTCTTCCCATCAAGCTCAATTTTGACATTGGCTTTGCCCGTCTTTGTCAACAACACGGGGCCACGCGATTTGTCCATTAGGAATTTCCCGCTGCCTCCGGGTATGCTGTAGAAGAAGATGTCCGGCTCAGAGTCTTTTTTCAATTTCACGTCTAAGCCTGAAACGCTGAAATAACTTTCATCCAACGGAGCCATGGCTTCAGGGGCGTCATAATAGCCCTGTTCAATCCCGTTTTCATAAGAATCCAAATACTCGTGAAAATCATCACTGCACCTCACCGTGCGCGACACGACTCCTCCGCATTCCAAACTCCAGCCCAAGCCGACCCATGTAGCCTCTTGGCTGACCCGTATGCCTGAAGCATGATAATTCAATGTTATCGGTATCTTGACGTCTTGCATGTCTATCTCATACAACGGTATGCTTATTTCCGGCGTTCCCGTGTAATACGAAACAGGGCAATCAACATATTGCAGCAGCCCCGAAACATTTGGAGCTTTAGGTTCATACGACATCACGCCGTGATTAATCGTGCTGTAAAAATCATCATCTGCAGCAAGCGCAGACGCCCCTTTGGACACAACCGCCGTATCAATAACCGAAACTACCGTATCCTTGACATTCACCGCAACTGCTGACTTGGGAAGCAAAAGGAACACAAACGATATTATGACATAAAACTTTTCCATATACTTAAAAACACATATCTACTTTCCATGAATATAAAAACAAACAATCAAAAGATTCATCTACTCTAAAATATTTTGAACATTTGACATCGATGAAGACAAATTCTTTATACTCTGGTATCTGTTGATGGAATTATTTGCGCCATGCATGGTAGCACTTTCAGCTTATTACATTTCAATAGCTTTTACTTATAGTTTTCACTTACCTCCGACAAGTTTTCAAGATGCATCCTTTTGTGGTGTGAAAGATTATCTTTCACACCACAAAACAATATGTATTGAAAGCAGAAAGGACATTACTTGAAACTGTAATCATGGACGTGCCAATAACAATAATTACGCCAATGGGTATTTATTTATAATGTACACAATTCAAGACCCTGCCATCAGACCTTTGTATGACTATAGAAAGGCCACCACCTTCTGTCATAAGATTATCTCCCATTACCTCCCATAGCGCATCGTCAACTAATTTAACTCTAAAAGGTTTCACATCCTCTATCTGTTCAGGACTGCATTGACTGGAAAATATATCAATGGCAACCTTTGCTGCGGTTTCTGCGTCTGGTATAATCCCGTTCCGCCGCCTATAAACTCTATCAAGAGGGACAAACCCTCTTTCCGCGGACCTATCAAAGCGAAATCCTTCATAAGTCTTTCCCAAATCCACGTACATCGGTGTTTTTTTATCATCGTGTCTGCCTTTCACACTGTAATCTATTAAACTTTTAGCACAAATACCAAGAACAAAACACGCCGTTGCAAGCATGTACTTTTTTGCATTTATCCGTTTCATGTTCATTGTTTTAAAAAATTATTCGTTTATTAAGGGAACCAGTGAAAAAATTGTGAAAATGGAATATTTTTAGTACTTTCATAGTTGACAATAAATAAGTTACATAAAAACGTCCAGTCCCATGACTGGATGCAAATTTAATAAAAATTTCCTGTATTCTCAACAGTTCTGCAAATGTTTTCCCCCGAACCGGAAAAACACACGTTGCACACCAGCGACAAACGCCGCCACAACGCCACAAATACCTGACAACCAACACGTTACAAAAGGCCATCTTTTAGGGCGTAAAAGATGGCCTTTTGGCGTGCGTTTCATGGCCTTTCAAGACGCCGTTTGCCGCCTTTCGTACGCGCGGCGCAAACCTCGACAGCACGCATACATGAAGACGTGACGGCAAATCAGCAAACAACGGCAAGACAATACATTAAAATATAACGGAATATCATCCGTTATTTCAAAAATAAAATGTAATTTTGCGCACAAAATATTTATTGAAATGAAATTGACAAGCCAAAAGAAATTTGTAATCCCGGCGGCGGTCTGCATAGCCGTGATACTGTTCTTATGCTATTATTACTTCTTCACCGCCATGGCGGGCAAAGGCGGCAGCCATTTCATCTACATTGACAAAGACGACAACATCGACTCCGTTTACGCCCAACTTGACACCATAGCGTCACAACACGGCATGACCGGCTTCAAGACTTTGGTGAGGCACAGCTCATACGAAGAGAACATACGCACAGGGCGATACGAGATAGAACCGGGCAACAGCGCGTTCACCGTGTTCAGGAAGCTGAAGAACGGCCTTCAGACATCGGTTAACCTCACCGTGCCGAGCGTGCGCACGGCTGACAAGCTGGCGGGAGCGTTGTCAAGGAAACTGATGATGGACAGCGTGGAAATCTACAAGGCACTGACCGACTCGGCCACATGTGCGAAGTACGGATACAAGCCTGAGACGATGCTCTGCATGTTCATACCCAACACGTATGAGGTATACTGGAACACGACCGTTGACAAGTTCCTTGACAAGATGAACGAGGAGAGCAAGAAGTTCTGGAACTTTGAGCGCACCCAAAAGGCCAAGGCCATGGGATTGACGAAAGAGGAAGTGATAACGATGGCCAGCATAGTTGACGAGGAAACGGCCAACGACGCCGAGAAACCGATGGTGGCCGGGATGTACTACAACCGCCTGAGAACGGGCATGCCGCTACAGGCCGACCCGACAATCAAGTTCGCGCTGAAGGATTTCGGAATCAGGCGCATATACCACAACATGCTTAACGTGAAAAGCCCATACAACACTTACAGGAGGACGGGGCTGCCGCCTGGGCCAATCAGGATACCTTCGGTTGCGGGCATCGACGCCGTGCTTAACCACGTGCGCCACGACTACCTGTACATGTGCGCGAAAGAGGACTTCAGCGGAACGCACAACTTCGCCGAGACTTACGAGGAACACCTGCAAAACGCGGCTAAATACTCGGCGGCGTTGAACAAGAGGGGAATTAAATAAAGCAGACAAGTAACGAGTAACGAGCAGACAAGCAACAAGCTGTCAAGGCATATCACCTTGTTTGCTTGTGACTGACGGCTTGTCAACTAAACAAACAAGATATGACGACAGAAGAGAAGAATACGGAAGAGAAGAAAAGCTTGAGCTTTGTAGAGCAAATCGTAGAGAATGACTTGGCCGAAGGCAAGAACGGCGGCAGGATACAAACGCGCTTCCCGCCCGAGCCGAACGGCTACCTGCACATAGGGCACGCCAAGGCCATCTGCATGGACTTCGGCGTGGCCGAGAACTACGGCGGAGTGTGCAACCTGCGCTTTGACGACACAAACCCGAGCAAGGAGGACACAGAATATGTTGACTCAATCCTGAACGACATAAAATGGCTGGGGTTCCACTGGGCCAACGTTTACTATGCTTCTGACTACTTCCAGCAGCTTTGGGACTTCGCAGAGTGGATGATTAAGCAGGGCAAGGCCTACGTTGACGAGCAGACAAGCGAACAGATAGCTGAACAAAAGGGCACGCCGACACAGCCGGGAACGCCGTCGCCTTACCGTGACCGCCCCGTGGAAGAAAGCCTTGAGCTGTTCCACAAGATGAACACCCCGGAAGCGGAAGAAGGCTCGATGGTGCTGCGCGCCAAGCTCGACATGGCCAACCCCAACATGCACTTCCGCGACCCAATCATGTACCGCATAATCCATACCCCGCACCACCGCACGGGAACAAAATGGCACGCATACCCGATGTATGACTTCGCCCACGGGCAGAGCGACTATTTCGAGGGCGTGACCCACTCGATTTGCACGCTTGAATTCGTGCCCCACCGCCCGCTGTACGACAAGTTCATCGACGAACTGAAGACATACAAGGGCGAAGGCGACAACCTCGGCGACTTCCGCCCGAGGCAAATCGAGTTCAACCGCCTCAACCTGACCTACACCGTGATGAGCAAGCGCAAGCTGCACGCGCTGGTTGACGAGGGCAAGGTGAACGGATGGGACGACCCACGCATGCCCACCATCTGCGGCATGCGCCGCCGAGGCTACTCGCCAGAGAGCATCAAGAACTTCATAAAGAGCATCGGATACACCAAGTTTGACGCGCTCAACGATGTCGCATTGCTCGAAGCCGCCGTGCGCGACGACCTCAACAAGCGCGCCATAAGGGTTTCAGCCGTACTCAACCCCGTGAAACTCGTCATCACCAACTATCCTGACGGGCAGACCGAGGAAATGGAAGCGGTGAACAACCCCGAAAACGAAGCCGACGGAACGCACACCATAACATTCAGCAAGAACCTGTGGATTGAGCGCGAGGACTTTATGGAAGACGCCCCGAAGAAATTTTTCCGCATGACACCGGGACGCGAAGTACGCCTGAAGAACGCTTACATCGTGAAATGCACGGGCTGCACGAAAGACGAGAACGGCAACATTATAGAAATCCAAGCCGAATATGACCCTATGAGCAAGAGCGGCATGGAGGGAGCAAACCGCAAGGTGAAAGGCACGCTGCACTGGGTAAGCGTAGACCACTGCAAGAAAGCAGAGGTAAGGATTTACGACCGCCTGTTCAACGTAGAAAACCCTTCCGCCGAAGAACGAGACTTCAGGGAACTGCTCAATCCCGACTCGCTCACAATAATGCAAGACTGCTATGTGGAAGACTACGCAGCCGAAAAACAACCGGGAGAATACCTGCAATTCCAACGCATAGGCTACTTCATGGCTGACTTGGACTCTAAGCCAGGACACCTTATATACAATAAGACCGTCGGACTAAAAGACACTTGGTCGAAAATATCCAAGGGCAACTAACACAAATGCGGCTGACGCGCACCAACATCACCATGCGCCAGCCGCATTTCATGACTTCAAAACGCAAGAATACAACAATAGATGTCATACAATTCTGAAGATTATTTCCTGTCAAACGATTTCAAGGCAATCCTCAAAAATTTTGAAGAGGCGGATGACAATGAAAGATACACGTCACTCGACCCCGACGAACTGGTGGATATAGCCGAGTATTATTACAACAACGGCGACACAGGAAAGGCTGAAGAAATAGTAAACAACGTCATGTCTTTTTACCCGGGAAATCCTGCACCGCTCCTGTTCAAGGCGAGAATGGCGTTGATAGAGAGCCATGACATACCAAAAGCCGAACACTACGCAGAGCAGATAGAAGACAAGACTGACCTGGAATATTTTTACATAAAGGCAGAAATCATGCTCGTCGAAAAGCAGGCGGCACGCGCCGACATGTATCTTGAAGATAAGTTCGCCGAAATAGACGAGGATGACAAAGACTACTTTACGATTGACTCCGCCGCACTGTTCCTGGATTACAACGAAACAGACATTGCCGAAAAATGGCTGAAACGATGCTATGACAAAGAATCAGTTGATTACAAGGAACAATCGGCAAGAATATCCTTGGAAAAAGGCGATTACGAAAAAAGCAAGAAATTATTCAACGAACTTATAGACAAAGACCCGTATTCCACACAATACTGGAATTCACTTGCCTCATCGCAATTTTTCAGCAACAACATCGAAGACTCCATACAAAGCAGCGAATATTCCATTGCCATCAATCCGAAAAACTCAGTGGCATTGCTCAACAAGGCCAACGGCCTATACAACTTAGGAAACTATGGCGAGGCCCTAAAATATTATCTGAGGTACAATGAGTTATGCCCTGACGATGAAAATGGAGAAATGCTGATTGGCTTTTGCTGCATGCTGCTTGAGAAATACGAGTTGGCCATAAAGCATCTTGAAAAAGCGGAAAAGCTATTGCCGCCGCAAGCGACAAGCCTCATTGACGTTTATAAAGACTGGGCGTTCTCATTATGCCGCCTCGGCCGCCTAAAAGAAGCCATGGCCATACTTGACAAGACAGAGAACCTCGACTGCGACCACAATGACATGCTTGTTTATCGCGGCAACTTGCTGGCAGGATGCGGACTGCTCACCGAAGCAAGAACGTATTTCATACAGGCTTTGACAAATTCGGGCTACTCTCCAAACATTTTGATGAAAATCGCAATTACCGTGTTTGAAAGCGGCGACTCAAACTATGCCTACAAAATTTTCAAGACCCTGTATGACATACATAAAGACTGGAAAAAAGGATATGCATACTTTGCAGCATGCTGTTATGACCTTGGCAAGACTGACGAGTTCATGCAATGCCTTAAAACCGCAACAGGACACTCGCCCAAAGAGCTGCAAATGCTGCTCGGCAAATTATTCCCCGAAGGCATGAAGCCTGAAGACTATTACAAATACATGCTTGACAAGATAAAAAAAGAAGGGAAAATATAAAAATCTTGCATCATTACAGAAACGCGCAAGACAACACATGAATAACAAAAATCCGCCAAACGCACACACTCAACGTACGTTTGGCGGATTTGTCACTTATACTCCATTATACAGTTTTCTTTTTCTGAACTCCTTTGTAAACCAATACTCCAATTATGACAACAGCCAAAGCCAATATCACATATCCAATCTCATGGCTGTACTTTGTTGCCTCTTCTACCACCCTTTCAGGCCCGACATCCGGCATAGCCCTGTAAATCAAATAACCTATAAATGCGAGAACACTGTTCCACACACCAGCACCGAGAGTGGTGTATAAAAGGAAATGGTCAATCCTCATTCCCGCAAGGCCAGCCGGAATACTGATAAGCTGACGCACAGCAGGAACAAGACGCCCGAAGAAAGTTGACGCCGCGCCATGGTCACGGAAATACCGTTCAGCTTTCTCCACACTCTGACGGTCAATCAAGCACATATGCCCGATGCGGCTGTCTGCGAACTTATAAACGACAGGACGTCCGAGCCATTTAGCCAAATAATAATTGAACAACGCGCCGATGTCGGCACCCAATGTGGCGAAAACCACCACAAGTACAATGCTCATTTCGCCTTTAGACATTGCGAGCCATGCCGCTGGAGGCACAACCACTTCCGATGGGAATGGTATGAACGAACTCTCAACGGCCATAAAAACAGTGACAACCCAATAGTTCAGGTTATCAAGAACCCACGCTATTAATTCTGCTGAATCCATTTAATGCGGTAAATATGATTAAAACATTAACAAATATCACTTATCATCAAACGATGAACAAGACAAGAGACGTCAAAAATCACACAGTTCGTCATAAATTCGCTGCACAGGAAGCCCCATGACATTGAAATAACTGCCATTTATCGACGTAACACCTATATAACCAATCCATTCCTGTATGCCGTAAGCACCAGCCTTGTCCAAAGGTTTGTAATGCTCAACATAATAGTCTATCTCGTCTTCAGACAAAGACTTAAACGTCACATCCGTAACTACTGAAAAGCTTCTCTGCTTGACAGAAGTTGTCAGGCACACGCCTGTCACAACCTGATGAGTATGTCCGCTAAGCATGCGCAACATTTCACGTGCCTCGCCAAGGTCTTTGGGCTTGCCCAAAACCTTGTCTCCCAAAACAACAACGGTGTCGGCTGTTATAACAAGATTGTTTTCCTCTAACTCGCCTTTGTATGCTTCCGCCTTTTCCGCCGCAATGTACCCTGCAATATCCATCACTGGCAAATCCGAAGGATAAGACTCACTAACACCCTGAAGCACACGCACTTCAAAATTCAAATCCAGCCCCTCAAGCAGTTCCTTGCGCCTCG
Organism: uncultured Prevotella sp.; assembly: GCA_944319935.1. GTDB lineage: Bacteria > Bacteroidota > Bacteroidia > Bacteroidales > Bacteroidaceae > Prevotella. The sequence goes on from CALUFM010000001.1 coordinate 416,643, forward strand.
GACTGTTGCTACTCAGTATTATATGATAATTCTTTTTCATCTCCACAACCAACCGTTACCATCCAAAAGCATTCTCGGCCTTCAGCCATTTGCCTTGCGCGCGCAACACTTGTTCTATAATGTCACGGCCGCAACCATAGCCACCATTAACGTGACTGATGTATTTACTTATCAACTTGATGTCAGCGCAAGCGTCTGCCGGACAGCAAGGACATCCACAACGCAGCATGACTTCATAATCCGGAATGTCGTCACCGACGTAAATGACCTCGTCATCAGCCAAGCCGTATTTGCCGAGTAGCTTGTCATAATCATTTATCTTGACAGAACTGCCCATGATTATATCCTCCACTCCGAGATGTTCATACCGTAAGCGCACGCTCTCAGTCGTGCCACCAGTTATAATCACCACGCGCAAACCCACCTTGCAGGCCAACTGAATGGCATATCCGTCTTTTATGTTGACTGTACGCATCGGCTCGCCTGACGGATGCAGAGGTATTGTCTCCGCACTCAACACACCGTCAACATCGAAAAAAACAGCACGTATCTTTGACAAATCGTAGTTTATCATATTCTATGGTCGATTTCTTTTTGAGCAACACGATGGATACTATCACTCATTGATTCATAAACTTTTCTGAAAAAAAGATTGTCTTCCAACAAACCAGCCTGCATCCCAATCACATTCCTGTCATATCGTACAGCAGGACCAGTCTGTGCTTCATACGGCCGCATAACATGCACCTTGCGCGCAGTTTCGTCAATCAGCGGCAGCATGACTTCAAACGGAATGCCATACTTCGCAAGTATCTCGGAAGATATTTCATAACAATGATTAGCGAAATTACAAGCGAAGACCGCAGCCAGATGCAAATGCTTGCGTGCTTCAGAGTCGAGCCTGAAAACGCTGTCAGACAAACTATGAGCCAACTTTGACACCGTTTCAAGGACAAGTTCGTCATTCCCTTCAATAAAACAGGGTATATCCTTGAATGCCAGAGGTTTGCTCTTTGAAAATGTCTGCATCGGATATAACACTCCATAATGCAAAGCCCTGCCTTCAAAAACACTGGCGGCAACACTCCCGGACGTATGCAAAAAGACCTTCCCCTCTTTGCCGTGACACAATGACGGCACAATGTCTGCCATCACACTATCCTTAACCGCAACAATGTAAACATCCGCATCGGCGGATATGCGGTCAATCTCTGTTACAGGAGAAGCATCCAGTGCGTCTGCAAGTGCGGAAGCCGCTTGACATGTGCGGCTGTAAACCTGCAATATGTCATTGCCAGCTTCAAATAAAGCCCGCCCCAAACTGCAAGCCAAATTGCCAGCTCCAACTAAAACAATCTTCATTATCAAGAAACGGTTTTGCCGCTTGTTAAAAAACGTATGCAAAGGTAGGCATTATAAGCCAAAAACATATTGTCATATTGTTTTTTTTAAAAAGATTTACTATTTTTGCGCTATGAATGATATTCATGTCGTCATCGTGTCCAAAGGCAAAGACCTTCCGCCAATACAAGGCAAAGGATTTTTCCATAGCGAGGCATTGTTCAGGATGATAGAAAACACACCCGGACAACGACCTTACATGGCGATAGCGTATGATGGCGGCGAAGTTGTTGGGCACATGCTCGTAATGTTGCGTCGTAGAGGTTCGCTTTTTCCACCTTACCTGTTCACACAAGGAAGAGTGTACGGCGAAGGCGAATACGCCGAAGGTTATGAGAAAGAAGAAATATTCGGCCTCATGCTCAGCCAAATAACAAAAAAGCTACGCCGCGGACTATGCCTGTACATTGAATTCAGCGACCTAAGCACTAAAATGTTCGGTTACGGAAAGTTCCGCAGCAATGGTTTCTTCCCTATCCACTGGATGGAAATACACAACTCTTTGCACAGCATGCCGCCAGAGAAACGCCTTACTTACAGGATGAGGAAAAACATAATCAAGGCCAAACGTTCAGGCATGGAAACACGTCTTGCCTTGACCGACAACGAATACGACAACTTCTTCAAGATACTGAAAAACTACGTTTCGCTGAAAATCAGGCGTTACATCCCCGACATCAAGCTTTTTTACGAACTTAAAGAAAACGGCGACTGCCATTTATTCACCACAACTTACAGTGGGAAAACAGTCAGCGGCTGCCTTTGTGTCTATTCTGAAGATAACTGTTATCTGTGGTACTTGGCCACTAAACACAACCTGCACAGGAAACGCGCCAACGCACTTACCGTATGGACGGCCATCAAACACGCATACGAAAACAACTGCCGGCACATTTATTTCATGGACGTGGGACTGCCGTTCAAGAAAAACCACTTCCGCGAATTCATCCTCGGCTTCGGCGGCAAGCCCGTAGGCACTTACCGATGGTTCCGTTGCTCATTCAAATGGGTCAACAACCTTTTATCATGGATGTATCGGGAATAAGCCCCATACGAAAGAAACAAATCAGCAAGAAAGCTGACACAACAGCATCCGTACTTTTATTCTTCACCCTTTTTACTTTTGCATGCCACCACAATAAACAACGGTTGCCGACGTTATATATACCAATGGAAAGAATACGTTTTAGCATAATCATACCCTTGCTTTTGCTTTTCCTGAACGCAAAAGCCCAGACTTTCACGCTGCAGGGGAAAGTCACCGACGAACAGATGAACCCTATCGAGCTTGCCACGGTGGCCGTTGTGCAGCAAGGCAAGATGACCATGACAAACCTGAAGGGCGAATATTCCATACGCTTACAGTCAACTGACAGTGTGGTCGTCAGGTTTTCAATGATAGGATACAAGACCAAGACTCGCGTGCTGAGGCGGCCGCGCGGCAAGCAAACGCTATTGATACAACTGTTCAACGACACAGAACTGGCCGGGGTCACCGTCACAGGCGAACGCCGGCAAACAGGCAGCACCCAACATCTTGACACCAAGGACATCAAGCAGGCTCCCAGCGTGACAGGCAACGCCGTAGAAGAAATGATACAGGCGCAAGCTGGCGTGTCTACCCATAGCGAATTGTCGTCACAATACAACGTGCGCGGCGGCAGCTTCGATGAAAACAGCGTGTACATAAACGGCATTGAGATGTACCGTCCTTTCCTTGTCCGCAGCGGACAGCAGGAAGGCCTTTCCGTCATCAACCCCGACATGGTTGAGTCTGTAGGCTTCTCCACGGGCGGCTTTGAAGCCAAATACGGCGACAAGATGTCATCCGTGCTTGACATAACTTACAAAAAACCAAAGAAATTTGAGGCCAACGTCTCAGCCAGCCTTCTCGGAGCAAGCGCATATATCGGCTTCAGCACGAAGAAATTCGCCTGGAGCAACGGCATACGCTACAAAACAAACAGATACCTTCTCGGCACACTTGAGACTAAAGGAGAATACCAACCTAACTTCTTGGACTATCAAACCCACCTTACATACGAGCCAAACAACCGATGGAGCATCGAACTGATGGGCGACATATCCGACAGTCATTATAACTTCTACCCCGAAGACCGTGAGACAACTTTCGGCACTATGCAAAACGTAAAGGCGTTCCGCGTTTATTTCGACGGACGCGAAAAAGACCTTTTCCGTACATATTTCGGCTCACTCAGCATAACACGCAAACTCGGGAAAAGCACGAAACTAAAGCTCTCTGCCTCAGCCTACCACACCAATGAGCAAGAATGTTACGACATACAAGGCCAATACTGGCTAACGCAGACTGAAACAAGTGAAAACCTGGGCGTAGGCACATACATGGAACATGCTCGCAATTACATCGAGGCCACCGTGAAAAGCCTGAAGCTGACGCTCAACCATAAAATAAAGAAACACGACATTGAAGCCGGACTGACCTATAAAATCGAGGACATAGAGGAACGCAGCAAAGAGTACGAGATGCGCGATTCGAGCGGATACAGCATTCCCCACACAGGCCAAGACCTCTACATGATATACTCGCTCAACGCACGTAACAAGCTCAGTGCCAACCGCCTTGAGACATACCTGCAAGACACGTGGCGGTTCACAAGCACGGGCGGGCACACCCTTTTCACACTGAACTACGGTATACGCTTCAGCCATTGGAACTACAACCGCGAGAGCATCTTCAGTCCACGCGCGTCAATTGGCGTAATACCAGCCTTCAACCACAACGTAACCCTGCGCTTCGCCACGGGAGTGTACTACCAAGCACCATTCTTCAAGGAGCTTCGCGACACGGCCACCGTGAACGGTGTAACGCAAGCAACACTGCGCCGTGACATAAAAAGCCAGCGGTCTATACACTTCATTGCAGGATTTGACTACAACTTCAAGATGAAAAACCGCCCCTACAGGTTTACGGCCGAGGCTTATTACAAGGCTCTTTCCAACGTTGTACCCTATACCGTAGACAACGTGAAAATCGTATATGACGCCAGCCAGCAATGCTCCGGACACGCCATGGGACTCGACCTCAAGCTTTACGGCGAATTCGTGCCGGGCACAGACTCGTGGGTTAGCCTGTCGCTCATGAGTACGCGCCTTAACATCAACGGCAAGAGCATTCCCATGCCGACCGACCAGCGTTACTCGCTCAACCTCTTTTTCACCGACTATTTCCCCGGAACTACACGCTGGCGCATGTCGCTCAGGCTCGCACTGGCCGACGGATTGCCTTTCGGCGCGCCCCACCGCAGCCTTGACACCATGCCGTTCCGCGCCCCAGCCTACAAACGCGCAGACATAGGTATGAGCTACCGCCTGTTGGACAACGACAAACGGCAGCGCAAGTCATGGTTCAAGAACATCTGGCTCGGGGTTGACTGCCTCAACCTGCTCGGCATCAACAATGTCAACTCATACTATTGGGTGACCGACGTGACCAACCAGCAATACGCCGTGCCCAACTATCTCACAGGGCGTCAAATAAATGTCAGGGCGACATTCGAGTTCTAAAATAACGACAAAACAACCAAGCCATATAACAATCTGGCTTCCAGGATATTGCAAAATGCCGTCTTTCATGATGTGAGAGACGGCCTTTTTATGTGCAACCAACGGCAAAACGCGTCGCAAAATGGCGTCACTTATACAGCAAAAGATATTCTTACGACAAAAACAATGCCAGCCATATTGCATTGAAACAATATGGCTGGCATCTTCGATTATATGCAAACATTATCAAAACTCCACAAGTATGCGGAACACCTTGCCCGGGTTCTCGCTCCATTCCTTCATGGCTTCAGCGGCCTGTTCCGGCTTCACGACACGTGAAATAAACTTCTCCACAGGATACCGGCCAGTGTTTATGCAGTTGATTACTGCGCGGAAGTCGGCCGGCGTGGCGTTACGCGAACCGCGTATGTCAAGCTCCTTCTGTACAAAAAGCTTTGTCTGGAATGCCACTTCGCTCTTGGCGTAACCGATGCAGGTGACACAACCGGTGAAACCAACCTCGTTTACAGCCATCACGTATGTGACAGGGCTGCCCACAGCCTCAATCACCACATCGGCTCCAAGCCCTCCGGTTATTTCCTGTATCTTGGCATGCACATCATCAGTCATGGTGTTTACGGTGTAAGCCGCTCCAGCCTCACGTGCCAAGGCAAGCTTCTCATCGTCAATGTCGGCGGCAATAACATGCGCGCCACGCAACGAGGCACGCATCACCGCGCCCAAACCAACCATGCCGCAACCTATCACCATGACGTAACTGCTGTCAGTAACGCCGGCACGCGCCACGGCATGGAAGCCTACGCTCATGGGTTCTATCAGCGCGCAGGTACGTACGGGAATGTCACCTGCCGGTATTATTTTCTGCCAAGGCAGGACGGCATACTCGCACATAACGCCTTGACGCTGAACGCCAAGTGTCTCATTATGTTCGCAAGCGTTGTAACGCCCGTTGCGGCAAGAGGCGCAATGACCGCAGTTTGTATACGGATTGAGGGTCACCACCATACCTTTTGCAAGGTTGGCAGGCACGCCCTCTCCCACTTCTTCTATCACCGCGCCCACCTCATGGCCGGGCACTACGGGCATGCGCACCATCGGGTTGCGGCCAAGATAAGTGTTGAGGTCGGAGCCGCAAAAGCCCACATACCTTATTTTAACTAACACCTCACCGGCTCCAAGCACCGGTTTCTCGATTTCAGCCACGCCCATCTCCATCGGCGCGGCTATGCGTACTGCTTTCATCTTTGTTGTTTTGTTTTATTTGTTTTTGCCGATACGGATATGCCGCACGGCACATTGAATTTCATCAAGCCTTGAAGGCCTCCAGGTTACGGTAACCTTTCCAGCCGTAATAGGCGCAGAATGCGAAACAAACCATCGGCACGAGATATGCCACATGGTACATATGCTCGTTAACATGCATCACATACGCCGTTAGCTGCGGCAGACATGCGTTGCCGACAATGGCCATAACGAGGAACGCCGAACCGCTCTTTGTCTGGCCGCCAAGCCCGTCGAGAGCCAGCGAGAACTGCGTGGGATAGATTATCGACATGAAGAACGAGACGGCTATCATGGCGTAAAGACCCACATAACCTCCACAAACGCTTATTACAACGCACAAGGCCATCAGCATAAGCGAATAAGCCAGCAACATGTTCTGCGGCTTGAACTTAACCATCAAGGCCGTGCCGACCCAACGCCCAAGCAGGAACGCCAGCATGTATATGCCGAAAAACGTTGTAGCCGTGGCCTCGTCGATGCCCACATAGACGCAACTATACACAAGGAAAAGACTGTTGACGGCTGTCTGTCCGCCGTTGTAGAAGAACTGGGCAATGACGCCCCAGCGCAGATGCGAACGGCGAAGCACGCCAAAATCAATCAGCTTAGCCCCTTGCCCGCCGGCTGCCTTCCCACCATCGGCGGCGTTCTCGTCACCAATCTTAGGCAACTTGGTGAACACGAAGACAAGTGCGACAATCAAAAGCATGGAGCCGAGCGCGAGATACGGCAAGAGCATGGCCTCAGTCTCCTGCTGGATGTACCCGTCCCAACCACCTGGATAATCGGCAGGAAGAGTGTCACGGGTGAAATTGTTGCCACTGAGAACCAACTTGCTGAGGAACATGGCCGAGATAAACGCGCCCAAACCGTTGAACGACTGGGCGAGATTCAACCTGCGCACAGCCCCGTCCGCATTGCCAAGCACTGTGACATACGGGTTTGCCGCCGTCTCAAGAAAACACATGCCAGTGGCTATGACAAACAACACGCACAGGTAAACCCAATACGACTTGACAAGAGAAGCGGGGAAAAACAAGAATCCCCCACAGGCGGCAAGCAAGAGTCCGAACACTATGCCCGCCTTGTAGCTGTAACGCTTCATGAACATCGCAATGGGAATTGGGAACACGAAGTAAGCCAGCCAATAGGCACTCTCTGTGAACGAAGCCTCAAACGTGTTAAGCTCGCATGTCTTCATTAGCTGGCGTATCATCGTAGGCAGCAAGTTGCTGCTTATCGCCCAAAGGAAGAACAAGATGAATATCAATGCCAAAGGCACCGTGTAATTATTCTTTTTCATTGGTAAGTAGTGTTGTGTAGTTGTAAGGTAAAGGATTTTTATACATGCAACGGCTTGCCGCCTTGGCTTCTCATTCAGACATGTTCTTGACGTATGGCAACTCAGGCAGTTGCCCGAAACCATAGAAGCCGCGGGCGTTTTCGCCGAGGAAGAGTTGCTTCTGGCGGTCTGTCAGCGCGTCGGTCTTGCATACAAAGTCGTATGACATCTTATACGTGATGGCTGTTATTGTACGCGGATAGTCAGAACCCCACATCAGCTTGTCCTCTCCCACCATGTCGATTGCCTCGCGTATGGCACGCACGGCACCGTTGAAGGGATAGAACTCGCTGTTGAACAGCCACGTTATGCCGCCTGACTCTATCATGACATTGTCTGAAAGCGCAAGCTTCACCTGCTCTTCCCACCCTGGGGCGGTTACCATGCCGAAATGGCCGACGGCCACTTTCAGGCCGGGACATTCCTCGATGACCTCACGCATCTCGGCCGTCTGCTCGCCTCCTGGCGCAAGACACACTGACAACACCATGCCTTCACTCTCCATGAAATGGAACATATCCATCATTTCGGGTTCGTTCAAATGCACATGCGCCTTGTCTGTTATGAGGCGATGACCAGGGATGGCAATGCCACGGAATCCCTGAGAGGCCAACGCCTTCGCCTTTTCGCTGTAACCGGGGGCGAAATAATCGCACATCCCGAAGACAAAAAAGCGGTCAGGGTTCTTGCTTTTCACCTCCGCGAGATAGTCGTTCTGTATGCCGTCGATAAACTCTTGCACAATGCAAGCCGCCCCTACCTGCGCGTAATTCATGTTTGAGAGAAACACTTCCGCAGTGTTCCTGCCGTCAATCATGAACGGCGGAAGCATCTGCACCTCTTCCGTGAGGAAGAACGAACGGCCGTTCTCCGTTGTGCGTATCGGCATCCCGTTCCACGAAGTGTCCTGGCGCAGCCACAAATGGGCATGCGCGTCAATTATTGTCAGATTGTTGGATTGTTGAGTCTTCATGTCTTTTAAACTGCATTTATTGCGCCGTTAGCTTGCAACATGTCGGCAAAGCCATGAAGACACGCCCTTAGCACAATCAGGAATAGTATCCCTACGCCAAGCGCACAGCCCCATTGCCCTGCCTGTACGATGTCGATTATGTATTGGCCCAGCGCACACGCATCTGGTCGCCGATTATCTCTTGAACGTCTTTTACAAGCTGCTCGTCCATCGGTTCGTTGACATATCCGATGTTCTTCAGCACGTTGGCCGGATTAGCCGAGCTGAACAGAGTGGTAGCTATGCGCGGGTTGCTGGTAGAATACTGCACGGCAAGCTTTTCAATCGGGTAGCCCTTCTCGCTGCAATAGTCGGCCGCTCGCTTGCAAGCCGCCTTCAAAGCCTCAGGAGCCGGATGCCAGTCAGGCGCGCCGCGCTGTGAAAGCAGGCCCATTGAGAATGGCGAAGCGTTGACTATACCGACATTGTTTGCCTCAAAAAAGTCAAAATATTCAGTCAAGAGTTCGTCATTCAGACTGTAATGGCAGAAGTTCAGGACAGACTCCACAGTGCCGGCGGGCACGTGTTCGATGACCCACTTCAGGTTCTCCGGCTGCAAGTCGGTTATCCCGACATGCCCGACAACACCTTTCTCCCTAAGCTTCACAAGAGCGGGGAGCGTCTCTGAAACAATCTGATTGAGGTCGGCGAACTCGACGTCATGCACGTTTATGATGTCAATATAGTCGATGTTGAGCCTTTCCATGCTCTCATACACACTGTCGGTGACGCGCTTCGCCGAATAGTCCCACGTGTTAACGCCGTCCTTGCCGTAGCGTCCCACCTTGGTTGAAAGGTAATACTTGTCACGCGGTATCTCCTTCAACGCCTTGCCTAAGACGGTCTCGGCCTTGTAATGACCGTAATAAGGGGAAACGTCAATGAAGTTTATCCCGTTGTCAACAGCGGTGTGTACGGCCTTGATGCCTTCCGCCTCGCGTATGTCATGGAACACTCCTCCAAGCGACGATGCACCGAAACCGAGGTTAGACACACGCAATCCAGTTTTTCCAAGTTCGTTATATACCATAATATATATGTTTTACGTTTATAGCGATGACGGAAAAAAACGTGGTTTGTAATATTAATTATGTTAAAATTTTGCCGCAAAAATACGGTCAAAGGTTTCAAAATGGCGTAGCAGTTGTCCGCATGAAGTTCACCGGCAGCGGCTTAACCACGCATGAACTCATTGTAACGGCCAAGCTGTTCTGTTATGTCCTGCATGTCGCCCTCCCTGAAAAACGCGGCAGCTTTCTTGGGGTGCCAGTTGCCGACGACGCGCCCTCCGCTTACGATTACGGGGTAAAACAGGCCGTTGTTGCTGTACGCACGCGGACGGAACTCATTCTCGAGTACATGGTGGCGACTCTTGTAGCCGAGCAGGTATTCGTCATACGACGGCAGCAGGAGCGTCTGCCTGCGACAGCCTCGCATGCGGCAATCCCTGTGGATGTAGTATGCTGCGCCGCCATGCTTTTCTTCCATAAGTTCGTTGCGGAGCGCATCGATAGCCGCGCGGCATTCGCTGACATTCAAGTTAGTCCACCACACAAAGTCTTCAAGCGTGGCGGGCGAATGGCTACGGAAATATTTTCGGGCGAGCATGGCAACAGCCTCCTCACATGAAGGCTCTGCTGCCGGAGGTATGCGCTCGTCGATGAGCGCGTATGTATTTTCCTTGCTGTCAAGCTCTCCGCTGCAAATGATGCCGTCCAGTTCCGCCCTTCGCAGGAAGATAGACATGGCATGAACAGTATCTGACAGGCCAAGCTCCGCCAACCGTTCAACAAGTTCGGTCTTGGTCGTAGACCTGCGTCCGGCAAGTGCCTGCCATATCAGGCTGTTGGCGCGATTGTATTCATCTTCACTGATAACCCGTCCTTGGTACGCCGTATATCCGTTGATAGCGGCTTTGTTCCTGTCGGCGCAGAGCTTCAGCATCCAACGCAGGTCTTCCGCTGCCACAAGCTGCCACGTACAACGGAAAAGGTGCGTGCGGACGATGCGCCCGGAGTTGTATGCCGACCTGAACGCCGCCATTGAAGGACGTTTCATCCTTATGCCGACAGCCCAGCGCATCATCCTATATTCCTGCGCCTGCAACATGCCCATGTGAGAAACAAGGTCGTGGACGTCGGTAAATAGTGAGGCGACAAGCTGCTGGTTTAGCAGCCGTATGTTGGGTATGTTCATGCTTCCTATGCGCTTCGGCTTACCTGTAAATAGAATACTGGCAACCAGTTCCCTGCGCATACTTGCCAAAAAGGCGCACAAGGTATTCTGCATTTGCCTTAACCTGCGCCTCGTTCCCATCGTAACCGTTGACAAGGACGAGTACGCGCCGCGTGTCGATGGTGATTTTCGTGCGTTCGTTGTCGCTCGTAGGCGTACCCACTCCGCCTATGGCGTCGCGGTATACGGGCAGTCCGGCAATGTTGAGCATTCCCCTGCCGATGCCCTCGTAAGGCTCGCCCTCGCGCCCGACACCGAGCGTAAGCGTATCGCCGACGAACTTGTCTGCGTCGAAACCGCCTATGCTGTAACCGTAGGCGATGCTCGCAAGGTTGATTAAATCGACCAGCGTGTCGATTTGGTAAAGCTGTTTGCCTTGCAGCATACGCCTGATTAACGCCTCCGCCGCCGGGCGGTAGCGGCTCGGGTCTTTACCACACGCACGGTAAACGCGGCGCGTAGCCTCGATGCCTGGTATTTGCTTGATTGTCTCAGTGGTATATTCCTCCCTGTATTTCTCGCCAAGAGCTTCAATTTCAGCCCACAGCTCCGCATTGTATCCGCTGTTGACAACCTCTGCCTCTACCGCCGCACCGACAAAACCCGGGCAGACTCGCTCTATTTCTGTTGATACAATGATTTTCACGTTTTTTATTTATTTTCTTATGCAACTGTATTTTTTATGGCTTACAATAAACAAAACAAACCTTTAACGCTCTGCGTGTCAGCCAAAATTGAAGTCCTTGTCCTTTCTATAGGCCATTCCCGTGAACGCGCAAACAAGCTCGCCACGCTGGTTGCGCACCTTGACTTCAAGATATGGAACTTTGGGATGATTAAGTGTTTCCACAGCTTCCGCCGTAAGTAAGTCACCTTCAACGGCTGAATGCAGAAATGAAATGGTGCTTTCAATACTGAACGTGAGCTTGCCATGGCTGTTCATCACCGCGGCCAAAGCGAGGTCGGCAAGTGTGAACAACGCCCCTCCCTGACAGACCCCACCGGCATTAAGATGTTCTTTTGTCACCGTCATCTCGGCAACGGCACGGCCTTCTTCCACTTCTGTCAACCGCGCACCGACATTAGCCGCAAAGCGGTCTGACTGGTTAAGAAATTCTTTCAACTTCATATTTCACCTCCTTGTATTTTCAACTTCATACAACATTGCAGCCAAGATGTCATCATCAAACAAAAAAGGCCGCTTTTACAACGAACGTAAAAGCAGCCTGTCTTGGCATGGTAAATTGTCTTTTATGTATCAATTACTTGGCGTAAGCCACGCTGCGAGTCTCACGGATGACGGTAATCTTCACCTGTCCAGGATAAGTCATCTCATTTTGAATCTTCGTAGCGATTTCGCCTGAAAGTTTTTCAGTATCCTTGTCGTCCATCTTGTCCGCACCGACAATCACACGGAGTTCGCGTCCAGCCTGTATGGCGTATGTCTTCGTAACGCCAGGATAACTCATGGCTATGGCTTCAAGGTCGTTAAGACGCTTGATGTAAGCCTCCACAATTTCACGACGCGCACCAGGACGCGCACCGCTTATGGCATCGCACACCTGTACAATCGGCGCAAGCAGCGTGTTCATTTCCATCTCGTCATGGTGTGCGCCTATGGCGTTGACGATATCGGGCTTCTCCTTGTATTTCTCTGCTATCTTCGCTCCATAAAGTGCGTGAGGAAGTTCGCTCTCCTCGTCAGGCACTTTTCCTATGTCGTGCAACAATCCGGCACGCTTTGCCTTTTTCGGGTTCAAGCCAAGTTCCGATGCCATCACTGCGCAAAGATTGGCTGTTTCACGTGCATGCTGCAAAAGGTTCTGACCATAACTTGAGCGATACTTCATCTTACCGATAATCCTGATAAGTTCTGGATGCAAACCATGTATGCCGAGGTCGATTGCGGTACGCTTGCCTGTTTCAATTATTTCATTGTCAAGCTGTTTCTTTACCTTGGCAACGACTTCTTCTATTCGTGCCGGATGGATGCGCCCGTCTGTCACAAGCTGATGTAAAGCGAGACGGCAAACCTCACGCCTGATTGGGTCGAAAGCTGAAATCACAATAGCTTCAGGAGTATCGTCTACGACGATTTCAACACCAGTCGCAGCCTCCAAGGCACGTATGTTGCGCCCCTCGCGGCCAATGATGCGTCCCTTAACCTCATCATTATCAATGTGGAACACACTTACAGAATTTTCAATCGCTGTTTCCGTGGCCACACGCTGTATCGTCTGTATGACTATTTTCTTGGCTTGCGCATTGGCATTGAGCTTTGCCTCGTCCATTATCTCGTTGACATAGCTTGCCGCATCGGTACGAGCCTCGTCTTTCAAGCTTTCAACAAGTCGGTTTTTCGCCTCTTCCGCACTGAGTCCTGAAAGCTCTTCAAGCTTCTCACGCTCCTGCAACTGCATCTTGTCAAGTTCCTCTTGCTTAATCTGCAACAACTTCTTTTCATTTTCCACACGCTGTTGTTGCTGGTCAAGGTCTTGCTTTTTGCGTCCAAGTTCTTCCTGACGCTGGTTCAAGGAAATCTCGCGCTGCTTCAAGCGGTTTTCGCTCTGCTGTATCTTTTGGTTGCGACTTTGCACCTCTTTTTCCAATTCAGACTTTTTGTTAAGGAATTTCTCCTTGACTTCCAGCATCTTTTTCTCTTTCAACACATCCGCTTCTTTCTCCGCGGCACCTATCATTTGATTATATTTCCCGGTAACGACATACCTGAAAATACAATAACCCGCAAGGCCTCCTATCACGAGAGCCACTACGGCAATAACAATATTCAATATCATTTGTTAATTTATTTTTAGTTAATATTCTCACTTTTTCTTGTCAAGTGACAAGTTGTTCACGCCCAATGCTTCTTCAATCTCTGTGGTAAGCTTCGTGAGAATACCATTATACGGTTCGGTGTCATTATGAGTCTTTTCAAACTCCAAGGCAATGGCTATGTCCAACATAGCCATGAAAAGTATTTCTTTTTCGCTTTTTGATGTCCTGTAACGTTCGGACAACATGTTCACCTTTTCCGTGATAAGCTTTGCTGCGTTACGACAATAAGACTCGTCTTCCCGCATTATAGTAACCGGGATGTCCGTATCGTAAACATGCAATCTTATATGTAATTTGTCGTTCTCTCCTGCCATCGCCACCAGTTTATTTTCCGCTCAGCAGCGTGATACACTTGTTCACCTCCCTTATCAGGCCGGACAATCTGCGCTTTGCCGATTCAATGTCGCCATCGCTGATTTCCATCATCTTAGCCATTTTGAGGCTTTCATAATCCTTACATGCCTGCTCCCGACTTTCCTTGAGACGTTTTATCTCATCTTCAAGCTCTCCAACCATCGCATAAAGCTCCTCATTCTCCTTCTTCAACTCTTCATATTGGAGAATCATCTGCCTTACACGAGTGGTAAAAAGCGTTAGGATTTTGTCATTGTCAGCCATCTAAATGGATTTTGTCTACAAAAGTAGACCTTTTTTGTCACATTGCAAAATTTATTTAGTCGAATTTAAGAAAATTCATGTTTTAAGGCAGTTACACACACCTTTACAACTTGCTTAAACTCAAATAATTTTACTTTTTGCCCGCATCATCGTCTGTATTTGGGCGCGGTTCTTTCTTAGCAAGCATGACAACTTGATAAACGAAATCAGTTATCCACTTCTCACTGAAGCCCAGACGTTTGTCGTATGTGCGGATTGCGACAACCGTTTTCATCACTCCTGCATCCTTGAAATCATTCTTGTGGAAAATATCTGAAACAGTCTTTTCCGTCATCCCATAAATAGCCTTCTTCATAAATGACGGCATGCGGAGCTTGAACTTCATCAAATTGCCCATCAACATCATTATGTCTTGGGTGAAATTCTGGAACTGTATGAGGTATGTCTGCACATCCTGTACTTTCCTACAATTCTTGCGGATACTTTGGTCAAGCTCTTTGAAGAATTCATCGTTGGTCTTGTACAGGTCTTTCAGCATCTTTTTACAGTGTTTCTTCTCTCCCACTCCCAACTTGTTGTTCACCGTAGGGACATGCAGGGTTGTCTTGAACATTCTCAAATCCGGCAAAACCGCCAAATTGGTGATGCCGGCATTCTCTGCAATCGCAGCCTGAAGATAAACACGGACAAGTGTCATATAATCCTCCATTCCGCCGATTTTATGTTCTTTCGTATTGTTCTTTCCGAACAGTTTATTAAAAAATCCCATATCAAAATTTAATTATAAAATCTATAAAGTCTATGCTCATTTTTTAAACATAAGTGCAAAAATACATCAAATGCGCCAAAAACCAAAATAAAATTTGATTATTATCCATTTTTATTATACCTTTGCAACAATGACGGCGGACATGTCGCCATGTACAATTCACAAGAACATGTTTAACATCGGCAAACCGCGCCCTGCGGAATGCCACTTTTCACATCAACAAAACATATCGCAAAATGAAAGGAATAGTACTTGCGGGTGGTTCTGGTACAAGGTTGTACCCTATTACTAAAGGCATCAGCAAACAACTGATACCAATATTCGACAAGCCAATGATATATTATCCCATCTCCGTACTCATGCTTGCGGGAATACGGGAAATCCTTATAATATCAACCCCTCATGACCTCCCGGGGTTCAAACGCCTGTTGGGAGACGGCTCTGACTTTGGCGTAAGCTTTGAATATGCCGAACAGCCGTCACCAGACGGACTGGCCCAAGCTTTCATCATTGGCGAAGAATTCATCGGGAAAGACAGTGTATGCCTTGTCCTTGGAGACAACATCTTTCACGGAGCGGGGTTTACCAGCTTGCTGAAAAACAGCGTAAAGAACGCCGAAGAAGAAGACAATGCTACAGTTTTCGGCTATTATGTAAACGACCCGGAACGTTATGGCGTCGCCGAATTCGATGCAAACGGTAATTGTCTCAGCATTGAAGAAAAACCGGCTCATCCCAAAAGCAACTATGCCGTAGTTGGTTTGTACTTCTACCCGAACAGCGTTGTCAAAATAGCCAAAACAATAAAGCCGAGCGCACGTGGAGAACTTGAAATCACAACAGTCAACCAAGACTACCTAAAACAAGGCCGCCTGAAAGTGCAGACTTTGCAACGTGGTTTCGCATGGCTTGACACTGGCACCCATGACAGCCTCAGCGAGGCATCGACATTCATTGAAGTCATCGAGAAAAGACAAGGCCTGAAGATTGCGTGTCTTGAAGAAATCGCATTCAAAAGCGGTTGGATAGACGCAAACAAGCTTAAAGCCGTGGCGCAACCGATGCTAAAGAATGACTACGGAAAGTATCTTATGAATTTAGTAACTGAAAACAACTAACCATCACAAAAGCAGAAATTGATGAACGAGTTAAACAACGATCAGAATGTTCAAGAAATAGCAGAAGAGCATTCTTCATTTAATTTCCAAGCCATTTTCAAAGCTTTGATTCTCAATTGGAAATGGTTTCTCCTGTCAATAATTATATGTGTGGGATTGGGACTGATTTACCTGCGCTATACCACACCAGTGTATAATGTCACAGCAAAACTGCTTGTCAAGGACGACAACAGCGACAAGCGCAGTGGCGGAGGAACATTGCAAGCACTGGAAAGCATGTCCAACCTCGGCATCATAAGCAACAACTATGGCATCGAGAATGAACAGCAGATATTAACTTCTACGATTGTGTCCGAGCAAGCCGTGCGCGACCTGAAACTTTACACGGCCTATTATATTAAAAGCGGTATAAAGAAAAACCTTCTTTATAAGACACAGCCTATCAACGTTGACCTCGATTTTGAACATCTTGAGAAGCTCAACATGCCGATAGAACTGAAAATAACACACCGCCAAAACCAATTCGAAATAAAAGGCACCTACTATATCGCTCAAGACCAGGTTACATCAACCGGCCCTTACGAGATAGAGAAGACCATAACAAAATTACCGGCAATAATACACACACAAGTCGGAAACATAACCCTGACCGCCAACAGCCGCAATAAGCTTGAAGACGGACAGACGCTAATCGTAAGCATAAATTCACCGCGCAACACGGCACTCAGCTACATCAAGCAGCTTTCTGTTGAACAGACATCAAAAACATCATCGGTATTCAACCTGCAACAAAAGGGTGAAAACATAGACCGCTGCATGGATTACCTGAAACAACTGGTAATCTGTTACAACCGGCAAGCCAATGAAGACAAAAACGAAATAGCAGTCAGGACAGAAGAATTCATCAACGACCGCTTGATGAAAATCGATGCGGAGCTAAGCACCACTGACGGCGCACTTGAAAGCTACAAGAGGCGCAACAAGTTAATGGAGCTAAAACTCGACGCTGCCGCAACATCTACAAACACTTCAACCTACGAACAGAAGCTGAACGAGGCCAACACCCAGATTTCATTGATTGGCAGCCTCATAAATTTTGCTAACCGCCCAGGCAACAAGCATCAAGTATTGCCGTCAAACATAGGACTGCAAGACGAGGCTTCAACATCGCTTATCAATGAATACAACAAAATAGCGCTGGAACGCAACCGCTTATTGCGCACGGCATCTGAAAGTAGCCCTGTCGTCACGGAGCTTACCTCGCAACTCGACGACATGCAGGAAAGCATAAAGCAAGCATTGCAGCAAGCAAGGAAAGGCCTTGTTATCCAACGCGACGCCGTACAAGAACAGCTCGGCATGTATAGCAGCGAAGTGACAAAAGCCCCTGAACAGGAACGCATACTTACCCAAATAGGCAGGCAGCAAGAAGTAAAATCAGGACTTTACCTAATGCTCCTACAGAAACGCGAGGAAAACTCCATATCACTTGCCGCCACGGCTGACAAGGCAAAACTTATCGAAATGCCACAATTTGACAAGAAGATAAGCCCGAAAGGCAGTATTATCTTGTTGGTTGCCTTGTTCTGTGGCATAGCCATACCGTCGGCTATACTTTACTTAATAAGTTTCCTCCGTTACAGGATTGAAGGGCATGAGGACGTTGAAAGCCTCACAAAATTACCCATCGTGGCTGACATCATGGTTGCAAGCGACCAAACAAAGACAAGGGCGGACATCGTTGTACACGAGAACCAGAACAACCAAATGGAAGAAATATTCCGCTCTATGCGCACAAACATACAATTCATGCTGCAGCCAGGACAAAACGTATTGCTCTTCACATCATCCACATCAGGAGAAGGCAAGACGTTCACAGCTTCAAACCTCGCCGTCAGCTTCGCCCTGCTTGGAAAGAAAGTCGTACTTATCGGCCTTGACATACGTAAGCCGAGACTGGCCGAACTGTTCATGATAAACAACTACACAAGCGGAATAACACGCCTTCTCACAATGAACGATGTGACATGGGACGATGTCAAATCCCAAATAGTGTCTTCGGAGATAAATTCAAATCTCGACCTGTTAATGGCCGGCCCGATACCTCCAAACCCGGCCGAGCTTGTGTCTCGCCCAGCATTGGAGCAAGTCATAACGCACCTGAAGCAGCATTATGACTATGTGCTGATTGACACCGCACCCGTCGGACTTGTGACCGATACGCTACAAATCGGCAAGCACGCCGACATAAGCATCTACGTATGCCGTGCCGACTACACATTGAAGGCAAGTTTCAATATGATAAACGCCTTGGCGCAAGAAGAAAAGCTGCCCAACATGTGCATAGCCATAAACGGCATTGACTTGTCCGAAAAGAAATACAGCTATTACTACGGATACGGCAAATACGGAAAATATAGCCGCTACGGTTACGGCAACGGCAAGTCTTACAGTTCTTACGGAGGTTACGGCAACTACTCGAACAGCCATTACGGAAACAAAGACGACGACTCTGTAAAACGGTAACAGCCATATCTTCCATAATTCTTAAAACCACTAACATCAAAAAGGGAAATGACAATAGCAGTTGACTTTGACGGAACTATAGTAGAACACCGCTATCCGGAAATCGGCAAAGAACTACCTTTCGCAACAGAAACGCTGAAAATGTTGATAAAAGACCGCCACAGGCTTATACTGTGGTCTGTGCGTGAGGGGAAACTCTTGGATGACGCCGTAAATTGGTGTCGTGAACGCGGAGTCGAATTCTACGCAGTCAACAGGGATTATCCGGAAGAACGCGGAACAGAGAACAACAACAATTTCTCACGCAAGTTGAAAGTTGACATGTTCATTGACGACCGCAACATAGGCGGACTGCCAGACTGGGGCACAATATACCGCATGATAAGCGAAAACAAGTCATATTACGACATCATGATGGAACGTGCCGGCAGGGCGTCACACGATGACACGCCAAAGAAGAAACGCTGGTGGCAGAGATAATAAAAACAAAGCATTAAGAGTCAAGAAAGCCTCAACAACCAAAGCAGCAGGCATTCTTGGCTCTTATTTTTCAGCTCATTTTCTTGAACACAAACCTTACTATAAGGAAATTCGTTGGTATGGCGATGCAATACACCGGCACGGGGGCCAAGGCCTTGCTGACACCAAGCCAAATGAAAAAGTTCAACAAGCAGATTTGCAACAAGTAGTTGAACAGGTGAGCCCCACCGAAACCTACACCGTTTTTCACAGACTTTTTCTTGCGGAAAGTGAAACGCGCCGAAAGCACATAATTGAACACGAAACTGATGAAATACCCTAAAGTGTAAGCCACGTTGACGTTCATCAAGTCATGCAGCAACCAATAAATTCCATAATGCAGGGCTGTGGCAACCACGCCTACCACCCCGAAGCGCACAAGCTCAAAAAACGTTTCTCGTGTAAACAGCATAAGTCCTGTAATTTTCAGGCGCAAAGATAATGCAAGTATGGCGCAACACAAAACAAAACGAAGAAAAACAATTAACAAACAAGCCTTTCAAGGCTTTACGCCAACACACGGCTATAAACCGTCTGCCTGAATTTTACAGACACGTTGAAAATATGTTAAATCATGTTTGGATTTCCCGTTGTTATCCGTTTATAGTACAGAAAGCAATTTATGGAACAGGCAGAATTTGAACATATAGCAACACGAATCAGGCAAAGAGCCATGGCAACAGCTCTCGCCTTCGCCGCCGACAGCGACGAGGCTGAAGACATTGCACAAGAAGTGATGCTGAAATTATGGACACTGCGCACAGACATCAACGGTCTGCAACATGCGGAAAAACTGGCATCGTGTATTGCACACAACCGTACCATGGACAGCCACAGGCGATACCACACCGTGCCATTAGACTCTGGCAAATGCATAATTGACGAAAAGTCGGCAAGCCCAGATAATGCCATTGAAGACAAAGAAAACATGGCTTGGCTGACCAAACGCCTCGCCTCACTGCCATCCACCGAGTATCAGATACTAAAATTAAGACAAGTGGAACACAAAAGCCATGAAGAGATAGCCCGCATTGTAGGTGTAAAAAAATCATCAGTAGCCACAATTCTCTCACGCGCAAGGACAAAGATGTTAAACGAATTCAAGAAAAGGACAAGATAAGATTATGAAAAACGACATACGCACACTGATAGAACGCTTCATGGCTGGACAGACTTCAACAGAAGAAGAAAGCCGCTTGGCCGAATATTTCCGCACCCATGATGTAGATGCAGACCTGCAACCATACAAGGACATGTTTGGATGGTTTGACGATGGGATGCCCGTCACGGAACATACAGTCGGACATACAAGCCTAAAAGGTTCGCCACAAGCCCCGAAAAAAAAGCATACACACAGGCCGCTTTATTTCTTTGTCGCTGCGGCTGCCGCACTTGCACTGCTCCTGATATTGGCATGGCCTACAGCAGAACAGCCACAAACGGCCGACAACAGGTACAGACAGCCACAGACAGAGAACAGATTGCCAAAAACGACACAGGACACAATATCCGCCGACACGGCCACTACGGCCACGCCCAAAAAGAAGACGCGGAAGCATGGCATAAGGATAGACCGATACAAACCAATGCCTCCGAAAACATACATGGCCGACAAACGCCGCGACTCGACCTATGAAGCCGAATACCTGATGGCGGAAAAGAAAATAAACGAAATACTGCAACAACAATATGATACATTGAAAGAGATGGAGAAAATGTACCGGCAGATGGACATCGGCTTGGACATTTACACCATAGCCCTCGAAAACTACGACTGTGTGGAAGACGAATATTATTAATTCCATGGAAAAAATGAATTGAAGACAGACGCAACCTCCACATTCGCAGCTAAGAAACAAATGGTTGCAAACACTAAACAACAACACCATACATGAACCGTAACAAAAAATACAGCAATATGAAAACAATCAAACTATTGGCCGCCATACTGCTATGTGCGGCAATGCCGGCAACAACCAATGCGCAGGAAAACCTGAAAAAAGCCATCGACGACTTTGTAAAAGCAGCGGACAAGGCAAAATACAACAGGGTAAGCAACATGAACAAAAACACTGACGACAACGGGATAACCACGTCGTTCCTGCGCCAATATCTATATGAACTGCCAAAAGACATGGACAAGGCAGTCAAACCGCTTGCCAAAGCATTCGACAAGGACGCCGGCTCAGCTTACGCCGCATATACAAGAGACGCCTATGGCACAACAGGCGATACCCATATGAGGGGTGAGGAACTTGTGAGAATAACCTACGGCGAGAAACTCGACAAGAGTGTAAGCTACGGTTCTTATACCAACCGGAATTACAAGGTGATGTTAGTGCGTGACAGCCAAGACAGCCTTCGGCGTTACTGCTATGCCATAGTGTGGTATGAAGACACTAAAAAAGACAAGTTCTGCGTGGCCATTGACGAAATCTACAGCCTCGACCCGCAACGTAACAAGTCAACGGGAACAGACGGATTCGACCAAGGAAAAACCGTCACGGTAGCTGAACCAGGAGTGAGGAGAACCATTACGATTGCTTCTGACGGCACTACTTACGCCTACGACAGGTCAACAGGCGAAATCAAGACACTTAACACCGACATAAAGGAGGATGCGGACGTCAAGACAAGCTTCGACTTCCTAAAACGCTTCGGCACACTAAGGTCTACATTCCTCAGTCCAGATCTCACGGCGCAAACAACGATGCTGACCATGATTGCCACAAAAATCGCCGAGCTGTGCAGCAACTATAATGGATTGCTAAGAGACGAGGAACAGAAGTTTTGCATAGAAGCACTTAACGAATTGAAGAAAAGCGACCGTGCCAACCACGACAAATACATCTCCGGGCTATTCGACCTCGCCATATCAAGACTAAAAAGCGTGCCTGTACAAATCCGTCCTTAGCACTCACCATACTCTCTCGTTAAATTTTCCATGAATAGGCGGTGCTGACATAACATCGCCCGTGCCGCCTACGGCATTTTCCCTGCTGTTTTGCAAAAGGTCGTCTTCCGCATTGTGAAAGACGGCCTTTTACAGTATGATTTGATGCCTTTTACAAGGCAAAAGGGCACCTTTCACAACACCACCCTACTCACCATGCGATTTACGCAAGTCAGCCCCACGCAGCAATTCCTTTTCAGCCACAAGGTCGTCAACGGTCATCCTCGGCGACAACACGTCCCTCATGCGCACCACGTCTTCCTTGCCGCACGTGTAATCGTAATACATCTTCTCAATGTCTGACAACTCATCGTATTGCTTCAGGCAACCTTTCCGCTTCATGAAATCCTCACGCGAGAGGCTGTCCGATGTCTTGACAAACAATATGCGGCGGGCTATGGGGTTGTGGTTGTAGTCGAAACAGGTGTAAAGTCCGCGCAGGTATGGCGGACAGTCATACATGGGAATTTTCAGGCAAATGTTGAACAAGGCGAACTGCGGATAACGGTTCTCGTTGAACATGATGTAAACGTGGGTCATGCCGTTCATCAAGGCAAACCCGTGATGCGTCGAACCGTATGCGTTGTTGTGGACAACCTCGACATATCCCCCGCCGTCAGCCGGCAATATGAGGTAAGGCTCTATCTTCATCGCGTCAGAACCAGACGACACGCTGTAACTCATATATTCGCCGCTGATACATGTTGACATCGACACGGCATTCTTCATGCCGTTCTCAATTGCGGCGAGGTAAGGGCACTCCCGCCCCTCGTCTTTCGGCTGAGGCGCAGCCTCCATGGCAAACAGTGCGGCCTTCATCTTGTCAAGCGAACCAAGCAGTTTCTTCTTCGACACGTTGTTCACCCATATCAGGGCCTCGTCCAGCGCGTTGTCTTCAGGCATGCCTTTATCCAAATTCTTGAAATATGCCGGCATAACCGTGGTGAACAACGCCGAAAGGACACTCGGCGTAAACCCTGTAGACGATGCTATCTCCTTCATCTTCACCCCCTTGTGGCGCAAGAACTTTATCCGTTCGTATATTTCCTTGAGGTCATCCATTATCATTCAGTTTGACAGTTTACAGTAAAAGGCAAACGGGCTTATTTTCATGTAATGTTTGCTTAGTATCACATTGTTTGTTGCAAAGGTAACAATTTCAATGTACACACACATTGCAAAGATGTTACATTGAGGTTTCATTGTGGTTGATTATCCGTTATGAAAGTTTTTCATTCATTTTAATGAATTGTTACGCCCATATTATTCATCCGATATTCATTTTTCATGTCACGGAGCGGCGGTAATTTTGCAGCGTAAAAAGCAAGGATGGCAGACGAGTGACAAGTCGGCAAACAGACAAACCGCCGCACATATCCACTCGTTGACTTGTTTGCCTGTAAACTTGCAAAGTAAAAAGACTAACAATGAAACCAAACTTACACAAACTGCAAAACATGAAAGCAGCAACGCGCAACATGCCCGACTGGCTGTTCGTACTCTGGGCCGGAGGCACGGCCTTGCTGTCTTACTCGCTCGTCTACGCCCTGCGCAAACCGTTCACCGCTGCGGAATTTGACGGGCTTGAGGTGGCCGGTATGGACTATAAAATAGTTGTAAGCATCATCCAGCTCGTAGGTTACGTGTGCGCCAAGATGCTCGGCATCAAGTTCATATCGGAACTGAAGCCGGAATGCCGCCTCAAGTTCATCGTCGGTTCGGCCGCGCTTTCTGAGGTCTCGCTCCTTGCCTTCGGCCTGTTGCCTACGCCTTACAACATCTTTGCGTTGTTTTTCAACGGCCTTTCGCTCGGCTGCATGTGGGGAGTCATCTTCAGTTTCCTTGAAGGCCGCCGCACCACAGACATCCTTGCCAGCATCATGGGCGTAAGCATGGCGTTAAGCTCTGGCGTTGCCAAGTCACTCGGCCTTTACGCCATGCACGACCTCGGGGTCAGCGAGTTCTGGATGCCTGCGCTCATCGGGGCGTTCGCCTTCCCCTTGCTGTGCCTTATGGGATGGATGATGACCAAGTTCCCCGCACCGACGGCCGCCGACATCGCCGCCCGCACAAAGCGCGTTACACTTGACGGACACCAGCGTTGGCAACTGTTTGTCAAGTTCATGCCCCTGCTCCTGATGCTGTTCGGCGCGAACTTGCTGCTCACCGTGCAACGCGACATAAAGGAAGACTTCATCGTCTGCATCATCGACGTAAGCACAGTGTCATCCTGGGCGTTCGCCTACCTTGACTCGATAGCCACCGTCGTGCTGCTCGGAGCTTTCGCCCTGCTGTCCGCAATAGGCAACCACCTGCGTGCCTTGTGCCTGATTCTCATATTCTCGGCCATCGGCATGGGCACAATTGCCTTCCTCGGAGCTGAGGGAGCGGCGTTGGGCATGCCAACAACGGCGTGGCTTTTCCTCCAGACTTTCTGCATAGACATCGCCTATTTGAGCTTCCAGACCATCTTCTTCGAGAGATTTATCGCCTGTTTCAAGGTGAAGGGCAACGTCGGCTTCTTTATCATAACGATTGATTTCATTGGTTACCTCGGCACGCTCGCCCTGCTGCTTTACAAAGAATTCATGGCTCCGCACATTGACTGGACGTCGTTCTACAACGACATGAGCGTCTACGTTGGCATAGCTTGTTGCATAGCTTTTGCGGGTTCGATAATCTACATCATTAACAGGAAATACAAATTGAACCACTTTTTCGTGATAAAAGGCGGAGCCAACAAGGATGACGACACCCACGCATGCAACCTTTCGGCGGGCAAACAGCAAAACCTCACCACCGCATAACCGCCTGGACACACAGTAAAACATCAAGACAAAACAAGCGCACAAGCGCGAAACAAGACCACATAACCGTAAAACAACATATATGAAAAAGATTGAATGTATCATCATGGATTGGGCCGGAACGGCCGTCGATTATGGATGCTTCGCCCCGGTGGCGGCGTTCGTGGAGAGTTTCAAGGCCATCGGCGCGCCTGTCACGGCAGCCGAGACGAGGGCGCACATGGGACTCACAAAGATTGAGGAGGTGCGCGCGCTGTTCGCCATCGACCACGTGAAGGCCGACTTCCGCGCAAAATACGGCCGTGACTGGAACGAGGACGACGTACAGGAATGCTACAAGAAGTTCCAAGAAGAGCTTTTCAGCACGCTCGAAGACTACTCACAGCCCATTCCGAAAGTTGTAGATGTCATATCATCACTGCGCAAGCAGGGCATAAAAGTCGGCTCAACCACGGGTTACACGCGCGAGATGATGGACGTAGTGATACCCGCAGCGGCCAAGCTCGGCTACGTAATAGACAACTGTGAAACGTCTGACAACCTGCCAGGAGGCCGCCCGAAACCATACATGATATACCAGAACATGTGCCGCATGGACATCGCTTCGCCGAAAAGCGTGGTGAAAGTGGGCGACACCATATCGGACATAAAGGAAGGTGTGAACGCCGGAGCGTGGAGCGTGGGCGTAATCTTGGGCAGCAACGAGCTTGCGCTGACCGAGACCGAAGTGGCCGCCATGCCAACCGACGAACTGAAAACGAGGATGAACGCCGTGCGTTACCGCATGTATGCCGCCGGCGCAGACTATGTCATTGACAGCATAGAGGAACTGCCGATGCTGATAGAGAGCATCGAAAAAATCATGAATTAAAAACCAGAAATCAAGAAAACATGTCTTGCCATAAAATAAAGCATGATGTGCTTTCTTGACTCTTAATCCCTAATTCTTAATTAAAACAAGGTGATTTCCTTAATTATTAACTCTTAATTCTTAATTCGACAAGATATGAGACCGTATTTATTGCTTACCCCTGGTCCGTTGACCACTACTGAGAGTGTTAAGGCCGCCATGATGAGCGACTGGTGTACATGGGACAAAGACTACAACGAAGGCATCGTTGAAGTCATCAGGAAAAAACTTGTTGGCATCGCGTCGAGCCGTCCCGAAGAATATACGGCGGTACTGATGCAGGGCAGCGGCACGTTCTGCGTTGAAGCTACGCTCGGCAGCGTGGTGCGTCCCGAAGACAATCTGCTCGTCGCCGCCAACGGCGCATACGGCAAGCGCATGGGCGTAATCGCCGAATATTACAAGTTAAACTGCCACGTGATGAAGTTTGAGGAGACCGAGGCCGTTGCCCCGAAAGCCATTGACGAATACCTGGCTGAACACAAGGAAGTGACCCATGTGTCAGTTGTACACTGCGAGACGACCACCGGCGTACTCAACCCGCTGGCCGACATTGCCGCCGTCGTGAAGCGTCACGGCAAGACGTTGATTGTCGATGCGATGAGCAGTTTCGGCGGAGTACCAATCGACATGGGCGCACTCGGCATCGACTTCCTCATCAGCAGTGCTAACAAGTGCATCCAAGGCGTGCCTGGCTTCGGCTTCATCATCGCCCGCAAGTCGCTCCTCGAGCAGTGCAAGGGCGTGGCCCGTTCACTCTCATTGGACATTTACGACCAATGGGAAACCATGGAAAAAGGCCACGGCAAGTGGCGTTTCACCTCGCCTACCCACGTTGTGCGCGCCTTCATGCAGGCGTTGACCGAACTGGAAGAGGAAGGCGGCGTCGAGGCCCGTCACTCGCGCTACTGCGAAAACCACCAAACGCTGGTAGAAGGCATGCGCTCATTGGGCTACAAGCCCCTGCTGCCAGACGAATGGCAGTCGCCCGTCATCACGTCGTTCTACTACCCTGACGCTTCATTCGACTTCAATACGTTCTACCAGGCATTGAAAGCAAAAGGCTTCGTCATCTATCCCGGCAAAATCTCACAGGCCGACACGTTCCGTATAGGCAACATAGGCGATGTGCATCCTGACGACTTCCACCGATTGACAGAAGTCATCCGCAGCCTGTAACAGGCCATCATAATAAACGCTTTGAATCGGTTTGACAAGTCGGCTTTATTGCGCCGGCAAAATGAAAGGCCGCATCTTGCATCGCAAGATGCGGCCTTTCTGCACACAAGAGACGGCCTTTCACATTCCGAAAGGCCGTCTTTTGTATTGCCTCATATAACTATTTGACTATCAGCCATATACAGACATTGTTCTCATTTGATTACAAACTTGTAAATTCCGTTCTGCCTTGACCCTACAACGGCGGCGTTTCCAACCACCACGGGAGACGACTCGAAGTTGGCGGCGACACGCTTCTTATAAATAATGTCACCAGTCTTGGCGCGTATCAGATAGACATGCCCGCCTGAATCGCCCGTGAACACATAGTCCTCGCCACGCTCGTTGAGGAACGACACGGGCGACGACCAAGCAAACTGATTAAGCTGCGTAGCGTACACCACGTGGCCGTCTTTCGTACTGAATGCGACAAACTGGCCAGAAATAAACGAATGGCCATCTCCCCCGTGACGGCAGATGTTCAGGAACACAAGCCCTTCGGCATCGCCACGACCAAGCAACGGCGTACAGTAAATGCCACCGTCAAGAGTCTTCTCGCCCATGCGGTAACGCTTGCAGGGCAGCTCTTGCCTCCACACCTGACTGCCGTCAACGCCGTTGAGCTTGGCAAGACGGCACACGCCTGAGTCGCCTTGACGCCCCACCTCACAGCCCACATACAGGTAGGGCGTGCCGTTTTCCTCATGGCAAACTATGCTTCCGTCAATGTCGTCGCCAATATCGTAACGCCACACGGGCTTCATTGTCTCAAGGTTAACGCAGATGACGCTGCCGTGGTTGTCGCCGAAATAAGCGTAGTTACGGTAAACGCACAGGCTGTTCTCTACGCCTGGGGCTGCTCCGTTGACGGTATAACGCAGCGCACTGACAAGCTTCAGGCTTCCCTGCGTGCGCTCAAACTTGTACAAAGAGCCGTTTTCGCCCGGCCAGAAAAGGTATCCACCGACAACAACCGGCGACGAGTCAAAGGCGTTCCATCCGCGTTTGGCCTTCGGGTCACGACCGAAGAAGAAGCCGCGACTATGCTTTTTCAGGTCGAACGCCATCGCGCCAAACGGCTGCTCGGCAGGCACGCCCTGCCCCACGTACAGGTTTTCAAGCTCAGGGTCTTTCGATATGGTGCCCTTTATCGGGTTAACGGCGTTGAGCGGAGAGCGCGACGCCTTGCCCGTCTCAAAGTTGATGAAATAAACTTTGCCGCAAAGCGAACCAACGACAATCTCGCCCGTCTTGGCAAGATACAGCGGCTGGCCTGTCCATCCAGACCCTCCGCCCCACGTGCCGTACTTGGTCTTGCGCTTGTCATACTCCGTTTCAAACTTCCATTCCACGGCAATGCTGTCAGGAGTGCCGCTAATCCGCCCGCCAAAATCAGCGTCACGCAGCAGCGTCTTCCTGAACGTAAGCACGTCGTCAGTGGCATATGCGCCGCCGTCAAGCCCCTTCAGGGGGTGAGGAAGCGAATCATACACGTCAACGTGATACTTTACGACTTCCGCCGAAGCGTACATGGTGTCAGGCAACGGCTGCACTTCCTTCACAGCCTTGGCCGTGTCAGCCTTGCCCGCAACAGCCTGGTTGTCGCCTTTCCTGCCGCCTCCGCACGAAAGAAAGGCAGCCGTCAGGCAAAACAAAGCTAAACAGCTTGTAAATGACTTGTTCATTGGTATTATTTATAAGATGATTGATTTCGTTAAATTAAGCAAACGCCATGCTGCAATACAGCGTCAAACGGCATTGTGTTTGCAAAATTACAAAATAATTGTTAACGACCAAAAAGGCGGCAAACAATTATGCCTTGATAAAAAACTCCGTACATATTGCCTGTTCACGAAAAAATAACGCTACCTTTGCGCCATGCTTATAATCATCACGGTTTTGGCGTATTTCTCTGTGCTTTACGGCCTAAGCAGGCTCACGTCGGCACGCGCCACCAACGAAACGTTCTTCCGCGCCGACCGCAAGTCGCCTTGGGCGATGGTCGCTTTCGGCATGATTGGGGCATCGGTGTCGGGCGTCAGTTTCGTATCCGTGCCCGGCATGGTTGCCCGTCAGGACATGACTTACCTGCAAACATGCCTCGGCTTCATCCTCGGTTACTTCATCGTAGCCTTCATCTTGCTGCCCGTCTATTACAGGATGAACCTGACCACCATTTACAGTTACCTCAAACAACGGCTCGGACGGCGGTCTTACAAGACAGGGGCGGCCTTCTTCCTGCTTTCCGACCTTACCGGAGCGGCTGTCAAGTTCTACATAGTCTGCATCATTCTACAACGCTTTCTGCTCGACGCTTACGGCGTACCGTTCTTCGTCACCGTGCCCGCGCTGATGCTCCTCATCTGGCTTTACACCCACAAAGGCGGCATAAAGACGCTCGTATGGACAGACTCTTTCCAGACGTTGTGCATGCTCGGAGCCTTGATTCTAATCATAATAAAAGTTGCCGGAGAACTCGACATGGGCTTGGCAGATGCCGCCAAGGCCATTGCGGCCAGCGATTACAGCCGCGTTTTTGACTTCAGCGACTGGATGTCGCCGCAAAACTTCTGGAAACAATTCACAAGCGGCGCATTCATCGTCATCGTAATGACAGGCCTCAACCAAAACATGATGCAGAAAAACCTTACCTGCAAAACGCTGCGCGAAGCCCAAAAGGATGTATGCTCGTATGGCTTCGCCTTCGTGCCGGTCAACCTCCTGTTCCTGTCGCTTGGCGTATTGCTCATAATGTTGGCGCAAAAAGAGGGTATGCCCCTGCCTTCCAACCCCGACGAACTGCTGCCCATGTTCGCCGCCACGGGGCGTTTGGGCGGCGTGGTAACAGTGCTTTTCATCATTGGCATTGTCGCCGCATCGGCCAGTACGGTCGATTCGTCGCTCACGGCGTTGACAACTACTTACTGCGTTGACATCCGCGAGCGGCCTGAAGACGAACACCTGCGCCGCCAAACACACTTTTTCATTACGCTAATCTTCATATTTTTCATAATAGCTTTCCGCTACATCAACTCCACAAGCGTGATTGACGCGGTTTACATACTCTGCTCCTATACTTACGGCCCTCTCCTCGGGCTGTTCGCCTTCGGCCTTCTCACAAAACGGAAGACCGACGACCGCGCCGTGCCTTATATCGCCGTGGCGTCTCCTTTTATATGCCTTGCGCTCGATTACGCAACATCCCATTACACAAGTTACCGTTTCGGATACGAACTCTTGATGCTAAACGGCGCGTTGACGTTCGCAGGACTGTTGATTAAAGGCAAAAAGGCAAAACAGTAAAAAGGTAAAACTGCCATGGTGGAACATTCACCGTATAATGCAGTTTTACCTTTTTACAGTTTTACCTTTTTCCCTTTCAAATGATGCCTTGCTCTCTCAAGTACCTGTCGGCCTCGATGGCAGCGCGGCATCCGCTGGCCGCAGCAGTGATGGCCTGGCGGTAATGCGGGTCGGCAACGTCGCCGGCGGCGAACACTCCGGGCACTTTCGTCTTTGGCGTGTTGCCTTCGGTGATGATGTATCCCACCTCGTCAGTATCAAGCCACTCCTTGAACACATCGCTGTTTGGCTTGTGACCGATGGCGAGGAAGAAGCCGTCGATTGGCAAATCATACTCCTGCTCGTCAGGTTCTCCCTTGCGCTTAACCACGTGCGCACCCTCGACGCCGTTCTCTCCGTAAAGCCCCAACGTGTTATGTTCGAACAACACTTCTATATTCTCAGCGTCTTTCACACGCTTCTGCATTACTTCTGACGCACGCAGGAACGGCTTGCGGACAATCATGTACACCTTCTTGGCCAGTCCGGCAAGGTACAAAGCCTCCTCGCAAGCCGTGTCGCCGCCGCCTACAACGGCAACAGTCTTCTTGCGATAGAAGAACCCGTCACACGTAGCGCAAGCCGAAACGCCCTCGCCCTTGTACTTCTCCTCGTCTGCAAGACCGAGGTATTTAGCTGACGCACCCGTGGCGATTATAACCGTGTCGGCCTCAACCACGTGGCCGTCGTCTATGGTCAGCGCATAAGGAGCCTTGCTCAAGTCGGCCTTCACGACAACACCGTCACGCAAGTCCGCGCCGAAACGCTCGGCCTGCGCGCGGAAATCAAGCATCATCTGATTGCCGTCAACGCCTTCGGGATAGCCTGGAAAGTTCTCAACAACCGTTGTCTGGGTCAACTGTCCGCCAGTCAACAATCCGCAATAAACCACAGGATTGAGGTTGGCGCGTGACGCATATATCGCCGCCGTGTATCCGGCGGGACCGCTGCCGACAATGAGGCAGCGCACTCTCTCTGTTTGTGACATAGTTTTAGAATTAAGACATTAGACTGAAAATCAAGAAAACATGCCTTCGTAAACTGCAAGACAGCAAGGCGTATCTTCTTGATTTCCAATCAATAATCCTTATTTGTTTAAAAGTTCCACAATCTGTTTCTCGATGTTCTCAATCTTCTCTGTCGGTTCGAAACGCGCCACAACCACGCCTTTCTTGTCAACCAAGAACTTGGTGAAGTTCCACTTGATGTCAGCCTTGCTCTTGTAGTCGGGGTCTTCCTTTGACAGCATCTGGTCGAGGATGTGTGTCAGCGGGTGGCTCTCGTCCCATCCTGCGAAGCCTTTCTGGCTTGTCAGGAACTTGTACAACGGGTCAGCGTCTTCGCCGTTCACCTTGATTTTCTTGAAACGGGGGAACTCCGTGCCATAAGTCAGCTTGCAGAACTCATGTATTGACTCGTCTGTGCCTGGTGCCTGCTGGCCGAACTGGTTGCAGGGGAAGTCCAATATAGTGAATCCGTCAGCATGATGTCTCTCATAGAGCTTCTCAAGTTCCTCATATTGAGGCGTAAAACCGCACTTCGTAGCGGTGTTGACTATCAGCATAACTTCGTTTGCATACTCTTTCAGCGAAACGTCCTTGCCTTTCCTGTCCTTGACAGAGAAATCATAAACTGTTTTCATTTTTACTATTTTTAATGACTTTTCAATTTACAATACTATGTTTCTGCAAAGATAGTGCAAATCGGGTTAAACGCAAAATAAAAATGGATGAAACGAACTTTTATTTTCACTTACAATGCGAGGCTGGTTTCATACCAAAGCGGACCGGACTTATCAGAACAATAAAAACACTCGTCAAATGCTTTCACGCCGCACCCTTGCCAGGCCTTACATATTAACCAATTAATGCGGAAAAACTCCGTCGGCAACCGCTTGACAATCAAGCAGTTTGCGATATGCCATCTTTTGCGTCGCAAAACATGGCCTATTGCACGCCAAAACACGGCCTTCCGCACCGCCGTTTGCCGCATTTCACAAACTGCCAACCACCGGCAAAAGGGACAAACGAACGCGGAAATAGGGAAATCCCCATCAAGAATATGGACATTCACTTGCAAAAACACGACGAATGCATTATTTTTGCAGCATGAATATTAACAAAACATCACTTATTATGAAAAAAAATACATCTTTAATGGCCGTAATCGCAATGGCCGTAATGTCGTTCACGCTTGTCAGTTGTGACGATGACGACTACATAGCCGACACCCTTTGGGGCGTATGGGAAGGTGACATGCAGGTCAGGGTTGAGGACTATTATGGCAACGTTTACTACGCTTACGAAACGGAAATAGCCTTCGACCGCGACCCTTACGAGTACGCTTCAGGCTCAGGTTACTGGATTGACTATTACCGTAACGCGCCTTGGGGATACTACGCCAGCCACATAACGTGGACTGTGACAAACAACAGGATAAACATCTATTCAATAGAGGACGACACGTATTACTACATTTACGACTACAATTTGTCTGACTATTACTTCTCGGGATGGCTTGAAAGCGAATGGGGCGACTACATACAGTTCCGCATGACAAAGACATCCGCACCTAACTGGAACGACTTTGAATGGGGCTGGGACTACTGGTATGACAACTATTATCCCGGATATTACAACTACGGAACACGCTCAGACAACGGCGAAAAGCCCAAATTAGTAAGAAAAATCGGGCGGAAAGAATAAGCATCAATACAAAACGGCAAAGCACCCACCCCTTTCGGGATGGGTGCTTTGCCGTTAACAAATCTCCCTAAGCACATTAACGGCCTCTTCGACAGAGGGCACGGCGGACACAATCATCATCCTCTTGCCCGCCACTTCTTTCAAGTTGCACCGGCGAGGGTTGCGCCCTATGTAGTTAAGGACACTGTCGAAAGCCTTGCTTTTGTAATACGCGCTCATAGGATTGCTGACAAACTGCATGCGCATCTGTCCCTGCCTCAGCATGATTTTCTCGCAACCCAAGCTCCTGCCGAGGCGGCGCAGCGGAACAACCTGCATCAACTCAAGGCCTTCACGCGGCACTGCGCCAAAGCGGTCTTCCAGTTCCGAGCGGTACTTCTGCAACCCGGCGTCGTCTTTTATGTTGTCAAGCTCACGGTACAGCAGCATCCTCTCACTGCTGCTCGGTACGTATTGGTCGGGCAGGTACATCTCCAAATCGCTCTCGATTGCGCAGTCTTCAACGAACTCGTCACCCGTGATTTCACGCCCGCCAGCCATGTCTTCCTCATAGATTTCGCTGAACTCGTCATTCTTCAGTTCGGTTACAGCCTGGTTTAAGATTTTCTGGTAAGTCTCATAACCAAGGTCTTCCATGAAGCCGCTCTGCTCCGCGCCGAGCAGGTTGCCCGCCCCACGGATGTCGAGGTCTTGCATCGAGAGGTTGAAGCCGCTGCCAAGCTCAGAGAAAGTCTCCAACGCCTCAAGCCTGCGGCGCGCCTCCTGGGTAAGCACCGACTTGGGAGGAGCAAGCAGATAGCAGAACGCCTTGCGGTTGCCACGCCCCACTCGGCCACGCATCTGGTGAAGGTCCGACAGGCCGAAACGGTGCGCGTCATTTATTATTATGGTGTTGGCGTTGCTTATGTCGATGCCGTTCTCCACGATGGTTGTTGACAACAGCACGTCATAGTCATAATTAATGAAGCCCATGAGTATCTTCTCCAGCTCCTCGGGTTTCATCTGTCCGTGCCCTATTGCGACACGGGCGTCAGGCACATACTTGCGTATCAGCCCCGCAATCTCGGGCAAGTTGCTTATCCTGTCGTTGACGAAGAACACCTGTCCGTTCCTGCTCATCTCGAAGTTTATCGCGTCAGCAATCACCTCTTTGTCAAAAGTATGCACCTCGGTGCTTATCGGATAGCGGTTGGGGGGCGGCGTCTGGATGATGCTCATATCCCTTGCGCCCATCAAAGAAAACTGAAGCGTGCGCGGAATGGGCGTCGCTGACATCGTAAGAGTGTCAACATTGGTCTTCATCTTGCGCAGTTTCTCTTTCGTGGCAACGCCGAACTTCTGTTCTTCGTCTATAATGAGAAGACCCAAATCCTTGAATTTCACGCTCTTGCCTATAAGCTTGTGCGTGCCTACTATTATGTCTATCTTGCCCGCTTCAAGGTCAGCCAGCACTTCACGGGTTTTCTTCGCGCTGCGCGCCCGCGACAGATAGTCAACACGAACGGGAAAATTCTTCAACCGCTTGGCGAACGTCTGGTAATGCTGATACGCCAAGACTGTTGTCGGGACAAGCACGGCCACCTGCTTGGAGTCGCACGCAGCCTTGAAAGCCGCTCGCATGGCGACCTCCGTCTTGCCGAAACCAACGTCGCCGCAGACGAGCCTGTCCATCGGACGAGGACTTTCCATGTCGGCCTTCACGTCGTTGGTGGCTTTCAGTTGGTCGGGAGTGTCCTCATACATGAAGCTCGCCTCAAGTTCATGTTGCATGAAGTTGTCCGCCGAGAAGGCAAAGCCCTTCTCATGCCGGCGCGCCGCATATAGCTTTATCAGGTCGCGGGCAATGTCCTTGATTTTCTTTTTCGTGCGCTCTTTCAGGCGGTCCCATGCCCCTGTGCCAAGCGTACTGAGGCGCGGCGGGGTTTCGCTGTCACGCCGTTTGTACTTCGATATTTTGTAGAGCGAATGTATGCTGACATCCACCTTGTCGTTGTTCTGGTAGATGATGCGGATGACTTCCTGGTAGCTGTTGCCCGAAGGAACGCGCACGAGGCCAGCGAAGCGGCCGATGCCGAAGTCAACATGCACTATGTAATCGCCCACTTCCATCTCCTGAAGTTCCTTCATCGTAAGAGCCATCTTGCCCGAACGTGCGGCGTCAGACCGCAGACTGTACTTGTGAAAACGGTCAAATATCTGATGGTCAGTGAAGAAACAAGCCTTCATTGAGTTGTCGGCGAAGCCGCCATGCAGCGTTTTGTCAACGGGAGTGAAGGCTACTTGTGCCGCCACATGCAAGGAGTCGGGCGACGCTTCCCTGCTTTCAAATATGTCCTTCAACCTTTCCTGCTGCTTCTTGCTGTCCGCAAGGATGTATATCTTGTATCCTTTCAGCATATAATCCTCAAGGGCGCGGGCCAGCAAATCGAAGTTCTTGTGGAACAAAGGTTGCGGAATTATGTCCAAATTCAACGTAGCCGAAGGCGTGGCCGACGGCTTCACGCCGAACTCCACACGGCTAAACTTGAGAGCGTCAGCGGCGAACTGCGCGCCTGAGACAAGCGAGTTGGCAGCCTTCAGCTCCTTCATAGCCGCCTGTTGTTCCATTTCGGTAAGGCCTTCAAGGCGGTCTTTCACCGCTTGCGACGAGAAGCCGTCACGATAAATCTGGTCTATCTTGTCACGACAGAACACGAAGTCCTTCATCACCAACACCGTGTTTTCAGGCAAGAAGCGCAGTAACGGCACTTTCTCGTCAACCAATGTGGCCACCTCTGGCACAATCTCAACACGCTCGCGCTTGTCACGCGAAAGCTGGCTCTGCACCTCAAACGTGCGGATTGAGTCAATCTCGTCACCGAAAAAGTCAATGCGGAAAGGATATTCGCTGCTGAACGAAAACACGTCAAGGATGCTGCCGCGCACTGCAAACTGGCCTGGCTCGTATACATAATCCACCTCTGAGAAACCCAGCTCACGCAACTGGCGGCCCAAGCGCACAATGTCATGCATGCTGCCGGCGTCAAGTATCACCGTGCGCTCGTCCAACTTACGGCGCGACACCACAAGTTCGCTCAACGCCTCTGGGCAAGTGACGACATACAAAGCCCCGCCAGCTTCCCCCAAGGTGGAGCTTGAGGAGGCAGCCAGCAGTCTTCCAAGCACTTCGGTGCGCAGTATCTCGTTGGCAGAGTCACGCTGGCCGTATTTCACCTGGCGGCGGTAAGACGATGGAAAGAACAACACATCGCGGTTGCCCAACATCTGGGTGAGGTCATGATAGAAATAACCAGCCTCTTCGGCGTCATCCAACACGAACAGGCACAGCCGCCCCACGCTTCGCGCCACCGAAGCGAACAGCACGGGCACGGCCGACGCCGACGCCCCACCTATATACGCAGTGTCTACCGACTTGTCACCAAGCATCTTCGCCAACGCCGCCGACTGCGGCGAATTGGCGTATAAATCCAATACTCCTTGTATATCCATTGTTAACCGGCTGCAAAGTTAATGCTATTCAACGGCAATGCAAAACAAAAGCCTGAGAAACGGTTTTTAAATTTCATCGCCGGCCAACCGGAATACGGCTAATTACCGCCTGAAAGCTTTGAGCTTACCGTTTTTATCACTAAATTTGCGCAAACACTTACAAACCGACAACTTTACGACTATGAAAAAATCGAAAACAACAAAAATCATCACCGCTTCCGCCGCCGTACTGATGGCCGTATCATGCGGAAACACCAAGACAAACGCGCAACAGGAGGCGGAACACACGACAGACGGTGTGACCGTAATGAAAATCGACACCCTTACATTGACGACAATCAGGGACGACGAAGGCGACAAGCGAATGCCCAACTCGCTGTTCTATGGCAAGACTGATTCTGCCAAGGTTGAGCGTCTTTCGCCCGATGGCTCGGTGTCGTCGTCAATCAGTTGCTACCTCGTTGAGACTCAGGGCAAGAAGGTGTTGTTCGACACTGGAAACGGAACGGAGCGCGGAGGCATGCTGCTGAAACGCCTTGACGACATCGGCGTCTCGCCTGAAGACATTGACTTGCTCGTAATCACCCACTTCCACGGCGACCATATCGGCGGCATGACGGAAGGGGGCAAGCCTGTATTCACACGCGCAGAGGTGTATGTTCCCGAACAGGAATACGCCGCATGGCTGAAAATGAGCAACCAAAACGCCAAAATGGCGATGGACGCCATGGCGGCCTACGGCGACAGGCTGCACCGCTTCAGCTATTCCGACACGCTGCCGCTCGGCATCAAGCCCATGGCCGCACCGGGCCACACGCCCGGCCATACGGTGTACCAGATGGGGCGGCTGCTCGTAGTCGGCGACCTGATGCATGGCTTCGACCTGCAAATACAGGATTTCGGCATCTGCCCAAGCTTTGACATGAACCCGGAGCAGGCCATAGAATCGAGGAAAAAATACGTTGACTACGCACGGGAGAACAAGCTCATAACAGCCGGAATGCACTTCCCTGGCAACGGCATAAAAGACAAGTTGTAAACCGTCATGCCAGGCATCTGCAACCCATTGACAGCCAGCGGGTTTGCGACAGGCCATGTTTTACTTCGCAAAAGGGCGTCTTTCGCACGATGAAAGACGCCCTTTTGCATCGCATTTAGCCATGTCTCGGGCACGGGCGACATATGGCTGAAATGACGACCACCTATATGGCAGCAGAAATCAGGGGCTTTCAGCCGCTCCGCATGACGCCTTCAGAACCAATGCAAACACGCAGCCTTACGGCCGGATAACGGCAAAAAACAGCACGGGCGAATAAAATTATAGCCTCAACCTGCCGCGTTTTGACATAAAAGCATTAATTTTGCAGATAACTATATCATGTCAACATATACGGCAGAAATGAACAAAAGCGACAGCATTGTAATAATCCCCACTTACAACGAGAAAGAAAACATCGAGAAAATCATACGCGCGGTGTTCTCGTTGGAAAAGTGCTTCCACATCCTCGTGATTGACGACGGTTCGCCCGACGGCACCGCAGCCATAG
This sequence comes from uncultured Prevotella sp., assembly GCA_944319935.1. Taxonomy (GTDB): domain Bacteria; phylum Bacteroidota; class Bacteroidia; order Bacteroidales; family Bacteroidaceae; genus Prevotella. The sequence goes on from CALUFM010000001.1 coordinate 454,822, forward strand.
TGCATGACCTCATGGACAAAGAGTTTGGCGACCGCCTGTTCATCATCGAGCGCAGCGGCAAGCTGGGGTTGGGCACAGCCTACATAACAGGGTTCAAATGGTCATTGGAACATGAATATGAATACATATTCGAAATGGACGCCGACTTCAGCCACGACCCCAACGACCTGCCACGCCTATACGCCGCATGCCACGACGAGGGGTACGACTTGGCCATAGGCTCACGCTACGTAAGCGGCGTGAACGTTGTCAACTGGCCCATAGGGCGTGTGCTGATGAGTTATTTCGCATCGCAGTACGTGAGGTTCGTAACAGGGTTCAAAGTGCATGACACCACGGCAGGCTTCAAGTGTTACCGCCGCCGCGTGCTTGAGACCATCGAGCTTGACAAAATCCGTTTCAAGGGTTACGGCTTCCAAATCGAGATGAAGTACACGGCTTACAAGATTGGCTTCAAGATAAAGGAAGTGCCGGTGATTTTCGTAAACCGCCGCGAAGGAGTGTCGAAAATGAGCGGCGGCATCTTCGGCGAAGCCTTTTTCGGCGTAATGCGCCTGCGTTGGGACGGATGGACAAGGAAGTACCCACGTATTAATCCGTAATTCACAATTCAAGATTCATAATCGGCGCGTGTGCCATTAAGGCCTAAAGTGCCAGTCATGAATGCCGTGATTGTGAATAATGGATAATGTAAGATACTGCAAACTCAACTCGTCGCCATGTTGGAAATCCGCACCTTATATAATAAATCGCTTTTTGTGGATGGGTCAGAGGTGTATGCCTGAATCATGAATTATGAATTGTCAATTATGAATTATATTTACCGTCTTTACCAAATCGTCATCGCCCTGCCGATAATCCTTGTGCTTACGCTGCTCACGGCAATAACAACAAGCGTGGGATGCATCCTCGGCAACGGGCACTTCTGGGGCTATTATCCACCCGTGATATGGTCAACGTGGGTTCTGAAAGTGCTGTTCTTGCCAGTAAAAGTCATTGGGCGCGAGAACCTGAAGCATGGTGAGTCATACGTGTTCGTGGCCAACCACCAAGGCGCGTTTGACATATTCCTCATCTTCGGTCACCTGCACCGCAACTTCAAGTGGATGATGAAGCGCGAACTGCGCAAAATCCCATTCGTGGGATACGCCTGCGAGAAGTCCCACCACATATTCGTTGACCGCCGCAACCCTGGTGTGATGAAAGCCACTTACGACCAGGCGCGCCGCACCTTGAGGAACGGCATGAGCGTTGTCGTGTTTCCCGAAGGCTCACGCACATACACCGGCCGCATGGGCAAGTTCAAGCGTGGCGCGTATGTACTGGCCGACGAGCTGCAATTGCCCGTGGTGCCGCTGACCATCAACGGGTCGTTCGATGTCATGCCGCGCACAAGCAAATGGTATTGGGTACACAGGCGCAAGCTCACGCTTACCATACACGCGCCAATCTACCCGCAGTCACAAGGCGCGGACAACGTGAACAGATTGATGGAAGAAAGCTACAAGGCAATACATTCAAAGCTTGCGCCTGAATATCAATAGATAAACAGTCAGCATAAAAGCAGACGGGGAGAGTTGCGTTATTGGTTTATTTACTCCAACCACCGCAACTCTCCCCGTCTGTTTTTATGCTGCAATCCGCCTATTTTTTACGGTGCAAAGTTATTACGACAATCTCATTGTTCGCCCCAAGCCTGAAAGGAATGAATCCGCCCATGCCGGCTGACACGTTGATGGCGCGCGCGCCTTCATGATACATGCCGTCCCATTCCGTATAAGAAAACGCCGCTGGCGACCATCCGAACACTTTCATCTGCCCCGCATGCGTGTGTCCGCTGAGCGTAAGCTGCGCCTTGCAACCAGGAAGGATGGTGCGCCGCCATGAAGAAGGGTCATGCTGAAGCATCAAAACGAATGCTCCATTGCCTACTCCCGTAAGCGTCTTGCCAATGTTACCTTTCTGCGGATGGGGCGGACGACCGTCGTTTTCCATTCCGGCGACCACTATGGAGTCCGCCCCGCGCCGTATAACACGGTTCTCATTGAGCAGCAAATCCCATCCCATTTGACGCTCGAGACTTACCAACTCACGTTCATTGGCAACTTTTACAGCCGGACTTTCTTCTACATACTCTGAATAATCATGATTGCCAAGAACAGAAAACACCCCGTCTTTAGCCCTTATGCTGCCAAGCTTTCCCATGAACTGATACAGTTCTTTCGGCTCCATGTTCTGCAAGTCGCCTGTAAATGCCACCATGTCTGCCTTCTGGGCATTGATGCTGTCAACCACACGGCCAAGCAAGTCGGCATACTCAGCACCGTATGTACCCACATGCGCGTCAGTGAAATGCACAATCCTGTAACCGTCGAAAGCCTCTGGCAGGTCGGCGGAATAATAATCCACATGCTTGACTTCAAACTTGTTAAAGCCCAATGTACCGCCATACACCACGCCAATTATGAAGGCAAGGCCAAGAACAAGCCCCACAAGGTTGCCCCAGTTGTTGCGCGTATGGTGGTAACGGCAATGCGCCCAACCTAAAAATGAACACAATGCGAACAGGAATTTCGGTATTATCACCACGCCGAGAAGCAGCAAATACACGTGCAACACCAACAAGTCGTCAGGCGCGAAGTTACGTGTCGTGGCAAGAATGATGGTATAGACGAACATGAACGCCCCCGGAATCCACCACAACACACGCTGCCACCAAAGGTAACGGGTGCGTTTACGGAGAAAGCGGCGGTCGAGATAAAGGTCCGGAAGAGTAATGAGCAAAATCAAATATATGAAAATACGTGCTATCATTTGTCTTTGTTGTTATCGGAACTTGATATAATAAGACTTAAAGTAGATGCTAAAATATGTGTTCCTTTCTCTCCACATTATCAGCATTTCACCCAATCCATCATCTAAAACGGATTTCCTCGCCACGGCAAGAAGCGTCAAAGCGGCCATTGTCAAACACATGACGACCGTTACAGAAAGTATGCACAACGCGCCAATTGAACGTCCGTCCTTCAAGCGGCGACCATCCGCACTTGCTCTGTATGCAGTCTGCCGTCACTGTCCAAGGGTCGTTTGGACGCACAATCACCAAGTCAGCCTTGTATCCTTTACGGATAAACCCACGCCAATTTACATCGAACAGCATAGCCGGCTGGTGGCACATAAGCTCGACTACACGCTCTATGGTCAACAAACCATCGTCAACAAGCCCAAGCATAGCGACAAGTGAGAACTGCACCATTGGCATTCCTGACGCCGCACGACAACATCCGCCCTGCTTCTCAGCCAACAGATGCGGCGCATGGTCTGTCCCGACAACGGCTATCCTGCCGTCAGTCAAGGCACGGCGCAACGCCTCACGGTCAGCTTCAGACTTCACCGCTGGGTTGCATTTGATACGCGCCCCAAGGCGAATATAGTCTTCATCTGTGAAAAGAAGATGGGCTATGACAGCCTCGGCGGTTATCTTCGGCATGGCATCTGTCCATGGGCCAAACAACGAAAGCTCACGAGCCGTAGTGACATGGGCGACATGCAAACGCGCATCATGCCGCCTCGCAAGCCTCACAGCCAACTCTGTCGAACGGCAACACGCCTCTTCGCTACGAATTTCCGGATGATGTTCAACGGCCGGGTCGTCGCCATATTCTGCCTTGGCCTTGCGCATATTGTCATTTATTATGCCCGTATCCTCGCAATGAGCCATCACCGGAACAGGTGCTGTCGAAAAGATTTTTTCCAACGCTTCGGCACGGTCAACAAGCATGTTGCCCGTTGACGACCCCATGAACAGCTTTATGCCAGGTATGCGGTGGACATCCAACTGCGTGAAAAGGTCGGCGTTCGTGTTTGTCGCACCAAAGAAAAAAGAATAATTCACATGACTTTCACGCGCGGCAAGGGCGAACTTTTCATCCAACGCTTCAAGTGAAGTAGTCTGAGGAACGGTGTTAGGCATATCGAAAAACGACGTAACCCCACCGTAAGCCGCAGCCCTGCTTTCACTCTCAATGTCGGCTTTCGCTGTCATGCCCGGCTCGCGGAAATGTACATGGTCATCTATAACACCAGGCAAAACAAAACACCCCGTGGCATCGACAACGGTATCGAAATGCCCGCGAGGTGTGTCATCGCCTTGCAAAATATCTTCTATACAATCGCCGTCAACGGCAATCGAACCTTCAAACGCCCTACCCTCGTTTACGATTGTGGCGTGTTTTACAAGTAATCTCATATAAGGAAAGCTTTTCTTTCAAAGCAGGTTTCAGTCGGCATTGCCGCCATTGTCGGCTATGGTGTCACCGCCTAACACGCCTGGTGCAGCCAATTCGTTAGGCGTTGGCACGTCAGACGACGGTGCGCTCACACTTCCAGGAGTTGCCGTACCATTCATTATGGCCTCGTTTTGTTGTGCTTTTTGATAATAATCGCTTACATACGGGTCGCTTTTGAACTTATCCGTAGCCTTGCTCATGATGTCTTCCACCCACGGGGAAAGCTCCGGGTAACGATGGTTGACGGTTATCATGAAGAAAACCCCAGGGCCAAGAACATTGTCAAAGTTGTCAACAATGAACGAAGTTACCAGCTTATCCTCCCGTTGGCTTATCTGCCCGGCCTTTTCTGCCAGATGCATATTGACGGCGTTGAGGTCCTTCCCGTCCATTATGGCTTGGCTCTGCAAGTGCCCAAGTTCGTTATACTCGTTTTCCAACTGCTTGTATTTCTCCAAGAAACCAAACAATTTCTCGTTCAACGGAGTGCCGCTGACCTTTTGTTGGGTATTGTCTATGTTTATGACTATATTCCCGCTTTCAAGCACTATCGGCATTATCACCTCGTCGTCCATGAACAGCAAGGCCATCTTCGCGGAGTCCAAAGTCCCGCAAAAGTTGAATTCGCCATGCACAATGTCGCACGAGTCTATGGCTTTCAAGTCCGAATTGTCATACGCCCTGAGGAAAAGCATGCGTCCGTCAAGCGTTGGCACGCTTGAAGTGCCTTGTATGTTATACGTGTCCGCACATGAAGTAAGTGCCAATAAGGCAAACAATGCGTAAAAAAGTCTTATCATAAACATGTCTTATAAACTGGCACAAATGTACAACCTATTATCGATGTACGGAAAAAAATTTATGCAATTTAAAACAAATGCGCCGCCTTTTATAGTTTTTTGAGGGAATATTTTTCAATCGGCAAGCTACAAATTGGAAGTAGACAAAACGAAAGCGGGCAAACCGTTCAAGCTATTGCCCACTTTTGTCCTCTTCTTTCTTCAACTCATGCGATATGCGGTGAGTTGCGTAAATCTCGATTATCGCCGCCGCAAGCAACAACACCACCCAATTGTTTTGCACGTATATCACATAATTGTTATATCCGTTCAGGCCGTATGGCTGGAACAGCGGCAACAGGAAATGGAACGCGTCTTCAAGCATAAGCACAGCCGAAAGGATGAAAAACACGTCGCCCACGGACAGGATTCTGCGCAAACGGCGCAACGTGAAGTTGCGTCCTTCGTACGTCTGCCGCAACTGCATTGAGGCGAAAGCCACCGCACCGACTGCAAATACCACGGCCCCTACAGCGAAAGCCGACGGACTGTCATTAAGATTGCCGGCCATGTTAAGCCCAGCACCGACCACCATCAGCACCGCCCCGGCAAGAAATATGATTGTCTGTAATTTACTCAGTTGTTTCATTTCCACTTGTTTCTGTTTTCCTGTCATCGCTCAACACGAATATGTCTTCGTCTTCAGCCTTCATAAAATATCGTTCACGCGCAATCTTCGTTATGGCCTTCGGGTTGCGTTGAAGCTCTTTCAGCGTGTGTTCGTCCTGCTCATACTGCATGTTGTAAGCGTCAATCTCGGCTTGCATCTCACGCACGAGCATACGGTTCTGCACATGCTTCAAGATGCTGTTCTCACCTACAAAACCGATGATTACGACTCCCAACACCGAGACTATCAGGTATTTCTTGCGCCCGATGAAGTATAATATTGGATAAATGCGACTCATTTGCCGTTTGATTTTGAATGCAAAGATAGTGCAAGTTGAGAAAAAAGCAAAATAAAAACATGAGAAAGAAACGATTAATTCATATTCTACATGTATGCCCCACGTGCCCGTAAGACAGACAACCGTTACCTTTCCAACTGCACAATGACAGCCCCGCAAGGCTGCTCCTGCGGCAGACTTGCATGCGCAACGACCAAAATCAGGACAAGACCAACGCGACTTAACACAACCGCATCAGAACCTCGTCAACTGAAGCGTGGCGTAACCGGAACGCAACACGAGGTTGTCGCCGTCGGCCACCACCACTTCAAACTCGGTCGTCGCGGCGTCCATGCCGAACGGCAGCATGTCGGCGGGCGTGGCGTCAACGCCGTTGTCGCTCGTTGCGGCACGCTGCTTGAAGTCGCTCATAACAACCCTCTTGCGCCCGTCCTTGTACTCAAAGCGGCCTATGAACGAGCCGTAGCCGCCAGGCCCCTGTTTCTCGGCCACCTCCACCACCATGCGCGTTATGCTGTAATATATGCGTTCGCACTCGTGTATTTGGCCGTCGGCGCGCGTCTCGAAACGTTCAAGCCGCCAAAAGCCCTCTATGTCCTCGTCGATGGGGTCTTTCCATTCACACCCGCAACACACAATCACCGTGAAAACGGCCATGAAGGCCGCCTTTATCATCTTGCCCATAATATTCCGCTTTTGCTTATTGTCAACATTCCGCCGAAACTGTCGCCGAGATAATCGCCGCTGTCAACGCCGCATCCCAGCACAAACCGCCATCCGCCAAGCCGCTTCGGCTTATATGTAAGTTCAAACAACATGCTGTTCTGGTGGCACACCTTGTCAAAAGGTACACTGTAAGTGCCCCAATGGCGGGCGAACGACAACAACATGCGGTAAGCGAACTCGCTTGACGGGTCGCCGCCAATGCCTATGTGGTGGGTCTTCACACGGTTGCTCGTAAACACCAGCTTGCCGTCGCCTCCATACGCGGGGCCGGGCACAAAGGGCATGCCTATGTTCTGCCCCCAATGCGTCCATGGATATGTCAGATGCTCGTAATAATTGTCGCGCCCGCTCATCTGCAAGTCAGTGAACGAGCCGCCTACGCCGTCATACAGTATAGGGCCCGTCTGGTCGGTTGTGTTCATGCCCTCCCAAAGCACTTTCGTGACAAACGGATTGGCGGGCAACGTCACCTCAACGCCGATTTGCCCGTCTTTCCAGCGGCCATACTGCCATGTAAGCTGCGAGTGGTCGTCAAAGTAATGCTCGTAATACAGGCGCGCGCCCCATGTCTTGGCCTCATAGTTCAGGGCGAAGTTCCAACTGCCAGTGTGGTTGCCGTCGATGTTCTCAAGCGTGCTTTCCTGCCTGGGGAGCAACGCCTTGAAAAAATCTTTTACGCCGTTGGGCATATTAGCCACGCATTTCACCGAACCGTCGGCCTGCTTTTCCCATAGGCTGCCGCCAAACTGTGCCGCCTCAAGCATGCCGATTTCCATTGTCAACGGGAACACGTCAGAATTGCCCACGCGCAGCATCAGCGACTTGGTGTGGTAAACCACGTTCTTTGAATACCTTTGCCCGACCGCCACAAAGTCCTTGCGCCAACGTCCGTCGGTCAGCATTCCATAGCCGATGTGCCCCTTCACGCCGAGCCAGCCCTTTGTCAGCGGCACGTCCCAATACCGCTTCATCTCAAGGCGCACCTGCGGAATGGGGCCTGCGTTAGGCCCCTCGACCATCGCCCCGCTTGACAGGCGCATGTCCTTGTCCAAGGGGAAAGCCCCACGCTCTTTTGCGCCGACACTCAACGTAAGCACACGCCACGACAGGTCGGCATATGCCTGATGCACTATGAAAGGAGCAGAATGGTCAACCGCGCCGGCCAAGTCAAGCCCGGCGCGCAAGCTCCAGCCGTGGCCGAAGCGCGTGTCATACTGCGCCCCCGCGCGCAGGTAGCCGCTGTTAGGCCTCTCTGACGAGAGGCCGTAACGGTTGGCCGTGAACCACAAAGGGGCATACGTACCAGTGGAAGCGTTAGCCGACAGCTCCACCTCGTAGCGCAGCGAGTCGCCCTTGCCATCAGCCGTTACGGCAAGCAACGGCAGCACGGCTACCGCCAAAACCTTGATTATGTTCATATCATTAACTTTCCTGGAAACACTGCACGGCCATCGCCGTGAATATAAGTCATGAATTTAGCTGCGGCAAAAGTACAACAAAAATCTCGTCCTGTGAAATTATTATGCATAAAAGTGACATCCGCAAGTGTGACTGACGACCTTTCGCACACCAAAAGGCCACCAACAGCACGCCAAAAGAGCATGTTCCGCCCTGCAAAATGCGGTGTTTTGCAAAACCTTGATTGTCAAGCACTTATACAACTACACAAGCAACATGACGACAAACCGAGACCTCTGCAACAAATGCCGGCACAATTCAAACGACAATATAAAAAAGCTGAGAGCCAAGAGTGAAAATTCGACATGTCATCACGATAAAAACTGCTATACGAATTTTCACTCTTGGCTCTCAGCTCTTCATTTGTTACGCTTCTTTTCCGTTTAAGAACACCTTGCTTATTATAGGCGACGTGTAGGCGTAAGGTATGTAGTCAACCGAAGGTATAGGCTCGGTAATGAAGAAGTTGGCGGCCTTGCCCACGGTGATTGAGCCGTATTCGCCGCTCAACCCCATGGCGTAAGCTGAGTTGAGCGTGGCGGCATTGATGGCTTCTTGCGGCAGAAGGCGCATCTTGATGCAAGCCAACGACACGACAAACTTCATGTCTCCGGATGGTGTTGAGCCTGGATTGTAGTCGCTCGCGACGGCTACGCCAAGCCCGGCGTCGAGCATTTTGCGCGCCGGGGCGTATGGCATGTTGAGGAAAAACGACGTTCCGGGCAGGACTGTCGGCATCGTTACGCTGTCGCGGAGGATGTCAAACTCGCTCTCGGGCATATTCTCCAAATGGTCAACCGACAACGCACCGTGACGCACGGCAACAGGAAGCCCGCCCGTAGCGGCAAGCTCGTCAACATGTATTTTAGGCTTCATGCCCCATTTCGCGGCGGCGTCAAGTATGCGGTCGGTATCTTCTGGCGTGAAGAAACCTTCATCGCAGAACACGTCTACATAATCAGCCAAATGCTCACGGCCGACTTCGGGCAACATCTCATTGATTATGAGATTGACATATTCATCGTGCCCGTACTGACGGCCGACGGCATGCGCGCCGAGGAATGTCGATACGACATGCATCGGAACACTCTCTTTAATCCTGCGTATTACGCGCAACATCTTCAGCTCGTCAGCCGTATTGAGGCCGTAACCGCTCTTTATCTCCACGCACCCCGTGCCCTTTCGCATTATCTCTTCCGCCCTGTGCATGGCTTGGCGGTAAAGTTCGTCCTCGCTGAGGGTATGGAGCAAGTCGGAAGAATTGAGTATGCCACCGCCACGACGGGCTATCTCGGCGTAGCTGAGCCCCATGATTTTATCAACAAACTCACCTTCGCGGCTGCCAGCGTAGACTATATGCGTATGTGGGTCGCACCACGACGGAAGCACCGTTCCGCCCCGGGCGTCAACTTCCTCATCAACAACAAAGCCCCCGGAAGGCATGTCTTCCATGCTTCCGAAGGCTGATATTTCACCGTTTTCTGCAAGCAGCCAAGCGTTGTCCTGCTGCCCGAGGGTTTTCATCTCGCCGCCTTGCAGACGAAGCTTGCCGGTGGTTTCCACACCAGCAAGCGTACCGATGTTACTTACAAGAAGGCGCATTGTTCCTCAAGAAATCTATTGAATTGCTGATATGCGGGTACATCACTTCATCGTTTACGATGAACGGCACCACCTCACGGTAAGCCTTGAACACATCCTGGATTGCATCCGACGACTTCAACGGACGGCGGAATTCAAGTGCCTGGGCTGCATTGAACAGCTCGATGGCGAGTACACGCTCCGTGTTCAATACCACCTTATACAACTTAATGGCTGCATTCGCGCCCATGCTTACATGGTCTTCCTGGCCTTGGCTTGACGGAATGCTGTCAACCGATGACGGGGTGCAGAGGCTCTTGTTGAGACTTACAACCGAAGCGGCAGTATACTGGGTTATCATGAAACCGCTGTTAACGCCCGGATTGGCGACAAGGAAACTCGGGAGGCCGCGCGTTCCTGACACAAGTTTGTATATCCTGCGCTCTGAAATATTGGCAAGCTCGCTCACCGCGATGGCAAGAAAGTCCATCGGCAGGGCTATAGGTTCGCCATGGAAGTTGCCTGCTGAAATTACAAGGTCTTCATCAGGACACACTGTAGGATTGTCTGTAGCTGAATTTATCTCGGTGTCAATCACAGAACGGACGTATGCAAGCGTGTCTTTAACCGTACCATGAACCTGAGGAACGCAGCGGAAAGAATACGGGTCTTGCACATATTCCTTGGGTTTTGCGACAATCTCACTTCCTTCAAGCAGTTCACGCATACGTTTGGCTGTATCAATCTGCCCTTTGTGCGGACGAACTTGATGCACAGCATCGGTGAACGGCTCAACAAGTCCGCAATAAGCGTCGAGCGACATGGCTGCAATCACGTCAGCCCAATCGCTAAGACGCTTGCTGTTAAGTATCGCCCAAACGGCAAACGCGCTCATGTTCTGCGTGCCATTGAGCAGGGCAAGGCCTTCCTTCGAAGCAAGCTGGATTGGTTTCCACCCGTTTTTCTTCAGCACTTCGGCACCAGTCATTACCTTGCCTTTATACTCAACCTCACCTAATCCGACAAGAGGCAAAGACATGTGGGCAAGAGGCACAAGGTCACCAGACGCGCCAAGAGAACCCTGCATGTAAACAATCGGGTAGACATCGTTGTTGAAGAAATCCACAAGACGCTCTACTGTATCGAGCTTGCAGCCTGAATATCCATAGCTGAGCGACTGGATTTTCAGCAACATCATTATCTTGACGATTTCGTTTGGCACACGGTCGCCCGTGCCGCAAGCATGAGACATCATCAAGTTTATCTGCAACTGAGCCAAATGGTCCTTGCCTATCGAAACATTGCAGAGTGAACCAAAACCTGTGGTTACACCATAAATAGGAGCTTCAGTCTCCGAGATTTTCTTGTCAAGATACTCACGGCAACGCACAATCCTGTTGCGTGCGTCGTCGCTCAACTCAATTTTATAACCGTTGTTTATTATTTCGCCGATTCTATCAATTGTCAAATGCTCGGCTGATATTTGATGAACATTCATATTAAAAATAAAGTTTGGAAGTTATAGTAGTTATAGAAGTTATCGTTCGTTAAGCTTACCAAGAAGTCAAAGCCATTGCCTAATCTGCAAGTTCAACACCCTGCAAGGCATTTGGCTTTAACTTCTATAGCTTCATTAAATTCTATAAATTCTCAAGAATTGCATCGTCTACCAAGTTAGGCATCGTGACTTTCAACCCTGGCGTGCGTTCCATTTCACGGACAATGCTATGCATAGAACCTTCATTGCGCGCCCAACTGCGGCGTGCAATGCCGTTGTTCACATCCCAGAACAACATCTCACGTATGTGGCGAGAGCTGTCTTCTCCGCCGTCAATGACCATGCCGAAGCCACCGTTGATTACCTCTCCCCAGCCTACTCCGCCGCCATTGTGCAACGACACCCAAGTAGCACCACGGAAAGAGTCGCCTATAACGTTCTGCACGGCCATGTCCGCACAGAACTGAGAACCATCGTAAATGTTGCTGGTCTCACGGAACGGCGAATCTGTACCTGATACGTCATGATGGTCACGGCCAAGGACAACAGGGCGACTAATCTCGCCTTTCTTGATTGCCTCGTTGAAAGCGAGGGCTATCTTGGTGCGTCCCTCAGCGTCAGCGTAAAGAATTCGGGCTTGCGAACCTACTACAAGATGGTTGCGTCCGGCCTCACGTATCCAGTGGATGTTATCGTCCATCTGTCCTTGTATTTCAGCAGGAGCGGCTTTCTTGATTTCCTCAAGCACGTCAGCCGCTATGCGGTCTGTCACCTCAAGGTCTTTCGGGTCGCCGGAAGTACATACCCAACGGAACGGGCCAAAGCCGTAATCAAAGAACATCGGGCCCATGATATCTTGCACATATGAAGGATAGCGGAACTTGCCGTCAGCCCCCATTATGTCAGCCCCGGCACGTTCTGACTGAAGCAGAAAAGCATTGCCATAGTCAAAGAAATACATTCCACGCTCGGTCAACTTGTTTATCGCAGCGACCTGACGACGCAACGAAGCCTGAACACGCTCACGGAACTCGTCCGGGTCGTCTGCCATCATCTTCTTGGATTCTTCCAACGACATGCCAACAGGATAATAACCGCCGGCCCAAGGGTTGTGAAGCGATGTCTGGTCACTACCCAAATCCACTTTGATATTCTCTTCAGCAAGGCGTTCCCACAGGTCAACAACGTTGCCTACGTACGCCATAGACACGGTTTTCTTTTCCTCAACGGCTTTGCGTACGGAAGGTATAAGCTCGTCAAGACTGGTGTGAAGTTCATCAACCCAGCCTTGGTCATAACGTTTTTGGGCTGCAAGCGGATTGATTTCTGCAACAACGCTCACAACTCCGGCAATGTTTCCAGCCTTCGGTTGTGCGCCAGACATTCCGCCAAGACCTGAAGACACGAACAACATACCGTGTATGTCATTACGCCCAGGCTGCTTCTTCAATTGCATACGGGCGGCATTCATCACGGTAATCGTCGTACCATGGACAATGCCCTGCGGACCTATATACATGTATGAACCAGCCGTCATTTGTCCGTATTGGCTCACGCCAAGAGCGTTCATGCGTTCCCAATCGTCAGGCTTTGAGTAATTTGGAATAACCATACCGTTAGTCACAACCACACGCGGAGCGTTCTTGTGCGACGGGAACAATCCAAGCGGATGACCTGAATACATCACGAGGGTCTGCTCGTCAGTCATTTCACTCAGATATTTCATAACCAGACGATATTGAGCCCAGTTCTGGAAGATGGCACCATTGCCACCATATACTATAAGCTCGTGAGGATGTTGCGCCACGGCCGGATTCAAGTTGTTCTGAATCATCAGCATTATAGCCGCAGCCTGAAGCGACTTGTGAGGATATTCGTCAATCGGACGGGCATACATCTCATAACGGGGACGGAAACGGTACATGTAAATACGTCCGTACTTTTCCAATTCCTCGGCAAACTCCGGCGCAAGCGTAGCATGGAATTTCTGAGGGAAATACCTCAAGGCGTTGCGCAAAGCGAGTTTCTTTTCTTCTTTGGTCAATATTTCCTTGCGCTTGGGCGCATGGTTGATTTCGGTGTCGTATGGCATCGGTTCGGGCAACACGTCAGGAATACCGGCGCGTATGTCCTCAGCAAACTGCTCTTTTGTCATAATCATATATCTTTTTTTATTGTATTTTCAACGATTGTCATGATTTCCTTTTCAGCCTCGCAGGCATCTTTCATCAGTTTCTCAGCTTCACCGACAAGGGTCTCAGCCATGGCTTTGTCTTTCAAGGAAGAAGCGTTGATTTTGACGTTCAAACCTGCGCCAAGCACCGCCGCACGGGCCGCAAGCGCGCCAACGCCAGCATCTGAAACACTGTTCGGATTGCCAGTCTCAGCCATCGCCTTGCATATCTCAAACGCCTTGTATGATGTTTTCATCGTTTCCAACGGCACCTGGGCGGCGAACAACGTGGCACTCTGTATCGCTTCCGAACGCAGACGTTTGTCTTCTTCCGTGTTCTTAGGCATCCCGAAAGCTGCCATTATACGGTTAAACGCTTCGGTATCCTCGTCAACAAGATGCAGCAACTCGGCTTCAAGCTCAACGCCTTTGTCCGCCCAGTTGCTAAACTCTTCCCAACGGTCATCCCATCCTGGCTTGTGAGCTGACAGGTTTGCCACCATCGTGCCGAGAGCTGCGCCCAAAGCACCCATGTAAGCGGCAACCGAGCCACCACCAGGAGCGGGCGACTCACGCAATGTCTCATCAGCAAAACCTTTTACTGTCAATGCTGTCAACTTGTCTCCGCCATCTGTTTCAGCGTCCAAAAGATATTCTATCACCTTTTCTTCCGGCACGAACGGACGCAAGTCATCAAGCCCCATTGACTTTATCGCAATGTTCAATATATCCTCTTTCGGTATGCCTGTCGAGCGGTTCTGCTTTCTAAGGAAATACTTGCCGGCATCCATCACTGCTCGTTCGGGCACAAGTCCAACTATTTCCGTACCAGTAACACGCAGTCCGCGAGCCTGAGCCGCACGGCAAACCTCGTCGAAGGCTACATGCAACGGCGTTGCGTTGATGTCAGTAATGTTCATCGAAACCTGGGCGATGCCGTATTCCTTGATGAACCATCCAATGGCTTTTGTTCCTTTCAATGTGCCCGGACGCATAACAGGTTTACCATTCTCGTCACGCTTTATTGTACCGGTTATAGGGTTGCCAATACGCTCCGGACGACCTTTCTCACGCACATCAAACGCAATGGCGTTGGCGCGGCGGGTTGAAGTAGTGTTGAGATTGAAATTCACGGCAATCAGGAAATCACGTGCGCCAACCGCCGTACAACCAGTCTTTGCCACATCCTCGTCATAAGGGCGTGCGCCAAAGTCAGGGCTTCCGCTCGGGTCTGAGAGTTTCTCGGGCAAAGCCTCATACTCGCCCTTGCGGCAAACAGCAAGATTACGCCTTTCAGGCTTCAAAGCCGCAGCTTCATAACAATAGCACGGTATACGCAGTTCGGCCGCAATACGCTCAGCCAGCTTACGTGCCAAATCGGCACATTCCTCAAGCGTTATGCCGCTTACCGGTACGAGCGGGCACACGTCTGTAGCTCCCATGCGGGGATGCGCCCCGTGGTGATGACGCATGTCTATCACCTCACCGGCTTTCTTTACGGCTTTGAACGCCGCCTCGACCACAGCCTCAGGCTCACCTACAAACGTCACAACAGTACGGTTGGTGGCCTCACCCGGGTCAACGTCCAAAAGCTTTACGCCCTCACATGCTTCTATCACATCCGTGATTTGTTTTATCACTGCCTTGTCGCGCCCTTCACTGAAGTTTGGCACGCACTCTACTATCTGCCTTGTCTTTGCCATAGCATATAAATGTAAGTCTTTATAATATTTAAGGTGTATATGGACATGCCACAAGAGCGGACGCGCCCAAACTGCGTCCTATCTCCAACTTGCAAAGGTAGTGTTTTTGAATAAAAACTGCAAGAAAAAGAAAAGAAAAATAGGGAACTACTTATCCTAAAAAAAGCAAATTGAAAGGCGGCAAGCTCATTTTACATGCAAATCAAGGCGAAAACAACCATTTCCAATCCGATTTGCGGCCTGCGCGCTATCAAAAAGGCATCATGCCGCATATTGTGGAAATCAGTTCAACTCAAGTTCCAGCAGCTCCGCCAACTTCTCAAAAGCCTTGTTGTCGTTTTTCAATTCGTTAAAGCGTTCGCCGTTTGTAAGAATGCGCTTTACCTCGTCCGGTTTTGCCAAGCGCAAGTTCAGCGTTATCGCGCTGTTTTTCAGCGCAAGCGCAAGCGTGCTTAAAATCCGCCCCTTGATTTTAAGTATGTCGTCAAGCAAAATCTGGTTGTCCACCACGACTTCCACGTTGGGGAACTCCGTTATCACGGGGGTCATGTTCTTCATCCTCGCGGCTATTCCCGTAAACTGCTGAGGCATACGGTTGCACATGGCAAGCCATTGTGTCATGAGCTGTTCCTCGGTGAAATCATGCCTTTCGCCGCTGTCTTTTTCTTCCACGCCAGCATCTTCAAACTGGTGTCTCTCCTCCCCTTTCTGCCTCAGGTTGGCGAAAGTCTTGCCTATCGCCCCAAGCTTCAGCCTCTTCACAGGTGACGCCCCAACTACAGGCTTGGTTTCATCGGCGGATACAGTCGTGACAGGGCTGCCGGATGCCGTCACGCCGCTGCCTGGACTTGCAACAGCACGGCCTCCAGCGACCCCGCCTTTCTCGTCACGAGCTTCAGCCTCGGCCACCTGCTTAACCTCAGTCGGCTTAACGCTCCTTAGTCTTTTGAACAGGGATTTCAATCTCTTAGGGCCGCGCCCGGAGGCCGCGCCCTCGTCGTCAGGCTGCGTCACCTGCGATATTTCAATCAACGTAAGCTCCACCAAAAGACGCTTGTTGCCGCTCTGGCGGTAGTTTATGTCGCAGTCGTTCATTATCTTCAATGCCTTGTACAAGAACTTCGCGGGGCACTTCTTCGCCTGTTCCTTGTAACGCTCAGCCTGCCTTGCGCTGGTTTGCAGCAACGGCAACGTCTGCTCGTCTTTAGCCATAAGCACATTCCTCACATGCATGGCCAGCCCGCTAATCAGGTGGCTGCCGTCAAAGCCCTTGTTTATAACATTGTTGAGCAAGGCCATCACCTCGGCCGTCTTATTCTCAAGGCACAAGTCTATGATGTTGAAATAATTGTCGGCATCAAGCACATTGAGGTCTTCGATGACTTTCTGATAGGTTATGTTGCCTTGGCAGAAACTTGCCGCCTGGTCAAACACCGAGAGTGCGTCCCTCATTCCGCCGTCAGCCTTCTCCGCTATGACGTTCAAGGCTTCCTCCTCGTATGTTATGCCCTCGTTCTCGGCCACCATCTTCAACTGCTTAATGATGTTGGGCACGGTCATGCGCTCGAAGTCGTAAATCTGACAACGAGATATGATAGTGGGCAATATCTTGTGCTTCTCGGTCGTGGCGAGAATGAAAACGACATGCGACGGCGGCTCCTCAAGCGTCTTCAGGAAAGCGTTGAACGCGGCCGTTGACAGCATGTGAACCTCGTCGATGATGAACACCTTATACTTGCCCACCTGCGGCGGTATGCGCGTCTGCTCCATCAGAGCCTTTATATTCTCCACCGAGTTGTTGCTCGCGGCGTCAAGCTCGAAGATATTGTACGAACGGCCTTCATTGAAAGCCTTGCAACTCTCGCACTCGTTGCACGCCTCACCCTCAGCCGTAGGGTTCTGGCAGTTGATGGCCTTGGCGAATATGCGCGCACAGGTGGTCTTGCCCACTCCGCGCGGACCGCAGAACAGGTAAGCATGCGCCAGCTTGCCGCTCTTGACGGCGTTCTTCAGCGTCGTGGTGAGAGCCTCCTGCCCCACCACCGCGTCGAACGAGCCAGGGCGGTACTTGCGCGCCGAAACGATATATTCTTTCATAGTACCTGCAAAGGTAGGCAAATTTAATGAAAAACGGGAAAACTAAAGAAGGATTTAAGAACAAAAAAAGAAAAACAGAAAAGATTTGCCACTATTTCCAAATGACAAATCTTTTATATTTTATTATAATAAGAGTTAAGAAAATATGCTTTTACCTGTTATTTAACACGCACGGCGTATCTTCTTAACTCTTAATTCTTAATCTAACTCCGCTCACGCTGCAACGCCATTATCATAAAGATATTCCGGCGCAATGTCAATCTTGCCGTTATCCCATTCTAAAGTATCTGTCACAGTAAACTGTTTGAACAGGGTCAGGTCTTTCAACGGTTTAAATACAGGATATTGTTTAATCACATTTGCCAAATCAACAACCTTTTTTATTCCGTCGTTGAATTTCACCAATATACGATAACCGTCCAAATAAGTTGCATCTAAAACTTCAGTCCACATATCACAATTATTTTAATGGTTCAATCTGATTAGGTTCAAGTCCTTGCGAAGCCCTTTCCCATGCAGCTTTCAAGTCTTCACGGTGCATACTAACCCATTCTAAAATCAAGCGCACAGCACGTTCAGACATTTCACCTTTTATCTTCCCATTCTCTATTTCCACTAAAATTCTATCCTTTTTGATAAGTTGCATGAAAATGAGGTGGATTGTGATCCAAAAACCGCATGGTTATCTTTATTCCAAAAAACTCACAAATAGTCGGCATAAGTATTTAACTTTAATTTCAATCGCAAATGTAATGATTTAAAATAATGTGTGCAAATTATTCAACTTAAATCAACAAACGACATAATAATAATGTGCCTTGCAAATAGTATACAACTATCCACAAGGCACATTAATTCTTGCCCTTAGTTTAAATCACCGCCATGCCCATGCGGGCGCACTCGTCAAGCATGTCTTGCGGCCACACGCTGGCTTGGATTTCGCCCACATGTGCCTTGTGCAGCAGCACCATGCAGAGGCGGCTCTGCCCTATGCCGCCGCCGATGCTGAATGGCAGCTCTCCGTTGAGCAGCTTCTTGTGGAAATACAGTTCCTTGCGTGCCTGTTGGCCTGTAATTTCAAGCTGGCGCAACAGGGCTTTACGGTCAACACGTATGCCCATCGACGAGAGTTCGACCGCGCGTTCAAGCAAGGGATACCATATCAGGATGTCGCCGTTCAGCCCCCTGCGGCCGTCACTGTTCTCGGTTGTCCAGTCGTCATAGTCGGGCGCGCGGCCGTCATGCGGTTCGCCGTTTGACAGCTTGCCGCCTATACCTATTATAAATACCGCGCCGTATTCCTTGCACGCCAAGTCTTCACGCTCTTTCGCGCTCTTGCCAGGATACCGCTGGAGCAAATCCTCGCTCTCAATGAAATGTATCTCCTCGGGCAAAAAGGGCTTTATTTCGGGAAAACTCTCACAGACGAGAAACTCGGTGCGGCGTATGGCTGCATAAATACGCCGCACGGTGTCTTTCAGGAAGTCGAGGTTGCGCTGCCCGGCGGTCATTGCGGCCTCCCAGTCCCACTGGTCAACGTAGAGCGAATGCAGGTTGTCAAGCTCCTCGTCGGCACGTATGGCGTTCATGTCAGCATACACGCCGTAACCAGGTTCAATGCCGTATTCGGCCAATGTCAGGCGTTTCCACTTGGCGAGCGAATGCACAACTTCCGCCTGTGCGTCGCCAAGGTCCTTCACGGGGAACGTCACCGGGCGCTCCACCCCGTTCAGGTCGTCATTTATGCCGAGGCCTTTCAACACAAAGAGCGGCGCGGTGACGCGGCGCAGCCGCAACTCGGTGGAAAGGTTCATCTGGAAGAAATCCTTTATCAGTTTTATCCCCTGCTCGGTCTGCCGCCTGTCAAGCAGCGGTTTGTATCCGGCTGGTTTTATCAGTTTGCTCATATTACAGGCATGTTTCGGTTATTCAAGAGGCAAAGATACACAAATTATATCAGAATGCAAATATTATCTCACCAAACATCGCATTTTGTCAACACACATTCGGCATACAGCAATAAAGACAGCCGCCAGCGATAAGTCTTGTAACACGCTGATATAAAGCACATTGCAAAAGGCCGTCTTTTAGACTTCAAAAGATGGCCTTTCAGCGCGCGTTTCATGGCCTTTCACAACAAGAAAGACGCCCTTCCACAAATCAACACATCCAGGGCTGCATGTCAGCCTGTCGCAAGACAAGTACACCTTAATATAATATATGATGCGCCAATACGGCCTTTCAACGGCTTTGAAAAAATTAATAAACATTATATGAACATGGTTTTAATATCCACGAAACCGCATTGCAACATCCCCAAAGTAATTTTGCAGCGTGAAAAATAAATAAAATTCACCAATTAAAAATCAAAAGGTTATGTGTAAAAAAGTTGTTGTATTTTTGATGTTGGTTGGCCTCTGCTTCAGCATGAGTGCCAACGCTGCCGACAAGACTAACGAAACGGCAAACGCCACGTGGACATTCATGGCTGTATCAATAAAGCCTACGGCTGAAGAATTGGCCGCAGCCGACCCTGACGCCGACTTCGGCAAAGAAGCAGCTTGCCTGTTTGAGAAGTTGCAAAACCTTTGTGTAAAGCGTGTACCTGTTGTGCCTGGCGACCCTACCACACGCATCGTATTCTCAAAGGGTGACATTTTCAAGGCCGTCCGCCGCATAGGCAAAGGCCTTGAAGACGACGTAAAAGACAAGAACATCAGTGGTGAGGATGCGTCAAAGAAGATGACCCACGTGCTTAACGTAGCCCTCGCGGCCTACTATTCAGAAGATAGCAAGTCGTTTGAAAAGGCCTTGCGCACAAGCAAGAAAGACCATAACAAGCTGCTTGCCGTGTTCGACAGGGTGTCACTCACAAATTATTAAGACATATAACGGCGGTGCGAAACCTATCAGGACTGAAAGGCTGGTTAGATTTCGCACCGCTTTTTTTACGGGTTGTGCCGACAGCCACAAGCTTGTCATCAGCTCTAAGAAAACTCAATGCATTTCTGTCAATTCAATTATAGCTTATGAAAAAAATCTTTACTTTCGCCGGACTGCTGTGCGTAAGCGTATCGATGTACGCCCAGTCGGTCAAAATCAGCGGAGTGGTTTCTGACGACATGGGGCCGGCAGCCGGTGCCACCGTCAAAGTGAAAGGAGCGAAAACGGGCACCATCACAGACCTTGACGGCCGCTACACCATCAACGCCGACAAAGGCGACATCCTCGTATTCTCATACATAGGGGCGAAAACCGTTGAAAAAAAGGTCGAGGGCAACGTCCTCGACGTATTGTTGGCGGCTGACGTGCGTGACATCGACGAAGTGGTGGTTACCGCCATCGGCATCAAGCAAGAGAAGAAAAAGCTTGGTTATACGACCCAGCAGGTTGACGGCGCGGAAATCGCCGCCGCCGGAAACCTCAACCCCGGAGCGTCGCTGCAAGGCGAAGTGGCCGGCCTGACGGTCTCGATACCTTCAGGCATGTTCCAGTCGCCTACGTTCTCACTGCGCGGAAAGACACCGCTGATTGTCCTCGACGGCGTACCTATCGAATCAGACCTCTTCGACCTTTCCAGCGAAAACATCGCCAGCGTGAACGTGCTGAAGGGTACGGCTGCATCGGCCTTGTACGGTGCGCGAGGACGCAACGGCGCAATCATGATTACCACAAAACAGGCCGACAAGGAAGGAGTGGAAATCAAGTTCTCGACCAAGAACATGGTACAGGCCGGATACACGGCTTTCCCCGAGACTCAGCATGAATACGGAAGCGGCTCGAAAGGCGAATACGCATTCTGGGACGGCGAAGGCGGAGGCATCTCTGACGACGACATGCAGTGGGGACCGAAGCTTGACGTGGGCAATATGGCACCCCAATGGAACAGCCCGATACGCGACAAGGTAACAGGAGAGACCATCCCATGGTGGGGAAGCGTAAAAGGCACAATATACGACGACCAGGGCCGCTACGAGCGTGTGCCCATGCCGCTTGTGTCACATGACAACATCGGCGACTTCCTTGAAACAGGCTTCATCACCAACAACACCCTCTCGCTGTCGTACAAAGGCGAAAAGGCCCGCGTCTACGTGTTAGGCCAGTACGCCTACCAGAAAGGCCAGGCACCAACAACATCGCTGCAGAACGGAGGCCTCAACATCAACTCCTCGTTCAACATCACCGACAAGCTGACCCTCGACGCCATGATGAACTACAACATGGTGTACTCGCCCAACTTCCCCGACTACGGCTACCATCCCTCAAACTACATGTACAACATCATAGAATGGATGGGCGACGACGTTGACGGCAAGGAACTTGAAAAGCACCAGTGGGTACCTGGAATGGAGGGCTACAAGCAGGCAAACTACAACTACGCATGGTATAACAACCCGTACTTCGCCATCATGCAAAGCCGCCGCAAGCAACGCCGCAACGTGCTGACCGGGCAGCTCAGGCTGAACTATCAGATTCTGCCAGAACTCAGCGTGATGGGACGTGTGTCCATGCGCAGCAACCGCAACCTCACCGAACACGAGACACCAAAATCATACATGAACTACAGCGACTCTCGCGAAGGCGGATACAAGGTGTGGAACGAGAGCCAGGACAACGTTGACGCCGACGTCCTGTTGACATACACAAAAAGCCTGATGAGCGACATCAACTTCACCGTGAACGCCGGTTCTTCAGTGTTCTACCGCCGCTACCGCAACGACTACGCATCAACCGACGGCCTGAACGTGCCCGGAGTGTACTCGCTCAACAACTCAACCGGTTCAATCATCACCTTCGACGCCGACAACCCGCTGTGGGGTTCGCGCAGCGAAAAGGAAATCCGAAGCGTCTACGGCTCGGTAAACATCGACCTCTCCAAGTACGCCTACCTCTCTGCTACGGCACGCAACGACTGGTCTTCGACCATTGCAACCGGCAACAACTCCTACTTCTACCCGTCTGTTGCCATAAGCTCTGTCATCTCCGACTATGTCAAGATGCCTAAGTTCATCGACTACTTGAAGGTTATGGCATCATGGGCAACCGTGTCAAGCGACCTTGACCCGTACCAAATCCTGCAAGTCTACAACAAGGAGAACTACTGGGGCAGCAACCCTGTGATGAGCTACCCCTCGGCTCTCGTGAACTACGACATCAAGCCTGAGAAGACAACATCGTGGGAAGTAGGTCTGTCAACATCGTTCTTCGGCCGCGTTTCCCTTGACTTCAGCTACTACCGAAACATCGACACGAACCAAATTCTCGACATGCTCATATCGCAAGCCTCAGGATTCAACAGCCGCAAAATCAACGGCAACAAGTATACCACCAACGGTTTCGAGTTCATGGCCAGCGTAAAAGCCATCGACACAAAAGACTTCAAGTGGGACTTCGACCTCAACGCAAGCCACAGCGTGCGCAAGCTCACCGAGATTTACGGAGGCGAAGAGTATTTCGGTAACCTGCGTGAGGGAGAGCGCGCCGACGCGTTCTACGCTACGGTATGGCAGCGCGACCCGTCAGGAACAGTCATTGTTGACGCCAACGGACAGCCCCTGGCCGACCCCTACCAGCGCAACGTAGGCCACTATGAGCCTGACGTACGCCTCGGAATGCAGAACAGGTTCAAGTACAAGGACTTCACACTCACCATCAACATGAACGCGGCCATAGGTGGTTTGATGTTCTCAAACCTCAGCCCGAAATTGTGGTGGGGCGGCAAACACCCGAACTCTACGATGTACCGCGATGAGGAATATGCCAACCGCGACGCCGAAGGAAACCCGATACCAGTGTACGTGCCTAATGCTGTTACAGTCGTAAGCGGAGAAGCAACATACGACACTCACGGAAACATCATAAGCGACACGCGCGTATTCAAGAAGTTCGACAAGGCCGTTGACTGGCAGTCATGGTGCCAGAACTATCCTTACCAGGCAACAGTCACAGACAAGATGGACAAGTTCTTCGCCAACACTTTCAGTCGCACATATCTCAAGATAAGCCAAATCGCCTTGAGCTATGACTTCAAGAAGCACCTGCCGAAAGACGGATTAGTGAAAGGCCTCACTGCCACCGTATTCTGCAACAACGCCGCTCTTTGGGCGAAAGCCCCGTGGGTTGACCCCGACATCAGCGGTGACACAGGCGAGAACGATGGCTCAAACGACCCGACAGGACGCTACGTGGGATTTGGTGTGAACCTGACATTCTAAACAAACAATGCAAACAAACAAGAAGGAAATCATGAAATCAAAGATATTGTTATCGATATTCATCGCTGCCGCCGGTCTCTGCTCATGCGAGAGCTTCAGCGAGATGAACACGAACCCGAACAGCCCTGTTGAAGTTCCCGCCCAACTGCTGCTGCCGAAAGTATGCCAGGACGCTTTCACACGAGGCACTGACGGAATGTATGCCGACAAAATGGTAATCCAGACCGACGGACACAGCGAGGACCAGTTCTTCGAATGGGACCGCGGAAGCTTCGACACATACAACAATGAGCTTCTGCAGCTTGAAAAAATGCGTGAAGAGGCTGAACGCACAGACGATGAAGCCTACATGCCCATTTACAAGTTCTTGCGCGCCTACCATTTTTATGAGCTTACGCTCCGCTTCGGCGACATCCCATATTCAGAGGCCTTGAAAGGACAGAGCGAAGGCAACTATACTCCAAAGTATGACACTCAGGAAGAAGTTTTTGCCGGAATACTCGACGACTTGGCATCTGCGGAAGAATATTTGGCGGCGACGGCAAACGGCGTTACCGTAGAGGGCGACATCATCTACAATGGGAACCTGCAACAGTGGCGCAAACTAATCAACTCATTTCACTTGAAAGTGCTGATGACCCTGTCCCACAAGACAACCGTTGGCAACCACAACGTGAAGCAGGAGTTCGCCGAAGTGGCAAAACTGCCGCTCATGGAAAGCAACGCCGACAACGGCCAGTTGGAGTATCTCGACCAAGAAGGCAACCGCTACCCACAGTTCAACGCCCAATGGTCAGGCTATTACATGGACAAGACCTACGTAGACCGCATGGCCGCACGCCGCGACCCTCGCCTATTCCTGTTCTGCCTGCCCACAACCGAAGCGTCTGAGGCCGGCAAAGAGATTGACGACTTCACCGCATACGCCGGCGGCGACCCCACCGTTCCATACGGCGACAACATCACATTGGTGAGCAAGGGACGCATATCACAAATCAACTCACGCTTCCGCCTCGACCCGACAGAAGAGCCGACAATGCTCATGGGGTACGCCGAACTGCAGCAAGTGCTGGCTGAAGCCGTTGTGCGCGGATGGATACAGGGCGACGCAAAGCAATATTACGAGAACGGCGTAAAGGCATCGTTCCAGTTCTATGAGACCTACGCCACCGAGTATTCGCAATACGTAACGCAAGAAGCCGCCGCCGAATACCTTACAAACGACCTTGTACGCTTCGACGACAACCTCACTGACGAACAGAAGATTGAGCGCATCATATTCCAGAAATACTGCGTGAGCTTTTACCAAGGCGGCTGGGACCCGTACTTCGAGAACCTGCGCACAGGCTATCCTGGTTTTGCCCACTTGCCGGAAAACCCGATACCCTACCGCTGGATGTACCCCGACACGGAATACCGCTATAACACGGCCAACGTGGAAGAAGCGATAACCCGCCAGTTCGGCGCAAACAACGACCGCATCACCGCACAGCCATGGTGGCTGAAAGACTGACAACAACCATCATTACACACAACCCCGGCTGGCCGGCACGCGCCTTGCGTCCGGCCGGTCTTTTCCGTAAAATTGTCATCATCCTATTCTAATTAAAAACACAGGAACGGTGCGACACCTCTTACCAATCCTCACCTCGCGGCCGTATTTATGCCGCAAAAGGGGCAATGAAACCGCACCATACCGCAAAGAAACAAACACGACAAACATGAAAATACTGAAAAAACTCATCTGCGCCGCCGCGGCATGCATGGCCGTATCAGCCGGCGCAAGCGCGCAAAGCGTTAGCTTCAACAAAGAAGGCAAACTGAAAATCGTGCAGTTCACCGACATCCATTGGGTCGCCGGAAAGCCTGAGACCGCCGATGCCGCTGCCAACATGAACCGCATACTCGACGAAGAGAAGCCAGACATCGTAATATACACCGGCGACATCACCACCGGCAAGCCCGCCACAGAGGGACTTGACAAAGCTCTTGAACCCGCAATAAGCCGCGGCATACCTTACGCCGTAACCTTCGGCAACCACGATGACGAGCAAGACCTCACCCGCCCACAGCTTTATGAATACATAAAGGGTAAGCCCGGATGCTTAGACGCCAAGGCGGAAGGTACAGACTTCGCCATAACCGTGACATCCGCCGACGGCAAACAGACGAAAGCCGTACTCTACGTGATGGACAGCAACGCCTATTCAACCATCAAAGACCTGAAAGGCTACGGCTGGTTCCGCCGCGACCAAATAGACTGGTACGCACATAAGAGCGATGAACTGACCGCCGCCAACGGCGGCAACCCGCTGCCCGCTCTGGCCTTTTTCCACATACCGTTCCCCGAGTACAACGAGGCTTCTACCGCAATCAACAACCCGCTTGTAGGCCAACGTGGCGAGAACGCTTGCTCGCCGGCCATCAACACCGGCATGTTCGCCGCAATGCTTGAGGCGGGCGACGTGATGGGCACATTCGTAGGCCACGACCACGTAAACAACTACGTCACCCCGTGGCACGGCATCCTGCTGTGCTATGGCCAGTTCACCGGTGGCAAAACCACATACACCGACGGCCGCCGAGGCGCAAGGGTGATAGAGCTGACCGAGGGAAAACGCGGATTCAAGACATGGATTCGCATGAGCGACGGCACTGTCATAAACCCCGTGGCATGGCCGGAAGATTTCCAAAAGAAATAAAAAGGCGGGAAACGATACATCAAGGAAACAACATAAACTCACAGACATGAAAAAACTTGCCATATCCCTGCTGGCTGTCCTGCTGATGACACCGGCACTGTGCCGCGCCCAAAACCGCGTAATCGTTGTGATGATTGACGGATTGCGCTGGCAGGAAGTTTTCCGCGGAGCTGACTCCGCGCTGGTAAACAACAAAGAGTTCGGCAACGTTGACATGATGAAAGCCGACTTCTGGAGAGCCACCGGCGACGAACGGCGCAAGGCACTGATGCCTTTCACATGGGAACACATCGCCAAAAGCGGCGTCATGATAGGCAACCGCGACAAGGGATGCAACATGAGCGTGGCCAACGGCATGTGGTTCTCATACCCAGGATACAGCGAAACCCTGTGCGGATATGCCGATGATGCCAACATCAATTCAAACGACCCTGTTGACAATCCCAACAAGACAGTGTTCGAGATTGCCAACAACACGCCGCAATACAAAGGCAAAGTCCTCGTTTTCGGCAGTTGGGGACGCTTCATCCAGATATTCAACGAAAACCGCAGCGGCCTTGAAATCAACGCCAACTACCGTCACTCGATGTCAAAACAACCAACCGAACGCGAGCTGTATATCGACAAGATGCAAGACGGCGCGCCGCGGTATTGGGAAGAAGAGCGTTTTGACGTATTCACCCACGAGTACGCATTGGAAGCCATGAAGACCCGCCATCCCGAACTTATGTTCGTAGGCTACGGCGACACCGACGAATGGGCGCACGCCGGCAAATACCGCCTTTACCTCGAAGCCGCCAACGACGCAGACCGCTTCATCAGCGAACTGTGGGAACAGGCGCAGTCTGACCCGTTCTACAAGGACAAGACAACGTTCATCATAGTCTGCGACCACGGGCGCGGAAGCACAACGATGACCGACTGGCGCGACCATTACTACAAAATACCCAACTCAAACCAAACCTGGCTCATGGCTTTCGGCAAGGGCGTTCCCGCCAAAGGCGAACTCACGTCGGGCGAATACCACAACAACCAGGTGGCCGCCACCATAGCCTCACTGCTCGGCATTGAGTTCGCCCCAAAACACGAAGGGGTCGGCCGCAAGATTGAATTTTAGCGCAAAAACGCCATGCAAAGCTATGGCGCGGCATACAGCCTGAACAAGCCCAAGCTTGTTTTCACGGGCAGCAAATTGTCGTCTTGCGCATTTACAACGGATATTCTCTCATATTGACGAAGCGCGTCCGCATACGCCATGCAAAACCATTTCCGGCGTCATGCGGACATTTTTTTATCCATTCAGAATCTCCTGAAACCAGTCTCACCCCCAATTTCCCCATACAACCAACGCTTGTATGGGGTTAAGAACCACAACGCAGAAAGAGGCCAACACTCTGACGAACAACCACTTACACTGTTTCCCGTTTGAGAGCGGAGCAAGCAGGTTTGCAATACGTGGCCTTTCGCATGATGAAAGGCCACATATCAGCCACCAAAACACGGCCTTTTACAAGCCAATATGCCATGTCTTACGGCAAGGCCGTTTCCATGGCAAAGCCGACACCACACCCACCTGCCATGCAAACAAACTCCTGACAACACGCATGAAACGTCGCCATAAGCGAAAAAGCACTGAATTCGGAGCTTAAAAAGCAAGCGTTCGCCGCCCCTCAGGCAATGGGGCAAACAAGGCCATTCCACAGGCAAGACAACATAACCTGCAATAAAATGATTACAAAACCGAAGTTCGAACGTTATAATAACATCAAACATACCTATTTATAAAAATGAGAAAACTTTTTTTGTCCGCCATCGTCGCCGCCGCGACGATGATTGGCGGCATATCATCGGCCAAGGACGTTTACGTTTCAACGTCATTCCGCG
This sequence comes from uncultured Prevotella sp., assembly GCA_944319935.1. Lineage (GTDB taxonomy): Bacteria > Bacteroidota > Bacteroidia > Bacteroidales > Bacteroidaceae > Prevotella. The sequence goes on from CALUFM010000001.1 coordinate 482,895, forward strand.
AACCGGCAAACGAGGGCTTGCGCTTCATCTACAGTTACGACGGCCTGCGATGGGACACCATCCAGGGCACGTTCCTGCGCCCGGAGGTGGGCGTGCAGAAGGTGATGCGCGACCCGTCGATTGTGAAAGGCCCCGACGGCACGTTCCACCTCGTGTGGACATCAAGCTGGAAGGGAGACAAGGGCTTCGGCTACGCCTCGTCCAAAGACCTCATCCACTGGAGCGAGCCGCGCCTCATCAACGTCATGGACGACCCCACGACGGTGAACGTGTGGGCTCCCGAGCTGTTTTATGACGACGTAAAGAAGCAGTACATGATTGTATGGGCGTCATGCGTGCCGGGCAAGTTCCCCGACTATGAGGAGGACCACTACAACAACCACCGCCTCTACTACGTCACGACAAAGGACTTCAAGAAGTTCAGCAAGGCGAAGGTGCTGATTGACCCTGACTTCAGTTGCATAGACGCCACGCTGCTGAAGCGAGGCGACAAGGACTACGTGATGGTGCTGAAAGACAACTCGCGCAAACAGCGCAACCTCAAGGTGGCCTTCGCCTCATCGCCTTACGGCCCGTGGAGCAAGGCTTCCGAACCGTTCACCGAAAGCTTCACCGAAGGACCTACGACGGCTCAAGCCGAGGGCTGGTACTACATTTATTACGACTCTTACCGCCATGGCATCTACGGCGCGGCAAGGACCAAGGACTTCAAGACCTTCCAAGACCGCACGGGAGCGGTGAGCTTCCCCGTAGGCCACAAGCACGGCACGGTGTTCATGGCGTCTGAGGAGATCGTCAACAACCTGATAAAGGAAAACCGCGACGCCGTACACTACACGGGCGACGTGGTGGCAACGCCGGCTCGCCACGACGGAGGACTGTCGCCCGTGGTAGGCGTACACAACATACAGACCATGCGCGGCGGAGGCGACAACTGGCTGTACAACCACCAGCCGATGATGGCTTACTGGAACGGACGGTTCTACATGCACTACCTGACCGACCCGCGCAGCGAACACGAGGCTCCGGGAAAGACGATGCTGCAGACATCGGAAGACGGCTACACATGGACTGACCCCGTAGAACTGTTCCCCGAATACAACGTGCCTGACGGTTTCACGAAACCGGCCTGGCCGGGCGTTGTGGCCAAGAACCTGAAGGCTATAATGCACCAGCGAATAGGCTTCTACGTATCAAAGTCAGGCAAACTGTTGGCCATGGGCAACTATTGCGTGGCCATAACGCCGAAAGACGACCCCAACGACGGCAACGCCATAGGCCGCGTTGTGCGCGAAATCAAGGCGGACGGCTCGTTCGGCCCTATCTACTTCATCTATTACAACCACGACTTCAACGAGAAGAACACTGACTATCCTTATTATAAGAAAGCGAAAGACAAAGCTTTCGTGAAGGCTTGCGACGAACTGCTGGCCGACCCGATGATACGCATGCAATGGGTGGAGGAAGCCGACAGGAACGACGACATCCTGCCGCTGAAGACTCCTTACAAGGCGTTCAGCGGCTACACCCTGCCCGACGGGCGCAAAGTGGGACTGTGGAAGCACGCCCTTACGAGCATAAGCAGCGACGGCGGCAACACTTGGCGCACGCCCGCAAAGAGGGCGCACGGATTCGTGAACTCAAACGCCAAAATCTGGGGCCAACGCCTTTCTGACGGTACTTACGCCACCGTGTACAACCCGGCAGAGTACCGCTGGCCGCTGGCCATATCGCTGAGCAAGGACGGACTTGAGTACACCACGCTCAACCTGCTCAACGGCGAAGTGACGCCCGAACGCCACTGGGGCCTCTACAAGAGCTACGGCCCGCAGTACACGCGCGGCATACTTGAAGGCAACGGCACGCCGAAGGACGGCAACCTGTGGATTACTTACAGCAACAACAAGGAAGACATGTGGGTGGCTTGCGTGCAAGTGCCCGTGAAGCTTGAGGCCACCGAACACGCCGCAGGCGGTTTCGGCAAGTACAAGAAACTGGCCGACATGACCGACTGGAACCTGTATTCACCCCTCTGGGCTCCCGTAAAACTCGACGGCGAATGGCTTACGCTGAGCGACAAGGACCCGTATGACTACGCAAGAGTGGAGAAAGTAATCCCCGCCACGAAAGAGCTTACCGTAGAGTTTGACGTGAAAGCCATGCAGAACAACCACGGACAGCTAAACATCGAATTCCTTGACGCCAAAGGAAACATGTGTTCGCGCATCGTTCTCGACTCCGCAGCCACGATGAAAGTGAAAGGCGGAGCGCGCTACGGCGGCATGCTGAAACGCTACGAACCTGGGCAGAGTTACCACATAAAAGCAGTGCTTTCTGTTGACGGACACGTAGGCACATACTACGTAAACGGCAAGAAAGCTACATCGAGGATGTTCGACACGCCTGTTGACGCCATCACTCGCATCGTGTTCCGCACAGGCAACCTGTTTGACAAACCCGACATCGAAACTCCTGCCGACCAATACGTTGACATGCCGCGCGCCGACGAGGAAGACCCGATGGCAACATTCGCCATCGCAAACCTTACCACGTCATCACAAGACGCAGACGCGAATGCCGCTGTATTGAGATACGATGACTTCAAGCATTACGCCGACTACTTCAACACGATGGAAGACGAGAACATCGTAACCTACATTCCCAACAGCAAATCATCGGAGTGGATGGGCAAGAACATTCCCCTGTTCGAGTGCCCGGACAAGGACATGGAGGAAATCTACTACTTCCGTTGGTGGTCGCTGCGCAAGCACATCAAGCGCACTCCCGTAGGCCTCGGCATGACAGAATTCCTCGTGCAGCGTTCTTACGCCGACAAGTACAATCTCATAGCTTGCGCCGTAGGTCATCACATAATGGAGACCCGCTGGCTGCGCGACACCACTTACCTGCACCAGATACTCAACACATGGTATCACGGCAACAACGGCAAGGCCATGCAGAAGATGAACAAGTTCAGCTCTTGGAATCCTGCCGCCGTTTACGAGGCGTACAAAGTGCTTGGCGACACAACGTTTGTTCTCGGCCTGAAGCCGTCACTTGAAGAGGAATACGCACGCTGGCAAAGCACCAACCGCCTGAAGAACGGCCTCTATTGGCAGGGCGACGTGCAAGACGGAATGGAGGAAAGCATCAGCGGAGGACGCCGCAAGCAGTACGCACGCCCGACCATCAACAGCTACATGTACGGCAACGCGCGTGCCCTTGCCCAATTAAACCTGCTCGCGGGAGATGCGTCAAAGGCTAAGGAGTACGACCTTGAGGCCGATTCGCTGAAAGCTCTGATACAAAACAAACTGTGGAACGAGAAGCACTCTTTCTTTGAAACAGTGCGCGGCGACACCGCTGCCGCAGTGCGTGAAGCCATCGGTTACATACCATGGTATTTCAACCTGCCTGACGAAAAGAAATATGACGTGGCTTGGAAGCAGGTGGAAGACGAAGAAGGATTCTCCGCCCCATACGGTCTCACCACGGCAGAACGCCGCCACCCTGAGTTCAGAAGCCACGGCGTAGGCCGCTGTGAATGGGACGGTGCGGTATGGCCGTTCGCCACAAGCCAAACGCTCACGGCCATGGCGAACTACATCAACGATTACGACGCACCCGTAGTTGGCGACACAACATTCTTCAAACAGATGAAATTGTATGTCGAAAGCCAGCACCATCGCGGACGTCCGTACATCGGCGAATACCTCGATGAGAAAAACGGGGCTTGGCTCATGGGCGACCGCGAGCGCAGCCGCTACTACAACCACTCGACATTTGCCGACCTCGTGATTACAGGATTGGTAGGTCTGCGTCCTCAAGCTGACGGCAGCGTAGTAATCAACCCGCTCGTCCCGAAAGACACTTGGAATTATTTCTGCCTTGACAACGTAAACTACCACGGCGACGTTCTTACCATAATATATGACAAGGACGGCCAACATTACCACCAAGGCAAGGGCTTGCGCCTGTTGGTTAATGGCAAACTGGCAGCCCAGCGCAAAGACCTTGGCAAGCTGGAATACAAAAAGTAAAACGGCAAAGACGCAAAGTAGTTGAAGGCAAAACAACATAGCATTTGCCTTTAACTACTTTAACAACCTATAACTACCTTAATTACTAAATAAATGAAACGACTAATACTGCCCGCACTGCTGTTGTTCGGCATTACGGCAAGCGCACAGACATACGAAACAAAGTACACAAGGCCGCTCAGCGACATATTGGGCGACGTGTCAAAACGCTTCGGGGTGAAGCTAAAATACAATGTTGACACCACTGGACTGAAACTCACGTATGCCGATTTCCGTGTGCGCCCATATTCCATCGAGGAAACCTTGACGAATATCCTTGCGCCGTTCGACTTCAAAGCCGTCAAGCAAAACGACAAGCTCTACAAGATAAAGCCATACGAATATCCGCGTCGTCAGCCTGAAGACGGAATGAAGTTGATACCGTACTTGTCGTCACTTTATGCGGACAAAGCCGCTTGGGAAGCAAGGAAAGACACACTTCGTCCTGAGGTAAGGCTGCGCCTCGGCATAGACAAGCTGCTGCCACTGTGTTCAAAAGACGCCCCAGAATATGGCAAGATACGGAAATTCGACGGCTACACAGTACAGAACTTCCGCCTGAAAACAGTCAACGGGCACACCGTTTGCGGCTCAATTTATGCACCAAGAAGCAAGGGGAAGCATCCTTTGATAATATGTCCGAACGGCCATTTCAGCAACGGCCGCTACGGCACTGTGCAACAACAACGGCTCGGAACGCTGGCTCGCATGGGAGCGATTTGCGTTGACTACGACCTTTGGGGATGGGGAGAATCAGCCGACGAGGTAGGTTCAAAAGCGCACCAAACGCCCGAAGCACACGTGATGCAAGCACTCAACGGCATACGCATACTTGACTGGATGATACAACGCAAGGATGTTGACAAGACCCGAGTAGGCGTAAACGGCGGTTCTGGAGGCGGCACACAGGCCGTGCTTCTGAGCGTCCTTGACGACCGTTACACGGCAAGTTGTCCCGTCGTAAGCATGTCGTCATGGTTTGACGGCGGCTGTCCTTGCGAAAGCGGAATGCCAATACAGCTTGCGGGAGGCGGCACATGCAACGCCGAACTGGCCGCAATGTTCGCACCAAAACCGATGATGGTGGTCAGCGACGGCGGCGACTGGACATCCACAACGCCAGAACTCGAATTCCCTTACCTGCAAAGAATCTACGGGTTTTACGGCAAGACGGACAATGTGAAGAACATCCACCTGCCCAAAGAACGCCACGATTTCGGCCCAAACAAGCGCAACGCCGTGTACAAGTTCTTCATTGAAACATTCAACCTCGACGCCTCAAAGCTCGACGAAAGCAAGGTAACGATAGAAGAAGAAAACGCTTTAAGATTTACACCAAAGACAAAATGAGAAAGACAATATTATCAACGGCGTTATTAGCCGTGGCATTCAGCACAGCATACGGCGCACCGCAGAAAGACAACAGCCACATCCTGTGGTACGACGAGCCAGCCGCGACATGGACGGAAGCCCTGCCCATAGGCAACAGCCGCCTCGGAGCGATGGTGTTCGGTTCGCCATCGTCAGAGAGGCTGCAGCTAAATGAAGAGACCATCTGGGCTGGACGCCCCAACAACAACGCCAACCCTGAAGCCTTGGAGTATCTGCCAAAGGTGCGCCAGCTTGTATGGGAAGGCAAGTACAAGGAGGCACAAGACCTCGCCACGGCGCATGTCCAGGCCAAGACGAACAGCGGCATGCCCTACCAACCGTTCGGAGACTTGTACATAAATTTTCCCAACGCAAACGAATACACCAATTATTACCGCGAACTCAGCCTCGACTCGGCTCGCGCCGTGACACGTTACACATCCGGTGGAGTGACCTATCAGCGCGAATACATATCCTCGCTGGCCGACAACGTGATATTAGTACACCTCACCGCGAGCAAGCCAGGCATGATAACATGCAACGCCCAGATGACCTCGCCGCAGCAAGACGTGACCATAAGGACTGAGGGCGACGAAATCGTACTCAGCGGAATAAGCGGCTGGCACGAAGGCCTGAAAGGAAAAGTCACATTCACCGGGCGCGCCACGGCAAAGGCCAAGGGCGGTAAAGTCAGCAGCCGCGACGGCGTGCTGCAAATCACGGGAGCCGACGAGGCCACCATCTACCTGACCATCGCGACCAACTTCAAACATTACGATGACATCAGCGGCAACGACACGCTGAAATCTGAAGAAACGTTGCGCCACGCAATGTTACAGACTTTCAAATCACACAAGGCGGCCCATGTGGCAAAATACAAGTCACAATACGACCGCGTAAAGTTCGACTTGGGCGAAGACATGTTCGCAAACATGACAACCGACATGCGCGTGGAGACTTTCAAGCAGCACACCGACCTGCATTTGGTGGAGACATACTTCCAGTTCGGCCGCTACCTGCTAATCTGCACGTCGCAGCCGGGCACGCAGCCGCCAACGCTCCAGGGCATTTGGAACGACAAGATGCAACCGTCATGGGACAGCAAGTACACCTGCAACATTAACCTGGAAATGAATTACTGGCCGGCGGAGCTGACAAACCTCACCGAACTGAACGAACCGCTGTTCAGCCTCATCAAGGACGTTAGCGAAACAGGGCATAAGTCGGCACGCATAATGTACGGAGCTGACGGATGGGTGCTGCACCACAACACCGACATCTGGCGCGTAACGGGTGCTATTGACAAAGCCCCGTCAGGGCTATGGCCTACGGGCGGCGCATGGATGTGCCAGCACCTGTGGGAGCATTACCTCTACACGGGCGACAAGAAGTTCTTGGCCAGCGTTTACCCCATCATGGAAAACGCCGCAAGGTTCCTCAACCAAATCATGGTGCAGAACCCGTCGAGGAAATATTGGCTCATCTGTCCGAGCCTCTCTCCCGAGAACCAGCACAGGCACAAGGCAACCACGGCGGCCGGAGTGACAATGGACAACCAACTCATTTACGACCTGTTCAACCACGTAATCGACGCCAACGAGATATTGGGCAAGACCGATGCCACGGCGTTCACTGACAGCCTGAAAGCCAAACTGGCAATGCTGCCGCCGATGCAGACGGGCAGTTGGGGGCAGTTACAGGAATGGAAAGACGACTGGGACAACCCTGACGACACCCACCGCCACGTGTCCCACCTGTACGGACTCTACCCGAGCAACCAGATTTCGCCGTTCCGCACGCCCGAGCTTGCCTCAGCCGCGCGCACATCGCTCATCCACCGTGGCGACCCCTCCACCGGCTGGAGCATGGGTTGGAAAGTCTGCCTGTGGTCACGCCTGCTCGACGGCAACCACGCTTGGAAACTCATAGGCGACCAGCTCACATTAGTGCGCAACGAAAAGAAGAAAGGCGGCACCTACCCCAACCTCTTCGACGCCCACCCGCCATTCCAGATTGACGGCAACTTCGGCTGCGCCGCCGGCATAGGCGAGATGCTCTTGCAGAGCCACGACGGATTCGTCTACCTGCTACCCGCCCTGCCTGACGACTGGAAGGACGGCAACGTAAGCGGTCTGAAAGCGCGCGGCGGCTTCGAAGTTGGCGTTGAATGGAAAGACAACAAGGTGACAAAAACCACCGTCAAGTCAGAACTTGGCGGCAACCTGCGCATACGTTCGGCCGTACCACTCAAGGGCAAGGGGCTCAAGAAGGCCAAAGGCGAAAACAAAAACCCGCTTTACGCCGTGCCCGCCGATGTGAAGCAGCAAATCAACGCGCCCGATGCCATCGAGCCGATTCCCGCACAGAAGAGTACATATCTTTACGACATTAACACCAAGAAGGGCGAAACCTATACCTTTACGGCTATTTAACAGACAGCAAACGAGCAGACAAGCGGACAGCGGCGCACGCCATCAAAAGCTTGCCTGCCCGTTTGCTATTGTAAAAGACGCAACACTCTTCCCACACAGTAAGACGCCAGCCTGAAGCCAGCCATTTGCACCCTTGCAACGGATTGACAATCAACAAGTTTGCAAAAAGCCGTCTTTTAGATCCTCAAAAGCCGTCTTTTGACACATGAAAGATGGCTTTTTGCAATACAAAAAAGCATCTTTTAAAGAACAATCAAAAAATATCCGTATCTTTGCATACGTGCAAACGAAAACCTGTAAACTAACAATCATAAACCAAAAACCACAACAACATAACATGAAAAGAAAGAACGTAATCTTTACCTTGGCGTTGCTGCTCATAGCGACGGCAGCCAACGCCGCAAGCAAAGTGTACAAGCCGTGGAGCAACGGACGGCTTGTAGTGTCGGAAAACAACCGTTACCTGGTGCATGAGAACGGCACGCCGTTCTTCTGGCTCGGCAATACGGCGTGGCTGCTGCCCGAAAGGCTCAACCGCGACGAGGTGGAATATTACCTCACAAACGAGCGCCTGAAAGGCTACAACGTGGAGCAAATCCAGGTGTTGAACGCCATACCGACGTTCAACGTCTACGGCCACGCCGCCAACAACGCCGAGTTTGACTTCAGCGAAGTGTCAAAGCCCGGCGTGTACGGCTACTGGGAACACCTTGACTTCATCGTTGACGTTGCCGAACGCAACGGCATCTACATCGCCATGGACTGCATCTGGGGCTCAATGATTAACCAGATGGACACCAAGAAGGCCGCCGCCCTCGGCACGTTCCTCGCCAAGAGGTACAAGGACAAGCCTAACATCATCTGGATGATTGGCGGCGACATAATGGGCGACAAGAAGCCCGAAGTGTGGGACGCGATGGCACGCGCCATAAAGAAAATCGACAAGACGCACGTAATGACATTCCACCCGAGAGGCCGCACGACGTCGGCATGGTGGTACAACGACCGCGAGTGGATGGACTTCAACATGTTCCAGAGCGGACACCGCCGCTACGGCCAGCGCAAAGGCGACGGCGACTACACAATCAAGGACAACACCGAGGAGGACAACTGGCGTTACGTTGACATGAGCTTCGAGAAGAAACCGCTGCGCCCCGTCATCGACGGAGAACCGAGTTACGAGGACATCCCGCAGGGACTTCATGACTTCAACGAAGCCCGCTGGATGGACTATGACGTGCGCCGCTACGCTTATTGGGCGGTATTCGGCGGTGCATTCGGCCATACTTACGGCCACAACTCGGTGATGCAGTTCATCCGTCCTGGCGTGATGGCCTCATTCGGGGCCGAGAAACCATGGTGGGAAGCTATGGAAGACCCTGGCTACAACCAGATGAAATACCTGAAGTGGCTCATACTCAACTTCCCCTTCACGGAGCGCGTGGCTGACCAAAGCTGCATTGCCGGGCAGAACGGCGAACGTTACGACCGTGTAATAGCAACGCGCGGCAACGACTACATGCTCGTCTACAACTACAGCGGCAAGCCCATGAGCATTGACCTCACAAAGATAAGCGGCGCGAAGAAAAACGTTTGGTGGATGAACCCGGCGAACGGCGAACTGACTTACCTCGGCGAATTTGACAGCAAAGTGACCGAGTTCTCTTACGATGCGGCTTACCTGCGCGGCAGCGACCGTGTGCTGATAGCCGTAGACTCAAGCAAGAACTACCTGAGCAAGACCGACAAACAAATACCTGAAAAAGAATGATACGCAAAGCACTTATAACGGCATTGGCCGTCATGCTGTGCCTTTCAGCCGATGCGGCTAAGAAGAAAACGGGGAAAAAAGCACAGTTCCCTGTCACTGTGGTCGAGCTGAAGACTGAGCGGATGACCAATTCGATGAGCATAGACACGCCCCGGCCAAGGTTGGGATGGCTGCTGACTTCTGACAAGAAAGATGTCATGCAGACGTCTTACCGCATCATTGTGGCCTCGACCAAAGAGAAAGCCGAACGCCTTGAAGGCGACCTGTGGGACGCAACCGTCAACAGCGACCAGTCGCAATGGATTGAATATGGCGGCAAGGAACTGCGCAGCAACACGCCTTGCTACTGGCGCGTGAAGGTAAACACCACGCAAGGCGAGTCAGACTGGAGCGCAACGGCAATGTGGAATGTCGGCCTGTTGAACGAAGCCGACTGGAGCGGACATTGGATAGGGCTTGACAAGGCGATGCCATGGGACGTGGAAGACGTACACAGCCAGCTCTCGGCACGCTATCTGCGCACCGAGTTCAAGGTGGAGAAAGAAGTGCGCCGCGCCACGCTTTACATAAGCGGCTTGGGCATGTATGAGGCTTACATCAACGGAAAGAAGGTGGGCGACCAAGTGCTTGCACCCGCCCCTACCGACTATCGCAAGACCGTTCTCTACAACGCCTTCGACGTAACGCAGATGCTCGCCGCCGACAACGCCATCGGCGTGACCCTCGGCAATGGGCGTTACTACACTATGCAACAGAACAAGAAGCCTTACAAGATAACAAACTTCGGCTATCCCAAACTCCGCCTGAATCTTGTAATAGAATATGCCGACGGAACAAAAAAGGTCGTTTCATCAAACAACAAGTGGAAACTGACCCCCGACGGGGCTATCCGCTCGAACAACGAGTATGACGGCGAAATCTACGACGCCCGCAAAGAGTTGAAAGGTTGGGCTACAGTCGGCTACGATGACAGCAAGTGGATGTCGGCGGAACGTGTGGGCATTCCTTACGGAACGCTGCGCGGCGCGATGACACCCAACATGAAAGTGCTGAAGACCGTCAAGCCCGTAAGCGTCAAGAAGCATGGCGACAGCTTCATCGTTGACCTTGGCCAGAACATCGCGGGATGGTTGAAGACACGCATAGAAGGCGTCAACGCCGGCGATACTGTCAGTATCATATTCTCTGAAAACATCCATCCCGACGGCAGCCTCAACCGCGCCAACTTCCGCCATGCGCTGTCTACCGACAAATACGTGGCCGACGGCACGGAGCAAGGCCGCTGGTGGTCACCCACATTCGTGTACCACGGCTTCCGTTACGCCGAAATCAAGGGATTGAAAGACCTTGACGCCGACGACATCATAGGCGAAGTGGTCAGCGACGAGATGGCCGTTACGGGTACGTTTGAGTCGTGCGACACTATCCTGAACAAGGTTTACAAGAACGCATACTGGGGCATTCTCGGCAACTACAAGGGCATGCCGGTAGACTGTCCTCAACGTGACGAACGCCAGCCGTGGCTCGGCGACCGCACACGCGGATGCTTCGGCGAAGCTTTCATCTTCGACAACAACAACCTCTACGCCAAGTGGGCGCGCGACATTGTTGAGTCGCAACGTGAAGACGGGTGCATACCTGACGTTGCGCCGGCTTTCTGGAATTATTATTCAGACATCATAACATGGCCCGCCGCACTGCCTTTCTCGCTTGAGATGATGTACAACCAGTTTGGCGACGACAAGCCCCTGCGCCTGTATTACCCGGCTGTGAAGAAGTGGCTGGCGCACATGAAATACCAATACGGCAAAGATGGACTGATGCCGCGCGACAAGTTCGCCGACTGGTGTCTGCCACCAACCGACGAGAAAACCATCCACTGCCGCGACCCGAAGCGCACCACAGACGGCACTCTCATTGCGACAGCATACTATTATCAGCTCAACAAACTGATGGAACGTTTCGCCACGATACTGTCAAAAGACACCGAAGCGGGCGAATATGCAGCCGAAGCGGCTATCGTCAAGGATGCTTTCAACAAGAAATTCCTCACCGTAAACCGTGGCACAAGCCAAGTTCCGGGCGCGATGTTGTATCCAGACAGCACGTTCTACGGCAACAACACCACTACGGCCAACCTCCTTCCGCTTGTGTTCGGCATGATTGACGATGACTATGTGCGCTCAGAAGCAGAGAAAAACATCATCCACAACATCATTACCGTAAACAAAGGAATGATGCCCTGCGGCATAATCGGAGGGCAATGGCTCATGCACGGACTCACTGACATGGGCCGCGCAGACATCGCATGGCTGCTGGCCACCAACAAGAAGTACCCAAGCTGGGGCTACATGACTGAAAAAGGAGCTACTACAATATGGGAACTTTGGAACGGAGACACGGCCAACCCGAAGATGAACAGCGCAAACCACGTAATGCAGTTGGGCGACCTTATCGCATGGCTGTATGAGGACGTGGCCGGAATAAGCAGTGACCTGAAGCGTCCGGGCTTCAAGCACATCATCATGAAGCCCGATTTCTCGGTTGACGAAATGGACGACATAAAGGCTTCTTACAAGTCAATTTATGGCAACATCGTAAGCCGTTGGCGCAAGGACGGCGGCAAGCTGTACTGGCATGTGGAAATTCCCGCCAACACGACTGCCGAAGTTCATCTGCCAGACGGCACTGTCAAGAACATCGGTTCTGGTTCATACGACTTTACGGCGACGCTTCCAGTACAAGACGAGGCCGTCATCTCTGACGACTTCTTATACACACAAGCATCTTTCCCACAAGCCCATTCTGCCACAATCGCGGAGACTACAAAAGGCGATTTGGTTGCAACTTACTTTGGCGGAACAAGGGAACGCAATCCCGATGTGTGCATTTGGGTTAGCCGCAAACCAAAAGGCAGCGACAAGTGGCTTGAACCGCAGCTCGTGGCCGACGGCGTTTTCAAGACAGGAAGCGATGAGGCTAAACTCGCCGGACTGTCAGGACTCGACAGCACGAACGCAGCGGCGGCCAAAGGCCCCATCCTTGACAAGAAAGTACGCAACAACCCTGACGGCTGGCAGCGCAAGGCATGCTGGAACCCGGTTGTCTACCAAATCCCCGGCGGCGACCTTGTAATCTATTTCAAAATCGGCAATAAGGTGTCAGACTGGACGGGCTGGATGGTCCGCTCCAAGGACGGAGGCAAGACTTGGAGCAAGCGCGAACCACTGCAAGAAGGCTTCCTCGGTCCAATCAAGAACAAGCCCATCATCAATAAAGGGCGCATCATAGCACCGACAAGCATCGAGGAAGGCGGCTGGCGGCTGTATTTTGAATATTCTGACGACATGGGCAAGACATGGAAACGCACCGACTTCGTGAAAGCAGACGAAGGAGTGAAAGCCATACAGCCTGCCATCATGCTGCTGAACGACGGCCGGCTGGCCGCCGTGGCACGCACACGCAGCGAACGTGTGGGCATAACATACAGTTCGGACAACGGCGAGACATGGTCGAAACTCGAACTTATCGACACGCCTAACAACAACAGCGGACTTGACGCCGTTACCTTGAAAGACGGGCGTCACGCCATGATTTGCAACGACAAGCCCATCCCCCACGGCATAAAGAACGGCAAAGGAGCGCGCACTCCGCTGTCTGTCCTCATATCAGACGATGGTGTCAACTGGCGTCATTGGGTGACACTTGAAGACTCGCCCATCAGCCAATACTCCTACCCGTCAATCATACAGACCGAGGACGGCAAGCTGCATTGCATCTACACGTGGCGCAGACAGAGAATCAAGCACGTCGTGCTGGATATTAATAAATAATAAAAAGAGTTAGAGGAGTTAAAGTAGTTGAAGACAATACCATCGTCAATTAAAAAACGGATTATAACTAAGTTAAGCAACAAAACATTCGACTTAACTACTCACAACGACTTTAACTCCTCAAACTACCTCCCCAAACACCTAACAACATGAGAAAACTATTCTTCCTTTTATCCTTATTCATGTCGATGGCAGCCACTGCCGCCGACCAGTATTCAGTGGCCGGGCTGTTCCCCCTGCAGGGAAGCGGCCGCATAATCTACAACTTCAACCAAGGGTGGCGTTTCCACCTGGGTGACGCTCAAGGTGCCGAGTCCACTTCGTTTGACGACAGCCGGTGGCAAGTGGTGTGCGCCCCGCACACAGCGCGGCTTGAGCCGGCGGCCGCGAGCGGCGGCCGCAACTACCAGGGTGTAGTCTGGTACCGCAAGCACTTCACCGTGCCCGCCGACATGCAGGGCAAGGACGTGACCGTGCATTTCGAGGCCATAATGGGCAAACAAGACATTTTCGTTAACGGAAAGAAGGTGAAAAGCCACCTTGGAGGCTATCTCCCGATAACAATCAACCTGACCCGGCTCGGTGTAAAAGCAGGAGACAAATGCCTGATAGCCGTAAAGGCCGACAACAGCGATGACAAGACATACCCTCCGGGCAAGAAACAGTCTGCCTTAGACTTCTGCTACCACGGTGGAATGTACCGCGACGTGTGGCTCATAGGCAAGTCACCCGTAGCCATAACTGACGCCATAGAAGCAAACAAGGTGGCTGGCGGAGGTGTATTCCTGCACTACGACAACATATCTGAAAAGAGTGCTGACGTGTTCGTCAACGTCGAAGTGGGCAACTCGTCACGCTCTTCAGCCCAAGCCACAGTGACCGCCGTGGTGAAAGACAATGACGGGCATGCTGTAGCCACAATGGAAAAGAAAGTGAGAATACCAGCGGGCAAGGCCGCCACCGCACGCCTCAGCGCAAAACTGAGCCAACCCCGCCTTTGGTCGCCCGAGACCCCTTATCTATATAATGTGGAAATAACCATCAAGGAAAACGGCAAGAACGTTGACGGAGGCATGGTGCGCATGGGCGTGCGCAAGGCCGAGTTCAAGGGCAAGGACGGCTTCTGGCTCAACGGCAAGCCCTACCACCAGCTCGTAGGCGGCAACCGTCACCAAGACTTCGCCTACGTGGGCAACGCCATGCCCAACAGCCAGCAGTGGCGCGACGCCAAGCGGCTGAAAGACGCTGGCATGACCATCATACGTTGCGCCCACTACCCCATGGACCCTGCCTTCATGGACGCATGCGACGAACTGGGACTCTTCATCATCGTGCCCACGCCCGGATGGCAGTATTGGAACAAAGACCCACGCTTCGGCGAGCTTGTGCATGAGAACACGCGGCAGATAATCCGCCGCGACCGCAACCACTGCTCGGTATTGATGTGGGAACCCATCCTCAACGAGACGCGCTATCCCGAAGACTTCGCCCTCAAAGCCCTCAAAATCACAAAGGACGAATTTCCCTACCCCGGACGCCCGGCGGCCGTGGCCGACGTGCAGTCAGCCGGAGTGAGGGACAACTACGACGTTGTGTACGACTGGGCCGACAACATCGGCAAGGGCAACTGGCCCGAGGACAAGTGCGTGTTCACGCGCGAGTGGGGCGAGATGGTTGACGACTGGTACGCCCACAACAACATCAACCGCGCCGCCCGCGCGTGGGGCGAAAGGCCGATGCTCATGGCCGCTCTCGCGCTCTGCGACACATACGGCGAGATGTACCACGGCCAGAGGCAATTCATAGGCGGATGCCAGTGGCACCCCTTCGACCACCAGCGCGGCTACCACCCCGACCCGTATTACGGCGGAATATACGATGCCTTCCGCCAGAAAAAATACGCCTTCGAGATGTTCCGCTCGCAAGCCCTCGAGGCTGAGCCGATGGTCTTCATTGCCCATGAGATGACCCAGTTCTCGGATAACGACGTCACCGTGTTCTCCAACTGCGACAGCGTGCGCCTGACCGCCTTCGAGGGCGACAAGGTGATGACCCTGCCCGTAAAGCACGCCACTGACGACAAGCCGTCATCGCCCGTGGTGTTCAAGGACTTCTGGGACTTCTGGCATGCCCGCGACTACAGCTACAAGCAGCGCAACTGGCAGCGCGTGAGCCTCCTTGCCGAGGGCATCAAGAACGGCAAGGTGGTGGTTACGGAGAAGAAGATGCCCTCGCGCCGCTCAACCAAGCTGCGCCTCTATGCCGACGAGATGGGCAAAAAACTGACCGCCGACGGCAGCGACTTCATCGTCATCGTGGCCGAAGTGACTGACGACAACGGCAACGTGAAGCGTCTCGCTACTGACGACATCCGCTTCACCGTCAGCGGCGAAGGCCGCATCATAGGCGACGGCGAAGGCATAATGGCCAACCCCCGCCACGTGGAATGGGGTAGCGCGCCCGTGCTAATACAAGCCACCAACCGCCCCGGCAAAATCACCGTCAAGGCTGAGTCGGCATACAACGGCACTTACGCCCCCACCCCAGCCACGCTTACCATAGAAAGCGTAGCCCCCGCCATGCCCTCATGCTTCGACGAGATGCCCGCTTACAAGATACAGCCGGCCGGCACAGCCAGCCGCGACACCAACCAGCCGACCATGACCGAAGAGGAACGCCTGCGCACACTTGAAGAGGTTAACCGCCAGCAAGCTGAGTTCGGCGTGCAACAATGATTGGCTGACAGCAAACAAGCAGACAAGCTGTCAGTGACGAGCAGACAAGCCGCGACAAGCTTTCCAGCAAACCGCAAACCATTGGCTGCCAACCACTTATACAATACAATGCAAAAGGCCGCATTTCACCGTGTGAAATGCGGCCTTTTATCGTGCCGTTTGTCGTCGTTCACAGTGCGATATGCGGCAAACAAGAAAAGCAGGAAAGACCAACCACAGGAAACCCGGCAAAAAGCATGTTTTGCAAATTAATCAGCAAAGGCAACGATTTGTCGGAAAAAATCATTACCTTTGTCGTTGATGGAAACACGCTTCTCAAAATCCGCGATACTGCTGGTGCTGATGCTGCTGTCGGCCGCATGGCCCATGGCGGCCACGGCGCAGCACGACATGATAGTGGAACACTACACCAAGGAGGACGGCCTGCCAAGCGACGTCGTCTACAGTGCGGTGAAAGACCGCGACGGCTTCGTGTGGTTCGGCACATGGTACGGCCTGTGCATGTTCGACGGGACGAAGTTCACCCCCTACACCACGCGCCCCAACCACCTGTCTGACGTGCCGCCGCAGAAGGTGAGGAACGTCGTGGAGGACAAGGACGGCTACCTCTGGATACGCAACACGGACAACCACCTGTACATGTTCGACAAGGCTGCCGAGGCTTACCATTACATATACAACGAGCTGAAACGCCTGTCGCCCAACGTGCAGGTAATCAAGATTGAGCGCATGGGCAACGGCCACGTGTTCATACTGACGCGCAACAAGGACATCTTCGAAGCTTACGCCGACAAGGAAGGGAAGCCGCAGGTGGAGAAAGTGTATGACGCGAAGCGCGACATCGACGCGCAGACCATGAAGCTGCGCCGCAACGTGTTCGGCGAAAACAGCAAGTACGCATACTGGCTCAGCACGAACCTAAACATGTGCGTGATAGAGAAGCCGTCAGGCAAGCCACTACTTTCAGGCATCCCGAAAAACACAGTGGCGACATCGTTCAAGCACAACGGGCAATACATCTGCGTAGGCACTGACAACGGGACAATCTACACCGTCAACACGGGCGACGGCAAGACGCGGCGTTATTCGCCGGAAGGCTTGCGCACGCCTATTTCGACGGTAAACATCATAGACGGAGAACTTTACTTCACCACCTCGTCAGGGCTTTACTGCTCGACAATGGGGGCGCAGCCCAGGCTGATTACAGGCGAGGCGCGCGGCATGTCAATCTCGTTTACCGACAAATACGGCAAGCTGTGGCTGTGTTCACGCGGCGTGATGGTGTGCCACGACCCGGCGTCTGGCCGTCAAATGTCGTTCACCTTGCCCGGCGACAGCCTTTTTGCGGAGATGAAGTTCAAGGACACCGGGGTAAACGGGCTGTTCATCTTGCAACGCAACGGGGAAGTGTGGCGTTTTGACCATCGGACAAAGATGATGCAGAACATCAACCGCCTGAACGAATTCAAGAATGACCTGACCGAACCTCACTTCTTTGACATAGACATCGACCAGAACGGCATCATGTGGCTGTCATCGACAACCGACGGCATTTACAAGGTGTGTTTCCCGAAATTCAGCTTCAAGTTCCTATACAGCAACCTGTTTGAGCAACCCGCCGACAACGACAACTCGGGCATACGCTCGATTTTCCAGGCGCGTGACGGCGACTTGTGGGTAGGCACACGCGGAGGCGTCCTTTACTGCATGGACATGAAGACGAACAAGGTAAAGCGGAAGTTTGACAAAACAGACATCGGCAACGTGTACCACATAATGCAAGACCGCAGCGGAAACTTCTGGTTCTCAACCAAGGGTTCAGGACTTGTAAAGGGCACGCCTGACGCCATGTCGCCGCAGGGGCTCAGGCTGACGAGATACGTCAACCGCCGCGGCGACCCAAACTCAATAAGCAGCAACCGCGTGTACTACACTTATCAGGACAGCCGCGGGCGCATCTGGGTATGCACATTCTACGGCGGACTGAACCTGATTGAGCAGAAAGGCGGCAAGACCATCTTCAGAAACAAGCGCAACGGGCTGAAGTCATACCCGCAATACGAACTTTACACCGACGTGAGGGTGATAACCGAAGACAACAACGGGCGGCTGTGGGTAGGCACAACTGACGGCCTCATGTCGTTTGACGGCAATTTCAGCAAACCTTCCGACATAAAGTTTGAGACATACCGCGGGGAAAACAACTCGGGAATGACCAGCAACGACATATCCACCATATTCAAAGACAGCAAGGGACAAATATGGATGGGCATATTCGGCAACGGCCTGAACCGCATAGAATACTACGACAAGAAGAAACACAAGCCCGTGCTGAAATCGTACTCTGTCAACGAAAAGCAAAGCGGCAACGTCATAACATGGATTACCGAAGACAAGAACCACAGCCTGTGGATAGGCACGGAAAACGGTGTGGCCAGCCTGAAAGAAGGCTCTTCATTCATGAAGAACTACGACCGCTTTGCCGGACTGCCCGATGTTGTGATGGAAGACAACTCATCAATATGCCTCAGCGACGGCCGCATACTGATAGGCTGCAGGCAAGGCTTGCTGGCGTTCAATCCCGCAACGGTGATGAGCGAGAACGAAATGGTGTTCAAGACGTTCATCGTTGACTTCAAGGTGATGAACAAGGGGCTCGACGAGACCGACCCGCCGATATACCAAGGCTCTGTCAAATACGCCAAGAAGATAACCCTCAGGCATGACCAAGGCACGTTCACAATCGAGTTCTCGACACCATACTACGCCGACAACAGTCTCATTCCATACACATACATACTCGACGGGTATGAAGAGCAATGGCACAACAACGGGAGCAACCGCATGGCTTCCTACTCAAACGTGCCTCCAGGGCACTACAAGTTCCGGGTTAAAGTGAACGACAACAGCTCGCCCGAAACCGTGCTTGAAGTCATCGTGCTGCCGCCTTGGTGGGCAACGTGGTGGGCGTACGCCATATACACCATCCTGGCCGCGCTCATATTATACGGCATAGCGCGCACCGTGATGTACGTAATCAGGATGCGCAACGAGGTGTACATCAACGACCGCCTGGCCGAACTGAAAATCCGCTTCTTCACAAACGTGAGCCACGAGCTGCGCACCCCGCTCTCGCTCATCAAGGGCCCGGTGGAAGAACTGAAGGCGAAAGAGAAACTCAGCCCCGAGGGCAACGAATACCTGGAACTGATAGAGCGCAACTCCAACAAAATGTTGAGGCTGGTAAACCAGATACTCGACTTCCGCAAAATCCAGAACGGCAAAATGAGGATGCACGTTTCATACGTTGACATCAACGGAATGATTGAGATGCTCATGAGCGAATTCAAGGTCCTTGCCGACGAACGCGACAT
Source organism: uncultured Prevotella sp. (assembly GCA_944319935.1). Lineage (GTDB taxonomy): Bacteria > Bacteroidota > Bacteroidia > Bacteroidales > Bacteroidaceae > Prevotella. Next base: position 502,490 of record CALUFM010000001.1, read on the forward strand.
AGCCTTCATCTTCGAGAAGCCGAACGAGAGGGTGATGGCATGGTGTGACGCCGAGAAAATAGGCATCGTGCTTAACAACCTGATAAACAACGCCTTCAAATACACTGACGAGGGCGGCACCATATGCGTCGTGCTTGAATACGACCATGACCGGAAGACATGCACCATAAGGGTGGAAGACGACGGGGCCGGCATACCGCAGTCGCAACTGGAGCTTATCTTTGAACGCTTCTCACAGGCAGACAACAAGACTTCAGGAGACAACACGTATGCCGGCACGGGCATCGGACTGTCGCTGTCAAAGGAATACGTCAACATGCACAACGGTCGGATATGGGCCGAAAACATGAAAGACGGCAAGGGCGTGGTGTTCTCTGTTGAGTTCCCCACCGACAAAGAACACTTTGAAGGCAAAGACGTAGAGGTGTACTTTGACGACAAGACGGCCGAAAACAACATGCCCGAAACCACCGCCGACAAGGCTGAGCATGAAACGAAAGACAACGTTGAGAGTGTTGACAGGGACGTGCCGACGGTAATAATCGTTGAAGACAACACCGACCTCTGCCGTATGCTGAAACTGCAATTGGGCGACCACTACAACGTGCTGACGGCACACGACGGCAAAGACGGCCTGAAAAAAATCTACCAATACCACCCCGACATCATCGTGACCGACCTCATGATGCCCGTAATGAGCGGCATAGACCTGCTGCGCAGCGTGCGCCAGGACTTCAACATCAGCCACATTCCCGTGATAGTCCTCACGGCGAAGAACACGGAGGAAGACAAGATGGTGACCGTAAAGTCAGGCGCAAACGCTTACATAACCAAGCCGTTCAGCAGCAGCTACCTCATAGCGCGCATCGGCCAACTGCTTGAGGAGCAGCGCATATTCCAGCGCAAGATGGTAGTGCAGACCGCCGTTGACAACTCCAACGAGATGAACAAAGACGAATACGAGCAACACTTGGTGAAGAAAGACATTGAATTCATGCGCAAGATACATGAAATCATAGAAAAGAACCTCAACGCCAACGACTTCAACATCGACACCATAGCCGACACGCTCGGTCTCAGCCGCTCGTCGTTCTTCAAGAAGCTGAAAAGCCTTACGGGTTTCGCGCCCGTTGACCTCGTGCGCGAGGTGCGCCTGAACAAGGCCGCACGCCTGATAGAAACCACAGACAACAGCATCACGGAAATCGCCTACTCTGTGGGCTTCCGCGACGCCGGATACTTCAGCAAGTGCTTCCGGAAGAAATACGGGAAGACGCCCAAGGAGTATCGCAACGACCTGAGAGCTGATGCCTGACGGCCAATCATCGCGACGACCGTTACCTTCACCACGCAAAACACCACATTTTACCATTCCAAAGGGCACATATCACTACCCGAAACGCCGCCTTCCGCAATGCGGAAGGCGGCATACATCATGGCGTTTTTCACGCAAAACATCTGTCATCCTTCATTTTAGCACATAACATCCTGTTATTCAGCACCTTGCGCGGTGAAAGATAAATGAATTATCTTTCACCCGACTTTCACCTGTGAAACATCGGTGAAAGACGCCTTATGCATCTTTCACCCCATAACCCGCTGACAATCAGCGCATAACATCCGAAAATGACAGATGAAAGATAAAATCATGAAAAAACAAGACTGTATAACAGCCTGTTCAGGATAAGTCTTATTTATTTGCGTCAGTTCGGTATGAGAAAATCACCCCTTTACGGTATTTACACCATATCCCCGTTTATTCAAATCCTCCAACTGACATCGTTTGCTAAAAAATGGCCTTATGTATTATGAAAAGCAGCAAATATGGAGAAAACGACATGCGGCTTATTGCAACACGCAAAGAGTTTTTATCCACTAATTTGATGTCACAACATCACAATGCCATGTAATAAATTGACAGCCACAGCGTTACACGGTGACACTAAGAGAAGCATCACATTCACCATTGTCACCAGACATGTGACAGTGGTGAATGTGGTATTTATGTTTATGTCACCCTGCAACCTGTTGGTAATCAGCATATTGGCTGCACTGTGACATTGTGACATTAAATGTCGGCGTGAAATCATCATTATAAGACTTATTTAGGTTCATCCGCAAACCCTTTGGATGGCAACAATGCGTAGCAGGGCGTCGAAGACGTCCAACGTTGCTTAACCGCATGTGGAGCGAAGCGGAACTTGCGGCATGTATGCGCAAATAATATCGTCCTCGAAGAGGGCGAACGGCATTTACGGTTGTAAGGTTTAAGGTTATACGGTTATTGGGGTATACGGACATACCGCATAACCGTAAGAACCCGCCACCGCATAACCCAACACTCCAATCGCCCCCTTCGGGGACGATTGGAGTAGTTTCGACTTACCGCAGGTTACGTTGCTGCGCTCACTCCACCGGCGGTTAAGCGGAATTTGCCCCCTTCGGGGACAGGATAGACTTTTATGTACCATACAAAAGGTTTGCGGATGAACTCTTATTTATTTGCAAATACCCCCCGACCACTGCAAATTTAATGTAGGGGCGGACCCGTGTGTCCGCCCTCCATTTTACCGCTGCCGCTTTTGGCTGGGCAGACCCATGTGTCTGCCCAGCCAAGCAATTACAGCTCGCTCATAATACGAGCAGACAAACAGACGAGCAAACAAGGACAAGGCGGATAATGTAGGGGCAGACCCATGTGTCTGCCCTCCATTTTGCCGCATCTCATCTGGCAGGGCGGACACGCAGGTCCGCCCTGCCAGCAGCGGTTTGCAGCCTGTTTACATGTTATATCGAACTGACGCAACGTCAATAAAAAAACCGGGATGCGCCTTACTGCGCACCCCGGTTGAGAAGATTGTCTATTTTACAAAACCTGCTCATTACTGCAGCGGGTCATACGTACCGTTGTTGCCACCATTGTTGTAGTCTTCCCAGCCGATTGTCTGCTCAACAGCCTTCATGTTGCTCTGCGCTCCACGAGGTATGCCGAGGAAGTAGTAATACGGCTTGAAGTCTACATACAGGTCTACATAGTCCTGAGTATGTCCGTCACCCTTCCTGTCCTTGCGCACGAGGTTTTCACCATACCATGCCTTCAAGGTCTCAAGCTGCGGGTCAAGCTCTTTACGCAGGTCAACAGCAGCGCAACGGGCAACATCCTTTATCGGGTCGCCGTCAACGGTAGTTCCGCCAAGGCCGTTGTTGTGGCTGTTGTTCACACGGAACTCCAAGCCCTCACGACGCTGGCCGTTGAGCGGCTTAACGCCAAGCCATGTGCAAGTGTTGCCATTCCATCCTGTGAGAGTCCAAGTAGATGGAGCCCCCGCAACCTCATTGAAGTGCGCGCCGCCATCATAAAGCAACCAACGACGGCAGTCGTCGAAACGCTTGCCTTCATAAGCGAACTCTATCTGACGCTCATAGAGGATGGCAGACATGCAAGCAGCCTGGTCCATGCCACCGTCAATGCCGCAATCGGCTGAAGTGTAACCTGCGCGCTGACGTATCTGGCGCAGAATTTCGATAGCCCTCTGAGTGTCACCGGCACCGCAAGCGGCCTCGGCGAGGTTGAGCAGCACTTCAGCGAAACGTATCTCCATGTACGGCTGAGCCGAGTAAGAGAATCCGCTGGCACCATTGACTATTGAGAATGTGTAAAGCGGAGTATTTACGTCCAAGTCGTCAGAACGCTTGCGCACATATACGCCCTTGACATCCGTCAACAGGTTGTCAGCTCCGTAAGCGGGGTTGTCGTCAGTGACGTACGGATTGTCACGGCCGTCAGCGTCTTGATACCACACGTAGTTCCAAAGCTCGTAGTTGGCACCGTTGTCGTATGACGGGTTGTTGGGGTCGTCGGCTGTAAGGTCGTTTGAACCCTGATAAGCCCAACGGAAACCTGGGAACGCGAATGTACGGTAGAAACGCGGGTCACGGTTCATGAACGGATATTCACGCTCGTAAGTGTATGTAGAAGTTGACAGCTTGGTGTAAGTGTCAGTGGTTGACGGACGCTTACCGTCCTTCATCGGGAACATGTCAATCAACATGGCCGACGCGCTAAGGCCAGAGCCTGAAGTGTTGCTCGGGCGGACGCTGCGCTCCCAACTGCTGTTATACTGCTGCGGGTTACCGTTACCGTCGCCGGTACGGTTGTTGTACAATGTCACGAACACAGCCTCGGGATTGACACCACGCTCGTTGAACATCTTGGCGAAAGCCGAGCCGTTGACGTTGCCGGCATCCGTATAAAGGTGGTAGCCGCACGCTTCGATTGAATCGAGACCTTCTTCCATCTGCTGGTAAGCGTATGTCCAACGTGACTGGTCATTAGAGCGGTTGAACAACGGGCTTGCCCACAGCAACAGCACGCGGCCCTTCAGGGCTACGGCCGTACCTGTAGTCACACGTCCCCAGTTGTCGCCAGTGTAGCCGCTGCCGTTCATCGTAGTGGCGGCAAGCATCTTGGCGGCCTTGTCAAGGTCGCTGAGGATGAAGTCGATACACTCTTTAGCCGTGCTGCGCGGAGTAGTAATTCCGGGAACGGGGTCTAACACTGTTTCAACGATAGGCACACCGCCGTAATATTTAACGAGGTTGTAGTAACGCCAAGCACGGAAGAAATAGCACTGGCCGAGCAACTCGTCTTTCTGCTCCTGCGTAAGCGAACCTGCCTCGATGTTCTCAATCGTCTCATTTATGTTACGGATGTGTCCGTAAGTGTTCTCGCGGATGTTGTTAGCCGAACCGAAGAACAAGTCAGGAGGGGTTGTACCACTCATCGTGTTCAACGGGTTCTGCTCTCCGTCAACAAATGCGCCGAAGCCGCTGTACTCTTCAGTTGACTTGCCAGCATCGTCGTTCTTGCCGACTGAGGGGTTGCCCCAAGACAAGTTTTCGTTTACATCCGGCAGACATCTTGTATAAATATCGTTCACACGGAGCTGCGCGCCTACGACGTCATCGTAAGCCTCAGGGCCGGTATAATCGTAGTTCTGCTTGTCTTTCAGGAAGTCATCGCTGCAAGACGTGAACACGAGCCCTGACATCAGTCCGAAACCGAACAGTTTAATTATATTTGTTTTCATCATTATTCCTTGTTAGAATTAGTCCTAAATGATTTTAGAATGTAAGATTTACACCGATGGTAAACTTACGCAGCGCAGGATAAGAGCCGTATGAACACATCGGGTCAATGTAGTTGTCAGGATACGGATTGCAGAAGCTCAACAGATTCTGTCCCGTGATGTTGACACGTGCGCCCTGCAAACCGATTTTCTTAACCCAATTTGTAGGTATGGTGTAAGCCAACGTGATACGGCTGAGCCTGATGCGTGTGCCGCTTACGCGCCAAAACGAAGACTCAACGGCGTTGACGCTTTGGTACTGCAGGTTAGGCAGACTACCGTTGCGGTTGGCTGCAACTACGAGGTTGCCGGCTGCGTCGTAAACGTCTTGGTAAGAATACATGTTGTCAACATTCCAGAATGAAGGCATGTTGGTGAACTCAAGGTCGCCAACACCTGTACCTGACTTGAGGGCGTTGTTGTCAATCATCTCATAGCCGCCCCACTGTGCGCTGAGCTGAGCAGTGAGTGAAAGGCCCTTCCAGTCAGCACCGAGGTTTACGGTCATGCTGTAAGGATTGCTGCGGTTAGAGAGGCGAACCTGGTCGTTGTCGCGGTCAACCACGCCGTCAGGAGCAGCGTATGTGCCGTCTTCCTGCTGCGGGCCACGTACATCCTTGTAGATAAGCATACCGGGACGGACATCATCCTTGCTCAGGCCCATATACCTTGTGATGTTGTACTTGTCAAAGTACTCCTCGATATCTTGGTATGAACGGAACATACCAATGCACTGCATACCCCAAAGACCGATGTCGGTGCGTCCTTTATAACGGATTTGGCGGTAAATGTACTCAGTCTCCCAGTCCATGTTGAGAACCCTGTTGTCATAGTATCCAGTGTTCAAGCCGATGCGGTACTTGAAGTCCTTGCCAATCTTGTCGCGCCAAGTAACGCCAAGCTCGTATCCCCAGCTATCCATCTTACCAAGGTTGGTAGAGGCTGACTGAGTACCGATTGTCGCGTCAACAGAAGCACTCATCTTCATGAGCATCTCACGGTTCCACTCACGGAACATATCGAAGTTCACGGCCAAGCGGCTGTTAAGCACGTTGAAGTCAAGACCGAAGTTTGCCTTGTACACCTTGTCCCAGTGAACGTCACGGTTAACGGCTGAAATGTTCTTGTTCAAAGAAATAATGTTGCCCTTAGATGTGTTGGCGTCTGTACCAAACACAGGGCCGAGGTTGGCGTCGAGAGCGTAATACTGTGCCCACTGCCATGCAACGATGTTGTCACGACCGGTAAGACCGAACGAAGCACGAACCTTCAAGAAGTCAACCCAAGGAAGAGCTTTCTTGAACCAGTTTTCCTCAGACATTACCCAACCGATACTTCCTGACGGGAACACACCCCAGTAATTCTCGGGAGCGAACTTTGTAGATGCGTCTGAACGGATAAGGAACTCTACCAGATACTTGTTAGCGTAAGCGTAATTGAGACGGCCGATGTAAGAGAGTGTACCAGACTCGGCACGCTTGAAGTTCATGTCGATGTCGCCACCTGCGCCGTTTGACTGGAAGTTTGTGAACGAATACGGGTCTTGCCTCATACCATACAGGTACTCGTTCTCAGCCTCAGACTTCTCTATAGAGAACAACGCGCCTACAGAGTGCAGACCGAAGTCGCGGTTGTAAGAAGCGGTGAAGTTCATCTGATAGTTGTCTGTGCGGTCCATTGTACGGTTAAGCTGCGCGGTACCGTTAGAGATATTCCTCTTGATGAAGTTGCCTTCAGTCATGAAGCTCTCATAATCCTGACCTGCAACAGGCGTGTAAAGGTGCTGTCCGCTACCTGTGCGGTTCTGCATGTAATACACGTCATAGCTTGAGCCGAACTGGTTGGTCTTGTTGTTCTGGATGCTCTTTGAATAAGAGAAACGCAGGGTAAGACCTTTAAGTATCTTGCTCCAACCGAAGTCGTAGTTGACACTTGCCTGGATGTTCAGGTTTGAGTTCATCGTGTTGCTGAAGTCACCGTTGTTGCGCAACTCGTTGAACGAATAAAGCTGGTCGTCATCCTTTGAAGTGTTGCTGATTCCGTAAGCGGCCATTGGCATTCCGTTGATATACTCAGGAATGTAGCGCGGACGCATGAGCAGGATGTTGTAGTCTTTCTCGTTTGACGTTCCGCCGATTTTCACGTACGGCTGCTTCTTCTCTCCGTAGTCGCCTGATACGTTCAAATTGGCAGAAAGCCACTTGCTAACCTTCACGTCAACACCGGCACGGAAATTCCAACGGTTGTAGTCAAGGTTACCGAGGTTACCGTCCTGGTCGAAGTAAGAAAGGCTTGCGAAATAGCTTGCTTTCTCAGTAGCACCGCTAATGTTGACGCTGTGCTTCATCGTGAAGCCTGTCTCCCAGTACTTGTCAAGCAAGTTGTAGTTAAGCCCCTTCATTGCCTCAAGCTCGTCAGCCTGGTAAAGACCGGTGAGGTGGTTGAGGCTGGTGTTCTTCGGATCTGCGGCAGCCACGGCGTTGTAGAGGCGGCCGTAATCATACGCGCTAAGCATCTTGGGATGTGAAACGGCGTCAGTGAAACCGAACGTACCGCTATAAGAAATACGCGGCGCGCCAAGCTTACCTTTCTTGGTTGTCACAAGGATGACACCGTTAGCCGCACGGGCACCGTAAACGGCAGCCGAAGCGTCTTTCAAGACAGAGATGCTTTCCACTTCTGACGGGTCGAGGTTGTTGAAAGCCTCTGCGCCAAGGTTCTGCGTTGTGTTGCCAATCTTGATGTCGTTCGGGTAGATGTAACCATCGATGACGAACAGAGGCTGCTGAGCGGTACTACCAACGCTGCTAAGCGAGTTTGTGTCACGGATGTACATCGTGGCGTTCTCACCGGGACGGCCGTCGCCTCCGCTGATGCTAAGACCGTTGACAAGTCCTTCCAAGGTGCTTGCCAAGCCACCGGCCGCAAGGTCCTGGATTTCGTCCATAGGCACTGTAGCGACAGAACCGGTCAAGTGGGCCTTCTTCTGCACGCCGTAACCTACGACCACAAGTTCCTCAAGGTTCTGGGTGTCTTCCTTGAGTTGCACACGGCCACCCGCAGGAACTGTCATCGGGGTATAGCCGATGTAGGTGATGGTCACCTTCGCGCCTTTGGGAGCCTTTATAACATAGTTTCCGTCGAGGTCGGTTATGACGCCTCCCTCCAGTCCCTCGACTCGGACGGACGCGCCGATGACCGGCTCGCCGTTCTCATCGACAACGGTTCCCTTTATGTCCGTGTTCTGAGCCAGAACCGGAGAGGCCGACAAAGCCATGAAACCGATGCATAAGCTGATTATGGATTTCTTTTTCATATCTTATGTTATCTTATATTACTGATTATTCAAGCCAGCGCGGGTCGCCTGTGCCAAGCGAAGCCTGCTTGCTGCCGCTGATTGAGAAGTCGCCCTTCATCGGGTCTGCGAATCCCGGGTCTTCCTCGATGGCCGTGCCGCTATCGTCATATCCTGCACAAGAGCCTTCAGTGCTTTGGAATGTGCCGTCAGCGTTCATGTAAGTATTGTTCGAGAATGTCGCGATGGCACTACCTACACGTCCAGCGACGATACGGCGTGCTACATTCTCACCGCAACTTGCAAAGATGTTGTTCACAATATTGAAGTTTGACGTATTACGTCCTGCCAAGCCACCATAGTTACAGAACTGGTCACAACCGAAATTGTAGAATGTACAATTCCTGAAAGTAACATAGTCAGCAGAATATCCAGCACGGTCACAACGTCCAGAGTTGTTGTAGCGCAAGAAGTATTTCACAACTTCCGAACCCGTGTTATAGAATGTTGAATTTTGGGCTGTAAAGTTATTGATGTGTCCGCCATACGCATTAATAAGTGATGATTCATCAATAGTTCCTGTTCCATCGAGAACAAAATGAACCACACTATTTGTTACAAGGAACGTACTTGCGCAATACTTCTTACCGCTATCCGTATACAACGAACCACGCAGGTTTGAAATGTTGCAGGTGTTGATTGTTATCGGCTGCATGATGTTGTAGTAGTCACCTGTTCCTGTAGCACCAACCATGCTCTCGTCAGGAGTTTCGCTCATTGCGATAAGCGGCTTGGTAGAGCCTGAGCAGTCAAAGTTGATATACTTCAAGACAAAGCCATTGGCAGGAACCAAGCTTGCGTCAGCCGTAAGGGTAACCTTTGCAGGATTGCTCTTGCTCGTAGTACGCAATGTAACCTGCTTGTTGCCGAAGCTTACGTCACCTGACATCGTGTACTCTGCGCCAGCCTCAAGGTCAAAGCAAAGCTCGCCTTCCGCAGCCGGGTCAATCGGGTTGTTTGCGAACCATACTGCAAGGTCGCTACCAGCCGGGATTTTGCCGTAAGTAGCTGTAAATGTGGTAAAGTCAACCACTGTAGCAGCTTCTGCTGTCTTGTTGTTAAGCTCCTCGTTTCCGGCGGTGGTGATTGAGAACTGATAGTTGGTGTCCTCCGCGCGTGTCACAACGAGCCTTGTACCGTCAACCAGCGAGTCGGCAACGGCGTCAACCGCAACCGGCGCGTCAGGGTTCGACACGTCATAAACAGAGCAGATGTAGCCACCAGCCCCATACACTACCGGCCATGTGATAATGGTCTGCGAGCCGTCAGTGGAAGCCTCGATGGTGATATTGTCCGCCGTCGGGCTTTGCAGCGTGGTGTTCTTCACGTCGCTCTGCCAGCGTTCGTCATCATCAAAACCATCTTGGGCACATGAGGCTAAAAGCATTACTCCGGCCGCAATCGGCATCAGGGCATACGCCTTTCTCCGTAGTGATAAAAATGATTTTTTCATAAAAATACTATTAATAAACGTTATACATAAATTTGGTTTTTTGTCTTTCTCATGCTTCCTAAGGTAAAGCGTTATGTCTTATTTTTTGTCCATGCACAGTTCGCCTATTTGTCAAAAGACGTTATCGTCATACAAATGTAATCAAAAATATAATAAAAATAAAAAAGGAACGGCTTTTTTAACATTTCCATGTGCCATTTTTGTCCGTAACCATAGGGGACAAACCTATTATATCGGCCTTTTACCATGCAAATACGCCATAACAGATGTCCGGCGGACGCACTGCTCTCCACTACGATGTAAGTTGAAGATTAACAAATTAAAAATTGCGACGAGCCACAAGGCCCGCCGCAACAAAAAGAATGATTACTATGTCTGGTATTACTCAGCCGGAGTTACCTCTTCTTCGCCCAACCAGCGCGGGTCGCCCGTCTTCTTGGCGTACTGCTCGCAGTCACTGCCAAGAGTGAAGTCGCCGTTGGCGGCGTTAGCGAATGTAGGAGCTGTGCCTATCACGGTGCCGCTCTTGTCGTATGAAGGCTGCGTCACTGTGCCGTCCTCTCCTACTGTCGGCATTTCCTCGAAAGTAGGTTCTGCATCGTAAGCCGACATATAGGTGTTGTTGTTGAAAGTGTAATGACTTCCCGCACGTCCGCCCAAGAAGCGGCGGGCGATGTCCTTTCCGCAATTTACGAAAATCACGTCGGTAAGAGTGAAATAGCAGCTCTTAGAGCCCTGAAGCCCATTGTAGTTGCCCCACTGTCCGCCGCTTTCCAGCAAATTGTGGAACGTAGAGTTCTTTATTGTCATGTGTTCGTTCTCATAACCAATCCTTGCGGCCTTGTATCCGTTGTTGTAACGCACGGCATACTTGGCGTAACCTGCGCCGATGTTGTACATCGTAGAGTTTGAAATGGCCAAATCGTTGATACCACCGCCGTAAGCGTCGATTATCTGTCCGCCGTCAACACCGGTACCATCCTGTATGTCCAACTGGATGTTGCAGTCCTCGATTGTCAACTTGTCAATCGCGTACTTCACGCCGTTGTCATAAAAAACGCGGTTTTTCAGGCCTTTCACATCAACGTTAGAAAGCGTGATTCCACCAATAATGTTGTAATAGTCACCCATTCCTGTAGCTCCGAGCAGAGCCTCGTCGGGAGTTTCTGAAAGCGTAACGAGAGAATTGGCCGATGCCGCAGCGTCGATGTCAACATTGCTGAGCGAGAACACATTGCCCGCAACGAAACCCGCGTCAGCCGTAAACTGCAACTTGGCCACGCCCTCGGCGTCGCCGGCTATGGCAGCTTTCTTTCCGGCAGGAATTTCTATCACGCCGCTCTGGGTGTACTCTCCGTTGGCGGCAAGCGGAATTACGATGTAGTCGTAGGTTTCAAACAACGCCTTGTTCTCCTCATACCACTGAGCCAAGTCAGTGCCCGTGGGCACAGCCTCTACGGTATAAGGTTTCTGCGCGAACGTAACCTTGGCAACGTCGGCTGCGTCTATCGTGGTCACAGTGCCGTCAGTCTTGTGTATCTGCATCTCATAGTCTTGCGCAGAAGCGGGAGCGGCCACGCACAGCATGGCGACGGCAAGGGGAAACAAATTCTTTTTCATAATATATATAAATAGGTGTGATTAAAATTGTTTGCTTGTAAATAGTTGTGCTGTTATTTGTTCATCAGCTTGTATCCGGCCGTCGGGGTACGCAGAATGTACACCGTGCCCTTGTCCAGCGAACCAAGGTCAACCGTAGCCGCACCGCTTGCGTCTGCCGCAACGCTCATGACCTTAACGCCGTCAAGCGTGTAGACACTTACCTGCGCGCCGGGCTTCAGGCCCGAGAAGCAAGCCTTGCCATTGGCAAACTCGGGCTTACCGCCGTTGTCGGCAACCGTAACGTCTTTTTCGATTGACACCGATGGAGGCAGGTCGGCCTCTTTCACTAACTTGTAGTCTTGCACGTCAGCCACGGGCACCGACAGCAGTTGCTCACCGGCCTCTACGTTCAGCAGCAGCACAGCATCGCCCTCAGGCTCAGCCTGTTGGGTGAACGTGATGACGGGTTTTTCGCCAAACTTGAACGCAGTCTGCGCTCCGCCCTTCTCGGTCACGAGCAGATACTCGATGACTTCTGCCGGTTCCGGCGTCTGCGCCATTGCCGACGGCGATGCCAATGCCAACAGTCCCAAAGCGACGCCGTTGATAAATAGGTTTCGTTTCTTCATGATTGGTTTGATAAAAATTATGTTTCTATATTTTCCATAGATACTCAAGCAAGAATTGTGTCCTTGCCTGCCACATATAAAGAATAACCGCAACGCACGCCGACGCACGACTTGCCGTCAGCCCGCGTCGCGGTTAATACAGTCGCCACGATGGCCGCGCTTCTCGCGTGGCCACGGGCTATGCAGAAAAAAGCGAGATTACTTGCGTATGAACTTCTTGCCGTTCTGGATGAGGATGCCCTTTGCGTCCTTGCCCACACGCTGGCCTGCCAGGTTGTAAACGGGAGCGTTCGGGTCGTCCTGAGCCTCAACTGTCACGTCGCTGATGCCGTCAGTACCTGCGCCTGGAGTGAACTCATAGCCGTAGAAGCCGAGCTGGCTCTTCGGGCAGAACAGCATGTAAGACTTAGCCTCGACAGCGAAGTCAACATAGCACATTACCGGACGGTTCTGTCCCTGGATCTTGAACACGTAGCTGTCGTCGATGTCAACCGGCTGGAACGGGTCAAGACCCTCAGCGGGAACGTACGTGTTGTTCTGGGTATAGCCTTCGGCCTTGAGTGCTGAAACAGGCAGAAGCTGCAGTGTTGTCAGGTCGAGAGCGTAGAAAGAGTGGTTGCCCTTGTTTACATACACGCCGACACGAACGTTACCTGCCTGCTTGAAAGTCATCTTGTAATATGTTCCGAAGTGCGGAGCTGACGTGCTTGTTCCCGGAACGAAGAGTTCGTCGTTAGCACCCGGCCTGTAAGCCCAGCCGTTGTCTGTATTTTCCCATTCGCCTGTACGTGTAAGGGTCGGGTTGCCCTGTCCCTTGAGGCGAACCTTGAATACAGGCTCGTTGATGAGCTGCTCGTTCTCTGTTGCTGAGATTTCCCAAATCGTTGGGTTTTCGATTGCTGCGCCGTCCGGTTCCTCGATGAATTTGTCAGGATACGGTGAAGACACTGCCTCAACTTCTACATTTGCGGTACCAAACGTAAGCACGCCGCTGGGGTTTTCACCCTCGGTGATTGTAGCCTGGTCGGAAATGTTGTAGTTGTTTGAAGCCTCAGCACCTGCGGGGATAAGGCTTTCAGCCGACCATGTTTCAGTCTGTGCGTTTACGCTCAAAGCAACGAGCGCGACAGACACCAAAGTAAAAATTTTCTTCATAATCAAATGTTTTTAAGTTAATCAGTCTTTATCATACGTGAACCATAATGACACACGTCAATAAAAAAACGTATGCCAACATGCAAATGTAACCAAAAGGCACTGCGATATTATTCTTTTTTAACATTAAAAGGAGAAACGGCCTTTGTAAGCCACAGCCTACCAGCCCCACACAAACCGAACAGCCTCAATCATGACGATGCGCAAACCTCACCGAAAACGCCTTTTTGCCCTTGACGAAAAGTGGCAAAGTTACGCCTACATAACACCTTGGCATCCAGCGACTTATGAAAGGTGGCTTTTCATTCCGTAAAAGGTGGCCTTTTAGAGTGCAAAAGACGACCTTTCACATCCAAAGAGGCCGTCATTCGGTTCACCCGCAGTTTAGGTGTATGGCGTATAAGTGCCGAGCCCGTCCCCGAAAGGGGGCAAACTTTGCTTAGCCCCATGCGGAGTGAATGAAGTGAACGGGACTTGCGGTAGACCGTGACGCTATAAACCGTCACCGAAGAGGGCGAACGGCATTTACGGTTGCAAGGTTTTCAAGTTGTACGGTTATGAGGTTGCACGGACACACAGCATGACCGTAAGACAAATGAAAGATGGAAATTTCAGACATGAAAGTTTTGAAAGAGCCAACACTTTTCATAATTTTGCAGACATTGAGGCGCGCAAAACATGCCGCCCCTCACGCTGGACACGTGCATATATAAATAAGGTGTAAGCATTATTTGTCAAAAAGAATGTTGCTGAAACAAAGTACAACAAACAAATTCAAGCGTCATAACAATGCTTAAAACCAAAAGAAAAGAAATAATCAAAAGGCGCGAACAGAGCCTTAAAACATAACAAGTCATGAACAAATCATTAAAAAAACGCTGTCTTGCCGCCCTGTTGGCCTTGGGCGTATGCGCCGCCCCGGCGGCCGCCGGCAAGCCTAAAAAGGAGCTGTACATCCCTATGGACTACTCCACCTGCGGCTACCACGCCTCTGAACGGAACATACCCGACGTGGACAACGCCGTATACGTAGAATGCGCCGAAGGCGACATGCACGACGCCCTGCAACGCGCCATCGACTACGTGTCAACACTGAAGCCTGACGAAAACGGACATCGCGGAGCCGTATTGTTGGGTGAAGGGACATTTTACATCGACCAGCCGCTCAGGGTCAAGGCCTCAGGCATAGTGCTTAGAGGCTCAGGCCGCAACAAGACGGCCGTCGTGAAGCGCGGCGTCAGCCGCGGCGCGCTGCTCTACATCGAAGGACGCACTGCCATGACAGGCGGCGACACCATCCGGCTGAGCGGCGACAAGGTGAAAGCCGGAGCTACGACAATAGCCACAGCGGACGCCGGCGAGCTGAAGCCAGGCGACAGGATTAGGATAATACGGCCGTCTACAAAAGAATGGATTGCGTCGTTAGGATGCCATGACTACGGCGGCGGACTTGACTACACGGGATGGAAACCGACCGACATAGACATAACATGGGAACGCACCGTAACCGCCGTCAACGGCAACAGCATAACCATAGACGCGCCTATCACCACAACACTCGACCCTGAATATGGCGGGGGATACATCGTGACGGGATACAACAGCGGCGAATTGACTGAATGCGGAGTTGAAAACCTGTCATTCGCATCCGAACACAACGCATGGAACCCGAAAGACGAAGACCACTGCTGGGATGCGATATGGATGGAAAACGTGCGCGACTGCTGGGTACGCCGCGTGAACTTCAAGTACTTCGCAGGCAGTGCGGTCAACCTGCAAAAGCACACAAGCCGCATAACCGTAGAAGACTGCATAGCCGACGAACCTGTATCAGAAGTCGGCGGATGGCGCAGGGGCGTATTCATCACGCGCGGCCAACAAACACTCGTGCAGCGGTGCGTGTCACGCCACGGCATACACGACTTCGCGGCGGGCTACTGCGCGGCAGGGCCTAACGCCTTTGTGCAATGTGAGGGCGAGGAAAGCCTCGGCTTCAGCGGCAGCATAGGCTCATGGGCGGCCGGCCTGTTGTTTGACATCGTGAACATCGACGGCAACGACATAGCCTTCAAGAACTTGGAACAATTCCAGTTCGGGACTGGATGGAATACGGCCAACAGCATGATGTGGCAATGCACAGGCTCTACGCTGTGGTGCTATTCACCCGACGCCGACAACCGCAGCAGCGCGCATGGATGCTGGGGAACACTGACGGGTAACGGCGAATGGACCAGCAGCAACGACCACGTGCAGCCGCGCAGCCTGTTCTACGCGCAACTTGAGAAACGCATGGGCGAAGGCAAAGCCATCAACGGATATGTGCTGCCGAGAAGCACCAACGCGTCAAGCAGCCCCGAAATAGAACAGGCCCAGGAGATGGCGCGCCTGTCGCTGACAGAACCGAGGCTGACGCTGGAAATGTGGATTGACTCTGTGCCTTACACGGCAAGCATCAACCCGAAAGGCGTAAAGAATATAAATAAGGTGAAACACGCCAAAATGCCCGTAAGGAACAAGACTGTAGTGAAGGCTGACTTCGCCATAACCAACGGGAAAATCACCGTAAACGGACAACTTGTAAAGGGCAACCGCTACCAAATCCCGTGGTGGTCAGGACGTGTGAAAGACAACTTCGCCGAGAAAGGCGCGAAGCCGGCCATTACACGCTTTGTGCCAGGACGCGAGGGCACGGGCTGGACAGACCGCATTGACTCGGTTGTGACCTACCTTGACAAGAACGGATATTGCATGCTCGACCACAACTACGGCTTGTGGTACGACCTGCGCCGCACCGACCATGAGCGCGTGCGCCGCGCCGACGGCGACGTGTGGGCTCCGTTCTACGAGCAACCTTTCTCACGCACGGGCAAGGGTACCGCATGGGACGGACTGAGCCTTTACGACCTTACCAGGCCCAACAAATGGTATTGGGCGCGCCTGAAAGAATTTGCCGAAAAGGGCGCGAAAAAAGGCATTATGCTGTTCCACGAAAACTATTTCCAGCACAACATCCTTGAAGCCGGAGCGCACTGGGTTGATTGCCCGTGGCGTCCTGTGAACAACGTAAACGGCACTGACTTCCCCGAACCCGTGCCTTTTACAGGCGACAAGAGGATTTTCATGGCTGAACAATTCTACAACATCGACAACCCCAAGCTGCGCCCACTGCACAAACAGTTCATACGCCAATGCCTCGAAAACTTCAAGGACGACGACAACGTGGTGCAACTGATTAGCGAGGAATACACCGGGCCGCTACACTTCACCCGCTTCTGGCTCGAAACCATCGCCGAATGGGAACGTGAGACGGGCCGCCACCCGCTGATAGCACTCAGTTGCACGAAAGACGCCCAGGACGAAATACTGGCCGACCCGGAACTGTCGAAGGTGGTTGACATCATCGACATAAGGTACTGGCACTACAATACCAACGGCCTGTGGGCACCGCCTGCTGGCAAGAACATGGCTCCGCGCCAGTTCATGCGCAAGATGAAAGTCGGCAAGACCGGCTTCGCCGAAGCTTACAAGGCCGTAAAAGAATACCGCACGAAATATCCTGACAAGGCCGTGACGTTCTACGCACAGCAATATCCGCAGTACGGATGGGCGATACTGATGGCCGGAGGCTCGTGCCCAAACATCCCGGTGAAAGATGCGAAATTCCTCAGCGATGTGGCGAAAATGAACTACATCAGCGGTGAGGGCGACTCTGACACGCAGGTGATAGGCTCGGCAGAAGTGGGATACGTGATGTACACCAATGGCAAAAACGCCAAGATGGACAATATAGCGTCCGGGACATACGCCCTGCACACCATCGACGTGAAAAGCGGCAAGGTGGAAACAATGAAAAAGAGCTTTGAAACAACAGGCAAAATACTAATCGAAGACAGCGGCAAAGACATTGTCTACTGGTTGGAAAGATTGTAACACAACCCTTGGATTTACTGATAACAGGTATTGATTTGACACGTCAATACCTGTTTTTCGTATTTATATACCAATTTTTACCATTATATTCAACCGTTCACGCCTAATTTTGCATGCAGAGATAGGAACTGTAAGAAAAATGAACGAAAACCTATGATAAACTTTACCGACCTTTACGACAAGACAATTGACAATCTCTATGAATTCGGTACAAAATTCACGTCAGACAGCGAGATGATTAAAGACTGCATACAAGACGTCTTTGTAAAGCTGTACACGAAAAGAGGCGAGCTGGATGCGGTCTCGAACATCGAATCGTACCTATACGTTTCATTGAGAAACAGAATCAACGACGAATTCAGGCACAACAACCATGTATGCGACAACGAGATTGACGAAAACCAAATCAAGGCACTCTATGACGACAGCGAAGCCTATGACATGGAACGAGTGGAAGAAGAACGCAAAAAGTCAACAAGGCTCAAGCAGTACGTGAAATGCCTGTCACCAAGGCAGCAGGAAATCATAACCTTATATTATATAGAACAACGCAAATACGACGACATCTGCCGCATCATGGGAATAAACTACCAGTCTGTAAGAAACCTCATGCACCGAAGCCTGTTGAGGCTGCGCTTCTTGGCCGCAAAATCTGAAGCCATTTAAAAATAAGAATAATAAGAGTACACGAGCACGAGTTTGCCGTCAATTTAGTAAAAACACGGAAGATGGCAAACAAGCAAGATATAAAAAGGACAATCAAGAAGCTTATCCGCATTAACAAAATAAAGATGCCTGTATTAAGCGACGACGAGAAAGAGGAACTGAAGAAACGAATACAAATCGCCATTAAGCAGGTTCAAAGCGGTAGCGCATGACAAGAAAGCATGCATTTAAAACCGCGAACGGCCTATGATGAACGTTCATCTTGAGGCCGTTCGCGGTTTTAAAAGGCCAGAAACGGCAAATCCCGTCATGAAAACATAACTCGACCACAGGCGGGACAGACAACCAAAGAAGAAAAAACAATGAAATAAAAACATTACAACGTCAAACAAACATCATGAAACGTTTATTTATCACTTTATTGATATTGGCGGCCGGAATCATCGTTCCGGAAACAATCCTTGCACAGCAGCGTTACCAAATAGGAGTATGCGACTGGATGGTTCTCAAACGCCAGAAATTAGGAGAATTCAAATTGGCCAAAGAACTTGGATGCGACGGCATCGAAATGGACATGGGCGGCTTGGGCGCAAGGAACTCGTTCGACAACAAGATGCGCGAGCCTGAGTCAGTAAAGCTGTTCAAACATACAGCCGACAGCTTTGGCATAAAAATCGGGGCGATTGCCATGTCAGGGTTCTACGGTCAAAGCTTCGCAAAAAAAGAAAGTTGGAGATGGCTCATACAAGACTGCCTGAACACAATGGACGCAATGGGGGCGGACGTGGCTTTCCTGCCATTGGGCGGCTGCGGAAACAACTGGACAGACTCTCTTCCACTGCGACAGGAAATCGTATGGAGGCTGCACGAGGTCGGCGAAATGGCCAAGGCACGTGGAAAAGTCATCGGCATAGACACACCTCTCGATGCGGAAGGCAACATCAAGCTGCTTGACGAAATCGGTTCTGACGGAATAAAGATATTCTACAAATTCCAAACAGCCGTTGAAAACAAACGCGACATAGCAAAAGAAATAAAGACATTAGGCAAGAATCGCATCTGCGCCATACACGCAAGCAACACAGACGGCGTATGGCTGAGAAACGACAAGGCCATAAAAATGAAAAAAATAAAGAAAGCCCTTGACGAGACAGGATGGTCAGGCTGGCTGTTCGTTGAACGCAGCCGTGACGTCAACCAAGTACGCAACGTGAAGAAAAACTACGGTGAAAATGTTAAATACTTAAAAGAAATACTGCAATGAGAATTATTTTAACTATTTTTGTAGCACTAATAACATTCAGTGCTACTAACGCACAAAACTTCCAACTCAATTCAAACGGCCGCGACAAAGATTACGTAAACACCATCTTGGGGCGTGCGAAAAAGGTGACTGACGCCTTGAAAATAACCGGAACGGAAAAAGGCACGCAGGTGATGAACATCGTGGCCAACAGGTATTTCGAGCTGAACGACATCTACGAAGAGCGCGACAGCCTGAAAAAAGCGGCATCAAACCTTACCGGAGACGCGAAGAAACAGGCGCAGGCATTTGCCGAAAGCCAGAAGGACCAGAAACTGTACCGCTCTCATTTCGCCTTTGACGCCAACCTGTCATTGTTCTTGGACGCTGCCGGTATCGAAACCGTTAAAGACGTGATGACGTACAATGTGGTCAAAGTCACATACGACGCACAGTGTGACATGATACCAACATTGAAGGAAGAAGAGAAAGCGCAAATCCTCGCTTGGCTGAAAGAAGCCCGTGAATACGCCGTTGACGCGGAAAGTTCAAAAAAGAAACACGAAGCGTTCGGCAAATACAAAGGACGCATAAACAACTACCTCAGCAAGCGCGGATACAACCTTACAAAGGAACGCGAGGAATGGGCTAAAAGGGTAAAAGCAAGAGGCGGTACCCTATAAACACCACTTCTTACGAACGGAGCAAGAAACAACATGAAAAACTTAGCCCCTTCCCACACTGGAGATGGGGAGGGGCTATAAAATTAATACAACGATGAAGAAAGCTATCTTAACAAGCATCTTGATGTCAACAGCCTTTACCGCTGTACCAGTCTTGGCACAGCAGAACGGCATTACGGACACACGCAACAGCAAGTCGGCAGTGGTTAACTCGACTCCCATCGACGCAGTAAGGTGGACTGGCGGATTTTGGGGCGAACGCTTCGGCGTGTTCAGCGGCACGTCTGTCCAAAGCATGTGGGAGACATGGAAGTCTGACCGCGGCCACAGTTACAATAACTTTCTCATCGCTGCCGGCGAAAAGAAAGGCAAACGCCACGGTCCTCCGTTCCATGACGGCGACATGTACAAATGGCTTGAAGCCGTAGCTGCCGTTTACGCCGTAAACAAAGACCCCGAACTGGAGAAAATTATGGACGAGGTCATACGTCTCATAGCCAAGGCGCAGCGTGAAGACGGCTATCTGCATACCCCCGTCATAATTGCGGAAAGAAGCAAAAAAGCAGTTGAAGGAGAAGAAAAGGAAAACGAGAACATAGGCACAGCCGTCGGCTCAAGCAAGGACGGGGTGTTTGGCAACCCGCTGAATTTCGAGCAATACAACCTCGGTCATCTAATCACCGCAGGAATAATACACAAACGCGCCACGGGCAAGACCACATTGTTCGATTGCGCAGTAAAAGCCGCCGACTTCCTCTACAACATGTACAAGAATCCGCCGGCATCAATGAACTTCACCGTTATCTGCCCGTCACACTACATGGCGGTGTCCGAAATGTACCGTGAAACAGGAAATCCGAAATACCTTGAACTGGTAAACATGTTCTTCGACGCGCAAGCCAAAGCCCAAAACGGCACAGACGACAACCAAGACCGCATACCATTCCGTGAGCAATACAAGGCCATGGGACACAGCGTAAGGGCGAATTATCTTTACGCAGGTGCAGCCGACCTGTACCTCGACGGCGGTGAAGCGCAACTGAAAAAGAACCTCGACTCCATCTGGAACGACATAACTTACCGCAAAATGTACATCAACGGAGCGTGTGGCGCACTGTACGACGGCACATCTCCAGACGGAACAGAGTACAAGCCCAACCTCATACAAAAGGTTCACCAAAGCTACGGACGGCCTTACCAACTACCCCACTCCACCGCCCATAACGAGACTTGCGCCAACATTGGCAACATGCTGCTCAACTGGCGCATGTTCCAAGCCACCGCTGACGCAAAATACACAGACCTCGTTGAAAACTGCCTGTTCAACAGTATTTTGTGCGGAATAAGCCTCGACGGCACAAAATACTTCTATACAAACCCGCTACGCATGTCAGACGAACTGCCGTACAAACTGCGTTGGCCGAAAGAGCGCGTAGAATATATCAGTTGCTTCTGCTGTCCTCCCAACACGCTGCGCACACTTTGCGAAGCCCAGGACTATGCTTACAGCGTAGGCAAGGGAGAAATCTACGTCAACCTTTACGGCGCAAACACGCTTACAACGAAACTGGACGGCATTGGAGAAATCACACTTGAGCAAAAAACCGACTACCCATGGAACGGCAATGTGGCGTTAACCGTGGCGAAACTGAAGGGAAAGAAAGACTTCACCATGAAACTGAGAATACCAGCATGGTGCCAAAACGCAAAAATATTGGTTAACGGCGAACCTGTCAACGTTGAAACAAAGAGCGAAAGCTACGCTGCCGTAACACGCCAATGGAAGAAAGGCGACGTGGTGACCCTCGACATGCCGATGGACACAAAACTGATTGAAGCGAACCCGTTGGTCGAGGAATGCCGCGGACAGGTGGCCGTACAGCGCGGCCCCATCATCTACTGCCTTGAAAGCAACGACCTCAACGGCACTGACATTGACAACATCGCAATACCGGCTGATGCCAAATTCACACCTGTCGAAACAACGATTGAAGGCAGCAGGATTATGGCTCTGGAAACCGAAGCAGTCAACCGTAACGAGGCTTCATGGCAAAACACCCTTTACCGTGAAATCGGAAAAGACAAGAACACCGTAAAAATACGCCTCATCCCCTACTACGCATGGGGCAACAGGGGCAAGAGCGAAATGACCGTATGGATGCCTGTAGAACTATAAACTACCCCAAACACAATAATCATGAACACCACTAAAGCTCTCTTAACAGTCATATCTGCCACGCTTGCCAGCTTGAACGTCTTTGCGACTGACATAATCGTGAAGCCAGGCACATACACTATAGAAGCGGCGTTGCAACAAGCACGCGAGGAACGCCGCCTCAATCACGCCACAGACGTATGCCTACGCTTACAGGCTGGTACATATTACATAAACCAGCCCATCGTAGTCCGCCCCGAGGACAACGGCACACGCATCGTTGCCGACGGTAAAGTAACCATAAGCGGAGGCGTGAAAATCAGTGGTTGGAAGAAAGAAGGCAAATACTATGTAGCCGACGTTCCAGACTTCAACGGCCGTCCGCTGGAGTTCCGCCAGATGTGGGTCAACGGCAAGAAAGCCGTAAGGGCGCGCGATGTGGCTGACTTCAACGACATGTACCGCATCAAGAGCCTCGACAAGTCAAAAGAAACAATATACGTTCCGGCCGAAGCCGTAAAGAAGATTGTCGGCGCACGGTATGCAGAAATGGTGTTGCACGAGATGTGGTGCGTCGCCAACTTGCGCATAAAGAATATAAAGATACAAGGCGACAGCGCGGCAGTGACATTCCACCAACCCGAAAGCCACGTCCACTTCATGCACCCGTGGCCATCACCCATGGTCAATACAGACGGCCGCAACTCAGCTTTTTATCTCACTAACGCCAAAGAACTGCTCGACACGGAAGGCGAATGGTATCTTGACGCAAGGGCTTCAAAGCTATATTACATACCACGCAAAGGCGAGAACATGAGCAAAGCCGAAGTCATAGTGCCTGCAGTAGAAACACTGCTCAAAGTCGAGGGTACGCCTGACGACCCTGTGAAAGACGTGACGTTTGAAGGAATAACGTTCAGCCACGCCACATGGCTGCGACCGTCAATAAGCGGACACGCGCCCTTGCAGGCCGGCATGTACATGACCGAAGCGTACAAGCTCCGCCCGAAAATGGACCGCCCCAACGGCGACCACAAGCTTGACAACCAGGGATGGGTAGGCCGTCCGGCAGCAGCCGTAAGCCTAAACTGCGCCGAAAACGTGTCATTCTCACGATGCGCATTCGAGCATAACGCCTCGACAGGACTCGATTACCACTTGTACATAAAAGGCGGAAGCGTTGACCGCTGCACTTTCCGCGACATGGGCGGCTCAGGGATATTGGCCGGAAGTTTCGGCCCTGAAGCCCACGAGGCCCATCTTCCATACGCACCGACAGACGAACGCATAATATGCACAGGCCTGAGCATAACCAACAACCTCATAACCGACGTGACCAACGACGACTGGGGCTGCGTTGGCATAGGCGCGGGCTTCGTGAAAGACATTGAGATTTGCAACAATGAAATATGCGAAGTGTCATACACCGGCATCTCGATGGGTTGGGGATGGAACCAGCAAGTATGCTCCATGTCGAACAACTTGGTGAAGGGCAACCTAATCCACCACTACGCCAAGCACATGTATGACACGGCGGGAATATACACTTTGGGGTCGCAACCTCACTCGTTCATCATAGAGAACGTGGTAAAAGACATCTACACCCCGAGCTACGCCCACGACCCCAACCACTGGTTCTACCTATACACAGACGAAGGCTCGTCATACATCACCGTGCGCGACAACTGGACTCCTACTGAAAAATATCTCAAAAACGCCAACGGCCCCGGCAACACGTGGGAGAACAACGGCCCAGCCGTAGCGGACAGCATCAAGGCGAAAGCCGGAATAACACAGGAGGGGAAATAAACCTGAGCGTACATGGCGGCAACGCCGACAACCATGCCCCAAATACAGGCTTGTGAAAGGCGGCTTTTTACAAAGTAAAAGGCCACCTTTTACCGCATGAAAGACGGCACACCGAAAGGCGAAAGGCAACGTCTGGCATGAGACGGAACAAAACATTGAAAATCAAATCTTTACGACATAACAAGAAAGTCTAATATATGGGAAAGAAAAAAAGTAGCTTGAAAAGCACGATAGCCGTGTCGCTGACTAACTATCTCGACGCGGGCGCAATCGTGGCAGGAGCCAGCGGACTGACTCTGTGGCAGAATTACTTAGGACTGACAGAAGGGCATCTCGGATGGCTCAACGCCATCAGCGCGAACTGTCTCGGCGCAGCCATCGGCGCGATCATGGGTGGCTTCCTCGCCGACAAGTACGGGCGCAAGGCCATTTACACATACAACATGCTTGTCTACATGACGGGCGTAGCCCTAATCATGCTCTCAGTCAACTTCCCGATGCTGCTGGCGGGCTTCCTCATCACGGGAATATCCGTTGGTGTAGGCGTGCCGGCATCATGGACTTACATTTCCGAGAACTCTGAAGTCGGCAACCGTGGCCGCAACATCGGCATCTCCCAGATGGCGTGGGGCATAGGGCCTACCATCATACTCATACTCGGCACACTGCTCGCACCGCCTACAAGCGGTGCCGAAAGCGCAGGAGTGCTGTTCGCACCGGTCGTTGAGTCATTGGCCGGAATGCTGACGGGCGGCACGGCTGAAGGCACCGCGCTCAACGTGTTCAGCAGCCGCATAGTGTTCGCCTCGCTGTTCATCGTTGCGTTCATCGCCTGGCTGTTGCAGCGCAGGCTTGACGAGTCTGAAGAATGGAAGGCAGAGAAAGCAAAGCAGGGCGACAAGCAACAGGGCGGCGTGTTCTCGTCGTTCGGTTCGCTGTTCACCAACAAAGTCAATATCCGCACGATACTTTTCCTCGCCGGAATTTACCTCACATGGAACTTGGTTAGCTCAGTGATGGGCTTCTTCCAACAGCACATCTACGAGACGGCGGGCGGTCTTTCCAACCAGCACGCGAACATGCTGTCTGTCGCACAGTGGGTAATCATCATCGTGACGACATTCGTCTTCTCAATGATTGTTGACAAGGTAAACCAGCGTTGGCTTTATTTCTTCGGTGTTGGTATGGGGGTCCTGGCATGGGTTATAATAGTAACCATCGGCGTGAACAGCATCGCCGGCCTCTTGTTCTTTACCCTCATCTGGGGTATCCAGGCGGGAGTCTCCGTACAATCGTTCTACGCCCTATGGGCTTCAGAGCTATTTCCAGCCAAGTACAGGGCGGCAGCCCAGGGCGTGATGTTCTTCATCGTGCGCGGCGTGTCGGCCCTGTGGGGGCTCGGCTTCGTCTACATTTACGGTCCTAACGGCGAGGGCTTCACCATCGCCGCCTACATAATGATGGGGCTGCTGCTCATCTCCCTCGTAATAGGGACAATCTGGACACCGCAGACTCGCGGAAAAACCCTTGAACAAATAACAAAAGAAAGATATGGCGACAACATCTAAAGCTACATGGATTTGGTATCCGGGCGACTATGAAATATGGCTCGGCAACAAAATGAACAACCGCCGAACAGACCGCGGTGCGTATTTTCCGCCGTTCTGGAAGCAGGACAGCCACTACGTGACTGTTGAGTTCAGCAAGGCCGTAAACCTTGACGAAGACGAGACGCTGACCATGGCCACTGAAGGCGACTATAACGTGAAGATTGACGGAAAGATGCTGTTCGGCATGCCAAAGCAATTCGTTCTGCCAGCCGGCAGCCATAACATCAATATAAAAGTACACAACCAAGCCACGCCCCCTACACTCTACGTAAGCGGAAAAACGGTAAAGACGGACGAGACTTGGAACGTTACATTCGAAGACAAAGAGTGGATTGACGAGAGCGGAAAGGCAAGTGACACTTCGTCTACCGTCTACATGAAGGCCGGGCGGTGGAACTTCGACGACATGAACATCCTTCCCTCTGACTTCAAACTGAACCGCAGACACGAAACAGCCGTATCAAGAGAAAACGGACTGTACGACTTCGGCCGTGAGACCTTCGGCTTCGCCATCCTGCACGGCATCCAGGGAGAAGGCGCAATTGACATATATTACGGCGAAAGCGCAGAGGAGGCAAGCGACAAGGAACACTGCGAAACGCTTGACAAGCTCGTCGTAAAAGACGGCAAGATAACCGACCTCGCCACCAACAAGACGACAAACATCGGCGACGCTTACACCCTCGGCAACAGCAAGGCGTTCCGCTACATATACATAGAGGCCACAGGATGCACAGTGGCCGATGTCAGCATGGACTACGAATACATGCTTGAGACCGAACATGGCACGTTCAGGTGCAACGACGAAGAATTGAACAAGATTTGGGAAGTGGGCGCATACACAATGCAACTGACCTCGCGCGAATTTTTCATCGACGGCATAAAACGCGACCGTTGGGTGTGGAGCGGCGACGCGTCGCAAAGCTACCTGATGAACTTCTACCTGTTCAATGACAACGAAATGGTGAAGCGCACCACGTGGCTGCTCGCCGGCAAAGCTCCCATCACGAGCCACATAAATACCATAATGGACTACACCTTCTACTGGTTCAACTCCATTTACGACTATTACCTTTACAGCGGCGACCGCCATTTCCTTTCTCAAATATACCCGACGATGCAAACCTACATGGCATACGTGCTGGGACGCACCGACGAGGACGGCATGGTGCAAGGGCTTCCAGGCGACTGGGTGTTCGTAGACTGGGCGGACAAGCCCATGGACAAGCACGGGCAACTGGCTTTCGAGCAAATACTATTCAGGAAATCGCTTGAGTCAATCGCCGCTGTGGCCGGCATCGTGGGTGACGATGACAGCTCCGCAAAATACCAGGAACTCGCCGACAAACTGGGCGAAAAGCTGCTACCCTACTTCTGGAGCGAGGACAAACAGGCCCTGATGCACAACCGCAAGGACGGCAAACAAGGCAATGACGTGTTCCGTTACCCCAACATGTTCGCAATAATGTACGGCTATCTTGACAAGGAAAAACAAGAAGCCGTAAAGCATTCGGTCATCCTCAACGACGAAGTCCTCCGCATAACCACGCCCTACATGCGCTTTTACGAACTTGAAGCCCTGTGCATGCTCGGCGAGCAAGACCAAGTGATGAAGGAGATAAAGGCATATTGGGGCGGCATGTTGCACGAAGGGGCAACGTCGTTTTGGGAAAAATACAACCCCGACGAACACGGAAGTGACAAACTGGCGATGTATGGCCGGCCATACGGCAAGAGCCTTTGCCACGCCTGGGGGGCAAGCCCCATCTACCTGTTAGGCAGGTATTACTTGGGTGTGGAGCCTGTGAAGCCCGGCTTCGAGGAATACACCGTGAGACCGACACTCGGCGGACTTGAATGGATGGAGGGCAACGTGCCCACCCCGTTCGGCACGGTATATGTCAAGATGGACAAGACTTCTGTCACCGTCAAGGCCGACGGAGGCCGCGGCACATTGATTGTAGGCCGCGGAGAGAACGAGAAACATATAGAAATACAACCCGGAAAAGAAACAACTGTGAACTTATGAAAACAGCACGCAACCTACTGCTTTCAAGCATCGCGTTAGTCTTGGCGAGTTGTGGAAGCACAACAACGAAAGTGACCGGCCAGGATGGAATACCGCAAACGCAATATGCGGCATCCTTGGTTGAAAAACATATCCCCGCAATGCAAAAGGGATATAAAATCAACATCAACGTTGCCGACGGACAGGCTAACCTTCCGCAAGAAGGATTTACCATCACGAGGAAAGGCAAGAAAATCAACATCACCGGCAACGATGCCTCCGGGGCAATCTACGGGACAAACCGCCTACTTGAATATTTCGGGCAATACGGCAACCTTGAAACGCCCGAAATCATCGTAGACGCTCCCGAGATGAAAATCCGCGGGGCATGCGTAGGCTTGCAAAAAACGGTCTACCTGCCCGGCCACAAGGTTTACGAGTATCCTTACACGCCTGAGAACTTTCCCTGGTTCTATGACAAGGAACTGTGGATAAAGTATCTCGACATGCTCGCGGCAGACAACATGAACGCCGTGTTCTTGTGGAACGGCCATCCGTTCGCCTCACTCGTAAAGCTCGAAGACTATCCTTTCGCCGCAGAAGTTGACGATGCGACAATGGAAAAGAACCAAGAGATGTTCACATTCCTCACCACCGAGGCGCAGAAACGCGGCATCCGCATAATCCAGATGTTCTATAACATAATCTTGTCGAAGCCTTTCGCCGACCATTACGGCATCGTGACGCAAGACCGCAACCGCCCCATCACGCCGCTAATCAGCGACTACACGCGCAAAAGCATCGCCGCCTTCATCGAGAAATACCCGAATGTGGGCTTCCTTATCTGCCTCGGCGAGGCCATGGCCACCATCGAAGACGACGTTGAATGGATGACGAAGACAATAATTCCCGGCATCAAGGACGGCCTGAAAGCATCGGGACGAACCGACATACCGCCTATCATACTGCGCTCTCACGACACAGACGGACCGCTCGTATTGAAAAAGTCGCTGCCGCTTTACAAGAACATCTACACCATGACGAAGTACAACGGCGAATCACTGACGACGTATGAGCCGGGCGGACCGTGGGGAGAGACGCAGAAACAGCTTAGCAGCGTAGCTCCGATACATATCAGCAACGTGCATATCCTTGCAAACCTCGAGCCGTTCCGCTGGAGTTCTCCGGCCTTTACGCAAAAAGCCGTACAGGCGATGCACCGCGTCCACGGAGCCAACGGCCTCCACCTGTACCCACAAGCGAGCTATTGGGACTGGCCTTACACGGCCGACAAGCTGCCCGGCGGAGAACGCCAGTTGCAGATTGACCGCGACTGGATGTGGTATGCCGCATGGGGCCGCTACTCATGGAACTGCCACCGCGGCGAGGACAAGGCATATTGGGAAAAACGCCTTGCCGACTATTACGGAACAGACACGCTCACGGCGAAGCGCATAATCGAAGCATACGACGAGTACGGAGAAATCGCGCCCAAGCTGCTGAGACGCTTCGGCATCACCGAAGGCAACCGCCAGACGCTCCTGCTCGGAATGAAAATGAGCCAACTGGTAAACCCATACAAGTACACCGTATACGAAGAGTTCTACCAGAGCTGCGGTCCTAAAGGCGAGAAGCTCATCGAATACGTGGAAAAAGAATGGAAACACGAGAAGCACGAGGGCGAACTTCCGCTCGACATCGTTGACCAATGCGTCGCCCACGGCGACAAGGCTGTAGCCGCAATCAGCGGTCTTGACGGTAAAATCACGAAGAACAAGGATGAGTTCAGCCGCCTCGTGAACGACATCAACTGCTACAAAGACTTCGCCTATTCGTTCAAATACAAGGTGCTGGCTGCCCAGCAAGCCCTAAATTACAAGTGGAGCAAAGACATCAACTATCTTGAAAAGGCCGTACCGCTGCTCGAAAAGAGCAACGAATACTACATGCAGCTCGTCAATAAGACAAAAGACACCTATCTTTACGCCAACAGCATGCAGACGTCACAACGCCGAATACCCGTCGGAGGAGATGACGGCAAGTTCAAGACATGGGAAGAGATGGTGCCTGTTTACGAAGACGAACTTAGCAGCCTGAAAGCAAACATCAAGATGTTGGCTTCCCCACAGAAACAGGACAACAGCGACAAGAACCTTGTAAAGGCGAAGAACGCCAACGTGAAACTTATCAGCAACTACAAGAGAATAAAGCTGACAAAAGGCGCGAAGCTGTTTGAAAACCGTGACGAAGCCATCGACTCCCTCGCCCCTGAGCTTGAAGGACTTGAGGCGTTGGTCATGAACCGCGACACAACACGCATCAACGGCGGAGTTGTCGAATTTGAGACCGACAAGCCGGTGAAGATGCTCGTAGGCTTCTTCATCGACGACCAAAACAAGTTCGCAAGTCCTCCGAAGCTTGAGACTGACGCAACCGGCAACGAATTCGGACAGGCTGAGCCTGTAATCAGCAACGCCATCAGCATGTCGAACATGCCGATTGTAAACATTCACGCATACCATCTGCAACCAGGACGCCACACAATACGCTTGCCGAAAGGCATCATCATGGTGGCCGGGTTCACCGATACAGACCTAAAAATACGTGACGCCAGACTCAACGGACTGAGCAACGAGGTTGACTGGTTGTTCATGAAATAGCACAACCGAAATAAGAAAAGCTTGCGAAAGGTGCCATTTTACAGTGTAAAAGGCCATCTTTCACACGACAAAAGACCATCTTTCGCAAGCCAATATGCCATGTTTTGCCACCTTGGCGAAATCAAAACGAAACACATCGGACAAACGTCTATATAAAATAAGAAATGGTTAGAAACATAATCTTCATCCTATTACTGCTAATCGCAACCGACTCACAAGCACAAAGCAGAAGCCGCCGTAGAGCCAAAGCACAACCAACGGTGCAGACGGAGGTAAGCCAAAAAGAAATGCGCAAAGTGTACGAGGCTGCAAGAACACCCTACAAATACGGCTTGGTTGTCGCTCCAGAGAGCAACAACCGCAAGATTGACTGCCCCACTGTGTTCCGCGAAGGCGACACGTGGTATATGACATACGTATGCTACAACGGCTCCAACGGCACCAACGGACGCGGTTACGAGACGTGGCTCGCAAAAAGCGAAGACCTGCTTCACTGGGAAACACTGGGGCGTGTCCTCGCTTTCGGCAACGAAGGCTGGGACATGAACCAGCGCGGCGGCTTCCCCGCCCTGATTGATTACGAGTGGGGCGGCAGCTACAACATCCAGAAATTCAAGGGCCGTTACTGGATGACCTACATCGGAGGAGCGGGCACTGGTTACGAAGCAGTAAACTCTCCGCTGAGCATCGGACTGGCTTCAACCGAAGGGGATGTCACCAAAGCCCACCTGTGGGAAACATACAAGAAACCCATCCTGTCATACAACGACAAGAACGCGCAATGGTGGGAGCGGATGACCCAGTACAAGAGTACCGTCTACATGGTAGACAAAGAGAAGTTCGGCTACCAGTTCATGATGTTCTACAACGCCGCCGGAAAGGATGAGACACACCCGAAAGGAGAGCGTGTAGGCGTCGCTTTCTCTAACGACATGAAGAAATGGCGCAGGTACAAGGGCAACCCCGTCTTCGCACACGACAGCGACGGCACAATAACCGGCGACGCGCAGATAGTCAAGATGGGCGACCTGTACGTGATGTTCTACTTCTCCGCGTTCAACCCCACCCGCGAATACAACGCCTTCAACACGTTCGCCGCCAGCTATGACCTCATACACTGGACCGACTGGCAAGGTGAGGACCTTATCATCCCGTCGAAACCTTACGACGAGATGTTCGCCCACAAGAGTTGCGTCATCTATCATGACGGCGTAGTGTATCACTTCTATTGCGCCGTAAACAACAACGACCAGCGCGGAATAGCCTTGGCTACAAGCAAGCCGATGGGCAAGAGCGAAGTCAGCTTCCCCAAACCAAACGCAACCGGAAAACGGTTCATCACCTCGCTCAACGACAACTGGGAGATTACGTTCGACCACAAGACATTTGTCAAAGACATACCCTACAACTTAGACGACTACTACGGAGCGTTGCAGAAAATGCACGGCAACCTGCACGGGCGCGCCACATTCAAAAAGAAGTTCATCGCGCCCAACATGGACGGCAAGCAGTATTTCATCCGCTTCGAGGGCGTAGGCACATACGCTGAAGTTACGCTCAACGGCAAACGTCTTGGCCGTTATGACATAGGACGCACAACAAGAACCATAGACATAACCAACAGCGTGCGCAAGGGAGGCGAAAACGAACTCGAGGTAAGAGTGTCGCATCCCAAGGGCATAACCGACATGCCGTGGGTGTGCGGCGGCTGCAGCTCGGAATGGGGCTTCAGCGAAGGTTCGCAACCGTTCGGCATTTACCGTCCCGTTGTGCTTGAAGTGACCGACAAGACCAGAATAGAGCCATACGGCACGCACATCTGGAACAACATAACGGCTGACAGCCTGTTCGTTGAAACAGAGGTCAAAAACTATGGGAAAACAACAGACACCGTAAGCGTCATCAGCAAAATATGCGACAAGAGCGGCAAACAAGTAATCCGCCTGACCGACAACATAACCCTGAAACCAGGCGAGACAAAGGTTGTAAAACAGTCGTCTGCAATCAAGGACGCACGCCTTTGGAGCCCTGACGACCCATACCTGTACACTCTGAACACCATCATAAAGCGAGACAACAAGGCTACCGACGACCTCGTGACCCCATTCGGTGTGCGCACGTCGAGCTGGCCGCTGAACAGGAAGGACGGCGACAACCGCTTCTACATGAACGGCAAGCCCGTCTTCATCAACGGAGTGTGCGAATACGAGCATGAGTTCGGCCAGAGCCACGCTTTCTCCGACGCGCAAATCGATGCACGCATCAAAGAAGTGAAGAACGCCGGTTTCAACGCGTTCCGCGACGCACACCAGCCGCACAACCTGCGATACAAAGACTTGATCGACAAAGAAGGCATTCTATGGTGGCCGCAATTCTCCGCCCATATATGGTATGACACGCCACAGTTCCGCGAGAGTTTCAAGCGTCACCTTGTGCAGTGGGTTAAAGAACGCCGCAACTCGCCGTCAATCATACTGTGGGGACTTCAAAACGAAAGCACCCTGCCCGCCGACTTCGCAAAGGAATGCACAGAGATAATCAAGCAATTAGACCCTATGTGCGAGACGATGCGCCTCGTCACAACATGCAACGGCGGCGACGGTTCGGACTGGAACGTC
The DNA here is from genome assembly GCA_944319935.1 of uncultured Prevotella sp. GTDB lineage: Bacteria > Bacteroidota > Bacteroidia > Bacteroidales > Bacteroidaceae > Prevotella. Next base: position 535,195 of record CALUFM010000001.1, read on the forward strand.
GTACAGAACTGGAGCGGAACATACGGCGGAAAACTCGAAAACTACGCCAACGAGCTGAAACGTCCAGACCAGTTGCTCAACGGCGAATACGGCGCATGGCGCACCGTGGGCAACCATACGGGCGAACGCTACACCGAAGAGAAGTTCTGCGACATACTCGAGCGCAAGGCCCAGTTGGCCGAGAGCGTAAAAGACAGCGTGTGCGGCCAGTTCCAGTGGATACTGCAAAGCCACGACAACCCAGGCAGACGCCAGGCAGACGAAGGACTGAGGCGCATTGACAAGGTTGGGCCGTTCAACCACAAGGGCATCTTCACGGCATGGGAACAGCCTACGGACGCATTCTACATGTACAAGTCACGCTACATCCCAGCCGACAAAGAGCCGATGGTCTACATCGTGCCGTTCGATGCTGATAAGTTCATGCGCAAACAAGCGAACAAGGCCAACAACGTAATCGACTCAACTCTGATAAACATTCCCGAGGAAATCCGCATTTACAGCAACTGCGACTCGGTGGCGTTGAGCTGCGGGTGGTGGAAAGAGCAGAAGACAAGGGACGACAGCACGACCCTCTTCAAGTGGCGCGACCCCGAACTGAAAGGCGACCTGCTCATAGCCACAGCCTACCACAACGGCAAAGCCGTGGCGGCAGACACGCTGGCCATGCCGTCATTCCGCAACTGGAATGAGCTGATATTGAAACCTGCGGACGGCTACTTCTACCTGTACAACGTCAACTGCGGAGGCGATACCTACACTGATATTTTCGCCACGGAATGGACACAAGACAACACGAAGTGGTCACGCTCGTGGGGCGAAAGGTTCCCTAAAGAAGTCAGCCCCTACCAAGCCAGCCAGACATCCAACCCGATGCTGCCCGTGTCGCCGCTGTTCCGCACGTCGCGTTTCGGCCGCCACGAGTTGTCATACTCGTTCCCCGTGCGCCCTGGCGACTATCGCGTGGAGCTTTACTTCATTGAGCCTTGGTACGGGCCCGGCCAAAGCGAAACGACCGACTATGAAGGCCTGCGCCTCTTCGATGTCGCCATAAACGACAGCACCTACATCCACGACCTCGACATTTGGGCGCAAGCGCGCTACGCCAAGCCATACAAGCGCGTGGTGAACGTCCATACGTCAGGCGACAGGCTCAAAATCAGCTTCCCGAAAGTAAACGCCGGACAAGCCATAATCTCGGCAATAGCCATAGCGTCAAAAGACTCCATGGCCGCCGCAGATTATCCCGTGATAGAGGACGACAGCCTGTGGCGCAAGTTCGACAAAGACATCCTCGTGCAAATGCCCGACAGCCTCCTGCCACCACGCAACACGGGCGGCGTAAGCGTTGACGGCATGATTAAGGACGGCGCGATGACGTGGAACTTCAACGTGGGCGTGGCGAGCGTTTACGCCATCCGCTTCCGTTATTACAACCCAGAGGCGGAAAGGTCGCTCCATGTGAAGATTACCGACCTGAACGGAGTGGTTTACAAGGAAGACGACATCACGTTCGTCAAGACGCCGGAGAAAAAGACCAAACGCCGCAACACCAGCATAACCACCGGCTCGCAGATAAACGCGGGCAGCTACATTGTGACGCTTACCGGCGAGGGAATAGACAAGATGCTGTTTGACAAACTGACGATAGAATAATCGCCTGATATTCAGCACTATGCAGAAGGCGGCCTTTTACCAAGCAAAAGGCCACCTTTCAGCGTATAAAAGACAGCCTGTCACGATACCGTTTGCCGCCTCTCGCCCTATGGACGACCATGCGGCACGCTAAGATACATTACCTGAAACCATACAACGAATAAATCATAATGAGACACATCCTATTAACCGCAACGCTCGCCCTCTGTTCTACGGCGGCCATAGCGCAGGTACACGACTGGGAAAACCAGTACGTCCTGTCCATCAACCGCGAACCGGCGCGCGCCTCTTTCACTCCTTACGCTGACACGCCGGGCGACATGCAAATGTCACTTGACGGCCTATGGAAGTTCAACTGGACAAAAACGCCAGACGAACAACCTGCCGACTTTTATAAAAAAGACTTCGACGACACATCGTGGACAACCTTCCAAGTGCCCGGCGACTGGGAGGTGAACGGCTACGGCACGCCCATTTACAGCAGTTCGGGCTACACGTTCAAAATCGACCCGCCGTTCGTCATGAAAGAGCCGAAGAAGAAATACACGGCATACATCGAGCGCAACCCCACCGGATGCTACCGCCGCACCTTCACACTGCCTGACGGATGGCAAGGCAAAGAGGTGTACGTCCACTTCGGCGCAGTGGCCAGTGCGTTTTACGTTTACGTCAACGGCCGCCAGGTAGGCTACTCCGAGGGCAGCATGGAGCCGGCCGAGTTCCGCCTCACGCCGTATCTCGAAAACGGCGAAAACCACATAGCGTTGAAAGTTTTCAAGTATTCCGACGGCAGTTACCTTGAAGACCAAGACATGTGGCGCTTCGGAGGAATACACCGCAGCATATACCTCTACGCCACACCGAAAATCCGCATACGCGACCTCGGCGTGCGCACCGAGCTTGACAGCGACTACCGCGACGCGACACTCGTCATCCACCCTGAACTTTCCGTAGTCGAAGGGCAGCGCGGCGAGGGCTTCCATGTAGAGGCGCAGCTATACGATGCCAATGGAAAAGCCATGCTTGACAGCACCCTGAAGCAAGACGCCGTACCCATGCTCAACCTCGACCACAAGGCGAAAATAATGAACGCACGCAACCCGCAGCGCGGATATGCCGCCTACGGATGGATGAGCGCGAAGGTTAGCAATCCGCTGAAATGGACGGCTGAAACGCCCAACCTCTACACCCTGAAGCTGGCTTTGGTTGATTCTACGGGCACAACGATAGAGCGTGTGGAGACGAAAGTGGGCTTCCGCAAAGTGGAAATCAAGGACGGACGCTTCCTTGTCAACGGCGTGCCGACACGCTTCCGCGGTGTCAACCGCCACGAGATGGATCCCGTAACGGCCAAAGTCATGACGATGGAGCGCATGGAACGCGAGATAAAACTCATGAAGCAGGGCAACATCAACGCCGTGCGCACATGCCATTATCCAAACGACCCGCGCTGGTACGAACTGTGCGACAAGTACGGACTATATGTCATGGACGAGGCCGACATCGAGGAACACGGATTGCGCGGTCAGTTGGCGAGCGACCCAACGTGGGCGGCCGCCTTCATGGACAGGACGCAACGCCTCGTCATCCGCGACCGCAACCATTCCTGCGTGGTGTTCTGGTCGCTCGGCAACGAATCCGGCTGGGGACCAAACTTCGCGGCTACGGGGGCATGGATAAAGGAATATGACCCCACACGCCCCGTACACTATGAAGGCGCGCAAGGGCCTGACAGCAAAGACCCTGAGACAGTAGACGTCATAAGCCGCTTCTATCCGCGCGTACAAGAGGAGTATCTCAACCCCGGAGTGAAAGACAACAACATGGAACGCCCTGAGAACGCACGCTGGGAACGCCTGCTGTCAATAGCGCAGAAGACCAACGACAACCGCCCCGTGCTTACCAGCGAATACGCCCACGCCATGGGCAACGCCCTCGGAAACTTCAAGGAATACTGGGACGAAATCTACAGCAACCCGCGCATGTTGGGCGGTTTCATCTGGGAATGGGCGGACGAAGGCATCTTCAAGAAGCGTGAAGACGGCAAGACGATGGTAGCCTACGGCGGCGACTTCGGCGACGCGCCCAACCTGGGAGCATTCTGCATAAAGGGCATCGTGACGTCAACATGCGAGCCTACACCCAAATATTACGAGGTAAAAGCCGTCTACGCGCCCGTCAAACTGACGCTTGACGGGAACAAAATAAACGTCATCAAGCGTGACGAACACGCCAACTTAGACAACTACACATTCACCTGGAACGTCACTGAGAACGGCAAAGTGACAAAGAAAGGCACACTCAAAGGCTTCACCCTGCCCGCTCTCAAGTACGACACTGACAAGGATGTCCGCCTGAACATCAGCGTAAGCTTGAAAAACGACACCCCGTGGGCTGCCGCCGGACATGAGGTATGCAACGAGCAATTCACCCTCAACGACCGCCTCTCCACCGCATTCAAGGCCAAGGAGCTGAAAACAGGCAAACAAGCTGACATCGAAGAGGCCAAGAAATGGTTCGACATGGTACGTCCGCACTTCTTCCGCGCGCCGACAGACAATGACAAAGGCTTCGGCAACTGGATTGCGAAAGACTGGAAAAACAACCGCCTCGACTCGCCTGAAATATCAGTAGCCAAGCCCATTGACGCCGTAAGGAATGCCGACGGCACTGTAACCGTGACTACATCAACCGTATGCAAATACGTCAACGGAAACATCCGCACGGATTACACATACACGATGGACGCCGAGGGTTCGGTTGATTTCCACGCCGTTTACACTCCCGAAGGTTCGTTGCCGCCGCTGCCTTGCGTGGGCAACACATTCGTCTTGCCAGCCGACATGACGCAACTCAGTTGGTACGGCATGGGCATGCAAGACAATTACCCCGACCGCTTGGAGGCCGCATGGATAGGCCGCTGGAACAATACGGTTGACAAGGAATATGTGCATTACGCACGTCCACAAGACTCAGGCAACCACGAGCAGACGGCAGAAGTGACTATCACTGACAAAAACGGCCGAGGATGGACAATTACTGCCGAAGGCGGCAAGCCGTTCTCTTTCTCAGCCCTGCCCTACTCTATACAGCAACTCTCGACCACGGCGCACGACTGCGACCTGGCAATAGACAACAATGTCTACCTCAACATCGATGCCGCCGTAATGGGCCTCGGCAACAGCAGTTGCGGCCCAGGCGTGCTTACAAAGTACGCAATACAGCAGAAGCCTTACGAGTTGCATGTCCGTTTTACAAAGGTAAAAAAGTAAAAAGGTAAAAAATATTAACGAAGAGTGAAGAACGGAGAGTGAAGAACCTGATTGCCTATGCAATTTTACTTACAACTTTACTCCTTACCCCTTTACTCCTAAACAAAACAGATATGAAAAAATTATTGATTTCAGCGTTATTACTAACGTCGGCCGTGACCGGAGCTTACGCCCAAGGCAGCGTCTATACGCAACGCCAATACCTCAGCGGACGCGGCAGCGACGACATGGTGCAGTGGGACTTTTACTGCACTGATGGTAACAACTCGGGCAAATGGACGAAAATCGGAGTGCCGTCGTGCTGGGAGCTGCAAGGCTTCGGCACTTACCAATACGGCATGAAGTTTTACGGCAAGCCCTTCCCTGACGGCATCGCCGACGAGAAAGGCATGTACAAGTACGAGTTCACGTTGCCGGCAGAGTGGGCGAACCACCACATCGACCTCGTGTTTGAAGGTTCGATGACTGATACTCAGGTAATGATTAACAAGCGCAAGGCTGGCGACCTGCATCAAGGAGCGTTCTACCGCTTCACGTATGACGTTACCGACCGCGTGTTCTTCGGCGACAAAAAAAACTTACTTGAAGTGACTGTCAGCAAGGAAAGCACCAACAAGGGCGTCAACCTTGCCGAACGCCGAGCCGACTACTGGAACTTCGGCGGCATATTCCGCCCCGTGTTCATTGTGTGCAAACCGGCCATCAACATCGAGCGCACAGCCATCGACGCCAAGGCCGACGGGTCATTCAACGCATACGTGCTGCTCAACCATACGCTTGAGGGAGCGAAGGTACGCACCACAATCAGTGACATGAACGGCAAGAAAGTGGCTGAGAACACCACCGCCGTGCGTACCGGCAGCGACCATGCCGACGTGTCTTTCAAGGTGAACAACCCCAAACTGTGGACAGCCGAGACGCCAAACCGCTACCAAGTGGCATTCGCCCTCATCGACGCCAACGGCAAAACACTACACATAGAGCAAGACAAGTTCGGCTTCCGCACCATCGAAACACGCGCCG
>CALUFM010000002.1 GCA_944319935.1 uncultured Prevotella sp.
AAAAAGCCCTGCATCAATGTGCAGCGTACATTAGACACGGATTTGAGTTTATTCTGAATTCGTCGAACTCACGTTAATTTAATAATCAAAGACTATGTACGACGAAAGAATTGAAGGGTTGATTAACGCCGCCCTTGCCGACGGCGAATTGACCGAAAAGGAGAAACAGATTTTGTTCAAGAACGCCCAGGCTCAGGGCATTGATTTGGACGAGTTTGAGATGGTGCTTGACGCAAGGTTGGTTGAGTTGAAAAAGCAACAGGCCAAACAGTTGGAAAAGACAGCCGTCCAACAATCGGCACCGAAGTCGGATAAGTTTGGAGATGTACGCAAGTGTCCGGCTTGTGGGGCTATCTTACAGTCGTTTCAAATGAAATGTGACGAATGTGGCTATGAGTTCAAGAATGTAGGTTCGGTGAACTCCGCTCAAAAACTGTTTGACCTGCTGCAGGCTTCCGAGCTGAGGAAATCAGAAAGAAGAGCAGCACGCGACAATAGAAGCAGCATATCAAAGGTCGTGGATGGTCTTATGGGAACGGGTGCATCCTATGACAATTATGAAGAACAAGCTACGATTATCAGGAATTTTCCTGTGCCCAATACAACGGAAGACTTGCTTGAATTGCTGGCGATGGCCACAAGTAACGCTTACGACAACGATGGTGTAGTAGGTTTAAAAGAGGAAGTATGGTTGCAGAAAGCGGACCAGATTTACCAAAAAGTCATTGTCTGTGCGGCCAACGACAAACCAATGTTGGAGAAAGCAACCCGCATGGTGGCATCGTTGATGAAGCGTTTGCCTGACGAAAGGTATAAGAAGTTTACCAACATTCCCACAGAGATGAAAGACCTCATTGACGAAGACCTGAAGGCTGATAGCAAGAGAAGGAGAGAGAAGGTGCTGGCCCTTGTGAAGAAATACGGGATTATAAGTGGCCCGTGTCTTTTGTTGGGCATTATTCTTATGGCCATAGGCTCGGCGGCAGATTCTGAGGCGTGCAACAGTATAGGCAGTCTGCTTTTTATTGCAGGATGCGTTGTGGCTTGGTTGGGCTGGAAAGCATGGAAGAAACTTAAGGCAAGTACGTTTTTTTAATCTAAATATTTGAGATATGGGACTATTCGGATTAGGTGGCAGAGGCAAATCAGGCGGAATACTGAATGTCATCCGCTGCGACGAGCAAGAATATTTAGTGTGGAAGTGGCGGCCTGAAGGGCAAGCCGTAAATTCCACTACACGTGAGAACTCGATACGTTACGGCAGCAGTCTGCGTGTGAAGGACGGCGAAGTGGCGGTCTTCGTGTACAAACAGAAGGACGGGACGATGCAGGACTTCATCGAAGGACCGTATGACGACACCATCAAGACGGCCAACTTCCCCGTGCTGTCAAGCATCGTGGGGCTGGCCTTTGGCGGAGAGTCGCCGTTCCAGGCGGAGATTTACTTCATCAATCTTGCCGGCAACGTGCAGATAAAGTTCGGCATACCTTACTTTGACGTGTTCGACCCACGCTTCTTGGACTTTGCCGTACCAGTGGCAGTGCGCGGCACGATAACGTTCAACATAACGGATTACCGAGCTTTCATAAAGCTGAACAGGATGATAAACTTCACCTTGGAAGACTTTAAGAAGCAGGTGAAAGACGCTGTGACGAAGTATGTAAAGTCGTTTGTTGCCAACGCTCCGCAGGACAACGGCATACCCGTGCTTCAGCTTGAGCGCAAGATAGCCGATATATCTGACCTCTTGCAGGCGCGCCTTTCAAAAGAGATGGCAGATGATTTCGGCGTGAACCTGAAGCGCATTGACCTTGCCAGCATAGAACCTGACAAGGAGAGTGAGGGTTATCGCGAACTCCGCCACGTGACCGCTGAGCAACAGACGCAAACAATCGAGACTCAGACAGAAGTCAACATAAAGAACTTGCATGACACCCAGGCCATCAACGCGGAGAACATGCAGGAGTCGTTGCGCATACAGCGCGAGGAGGCCCAGCGTGCGCAACGCCTCCAGACGGAGAGCAACTTCATCGGGGCGCACGCCCTCGACCAGCAGACCACGGTATTGAAGGCCGGCGCGGAAAACCTTGGAGCTATGGGAAGCATGGGCGACGGCGGAGGAATGAACGCCGCCGGTATGATGACCGGCATGATGATGGGCGGCGCGATGGGCAGCCAGATGGCCGGTATGATGAACAACATGGGGCAGCAAATGCAGAATGGCATGAACACTCCGCCACCGCCTCCACAGGCAAGTTACATGGTGGCGCAGAACGGACAGCAGAGCGGCCCGTTCACAATACCGCAGTTGCAGCAGCTCGTCCAGCAGGGACAGGTTACCGCGCAGACATACGTGTGGAAGCAGGGCATGGCCAACTGGGCTTTGGCCGGGCAGGTGCAAGAGCTTGCGCAGTTGTTTATGGCCAACACTCCGCCGCCTCCACCAGTAATGTAAGCTAACAAGCAGACAAGTTTTTAGCAGATGAGCCGTCTGTAGACGGGCAGGCAAGGTTTTTTGATTGTCGCTTGTTGCTGTCACTTGTCTGCTGTCAACTTGTCAACTAAAAAAATGAGATATGGAAAATTCTTTTGATTCGATTGACCGCCTCATGGAGTTTGGCATGAGCATGGCTGTGGCTCAGCAGATGATGAACACCATGAACAACGCCATGGCCAACATGCACGTGGCTGGTGCGGGCACGCCCGTAATGAAAACCGTGGCACAATATTACGCCGTGATAAACGGCGGGCAGGTTGGCCCGATGACGGAAGCCGAAGTGGTGAAAATGGTCGAGGCGGACAGCATCTGTGAGGACACGCTGATGTGGAAAACCGGCGCGGCGGCCTGGGTCCAGGCCAAACAGTTGCCGGAAATAAACAAAATATTCATGTTGCGAAAAATCAATAAACAATGAAGATTGACTTTATCAATGCCCTCGTGGCTCTTGCCGTGTCGGCTTTGCTGGCGTGGGGCGCGTACTCCATGACCAGTGTTGAGAGTCTCAAGACGCTTGTCGCCATCGTTTCGTTTGTCGCATTGACGGCGTCAAGCATGTGTGCCATCGCAATAAAAACGGGAGAACAACGTTCTTCAGTTGTGAATCGCGCCACGTCGGGAGTGTTTTTCATTTTCCTGATAATACTCAACGGCGTGTTCACTTTCTTTGATTTCTCCAGGCCATTGTATGTAATTCTTAACGCCCTGACGCTGCTCGTCATGTTGCTGGTGAACAGGAGCGTGGCAAGGTCGGGGATGTGATGTCATTAATGTCTAACATAAATAATATTGATTGAAAAATGAAAAAGAGTTTTGTTTTGGCGGCAATGTTCGCCGTGGCTCTTTCGCTGGCCTCAGTTGGCTGTAACGGCGGAAAGACGCAGAAAGCTGAAAACATTGACAGCGCGGCTGTTGACAGTGTGAAGGACACAACGGTTGTCGAGAAGGCGGAGCCTGAAATACCTGAAGAGGAAATCAAGGCGACCGTCACCGAGACGTGTGTCGCCATGTTCAAGGCTGACATGAGTTTTGACAACAGCAACGTATTTGACAAGTACTTCACCCCTGAATTCAAAGCCTTGGTCAAGAAAGTTCGCGACCGCGAGGCGCGTACAGGCGACCTTTTGCTTGACTATAACATAATACTTGATGCTCAAGACTATCCTGACAACGCCAAGCCGAAGGTGCTTTCGGTTGACGTCAAGTCGGCTACGGAGGCCGTGGCCGAGGTTCAGGCGTGGAAAGGCAACAACAGGACCGTGACGCTGAAGCAAGTGGACGGCAAGTGGCTTGTTGACGACATTTCGGGCGAACGTGCCAATTTGGAAAAACTTTTAAAATGAAAATCATGAATATGAGACATCTTGCGGTAACGGCATTGGCCGTTGCCTCTTTCTCGTTCATCGCCACGGGATGTGGCGGCAACGCCAAAAGCGGCGATGCGGCGAAGGCCGACAGCGCGGCAGTTGACAGTGTTAACGACGCAGTCAAGGCGGCCAAGCAGGCCGAGCCGAAGCAGAGCGAAGCCGCAAAGAAGCTGGGACTGAAGCCCTTGGCCACGTCGCCGTCAGGTGAGTACACGTATTATTTGGACAAGAAGAACCTTGCCTTCTACATTGACAACCCTGCCGCCGGCAAGCTTGACAAGATCGACTTTGTTGAGAAATATGAGCTTATAAACATTAATCCGGGCGAAATAACGGATTATTCAGTGCGCAAGGACAAGGTTGTGTTCATCATTTTCAACGGTGGCAACACGTCGGAAATGGAAGGCTACTACGGCGCATACTTCAGCATGAAGGACAACAAGATGCACGACATTACGTTTACGCCGGCCATGAAGTTCAACAAGGACAAGTCTGTGCTTGAGGTCTTCGAGCCTACTTCGCCGTATCCTTATCCTGAGGGTAAGGACGTGACATACGACTTGGACAAGCTGTAAGCCTTGCAATGGCTTTAAATAAAGAGCAGTGTCGGTAAAAGACATTGCTCTTTTTTATGCCGGTAGCTGACAGGGGGGAGGTAAGTTGCCGGCCTTGTTGTTTGCCAAGTTGTGTATGACGGCGTAAAAGGATTAAAATGGACTGCGCCTGGACGATGATATTTGTTTACCTTTGCGGCAAAAGTGGTTGCGCGGTCATGCTGCCGTAAGGTTTATTGAAGCCGTAAGGCCTTGAAACGCATGGCCTCAAAACCGCAAAACAAAAAAATTCAGCTCACGATGGACAACTTTGTAAAAAAATTCTTACATTTGCGATGTCGCAGCAATGCGGCTGGCATATCGAGGAAGCGACGATGCTTTAGCTTGACAGAGAATCTGGACCATTCACTGCACGTAAGCGGAGGGCATGAAGCTGTTCCCCCTTGTTTCGTATACGTTTCTTTGTCCCTCAATGGGGCGGATGGATGTGTGCGAACTAAGGCGTGGGCTGAATTTCATTCTTGACGTTTTGTTTGCCAAGGGTTTTCTTTCAATGGTAAAACGTAAGTTTGCGCCTTTTTGCCAATTTAATAACTAATATTAAAAACTTAAAATCATGAAGAAAATTTATGTTGCCGCGCTGTTGTTCGCGGCTGTAAGCACGGCTTTTGTAAGTTGTGGTGGAAGTAAGAGCGAGTCAACATCGGCTGATGAGGACACAACCGAGATGACGACAGACAGCCTTACGGATGAGTCAACAGACGACTTCGGCGACGCCACCGACGAGACTGAAGATGAAAGCTCTTCTGACGAGACGGCAAGCGCGGACGTCGAGGAGTTGCTGGATTCTTATGAGAGCTACGTTGACGAGTACATCTCGTTTATGAAGAAGGCCGTAAGTGGCGACATGACAGCCATGGCCAAGTATCCTGAATTGCTGCAGAAAGCGCAGGACTTCAGCGAGAAATGCGAAGCCGCCAAGGGCGATTTCACCTCCGCCCAGCTCAACCGTTACATGGAGATAACAGCCAAGATGACTGAAGCGGCCAAGGACATGCAGTGATTTTTCATCACACTTTGTGGAAAGCAGGGGCATACCGCTCCTGCTTTTTTATGTCATTGATAATCAGGGTGTTTGGAAGTTTACGGCGGAACGCCGTGTTTTGTCGTGCGAACAGTGGCCTTTCAGGCGGCAAAATGCTGCTTCTTGTGTTGCGGAAGATGGCCTTTTGAAAAGTGGATTGCGATGAATTGTGTGGCGGGGTGGGCGAGCGCGTTGAATTGCTTGTCATTGCAAGGTAGGCCACGGCTTATCTGCAGGCCTGCTTGTGTTGGTTGTTTGCCTTGCCGCTATTGCTTGCCTGAGCTGTCTTTTGTTTGTTGCTTGTCGCTGTCAGTGCCGTTTTCAGCGTCCGTTAGTCCATTGAGCTTTTTGTACATAGGCTTTACTATGTCGGTGTAATGTGTCGCCAAGGCTTGTTTGACGATGGCCTGTTCGGCTACAGAGAGGTCTTTTTGTTCTTCAGGGTAGCTTTCCCAAATGTGGTATAGTAGATTGGTTATTTCTGTGTAGGCCTTGTCATAGTTTTCTCTTGACATTTCTTTCGGCATTTTATAGTCTGCCACGGCTTCCGACATCCTGCGTTTGCCTTCCTCGATGACGGCTGCCAGTTTCTCGTCACGGCTTGTCCCGCTTGGCTGTTCGGTGTTTGCGGCCTTGGTTTCCGCTTGTTGTGTGGTTTCAGTTTGCTGTGGCTTGGGGGATAAGTATATGGTGTCAGCCTGTTTGGTGGTGGCGGTGTTTTCGTTGTATGTCGGGGTGCTGTCTTGTCGTGGCGCGTATGTCTGTTTGCCGTAAAGCCAGACGAGGCATGCAGTCATGGCTATGAGGGTTGCCGTCAAGGCCGCGTTGCGGCGCGCGTGGCGTCGTATGGAGACGGCGCGGCGCACTTCCTCGATGTTCTGGTAACGCTTGTCGGCTTCAGCTTTGCATTTCCTGACAACGCCTTTGAAGGCAAAGCCGAGCTTCATGTCTTCAAGCACGCAGCCAAGGCTGTATATGTCGTTGCGTATGTCGGCTTCGCGTTTTGATGTCTGTTCTGGTGAGATGTATCCTTCCGTGCCGGCGGGCTGTTTGTAGACGGCGTAGTCGTCGGTGTCGGAAAGTCCGAAGTCTATCAGTTTTACGTGTTGGCCGTTGCGCGTAATCATTATGTTCGACGGCTTCAGGTCGCGGTGGGCTGTTTGCTTGCCGTGGATGTATTCCAATGCGTCCATCACTTGGGCGGCTATCCGCAGACGTTCTTTTTCCGTGTGCTGCGTTGTGAGCCATTCTTTCAGCGTGCAACCGTCAACCCATTCCATGACGATGCACGGCCCCAACCCGTCTATCGTCTCGAAGCCTGTGGCCATGGCGATGCACGGGTGTTGCATCATTATGAGGATGTCAAATTCTTTCCTCAGCAGCGTCAGGTACGCGCTATCCGTGCGTTGAGGCTCTTTTAGTCCTTTCAGTATCCACCACCTTCCATACCGCTTTGCCTTGGCAATGAGGTTGAAGCCTTTGGTCGGTATGGTCTCGATGTCTGTGAAATGGCTTGTCGTGTTGTCGCCGTCGGAAGGTATGAATCCTGATACTGAAATGTCGTTGTCGCTCATTTGCGCTTATTGGTCACTGTAGGCTTTCCGTCTTGTAGCGTTTGTCGAAATAACATAATGCCGCGCCTATGGCTGTGCAAAATTCTGAATTGTCAGGTATTATCAGTTTCACTCCGTATAGTTTTTCAATTGGCGGGAAAACCATACGGCATTGGGGTAGGAGGGTAAGGTTGCCAATCATGACGTATTCGCGTATGCTGCTGCCTATTGATGCAAGCACGGCGGACTGTCCCACAGACTGCAGCACCATCCAAATCAGGCCCACTGCGATGTCTTCACGTGAGGCGTCGCTCTTCGCGTTGCCGAACAATGATGCCACGGCAGACATTGGCAGGCCTGGCAGTGGGCGTGAGCTGATGTCGCCAATGCGCAGGTTGATGTTTGAAACGTTGCCCATTATGGCCATTTCAGATAACGTCTTGATGTCGTCTGTCTTGAGTAACAGGCGCGCCAAGCCCTGCAACGTGCCTCCACCGATGCCTATGCCGCCGATGTGTTCGATGCAGTCGTCTTCGCATTTGACGAGCGATGTGCCTGTGCCCATGCTTACAACGATAATCCTGTCGCGTCCTGATTCGTGCCGTGCGCCAAGTCCGTCGGCTATGAATTCGCCGGCCTTGTCTGTCGGTAAGCCGTAAACGGGCTTGTTGATGTAGGCCGCGCCGACGCCTGTAAGCATGATGTGTTCTACGTCAGAGAGTTGTATCTTGTTGTCGTACAGGTATTTGCCAAATGCTCCGTAAAGTGATGTCACGGGGTCGGTAGCCTTGATCCGCATCGGTGAGATAACCCTGTTGTCGCGTATTCCGACAATTTTCGTCGTGCTGATGCCGACGTCTATTCCTATCACAATTCCCATGTGTGAAAATGATTTGCGTGAAAATAACTTGTGCAAAGTTAGGTATTATTTGCTGAAATAGCAAGAGCTGTGTTGCGGATTTTGAAAAACAAAAAGCCGCAACTTCACATTTGATGAGGTTGCGGCTTCCTATTGTAGTCTTGTTTGTTTACTTAACCTTCTCAACGATGGCCTTGAATGCTTCGGGGTTGTTCATTGCGAGGTCGGCAAGAACCTTGCGGTTGATTTCGATACCGGCTTTGTGCAACGCTCCCATCAATGTTGAGTAGCTCATGTTCTCAAGACGCGCGGCTGCGTTGATACGCTGAATCCACAGTGAGCGGAACGTGCGCTTCTTGTTGCGGCGGTCGCGGTAAGCGTATGTGAGACCTTTCTCCCATGTGTTCTTGGCTACCGTCCAGACATTCTTCCTTGCTCCGTAGTATCCACGGGTAAGTTTCAGGATTCTTTTCCTTCTTGCTCTTGAAGCAACGTGATTAACTGATCTTGGCATAGTTTTTTCCCTTTAATTTTGTTAGACAATAGATTAACGGAGACGGAGCAAGTCTCTCACCTGCTTCAAGTTGTCATGGTCTACTATTGTAGAACCAAGCAAGTTACGCTTTTGTTTCTTTGTTTTCTTAGTCAGGATGTGACTGTGGTAAGCGTGATGTCTCTTAATCTTACCTGTACCGGTGAAAGCAAATCTTTTCTTTGCGCCGGAGTTTGTCTTCTGTTTTGGCATTTTTTTATTGTTTTATTGTTGTTATTTAAAGCTGTGGCAACGTATATACCAGGACGTTACGCACATTATTCAGTTCTCATTTTATTTCTCGTCGTTGCCTTCATTGAGCTTTTTAAGGGCGTCGGCACCATTCTTCGCATTTGCGAAAAGTCCGCCGCTTGCCGGCATTTCCGTGCTTTCGCTTTCGGCTTCGTTTTGCTTTGACTGTGCCTTGGCTTCGGCTTCGCGGCGTTCCCTGTCCATCTTCTGTTGGCTCTTCTTGGCTACACCAGCTTTCTTGGGACTGAGGTAAAGGAACATCTTTTTTCCTTCCAATGCCGGCATCTGCTCCACCTTGCCGTATTCTTCAAGGTCGTTGGCGAAGCGCAGCAACAATACTTCACCTTGTTCCTTGAAAAGTATTGAGCGGCCGCGGAAGAAAACGAACGCGCGAACCTTGTTCCCCTCTTCAAGGAATTCTTTGGCATGCTTCAGCTTGAAGTTGTAGTCGTGTTCGTCAGTTTGCGGTCCAAACCTTATTTCCTTGACTTCCTGCTTTACCTGCTTTGCCTTCAGCTCCTTGGCGCGTTTCTTTTGCTGGTAAAGGAACTTGCTGTAGTCGATGATACGACAAACAGGCGGCTGGGCGTTTGGTGAAATCTCTACGAGGTCTACACCTTCGTTTCTTGCCATTTCCAACGCTTGTCGCGTCGGCATTACTGTAGAACCGTTATCGCTTACGATGCGGACTTCTTTTACGCGAATTTGTTCATTCACGCGGTAATGATTGTTTTTGTCGTGCTTCATCAACTGTTTTTACGATTGTTTTTATGAAAATCGGGTGCAAAGTTACGATAAATCAGGTAATTAACAAAACTTTTACAAGGAAAAATTAGGAAAGGTAAAAAAGTAAAAAGGTAAAAAAGTAAAAAATCGTTCACATTAAGATGTCTGTACATCTCTGTGATGTGTTTTTACTTTTTTACCTTTTTACTTTTTTACCTTTTTACTTTTCAATGGCTTTCAGTTGCTCTGCCACTTCGTCGTTAACCTTCTTGGCAAAGTCTTCCATGCTCATTGAGCCTTGGTCGCCATGGCCTTGCTTGCGCACCGCAACCGATCCGTCGGCCTGTTCCTTTTCACCAACAACGAGCATGTAAGGTATGCGCTTCATCTCGTTGTCACGGATTTTGCGGCCGATTTTCTCGTTGCGGTCGTCTATTGTGGCGCGTACTCCAACGGTGTCGAAATACTTGGCAACCTTTGCGGCGTATTCGTTGTATTTCTCGCTGATTGGCAGTATGGCTACCTGGTTGGGCGTGAGCCACAAGGGGAAGTGGCCTGACGTATGCTCGATAAGCACGGCCGTGAAGCGTTCAAGCGAGCCGAATGGCGCGCGGTGAATCATCACAGGCGTCTTCTTCGTGTTGTCGTCGGCTGTGTATTCCAGCTTGAAACGCTCAGGCAGGTTGTAGTCCACCTGGATTGTGCCCAACTGCCAACGGCGGCCGATGGCGTCTTTCACCATGAAGTCGAGCTTGGGCCCGTAGAAGGCGGCCTCGCCGTATTCAATCTTTGCGTTCAATCCCTTCTCCTTGCAAGCGTCGATGATGGCCTGTTCTGATTCAGCCCAAACCTCGTCAGAGCCGATGTACTTCTCGTGGTCGTTGGGGTCGCGCAGCGAAATCTGTGCTTCAAAGTCGGTGAAGTTGAAGATTGAGAACACCGTATGGATGATGTCCATCACGTTGAGGAACTCGGCCTTGACCTGGTCGGGACGGCAGAAGATGTGGGCATCGTCCTGAGTGAACGAGCGCACACGTGTAAGTCCGTGCAGCTCACCGCTCTTTTCGTAACGGTAAACCGTGCCGAATTCGGCTATGCGCAGCGGCAGGTCGCGGTATGAGCGCGGTTTCCAGGAGAACACCTCGCAGTGGTGGGGGCAGTTCATCGGTTTCAGCATGTATTCCTCGTCCTCCTCGGGCGTGTGGATGGGCTGGAACGAGTCTTTGCCGTAGTGTGCGTAGTGGCCTGAAGTCACGTAAAGGTTCTTGCTGCCGATGTGCGGCGTGATTACCTCTTTATATCCGTAACGCTTCTGTATGTGGCGCAGCATGTCCTGCAAGCGCAGGCGCAGTTCCGTGCCGGCGGGCAGCCAGATGGGCAGACCCTTGCCCACGCGCTCGGAGAACATGAAGAGTTCCATTTCCTTGCCGATTTTGCGGTGGTCGCGCTTCTTGGCTTCCTCAAGCATTACGAGATACTCGTCAAGCATCTTCTTCTTGGGGAAGGTGATGCCGTAGATGCGCGTCATCTGCTCGCGCTTTGCGTCGCCGCGCCAGAATGCGCCTGCCACGCTGGTTATTTTAATGGCCTTGATGGCTCCCGTACTCATGATGTGCGGGCCTTTGCAGAGGTCGGTGAAGTTGCCCTGCGTGTATGTCGTGATTTCGCCGTCGGCCAAATCCTGGTCAATGTGTTCGCATTTGTATTCCTGACCGTCGGCCTTGAACTCGGCCAGGGCGTCGGCCTTTGATATTTCCTTGCGCACCACGGGTTCGTCCTTGGCGGCCAGTTCCTTCATTTTCTTTTCTATTTTCTCGAAGTCGCTTTCCTTGATGACATCGCCCTCTTTAGGCATTACGTCATAGAAAAAGCCATTTTCCACAGCCGGCCCGAAGCCGAACTGTATGCCGGGGTAAAGCTCTTGCAGGGCCTCGGCCAGTAGGTGGGCTGAGGTGTGCCAGAAGGCGTGCTTGCCTTCCTCGTCTTCCCACTTGTAGAGTGCTATTTTCGCGTCCTCGTTGATGGGGCGGTTAAGCTCTACGGTTTCGCCGTTGACGCCGCAAGCCAGCACATTGCGCGCCAAGGCGGGCGATATGCTTTCGGCAATCTGAAGTCCCGTCACGCCCTGTTCGTATTCGCGCACAGAGCCGTCGGGAAATGTAATTTTTATCATGATATTTTTGTTTTTAATCTTTTGGCTGCAAAATTACTGTTTTCTTTTTAAATAGAGAACATCTGGCTCGTTTTTTATTGTAATTTATACTAAGGTGGAATATGGCTGAATATAAAGATGTTTTTGCTTTGAAATATGGTTGCGTTCGTTGCAGGCGTTTTCTGATGGATATGCGTATGTGCGTTGTTTTCATGTCTTGTTTTGTGTGTTCAGGTTGTTGCAGATTGTTGCTTTATGCCTGTGCCATGTTGCATTTTGTTTTCGGATGACGGCTCTTGTTCTCGTTTTTTTTGAAAACTGTTTGCCTGTCCTGATTTATGCCCGTTTTTCGTGTGCAAATGTAAATGCCATGAGGTGAGCGTTTTACGTTTGCATGGGAAGTGTTTGTGCAATTATTCGTATTGTCTCTACAAGTAAAACGCCGTCAAAACGTGGCGTTTTGACGGCGTTTGGCGATGCCATTGGCGGCTTTTCATGCGCTGAAAGGTCGCCAATGGCGGTGTAATATGCCGTGAATCAGGTTGATGTTTGCCGTAAACGGGATGGCGTTTGGCGGCAGTTTATTGTGAAAAACGTCGTTGGCCGTCGCCTTTTCTCCTGTTTTGTGCTTTCTTGTTGACATTTTCAGGGTGACGTTTTGACGCCTTGCCGCCTGCTTGTGGTTGCTTTTTGTCATTCCCGCTGGCAGCGTGCCACGTTATGCCTTGCGGCCTGTCATTGCACGTTCTTCATCGACAGGGATATGCGGTTGCGCTTGCGGTCAACCTCAATGACGCGCACCTTGACGTGCTGGTGCAGCCTTACAACGGCCGTTGGGTCGGATACGTAGCGGTCGGCCAGTTGCGATATGTGTACAAGTCCGTCCTGATGCACGCCTATGTCAACGAAAGCCCCGAAGTTGGTGATGTTTGTCACGATGCCCGGCAGCACCATGCCTTCGCGCAGATCGTCAACGGTGCGCACGCTGTCGTCGAACGAAAACTCCTCAACCTGTCCGCGCGGGTCGCGCCCGGGCTTCTCAAGTTCCTGCATTATGTCGGTCAGCGTGGGCATTCCCACTGTGCCGCTGACATACCGGCGCAGGTCTATGGCCTCGCGCTTGCCTTTGTCGGCAATCAATTGCGCCACGGTGCAGCCGCTGTCTTTCGCCATTTGCTCCACTATTTTGTAGCTCTCGGGGTGTACGGCGGTGTTGTCGAGCGGGTTGGCCGCCCCCTGTATGCGCAGGAATCCGGCGCACTGCTCGTAGGCGGCGGGCCCGAGGCGCGGCACTTTCAGCAGTTGGCTGCGGCGTGTGAATGCGCCGTTGGCCTTGCGGTAGTCCACGATATTCTGCGCCAACACGGGGCCGAGCCCGCTCACGTAGGTCAGCAGGTGCTTGCTGGCAGTGTTGAGGTTTACGCCCACGGAGTTGACACAGCTCTCAACGGTCATGTCGAGGCTGTGCTTCAGTTTCGTTTGGTCAACGTCGTGCTGGTATTGCCCTACGCCGATGCTTTTTGGGTCGAGCTTCACGAGTTCGGCCAGCGGGTCCATCAGCCGCCGCCCTATGCTTACCGCCCCGCGCACGGTGACGTCCTTGTCGGGAAACTCCTCTCGCGCCGTCTTTGAGGCGGAATACACCGACGCGCCGTCTTCGCTGACCACGAACACGGGCACGGGCTTGCCGTCAGCCTGTTTTAGGGCGAGCCGTTTGATGAAAGCCTCGGTCTCGCGGCTTGCCGTTCCGTTGCCAATGGCCACGGCCTCGATGCCGAATGTGTGCGCCATGCTGTTCACACGCATGGCCGCGTCGGCCGTGTGTGGTGTTCTTGCCGCCTGCAGGCAGAAGTCTGGGAATATCGCCTCGTGGTGGGTCAGGTTGCCTTGGGCGTCGAGGCAGGCCACCTTGCAGCCCGTGCGGAAGCCTGGGTCGATGGCCATCACGCGCTTTTGTCCCAATGGCGCGGCGAGCAGCAGTTGCCTCAGGTTGTCGGCGAACACCTTTATGGCTTCTTCGTCGGCTTGTTCTTTAGCCGCTGAGGCAAACTCTGTTTCAATCGACGGTTTGAGCAGCCGCTTGTAAGCGTCGGCCACGGCTTCGCCCACCAATTCGGAGCAGCGTCCGTATCCCCTTACATATTGCCTCTTGAGCCTGTCCGTGCATCCGTCGTCGTCAGGCGATATGCTTACCCGCAACACGCCTTCGGCCTCGCCGCGGCGCATTGCGAGCATCCTGTGTGACGAGCATCGGCGCAGCGGTTCGGAGAAGTCGAAGTAGTCAGAGTATTTTGCCGCCTCGTCGGTTTCGGCCTTGGCTTTCACCACCTTCGATGTTATCATGGCCTCTCGCCTGAACGCCGAGCGGACGGTTTGCCGCGCGCGTTCGTCCTCGTTCACGTTTTCGGCTATGATGTCTTGCGCTCCCTTGATGGCCTCTTCAGTGCTTTTCACGTCGCCGCGGACGAAGCGTTTAGCCACGTTTTCGGGGGCTTGCTCACGTTGCAGCATGATTGTAGCGGCCAGAGGTTCAAGTCCCCGCTCCCTCGCCACTTGCGCCCTTGTGCGCCGTTTGGGCTTGTACGGCAGGTAGATGTCCTCTAATTCGGCCGCGTCCCAGCACTCGTCGATGCGTTTTGACAGTTCCGGTGTCAGTTTCCCTTGCTCTTCTATTGTCTTGACGATGGTCTCCTTGCGCTTGGCTATGTCGTTCAGGCGCACGTATTGTTCGCTGATGTCGGCTATCTGCACTTCGTCAAGCCCGCCGGTCAGTTCTTTCCTGTAACGGCTGATGAATGGTATTGTGCATCCTGAGCTTAACAGTTGCAGCGTGTTTTCCACACCGCGCTCAGGCAGGTTGAGTGTTTTTGATATTCTTTC
The DNA here is from genome assembly GCA_944319935.1 of uncultured Prevotella sp. Taxonomy (GTDB): domain Bacteria; phylum Bacteroidota; class Bacteroidia; order Bacteroidales; family Bacteroidaceae; genus Prevotella. The sequence goes on from CALUFM010000002.1 coordinate 14,458, forward strand.
TGTAAACTGGTTCATTGCTTTTGTCGTTGTTTAATTCGTTGCAAAAGTACGTTTTTTAGGGTAAAGTAGTTAAAGGTTAGTAAAAAAAGGCCGTGTGTGGTGGCGTATTTGCCTGAAAATCCGTATATTTGCAATAGGTGCATGCCCGAATGACGCACTGTTCTCAGGCTGTAAGCCTTGGTGTCATGATGTGGCATGTGATGTTGCTCACTGTAAATTCCATGATAGTATGCTTTTCACATTGATAGTACTTGCGCTGTCGGCGGTGTTTTTCGCCGTCGGCAAAATCCGTTCGGACGTGGTCGCGTTGTGCGCCTTGATATTGCTGATTGTATCGGGCACGCTGACGCCTGACGAGGCCTTGTCGGGCTTTTCCAATTCGGTTGTCATCATGATGGTCGGCCTGTTTGTTGTCGGTGGAGCTATCTTCCAGACAGGATTGGCCAAGATGATAAGCGGACGCATCATGAAGTTGGCCGGCAACAGCGAGTTGCGCTTGTTCTTGTTGGTGATGGGTGTTACGGCGTTTATCGGCGCGTTTGTGAGCAATACGGGCACCGTGGCCTTGATGCTGCCCATCGTGGTGAGTCTTGCGGCAAAGGCAAAGGTCAACGCCGGGCGGTTGTTGATGCCGCTGGCGTTTGCGAGCAGCATGGGTGGAATGTTGACATTGATAGGTACTCCGCCCAACCTTGTAATCCAAGACGTGCTTGTTGACGGCGGATATGAGCCGCTGTCGTTCTTCTCGTTCACGCCGGTCGGCCTTATATGCATCGCTGTCGGCGTGATAGTTCTTTTGCCTTTGAGCAAATGGTTGTTGGGAAAGAGCGACGGTGACGGCAAGGACGAGAAGAACAGGGCAAAGTCTTTGGAGCAATTGGTGAACGAATACCGCCTTTCGGACAACTTGTCACGTTATGTTGTCGGGCGTGGCTCTTCAATCAAGGGCAAGACCATCGTGGAGCTTGACATACACAACCGTTACGGGCTAACTGTGCTTGAAGTGAGGCGTGAGACGTCAAGGCAGAAAGGAATAATAAAGAATGTCAGCCAGATGTTGGCCGGGCCGCGCACCGTGTTGCAGGAAGACGACATCATATATGTAATAGGCGCTAAGGAACAGGCCAAGCTTTTCGCGGCCGATTACTCGCTGACTGAACCGACACCAGTTTCCGACGACGGAGAGAATGAGCGCGGCGGACTTGACTTCTACGACATTGGAATAGCTGAAATAGTGTTGTTGCCGACGTCACGCCTTGTCAACAGGCTGCTGAAAGAGTCTGGGTTCCGTGCCAAATACAGTATAAACATCGTAGGGATAAGGCGCAAGGGCGAATACATAATGGACGACTTGGGCGACGTGCGGCTGCATGGAGGCGACGTATTGCTTGTTCAAGGCACGTGGGCGAACATCAGCCGCCTGAGCAACGAGGAGGAAAACTGGGTCGTTCTCGGTCAACCGCTTGAGGAAGCGGCCAAGGTTACGCTTGACTATAAAGCCCCCATGGCGGCCTGCATAATGTTGCTTATGGTTGTGATGATGGTGTTCGACTTCATTCCTGTCGCCCCTGTGACGGCCGTTATGATAGCAGCGGTGCTGATGGTGCTTACCGGATGCTTCAGGAATGTCGAGGCTGCATACAAGACTATCAACTGGGAGAGCGTGGTGCTTATCGCCGCCATGCTGCCGATGTCGGTCGCTTTGGAGAAGACCGGCGCGTCAACAATGATTTCACACTCGCTTGTCAGCGGTCTTGGAGCTTACGGGCCGTTCGTGTTGTTGGCGGGGATTTACTTCACAACTTCTTTGCTTACGATGTTCATAAGCAACACGGCTACGGCCGTGCTGATGGCTCCTATTGCCATGTCGTCAGCCGTGGAAATCGGCCTTAGTCCGTATCCGTTCTTGTTTGCGGTTACACTTGGGGCGAGCATGTGTTTCGCTTCGCCGTTCGCTACGCCGCCTAACGCGCTTGTGATGCAGGCCGGGCGTTATACGTTTATGGATTATGTAAAGGTAGGTTTGCCGTTGCAGGTGCTGATAGGCGTTGTCATGGTGTTCGTCTTGCCGTTGCTTTTCCCCTTCTGAAATGCACGGCGTAGGGGCAAGAATGCTTTATTTTGGAGAGAATGTGACTTGGCATCTGCAAACCTCCACTTCTTTTTCGTCAGGCGTTGACTTTGTTATCTTGACGCAGACGGTGTCTTCCGCTGTGTCTTCCCGGTAGAAGTTGAGTTTGTCTCCGCAGTAACTTTCAGCCACGTAAGCTATGTCCAACCTGCTGATGCGGTGCGACTTGTGCCATGGCAGGTCGAAAAGGTCGAGTACGTGTTCGATGTATTTCACGCTGTTGATGTGTCCGTTGACGTCAACGTCACTGTAATGCGTGTCGATTGTGGTAGCGATTTTTGCTGCGTTTCCCATCTTTACACGTGACGGAGTGGCAATCAGGCATGCCGTTTCAGTGTCGATGTAACGTGTGATTTCGCCGTTTTTTATAGCGAGGATGTCAGCCGGTTGGCGGCTGTCGGTGTCAATCATCGCCCAGATGCTGCGCCCGTAACCGTACACTTTGCCGCCATCGGCTGCGCTGGTCACACGGAAATTGCGGTGGGTGAAGTATTTCATCGCGCCCTCAATCCACGTTGACACGTTGAACTTTGTGTATTCCGCCGGCATGTCATACATCTCGATTGCCAACCGTGACAGCACCCATGTCTTGTGTTCGGGGTTTAGATATGTCATGCCGAAGCCTCGGTCGGATGCGTGGAAGTCGGCGGCGTTGAGCAGGTGGTTGCCCAAATGACCCATGAACAGCTTTTTTGAGAAATCACAATGGAACGGCTCGGCCGTGAATTGGTAAGTGCCTATCTTGTCAAGTGTCTTCATAAATCATTGTTTTTAGTTGTAAGTGAATGCCGCGGATGCGGATATTGTTATTGCAAAGGTACACAAATCTTTGTAAAAAAGCAATTTGCATCATGTAAAAAGGGCGCGCCTTACTGAAAGGCGCGCCCTTTTTATGATATGGTTTGTCAAACAATATTATTTCTTTGTGTTGTCGTTGAAAGTTGCAACACGGTTGAATTCTACCTGCTCGAACAGCTTGTCGGTAGCACCGCAGCCCTTGGTGGTGAGACGCTTAGAAGCAATCTTGTACTTGTTTACCAAAATCTTCTTAACAGCCTCGGCGCGAGCCTCAGACAGTTTCTGGTTGAGTTCGGCTGAGCCTTCGGGTGAAGCGTAGCCCTTGATTTCAACCTGAGCCTCGGGATGGTTCCTCATGTACTGTGCGATGAGTTCAATCGGAGCGTACTGAGCCGGGTCAACAACTGACTTGCCCTGGCGGAAGAGTACTGTCGGCTGCAGGTTTGTAACGGTTGCCGGCTTCTCATACTTGGGAGCGGGCTTGTTGTTGCAGTCGTCAAGAGCCTTCTGCAAGTCTGCGATTTGGCGGTCCTTAGCCCTGAGCTGGCCGTCCTTGTCGTTCAAGTCGCTGCGCAGGTCGTTAATTTTTGCGTTGAGGGCGTCAATTTCAGACTGGTCGCGCAGTTCGGCGATTTTGAAGTTGTGAGTGCCGTTAGAGTTCTTGAACTTGTAGATTACACCAACGTTGAGCTGGAAGCCAGACTCGTGTACATCGTGCTGTACCTCGTTGTCGCGTACCTGGTTGTTGCCAGCCAAAGTCCAAATCATGGCCGGTTCGATGTATACCTGCCAAGCCTTGCTTTCGCCAAGGTTGAAGGCGAAGTCGATGGCAGCCTTTGATGTGAGCTGGTTGTCTTTGTAAACGTCTGTCGGGTGACCGAAGATGTGGCCCCATCCAAGACCATAAAGCGCAGAAACCTCAAAGAGTCTCGGCTCGCCCTTGTATCCGCCGAACCAGTTGCTCAGGTTAACAGTTCCCAGCAAAGAGGTGTTCATAGAGCGTACGAACGTCTTGCGAGAAGCGTAAGGCTTGTTTGAGAAGTACAGGTTGCTCTCCAAAGCAAATCCGAATACCGGAGTAAAGTAACGACCAACACGGAGACCGAGGTTGGGGTTGAGGTCGCTCATCCATGAATGTCCTGTGGTCTTAGTAGCCAAACCACCGTTCAAACCGATGTACCAGTTGTCGAAAGTCTTGCTTTCCTGTACGGTTTGAGCTGAAGCAGAGGCGGTCATCGCCGCTGCGAACATCATTAAAAACAACTTCTTCATGTTTAAAAATTTTAAATTAATAATGTGATGACTTTCTGTCATGTTTCTAATTTCGGTGCAAAAGTATGAAAGAATATTTACATGGCAAAGCGATTTATCCTAAAACGCTGTCATTTCGGACAAATCATGCAAAAAATATGGACATTAGGACAATATGGAAGCGGTTTGTAACAAATGTTAACATTAAATGTAAGTACAATTGCAATGTTTTTTCATCGTCGGCGGCTGTGTGCGCTCACGGCGTGGAGGTGAATGCTTATGGGCGAGGCGTTGGAGTGGGGTTGCCGGCTTGGTGAAAACGGTGGCGGGAACAAGCCTTTTGCAATAGGCCGTGTTTTAGCTTGCGGAAGATGGCCTTTTGCGCGCTGAAACGTGGCCTTTCAGGAGGCGGAAGGCCATGTTTTGCGGAATGCGTTGTGTGCGGCGTGTTCTTGACTTGTGGTGGCGCAGGTTTTGCAAGGCCGTAGCCGGTCGTGTTTTTAGGCATGCGGAAGGCATCGGCAAGGTTGGTATAATATATATAAGGTGTAAGACTTCCACAGCAAAAGGCGTGCGCCTGTGCCGTATACGGCTGGATGCGTATGCGTGCATTTGCGCAAAAATAGCGGTTGTCGGCCGTTTCTCCCGTTTTTATTTTGTATTTCGGCTTACTTGCATTATCTTTGCTACCCGAAAGACATGAAGCCTTTTGTGAAATGAGAAAGATAATACTGATAACCGGCGGCCAGCGTTCGGGCAAGAGTGTTTATGCCGAAAAGCTCGCGCTTGAGCTTTCGCCGAGTCCCGTATATGTGGCTACCGCCCATGTGTGGGACGGCGAGTTTGCCGAGCGCGTGAGGCGTCATAAGGAGCGGCGCGGCGCATGCTGGACGAACATAGAGGAGGAGAAATACCTCAGCCGGCATGACGTGGGCGGCAGGGTGGCCGTGGTTGACTGCGTCACGCTGTGGTGTACCAACTTCTTTTTCAATCGCGAAAGCGGTTTGGAGCAGCCTACCGTTGACGAGGCTTTGGACGGGATAAAGGCCGAGTTCGACAGGTTCACCGCCCAAGACGCGACATTCATCTTCGTGACAAACGAGATAGGGTGGGGCGAGGTAAGCAGCAACGCCGTGCAGCGACGCTTCACCGACATGCAAGGATGGATGAACCAGTATGTCGCAGCCAAGGCTGACGAAGTGGTGCTTATGGTCAGCGGCATACCGGTAAGGATAAAAGGTTAAGGCAAGACAACTGAATTTTTTAAGAGTAAGACCATGAGAGAATACTGCATCAAAAAACTTGAATATGATATTTTACCTGACATAAAGGATAAGATTGACAACCTTAACAAGCCCAAAGGCTCTTTGGGGCGGTTGGAAAGCCTGGCCGCGCAGGTGTGCCTGATACAGCGCACGCTGACGCCGGAGCTGAGGCATCCTTGCCACCTGCTGTTCGGCGGCGACCACGGCATTGAGCGTGAGGGCGTCAGCGCGACGCCGCGCGAGGTGACATGGCAGCAGATGGTCAACTTCTCACGCGGCGGCGGGGGTGTCAACATGTTTTGCCGCCAGCACGGTTTCAAGCTGTATGTCATTGACGTGGGCGTTGACCATGACCTGTCAGGCTTTCCCGGCATAATAAACCGCAAGATAGCATACGGCACGAACAACCCCCTTGAGTGTCCGGCAATGACACAGGAGCAGCTCGAACGGGCTATGGACATAGGTGCGGAGTTTGTGGATGAATGCCATCGTGACGGGTGCAACGTAATCTGTGTAGGTGAGATGGGGGCCGGCAACACTTCGCCCTCAAGCATATGGATGAGCGTGCTTGGCGATATTCCGCTGAGTGAGTGCATCGGTTCGGGTTCGGGGCTTGACGAGGCCGGGGTCAGGCACAAGTCTGACGTCCTTTCCGTGGTCACGGGCAAGTTGCTTTCCGGTATCGGCGAGGGCGGCGGTGTGGACTACGTGATGCGTTACTGCGGAGGCTTTGAGATGGTCAGTGCCGTTGGCGCGATGCTCAGGGCTGCGGAGCTTCGCTGCGTGATATTGGTTGACGGCTTCATTATGACGGCGTGCGCCTTGGCGGCATGCGCGATATGCCCTGACGCGCTTGACTACATGGTGTTCGGCCACGTAGGCGGCGAAGGCGGACATAAGAAGCTGCTTGACTTGCTGCATGCCAAGCCTTTGCTGGATTTGGGCATGAGGCTCGGCGAGGGCACGGGCGCGCTTTGCGCTTACCCTCTGCTTGACAGCGCGGTGAGGATGGTTAACGAGATGAACAATTTTGACAATGCGCATATCACTAAATACTTCTAAATGGTACGATAACGTATGGGCGGCGTTCATATTCTTCACGCGCCTTCCGTTGTGGCGGATTCATGAGCCGCCGCGCGAGTGTTACCGCGCCGTGGTTGAATATTGGCCTCTGGTGGGCTGGCTGACAGGTGCCCTCATGGGCGGTGTGATTTACCTGGGCGGCATGTTCCTTCCTCAGGCGGTGGCCGTGTTGCTGGCGATAGCAGCCAGGATTTTGCTGACCGGCGCGCTGCATGAGGACGGTTTGGCTGACTTCTTCGACGGTTTCGGCGGCGGGGGAGGCGACCGTCGTCGCATATTGGACATAATGAAAGACTCACGCATCGGCACGTACGGTGTAATCGGCATTGTGATGTACCTGTTGTTGCTGTTCTTCCTGCTTACGTCCATGCCCGCGCCGCTGGCTGCCCTCGTTGTGTTCGCTGCCGACCCGTTCTGCAAGATGGTGTCAGGCCAGATAATATCGATGATGCCTTATGCCCGCAATGAGGATGAGGCGAAGGCCAAGGTCGTGTATCGCAAGATTAGCCTGAAGGCTGGCATACTATTGTTTGTACAGGGCGTGTTGCCGCTCGCATTGCTGGTTTTCGTTACGGACGGAGCTGTTCGTTGGGACTTGCTTATCTTCGCGCCCTGCCTTGTCATGTATTTCCTGTATTTGCTGATATGGCACAGGCTGCGCGGATATACGGGCGACTGCTGCGGGGCGATGTTCCTGTTGACGGAACTGTCGTTTTACCTATGTGCGACATATCAATTTATTGACAATAAAGCTTTATGGACATTGTTTTGATTAGACATACGAGTGTTGGCGTGCCAAAGGGCACTTGCTACGGATGGAGCGACGTGCCTGTGGCTGAAACGTTTGAGCAGGAGGCGGCTGTAACCAAAAGCAATCTTGGCGACGGCGCGTTTGATGCCGTTTTCTCGTCGCCGCTTACACGGGCGAGGATGCTGGCCGGCTATTGCGGATGGCCTGACCCGATAATCGACGACCGCCTGAAGGAGATGAACATGGGCGACTGGGAGATGAAGCTTTTCGACGAAATAGAGGACGAAAACCTGCATAAGTGGTATGACGACTACATGAATCTTGCCGCCACCAATGGCGAGAGTTTCCCGTTGTTGTTCGCGCGAGTGGCCTCGTTCCTTGACGAGTTGAAGCGGAAACCTTACAGGCGTGTGGCGGTGTTCGCACATGGAGGCGTGCTTATTTGTGCCGGGATTTACGGCGGTTTGTTCCCCCGTGAGGACTGTTTCAAGCATCTTGTGCCTTTTGGCGGAATTGAAAAGATTTCCATTTGAAATTGAACAAAATATGGCAAGGACTGCCTTCACGCCTGCTTTTTTGATTTTTATGGGCGTGAAGGCAGTTCTTGCCATTCGTCATGTCATTGGTGTTATTTGCTTTTTTTGCCCTTGCTGAATTTCTTTATGGCACTGTAAGCGTCGTATAAGCCAAGCTCTCCGGCCTTGCTCAGGTCGCCGATGCCGGTGTCGTTGTCGCCGAGGTTGATGTGGGATATTCCGCGGTTGTAATACGCTTCGGCAAGTTTTGGGTCGATTTTTATGGCCGTGTCATAATCGGCTATGGCCTTTGCATAGTCTTTGTTGGCAGCGTAAAGGTTGCCTCGGTCGAAATACAAGTAGGCATTGTCCGGGTTCAGCTTGACAGCCATGTCCAAATCTGCAATCGCGCCAGCCGTCTTCAGTTTCACGTCTCCGCCTCGCGACGCCTCGTATTCGTTCATGCGTGCCTGGCATACGGCACGTTGCCAGTATGCCAATGACAACGTGCTGTCCGTTTGGATGTACGCTGTCAGGTCGCTGACGGCCTCAGCGTAGTTTTGGACAACGCTGTTGGCTACGGCGCGTTGCAATATCAGGCCTTTGTCACGGTCAAGGTCGCGTGACTCGTTTATTTTTACCGAAAGCGTGTCAATCAGCGTGAATACGCTTTTGGTCTCTTGCTCAGAAAGCGGTTTCACGCCACATCTGATATATAGTTTGCGGAGTGGCTTCTGGTTGAAATTGAATTTCTCCACATCGTTGTCGAACGCTTGGTATGACTTGACCCCGTTGTCATATTGGCTGAACGAGATTTGGAACATGGGCAGGAGTACAACGTCGATTTTGCGGTTCTGTACGCGTCCGCGGTAAACAGTCGAGTATTCGTGCTGCACTGTATTGTCGTCAGCCACGACAAGCTGGTTGTATTTGTCGAAGTCAATCTCGCTTTTCTTCCTTACTTCGTGTTGTTTTTTCTTGCTCCAGCGTTGTTGCCGGCCATAATGTTTGTCCATCTGGGCCTTGAATATCTTGAATTCGTCAAGCTCGGCTTTGGCCGTAAGTCCTACTTTTCGGTAGCATCTTGCGCGGTTGTTCAGGCCGACCCAGAAGTTGGGGAATTGTTTTATGATTGTGGTGTAATCCCTGATGGCACCGTAGATGTCACCAGTGCGCTCAAGCAGCAGGGCGCGGTTGTATATGGCCATGACGTTGCCTGGTTCAAGGTTGATGACATAGTTGAAGTCTTCGATGGCCCGGTTGTCGTCACCAACTTGCACGCGAAGCTGTCCGCGGTTATAATGCGCAAGGAAGTTGTTGGGGTCTATTTCTATTGCTTTGTCATAGTCGGCCAGCGCGCCGTTAAGATTGTTTATGTTGTATCTGGCCAATGCTCGGTTTACATAGTTTGACGCAGTTCCCGGCTTTAGGTGTATGGCTTTTGAGAGTTGCGTGTCGGCTGCTTTCCATTCTTCCTGTGACAGGCTAATCATCGCGCGGAAAGCCCACGTCTCACCGTCGTATGGGTCTATCTCCAAACTCTTGTCAAGGTATTTTGCGCATCCGGTCGTGTCTTTTTGCTGCATGCAGACCTCTGCTTTGAGAGAATACGCTTTTGCGTAAGTCTTCCACATGTTGACCATTGAGTCGAGGTCGGCGTTTGCGGCGTCATAGTCTTTTTTCTCGATTTTGCACAAAACGCGGTTGAACCACAGGTTTTTATTGTAAGGATTGAATTCAATTGTCTTGTCATAGTCTGCTATGGCCTCGTCGAACTTGTTCTGTTTGATGAAGCATAGCCCCCGCAGTTCAAAAAAATCGGGTACGTATGGGTTAAGTCTTATTGCTTCAGAGCAGTCTTTCTCCGCGCCGACGTAGTCGTCCAAGTAATATTTTGCGACTGCCCTCAAATACCAAGGTTCGTAAAGGTAGGGCTTTACGAGTATCACTTGGTTGAAGTATTGTATTGACAGCACGTAGTCTTCGTAATAAAGCGCGCTTTTGCCGACGTCAATGAGCCTGTCCGTCCTGAATTGTGCGGACATGAACATCACCGGTGCCAGCAATGCCAATAATGACAAAATAAGCTTGCGCATAAAAACTTTTCCTGAAATACAATAAGACGCAGTGCGAAATACAATGTGGAAAATTGTCGGGGCTTAGCCCCCGACATGGTGTTATTTCCTGACGGTTTTAGTGCGATAGCCGCACCTGAAACGACCTTGCAGGATGGCTTTTAGCTTGCTCTTGATTAATTGTTTGCGTAGTGGCGACACGCGGTCGATGAACAGTTTTGCATCAAGATGGTCGAACTCGTGCTGCATTACGCGTGCAAGATAACCCTCAATCCATTCGTCATGTTCATTGAAATCTTCGTCGTGGTATTTTACGTGGATACGTGTCGGGCGTTTTACGCTCTCATGAATGCCAGGAACGGAGAGGCAGCCTTCCTCGGAAGAGTCAACGCTGCTGTCGTCATATTCAAGTATATGCGGGTTGATATAAGCTTTTTTGAAATCTTTGTATTCGGGCATGTCGTCGGAAAGAACGTCAAGGTCAATGACAACGAGGCGGATGTTTAGTCCGACTTGCGGGGCGGCAAGTCCCACACCGTCGGATTCTGTGAGTGTTTCAAACATGTCGGCGATAAGCCCTTTGAGGTTGGGATAATCCTGGGTTATGTCCTGTGACACCTTGCGAAGCACGGGTTGCCCGTAAATGTAAATAGGTAATATCATCGTTTCCTTCTTGAAGATTCTAAATAGCTTTGTAATATTATTGTTGCACTTATTTCGTCCACTAATGCTTTGTCTTGTCTTTTTTTCTTGTGCAGACCGCCGTCGAGCATGGCTTTGTGCGCAAGTACGGATGTAAACCGTTCATCGTAAAATTCAATGGGAATATCAGGATAAGCCTTGCGCCAGCGGTTGGCGAACTGGGTTATCCTTGCCATGTTCTCGCTCGGGCTGCCGTCAGCTTGTTTGGGTTCGCCGATAATTATACGTTCTACGGGTTCCTTGGACATGTATTCACGAAGAAAATCGAACAGGCCTGACGTGGAAACCGTCACCAATCCGTTTGCGATAATCTGCAACGGGTCAGTGACGGCAATTCCTGTTCGCTTCTTGCCGTAGTCAATCGACAATATACGAGCCACGAAGTAAAGACGTTTTTATTTTTGGTTGTATAACAGCCAAGCGTCGGGATATTGTGAGCGAAGCTCGTTGCGGCTGCGAACTGCATCTGGTTTCGTGTCAAACGTTGCAGCTACGACACGGTACATCTGGTTGCCGGCGTTGTAGGCTACCTGCGCGTCATACCCCTGGCTCCTGAGCGTGCTTTGCATACCCTCTGCGTTTGCCTGTACAGAGAATGAGCCGACGATGACGCTGTAGCTCTTTAATCCCGCTCCGTTTACGACAGATAGCGATTCTTGCCTTACAGGCACGTTGTCAGCGTTGTCAACGACTACGGTTTCTGTTGCGGGCTTTTCTACTACCGGTGCAACTACGGCAATCTCCTCGTTGCCCTGGTTCTGCACCGTAGCGCGGTTCTCTTCTTGCGCCTTGGCTTTCTCGTATGCTTTCCTGTATGCGCTCTCTGATGATTTACAGCTTGTGAACGCCAAAGCCACGCAAAGGCCGGCGCATGCAACCATGTATTTTCTCATAATTTCTCGTTTTATTGTTTGGAGATTAAACTTTGTTTCCTGATATTTCGTGCGAAATTACATAAAAACGGATAAAAATGTTGACAATGCGTGCATAAAGTTTGTTAAATCGGGAAAATACATTGTTTTTAACAAAAAAAACTTGCAAAAATGTTGATATTCGGGATTTTATCACTATTTTTGCTATCAGCAAAGTAAAACCACGCAACAGTGGAATAACGAGCGTAATATAACATATTAATTAATAATTAAATTACAGTATTATGAAAGCATTAGGTTACATTGGCGCATTTTTAGGTGGCGCAATCGCCGGCGCGGCTTTAGGTTTGTTGCTGGCTCCGGAAAAGGGAAAAGACACACGTGAGAAAATAACGGATGCCATAGACGACTTCTGCCAGAAGCACAATATCAAGCTGAGCCGCAAGGAAATGAACGACTTGGCCGAGGATATTACAGACGCGGCAGACACGGAATTGGCTTAAATCAATAGTTTTAATAATGTTCTCGTCTGATAGAAACATTGAAACAATAGGACAGCTTGTAAGGCTGATTAAACATAGTATCGGGCTTCAGGGCGAGTACCTGAAGCTTGATATTATGGATAAAACCGTAAGGATAATAACAGCCTTGTTGCTGTTTGCCGTTCTTACGTTGATTGTTATTGCGATATTGGTGTTCCTTTCCATGTCAGCGGCTTTGGCAATGGGCGAAGCTATAGGTTATCCTGCCGCGTTTGGGATAATCGCCGCTTTTTATATAGTCGTGTTTATTTTGTTCCTGGCTTTCAGGAAAAGCTGGATAGAAAGGCCGCTGATAAGATTTATAACCAGTTTGTTGATGGAATAATAGGCTTATGGATGCAAAAAGAAGAGAAACATATAGGACTTTGCACGAGATAAGGTTGCGAAAAGAGGTTGTTCTTTCTGAAATCAGGAGGGACAACGAGCGTATGAATATCTTGTGGAAAGACTTGTTCCGTAAGCCGAAGCCACAAAAGAAAGGATTTACTCTTTCAACCGTAATGACCACAGGGGCTGGTTTGGCCGATGGTTTTATGCTGGCCTGGAAGCTGTATCGGAAATTTAAGAAATGATTGGAATGTGACTTGTCTTTTCATATTCCAACTGTTGCGACGGTACTTCTGAAAATAAAAAAAGGAGTACCGCTGTACTCCAATCTTGTTAACCTTAAATCTAATACTATGAAAAACACAGTGCAAAGGTACTGCGTTTTTGTCTTTTTTGCAAATGTTTAGGCGTGTGTTAAATAGTTTTTAATAAAATGTATGGTGTTTTTAACACACTTTTAGGGGCGATGGTAACGTTGGCGATATTCTTTTGTTTTTTGTTATGCTTGGCGTATAACCATAAATTTGGGGCAAAAGGGAAAAGAGCATAGTGATTTGTGGTATTTTTTGAGGTTAGGCAATGTCATTTTCATAAACTGCGACGGCCGTCAAACAGGGTGTAAAATACTGTCTTTTGCACGCTGAAAGGCGATTTTCAGCGTAGCGTTTTGCCGTCTTTCTGGTGTGCGTCACATGACGTTTTGCGCAGATTTGTAGTTTTTGCGTCAAAACATCCTTCATCTTTCATTTTTGCGCATAACATCTTGTCGCTCAGTGCTTTATGCGGTGAAAGATGTGTAGGCGGCCTTTCACCCGATTTTCACCCGATGAAACATCGATGACAGATTCATAAACCATCTTTCATTACTCAACTTGCTGACAATCAGCGCAATGCGCCCGAAAATGAAAGATGAAAGATAAAATCACGAAAAAAGCGATGTTTCTGCTTCGTAGCTAATAGAACGGGGGCATCAACAGGTTGTCACGACATTTTTGCACGCCCTAAGTTGTCATCTTAACTTGTTTCGGTTATAATGCGGCGTGACTTTGATGTTGAAATACATCATTGACACAAAGCACAACAATGAGCCGACAAGGTAAACCATGTAAAACGTGAAATGTTGGGCGATGACGCCGCTCGTGGCTATGCCGATGCCAATGCCCACGTCCCAGGCCGTAAGATAAGTGCTGGTGGCTGTGGCGCGCTGGTTGTTTGGGGCAAGGTTGATGTAAAGGGTGTTCATCGCGGGAAAGATGACACCAAAGCCTATGCCAAGGAGCAAGGGCACGATAAAGAACATGGTTTCAGCGGCCGCCATGCTGCAAGGCGCAATGAAACGGCACATGCTCAAGATGAAGAATGCCGCCACTACGGGATAAAGCCCGAAATGGATACACTGTGTGATGTATCCTTGGTCAACCTTCTTGCCCGCCACAAGGCGTGACGCCCCCATGCCGAGGGCCATGAGTGTGAAGAAGAAACCTGACGGAACGTCGAGATGTATTTCACGGGCATACACGGCTACGAAATTTGTTGTCGCCCCGTATGGTATCGAGAGCATCAGCAAAGCGATGCTTACAGGTATGCCTTTGATGAGGATGAATCGGTCGAGCGACAGCTTGCGTTTCTGGGCAACAGGGTCACATCCTGTCTGCTGTCTTTCAAGTTGCCGTGCCTTGACTGATTCTGGGACGCGCGCCTTGACCCCCAGTGCAAACAGCAAGCCTGCAACGCTGAAAGCCATGCCCGTCAGGAATATGCCGTTGTAAGTCACATGGTCGTGCATGAACAAGCCCGTCATAGGGCCAAGGGCCATGGCTATGTTGTTCGTCAGTCCGTAATATCCAAGAGCTTCTCCGCGGCGGCTGCTCGGGGTTATGTCAACGCATAGGGTGTTGCCGCCAACGGTGACACTGCTGAATGCCACGCCATGCAAAGCGCGCAGCACGATGAACCACGTCAACACGCCGGCGGCCATGTAGCCAAGGAATATCGACGCGCAAATGAAATAGCAGAATATATAGATAGGCTTGCGTGGGAACTTGTCCATCAAGTAGCCGGAAAACGGGCGCACGCACAGCCCACTGACCGTATAACAACTCAATATCGCCCCAAGCATCGCCGCCGGGCATTTATAAGTTTCCTGCAAATAAAACGGCAATACTGGTATCAATATCCAGAAGCCGAAGAATAACAGGAAATTAGCTGCAAGGATGAAAATGTAGCTACGGGTCAACAGACGCTCTTTCATGTAACTGTTCCTTAAAATAAAAAGCAAGGAGAGAAGGCGTCGCCAAAAAATGACAGTGGCGGCTACGTAGGCCTGCCAGCAAAGCCATTTGTCCCACGCTTTCTCTCCTTGCTGTGTCCCCTATCTGAAAAGACTTTAATTTGCCGCCTCGAACTCACGCAAGAAGCGCACGTCGTTCTCGGAGAACATGCGGAGGTCTGACACTTGGTACTTCAAGTTAGTTATGCGCTCGACGCCAAGGCCGAATGCGTAACCGCTATACACCTTGCTGTCTATTCCGCAAAGCTCAAGCACATTGGGGTCAACCATGCCGCAGCCCAGAATCTCGACCCATCCAGTGTGCTTGCAGAAACCGCATCCCTTGCCGCCGCAGATGTGGCACGAGATGTCCATTTCCGCGCTTGGTTCCGTGAACGGGAAGTAACTTGGGCGAAGGCGTATCTTCGTGTCTGCGCCGAACAGCTCGCGCGCAAACGTAAGAAGCACCTGCTTCAGGTCAGTGAACGACACGTTCTTGTCAATGTAAAGGCCCTCTATCTGATGGAAGAAGCAGTGCGCGCGCGCCGTGATGGCCTCGTTGCGGTAAACGCGCCCCGGGCAGATTACACGTATGGGCGGTTGTGTCGTTTCCATCACACGCGCCTGTACCGAACTCGTGTGGCTGCGCAAGATTATGTTTTTCGCCACGTCGTCAGGATTGGTCTCGACGAAGAATGTGTCTTGCATGTCGCGAGCCGGGTGGTCTGCCGCGAAGTTCATCTTAGTGAACACGTGCAAGTCGTCTTCCACCTCAGGCCCGTCGGCCAGGGTGAATCCCATGCGTGAAAATATGTCGATAATCTCGTTCCTTACGATTGTGAGCGGGTGGCGTGTGCCTAACTTTACCGGATAAGGTGTGCGTGTAAGGTCGATGTCGTCACATTGCGCCTCGTTTGTCTCGCATTGTTCACGCAGCGAGTTGATACGGTCAAGCGCAGTCTGTTTAAGTTCGTTTATTTTTATCCCGACTTCCTTTTTCTGTTCCGCGGGCACATTGCGGAAGTCAGCCATCAATGTGTTGATTTCGCCCTTTTTACTAAGATATTTCAGTCTTAACGCTTCTATTTCCTCAGGCGTTGAAGCATTAAGGCCTTTCACTTCTTCAAGCAGTTTCGCTATTTTGTCGAGTATCATTTTGAAGATAATTTTGTTGCGTATTAAAATTTGATGCAAAGGTAATATTTTTGCATTGAATATGGGGCATAAATCAAAATAAAGTTGTACTTTTGCGAAAATTTTGAGAGATATGTTGACTGATATGTGGCGTCGGGCTTTAATGCCTCGAGCCGGCCGGCAAGCCAAGCTTGAACGCATGCTTGCGGCTCACCACATATCAAGGGATGAACGGTCACGCACCGCCGAGCAATGAATAGCATGGAATTATGAAAAAAGGCGTTGTTTTGGTCTTTGCAATGTGTGTTCTCACCATGGTGTGGACAACTGGATGCACTGACAAGAAACCTGTCACGGCTGACACTACCGCTGTTGACTCATCAAAAATTGCCGACACAACCACTGTTGACACGATGAACCAGCTCATATCCGAACAACCTATGCCCAAGGCGGCCGATGAGTTGTTCGATGATTTCATCTTCAATTTTGCCGCAAACCGCAAGCTCCAGATGAGCAGAATCAAGTTCCCGTTGAAAGTCGTTGACGGGGAGAATGTCGCATACCTGAAGAAGCAGCAGTGGCAGATGGAGCATTTCTTCATGGAGCAAGGCTATTACACCCTGATATTTGACAACGTGAAGCAGATGGACTTGGTCAAAGACACGTCGATAAACAACGTCGTCATAGAAAAGGTCTACCTCACGGACGGCAAGGTGCAGAAATACATGTTCGACAGGCTCGGCGGAAAGTGGATGCTTACATCGGTGCAGACCAACGCCATGGTGCATAACACCAACGCCTCGTTCCTCGCTTTCTACCAGCGTTTCGCCACCGACCAAGACTTCCAGATTGAAAGTCTCAACAACCCGGTAATGTTCACAGGCCCTGACCCTGACGACGATTTCAGCACCATGACGGGAGAAATAGCACCCGAGACCTGGCCGGCTTTCGCCCCGGAACTGCCCTCAGATTTCATATATAATATAATGTACGGGCAGAAATACAGCGAGGGCAACCAGAAGATTTTCGTAATGCGCGGCATCGCCAACGGAATGGAGATGGAACTGACGTTCAAGCGGCTTGACGGGAAATGGAAATTGACGTCGCTGTCAGAGTGACAAACATGTTCTCAAAAAAACATAGTTTTTAATGGTAAAAGACTTTTCCGACTACAGCCTCAAGGGGCGCAACACATTCGGCATGGACGTGAAATGCCGACGCTTCATAGAGTTTTCCACAGTCGGCGAACTTCAGCAAACCGTAACGTCGCTTACTGAAGCCGACAAGCCCCTGCTCTTCCTCGGCGGGGGCAGCAACATCCTGTTTACAAAAGACTATGACGGTACGGTGTTGCACTCCGCCATAATGGGCCACGAGGCCACCGAGGCCGACGGCGGAGTGCTATTACGCTGCGGCAGCGGCGAGACGTGGAACGACATGGTAGACCTGTGCGTAAGCAACGGATGGCACGGGGCGGAGAACCTTGCCCGCATCCCGGGCGAAGTGGGGGCAAGCGCGGTGCAGAACATCGGGGCCTACGGCGTTGAGGCCAAGGACATCATCCATGAGGTTGAGGCCGTGGACGCGAGGACGGGCGAGCTGAGAACATTCAGCAACGCCGAATGCGAATACTCATACCGGTGGAGCAAGTTCAAGGGCGAATGGCGCGGCTCGTTTGTCATAACCCACGTCACCTACAAGCTCTCGACCACGTTCGCCCCCCGCCTCGACTACGGCAACATCACGGCCGAACTGGGCAAGAAAGGCATCGGCGGGCAGCCCACCGCCGCCCAATTGAGAGACGTCGTTACGGAGATACGCGACGCCAAGCTGCCCGACCCGAAGAAGGAAGGCAACGCCGGCAGCTTCTTCACCAATCCCGTTGTCACCAGGGAAAAGTACGACCAACTGGCGGCGCGCTTCGGCGCAGTGCCTCACTACGCCGCAAGCGACGGGCGCGTCAAGATACCCGCAGCGTGGATGATAGAGCAATGCGGATGGAAGGGCAAGTCGCTCGGCCCCGCCGGCGTACACCCGCGCCAGGCGTTGGTGCTTGTGAACCGCGGCGGGGCGTGCGGCTCCGACATCCTGCGGCTTTGCGACAGGATAAGGGAAGACGTCAAAAGCAAGTTCGGCATTGAAATAAGCCCTGAAGTGAACATAATCTGAAGATGAGACTCATATTCCTCGGCACAGGCACATCAGTCGGCGTCCCGACGATAGGCTGCAAGTGCAAGGTGTGCCAAAGCGGCGACCCCCGCGACAAAAGGCTGCGCGCCTCGGCCCTTGTCGAAACACCCTCAACCAGGCTACTGATTGACTGCGGCCCCGACTTCAGGCAGCAGGTGCTGGCGCAGGAATTCCGCAAGATAGACGCCGTGCTGCTGACACACGTGCATTACGACCACGTCGGCGGGCTTGACGACCTGCGCCCCTTCTGCGCCTTCGGCGAAGTCAGCGTCTACGCCGACCGCCACACGGCCGACGGCCTGAGGCGCGCCATGCCTTACTGCTTCAGCAAGCGCAAGTACCCCGGCGTGCCGAGCATAAGGCTGAACGTCGTAACGCCGCATGAGAGCTTCACGGTAGGCGACCTTCGCGTCACGCCGATACAAGTGATGCACGACCGGCTGCCGATATTGGGCTACAGGATAGGCAGCCTGCTGTACGTCACAGACATGAAGAGTATTGACGACGGCGAACTCAGGTACGCCGAAGGCGTCAAGACGCTCGTCGTGAACGCCCTGCGGTACGGGCCCGAGCATCATTCCCACCTCACCGTTGGCGAGGCCGTGGCCTTCGCCCGGAGAGTGGGGGCCGAGAGGACCTTCTTCACCCACATGGGGCACGACATCGGCCTGCACGAAGACGTCAACAGGCGGTTGCCAGGCGGCGTAAGCCTGGCATACGACGGCGAGACGGTCGAAATAGGGTGAACATGCCATGCATGAAGACTTTGAAGAAATACACACAGAGGGCGTGCCTGCATGCGACGCGCCTTGTTCTTTAATGCATGTAGTCAGCCGTCACCATGACGTAGGCAACCGTCGCGGCGGACAAGAGCGTGTGCGGTTGTCGAGAGGTATTGTTGCTTGGCGATGACAGTAGACCCTGTTCCCGGGCATTGACGCAGTCGCATATTGTCTTCGTTTTCCGTGTTTTTGTTTGCGATGTGATTTTACTATACGCATTGTAGCGGCGTTGTTTTCAATTTGAAAGTAGTTTGGCGGAAATAACGTTTGATTTTGTGTGCAAACGTAATGTCTTGATGATATGTCTTTTATTCAAAATGTATGCTGACGTGTGCATGGTGAAAGCTTGCGAATGTTGTGAAATGTGGCTTTTGGGGTGGTGGAAAGCGGTTGACGGCATGGTGAGAGGCGGCCCTTTCTGTCCTTGAAGACCGTATACATCCTTGCTGTTGACGGTCTTTTGGCTTGTTTTTTGTTGACGTTTGTAGCTTTTCCAGTCTTTTTAGGTTTCATCCGCAACACTTTTGGATGGTACATAAAAGTCTATCCTGTCCCCGAAGGGGGCAAACTCCGCTTAACCGCCAGTGGAGTGAGCGCAGCGAATGTAACCTGTGGTAAGTCGAAACTACTCCAACCGTCCCCGAAGGGGGCGAATACTATTCTGTTGTTCGCCCTCTTCGAGGACGACATCATTTGCGCATACATACCGCAAGTTCCGCTTCGCTTCACATGCGGCTAAGCAACGTTGGACGTCTTCGACGCCCTGCTACGCATTGTTGCCATTCAAAGGGGTTGCGGATGAACCCTTTTTAGTCATGCTGTTTGGCGGTTCTTGTGCTTCTGTTTTTCCTACTTTCTGCGTCAGTCCTGACATTTGGCGTTGTGGCGTTTTGTTTTTATTTCACGTCTTGCGCTTACGTTTCCGGTGTGCGTTTGGCCGCCGCCTCATGTTAAAGCCGCTTGTTTTTATGCCATAAGCCATTGTTTTTTGTGATTTGGCTTCGCGTTTCAGGAAATAATGCGTATATTTGCCCGTGGCTAAGGGAAGCCGCCGCGCGCGGCGGCTGGTGGCCTTTTACCTTAAGGCGGGAGAGGGACGCGAGGACGTTTTTTGACGACATTTTATTTAACCGATTACTAACTTACATATATGGACAACAAGATGAGCATCGCCGAGCTGGCATTGCGGAGCGAGGAAATCAGGAAACGACTGCTTGAGGTGGTCTACAGAGCCAAGGCGGGGCACATAGGGGGCGACTTGTCGTCGCTCAACGTGCTGACCGCGCTTTACATGCGTGTGATGAACGTTGACCCGAAGAACCCCAAGATGGACGGGCGTGACCGCTTCATCATGAGCAAGGGGCACTGCGTGGAGGCCCTTTATTGTGTGCTTGAGGCCAAGGGCTTCATCACGAAAGAGCTGGTTGACACTTACGGACAGTACATGTCCGTTCTGGCGGGCCACCCTACGGTGGAAGTGCCGGGCATCGAGTTCAACAGCGGCGCGCTGGGTCACGGCCTGTCGCTGGGCGTAGGCTGCGCCATTGCGGCCAAGATGGACGGGAAGGGTTACAGGACCTTCGTGCTGATGGGCGACGGCGAGCAGGGCGAGGGCTCCATATACGAGGCGGCGATGGCCGGCAGCAACTACGGGCTTGACAACCTCGTGGCCATGATTGACCGCAACGGGCTGCAGATAAGCGACACGACGGAGAACGTGATGAGGCTGGAGTCTATCGACGAACGCTGGCGCGCCTTCGGCTGGGACGTGGTTGACGTTGACGGCAACGACATGGGCGCGATAGTGAACTGCCTTGAGGGCATCGACTATGCGAACGGCAAGCCGCACATGGTGGTGCTGCATACGACGAAGGGCTACCACGTGTCTTTCATGGAGAACGTGCTGAAGTGGCACCACGGGGTGCCCACGGAGGAGCAGTACAACGTGGCTATGGCTGAAATCACAAGGAGGATTGAGGAACTGAAATTAGGCTAAGCCCCCGGGCTCTCCCGCCGGGGGAGCGTGGGGGATGCCGCCGGCATCTTATCCAATGGCAATAAACATATTATAATACAAGCAAGCCGGGCTTCTCCCCCGTTGCGCGGGTGGAGGGTCGGTGGCTTTTCATTCAAATACGGAAAGACTTATGAAATACGAGATAAAAAGCGTCAACTGCCGCAAGAGCTTCACTGACACGCTGCTGGAGCTGGGCAGGGCTGACAAGGACATAGTAGCCGTAACCACCGACGCGCGCGGTTCGGTGACATTGACAGATTTCGCGAAGGAGCTGCCCGGGCAGTTCGTAGAGTGCGGCATAGCCGAGCAGGACGCCGTCGGCATAGCCTCGGGTTTGGCGTCTTGCGGCAAGAAGGTGTTTGTCTGCGGTCCGGCGTGCTTCTATGTGGCCCGCAGCCTGGAGCAGGTCAAGGTTGACGTGGCCTACTCAGGCCAGCCGGTCAAGATATTCGGCGTTAGCGGCGGCGTGGCCTACGGCGCGCTGGGGGCGACCCACCACAGCCTTCACGACATCGCCGTGTTGCGCACTTTCCCCGGCATGCAGGTAGTGCTGCCGTCAGACGCGCGCCAGACCCGCAAGCTCGCCAAGCTGCTTGCTGACTATCCGCACCCTGTGTACGTAAGGGTGGGGCGCAACGC
Organism: uncultured Prevotella sp.; assembly: GCA_944319935.1. Taxonomy (GTDB): domain Bacteria; phylum Bacteroidota; class Bacteroidia; order Bacteroidales; family Bacteroidaceae; genus Prevotella. Next base: position 35,801 of record CALUFM010000002.1, read on the forward strand.
CGTGCCTGACGTTTACGAGGACGACGACTTTGATTACGAAATCGGCAAGGCCATCCAACTGCAGGACGGCCGCGACCTCACCATCATCGGCTGCGGCGAAACCGTGTTCCACGCCCTGCAGGCCGGCAAGCGCCTCGCCGCCGAGGGTGTAAGCACGCGCGTCATCGACATGCACACGCTGAAGCCCGCCGACACCGAGGCCATCGTCAAGGCCGCGCGTGAGACAGGGCGCATCATCACCGTTGAGGAACACAGCATGTACGGCGGCCTTGGCGGCATCGTGGCCGAGACCGTGGCCCAGGCTTGCCCCGTGCCGATGCGCATACTCGGCATTCCTGACGAGAACGCAGTACACGGCACCCCGCTTGAGATATTCCATCATTACAAGCTTGACGCTGACGGAATATACGAGACAGCCAGGGAGATGTTACATAAGTAAGAATCAAGAGTTGAGAATTAAGAAAAACAGCTTTATTGACAAATATCGGTTGAAAGCATATTTTCTTAATTCTCAACTCTTGTTTCTTGATTCTAATGCCAATTTGAAATGAACTACATAATATCCATAGACCAAAGCACGTCGGCCACAAAGGCTGTCCTTTTCAACGAGCAATGCCAGCTTGTGTGCCGCAAGAACGTGCCCCACAAGCAGTATTATCCCAAGCCCGGATGGGTGGAACATGACGCCGAGGAAATCTACCGCAATGCCGTCGAGGCCGTGCGCGAGGTGGTCGAGGCCACTAAGGGCGACGGCATAACCTATTCGTTGGCCATAACCAACCAGAGGGAGACTGCCGTCGTGTGGAACCGCTTTACCGGCAAGCCCGTGTATCACGCCGTTGTGTGGCAGTGCCAGCGTGGGGCGGAGACATGCGAGGACCTGAAGAAGCGCGGATACACCGACTTCATACGCGAACGCAGCGGCCTGCTGATTGACCCGTATTTTGCCGCAAGCGGCGTGAAATGGATTCTTGACAATGTCGGCGGGGCGCGCGAGGCTGCCATGAAGGGCGAACTCATGATGGGCACCATCGACACTTGGCTGATATGGAAGCTGACGGGTGGCCGGCGTTTCGTGACCGATTACACCAATGCGTCGCGTACTTTGCTGTTCAACATACATACCCTTGACTGGGACAAGGAACTGCTCGACCTGTTCGCCATACCGCGGAACATGATGGCGGAGACGCTGCCGTGCGATTCGGTTTTCGGCGAAACGACAGTCGAGGGCGTATTCCCCGAGCCTATAACGATAGCCGGAGTGCTTGGCGATTCCCACGGGGCGTTGGCCGGCCAGATGTGTTTCGAGGCGGGCATGGGCAAGGCCACTTATGGCACAGGCTCGTCAGTGATGGTCAATGTGGGCGACAAGCCGATTGCCGCGCCCGAAGGTCTTGTGACGTCGGTGGGCTTCGCGGCTTGCGGAAAAGTGTTTTACGCCTTCGAGGGCAACATCCATTGCACGGGCGCAACGATAAAATGGATGGCTGACAAGCTGCAGCTTATCAATAGTCCGGCAGAAATCGAGAAGTTCGCCCTCGGCGTTCCTGACAACGGCGGGGTGTATCTCGTGCCGGCATTCGCCGGACTTGGCGCGCCGTGGTGGAACTCCCAGGCCAAGGCCATGCTGTGCGGCATGACGCTGGCCACGGAAAAAGGCCACGTGTGCCGCGCCGCCCTTGAGGCCATCGCCTACCAGGTGAAAGACCTCGTTGACCTGATGACCAAACATGCGGGCATCGCCTTGAAGGAACTCCGTGTTGACGGAGGCCCTACGAAAAACCAGTTCCTCATGCAGTTCCAGGCCGACATGCTCAACGCCTGCATCAACCGTTCCGACGTAGAGGAAGCCTCGGCGATGGGAGCGATGGTGATGAACGGCTTGGCGCGCGGCGTTTGGGCGGGGCTTGACGAGGTGGCGGCATTGCGGACCACCGACAACCGTGTGTTCCCGCACATGAAAGACGGCGAGCGCGAGCGTCTGTACGCAGGATGGACAGAGGCCGTCAAGACCGTGATAGGAAACAAATAGTGAACAAGAACATAAAACTTAAAGACCTATGAAAAAACAAGCTAAAGCAGGAAAAGAGACTTTCGGCCTGATTATCGGCACACGGGCTTACTTCAACTCGGAGCTTGCCGTTGACGTGCGCAAGACCTTGCTGGAGGAACTCGACAAGGCCGGATACGGATATGTGATACTCGACGAGCAGGACACTCCCACCGGAGGCTCGATGGAGACCGTAGAGGACGGCAAGAAGTGCGCCGCCCTGTTCCGCGCCAACCGTGACGAGATTGACGGCATCATCGTGTCGTTGCCAAACTTCGGGTTCGAGGTAGGCATCATCAACGCCATCAGCCGCGCCGAGCTGCATGTGCCCGTGCTGGTGCAGGCGTGCGACGACCAGAACGACAAGGTTGACCTCGACAGTCGCCGTGACGCGTTCTGCGGCAAGATTTCGGTGTGCAACAACCTCTACCAATGCGGCATCCCTTTCACTGACACGACTTATCACACATATTCAATCCACAGCGACTTGCTGATGAAAGACATCGACAAGTTCGCCGCAATCTGCCGCGTCGTGCGCAAGATGACCCACGCGCGCATCGGCCAAATCGGCACACGCCCCCTCGGCTTCAACACATGCCGCTACAGCGAGAAGCTGCTCCAGGCCACGGGCATAACAGTAGTGCCGGTTGACATGAGCGAAATCATCTTCAACGCACGCAAGATTGACAACGACGCGGCTGAGCTGAAAGCCAAGATGGAGGAAATCAGCCACTACGCCAAGGTGCCTGAGGCCTATCAGGAGAAGCTGGCCCTGCAGGCCAAGTTCGGGCTTGCCGTAGAGCAGTGGATTGAGGCCAACGAGGTTGACGCCACGGCCATACAGTGTTGGGACTCGCTCGAGCAGAACTACGGTTGCGCCGCTTGCGTGACCATGAGCATGCTTGGAGAGAAGCTGATACCGTGCGCCTGCGAGACTGACGTGGCCGGTGCCGTGTCGATGTACGCCCTCAGCCTTGCCGCCGGGCAGCCTTCAACCCTGTTGGACTGGAACAACAACTTCGCCGAAGACCGCAACAAGTGCGTCTGCACCCACTGCGGCAACGCGCCTAAGAGCTTCGTCAAGAACGACCTCAAGCTTGGCCCTCTCGGCGTTCTCGGCCGCACTCTGGGCAAGGTCAACACGTTCGGGGCTGTTTACGGAAAGTGTACTGAAGGCGAGTTCACATATTTCCGCATCTCGACCGATGACAACCTCGGCTGCATAAAGAGCTATCTGGGCAAGGGCAAGTTGACCAACGACCCGTATGGCATGGACGGTTGCATCGCCGTTACACAGGTGGACAACCTGCAGAAGCTGATGAAGTTCATCTGCAAGAACGGTTTCGAGCATCACGTGGCCATGGTTCGCACCGACGTTGTTGACATCCTCCGCGAGGCTGTTGACAATTATCTCGGTTGGGACTTGTACGTGCATGAATAGTCAAACGCTATATCCGCAAAGCAATGCGGGCTGCGCCAATGCCGGGCGCAGCCCGCATTTTTTTTGCGAGGCATGTTGTTGGCCGTGAAGGATGCGGTGTGATGGCAACCTTCAAGGCGGCAGATTGGGCGTGGCGTTTTCCTGGGAAATGTAACATGCTGTAAACCAATGTTTTGTAAAAGGCCGTCGTTTGCGTTGCGAAAGGCGGCTTATCGCGTTGCGAAAGACGCTCTTTTGGAGGCTGAAAAGCCGTCGCTGGAGTTCTCAGCCTTGCGCGGAATGCGGCAGGCAGAGCTGTTTCTTGTTGCTCGGTGTTTGCCTTGTGTCTTTACGGAACGTTCATTTGCGCTTTCGGTTGGCGTTTGCCGTCATTTGAAAGGAAAAATGAAAAGTTTTTCACAATAAATTTTCGCTTGATTCTGATTGTTTTTAAGTTTTTGTGTATCTTTGCAGGTAGAAAAACAAAATGTCACGTTAACCGACGTTTGTATTCGCCATATGGCCGGCAGCGGCTTTACATTTGGCAGTAAAAATGCATATTAACAACTTAAAAATAATTATTCTATGTTTGAAGGACAACCTAAAGGTTTGTATGCGTTGGCTTTGGCCAACACGGGCGAGCGTTTCGGATATTACACGATGCTTGCCGTTTTTGTGCTGTTCCTCCAGGCCAACTTCGGTTGGAATGAGGGTTACGCAGGTGCCGTTTATTCGGGTTTCTTGGCGTTTGTCTACTTCCTGCCGCTTGTGGGAGGTGCCATTGCCGACAAGATTGGTTACGGCAAGTGTGTCACGACGGGCATCATCGTGATGTTCCTCGGCTATCTTATGCTGGCCGTTCCGGCCGGTGCGGGTACGTTGGGCATGGTCTTGATGTTCGCCGCGCTGGTGTTTGTCTGTGTCGGGACGAGCTTGTTCAAGGGCAACTTGCAGGTTATGGTTGGTAATCTGTATGACGCTCCAGAGTTGCAGTCGAAGCGTGATTCTGCTTTCTCGATTTTCTATATGGCCATCAACATCGGTGCGTTGTTCGCTCCTACGGCTGCTGTGAAGATTATAGATTTCGCCCAGAAGTCGCTTGGCGCGTCAGAGGCTGACGCTTATCACTACGCTTTCGGCGTGGCTTGCGTCTCTCTTATTGTGTCAATCGCTATTTACTACGGTTTCAGGAACTCCTTCAAGCATGCTGACTACAACAGCAAGACCGAGGCTGCCGTGGCCGGTCACGCTGAGCCTGAGCTGACACCGAAGGAGACAAAAGACCGCGTTGTGGCCCTCTGCCTTGTCTTCGCAGTCGTTATTTTCTTCTGGATGGCGTTCCACCAGAACGGACTTACGCTTACATACTTCGCCCGTGACTTTACCAACCAGCACAGCACCGGGCTTGAGAGCATGTTGTTCGATGTGACGAACTTTGTTTGCCTGATTTTCATCGTTTACGCATTGTTCTCCTTGTTCCAGTCAAAAACGGCCAAGGGCAAGACCATCTCTGGCCTCGTGATACTCGTTGCCGCTGCCATTCTTGTTATGAAGTATGTCAATCTTTCACCTGAAGGCGTTGATGTCACGGCTCCGATTTTCCAGCAGTTCAACCCCTGCTTTGTCGTGATGCTTACGCCTGTGTCGATGGCCATCTTCAGTTGGCTGGCAAGCAAGGGCAAAGAGCCGTCAGCTCCCCGTAAAATCGGACTCGGCATGTTGGTTGCCGGCTGTGGATACGTCATCATGATGATTGGCTCAATGGGTCTGACGTATGGCGGAGGTGAGCGTGTTTCGCCCAACTGGCTCGTGTCTACTTATCTCGTTTTGACGTTCGGTGAGCTTTTGCTCTCGCCTATGGGCATCTCGTTCGTTTCAAAGGTTGCTCCTCCCAAGTACAAGGGCTTGATGATGGGCGGCTGGTTCGTGGCTACGGCTGTCGGCAACATGCTTGTTTCCATACCAGGATTCTTGTGGGGCAACGCTCCTCTCGAAGTCGTATGGGGCGTACTTGTTGTGCTTTGCCTCTTGTCGTTCCTGTTCATCTTCTCAATAATGAAGAAGTTGGAGAAGGTTTGCTGATATTCTGAATAATGCGGTTATGTGGTTTTACGGTTGCAATGCTTTTCCGTAAAACCACATAATCGTATAATGGTGTAACTAAAAATCAAATGCGTAAGTGAAAACATTTATTACTGCATTGTGCTTGCTTTTCTGCGCCAATGAGGCATTTTCGATGATTGACGCTTCTGCCGTTGAGCGTGAACGGACGTTGAGGCGCGACTCAATCCTTAGTCTGATAACCGGCGCGGCGATGCCGGCCGACAGTTTGCTGATAACTGATTTCGGTGCGAAAGGCGACGGTGTCAAGGACTGCAAGCGGGCTTTCGACCGCGCGATGCGTGCCGCGGGGAAGCGTGGTGGCGCGAAGATAATAGTGCCTGAAGGGGTGTACTTGGTCAAAGGGCCTATCCATTTCGTAAGCAACGTTTGCCTTGACCTCAAGAAAGGGGCTACTGTCAAGTTCGCTCCCGAGCCAAAGTATTACCTGCCTGTCGTGGAAACGAGCTGGGAAGGGACATTCATGCGCAACTACAGCCCGTTCATCTACGGCTACGGCCTTCACGATGTGTCGATTGTGGGGGAGGGGACTATTGATGGAAACGCCTCTACCACTTTTGCCACTTGGAAACAAAAACAGAAACAGGGACAGGCGCGCAGCCGTGAGATGAACCACAACGGCACGCCTGTGGCTGACCGGGTGTTTGGCGAGGGATGGTGGCTGAGGCCTCAGTTGGTGCAGTTCTATAATTGCAAGAACGTCACGCTGCAGGGCGTTTTCATCACAAACGCCCCGTTTTGGTGTGTGCATCTGTTGAAGAGCGAGAACATCGTGTGCCGAGGTCTGCGATATGACGCCAAGTTGGTGAACAACGACGGCATAGACCCGGAGTGTTCACGCAACATCCTGATAGAAGACATTGAGTTCAACAACGGTGACGACAACGTGGCCATAAAGTCGGGGCGTGACAACGACGGGTGGGCTGCGGCCGCGCCGTCAGAGAACATCGTGATAAGAAACTGCCGCTTCAAGGGGCTTCATGCCGTGGTTATAGGTAGCGAGATGTCGGCCGGTGTTCGCAATGTCTTTGTTGAGGATTGCACTTTCGGCGGTTACTGCAAGCGTGGCATTTACATAAAGACTAATCCTGACCGTGGCGGTTTCGTCAACGGACTTTATGTGAAGAACTGCGAGTTTGACGAGGTTGAAGACCTATTCTATACCACGAGCATGTATGCCGGTGAGGGGCTTGACAATGACAAGTTCACCCGTGTGGGCGATATTTACGTTGACGGCTTGCGTTGCCGCAAGGTGCGCAGTGCCGGTCTTGTACTGCAAGGAACTGAGGCTGAGCCTATCCGCAACGTGATGTTCCGCAATGTGGAGATAGGCGAAGTGAGAAACGCCGTCAGCTTCGACAACACTGTCGGCGTGGAACTTATCGACTGCCACATTGGCGGGCGCGCCGGAGTGCCGTCGCAAGCCAAGTGACGATGTGGGGAACGCAGCGTTGCTTGTTGCAGAAAATAATAAAAAAGGCTGTCAGCGATTGTTCCTGCTGTCAGCCTTTTATTATTTTGCCGTCACGTATGTGTACGTGTTCTTCGCTAATCATGAACTCCAGGGCCTCTTTCATGATGTTCATGTCCAGTTTTGTCTTGGTTATTTCTGCCAGGAAATGCGGCTTGTTGTCGGCCAAGATGCTGTTTATCTCGGCTTGTGCGGCGGCGAGCAGGTCTTTGGGTGTTTCGCCTTTCTGATGCTCAATGCAGACATCACATTGTCCGCAGTCGGTGGATGTTTCCTCTCCGAAGTATCTTAGCAGTTGCCTGCTGCGGCATACGTCGTCATTTTCGGCATAGTTGATTATGGCGTTTACACGCTCAGTGTATTCCTGTTTGCGGTCATCGTACACTTCAGGGCTGAATATCAGGCGTTCAGCCTCTTCGCGCCTTTGGCTGTAACGTATGTGTGGTATTTTCTTTCTGGGGATGAAATGCAGGATGCGGCGCATGCTCAGGTTTTTCAGGATGTCGTATATTTCGTTGCGGTCAATGCCCGTCTGCATTGCTATCAGGCTCTCGTCAATGTAGCAATAGTCAGAGAACAGTCCGCCGTAGTTTCTCAAAAGAGCCGTTATCACTGCACTTTCGTGTTCGTTGAGGCTGCTGAGCCTGTATAGGTCGTCACGTCCTAAGAGCATCGTCAGTTGGGCCATGTTGTCGCGCTCGTCTTCATAATCGATGTATCCGGCACGTGAAAGAATTTTCAATGCTGAGTTTACTTGTATTGGGAAGTGGTGGAAATACATGCAGAACTTGTCCAAGTTGAATTCAAAACGGCATCCGGCACCGCTGCCCATGCCTACCTGATAGAAGTAGGCGAGGTGTTCATACACTTTCCTTATATAGTCTTTGTCGGGGAAAGTCTCACTTATGCGGCGTTGAAGTTTGGCCTTGTCGTTGCCGTCGTATAGCAAGACGGCTCGTGACGGGAGGCCGTCGCGCCCTGCGCGTCCTGCTTCTTGGAAATAGGCTTCTGGCGAGTCGGGGCTGTCCATGTGTATCACTTGCCTTACGTCAGCCTTGTCAATGCCCATGCCGAAGGCGTTGGTGGCCACCATTACACGTATCTTGTCCGTCTGCCAGTCGTTCTGACGTTTGCTTCTTACGGCGTCTTCAAGTCCTGCGTTGTAATAAGTCGCGCTTATTCCATGGCTTACGAGTGCTTGTGCGATTTCCTTCGTGCGCTTGCGGCTGCGTACGTAGATTATTGCTGAACCGCTGTTTTCGTCGAGCAAGCGCACCGTCTCGTTAATCTTGTCGCTTTTTTTTGAGACTATGTAGGCAAGGTTTTTGCGCTCAAAGCTCATCTTTATGACGTTGCGCTCCTTGAAGTCAAGCTGTGTTTGTATGTCATCAACGACACGAGGGGTGGCTGTTGCCGTCAGCGCAAGTACAGGGCAGTCTGGTTTCAGCCGCCTTACATCGCTTATTTTTAGATATGACGGGCGGAAGTCATACCCCCATTGGCTTATGCAGTGGGCTTCGTCAACGGTTATGAAGCTCACTTTCATGTGGCTGAGCTTCTTTTGGAACAGTTCGGATGACAGTCTTTCAGGTGACACGTACAGTATTTTCACGCCGCCAAAGATAGCGTTTTCAAGCGTGGTTATCACGTCGGCGTGCATCATTCCAGAGTAAATCGCCGCAGCCTTGACGCCTCTGTGGCGCAGGTTGTCAACCTGGTCTTTCATCAATGCTATGAGTGGAGTTATCACAAGGCAAACTCCATGCATGGACAATGCCGGCACTTGGAATGTGACAGACTTTCCTCCGCCCGTAGGCATCAAGCCGAGCGTGTCGCGTCCGGCGCAGATGCTTTCGATGATTTCTCGTTGTATGCCGCGAAAGTCATCGTATCCCCAGTAGTCGTGTAATATTTGTTGGAATTTGTCCATGTGGTAAAAAATGAAGAAAAAAGGGCTGGATTTTAAGAAATACGCCTTTTGGATGAAATCAAATGCGGTTTTCTTAAAATTCAACCCTTGCCCATTGGTTACTCTTCAGACGGTCTGATATCTTCTATTTGCAGTTGTATTCCGTTGTGTTTGAACACGTTGTCCTCTATTGTATACGCAATGTCGAAACTTCGTTTTGACTTGATGTAACGGGCGGAACCGCTTTGTCCGAAAGCAATCCCATTCATTACGTTGTTTGATTTTGAGTCGACCAATTCAAGTTTGATGTGTTCTTGTTCCCTGCCTACCACCTTGCTTGTGCCAAAATCGTAAACGTCAGTTGTGCAGAACAGCGGTTTTGGATTCATCGGGCCGAACGGGCCGAGCTTCTTTATGTCGGTATGTAGCTTCTTTGTTATGTCCTTGAAGTCAATCATCGCGTCGATGTCAAGCATTGCTTCTGTTTGTTCAGGGAGTATGTGTTCGTCTACATATTTCTGGAAACGCTTGCGAAACTCAGGTACGTCTTTCCATTTCAATGTCAGTCCGGCGGCGTATGTGTGTCCACCGAAGTTTGTAAGCATGTCACGGCAACTCTTGATTGCCGAGTACACGTCAAAGCCGGTGACGCTGCGCGCAGAACCAGTTGCAAGGTCGTTTTCCCTTGTCAACACGATGGTTGGGCGGCTGTAAATCTCCGTCAGGCGTGAAGCCACTATGCCAATCACACCCTTTTTCCAGTTCTCGTCATACAAGACAATGCTTGAATGACGCTTCTGGCTTTCGATGCGGGAGATAATCTGGTTGGCCTCTTCGGTCATCTGCTTGTCAATGTCCTTGCGCTGTTCGTTGTATTCATTGATGTGTTTTGCGGCTTTTAGCGCGTGGCTGAAGTCTTTTTCGACAAGAAGGTCAACGCTCTCGCGCCCGTTTTCCATCCTGCCTGACGCATTTATGCGCGGCCCTATCTTGAAAACGATGTCGCTCATGGTTATGTTCCTGCCGTTAAGTCCGCAGATGTCGATGATTGCTTTCAGCCCGATGCTTGGGTTTTGGTTCAGTTGTTTCAGTCCGTGATATGCCAATATGCGGTTCTCATCGACAACGGGAACGATGTCGGCGGCTATGCTTACGGCGCAAAAGTCAAGCAACGGTATAAGCCGTGAGAACGGTATGCCGTTGTTTTTGGCGAACGCCTGCATGAACTTAAACCCTACGCCGCAGCCGCATAAGTGTTTGAACGGGTAGGGGTCGTCTTCCCGCTTGGGGTTGAGTGTCGCTACTGCGGGCGGCAGTTCCTCATCAGGTACGTGGTGGTCGCAGATAATGAAGTCGATGCCAAGGCTCTTGGCATATGTGATTTCCTTGATTGCCTTAATCCCGCAATCAAGTATGATTATGAGTTTAACGCCTGTTTGTTTGGCATATTCTATACCTTTGTCGCTTACTCCATATCCTTCGTCGTAGCGGTCGGGTATGTAGTAATCGATGTTTGAATAGAATTGCTGCAGGAATTTGTACACCAACGCCACCGCTGTACATCCGTCTACGTCATAGTCGCCGTACACCAGGATGCGTTCTTTCCGGCCCATGGCGTCATTAAGCCTGTCCACGGCCAAATCCATGTCCTTCATAAGGAACGGGTTTATTAGGTCGTTCAGTTGTGGACGGAAGAATCTTTTAGCCGCGGATTCAGTGGTTATGCCCCTGCGTATCAGTATTTCAGAGATAACGGGGCTTACGCCTATCTTTGCGCCAAGCTCTTCAGCCTCCTTTATTTGTCCTGATGTCGGTTGCTCGTAATTCCATTTGAAGTGCATTATTTCGTTTTTTGTTTTTTCTGTATGTATGTTTACGCATTGCGTAAAGAGCGTGTAAAGTTACAAAGAAAAAACAAGAAAACGGTGATTTGGCGCGGAAATTTTTGATAATAAGAAATTATGAAAGCAAGAGAACTTACAGAAGTCAAAGTCAAGTGCCTTTTTGTTATGCTGTTTGGCAGCGGCGTTGACTTGGGCTTCTGTAAGTTCTCTTGCTTTTATTATGCCCTAAGAATTAGATTCCAAGTTTCTTGCGGATGTCCTTGGGTATGGCGTTCTTGTTTACCATGAAGTTCATTGTCTTGTAGGCTACATAGTTCTTGCTCATGTACCAAGTTCCTTTGTAGTCGCCGTATTCGCCCCATGAGTTCTTAACCATGTAGAACTGGTTGCCGTTCTTGTCTTTTGCGATACCGTAAAGGTGCATACCGTGGTCGTCGGTGGTCTCCCAGTTGTCGAAGGCTTCCTGCCTCATCTCTTGCGTAGGAACGATTTCAGGAGCGTCAACGCCGAGAGAGTCGAGCTTGCCCCTCTTTTCAGTGGCTGACAATTTGAACCACTTGTCAGCATCGGTTCCGGCCATGCTGCGTGCCTTTTTCACGTCGTAAGCCATGCCGAGGCCAGTGCGTGTGAAGCCGTCTTCGGTCACGTCACCGCCCCAAGCGATAGTGTAGCCTTCGTTGATGGCGTTGTCGATTATGCGCATCATCTCGTCCATGGGCAGGTTGTATGATGGAGCCCAACGCCAGTTGTCCTGCACTTCGATGGCGAACGGTTTGTAGAACGGATGATGTGAGAAGCTTGTTATCGACACGTAGTCGTCAAGGTTGATGCCAAGGCTCTCGGCAAATGATTTCGGAGTGTATTCCTTGCCCTCGTAAGTGAACTTTTCAGGGCATTCGCCAAGGTATGCGTCAAGTATGCCTTGCAGACCCTTGCGCCACTGCTGTGATATTTTCTTTGCTTTGCTTCTTGCAATAGAGTATACGTAAGGCTCCATTACGCCGAAGAACTCGTCAAACACTGCGAGTGAGTCGCCTGTGAGTGTGCCGGGAGCGGGCATTGCCTCTTCGGGGCATATACCGTGTTTCTTCATTATCGTTACAACGTCAGAGAAGCTGCCGCCTTGTGAGAACTGGCTGTCGCCGTGCATTCTTACGGTCACGATGGCGCGGTCCATGTAGTCCTTGTTGGCGATGAACATTTCGCAAAGGTTGTAAGTCTTGCCTGTGGCCTTGAGTATTTCGCTCTCAAGGAAGCTCAGCGTAGAGTAAGCCCAGCAGGTGCCGCTGCGGTTCTGGTCCTTAATGCTTGTGATGGGGTTTGCCTTTACCGTTGTGAATACGGCCTTGGTCTCTTTCGCAGTCTCCTTGTTGCCCTGCGCGTTTGCGCCGGCCGCGATGCAGGCCAGCAAGCAAAGTGTAAGTAATTTTTTCATTTCTCTTTTTTATTGGTTGTTTAATTGTTAGCCATAAATTCTTCTACGTCTTTCGGGTGGTACGGTATGCGTTCTTTACCGAGGAACCGGCATCCGTCAGCGGTTATCAGCAAGTCGTCTTCTATGCGTATGCCGCCGAAGTCTTTATATGTCTCAAGCTTGTCGTAATTGATGAAATCTTTGTGCAGCCCCTGTGCTTTCCAGTCGTCGATAAGCGCGGGTATGAAGTAAATTCCAGGTTCGTCGGTAACGACAAAGCCTTCTTCCAAGCGGCGTCCCATGCGCAGGGCGTTTGTGCCGAACTGTGTTGAGGGGCGTGTCTCCTCGTCGAAGCCTACGTAAACCTGCCCGAGTCCTTCCATGTCGTGAACGTCCATGCCCATCATGTGGCCTAATCCGTGGGGCAGGAACATCGCATGCGCCCCGGCGTTTACGGCTTCGTCAGTGTCGCCTTTCATCAAGCCGAGTTCTTTCAGCCTGTCGGTCATCAGTCGGCATACGGCCAAGTGTACGTCTTTGTATTTCACTCCCGGTTTGGCCACTTCCAGTACGTAGTCGTGGCAAGCCTCCACGATTTGGTATATTTCCAACTGCCGCTGCGTGAACTTGCCGTTCACGGGGTATGTGCGCGTGTTGTCAGAGCAGTAGTTGTTGCGGTTTTCCGCTCCGGCGTCGCACAATGCGAGTCGTCCGCTTTCAAGCTTGTTCCAAGAAGGCGTGCCGTGCATGATTTCGCCATGTTGTGTGAAGATTGTGGCGAAGCTTACCATCGCCCCGTAAGAGTTGGCCACGCCGTTCACCTGTCCGCCTATGTATTTCTCTGTCAGTCCAGGCTTTGTCAGCCTCATGGCCGTGGTGTGCATCTTGTAGCCTATCGAGCATGCGTCCTCTATCTCGTCGATTTCCTGCTGTTCCTTGGTTGAGCGCATCTTTACAACGGCGTTGATAAGCTCCATCGACGCCGCTTCTTTCTGCTTGTCGGGGTGTATGCCGAGCAGGTCGTGTATCTGTATCTTCGTGTCATGCCTGTATGGCGGCAAGAAATGGATTTTCCTGTTGCGCTTCAACGCATCGCCGCATATGACGCCGAGCTGTTTCATCGGGGCTGATGCTCCCACTCCTGCGCATGCCGCCATGTCACTTACGCTGTCAACCGAACCGAACCACACGATGTCTTCGATGTCGATGTCGTCGCCTACAAGGGTTTCCTTGTCTTCATCGATGTCGATTACGCCTACAAGCCCGTCGCGGTTAAGCCCGAAGTAGTAAAGGAAAGACGAATCTTGCCTGAACGGGTAGTAGCCGTTTGAGGGATAGTTTACAGGCGACTCGTTGTTGCCGAACAGTATGATTACACCGTTCTTTACGAGCTTCTTCAGCTCGGCGCGCCTTTTTACGTAAGTTTCTTTACTGAACATAAGGTTTACAATTTAAATGTTTTTCAGATTGCTGCCATTCCTTGTTTATCAGGCAGTAGCCATGACGAAAGCTGCTTTTTTGTGGACGGAATGCGGGCAATCCGGTGTTTTAGGTGCAAAGATAGTGCAAGTCGAGCGAAATGCAAAATAAAAAGGCATGAAATGTGTTTTTATTTTCATTTCCGAGGCGCAGCCTATTTTCTGTAAAGATAGTGCAAGTCGAGCGAAATGCAAAATAAAAAGGCATGAAATGTGTTTTTATTTTCATTCCCGGTTAATTCAAAGTTGTGATTTAATCGCTATCTTTGCATTGTAAACAGGATGTGTAGTCATGCGTTTGGATAGGAATACGGGGCTTGTGCTTGAGGGCGGCGGCATGCGTGGAGTGTTCACGTGTGGCGTTTTAGACGCCTTCATGAAGAACGGACTGTATTTTAATTATGTGGTGGCCGTGTCGGCCGGGGCGTGCAACGGCCTGTCGTACATGAGCCGTCAGATACGCCGCGCGCGTATCTCAAACATAGATTTTCTTGCGCGTTACAAGTACATAGGCCTGAGGCATCTTGTCACGCAAGGGTGCATTTTCGACCAGAAGTTGCTGTACGATGATTTTCCCAACACGCTGTTGCCGTTTGACTTCGATGCTTTTTTCAGCAGCGACGGCGTGTTTGAGATGGTCACTACCAACTGTCTTACGGGGCGGGCGTGCTATTTGACGGAAAAGCATGACCGCCAACGCCTGTTGGACATTGCGCGCGCAAGCAGCAGTTTGCCGTATGTCAGCAAGATTGTGGAGGTTGACGGTGTGCCGATGCTCGACGGCGGCATAGTTGACAGCATACCCGTGGCTCGCTCGATGGAGCTTGGCCATGGCAAGAACGTTGTCGTGCTGACACGCAACTACGGTTTCAGGACACATGCAAAGGACCGTAAGATACCACATTTTATATATAAACACTACCCTCGTCTGCGTGTGGCGTTGAGCCGTAGGCGTGAGGCTTATAACCGCCAGCTTGATTTTGTCGAGGAGCTTGAGCGTTCGGGAAGCGTTGTTTGCATACGCCCGGAGCGGCCGGTCGAGGTGGGGCGCATGGAGAAAGACGTCTCAAAGTTGGAGGCTCTTTATGAAGAGGGCGTGGCTCTTGGCGACAAGTTCTGCAAGGACTGTTTCTGACGGTGCAAAGCATTGTGTGCCAACGTGTTGCAAAACGTGGCCTTTCATGTCGTGAAAGGCCACGTTTTACGATGCTTTTTGCGGCCGGTTATGGCGTGGTTTGCCGTCTATTGTGAAGCCGTTGGCTCGCCATGGCCTTTAAGCCTGTTCCTGTCTTGACGTTTTGGGGTGAAAAGCGGCGCGCCCGATGAAACTAAATCAAGTTCCATCGGGCGCGTATCCGTTAGGCTTCTGCCTTGCTTCCTGTCTGCCAGCCATGCCTACTTGCCTTGCTTGTCGAGCAAGTCCGGGCGCAGCCGCTTGGTGCGCTCGAAGCTTTGCTCTATCTCCCAGTCCTTTATCTTGGCCTCGTTGCCGCTGAGCAGGATGTCGGGCACCTTCCATCCCTTGTAGTCCGCCGGGCGCGTGTAAATCGGGGCGGACAGCATATCGTCCTGGAAACAGTCTGACAGCGCGCTTTGGTCGTCGCTTATCACTCCTGGCACAAGCCTTACTATGGCGTCGGCCATGACTGCGGCGGCCAGTTCGCCACCAGTCAGGACATAGTCGCCGATGCTGATTTCGCGCGTTATGAGATGGTCGCGCACGCGCTGGTCAATGCCCTTGTAGTGGCCGCATAATATAATAAGGTTGCCTTTCATCGACAGTTCGTTGGCCAAGTGCTGGTCGAACTGCTCTCCGTCGGGCGACGTGAAGATTACTTCGTCATAGTCTCTTTCGGCTTTCAGGGCTGATATGGCGCGGTCGATGGGCTCGCACTGCATCACCATGCCGGCAAAGCCGCCGTATGGATAGTCGTCAACGCGCCGCCACTTGTCAGTGGAATAGTCGCGCAGGTTGTGCAAGTGGATTTCCGCCAGGCCTTTCTTTTGGGCGCGCGCAAGTATGGATTCATGCACGAAGCCTTCAATCATTTCAGGCAATACGGTGATTATGTCAATCCTCATTTGGGAAAAGTGGTTAAGGTAGTTATGGGTAGTTAAAGTAGTTGAAGGCGTCGGCTTTTCTTCTGTAAATAAAAAGCGGTCAGCCGCTGCCGGCGTCAGGTCGTGCCTCCAACTACTTTAACTTCCGAAAAATTACAGTTCCTTTTTCAGTTTTTCTGCCATTTCTGCGTATTCTTCGTCCGTGAGATACACTTCTTGCGGGTTCATGCGGAACACTCCGCCAAAGTCAGGGCCGCCCTCGTATTTAGGCACGAGGTGGAAGTGCAGGTGCGACAGCGTGTCAGAATACGCCCCGTAGTTTATTTTTGCCGGGTTGAACACTTTCTGCATTGCCCGTGTAACCTTGGCCACGTCGGCCATGAAGGCGTTGCGCTCGTCGTCGTCCAGCAGGTTGAGGTCGTCAACATGGCCGTTGTAGGCCACGAGGCAACGGCCGTGGTAAGTTTGTTCCTTGAATATGAACAGGCGTGAAACACTGAGTTTTGCAACTTCAATCATCAAGTTGTGCTGCGTCTCGTTGTTCTGGCAATAGAGACAGTCTTTAGGGTCGCTTTTCATTTTCGTTTGTTTTTATGGTTATGCGGATTATGTCCGTTCACTGCAAAATTACGCAAAAAATCCGACATCTGCCGCTTTTGGCCTGACAAATCGCCGTTTATGGGCGTTTATGTAAAAAACATGGGCGTGATAATTAATTTTTATTGTCGTTTTGTTAGGTTGTTGCGGTTTATTTGTTATCTTTGTACGGGATAAAATGCCGTGGCCGGTGACAAGCGTTAACCTTTTGACACATAGCCTCGGCGTTTAGCGGAAAAACTGAATGTTATACGTCGTTTTACCTGAAGAAAAGACACGAAAAGTGTCGTTCTATCTGGCAATGGAGGAGTTTGTCGCCCGTAATGTGAATGATGACGACTGCTTGTTCTATTGGCAGGTTGAGCCGTCGGTGGTGTTCGGCCGCAATCAGCTTATTGGCAACGAGGTCAACCTTGACTATTGCAAGGCGCATGGCATAAGCTTTTTCAGGCGCAAGAGCGGTGGCGGATGCATATATGCCGACATGGGCAACATCATGTTCTCGTTTGTGACGAGCGGTGAAAATGTCGGCCTGACATTCAACCGCTACATTAACATGATGGTGCTGATGCTAAGGCGCATGGGCGTAAAGGCTACGGCCAACGGCCGCAACGACATCATGGTGGACGGCCGCAAGGTGTCGGGCAACGCCTTTTACCACATTCCGGGGCGCAGCATCGTGCATGGCACAATGCTGTATGACACAGACATGGAGAACATGGTCATGAGCATAACGCCTGCCGGCGAAAAGCTGAAGAGCAACGGCGTGGAGAGCGTAAGGCAGCGTGTCGCTCTGTTGAAAGACTATATGTCAGTGGGCATAGACGGTTTCAAGGAAAGCGTCAGGCGCAACTTGTGTGACGGAGAGTATTGCTTGAGCGCGCAGGATGTTGCCGAGATAGAGGCTATTGAACGGCGTGAATACTTGGCTGACAGCTTCGTTTACGGCAACGAGCCCCGCCGCACATTGACGAGGCGGTGCAGGATTGACGGCGTCGGCACGATAGAGGCATATATAGAAATGAAAGGTGAGACTGTCAGGAATGTAAGTCTTGGCGGCGATTTCTTTGCCTTGGGCGACTTGGACGAGCTTTTGCTCGCCCGCTTGAGAAATGTCCGGTTGGAGCGTCAAGCCTTGGCCGAAGCTTTGCCGGAACGCCTGGACGACGTGATAATGAACCTCCGTAAGGATGATTTCATTGACATGTTGGTAGGAGAAAAATGAAAACAACAATGAAAACCTTATAATAATTATGGAAAATAAAAGAACCTGTCTTTATGACAAACACGTGGCCTTGGGCGCGCTGATGCAGCCCTTTGCCGGCTTTGACATGCCTATCCAGTATTCGTCTATAATCGACGAGCATAACGCCGTGCGCACGGCATGTGGTGTTTTTGACGTGTCTCACATGGGCGAGGCCGTGATAACGGGGCCTGACGCCGAGCGTTACGTAAACCATATCTTTACCAACGATGCAAGTGCAATAAGCGCAGGGCAGGTGTTGTATGGAATGATGCTGTATCCTGACGGCGGAACTGTGGATGACTTGCTCGTGTACAAGATGGGCGACGAGGAATTTTTCCTGGTCATCAATGCTGCGAATACAGAAAAGGATATCGCTTGGATGAGGGAGAATGCCGATGGTTTCAATGTCAATATCGAGGATGCTTCGGCGCGTTACGGCCAAATCGCCGTGCAAGGACCCGACGCAGAGAAAGTTGTTGAAGAGGTGCTTGGCCTTGAATGCAAGGAACTTGTGTTCTACACGTCGAAGACGATGAATGTTGACGGTGAGGCGTTGATTATAAGCCGCACAGGTTATACGGGTGAAGACGGTTTCGAGATATATTGTAGCGAGGGGCTTATCATTAAGTTCTGGGACAAGCTCATTGAGAGCGGCCGTTGCAAGCCGTGCGGGCTTGGATGCCGTGACACTTTGCGTTTTGAAGTCGGTCTGCCCCTGTATGGCAATGAGCTGAGCAAGGACATAAGTCCTGTAATGGCCGGCTTGAGCATGTTCTGCAAGTTGGACAAGCCTGAGTTTATCGGGAAAGAAGCCGTAGCGGCTCAGAAGGCAAATGGCGTAAGCCGTAGGGTAGTGGGCATCGAGCTTGCCGAACACGCTGTTCCACGTCATGGCTACAATGTTGTTGCTGACGGCAAGGTTATTGGAGTCGTGACAACTGGCTACCAGTCGATTTCTACACACAAGAGTGTTTGCATGGCTCTTGTTGACGCGGCTTACGGCAAATTAGGCACGCAAGTAGAGGTGCAGATACGCAAGAAGACATTTGCGGGAACTGTTGTCAAGAAAAGATTCTACGACAAGCATTACAAAAAGTGACAAACGGCGCAGTTCAAGTTGCTTTGGAATTAGTGAAAGGACAAATTCAAATATCGTAAACATTAATATAAATAAGTCTCGTCTTTCGCATTGATGTTGAAGCGGGACAATAAAATCAAGAATTATGGCAAAAGTAATTGAAGGACTTTATTATTCAGAGTCTCACGAGTATGTGAAGGTAGAAGGTGAGTATGGCTACATCGGAATAACCGATTACGCGCAAAACGCTCTTGGCAACGTGGTGTATGTGGATATGCCTGACGTTGACGACGAGATAGAAGCCGAAGAAGAGTTTGGCGCAGTGGAAAGCGTCAAGGCTGCCAGCGACCTTATCTCACCTGTAAGCGGAACGGTTGTCGAGGTGAACGACAAGCTGGAGGATACTCCGGAACTGTTGAACCAGGACGCTTACGCAAACTGGATAATCAAGGTGGAACTCTCTGATAAGGCTGAACTTGACGGCCTCATGGACGCCAAGGCATACGAGGAGTTCTGCAACAACAATTAAGCTGGTGGAGTTTTAAGGCTGTGATGTGCCCTGGACTTGCTTCAGGGCACATCGGTCTTGAAACTTTTTGGCTTTATAAAAGTAACCTTATAACCTTAAAATTCAATTTAAATGGCTTTTAAATATTTTCCCCATACAGAGCAGGACATCAATGAGATGCTGGCTCGTGTGGGTGTGAAATCGTTGGATGACCTTTACGCCGACGTGCCTGAGTCAATACGCCTGAAGGGCGGTTACAACCTGCCTGAGGCTATGAGCGAGGTGGAGATAAGGCAGTTTTTCGACAATTTGTGCCGTGACGACAAGCAGCTTGTATGCTTTGCCGGCGCAGGCGTGTATGACCATTACACCCCGTCGATAATCCCGTACATTGTTGAACGCTCGGAATATCTGACAAGTTACACTCCGTACCAGGCAGAAATATCGCAAGGTACGCTGCATTATATCTTTGAGTACCAAACGATGATGGCGCGCCTCACGGGCATGGACATCTCAAACGCTTCTATGTACGACGGTACGACGGCTACGGCCGAGGCTGTGCTTATGGCCGCTGCAGCAGCGAAAAAGGCGGACACGGTACTCGTGTCGGAGACTGTTGACCCGAAGACGGTTGCGGTGATTAAGACATACGCCCACTTCCACGGCGTTAACATCGAGATGATAAGGCAGGACAACGGTGTGACTGACTTTGCGGACATGGGCAAGCGTCTTGGTGAAGGCGGCGTGGCAGGTGTCGTTGTGCAGCAGCCTAACCGTTACGGAATAATCGAAGACTTTACGGGCGTTGCCGATTCTTGTCATGACAAGAAGGCTTTGCTCGTTATGAACAGTGTTGCTGCTGATCTCGCCCTGTTGAAAACACCAGGAGAATGGGGGGCTGACATCGTTGTCGGCGACGGTCAGTCGCTTGGTCTTCCGATGTCGTTTGGCGGCCCGTATGTAGGCTATATGTGTTGCACGGACAAGCTCATGCGCAAGATGCCTGGGCGTATTGTCGGCGAAACGCGTGACAGCCATGGCAACCGCGCTTTCGTTTTGACGTTGCAGGCTCGTGAACAGCACATCAGGAGGCAGAAAGCTACATCGAACATCTGCTCTAACGAGAGCCTTATGGCTTTGTACGCTACGATATACATGTCGGTTATGGGCAAGCAGGGGTTGAAGGAAGCTGCGCAACTTTCGTATGCGGGAGCGCATTATCTCTGTGACGAACTTGTAAAGACAGGCCATTTCAGGTTGGCGTATGACCGCCCGTTCTTCAATGAGTTCTGCGTCAAATACGACGGTGACGTTGACGCTTTGCGTGACGAGTTGGAGCGCAACGGCATACTGGGCGGTGTCAAGGTGGCAGACGATGAGATAATGTTCGCTGTTACCGAGAAGCGTACGAAAGACGAAATAGACAGACTTGTAGCTCTGGTAAGCAAATAAAAAGGCGAAAGCCGGCAGGGTGGATGCCGTGTGGCGTTTGTCCTTGGCGGCTTGGTTGAACAAAACTTCCTTTAATATTGATAAGAACATGAACAACAAATTATACGGCAAGCTGATATTTGAGCTTTCCCACGAGGGGAGCAAGGCTTATTCTTTGCCGAAAAACATGTATGGTGATTATGAACTGCCAAAGGCCATGAGGCGTGAGGCTGACGCTGAGTTGCCAGAGTGTGACGAGCTTACTGTTGTGCGTCATTACACGAACATGAGCGGAAACAACTTTGGTGTTGACAATGGTTTCTATCCGTTGGGCAGTTGCACGATGAAGTACAACCCTTACATCAACGAGGAATTGGCGGCGCGCAAGGAATTCACCGCCATACATCCCGCCCAGCCCGTAGACACATGCCAGGGGGCTTTGGCTGTGTATTACAATCTCCAAAGGGCGTTGTCCGAAATCACCGGGCTTGGTGAGTTCACACTCAATCCGTTTGCCGGGGCGCATGGCGAGCTTACAGGGCTAATGGTCATCAGGGCTTATCATGAAAGCCGTGGCGACACCAAGAGGGTGAAGGTGATTGTGCCGGACTCTGCCCACGGGACAAATCCTGCTTCGGCTGCGGTGTGCGGACTTGAAGTGGTCGAAGTCAAAAGCACTGCTGACGGGACCATCGACATCGAACACCTGCGCGGGTTGCTTGATGACACGGTGGCCGCAATCATGATGACCAACCCCAACACGCTCGGACTGTTTGAGCCAGGCATTCCTGAGATTGCCGAATTGGTGCATGGATGTGGCGCGCTGCTTTATTATGACGGGGCAAACCTCAACCCGATGCTCGGCGCGAGCCGTCCGGGCGACATGGGCTTTGACGTGATGCACATCAACCTGCATAAGACATTCTCCACACCTCACGGCGGTGGCGGCCCGGGCAGCGGCCCTGTTGGCGTAAGGAAAGGGCTTGAGCAGTTCTTGCCGAAGCCGAAGGTTGTGAAGAACGGCGACAAGTATGCCATAGAGACAGGCGGCGAGGGCGACATCCATGTCGGCGCGTTCCTTGGCAATTTCGACGTTGATGTCAAGGCTTACGCTTACATCTTGACCCTTGGCCGTGAGAACATCATGAAGGTTGGCCCGTTGGCAACGCTCAACGCCAACTACATCAAGGAGAGCCTGAAGGACGTCTACGAGCTGCCGATAAAGGGCTTGTGCAAGCACGAATTTGTGTTTGACGGCTTGAAAGACAAGAGTACAGGCGTTACGACGATGGATGTGGCCAAGCGTCTGTTGGATTACGGCTTCCACGCCCCGACGATATATTTCCCGCTCCTTTTCCATGAGGCTATGATGATAGAGCCTACTGAAAGCGAGGGCAAGGAGACGATAGACGGGTTCATCGCTGTCATGCGTGAAATCGCGCGTGAGGCCAAGGAAGAACCGGAGACAGTCAAGAGCGCGCCCCACAACGCCCCGATAGGGCGTGTTGACGACGTGCTGGCCGCCAAACATCCCGTATTGAAGTTCGAGTAAGAATCCTTTCGCGGCTATGAGGTTTCACGGTTGTAAGGTTACGGGGGCAATACGCAACCAGCCCCGCACCTCGCGACCGTGAAACCTCATAACCGTAACCCCCATAACCTCACAACCTTAAAAACCGCAAGATGAAATCAGACATCATAATCATTGGCGCAGGTCCCGGCGGCTATCATACCGCGGCCTACGCCGCCCGCCAAGGCCTGAGCGTGACCATAATCGAGAAAGAACACGTTGGCGGCACGTGCCTCAATTGCGGGTGCATACCCACAAAGGCCCTTTGCCATGACGCCGAAGCCGTAGAGGCCGCCACGCGCATATTGGGCGCACGGCCGCAAGTCGACTTCGCCCGCATTGCCGCAAGGAAGCGTGAAGTGGTGGAAAAGTTGCGCCAAGACGTTGAGACGCTTATGGCCCAGCCGGGCATAACGCTGGTTCGCGGCAACGCCGTGCTGGCAGGTGGCTGCACCGTGTCAGTTGACGGAGAAGAATATCAGGCTGACAACATCATCATCGCAACGGGGTCACGCCCCAAGATGCCGCCCGTAGAGGGCTGCGGCCTGCCTGGCGTGATGACATCAACCGGACTGCTCGACTCCAGCAGCCTGCCGCAACAGTTGTGCATCGTAGGCGCAGGCGTGATAGGCCTTGAGTTTGCGTCGGTGTTCAACAGCTTCGGCAGTGACGTCACGGTGGTTGAGTTCATGAAAGAATGCCTGCCCCCGTATGACCAGGACATATCGCGCCGTGTGCGCAAGGCCATGGAGAAGCGTGGCGTGAAATTCGTCATGCAGGCCGCCGTAAGCTCCATCGGGCAGTGCGGCGGAAAGCTGCAGGTGGCATACGAGAGCAAGCGCAAGCCCGGCCTGACCGAGGCCGACGCCGTGCTGATAGCCACGGGCCGTGCCGCCAACACCGAGGGGCTTGGCCTTGAGGCGGTTGGCGTAGCCACAGAGCGCGGCTGCATCGTCGTTGACGACAACATGCAGACAAGCGTCAAGGGCGTGTATGCCGTAGGCGACGTCAACGGGCGTTGCATGTTGGCCCACGCCGCCTTGATGCAGGGCATGCGGTGCGTCAACCACATCTTGGGGCGCGCTGACGGCATACGCCTTGACTTTATGCCCTCGGCCGTGTTCTCCAATCCAGAGGCAGCCGCCGTGGGCCTTACCGAGGCCCAGTGCCGCGAGGCCGGCATGGATTATGCCGTGCGCAAAATACCCTTCCGCGCCAATGGCCGCGCCGTGGCCGATGAGGCCGACGGCGGACTGCTCAAGCTCATCACCGGCGATGGCGGCAAGCTGTTGGGCTGCCACGTCTGCGGCCCTCATGCCGCCGACATCGTGCAAGAGGCTTCCGCCCTGATGGCCATGGGATGCACGTCGTCGCAACTTTACGGCATCACCCACATCCATCCCACCATTGCCGAGCTTTTGCGTGACGCGGCCGAGTGACGCGGCCCTGCGCCGACATGCTTGCCGCACAACGCCTTGGACGGACATTCCGGCCAAGGCGTTTTCTCGTTCCTTCCGGTGTGGCCCACGGCGAAGCGTCCCCCCGTCAGGCCATGCCCCTCAGGCGGTTCTTTACGGTTGGCAAGGATTTTCTCCTTGCCGCATGCCGTCCTTGCTCGCCGGCTCTCGTTATATTGACGCCAGTTCGGCATAAGGCTTTGCCCATCAGCAAACATCCCCGACCGGCCCTGTAGGGGCAGACCCGTGTGCCCGCCCCTTGTTTTGCCGCACCCGTTTGTCAGGGTGGGCACATGCGGGGGAATCCCCTGCCAGCAGCGGTTTGCAGCCTGTCTGCATGGCATTGGCGGCGCACATGCGTATTTCATGGCTCCAAACTGCGTACAAGCCATAATTCTTATGCCTGACTCTCCGTTATATTAGCCTTACTACCATTAAAGCATACAATAATGACATCAGTAAAAGTGAAATTCCGCCCGTCAGCCGTAAGCGGCAAGGAGGGCGTGGTCTATTATCAGGTGATAAAAGACCGTGTGGTGAGGCAACAGAAGACCAGCTACCGCGTATATCCAAGCGAGTGGGACCCGGGCCGGTCGTCGGTGGCCGTGCCGGCGGCCGCAAGCGACAGCCGCAAGGACTACCTTGCGCGCGTGTGGCAGAGCGTAAGCGACGACCTGGAGCGGCTCAACGCCATCGTGGCCCGCTGCGAGCGGCACGGTTGCCGCTATTCGGCGGCCGACGTGCTGGCTATGTTCGACGCCCGTGAGCGCAGCCCGCTCCTGTTCGGCTTCATGCGCGGTGTGGCAGCCCGGCTCGAGACGTGCGGGCGCGTCCGCACGTCGGAGGCCTACATCTCCGCCCTGCGCAGCATAATGCGCTTCAGCGGCGGGTGCGACATGCCCATCGACGACATCGACTGCGGCCTGATGATGTCGTATGAGGCGTGGCTCAGGCGGCGCGGCGTGTGCCCCAACACCGTGTCTTTCTACATGCGCATACTCCGCGCCGTCTACAACCGCGCCGTAGAGCGCGGGCTGGCTGCCCAGAGGCACCCCTTCAGGCGCGTATACACCGGCGTTGACAAGACCGTGAAGCGCGCCGTGCCCCTGGCGGCCATACGCCGGATGAAGACGCTCGACCTCGCCTCGTCGCCCCATCTCGACTTCGCGCGCGACATGTTCCTGTTCAGCTTCTACACGCGCGGCATGTCGTTTGTCGACATGGCATACCTGCGCAAGAAAGACGTAGCTGGCGGCATGCTGGCCTACCGCCGCCGCAAGACGGGGCGGCAGTTGACCGTCAGGTGGGAGCGGTGCATGCGCGAGATAACCTCGAAATACGCCCCCGAGACCCGCTCCACGCCTTACCTGCTGCCGCTCGTCAAGACGGGCGACGACGAGCGGCGCCAGTACCGCAACGCCCTCTGCCGCGTCAACAACGCCCTGAAGGCCATCGCCCCCATGGTGGGGCTCTCCATGCCGCTCACCATGTATTGCGCCCGCCACGCCTGGGCCAGCATAGCCAAGAGCAAGCACATACCCCTGCCCGTAATCAGCGAGGGCATGGGGCACGACAGCGAGCAGACCACCCGCATCTACCTCGCCTCGCTTGACACGAGCGTCATCGACCGCGCCAACAAGCTAATCCTCGATTCCCTCTGAGGCGCGCTTGCCGGCAGCATTCGGCGGCGGAAAGGCGTTTCCTCAAGCCCCTGCGTGGCGGGCAAGGGCTTGAGGAATGGCAAAAGGGGCTTATGGCAGGCGTTCCGGTTGCTTCCTGTCATGCGCGCCAACCGCCGCAGGGGCAGACCTGCGTGTCCGCCCCCCAATGAACGACCCGGGCGTCAGATGTTCAGCATGGCAGACGCGCAGGTCAGCCCCGATAGCTTGCGCCTGGCTGTCAGCCGGTATGCGCCACAATTGCGACAGGCGTCCTTTTGGCGTGTAAGATGTGGCCTTTCAGCCTTTGACAGGCCACGTTTTGCAGCGCATTTGACGCCCTTTTGCAGTTAATGTGGTTTGGAAGAAAAGTTTGAATTATCTTTCATCTTTCACTATGTGTGGCAAACGCCTGGCAGACAAGTAGTTAGGCGGTGAAAGATGCTCCAGTTAATCTTTCACCGCCTTCCACTTGTTTCGTTGTCATATTACATCCATTTGTTTACTGTGAAAGATGATGAAGGATGAAAACAATCATCTTTCACCACATAACTTGCTGGTTCACAGACTATAATGTTATATGGTGAAAGATGAAAGATAAAATCAGTTATTTTATCACGGCAAGCGAATAATCGTCAAATCCGATTAGCTCCTGCCTGCGCAGGGCGTCTATATGTTTTCTGAATCTGTCTTTTGAAGCGGTGCTTTTTACCAATGGTTTCAGCACATCGTCATAAAAGTCGGCCTTTGTTGCGAGTGCCGATTTTATGAAATTGCTGTTTTTCGAGTGTGCGTTCAACGCCGTTTCAAGTTCTTGACCGTAAGCGTCCTGATGGCACGCTTCATACATCATAAGGATGTAATGCGCCAACGTGTCGCTTGCCACCATGATTATGCAACCTTTTCGTGCGCCAAATGCCCCAGTCCTGCAACCTTCTTCTTTCAACGGGTCTTTGCAGTTTATCAGGTACGGTGGCTTGTTGAAGTCGGCAAGCTCGGTAAACGAATGTTGCAGCGTGCCGTCCGCCTTGTTGTAACAGAACGCCACGCATGTAGCCGTCCATCCCTCGTTGAAAGGCACAGGTATGCCTCCATGCGGATAAAACGGACTCAGCTTCACCAATCCGTCGGTCGCCTTGCTTGTTATGTCCGCCAATATCGCCCCTGGGATATACCTTATAATATGTTTTCTGCCTTTCTGCGTTTGGATGCTATTATTGTCATTTTTATCTTTCTACTAATTTGTATTTGTAATCAGGCAAAAGTTTCTCAAACTTAGCTCGGCCTCCTTGGGGAATTATTATAATTTTCAATGAACTGCAACAATGAAATGAGCTGTTGCCAATGCTCGTTATGGAGTCTGGTAAGGCAATCACTTGTAATGATTCGCATAAATAAAACGCGCCGTTGCCAATGCTCGTTACGGAGTTGGGTATGGCAATCACTTGTAATGATTCGCATAAATAAAACGCGCCGTTGCCAATGCTCGTTACGGAGTTGGGTATGGCAATATCTCGCAATGAAGAGCAACCCCAAAACGCATCATCTCCAATGCTTGTTATGGAGTTCGGTATGGAAATATCTCGCAATGAAGAGCAACCCCCAAACGCACCGTCTCCAATGCTTGTTACGGAGTTCGGTATGGCGATTTCTCGCAATGAGCGGCAACCCACAAACGCTCTGAAGCCAATGTTCGTTACGGAGTTCGGTATGGCAATCTCTTGCAATGAGCCGCAACAGTTAAACGCGTCGTTTCCAATGCTCGTTACGGAGTTCGGTATGGCAATCTCTCGCAATGAATCGCACCACTCAAACGCACTGATTCCAATGCTCGTTATGGAGTTCGGTATGGAAATCTCTTGCAATGAACGGCATGAAGAAAACACACAGTCTCCAATTCTCGTTACCGAGTTCGGTATGGCAATCTCTCGCAATGAGCGGCAACCCGAAAATGCGCCTTTGCCGATGCTCGTTACTGAGCCCGGGATGAAAATCTCTCGCAATGAATAGCACCACTCAAACGCCCTGTCGCCAATACTTGTTACGGAGTTCGGTATGGAAATCTCTTGCAGTGAGCTGCAACGGTTAAACGCGCTGTCGCCAATGCTATTTACTGAGTTCGGTATGGAAATCTCTAGCAAAGAGCTGCGCCAACAAAACGCACTGTCTCCAATGCTCGTTACAGAGTTCGGTATGATAAATGTTGCTTGGTTTGATATAAATGCGATTAATGTTGTTTTGTCTGCATTATAAAGAACATTGTTTTCGACAATAAAATGTTTAGACAAACTTTTTATAATACAGTTACAACGAGCAAATGGGTTTCCGCCAATGCTCGTTACGGAGTTCGGGATGTAAATCTCTTGCAATGAGCGACACCAAGAAAACGCGTTGTCGCCAATTCTCGTTACTGAGTTCGGTATGGAAATCTCCCGCAATGAGGTGCAAAAATCAAATGCATAGTCGCAAATAATCTTTGTCCCTTCCTTTATTTTGTATTGTTCAATATCACATCCTTTCAATAATCTTTTCCCGTCTTTGCTATACTTTGCGCCGAACTCGTCTGTTACAGCTTCGGCTAAATCTTCTTTTGTCACTTTGGTTGAAAGCACTTCTTCCTCTATGACTTTCGGCTTTCGAGGCTTTTCAACAGCCAATAGGCGGAAGGATACTTGCGAAAGGTTTTTGTGGGTGTTGGCGATTGTGAAAAGGCTGACGAGGGTATTGATGTCAGGCGACTGCGAGGGAAATACCTCTTTAAGGAAGGCACACGACGAAAGGTCACGGTAATCGCTTTCTGAGAACAGAAGGCGGTCGGAAACTCCGTAGATGTTGAGCAAGTCTGGGTTTTGCGCTATGAGCTTCAGCGACAGTAGGATGGAAACGGCGGGGAAGTCGTCGATGTGTTCGTTAAAGTCGGTTTCCGTGCGCAAGGGATGGCGGAAGTCGGGACTGCCGAGTTCGCGCGCCTTTTGCCCCTGCATGGCCGGCACGTACATCCCGTCATAATCGACAAGCGTCAGCGATCCGTCTGAGCGCACAAGGATGTTGTCTGGCTTTAAGTCGCCGTGGGCGAAAGGCTGTGGCAATAGCCACATGGCAAGTCGGCTGAAATTGTACGCCAACAAGTCGAGAGCGTAACCGTCGTTGATGTTTAGGCGGATGTAGTTGTCGAGGGTTACGCCCTTAACCCAGTCCATAAGCAGCACGGGGTACTCCGTTTCGTCAGAGTTTTGCGTGTCAACAAACAATTCCTTGTCTATATACCGCACCTTTGCGAGGTAAGTAGACTGTACGCATTCAAGTTCGTCGGCAATCAGTTTGTAGCTTTCGTCACGCCCCGGCTGGTCTTTCGTAAAGCATTTCAGTGCGTAAAGTCTGCCGTCGCGCTCGCTGCGCATCTTGAACACAACGGCAAAGTTGCCGCTCGACATTACAGGGTTGCCGTCGCCGTCAAGTACAGGGCGCAGGTAAGCAAGTTCGTTAAGATTGTCTTCAGCCGACTTTACGGCCTCGACGTATTCAGATATTAAGGGATAGTTCATTGTCAAAAAGGTAATAAACAGTCAAAAGGCATAAGCCTTCCGATTGCAAAAATAGCGAAAAGAATGAAAAACGCAAAGCCTGCAAAGATTTATTTAACTTTGCAAGCCTTGCGCCCTTTAAAGTCCTCTCCCTTGGGGCAGGATGTGCTACCTGTCATTCTACCATCCCGAGGAAGGTGTCCTCGTCGATGATGGGTATGCCGAGCTTCTCGGCCTTCTGCAGCTTGGCGGGCCCCATGTTGTCGCCGGCGAGTATGAATGAGGTCTTGCCGCTGATGCTGCCCGCGCTCTTGCCGCCGTTTTCTTCTATGATGCGCTTGTACTCGTCGCGGCTGTGGCGGGCGAACACGCCGCTGATGACGATGCTCTTGCCCTTGAGCCTTGTGCCCTGGGCTTGCATCTGCTCGTCGCTGAGCCGCATCTGCAGGCCGTAGGCGCGCAGGCGGTTGACTGTCTCCACATTGGCGGGGGTGTGGAAATACGTGATGACGCTCTTGGCTATGGCTTCGCCGACGCCGTCAACGTCCATTAGCTCCTGCAGCGAGGCGTTGGCCAAGGCGTCGATGCTTTTGAACTTGCGGGCGAGCAGACGCGCCGACGTCTCGCCGACGAAGCGTATGCCGAGGGCGAACACCACTCGCTCGAAGGGCACTCGGCGCGAGGCGGCTATGCCGTCGATGACCCTTTGCGCCGACTTCCGGCGGCTGCCGCCGCCGTCGATTTGCTCCGCGCGGATGTCGTAGAGGTCGGCGGCGTTGCTGATGAGGCCGCGGCGGTAGTAATCGTCAACGGTCTCGGGGCCAAGGCTGTCGATGTTCATGGCCCGGCGCGATATGAAATGCTCTATGCGCCCCTTGATTTGCGGGGGGCATCCGGCGTCGTTGGGGCAGTAGTGGGCGGCCTCGCCCTCGTAGCGCACAAGCTCCGCGCCGCATTCGGGGCAGCGGGTGATGAACGCCACGGGGCGCGCTCCGGGCTGCCGGCGCGACGTGTCTACGCCTACGATTTTAGGTATGATTTCGCCGCCCTTCTCCACGTAGACGTAGTCGCCCTCGTGCAGGTCGAGGCTGCGGATGAAGTCTTCGTTGTTGAGCGTGGCGCGGCGCACGGTTGTGCCGGCGAGCTGCACGGGCTGCATGTTGGCCACGGGGGTGACTTGCCCCGTGCGGCCTACCTGGTAGGTCACTTCGTTGAGCCGTGTGCATTCGCGCTCGGCCTTGAACTTGTAGGCGATGGCCCAGCGGGGGCTCTTGGCCGTGTAGCCGAGGGCGCGCTGCTGGCGCAGGGAGTTTACTTTCAGCACGATGCCGTCGGTGGCCACGGGCAGGTGCTTGCGCTCCGTGTCCCAGTAGGCTATGAAGTCGTAGATTTCTTGCAGTGTCTTCACCTTGCGCATGCCTTCGCTGACTTTGAAGCCCCACGAGCGGGCGCGCATCAGGTTCTCGTAGTGCCCGTCGCCCCCGATGCCGTCGCCGAGCAGGTAGTAGAGGTAGGCGTCGAGCCGCCGCGAGGCTGCCACCTTGGGGTCGAGGCTCTTCAGGGTGCCGCTGGCGGCGTTGCGCGGGTTGGCGAAGAGCGGCTCCTCGGCGGCCTCGCGCTCGGCGTTGAGCCGCTCGAACTCGCGCCAGGGCAGCAGGATTTCGCCGCGGATTTCAAACTCGCGGGGCCAGTCGCCGTCTTTTAGCGCGAGGGGGATTGAGCGTATTGTGCGCACGTTGGCCGTGACGTCGTCGCCCTGCTGGCCGTCGCCGCGGGTGACAGCTTGCGTGAGGCGGCCGTCGACGTAAGTCAGGGATATGGACAGGCCGTCGTATTTCATCTCGCAGCAGATTTCAAAGTCCTCGCCGCCGAGGCCTTTCTTCACGCTGTCGTAGAAGTCGGCCACGTCTTGCTCGCTGTACGTGTTGGCGAGCGAGAGCATCGGGTACTTGTGGGCCACCTGGCGGAACTCCTTGCTGACGTCGCTGCCTACGCGCTGGGTGGGCGATGAGGGGTCGGCCATTTCGGGGTGGCGGGCCTCAAGCCCTTGAAGCTCGTGCATGAGGAAGTCGAACTCTTGGTCGCCGATGGTAGGCTGGTTGAGTACGTAGTACTTGTAGTTATGCTCGTTCAGCTCTTGGCGGAGCTGCAGGATGCGTTGTTTTTCGTCCATGTTGTTCGTAAGATGTTTTCTGGTTGATTCTCGGTGCGTGCATGCAAGCTGTTGCGGCTTGCCTGGGTGTCTGGCGCGCTGGCTATATGTCGCTGATGCCGACATAGCCGCGCGTCACGGCGTATATGGTCAGTGCCGATACGCTTTTGACCCCCAATTTCTCCATTATGTTGCGGCGGTGGGTTATCACGGTGGGCAGGCTGATGTTGAGCATGTCGGCGATTTCTTTGTTGATGTGTCCCTTTACGATGAGGCTCATCACTTCAGCCTCACGCGCGGACAACTGGTTCTGCCGTCTCGGCTCCGGCGGCAGGTTGCGCCCTGCGTGGTGGGCCGTCTGCTCAAGCGTGAGCAGCGACCTGACGAGTTGCTTTTCGGGGACGGACGTGCGGATGCTGTGGAAGCCGGCGATGGGTGACGTCGTGCCGGCTGACGCGCTCAGCACGATTGTCTTCCGCTGGCGTTCGGTGAAGAATTGCATGTTGTCCGTCACGGCGGCTGTCGCTGCGAAATAGTGTATGTAGCCGCCGTCGCCGCCGGCAAGCAGTTCGCCGACTGTGCGGAAAGAGTCAACCTCGACGGTGGGCATGACTTCTTGCAGCATCTGCTTCAGTCCGATGGCGGCCAATGTGTCAGGGTGTATTATCGCTATTCTTGGAAGCATGTGGTTGTTTGCTTGCTTATGACATGAAGCCCAACAACGCTCCGGCGGCCACGGCGGAACCGATGACGCCCGCCACGTTCGGTCCCATGGCGTGCATGAGGAGGAAGTTGTGGCGGTCGTATTCAAGGCCGATGTTGTTGGATATTCGCGCGCTCATGGGCACTGCGCTCACTCCGGCGTTGCCTATGAGGGGGTTGATTTTCTTCGCCTTTGGCAAGAACAGGTTCATGAACTTGACAAACAGCACTCCTGACGCTGTGGCGATGGCGAACGCCATGAAGCCGAGGAAGAAGATGTAGATGGTCTTCATCGTAAGGAACTCGCTGGCTTGCGTTGAGCAGCCTACGGTCAGGCCGAGCAGCATCACGATGATGTCGTTGAGCGCGCTGCCCGCCGTCTTGGCGAGGCGTGTGGTCTTGCCTGACTCTTTCAGCAGGTTGCCGAAGAACAGCATGCCGAGCAACGGCAGGCCCGACGGCACGATGAACGTTGTGAGCAGAAGGCCGATGATGGGGAAGAGTATGCGCTCCGTCTGGCTCACCTGGCGTGCGGGCTTCATGCGGATGAGGCGTTCCTTCTTCGTGGTGAGCAGGCGCATGAGCGGCGGTTGGATGATAGGCACAAGTGCCATGTAAGAGTATGCGCATACGGCGATGGCTCCCATCAGGTTGGGGCACAGCTTTGACGACAGGAATATGGCCGTAGGCCCGTCGGCACCGCCGATGATGGCTATGCCCGCCGCCTGGTTGGGCTCGAAGCCCAAGGCGAGGGCTATCATGTACGCGCCGAATATGCCGAACTGCGCAGCCGCGCCGATAAGTATCAGCTTGGGGTTGCTGATTAGTGCGGAGAAGTCAGTCATAGCCCCGATGCCGAGGAACACCAGCGGCGGATACCACCCTTGGCGGACGCCTTGGTAGAAGATGTTAAGCACGGAGTTGTCTTCATAAAGGCCGATTTCAAGCCCCGCGTCGGCGCGGAACGGGATGTTGCCAAGGATAATGCCGAGGCCGATGGGCACGAGGAGCAATGGCTCGAAGTCTTTTTTTATGGCGAGCCAGATGAAGAACGCCCCGGCGATAATCATTATGATGTTGCCAATTTCGGCGTTGGCGAAGCCGGTGTATGTCAGGAACTCGTTGAAGTTGCTTGATATGAAATCTGTAAATCCCATGGTTGTATTTTTTAGTTGACAAGTTTGCAGTTACGGGCAGACAAGGCGATTTGACTTGTCGCTCGTCGCTCGTCTGCTTGTCACTTGTCTGCTGTTTTATCCTATAGTTATCAGGGCGTCGCCTTCCATGACGGTGTCACCCTTGCTTACCAGTACGGACGTAACCGTGCCGCTGCATTCGGCTTCGATGTTGTTCTGCATCTTCATGGCTTCAAGGATGACAACGGTGTCGCCGTCCTTGATGGCGTCGCCCACTTTCACTTTTATTTCAGTGATAGTCCCAGGCAGCGGTGCCGTTACCTTCATCCCTTTTGCTTGGGCATTCTCTGCCGGCTTTTCCTTTTGCGGTGCGGCCTCAGCAGCCGGTTGTGGCTTCGGTGCGGCTATTACGGGCTTGTGCGGCATGGTGGCGGGGTTGATGGGTTGCTTCAACTCCACTTCAAAAGGTATGCCGTTCACGTTGACTTGTGCCACGTTGCCTTCAACGTTGACTATCTCCACGTCGTAATCGACGCCTTGCACTTTATATTGGTACTTGTTCATTGTTTTATAAATTTGGGTTATTGCGTTGCTTTGTTTGTCTTTACGGCCTGTTCCGTCATCCACCGCTTTTGTTTACGGTATGATGGTTTCCTCCTGGTAAATGTTCCAGTTGGTGTGGTGCGGCTTTATCGTTATGATGTTGCTTTCGATGTCATGCACGTTGTCTTCGTATTGCTTGAGTGCCATTGCGATGACGGCGATGTATATTTCCTTGTCTATTCCGCCTGTTTGCAGGCCGTCTTTCAGCATGACTTTGGTCTTGTGTCCCGTCTCGGCGATTTTTTCCCCGGTCTTTACCGCGGCCTTGATTGGCTGGATTTTTCCGGCTTTCTTGATTGCTTGCTTGTGTGACATGAACAGGCCCAGCACCCTGAAGAATGCGTAAAGCAGGGCGAGGCAGAAGAATACTATGCCCATTGAAAGCACGGTGATGCCCAGCCCGTGAGGGTCTTCACGCTTGATTTTTGCTATTTTCGTCTCGTTTGCCTGTACGTAGTTCTCTATGCCAGGCGTAACCCTGTCAGGTTGCTTTACTTCCCATTGCGTCGCACCGTCTTTCATTCTTGCGAATGACTGGTCGGCCGCCAATGCGGGGACGGATATCGAGTCGATAAGGTCAATGCCGTTGCCGTCATACAGTGCTATCCATAACGGCTTGCCGGCTTCGGCTTTCGCGCTTATGTGCAGTGAGCCTTGCTCTTGGCTTCCGTTCAAGAAGAACACGAGGTGTTCGCGTGCCCCCATGGTCGTACGGTTGTCTCCGTCAGGGATGCAGCTCATCATCGCCGTGCGCTGCGCTACGGTGAGGCTCTTGTCAAGTACGCGGCGGTCGGTTGTTATGTACATGCCGCGTATGTTGTACGTGGAGAACGAGGCGTTTGTGATTTCAAGCCATGCGTCTCGGTTGCCGTATTCGTCTTGCAGGCTGGTCTTGTTGTCCGTAAGCACTTCGTTGAGCTTGATGTTTCTCGCCCCTTGTCCGTATGTCCGGGCGAAACTCATCAGCAAGACGAATAGCATGAAAACAGTCTTTCTCATATATGTGTTTGCTTTTGGGTGTGCATTAAATGCAAACAAGCAAGCAGGTCGAGAGGGCTTGTAGCGTCTTGTCGTCTTGCTTGCTTGTCTGTCTTGTATTATATTCCGCAGAAGAACAGCACTATTATTTGTGCCGTGAATATCCTCAGGAACATGCTCAGCGGATAAACAGCAGAGTATCCTACGGCCGGAGCTTCTTTAGAGCATACCGAGTTGGCGTAGGCCAGTGCCGGCGGGTCAGTGTAAGTACCGGCAATCATGCCCATGATTGTGAAATAGTTGAACTTGTATTTCAGGCGTGCGATAGTTCCGACAATCAGGATTGGTATCACTGTTATCAAGAAACCCGTGTAAACGTATTTCAGACCGTCGCCTTGCACGATTGTTTCCATGAAGCCGCCTCCGGCCTTTATGCCCACACTGGCAAGGAACAGCACCAACCCGAACTCGCGCAACATCATGTTCGCGCTCGTGGTCGTATAAGTTACAAGGTGTACTTTGTAACCGAAGCGGCCTATGAGTATGGCTATAATCAGCGGGCCGCCGGCGATGCCGAGCTTAATGGGGACGGGCACGCCCGGGCAGGCCACAGGTATGCTGCCGAATATGATGCCTACGATGATGCCGATGAAGATGGTTGCGATGTTGGGCGCGTTGAGCCTCTTGACAGAGTTGCCCATGACATTTGCCACCCTGTTGACCGCTCCTTCCTGGCCTACCACCATGATGCGGTCGCCCACTTGCAGGGCGAGGCTTGAGCTTGCGAACAGGTCCATGCCGTGGCGGGTCACTCGGGTGACGTTCACGCCGAAGCCGCTTGACAGGTGCAATTGCCCGAGCGTCTTTCCGTTGATTGACGGGTGGGTCACTACAATGCGCTTGCTGACCATGGGCTCGTCTTGCTTTTCCCAGTCTGTTTCCACTTCAGGGCCTATGAAGGCGATGATGGCCTCGGCGTCGTTCTCGGCGCAGACTACGAACAGGCGGTCGCCTATGTGGAACTGCGTGTTGCCTGTGGGGATTGAGACGTGGCCGTCATGCAGCAACCGTGAGCATACGAAGTCGCGGTTGAGGAAGTTGTGTACCTGGATTATCGTCTTGCCTTCGAGGTAAGAGTTGGTCACTTCGAGGTTGAGGAAGTGCGGCTTCACCGCCCCGTTCTCGTTCTCTGACTCGTCCAGGTCGTTCTCTTCTTTCTCCAGCCTTACCTTGCAGAAGTAGCGTATTGCTATCGTCGCGCCGATTATGCCCAGCACTCCGAGGGGATAGGCACAGGCGTACCCGTTGGCGATTTGCGGTATGTTTTCGTGGCTGAACACTGACGCCAACGCTTCGTTGGCCGCACCGAGACCGGGCGTGTTGGTCACTGCACCGTAAAGCGTGCCGACCATCATCGGCAAGTTCAGCGGGTTTGACGTGTCGAAGAAGATGTAATAACAAGCGAACATCACCAAGATGTTAAGCAAAATCGTCGT
Source organism: uncultured Prevotella sp. (assembly GCA_944319935.1). Lineage (GTDB taxonomy): Bacteria > Bacteroidota > Bacteroidia > Bacteroidales > Bacteroidaceae > Prevotella. Next base: position 71,705 of record CALUFM010000002.1, read on the forward strand.
CGCAGACAGGGCGTTGAGCGTCACTCCGCCACGCTTGAAGCTCTCGAAGAAGCCGGGGCCGACCTGCAAACCTATCATGAATACGAACAGGATAAGCCCGAACTCCTGCAGGAATGATAGCACACTTGGCGTAGCCGTGAAACCGATGTGGCCGGCGGCGATGCCCGCGAACAATACAAATGTAACACCGAGGGATATCCCTCCGATTTTGATTTTTCCCAGTAGGACGCCGACCGCTATGACGCTTGCGTATAGCAGGGCTATGTGCGCCACCGAGTCGTTGTCCGTAAATAAATTAATAAGCCAATCCATAACTTGTTTTTCAATGACGGTGCAAAAGTAGCTAATTTCTTAGTCATACGATAATTTTTAAACGATTATTTTTCATGAATATGCTTAATGCGACGGCCTTTGTCGGCCACGGCGTGACGCCCGGCAGGGCTTACGTGAATGACAAAATGCAACATGAATGCCGTTGCGCCCTTTCTTATTGCATTTCATTTTAACATTGGGAATGGCGTCGGTGGCAAATGTTTTTTGGTTGGGCGGAAATTCATTGAAAATCCGTGTGCAACTGTAACGCGTTGAAACGTCATTCGTTATGCGATTTTGGGCAAAAGTGTGTAGCGTCGCATGTCCGTTTTGTGTCTTTCTTGCGGCCTTTTTCCCATGGCAAAGGCCTTTTTGTGGTAGTGAAAAGCCGTAGTTGAGGTTGGTTTTTGCGGCTTTCACTCTTCCGAAAGGCCGTGTTTTGCGTTCCCGATGACGGCTTTTCAGGTTGCAAAAGGCCGCCTCCGGCGCATCGTAAGGGCACGGATTGGCCTCCCGGAGTCCTATTTCGCAACATTTTCCCGACATTTTGCGTTTGACACATTGTGATGCCATTCTTGCCGTTCGGTTGCAAACTGTATAACCGAGGTGTGCCAAAGCCGTAAAAGTCTAAAACGGTATTTTTCACGGTTAAATATTAATTTATGTTTGTTTTTTTGAAACGTGTCGGAAAAATACTATATATTTGCACGATGAGGTAAGCGTTCTTGTTCGTTTACCACGATGATTTTTAGGTATTTATATAATAAATAGGTTTATGTCAAACTGTAAAGAAAAACTCTTTAGCGAGTTCAAGGCGCCGACAAAGCAGGAATGGCTTGACAAGATTCAAGTTGACTTGAAGGGTGCCGACTTCAACAAGCGTTTGGTTTGGAGGACAAACGAAGGCTTCGACGTTCCACCTTTTTACCTTAAAGAGGACGTTGCGGAACTGAAAACACCTGAGGCTCTGCCTGGCGAGTTCCCTTACGTGCGTGGCAACAAGAAAGCCTGCAACTGCTGGTATGTGCGTCAGGACATCCTCGCCGACGACGCCAAGGCGGCCAACGCCAAGGCTCTCGACATTCTCAAGCGCGGCGTTGACTCTTTGGGTTTCAAAATCCCGGGCGACTGCGTTAGTGCCGAGTTCGTGGCAACGTTGCTCGACGGCATCGATTGCGAGGCTGTAGAGGTGAACTTCAACACCTGCAAGCGTCACACAGTCGAGCTTGCAAGTATCCTTGCTGCCTATTTTGACGGCAAGGGCTACGACAAGTCAAAGGTCTGCGGCTCGTTGGATTGGGACCCGATGGAGAAAATCGTCATGAAGGGTCACGACGTGACGCCAATTCTCGCTTTCGCTCCGCAGATTGTGGAGGCCATGAAAGACTATCCCCGCTTCCGTTGCGTTTCTGTCAACGCCGTGTCGCTCAACAACGCCGGCGCGTACATCGTGCAGGAGCTTGGCTACGCTTTGGCATGGGGTAATGAATACTTGAACCAGCTCGTAGAAGCCGGCGTGGACGTTGACCTTGCCGCAAGCAAGCTGACTTTCAACCTTGGCATATCTGAAAACTTCTTCATGGAGATTGCCAAGTTCCGCGCCGCACGTCTGCTTTGGGCTGAGATTGTGAAGCAGTACGAGCCTAAGTCTGACGCTTCGTGCATGATGTGTGTCAATGCTGTGACGTCGAAGTACAACATGACGCTGTTCGACAGCTATGTTAACCTGCTCCGCTCGCAGACCGAAGCCATGAGCGCGGCTCTCGCAGGAGTTCATTCTATCGTTGTTACGCCGTTTGACGCTGCGTATGAGACACCCAATGACTTCTCAGAGCGTCTCGCCCGCAACCAGCAACTGTTGCTCAAGGAGGAAAGCCACTTCGACAAGGTGGTTGACCCCGCTGCCGGAAGCTATTTTGTCGAGGAGCTTACGACGTCTCTCGCCAACGAGGGTTGGAAGATTTTCTTGAAGGTTGAAGAGGAAGGCGGCTTCCTTGAGGCTATAAAGAAAGGTGTGGTTCAGGATGACATCAACGCCACCAACGCCAAGCGTCATGAGGCTGCGGCAAAGCGCAAGGAGTTCATCCTCGGTACTAACCAGTTCCCCAATTTCACCGAAAAGTCTGACGGCAAGCGTCCGTCGCAGTGTTCTTGCTCATGTGGAAAAGGCCACGGCCACAACCACGAGGCTGCTTTCAAGGCCATTGAGACAACCCGTCTCGCCGCCGATTATGAGGACTTGCGCCTCAAGGTGGAAGAAAGCGGAAAGACTCCTGTAGCCTTCATGCTGACCATAGGCAACCTCGCCATGCGCCAGGCACGTGCCCAGTTCAGTTGTAACTTCCTCGCTTGCGCCGGTTACAAGGTGGTTGACAACCTTGGCTTCAAGACAGTCGAGGAGGGTGTTGACGCCGCGCTGAAAGCCGGTGCCGACATAGTAGTGCTGTGTTCGAGCGATGACGAGTATGCGGAATATGCCGTTCCGGCGTTCAAATACCTTGACGGAAGGGCCATGTTCGTTGTTGCCGGTGCCCCGGCTTGCATGGATGACCTGAAAGCCGCTGGCATAGAGAACTTCATACATGTGCGTTGCAACGTGCTTGAGATATTGAAAGAGTATAACGCTAAATTGGGAATAAAATGAGAAAGAAATTCAATGACATCGACATATTTTCAGGCATAAAGGCTGCTGACGATGCCGCATGGCAGAAAGACAACGGCATCACACCCGACTGGAAGACGCCTGAACACATAATGGTGAAGCCCGCCTACACCAAGGAAGACCTTGAAGGCATGGAGCATCTTGACTATACGGCTGGTTTGCCGCCGTTCTTGCGCGGCCCGTACAGCATGATGTATCCGTTCCGTCCGTGGACAATCCGCCAGTACGCCGGCTTCTCTACGGCTGAGGAGAGCAACGCTTTCTATCGCCGTAACCTCGCCAGCGGACAGAAAGGTCTGTCTGTTGCGTTCGACCTGCCTACCCACCGCGGTTACGACCCGGACAACATGCGCGTTATAGGTGATGTCGGAAAGGCCGGTGTTTCAATCTGTTCAGTGGAGAACATGAAGGTTTTGTTCAACGGTATTCCATTGAACAAGATGTCTGTTTCTATGACAATGAACGGCGCGGTGCTGCCAATCATGGCGTTCTATATCGTGACCGGTCTTGAGCAGGGCGCGAAACTTGAGGAGATGGCAGGAACAATCCAGAACGACATCCTCAAGGAGTTCATGGTGCGCAACACTTATATCTACCCGCCAGCGTTCTCAATGAGGATAATAAGCGACATCTTCGCTTATACATCAAAGTTCATGCCCAAGTTCAACTCAATATCAATATCAGGCTATCACATGCAGGAAGCCGGAGCTACGGCCGACATCGAGCTGGCTTACACCTTGGCTGACGGCTTGGAGTATGTGCGTGCCGGAGTGAACGCCGGGCTTGACATTGACGCTTTCGCGCCGCGCCTCTCGTTCTTCTGGGGCATCTCCATGAACCACTTTATGGAGGTTGCAAAGATGCGTGCGGCACGTATGCTTTGGGCGAAAATCATCAAGCAGTTCGACCCGAAGAACCCGAAGTCGCTCATGTTGCGCACCCACTGCCAGACATCTGGCTGGTCATTGACAGAGCAAGACCCGTTCAACAACGTAGGCCGTACATGCATCGAGGCCATGACTGCCGCTCTCGGCCACACCCAGAGCTTGCATACCAACGCCCTTGACGAGGCCATCGCCCTGCCGACAGACTTCTCGGCGCGCATCGCCCGCAACACTCAGATTTACATCCAGAACGAGACCAAGATATGCAAGCACATTGACCCGTGGGCAGGTTCTTATTATGTGGAGAGCCTGACAAACGAGTTGGCGCACAAAGCTTGGGAGCATATCCAGGAGATAGAGAAGCTCGGCGGCATGGCGAAAGCCATCGAGACAGGTGTGCCCAAGATGCGTATCGAAGAAGCTGCCGCGCGTACACAGGCCCGCATCGACAGCGGCGCGCAGACCATTGTCGGCACTAACAAGTACCGTCTTGACCATGAAGACCCGATTGACATCCTCGAGGTGGACAACTCTGCGGTGCGCAAGGAGCAAGAGGAAGGGCTTGCACAGCTTCGCGCTTCTCGTGACAACGCGAAGGTGCAGCAGACTCTTGACGCCCTGACCGAGTGCGTTCGCACAGGTGAAGGCAATCTTCTCGAATTGGCCGTTGAGTGCGCCAAGGCTCGTTGCACCCTCGGCGAGATAAGTGATGCCTGCGAAAAGGTAGTAGGCCGTTATAAAGCAGTAATCAGAACAATATCAGGCGTGTATTCATCAGAGAGCAAGAGCGACCCCGACTTCGCCAAGGCGTGCGAGTTGACAGAGGAGTTCGCAAAGAAAGAAGGCCGCCGTCCGCGTATCTTCATCGCCAAGATGGGACAAGACGGACACGACCGTGGAGCTAAGGTTGTAGCGACAGGTTATGCCGACTGCGGTTTCGACGTTGACATGGGACCGTTGTTCCAGACTCCGGCGGAGGCTGCGCGCGAGGCCGTTGAAAACGATGTGCATGTGGTTGGCGCAAGCTCGTTGGCCGCAGGTCACAAGACGCTCATCCCGCAGCTTATCGAAGAGTTGAAGAAACTCGGTCGTGAGGACATCATGGTGATAGCCGGCGGCGTAATCCCCGCGCAAGACTATGACTTCCTTTACAAGGCCGGCGTGGCCGCAATCTTCGGCCCTGGTACGTCGGTGGCCAAAGCCGCGTGTGAGATGATGAACATCCTTTTGGACAAGTAACAAGCCCAAAAAGGCGTAATAGCAAAACTGCGGGAGCTTGCCTGGCAAGCTCCCGCAGTTTCTTCGTTGGCATCAATAGCAGTATGTCGTCTTTTATTTTCACGGTCAGCGTAAGTGCCTGGCAATCAAGTGTGTATGTGCTGGAATGTGAAAGGAGGCCTATTATCCTACAATAGGCTGCCTTTTACAGTGTGATACGCGGCCTTTTGCATTGCAAAAGGCCGCGTGTTGTTTTATGCTTGTTACAAGTGCCTTTCCCGTTTATTGGGAAAACTTTGAATGCAGGTTTTACTTGAATATGAAATTGAGTATCCCCCGCATTATTGCCGACCGTTTTTGCGCCGAAGTGATGCACTCGAATGGGAATCCCATGGTGAACGTGCGGTTGTCACGTCCGTCGTAAGCTACGCAAACAGAGCGTCCGTCAGCGTCGGTAAGTGTGCAGAAGGCTGGGGCGAGCGGGCTGATAACGTCGATTGACGTGGCGGCGTAATGCTCTTCGTTCAGTGTCGTATATATGTCGAACGATGTACCCATGCCGCTGATTGTGTTTTTGTATGCCGGTCGGGTTGCCCCGTCAGGGGTTATATGCAGGATGTCTGACAGGAATTTTCTTTCCCTTCCGTCACGCATGTCGCTGCCGACGTATGCTCCGCTTACTATGAGGTTGCCGCCGCGGCGGGCATATTCTGTCAGCATTGCTTGCATCGCAGGTGTGAACGCCTTATAGTACCTGAGCGACCACCCGTCGTCTTTCTCCAGTCCGAGGATTAGGTCTATGCATCCGTATTTGTCAAGGTCGTCGATGTATTTGCCGAGTGCGAATTTCGAGCAGCTTACTATGTTGTACTTGTTCGCGCTCATGATGGCTTCTGCGTGGGTTTTCACGTAATTGAACTCGTTGCCCATTATGATGCGTCCGGTCAGGTCGTTGTCGCTGTGTCCCAATCCGCCTTCGCCGATTTTGCCTATTCCGGCCTTGTCGAAGCAGATTTGCTTCCCGCTGTAACCGATGGTCTTGCCGTAGCCTACGCCAGGGTCGATGTCGAAGTCGAAGCCTTGGCGTGTGTCATCGTTGACCACTGCGGGTGACGACAGGCGGTAGAAGCCATTTACTATAAGTACAGTCTTTGTCGCGTTAGGGTTGTATGCCGCTGAAATAACTTCCGTCGGGAAGCTCTCTCCGCCCTCGTTTACGGCTGTAAGGCGGAAGTTGTACAGTATGTTCGGTTGCAGTTTTATCTTGCAGGCGGTGCCGCTTACGCGGATGCCGTTGTCAAATCCGCTCGTCCCGGCTGCCGTGTAAAGGATGTATGACGTGGGCGTGGCTGACGGCTCGGCGGCGTCTTGTTGTGCGTCCCACCTTAATAACAACGTGTCGCCGACAAGGAAATCCGCGCAGAAGTTCTCAGGCGCGAGCGGAGTTACTACGTATGGCTTGTCGTGCATTTCCGAGTTGAAGCGCAAGATTGACTTGTACAGGCTGCGCGCGAGTGTGAAGCGGAAGTTTGGGTCTTGGCCCATGGCCATGTCGGGGAAGTTCTGGTGCGACATGGTTTCTATTATGGCCGACGCCACGTCGGTGCATCTTGTCTCGGCGTAGTTGCGGTCATACAGGTCACGCTTGCTCCATTTTCCGTAAGTCTGCCTGATGTCACGGTTTATACCGTCGAGCAGGTAATTGGCGAATGTCTTTGCGTGGCGGCGCGACTGGCCGGAGGCGAGCAGGCCGTTGCCAGCCTTTGTGGTGCAGATTGACAGCGAACCGATGATTGATGAATAGTCTTTTGCGAATCCGGCATCGCTGTGTACGGCCAATGAAAGCTCTATGGGCACTCCGAGTCCGCTTTTGTACGGGGAGAAGCATGAGCCGCCGGCAAGCCAGTTGGTCATGTACGGGCGCGCGTAAATGTCTTCCTTGTAGTCGTCTGCGCCGTCTTTCGCACGGTAGACGCTTGCGGGTGCGCCTGCCCATTGGGCGTAATAGCGCGCCCCTTCGAGGCATTTCGGCAGTCCGCTTGTCTTGCCGTTGCGGGCAATCAAGCCCATTCCCCCTCCGAAGCGCACTGCGTCGGCCGTGACTACGCCCTGGTATGCGCTGGCGTTTGTCAGCACGACACGGTTTGAGGTGTTGCATCCCTTGTCGAATTCGAATGTCCCGAGATACACCCATGTGCCGCCTCCCATGCGCTGGTTTACGCTGAACGTGGTGCGTTGTCCTTTGTGATATACGGTGTAATGGGCGTCGGGTATGCTCTTCTCATGCGTCGGGTAACTTACGTAAACGGCGTATCTGCCTTCCTCGGCGAACCTTGGTTGGTATGATATTTCACATTCGCTCGCAGGTGAAGCCTCGGCCATTCGCGTCGTGCCTTCCTTGAAAGGGTTGGTCGTGTCGTTGTATGGCCTGCCGCTCGCGGCAAAGCCTTTGATGCCGGCGTCGCGCCATTTGCGGTTAACGTTGATTTCGGTGTAGTACGGCAGTTTGGTTTTGTCGTCGTTGTCAACCACAGTCTCGTTCTTTTGCCAGTCTCGTTCGCGTGGCGTGAAAACCGTAGCCCCTGCGTTTTCGAGCATCGGGATGAGGTACGGCACTACGATGGTTTGCGTGAAAAGGTCTTCGGTTGTGCAGAACATGTTCGGGCGTTGCCACTCCCATCTGCTTTTTTTCTTATTGTAATACCTGCCGTGGCTTGCCCATACGGACAAGTGCTTGTTCTGCAAGCCTTTTGTGACGCTTATCGGGCTTGACACGTTCTCTACCCACGGAAGTCCCTTGTATTCGATGTTTCTCTTTACTTCTTTGGCGGGTGTGCGCTCTTGTTTTTGTTTGGAAGGTGATATTGTGTGGCGGTGTGTGCCGCATGCTGCCAGCAGCAGCGTGCAGGCTAAAACCATGTAAATGTTCTTTCGCATAATTAGTTTCCTGTTGTAAATCTTTCAGGATGGCGTCCTGTGAAATCCTTAAAGTAACTTTTAATTTCCACCATGTCCTTGTCGATGTCGCCGGTAGGGGTCAGGCTTTTTATGCATTGTATGAGTTTGTTCTTGTAGTCTAATCCGTACAAAAGGATTGGTATGCCGGCTTGCATGGCGATATAGTAAAATCCTTTTTTCCATTCCGGGTTAAGCGACCTTGTGCCTTCGGGCGTTATGCAGAGGTGGAATGTCTTTTCTTGCCTTGCCGTTTCGGCTATGCGGTCGGTCATCCTCGTGTGTTTGCTGCGCAATACGGGTATGCCGCCTATTCTCTTGAACAAAACGCCAAGCGGCCATACGAACCATTCCTTCTTCATCAGGAAGTTGACGCGCATGTTTTCGGCGCGCATGTATAGTTGCCCGATGAGAAAGTCAACGTTGCTTGTATGTGGAGCCAGGCATATAATGTATTTGTCCGGATGGTCAACGGTGACATCCTTTTTCCAACCTAACTTCTTGTATAGCAGCCAATTGCAGAACTTTTGTAACATGACACACAGGTGTGGGGTTTCAATATGCGGCCTTTTGCGTTGCGAAAGACGGCAAAACGCGACGCAAAAGACGGCCTTTCGCAAGCCGAAAGGCCATGTCTTGCGGCGCATGTATGGTTATGCCAAAATCCGTCAGGCCCACATCGGCATGAAGCTTTGCGCGTTGTTGCTGTACGGGCGGGCTTGTATGCACCATCGGCGGGTTGGGCATTAGATGTTCGAGATGCTGTCGGTTATTTCCAGTATTTGCGCGTTCAGCCGCTTCTTGAGGTCCTGGTAATATTTCTTGGGCGGCATTCCGGGTTCAGGATGCGACACCCTGCAAATGTAATTACGCTGCACTATGATGATTGATGCAAGTATGGCATTGACTTCTTCTACTTTTTTGTTGCCACTGTACAATGACGCTGCCACGCATTCTGAGAACAAGTCACTGCAGATATAGTTTATAATCTTTTTTAATTGACGTTTGTTAGCCATGAGCTTTTTGTTTTATTTGGGATTTGGAACAAATATATGAAATAATTGCCAAACGTCAATGCTTTTGCGAAAAAAATATTATTTTTTCCAAAATATTTTATTTATTTTTCCAAATCGGTAAAATTTATTATTTTTGCAGGTGCTGAAGGGAATGACCGGATTCAGCATTTAATCGCAAATATAAATTAAGATTATGGAAAAAAGCGCATTGCAAGAGGCGAGGATGGCATATATGCCTAAGTTGCCCGAGGCTTTAAAAGGTTTTGTCAAGGTAAAAGAGGGGGCTCCGACAGAGAGTGTTGACAACAAAGACGAAATAAAGGCTTTGTTCCCTAACACTTACGGTATGCCTATTGTCGAGTTTGAGTCGAGCGAAGCTGAGAATGGTATGGCCATGAATGTAGGTGTTATCCTGAGTGGCGGGCAAGCTCCTGGAGGCCACAACGTGATAACTGGCTTGTTTGACACCATCAAGAAGATGAACCCCGCCAACAAACTGTATGGCTTCATATTGGGCCCCGGCGGACTTGTTGACCATAATTACAAGGAGATAACAAAAGAATTTATTGACGAATACCGCAATACCGGCGGCTTCGACATGATAGGGTCGGGACGTACCAAACTGGAAAAGGAAGACCAGTTTGAGAAAGGTATCGAGATACTTCGTGAACTTGGCATCAAGGCTCTTGTTATAATAGGTGGCGATGACTCTAACACCAACGCGTGCGTCTTGGCGGAATATTATGCAGCCAAGAAATACGGCGTGCAGGTGATAGGATGCCCGAAGACCATCGACGGAGACCTGAAGAACAGCCAAATAGAAACGTCTTTCGGGTTTGACACGGCAACGAAGACTTATTCAGAGCTTATCGGCAACATCGAGCGTGACTGCAACTCGGCTCGCAAGTATTGGCATTTCATCAAGCTGATGGGACGCTCGGCAAGCCACATCGCCCTTGAATGCGCCCTGCAGTGCCAGCCGAACATCTGCATCGTTTCCGAGGAAGTGAAAGCCAAGAACATGACGCTCAACCAAATCGTAGAGAATATCTGTGAAGTGATAGCTTACCGCGCGGCTCAAGGCAACAACTTCGGCGTGATACTCGTGCCTGAAGGCTTGATAGAGTTTGTGCCTTCGATAGGCAAGCTGATAGAAGAACTCAACGACTTGCTCGCTTCACACGGAGATGACTACAAGGGACTTGACCCCGTGGCGCAGCGTGAATACATAATGTCTCACCTGAGCGAAGAGAACAAGCAGACGTTCTCGACATTGCCTGACAACGTAGCTCGCCAATTGTCTCTTGACAGAGACCCGCACGGAAACGTACAGGTGTCATTGATTGAGACGGAGAAACTCTTGTCAGACATGTGCGCTGCCAAGTTGGCTGAATGGAAGAAGGAAGGCAAGTATGTAGGCAAGTTCGCGGCTTTGCATCATTTCTTCGGGTATGAAGGCCGTTGCGCGGCTCCCTCAAACTTTGACGCTGACTATTGTTACGCTTTGGGCACAAGTGCCGCCCAACTTATCGCCAATGGCAAGACCGGCTACATGGCTATTGTCAAGGATACAACTAAGCCGACAAGCGAATGGAAGGCCGGCGGCGTGCCAATCACGATGATGATGAACATGGAACGCCGAAATGGCGAGATGAAGCCGGTTATCCGCAAGGCTTTGGTCGAGCTTGACGGCAAGCCGTTCAAGGAGTTGGAGAGAAACAGGGACAAGTGGGCGAAGGAGACTTGCTATGTTTACCCCGGGCCTATCCAATATTGGGGACCGGCGGAAGTATGTGACAAGCCGACCAAGACTCTTGCCCTGGAGCATGAGTGACAATAAGGAATTTGTTTTTGTATGACGAAATAGGGGCGGCAGTTCAAGACCGCCCCTATTTGAAATAGCCTTGTAAGCATGCCGAAACGTAAGTCCGCGTCACATAGCAAACGTGCAAGCAGAAGCCATGCAAGCTTTTTCAGGAGGTTTGTCGGTAGGCATCCTCGGCGGGCTTGGTGGTTTGGGGGCTTGTGTGTCGTCGTGTTTTACGTCTGGCTGTTTTACTATCTGTTTGTCGGTCCGTTCGGCTTCCGTTGGCGCGCGCTGTATGGCGACGCCAAATATCCTGAAGGATACGAGATACGAGGCATAGACATAAGCCATCACCAAGGCGAAATTGATTGGGATTTGTTGCAAGACGCGACGATAGAAAACTGTCCGATACGCTTTGTGTTGATAAAGGCGACTGAGGGAACGAGCATTGTGGATTCAAGGTTTAAGGAGAATTTCACCCAAGCGCGTGAGCATGGCTTCATCCGCGGGGCTTATCATTTCTGGAGCAACAAGTCTTCTGCGCGTGAACAGGCGTATTTCTTCTTGGACAATGTGTTGCTGATAGACGGGGATTTGCCGCCCGTCCTTGACATAGAGAACAAGCCGAAAGACGTTGACGTGGAGGATTTCCAGCGGGATGTCCTAACGTGGCTGCACATCGTTGAGGACAAATACCATGTGAAACCCATAATTTATACTTATTATAAGTTCAAGATGAGTTACTTGAACGACCCTGTTTTTGACGACTATCCTTATTGGATAGCCCATTACTATGTGGATAAAATCGAATATACGGGCGAATGGAAGTTTTGGCAACACACTGACGCTGGGCGGCTTCCCGGCATCAGGGGATACGTGGACTTTAATATATACAATGGCAGTTTTTATGATTTGCGCAAGCTGACAATAGGGAATTAACCGTCTATTCGTGTGAATTTCAACATGCACCAGTCATTCTCTGAGTCCCTTTTAGCCTCTTTCAGCCCCATGCTTTCAGCTTTGTCTATAAGCGTTTGGGCGTCATGTGTGTAAAATCCGCTTAATATCAATATGCTGTTGTCGTTCATTGCTTGCCTGAATGCTGGCATGTCGGCAAGCAATATGTTGCGGTTGATGTTTGCGATAACGACGTCAAACTTTTTTTTCAGTGGCGAAATTACAGTTGAGTCGCCATGCAATACGTTGACGTTGGCAACATTGTTTAAGATGCAATTGTGCTTTGTGTTTTCCACGCTCCATTCGTCGATGTCGTAACCAGTGATGTCTTTCGCGCCGTTTATAGAGGATATGATTGACAAAATGCCGGTTCCGCATCCGCAGTCGAGTACGCTTTTGCCTTTTAAATCCATCTCAAACAGTTCCTTGATTATCATGTGTGTTGTTTCATGACTTCCTGTTCCGAATGCCTGTTTCGTGTCGATTACAACGTCGGTGATGTCTTTGCCTTCCGTATGGGCTGGGTGGATAGTGTCGTGGATTACGCATTTGCCTTCTATTGTTATGGGCTCAAAGCCCTGTTCCTCCCATGTCTCGTTCCAGTTTTTATCTTCGGCGTCGCGCAGGTTGTAAGCCACTTTCACGTCATCGAACGGCAAGGCGTTGATGTTTTGACATAAAATCTCCTCGTTGAACATCTGTTTTTGCACGTATCCTACAATGCCGTCAGCCTGTTCTTCAAACGCTTCAAACCCCGCTTCGCCGGCATATTCGCACAATATGTCCTTTATTGTTTGCAGCATGAGCGTGTCTGTTATTGCATTGCCTTCGTGGTCGGTAATCGTGAATGTCGCTTCAATATATTTCATAACTTGTTAAATTCTTCTGCAAATGTATAAAAATTAGGGGAAAACCTATTACTGTTTAGGGTTTTTCCGTATTTTTGCAATAAACTTATTGTTATTTTTGCAGTATGCTATAAATGTGACAAAATCAAGAATTAAGGAGGTTCATAATATGAAAAGGATTGTTTTGTTGTTCTGCTTGTTCGGCATGGTGTCGTCGTTGGCCATGGCTCAAGACGACATGTATTTCACGCCGAAGAAGGCGGACAAGGATAAAGAGGCCGTTGAGCAGAGAGTTACGTATGTGGTTGAACGGCCTGTTTTCGTCAGGGATGTTGACGAATACAACCGCCGCGGACGTTTTGCAAACGATTATTTCGGCATCAGCGCGGATTCATTGTATAGCGATGTGATAGATTTCGACACGCTTGGCATTGACACGTTGGCTATTGATACAGCTTTTGTCGATGATTTCGATTATTCGTACAACCCGGAAGACGACTATGCTTATAGTCGTCAAATGAGCCGTTTTGACGACTTCTATTGGTATGACCCGTGGTATCACGGATGGTATGGTTACGGCCCGTACTGGTATGGCAGTCCTTATTGGCATGCCGGTTGGTGGTGGTACGACCCGTGGTATGACCCTTGGTATTATGGCTGGTACGGCCATTGGTGGTGGCATCGTCCGCTGTATTCTTATTACCGCCCATATCGCGGCGTTACGGGAACGATGAATCACGGTCGCCTTTATGGGCATCGTGGCGGCGCAAGCAATAACTTCAGGGGATACCGCGGCAACTATAATGGCAGCAATAACAGCTTGACGGGCAGAAGGTATCCGTCACGCGACAATAATTCTTACAACAGTAATACGAACAGAAGCCGTTTCCGTGGCAATCGTCCGAACAGGAATACTTTGCAGAACACGCAGAGTCGTCCGTCGTTTAACAACTCGTTTGGCGGCAACCGTAGTGGTGGCAGCTTCCGTGGAGGCGGTTCGTTTGGTGGCAGCCGTGGCGGCGGAGGCGGCGGTTTCAGAGGAAGAAGATAATAGCATCGAAACAATTGAAAATCAAAACAAAGCGACAAGTGACAGGCAAGCTTGAGGCTGATAGGAGGGAAATGTGCCTTTCGGCTCAAAAGCAGGTTGCTTGCAAACTGACAAAAAATAAGATTATGAAACGATTTGCATTGATATTTATTTCTGCCTTTGCGGCTGTATCTGTTTCAGCCCAAGAGACTTATGAGAACGCCAACGTCGCGACTCAAGACCTTAACGGCACGGCACGCTATGTCGGCATGGGCGGAGCTATGGATGCTTTGGGCGCAGACATCTCCACTATCGCCACCAATCCGGCCGGCATCGGACTGTTCCGCCACTCGGCTGTGAATGTGTCGTTCGGCTTTGTGTCGCAACAAGGAGGCAAAAGCTTTGCCGACGGCAACAAGACAAACGCCAGTTTCGACCAGGCGGGGTTTGTTTATTCACGGCGCACAGGGCGCAGTTCGTTCCTAAATTTCGCTTTCAACTATCACAAGAGCCGCAACTTCAACTACATCCTTTCAGCCGCAGATGCGTTGAATGGAGCTTCGCAGAACAAGCTTTCGTACCTGAAAGGAGCTGAAGGCGTGTTTGACGTGTTTGAAAACAACGGGACGCTAATTGCCGACAACAATACTTTCAGCCAAGTGGATTATCTTTATTACAACGCGTTGCTGTCCGACGAGAACGGAGACTTTTATTATAATAACGCCAACGGGTACATGCTCAACCGAGCCAATTCCGGCTATATAGGAGAATACGACTTCAACATCAGCGGCAATATCAACGACCGTGTGTATCTTGGTTTGACATTCGGAATAAGCGATGTCAATTACAAAGGCTATGGCGAATACACCGAGAACCTTTTGGCTGCTGATGGGACTGGCGTAGGTGGCGTGACTATCGCTGACGAACGCCGCATAAGCGGTACTGGTTTTAATGTCAAGGCGGGAATAATCTTCCGTCCTGTTGAAGCGTCGCCGTTCCGCATCGGCCTCTCAGTCGCTACGCCTACGTGGTATGACCTGACAACGTCCAATTACACTGCTTTGTACAACAACTCGTCTGTTGGCATGTATGATTCGGGCGAGATAGGCGAAGCCTACGATTTCAAATTGTACACCCCGTGGAAGTTCGGCGTAAGCCTTGGCACGACGTTCGGCAACAGTCTTGCCGTGGGGGCTGTCTATGAGTACGCTGACTACGGCAGTCTTGACAGCCGTGTCAACACCGGCGGAGGCTACGACTGGTATTACGACGAGTATTACGAGACGTCATCGGGCGACCGTGCGATGAACTCACACACGGAGCGTACGCTCAAAGGCGTAAGCACTTTCAAGATAGGCGCGGAGTACAAGCCCGACAGCAAGCTCGCCATCCGCATAGGTTACAACTACGTTTCGCCTATGTATGACGACTACGGGTTCAAGGACGGCACGGTCAACTCGCCCGGCTCATATTACAGTTCTACGACAGACTATACCAACTGGAAGGCAACCAACCGCATAACCTGCGGTGTGGGTTACACGGTGTCCAAGTTCTCTTTCGACTTGGCTTACCAGTATTCGGTTCAGAGCGGTGATTTCAGTCCGTTCATGAATTATTACGCTTCGGCTGAGGACGGGCCTGAATACGACAATATAAGCAATGCCGTGAAGGTTGACAACAAGCGTCACCAGCTACTGTTGACGCTCGGCTATCACTTCTGACAAGAAACAATAATTTATGAAAGGCCGTCTCTCGCGTTTCGAGAGGCGGCCTTTTGTGTGCTTGGAAGCCATGTTTCGCGACGTGAAACATGGCCTTTCGCATTTGTAACCGATACGTGCGTTTTTGCTTATAGGTTGCACGTGAGGGCGTGTCGCATGAAAATAGGTTTAAACTTTCGTGTAATTTTTTGTAAAGCCGATTTTTTTACTTAACTTTGCGCCTCAAATAGTGTAGAATAATAAATTTAATTTTGACGATATGTCTGATAAATTTGCCGAGTATAAAGGTCTTGACCTGACCGCCACGAACAAGACCATATTGGACGAATGGAGCAAGAACGACGTGTTCCGCAAATCGATAACCGAGCGTGAGGGTTGTCCTCAGTTCGTATTCTTCGAGGGGCCTCCCTCGGCCAACGGCCATCCGGGCATCCATCATGTGCTTGCGCGCACGATAAAAGACACCTTCAACCGTTACAAGACGATGAAGGGATACCAGGTTCACCGCAAGGCTGGATGGGACACTCACGGACTGCCCGTGGAGCTTGGCGTGGAGAAAGAGCTGGGCATAACCAAGGCCGACATCGACAACAAGGAGTCAGACAAGTACATATCAGTAGAGGACTACAACCAAAAGTGCCGTGAGAACGTGATGAAGTTCACGGCCGAGTGGCGCGACCTTACCGAGAAGATGGGCTACTGGGTTGACCTCGACCATCCCTACATAACTTACGACAACAAGTACATCGAGACCCTTTGGTGGCTCTTGAAACAGCTTTATGACAAGGGCTTGCTTTACAAGGGATACACGATACAGCCGTATTCGCCCGCGGCGGGCACAGGCCTGTCGAGCCATGAGCTTAACCAGCCCGGTTGTTACCGTGACGTAAAGGACACCACGGCTACCGTGCAGTTCGCCATAGTAGACCCGAAGCCTGAGATGGCGGAGTGGGGCAAGTCCTACTTCCTGGCTTGGACGACTACGCCGTGGACGCTCGCTGCCAACTCTGCGCTGTGCGTGCGCCCTGACATCGACTATGTGGCCGTGCAGACGTACAATCCTTACAGCGGCGACCCTGTGACAGTCGTGCTGGCAGAAGTTCTTGTGCCGTCGTATTTCAACCCGAAGGGCGAGGGCGCAGACTTGGCGTCATACAAGAAGGGCGACAAGGTTATACCTTATAATATAGTGGCGCATTACAAGGGTGCCGACCTCGTTGGCATGAGGTATGAGCAATTGTTGCCGATGATAAGCCCGATGACTGACGGGGCGTTCCGTGTCATCCCCGGCGATTATGTCACCACCGAGGACGGTACGGGCATAGTGCATATCGCTCCGAACTTCGGTGCTGACGATGCCAACGTGGCCAAGAAGGCTGGCGTGCCGCCCATTGTGCTTATCGACAAGAAAGGCAACCAGAGGCCGATAGTTGACCTCGAGGGCAAGTATTACCTGACAGAAGACCTTGACGACGAGTTCGTCAAGAAACATGTCAATGTTGAGGCTTGGGGCAGGTATTCAGGGCGTTATGTGAAGAACGCCTACGACGACACCCTGACAGACAAGGACGAGACCCTTGACGTGACCATCTGCATGGATTTGAAGGCGCGCGGCATGGCGTTCAAAATAGAGAAGCACGTACACAACTATCCACACTGCTGGCGCACGGACAAGCCGATACTTTATTATCCGCTTGACAGTTGGTTCATACGTTCCACGGCTTGCAAGGACAGGATGGTTGAGCTGAACAAGACAATCAACTGGAAGCCCGAAAGCACTGGTACGGGACGCTTCGGCAACTGGCTTGAGAACCTTAACGACTGGAACCTAAGCCGCAGCCGCTTCTGGGGCACTCCGCTGCCTGTCTGGCGCGATGAGGACGGCAATGAGACCTGCATAGGTTCTCTGCAGCAGCTCTATGACGAGATAGAAAAGAGCGTAGAGGCAGGCTTCATGGCGTCTAACCCGTTGAAGGACAAGGGCTTTGTTCCTGGCGACTATTCTCAGGAAAATTATGATAAGATTGACCTTCACCGCCCGTATGTTGACAACATCACGTTGTGCAGCAAGGCTGGCAAGCCGATGAAGCGTGAGACTGACCTGATAGACGTGTGGTTTGACTCAGGCAGTATGCCGTATGCGCAGATACATTATCCGTTTGAAAACGCCGATGCCGTTGACAAGCGCACGGCGTTCCCCGCTGACTTCATCAATGAAGGCGTTGACCAGACGCGCGGATGGTTCTTCACCCTGCATGCCATTGCGACGATGGTGTTTGACAGCGTGGCGTTCAAGAACGTGATTTCAAGCGGACTTGTGCTTGACGCAAAGGGTAACAAGATGAGCAAACGTCTTGGAAACGCTGTTGACCCGTTTGACACCATTGAGAAGTATGGTGCCGATGCGGTGCGTTTCTACATGCTGACAAACTCTTCTCCTTGGGACAACTTGAAGTTTGACACCAACGGAGTTGACGAGGTTAGGCGCAAGTTCTTCGGCACATTGTATAACACATATTCGTTCTTCAGCCTGTATGCCAACGTTGACGGCTTCAACTGTTCACAGGAAGTAATCCCTGTCAGCGAGCGTCCGGAGATTGACCGATGGATACTTTCAGAGCTTAATTCGCTGATAAAGGGTGTTGACAACGCTCTTGCTGATTATGAGCCGACCAAGGCAGGGCGACTGATTGACGCTTTTGTTTGTGACGATTTGAGCAACAGGTATGTGCGCCTGAACCGCAAACGCTTCTGGGGCAAGGAGATGGAAAAGGACAAGCTGGCTGCCTATGAGACGCTTTACACCTGTCTTGAAACCGTTGCCAAGCTTCTCGCTCCGTTCTCCCCGTTCTATGCCGACCAGCTATATATCGACTTGACATGCGCCACAGGGCGTGCCGAAGCGGAGTCAGTGCATCTTGCGAAGTTCCCTGTTGCTGACGAAAGTCTGATAGATTCTGACTTGGAAGCTCGCATGAGGATGGCTCAAAAGCTTACGTCAATGGTGTTGGCACTGCGCCGCAAGGTAAACATCAAGGTGCGTCAGCCGCTCCAGTGCATGATGATACCAGCCGTGGACGACACGCAGAAGAAATACATCGAGGCGGTTAAGGAGCTTGTCTTGAATGAAGTCAACGTCAAGGAACTGAAGTTTGTCGAAGGTTCAGGTGTCTTGGTGAAGAAAGTGAAGTGCAACTTCCGCACAATGGGCAAGAAGTACGGCAAGCTGATGAAAGGCATTGCAAACCGCATGTCGGAGCTTACCCAGGATGAGATATTGGCCTTTGAGCAGGCTGGCGAAATGCCGTTGTGCATTGACGGGCAAGATGTTACGGTAAATGTCGGCGATGTCGAGATAATCAACGAGGACATTCCAGGGTGGCTCGTGGCTAATGACGGCAACCTTACCGTGGCCTTGGAAGTTAAGCTTGACGACAACCTATTGCATGAGGGCATGGCTCGTGAGCTTATAAACAGGATACAGAATTTGCGTAAAGATTGCGGACTTGAGATAACTGACCGTGTCAACGTCGTCATAACTCCTGACGACCGTGTCAAGGCCTCGCTGGCTTCGTTTGCCGATTATGTCAAAGGCCAGGTGCTGGCTGACAGCCTTACGTTGGCGGACAATGACGGCCAGGAAATCAGCATTGACGACTTGACCATACGGATAAAAGTCAGCAAGGCATAGAGTATAGGATTATTAACTTTAAAATTTATTTATTATGGCAGAAAAAACACGTTATAGTGATGAAGAACTTGAGGAGTTCAGGGGAATCATCAATGAAAAACTGAAGTTGGCGAGGCGCGACTACAATCAGATGATGAAGTCGCTGATGAACGCTGACGGTAATGACGTAGACGACACTTCGCCAACATACAAGGTGCTTGAAGAAGGTAGTGCGACGCAGACTAAGGAGGAACTGATACAGCAGGCAAGTCGTTTGCAGAAGTTCATCCAGGGACTTGAAGCCGCGCTTGTCAGGATAGAGAACAAGACTTACGGCATAGACAGGATGACGGGGGAGCTTATCCCGAAGGAGCGTCTTCGCGTTGTGCCGCATGCTACGTTGAGTGTGGCGTCGAAAAACGCGCGTAAGCATTGATTGACATTTATGTATTATATGGCAAGAGGGGAATGGGGACGCATGCAAGCACTTGATGGCATGCCCGTATTCTCCTTGCCTTTTTTGCCCTAAAAGGAATGTTTGCATTGGACGGATACAAGAAGAAGGGACTGGCGGTGGTGCTGCTGGTCGTGGCGTTGTTGGTTATCGACCAGGTCATTAAGGTGTCGGTCAAAACGGGGATGTGCTTGCATGAAAGCATAAAGGTGACCGATTGGTTCTATATCAGTTTTATTGAGAACAATGGTATGGCGTATGGAATGACGCTTGTCAACAAGCTTGTCCTCAGTATTTTCCGCATATTGGCCATCAGTGTGTTGGGCTGGTATCTGTTCCGTCAGGTGAAGCGTAACGCCCGCAGCTTTTATGTTGTATGTCTTTCACTTGTATTCGCCGGGGCCGTAGGCAATTTGATTGACTGCATGTTCTATGGTCTCATATTCAATGCGTCTTCTCCTTATTACGTGTCTTATTTTGTTCCGTTCGGTGAAGGTTATGCCCCGTTCCTGATGGGGAAGGTCGTTGACATGTTCTATTTCCCCATCATAGTCACGACTTGGCCTGAATGGATGCCGTGGGTTGGTGGAGATGAATTCATATTTTTCAGCCCGGTGTTCAATTTCGCTGATGCTTGTATCAGTGTGGGAGTCATATTGCTTCTGCTGTTTTGCCGTAAGGAATTGTCGCAAATATCTTTTTCCCGGAAATGAAAGTGTCGCGTCTCATACCATTCATGATGCTTTTGGCTTTGGTTTTTTCATGCAAGCCGAAAGTGCCTGGCAAGTATCTTCAGCCTGACGAGTTTGAAGACATCCTTTATGACCTCCATCTTGCTTCCGCCATGGCCGACAACAGTAGCGGCGACGACGGCGTGTATTCATACAACGCAAGGCTTTACAGGCAAGCCGTATTGAGCAAATACGGCATTACGCAAGCTGAGTTTGACTCTTCATTGGTATATTATACTCGCCATTCCGACCGTCTGCACAGTGTCTATGAGGGATTGGCTAAGCGTTTTGAGGAAGAGGCTATGGCATTGGGAGCATCGGCCAGCGACATACAGCGTTATGGCGACATGAAGTCATCGCGTGACACTTCAAACTTGTGGACAGGTGAAAAACATGCGATGTTCATGCCGGTCGCCCCGTATAATGTGATGCCGTTTGCCATCGAAGCTGACAGTTCATACCACAAAGGCGACAGACTTATCTTCAGTTTCAACTGCAACTTCATTGACCGTGGAGGGCGTAAGTCGGGTGTGGCACTTCTTGCCGTGCAATTCTCAAATGACAGTGTCGCAAGCACAACAGTGCGCATGTCGTCAAGACCGAACTCGAATTACAGTCTTACCGTTTCCGACCTTAGGGGCGATGGCATAAAGGCTGTTCGTGGCTTTATTTACCTTGACGAGCGAAAAGATGACGACAAAGGCTCATGCCTGATGTTTGTAAGCGACATCCGTCTTGTCAGGATGCGTGGCAGCAGCATGCCTGTGTCCAATGTCAAGCGTGCGGACAATGTAGTAAGACGTGACAGCGCGCCACGGCCGGCTGATGTGGGAGGTCGACAGTTGCCGGTTATGAACATGACCGCACGTCCTGTCAAGATGTCGGAAATAAAACCGTCAGACAATAAGCGGAAAGGCAAATGAAGACAAGGCGCATAGCTGTCAACAGGCTTATTGTGGACGGTGAAGCTGTAATCCAATGCGTTGTTGAGCTTGACGGTGACGGGAACGTCGCCCGATGGTGGCACTTTGATGAGGAGCAACCTTTCACCGAGTGGGTCGGGGGCACGCTTGAAATAGTGAAAACTCCTGACGGAGGATACAGGATAAAAGCTTAGGGGCATTGTTTTGCCGTGCGGATGCGTTGCGTGTGTGGCGTACCTAAGCCTGCTTTTGTTGTAAGTTGAACGTAAATTTTTATTTGCCATGAAAACAAACGGTCGTATGCAGCTATTCCCTGTGTTGCGAATTGTGTTGTTTCTCGCGGCAGGCATTGTTGTCGGTGAGCGGCTGTATGGCGTTGTGTCGGTAGATTTCTGGTTTTGCGCCCTTATCGTTTCGCTTTTGTTTGTGTTTCTATTGCGGAAAAACGGCGTGGCGCAGACTGTTGGTTTGTTTCTTGCCAATTTGTTTCTTGGCGGTTGCCTTGCGTCATACAGCATGTCAAGAGTCGATGTTGATTTTGCTGACAGCGAAGTGAAATATTCCGCCGTGGTAGTGAGTCCGCCTGTCGTGGTGGGCAAGACCGTTAGGTGTGATTTGCTGTTGGCTGACCGAAGCCGCCCGTTGAAAATACGTGCCAGCTTCTACCGAGACCGCCGTGCCGAGTTGTTAAAGGCTGGTGATGGGGTGGAAGTGTCGTCTGTTTTGGAGCGGCCTCAGAATTTCTGGGCGTCAGATTTTGATTATCGTAGCTATTTGTTACGCCACGGCTTCGCCGGGACGACGTTCATATATATTACTGATTGGCGTGGCGCGCCCGTCAGTCTTGAAGCCTTGTCATATTTGGAGCGGGTGAAAATAGCCGCGTTGAAGTTTCGCAACACTTTGCTTTCCAAACTGAAAGCCATGGGAGTCGGCGGTCAAGACTATGCCGTCCTGGCCGCAATGACCCTTGGCGAGCGTGTGGCCATCTCTGACCAGCTTAACGATGATTATTCTGTGTCGGGCGCATTGCATGTGTTGTCGTTGTCAGGGCTGCATCTCAGCATAATTTACGCCATGCTGAGCTTCTTGTTTTTCAGGTGGCGCAGGTCAGTCGTGGCACAGGCTCTTGTTGTGTGTGCCGTATGGGCTTATGTGTTTGTGGCGGGCTTGCCAGTGTCGGCTGTGCGCTCGGCGGTCATGCTTACGGTTTATTCTTTCGTCAGTCTGCTCAACCGTGACCGCATGTCGCTCAACACGTTGGCCGTGGCCGCCCTTGTCGTTCTTTTAAGTAGTCCGCTCAGTTTTTACGATGTCGGGTTCCAGATGTCGTTCGTGTCGGTGCTGTTCATCATCTTGCTGTATCGGCCGCTTTACTCGCTAATGCCTCGTAAGGCGGCAGAAGTGCCTGTCGTCAGGTGGGTATGGGGCATGATTGTGGTTTCTGTTGCGGCGCAGGTGGGTGTCGCGCCCCTCGTGGCTTTTTACTTCGGGCGGTTTTCTTGTTATTTCATTTTGACAAATTTTATTGTCATACCGGCTTCTACGGTCATTCTCTACGGCGTTGTGTTGATGGCTTTGGTGTTTTTCTGGCCGTGGTTTCAGGCTGTGGTGTGCGCCGTGTTGGTCAAGGTTGTGGCGTTTATGAACGCCGGAGTAACATGGGTGGCCTCGCTGCCTGGGGCGGGCATTGACGGCATACGGCTTAATTTGGCGCAGTTGGCGATGGTGTATGTAGCTGTTTTCTCGCTCTATGTCCTTTCTTTTTATGTAAGGAAAATGAGGTGGCAAAGGCTTGTGTGACGGCATGTAGCATATGCTGTCAAGCTCTCATCGTTTTGCCTTGTTTGCAAAAGGTGGCAAACTGTGCAGCAAAAGGCCATGTTTCACCGTGTGAAACATGGCCTTTTGCTGCGTGAAACGTGCTTGGTTGTAAGGCGGGTTTTGGCAAATAAAAACTCCGCACACTGCAAAAGTGTGCGGAGTCTTTTATCTGTTGTGAATGGAGTTACGGCTTTAAGCCTCTTCGCTCCAGTCTTCTTGTGTCTTGCGAACGTAGCTCTTGTAACGCAGCTTGGCCATGCGCTCAGCCTCAGCGAACAGTTCCTCGGCTTCGTTAGGATAAGCCTTCTTTACAGAGAGGTAACGAACCTCACCCATGAGGAAGTCGTGGAACTTGCTCCAGTCAGGCTCCTTGGAGTCGAGGGTGAACGGGTTCTTGCCCTGCTCGGCCAGTTCGGGGTTGAAACGCCACAGGTGCCAGTATCCGCACTCAACGGCTTTGGCCTCTTCTGCCTGGCTCTTGCCCATGCCGCCCTTGGCCTTGAGGCCGTGGTTGATACACGGAGCGTAAGCTATGACGAGTGACGGGCCTGGGTAAGCCTCTGCCTCGCGGATGGCCTTGAGGCATTGTGCGTTGTCTGCGCCCATAGCGATTTGCGCAACGTAAACGTAGCCGTAAGTCGTAGCCATGAGGCCGAGGTCCTTCTTGCGGATGCGCTTGCCTTGTGCGGCGAACTGCGCAATCGCGCCGAGCGGAGTAGCCTTTGATGACTGGCCGCCGGTGTTAGAGTAAACCTCGGTGTCGAGTACGAGGATGTTTACGTCCTCACCGCTTGCGATAACGTGGTCAAGACCGCCGTAGCCGATGTCGTATGACGCACCGTCGCCACCGATAATCCACTGGCTGCGCTTAACGAGATAGTGGTCGAGAGTCTTCAGTTCCTTGCAGATTTCACATCCGGATTCTGCGCCTGCTGCGATGAGCGGTTTCAGCTTGGCTGCTGCTGCCTGTGAAGCCTCAACGTTTCCTTTGCCGGCAATCCACTCTTGTGCGGCGGCTTTGAATTCAGCGGGTGTGTCGTCCTTGGCGATAGCCTCGTTGAGCAATATGGTAAGACGCTCTTTCATCTTCTTGTCTGCAAGTATCATACCCATGCCGAACTCGCAGAAGTCCTCGAACAATGAGTTTGCGAAAGCAGGACCATGGCCCTTGTCGTTTGTGCAATACGGCGTTGAAGGTACTGACGCAGAGTAGATAGAAGAGCAACCAGTAGCGTTGGCTACCATCTCACGGTCGCCGAAGAGTTGTGAAATCAGCTTGACGTACGGAGTCTCGCCGCAGCCAGAGCATGCGCCAGAGAACTCGAACAACGGCTGTGCGAACTGTGAGTTCTTGACATTTGACTTGATGTCAACCAAGTCTTGCTTGCTCTTCACGTTCTTTACGAGGTAATCCCAACGTGCTGCTTCCTCATCGTCTCCAGCGAACGGAACCATTGTAAGAGCCTTGCCCTTCTTCGGGTTGCCCGGGCATACGTCGGCACAGTTGCCGCATCCGAGACAGTCGAGTACGCTCGGCTCTATTACGAAGTGCATTCCCTTCATAGCGGCGGGAGCCTTCATTTCGATAGTTGTTCCGTTGAAGCCCTTCAGCTCTTCGTCTGTGAGAACGAACGGACGTATTGCAGCGTGAGGACATACGTATGCGCACTTGTTACACTGGATACAGTTCTCAGCGTCCCATTTCGGAACAAAGGCTTCTACGCCACGCTTCTCGTATGCAGCGGTGCCGTTCTGCCATGTGCCGTCCGTAGTGTTGTGCTTTGTGAAGTCTGAAACCTTGAGCAAGTCGCCAGCCTGTGCGTTGATAGGACGTACAAGCTCTTTAACGAATGCGGGAGCGTCGTCTTCAACCTTGACATCGTCAGGCAGGTTTGCCCATGCCGGGTCAACGGTAAGCTGTTTGTATTCACCACCGCGGTCAACGGCTGCGTAGTTCTTGTCAACAACGTCCTGACCCTTCTTTCCGTAAGACTTCACGATGAATTTCTTCATCTGCTCTATGGCGAGGTCAATTGGAATAACGCCCGTTATACGGAAGAATGCGCTCTGGAGAATGGTGTTGGTACGGTTGCCGAGTCCTATCTCCTGTGCTATCTTTGTTGCGTTGATGTAGTAAACGGTGATGTTGTTTTGCGCGAAATAACGCTTAACCTTGTTCGGTATGAAGTTAACAAGCTCTTCGCCGTCGAAAATCGTGTTGAGCAGGAATGTTCCGTTCTTGCGCAATCCGCGGGTCACATCGTACATGTTGAGGTAGGCCTGTACGTGGCAAGCAACGAAGTTCGGAGTGTTTACCAAGTATGTGCTGCGGATGGGAGAGTCGCCGAAACGGAGGTGTGAACATGTGAAACCGCCTGACTTCTTAGAGTCGTAAGAGAAGTATGCCTGGCAGTGTTTGTTGGTGTTGTCACCGATAATCTTCACAGAGTTCTTGTTCGCGCCCACTGTACCGTCAGCTCCAAGACCGTAGAACTTGGCCTCGAACATGCCATCGCCGCCGAGTGCTATTTCCTCAACCGGGGGCAGAGACGTGAATGTAACGTCGTCAACGATACCGAGTGTAAAGTGGTTTTTCGGCTCGTTAAGCTTCAGGTTGTCGAATACGGAGATGATGCGTGCCGGGGTGGTGTCATTGCTACCGATGCCGTAACGGCCGCCAACGATGAGAGGCCTGTTCTCAACATCATAGTAAGCACTCTTGACATCGAGGTACAGCGGTTCGCCTTCTGCGCCCGGTTCTTTTGTCCTGTCAAGCACAGCAATGCGCTTAACTGTAGCCGGAACGGCGGCAAGCAGGTGCTTTACAGAGAACGGACGGTAGAGGTGGACTGATATCATGCCGACCTTCTCGCCTTTGCTGTTGAGGTAGTCGATGGCTTCGCGTGCAGCCTCTGTTGCTGAACCCATAAGGATGATAATCCTGTCGGCGTCGTCAGCTCCGTAATATGAGAACAAGTGATACTCGCGGCCGGTAATCTTGCTGATTTCGCCAAGGTAATGTTCAACCACCTCGGGCAAGTTCTCATAATACTTGTTGCATGATTCGCGGCGTGTGAAGAATGTCTCGGGGTTGTCCGCCGTACCGCGTGTAACGGGGCGTTCCGGTGTGAGGGCGCGCTCGCGGAAGCGTTTGATGTCTTCCATGTCAACCAGCGGAGCGATGTCGTCTTCCTCAAGAAGCTCGATTTTGTGGTATTCGTGTGATGTGCGGAAACCGTCGAAGAAGTTGATGAACGGCACGCAGGTCTTCAAAGAAGCCAAGTGTGCGACAGCCGTAAGGTCCATCACTTCCTGTACAGAGCCTTCGCAAAGCATGGCGAAGCCGGTCTGGCGGCAAGCCAAGACGTCAGAGTGGTCGCCGAATATGCACAAAGTGTTTGTGGCGATTGAGCGTGCCGAAACGTCGAATACGCACGGCAGGAGTTCGCCCGCGATTTTGTACATGTTAGGTATCATGAGGAGCAATCCCTGTGAAGCGGTGAAAGTGGTTGTCAGTGCGCCGGCCTGCAGAGAACCGTGTACGGCTCCGGCTGCTCCTCCCTCAGACTGCATTTCCTGAACTGAAACGGTTTGTCCGAAGAGGTTCTTGCGTCCTTTGGCTGCCCATTCGTCTACGTGTTCAGCCATTGGAGACGACGGTGTGATAGGGTAAATGGCTGCAACCTCGCTAAACATATAGCTTATGTGCGCGGCTGCTTCATTTCCATCACAAGTGATAAACTTTTTTTCTTTAGCCATTTTAAATAAAACGTTAATGTTAGTGTATCTGTGATTAATATAAAAATCCGAAAAGCCAGAGTGGCACTTGGTTGTCCATGCCAACTTCGGTGTTGAACCTTGCGTACACGGTGTCAGGGTTTATGCGTGTCTTGTTGCCGCTTGCCGCGTCGCAAACCTTGAACTTCCTGTTGCCGTCAATTATGTAGTAGTTGTCTTTGTTGCCTTGGTTTACAGTGTGGTCTTTCCACATCGTGTTGACGAAGAATGTCTCCATCACGCTCTGCCGTTCCGTGCTTATCGGGTAGATGGCGTACATCAGGTTTGGGTTGTGCATCATCACCTTGCTCGGCTTCTTGGGAAACTCTTGCCCTACGGGGTAGATTACGTTTATGAGGCGTGCCTCGGCCAGGTATTTTATGTAGTTCATCACTGTCGCGCGGCTTGTCTCGATGTCGTTGGCCAATTGGCTGACGTTCGGTGCCTTGGGGCCGTCAAGTGCGAGCAGGTAGAACAGTTTTTTTATTTTCGCCAGGTATTTCAGTTCGATTTGTTTGATTAGCAGTATGTCCACCTCGGTCATCATGTTCATCGTCTTGAGCAGGTTTTCCGAGAAATTGCGGTTTTCCAAGAAGAACGGATAGAAACCATGGTGCAAATATAATGGAAAATATTTGTTCGGAGAAATTTCAGGCAGTATTTGTCGTGTTATGTGTTCGTGTTCACGCAGTATCTCGTCAAGCGTGTATGCCTTGAAGTTTGTCGAACATGTAAGGTTCAGGAATTCCCTGAACGAGAAGCCCCTGAGGTTGTAGCTCTTGACGATGCCGTTGAGTTCGGGGTTCTCTTCTTTCAGGCGCATCACGCTGCTTCCCGTGAAGACGATTTTCAGCTCCGGGTATTTGTCATGGCAGAGGCGCAGCTCCTTGCTCCAGTTCGGCTCCTTGAACACCTGGTCTATGAGCAGCACTTTGCCGCCGTTGTTGTAAAATTCCCCCGCAAAGTCGGCAATGCCGCGCCCTTGGAAGTAAAAGTTGTTCATGTTCACGTACAGGCAGCGGCGGTCATTCGGGGCGTAGTTTTCTTTCGCATATTGCAGCAGGAACGTTGTCTTGCCCACGCCTCTTGTGCCCTTTATGCCTATCATCCTGTCGTTCCAGTTGATTTCGTCCATAAGCATTCGGCGCACCTTGGCATTGGTGTGTTCCACTAAGTAAGTATGGGTGCGAAAGAAAGCTTCCATTCTTTTTAATTTGTTTTGATGCGCAAAGATACTATTTTATTCTTGATTTGCAAACCATGCATGGCAAAAAGTGGAGTTTTTTTACCTATTTTTATAATAAGTCATGGCGTGTGTACCTGAGTGTCGCCCGTTTGGGCAAAGCCGTTGGTCTGCTAATGCCAGGCTTTGAAAAATCGGCCTGAATGCCGTGTGGACGTGCTGAAGCCAAACATTGCCGGGCGGGTTCTTGACGGCTGTTGTTCCCAATTGTTTCGGGCGTGTTGCGAAAGGCCGTCTTTCAGCTTGCAGAAGGTGGTCTTCGGGGGCTTGAAAGATGGCTTCTTGGACGGTGAAAGACGGCCTTTGGGAAAGCGTACGTTTTTTCGGCAGGGCCGATGGCGTGAGGGTGCGGGTTGTTTGCAAGGCTGTTTCCCGAAATCTAAAAATACACATTATATTTTATTATACAGATTTTTTGCGTTATCTTTGCACGGCAATCAATAATTAATGTCCTTTTGCAGTGAAGTTGCATATATTTAATCCTGAGCATGACATGGCCTTGGCTTGCGGCAAGGAGCATATGACGTTGCCGCATGTCATACAGGAACTGAAGACGAATATGGGCTTTTTGCCCGCGTTGTGGGCTGACGACGGCGACGCGGTTATGGTTGACGACGTGCTGTTCGCGCTGAAAGCGTTGTCAAAGTCAGGCTGCCGCCATGCCGACGTGCTGTTTGTCTCGCCTTGCGATGCCGGCAAGCTGGTGTTCACTGGCGTTGAGCCGTGGGGTTGGGACAAGGTGGTGCGCCGCCAGTTGCTTGACGCGGGCGTGGTGGGGGATGTCATGCCGGATAGTGACAGCTTGGACACGCTTAGGCGTCTGTCTGACCGCCGGCAGGCCGTCGGCCTTTTGGCCATGCTTCGCGATGGCATCGCCGATGCCACGTGCGGCGAGAGCCGTTGTTGCACGGACGTGGGCGAGATAAGCCGGCTGTTGTCGGCTGACGCCCAGATTGTGCTGAAAGCTCCGTGGAGCAGCAGCGGGCGCGGCGTGAGATACGCCAACGCACGCCATCGAGAGCCGTTGGAGGCTTGGGCGCGCAAGGTCGTCGAGCGTCAGGGCGGCGTCATGGTTGAGCCGTATTACAGGAAGGTGAAAGACTTTGCGATGGAGTTCCGTGCCGACGGTAGCGGCAATGTTGAGTATTGCGGACTGTCGGTGTTTGAGACGAACAATACTTCTTACGTAGGCAACGTTGTCGCTACGGAAGAGGAAAAGGAGCGTATGGTAAGCCGTTATATACCGATGGTTCTGTTGGATGAAGTGAGGCGCAGGCTGGAAAGATGCTTCCGGCAGACTGAATACAAGGCTTACCGAGGTCCGTTGGGCGTTGACATGATGGTAGTGTCGCGTGCAGGAAGCGACGGTTTCCTGCTACATCCGTGTGTGGAAGTCAATTTGAGGCGCACCATGGGGCACGTGGCCAATTCCATAACGGCAACTCCGGCCGACCCTGTCAGGCTGATGCGCATAGTGCATGACGTGAATTTCAGGCTGAAGATAGACGCCCTTGAGAATTGTTTTGTCAAGGTGTACTGACGGTTTGCCGCACGCCTGCAAGTAAATGGAGAAAGAACTGAGTTTAATATTGACAAATAAAACAACCGCTAAAACAAACAAAAACATGAGGAAGAAGATATTATTGGCCTTGGCGTTGCTGCCGATGGTGGCATGCGCTCAATACAGGTCTGAGGTGTGGTGCCCCGACAATGGCGACGGCACTTATACTAATCCTGTGATTAATGCCGATTACAGCGACCCAGACGCATGCGTCGTGGGTGAGGATTATTATCTTACGGCAAGTTCGTTCAACTGCATACCGGGATTGCCTGTACTCCATTCAAAGGACCTTGTGAACTGGGAGATAATAGGACACGCCCTTAAAGTGCAATATCCTCGTGAAGAGTTTGACCGCCCTTCGCACGGCAACGGCGTGTGGGCTCCGAGCATACGCTACCACAACGGTGAGTTTTACATCTATTGGGGCGACCCTGACCATGGCGTGATGATGGTGAAAACGAAAGACCCTGCCGGCGAATGGAGCAAACCCTTGTGTGTGATAGAGGGCAAGGGAATGATTGACACCACGCCGCTTTGGGACGAAGACGGGCGTTGCTATCTGACTTACGCATACGCGAACAGCCGTTCACGGTTCGCTTCGGTCATCGTGGTGCGTGAGCTTTCGGCTGACGGAACAAAGGCGATAGGCGAGCCCGTGATTGTGTTCGACGGCAACGGCACGCCTTGCCGCACGGCCGAAGGACCCAAGTTCTACAAGCGTGACGGGTGGTATTGGATAATGTTCCCTGCCGGCGGAGTGCCGACGGGATTTCAGGTCGCCATGCGCTCCAAGAGCGTTTACGGCCCTTATGAGAGTAAAACCGTGCTGGCGCAGGGCAAGAGCAAGGTTAACGGCCCTCACCAGGGAGCTTGGGTGCATACGGCTTTCGGTGAAGACTGGTTCCTGCATTTCCAGGACAAGGGGTGTTATGGCCGCGTTGTGCATCTGCAACCTGTCACATGGAAAGACAACTGGCCGGTAATGGGTGTTGACAAGGACGGCGACTATTGCGGCGAGCCTGTCACGGCATACCGCAAGCCAAAGACTTCGGCCAAGGTGCAGGTGCAAAACCCCGTTGAGAGTGATGAGTTCAATTCGCCTTTCATAGGCAAGCAGTGGCAGTGGCACGCCAACTATGACCAGACATTCGGCATGCCGACGGCATTCGGGACATTCAGGGTGTACACACACAAGCTGAGCGAAAACTACGCGAACCTGTGGGAAGTGCCCAATCTCATGCTTCAGAAAACCCCTGCGGACAAGTTTACGGCAACGGCGAAACTGCGTTTTACGTCAAAGGACCAAAACCAGTTTGGCGGCGTGATAATGATGGGGCTTGACTATTCCGCGCTCGTGGTAAGGCGCGTAGGGGACAAGTTCCAGTTGCAAAGGCTTACGTGTCTCAAGGCCGACAAGGGCAAGCCCGAGGTTGTTGAAGTGATAGCCACGCTTGACCCGACCGAGGTTGACACTATAGACTATCAGCCGGGCGTGCATGAGGACATCTACCTGCGCATGAAAGTGGACGGCGGCAAGTGCCGCTTCTCGTACAGTTTGGACGGTAAGAAATACAAGGATGCAGGCAAGGAGTTCACCATGCGTGAGGGAAAATGGATTGGGGCGAAGATAGGTTTCGTCGCGGCAGAACCGGCAGGAAAGTCCAATCGTGGCTGGATAGACGCAGACTGGTTCCGCGTAACCAAATAAGCCGTAAACGGACTTGTAGTTAAACGGGATTTGCAAGGGCGCATGCCATGTCGTGCAAAGCCTGCGTCAGTTGTGGCTGATGCGCTTGCCTGACATGCCATGCGCCCTTGCCGTGTTTGTCTGAAAAGGCCTTTTCATGAAAAATAATGCAAGTGCGGCGCATAAAACCAGATTAATTTGCTACATTTGCAGTCGCTAAAACTCAACTAAAAGTTAAGCTGCAATGGTAATAAAGGTAAGCAATAAGCATACCATGATTGTCATCGGCGTATGTGTATTGTCGTTGATGGTATGCCTTGGTGAAACGCTGTTCAATACGAAAGGCGAACCGCGCGAGGCGGTCGTGGCCTTGTCGATGCTGAATGAAGGCAATTTCATATTGCCGATAAACAACGGCGTGGACATGGCTTATAAGCCGCCATTGTTCCATTGGCTGATAGCGTTGTTCTCGTTGCCTGTCGGGCATGTGACAGAGTTTACCTCTCGTCTGCCTTCCGCGGTGGCCCTTACGGCGATGACGGTGGCCGTATATCGTTTCTTCGCCCACCGTGTGTCGCCGAAGACGGCCTTGTTGGTTGTGTTTGTCATGCTTGGTTCGTTTGAGGTTCACCGTGCCGGGACAAACTGCCGTGTTGACATGTTGACCACGGCGGGCATTGTCGGGGCTTTGCTTGGTTATTTCATTTGGGCTGAAAAACGTTTCCGCGGCATCCCCTTTGAGGCAATATTGTGCATGAGTGTCGCCGTATTGTCAAAAGGACCTGTAGGTGTGATATTGCCGTCTGCGGTTGTTTTCATTTACGGTTTGCGTATGGGGGCGTTTAAGGAGCTGTTGTGGAAACTGCCGCTTTATGCCCTATGCGCGCTGATTCTCCCGTTCGTATGGTATCTCTTTGCGTATGATTATGGCGGAAAGGAGTTCTTGGACTTGGTTTATGAGGAGAATGTGCTTCGCTTTACAGGGCGGATGTCGTATTCATCGCATGAAAACCCGTGGTGGTACAATGTGGTTACGGTCATAGCCGGGTATGTTCCTTACACGTTGCTAATCGTAATGTCCATTTTCGTATATAGGCGCAAGACACCGCTGTTTTATCCGCACAGTTGGCGTGTCCGCCTTAAACGTTACATCAAGGACGAAAAAGGGTATAGGCTTTACTCGCTGGTTTCAATTGTTTTCATATTCTTGTTCTATTGCGTCCCGAGCAGCAAGCGCAGCGTCTACCTGTTGCCGATATACCCGTTCATCGCATATTTCATTGTTGAATATATGATAGTCCTCATGCGCAGCCATCATAAGGTTGTGCATGCCTTTGCCTATACGCTTGGAGGAATAGCCGTAGCGGCCTTGGCTTTGTTTTTCGCCATACGTGCAGGCGTTGTGCCTGAAAGCATATTCAGCGGCAAGCATGCGGCTGACAACATCGCAATGCTGCGCGCCATGGGCTCATCGCCGATTAGTTTGATAGGCTGTCTTGCCATTGTTGCGCCAATAGCGGCTGTTGCGGTGTTCCATTTCTTCAGGCGCAAGGGTGAGTTTGAAAGAATGGTTGCAGTCACGGCAATCGTGCTGTCGGTGTTGTTTGCTGTTGACGGGTTGTACGCCCCGGCCGCGCTCAATTACCGTTCAGACAAGCGTGTGGCGGAACGTATAAATGAAATACAGCCCGAAGGTAAGTTGTATCATTACCGGGCGAATGAGGAAAAGGCCAACATCGTGCGTCCGTACACCGTTGACTTTTATACGGGAGACCGTTTCGTGCCTTTCGCCATAGGGCGGCCAGACCGCTGTTACTTGCTGTCTGCCGACAAGGACATGGCCGTGTTTGGCACGCTGTATCCTCAATATGCGGTCAAGGAGGTTGAGGATTTCAACCACAAAAGTTGTGATACACGGCAAATGTACAAGTTGTATTACGTGGTAAACAATGGGGCTGGCAAATAGTGACAGCTATTTTGATAGGATGGCGGCGTGATAATGCCATGCCGTTTGAATGGAGACTGACGAATTTCAAGATGATTATTTTTATTTGGTTATTGGGTTGTGCTGTGTGATTTGGCCAATGACTTTTGGTGCAGCCGCAACGCCTGATAGCCGCAGGACAGCATAAATGCATACAGATATGAAACTTGCGATAGTAGTACCATGTTATAATGAAGAAGCCGTTTTGCCCGAAACCACACAGAGGTTGACGGCTGTGATAAAACGCTTGGTGAGCGAACGGCTCATCAGTAGCGGCACAGTGCTTTATGTCGATGACGGAAGCAGTGACAACACTTGGACTTTGATTTCGCGTTACGCGGCAGAGCGCACCGATGTTGGCGGCCTGAAGCTCGCCCACAACCGCGGACACCAGCGTGCTTTGTGGGCTGGTCTTGAATGGGCTGCCGCCAACGTTGACGCCGCAGTGTCGATTGACGCTGACTTGCAGGACGATGAACAGGCAATCATTGACATGGTGCGTCTTTACAAGGGAGGGGCTGACATCGTATACGGAGTGCGTCGCGAGCGCACTACTGACACGTGGTTCAAGCGTACTACGGCGCAAGCGTTCTACCGCCTGATGAACGCGCTCGGTGCAGGTGTTGTCTATAATCATGCCGATTACCGCCTGATGAGCCGGCGCACGTTGCGCGCCCTGATGCAGTATGGTGAGCGGAATCTATTCCTGAGGGGCATGGTGGCGCAGATGGGTTTCCCCTCAGCTTATGTATATTATGACCGCCGCGCAAGATTTGCGGGAGAGTCTAAATACCCGTTGAAGCGCATGCTCAATTTCGCCATCGACGGCATAACGTCGTTCTCCATGCGTCCGTTGCGCATCATTACTTGGCTTGGTTTCGCATTTATAATCGTATCGCTTGGCGTAATCATTTACGCCGTGGCCGAGTATTGCGCCGGCAGGACCATTGCCGGGTGGACGTCGCTTCTCGTTTCGCTGTGGTTCATAGGTGGTGCGGTGCTTCTTGCGCTTGGCGTGGTTGGCGAGTACATAGGCAAAATCTACATGGAGGCGAAAGCCAGGCCGCGTTATTTCATAGAGCAGTCTGTCGGGACGGCGGTTGATGACGGGCATGAGGGTTAGTCGTCGGCGTTTTGCATAATCATAGATGTTTTGCTGTCGTTTTACGACTTGCGGCATATCGGATTGTAAAAGGCCGCTTTTTATACGGCAAAAGGCCATGTTCCGCAATGCGGAACATGGCCTTTTGTAATGTGTTGTCATTCAGGTCGTTTCTTGTTTGCCTCGTGCTTGTCGGTCAATGTGGCGATAATGTCGTTGAAGAATACGCTGAAAGCTGTCTGCACAGGCAGCGGGCGGCGTCGGCTTTTGCGTGCGCGCGAATTGACGATGACGTTCACTCCCGCTTTTACTACCGATATGTCAACGTCGGCCGAGTCCATTACCGGGTCGCCGTCAAAGTGAATCAAGCCTGGCGATTGTCGCTTGACGTGCAGGTTCTGGGTCTTGAATGTCTTTATCCTGGGGTTCTTGTCAAGTGTCTTGTTGAACATGTCGATGCTCAACTGCGGAGCTTCTATCATGTCGAACGGCTCCATTATTGTCACGTCCAACAGGCCGTCGTTCATCGAGGCGGCTGGGGCTATGTAGGCGTTGTTGCCGTATTGTGACGCGTTGGCGCATGATATGAGGAACGCGCGGCTTGTTGACGTATTGCCGCTGTCGGCCGTTATTTCGTAAATCTCCGGCCTGTAGCGCAGCCCTTCGCGCAGGATGTTCTCCAGGTATGTGGCCGGGCCGCGCTTTCCTGCTTCCGCAAACTTCATGCTTATGAATGCGTCGAAGCCCATTCCGCATGTGCAAAAGAACGGTTTTCCGTTGATTATGCCGTAATCCAAGGCATGTACGACCCCCGCGTTGATTACCGCCAAGGCCTTGCGCGCGTCCATCGGCAGCATCAAGTGGCGTGCCAGACCGTTGCCGGAACCGCATGGGATGATGCCCAACGCCGTTTGCGAACCGGCCACTGCCCGTCCGACTTCGTTGACTGTGCCGTCGCCTCCTACGGCTACAACCGCGAAAGCCCCCTCGCTGGCCGCTTCGGCGGCAATCTCGCAGGCATGGCCGCTATAGCGGGTTTCGGCAATGGAGAAATCATAGAGGCTCTTGTCTATCACGCTCTCTATAATCTTTGGCATCCCGGCTTTGCTCGACGTGCCTGACGCCGGGTTCATTATGAAAATTATTTTCTTACGTGCGGTCATGATGTTGCAAAAATAATAATAATTGGTATAATTGCGTTTACGCTGTGCCAATATTTGCTCTTTTGGGTCACTTTTCGTCCTTTTTAATCAGTGTTTCCGCATTTTTTTGTATCTTTGCAGCCTGAAAATCCCGGCGGCACGTACAAGCGCATTGGCGTGTCTGGCTGACTGCCGGTTATAACCTAATTAAATTATGGGACTGTTACAAGAGAAATACAAGAATTACCGCGAGCCTCAAAAGTTCATGGAGGCTGGCGTATACCCTTATTTCCGCGAGATAACCGGCAAGCAGGGCACAGAAGTGCAGATGGAAGGGCACAAGGTGCTGATGTTTGGTTCAAATGCCTATACGGGGTTGACGGGTGACGAGCGTGTCGAGGCTGCGGCAAAGGCCGCTCTTGACAAGTATGGCACGGGATGTGCGGGAAGCCGTTTCCTGAACGGGACCCTTGACTTGCATGTGCAATTGGAGAAAGAGCTGGCCGAATTTGAGCATAAGGAAGACGCTTTGTGTTTTTCAACGGGCTTTTCTGTCAACGCAGGTGTGCTGGCTGTTGTTTGTGGCCGTGAGGATTATATAATATGTGACGACCGTGACCATGCCAGCATCGTAGACGGTCGCCGCTTGTCGTTTGCGACGTGCTTGAAATACAAGCACAACGACATGGAAGACTTGGAGAAGCAGTTGCAGAAGTGCCGCCCCGAGTCAGTCAAGCTGATTGTGGTTGACGGAGTGTTCTCGATGGAGGGCGATTTGGCCAACCTGCCTGAGATAGTACGCCTGAAGAAGAAATACAACGCGTCATTGATGGTTGACGAGGCGCATGGGCTTGGCGTGTTCGGCAAGGACGGCCGCGGCGTGTGCGACCATTTCGGCGTGACCGATGACGTTGACTTGATAATGGGAACGTTCTCCAAGAGCTTGGCGAGCATCGGCGGTTTCATAGCAGGTGACAAGGATACGTTGAACTACTTGCGCCATACGTGCCGTACATACATATTCAGCGCGTCAAATACTCCTGCCGCAACGGCTGCCGCAATGGAGGCTTTGCATATAATCAAGAGCGAGCCTGAGAGGATAGAACGCCTTTGGGATGTGACGCATTACGCTTTGCGCCGTTTCAAGGAGGAAGGATTTGAGATAGGAGACACCGAAAGTCCTATCATTCCTTTGTATGTGCGTGACGTTGACAAGACTTTCCTTGTAACCAAATTGGCCTTCGATGCCGGTGTGTTCATCAACCCGGTGATACCTCCTGCTTGTGCGCCACAGGATACGTTGGTAAGGTTCGCCTTGATGGCTACACACACAAAAGAGCAAGTGGAGCGTGGAGTTGAGGCGTTGAAAAAGATATTCAAAGAGCAGAATATCATCAAATAAACGGGCAAAAACTTGCAAGTTAGGGCTAAAAGTAGTACTTTTGCACCCGCTTGTCAAGATGAAAAGCTCTTCGGGGTGTAGCGCAGCCCGGTAGCGCGCCTGGTTTGGGACCAGGTGGTCGCAGGTTCGAATCCTGTCGCCCCGACGTTCAAGAGGGATTATGTCACGTGTTGACATATTCCCTTTTTTTTATTTCTTGTTTGCCAATGGGATATAAAATATTGTTGTCATTGTGTTTCTTCTTGTCGGCATCGCACGTTTGCCATGCGCAGACAAGGGTGGTGAAGGAATGCAAGCAGAAGTCGTTTCCAAGGTCAGTACCGGCTGGTGATTACAGTGGTATAGCTCATATCCGTGACAATAGGTACGCTGTTGTGTCGGATAAGTCATTGAATGACGGGTTCTTTGTATTCACGATAGACATTGACTCGGTGACAGGCGAGATTTCAGATGTCAGGCAAGAGGCTTTTATGGGTGACAGTTTGCGTGGTGGTGATTGTGAAGGCATTGTTTATCGTCCGTCGTCCAGGTCGTTTTTCATTTGCCGCGAGGCTGACGCTTCAATCTTGGAGTATGACGAAAAGGGGCGTCTTACGGGACGTAAGCTTGCCATTCCTGGCATATATAAGACTGGCATGGGCAATTACGGGTTTGAATCGTTGGCTTATGACGCAAGTGCTGGGCTGTTTTGGACGATGAATGAGAGTACGCTGGCTTGTGACGGGAAGCGTGCAATGCCGTCTGACAGTGTTCGGAATGTGCTTAGGTTGCAGTCGTTTGGTGATGACTTGTTGCCCAAACGGCAATATGCTTACCGCATGGATGTGCCTGAAGCTAAGTCAACCCCCGCCCAATATGCGATGGGTGTGAGTGAAATCGTGGCGTTGGACGATGGCCGTCTGCTTGTATTGGAACGTGAGTTCTTTGTCCCGAAGATGAAGTTGGGGGCGTTTGTGAAGTGCAAACTATACGAGATAAGGCTCGATGATGATTGCGCCATGCCGTTAGACGCACCCGTTACGGCTGAAACCAAGTTTCTTCCAAAGCGTCTTATATGTTCGTTTGAAACCAAGTTGACGTTGTTCGGGCGGTCTTTGGCCAATTATGAAGGAATGTGCCTTGGTCCGAAACTTGCTGACGGCAGCCAGGTGTTGGTGCTTGTCAGTGATTCGCAGGGGCAATACCGTGGCGTACTTAAAGACTGGTTTAAGACGATTGTGATAGCCCCTTAATCGTAAAACTTGACATAACACCTGTCGTCAAAGGACTTGTTGCCCCTCATCAGCCCTTTTGTCGCCTTGAATGAGTTTATGCACAGCGGGTCGTCTTCAAGTTGTTTTTTCAAGGCTTCCTCGCTTTCTTGCAGGCTGTCGCCAAGGAACGGATATCCGTCTGACGCAAGGATGATGCCTTGTTCGGGGTGTTCCACACCGATGATTTTGATTTTGTCAAGAGGTATGTCGAAACCGTCGATTACTGAATATGTGATGTTTTGCCCTTTGCATCCTTCAATGAGTTCGTTTAGAATGAAATCTCTTCCGGGGTCGTGTGTCTGCACTTCTTCCGCTGTCAGCCCATTCCCGATGTTTTGCGTAAGGAATGAAGCACGCTTCTCCGCAAGAGTTTTTTCCTGTGGTTTTGCATTGTCGTGGTAAGTTCCGTCGGCTATGCATTGGCAGTCGCCTATCATCCAGATTTGCTTGCGGTATGTTGAATAGACCACGGCACTCGCCGCCATCCTCTCGGCAGGATTGCTTTTCAGCAGGTTCATGTCGATTTCCAGTTCGTCATACACGGCGCGCACCCGTCTTGTAATGCCCTCGCAAAAGCCGTAAGCGTCAATGTCAGCCGGCATTGACGTTATGAAGTCTTTTAC
The DNA here is from genome assembly GCA_944319935.1 of uncultured Prevotella sp. Classification (GTDB taxonomy): domain Bacteria; phylum Bacteroidota; class Bacteroidia; order Bacteroidales; family Bacteroidaceae; genus Prevotella. The sequence goes on from CALUFM010000002.1 coordinate 110,491, forward strand.
AAGTTCCATGCAATAGCGTCCGTTCGACATGCCTTCTGACATTTTGGTGACGGCCTTGCTCGTGCTGCCGTCTATCGCGGCGATGAAGCGGTCATTAGCCTCTATTCCGTCTTCGCATTTCTCTTGGCTTGTCTTGCCCGTGACGTTTTGTTCTATTATGGTCATTCTTGTCGTTGGTCTTATGGTGGATGTTTGTGCCTGAATACAGTTCCCTTATAAGGTCAGGCCGCCCTATGCGGTTAAGTTCGCGCTCTATGTTGCGCCGTTCCTCGGGTTTGTACCAGAAGAAGAATTGCCTTTGCGCAAGTTTCTCGCGCTGGGTCTTGGCGGAATATACCGGTTGCAGCGTGTAAGGGTCAAAGCCGGTGTACCATGTTTCGGTGCTTACGGTCATCGGGGTGGGGGTGAAGTCTTGCACTTGTTCGAGGTGGAAGTCCAGACCTTTCGTAATCACGGCCAGTTCGGCCATGTCCTCTTCGCGGCATCCCGGATGGCTGCTGATGAAATAAGGTATTATCTGCTGCCTCAGGTTGTCACGTGTGTTTATTTCGTCGAATATCTTTTTGAACTCCTCAAACTGCTTGAACGGCGGCTTGCGCATCAGTTTCAGGACATTGTCAGAGGTGTGTTCCGGGGCGACTTTCAGCCGTCCGCTTACGTGGTTGCGTATGAGTTCACGGGTGTATTCCCTTGCCGCCTTGTCACACTTCTCGTCTCCGCTCTTGTGCAACAGCAGGTCATAGCGCACACCGCTGCCGATGAAACTCTTCTTGATGCCAGGCAGGGCGTCAACGGCTCTGTATATTTCCAATAGCTTGCTGTGGTCTGTATTGAGGTTAGGGCAGACTTTCGGGTTTATGCACGAAGGGCGTTTGCATCGTGCGCAGATGCTTTTGTCCTTGCCTGACATGCCGTACATGTTGGCCGACGGACCTCCGAGGTCGCTTATATAGCCTTTGAAGTCGGGCATGGCGATGATTTTTTTCACCTCGTTCAGGATGCTTTGCTTGCTCCTTGAGGCAATGAACTTGCCCTGGTGCGCGCTGATAGTGCAGAACGCACACCCCCCGAAGCATCCCCTATGGATGTTTACCGAGTGTTTTATCATGTCGTATGCCGGTATGCGTTTGCCCCGGTATTTCGGGTGCGGCATCCTTGTGTAAGGCAGGTCATAGCATCTGTCAACCTCCTCTGTCGTCATTGGCGGATACGGAGGGTTGACCACAACCCACCGCCCGTCGGTCTCTTGCAGCAGGCGGTGTGCGTGCAGCATGTTCGATTCTTCCTCTATGTGCCTGAAGTTCTCGGCTTGCGCCTTCTTGTCGCGCAGGCATTCTTCATGTGAATGGAGTATGATGTCGCCGTCGGTTATTCCGCCAGGGATGTCGTTTTCGCGGCAGACATATACCGTTTGCGGTATGTCGTGGATTTCGTTGACATGTTTGCCTTTTGCCATTTCATCGCACAAGGCGGTTACGGGCTTCTCGCCCATGCCGTAGATTATCATGTCCGCGCCCGAGTCTAACAGGACGCATTTCTTCAGTTCGTCCTTCCAATAGTCATAATGGGTGAGCCTTCTCAGCGATGCTTCTATGCCGCCGAGGATGATGGGCACGTCAGGGAAAAGCTGCCTCAATATCTTGCTGTACACTATCGTGGGGTACTCAGGGCGGCAGTCGTGCCGGCCGTCGGGGCTGTATGCGTCTTCCGAGCGCAGGCGGCGGTTGGCGGTGTACTTGTTCACCATCGAGTCCATGCAGCCCGGGGCGATGCCGAAGAACATCCTTGGCCGCCCAAGCTTCTTGAAGTCACGGTAGTCGCCGTGCCAGTCAGGCTGCGGCACGATGGCCACGCGCAGCCCTTGGGCCTCAAGGGTGCGCCCGATGACGGCCGCGCCGAACGAGGGGTGGTCAACGTAGGCGTCGCCTGAGAAGAGGATTACGTCAAGTTCGTCCCAGCCACGCTGCTCGACTTCCTTCTTCGTCGTAGGCAGCCAGGCTTTCAGCGGCAGCCTGTCGGCATCGCGGCGTGTGTCGCCTTGTCCGCTTATTCTTCCGTTGACGAGCTGCTTTCTTTCTCCCATTTCGTGTATAAAGTTATCAATTGGTTCAGGCCGAAAGCCTTCATGTTGTTATTGTAAATCACGTCCAGGCAGAGGTCAAGCAACTCCTTGTCAGTCTCGGGGCATGACTCGAGCATCGACCTTACGTTGAGTTTCAGCTTGTCAAGCACGGTTTCGTCCACTATGCCGTTGCTGTCTATGAGGTTTTTCAGGAGGGCGTACTTCTTGATTGTGTCCAGATGGTTTTCGCTTATGGTCATGCTTCTTGTTCCGGAAGCGTTTGTCTGTATCTTGTATGTGTTCATAATATGTTGTTTTAAAAGTGTTACAGATGTGGATTGTCTAATGCAAAGGTAATGCAATTCGGTTGAAAAGCAAAATAATAATGTCTTTTTAGGTTTTTGTGAATGATTATTTTGCGCCATGGCTTGTCTGCCTATGCCGTGCGGTTGGCCATGTTTCATGATGCGAAACATGGCCAACCGCACGATAAAAGGCCGTCTTTTGAATTTTAAAAGACGGCCTTTTGTAACACATTGTGTATCAATGTGTTATTCGTCTCCTTCTTTCATCTTCCTGAACATGGCCTGTTCGGTGTTGTTTTTGTCTGACGAATGCTTCAGCACCACGGCGTCGATGTAGAACACGATTTCCTCGGCCAGGTTGGTGATGTGGTCGCCGGCGCGCTCCAAGCGCAGGAACACTCCCTTGAAGTCAAGGCAGAATGCGGCCTTGTCGGGATTTGCCGCAATGTATTCGGCCAATGCGGCCGTGGCTCCGGCGTTGATTTCATCCACGATGTTGTCTTTTTCGAACAGGCTGTTGGCCATGGCTATGTCTTCTTTCTCAAGTGCTTCGCGTGCTGTCGCGAGCATGTCAAGCATCTGGTCGGCCATTTCCTTCAACCTTGTTTTTTGTATCAGTTCGGCGTCTATGGGGGTTCCGTCCTGCTTGATGATGAAGCGCGCGATGTTCTCGGCGAAGTCGCCTATGCGCTCAAGGTCGGTGTTGATTTTGAGCATGGCCAGCACGAAGCGCATGTCTATCGCCACGGGGTTGTAAAGCACGAGGAAGTCCTCTATGTCGCAGTCGAGTTTAAGCTCGTATGCGTTTACTCTCTTCTCGCGTATCAGCACGTCCCATGCCTTCTCCTTGTCGGCTGTTGTTATCGCTTCACACACGTTTTTCATCTGGTCGTAAACGAGTGCCCACATGTCAAGCACCTCGGTACGTATTGCTTTCAGTTCGTCATCAACAAATTTTACCATTGTTGTCCTTTTTGTTATGGGTTAAAGAAGTTGTGTCTGTTTGTCAGGTTCGGGTGCTTATCCGAAGCGTCCTGTTATGTAATTTTGTGTTTCCTCCTTGGCCGGGTTCGTGAACATCTTGTTTGTGTAGTCGTATTCTATAAGTTGGCCGAGGTAGAAGAAGGCTGTCTTGTCACTCACGCGTGTCGCTTGTTGCATGTTGTGGGTGACAATCACTATGGTGTAGTCTTTCTTTATTTCGTGGATAAGTTCCTCGACCTTTGCCGTTGATATGGGGTCGAGGGCTGACGCAGGTTCGTCCATAAGCAGCACCGACGGCTCGACGGCCATGGCCCTGGCTATGCAGAGGCGTTGCTGCTGTCCGCCTGACAGGGCGTAGGCCGACTTCTTGAGCTTGTCTTTCACCTCGTCCCAGAGAGCCGCGCCGCGCAGTGACTTTTCAACTCTCTCGGCGATGAACTTCTCGTCTTTCACGCCGTTCACCCGCAACCCGTAAGCCACGTTCTCGTAAATGCTCTTGGGGAAGGGGTTGGGGCGTTGGAACACCATGCCCACGTTCTTGCGCAGTTCGTCAACGTTTACTGAGCGGTCGTAGATGTTCCGGCCGTCGATGTCGATTTCTCCTTCAAGCCGCGTGCCTGGTATGAGGTCGTTCATGCGGTTGAAAAGCCTCAGGAATGTTGACTTGCCACAGCCAGACGGGCCGATGAAGGCCACCACTTCGTTTTCTTTTATGCTCATGTTGATGTTCTTCAGGGCGTGGAACGACCCATAGAAGAAGTCTACGTTCTTTGCTTCAATCTTATTCATGTCGTTTGTTGGGTTTTGCGGTTGTTATGCTGTGCCGTCAATTTGTTTTCAGCTTGTTTTGGAAATAGTTGCGCATGGCGTTTGCCAAGAGGTTCACCAGCAGTATTATTATGACCAAGACCAATGCCGTGCCGTAAGCGATGGGTATCTGTTTTTCCATGTCGGTGCCGCTCGTCGCAAGCACGTAAAGGTGGTAGGGCAGGGCCATGCACTGGTCGAACACGCTTTGGGGAAGTTGTGGCAGGAAGTAAGCAGCGCATGTGAAAAGTATCGGCGCAGTTTCGCCTGACACGCGGCCTAACGCCAATATCAGGCCGGTGATTACATTGGGCATGGCCATCGGAAGGATGACTTTCCGTATGGTCTGCAGCTTTGTGGCCCCGAGGGCGAGGCTGCCCTCACGGAAACTGTTTGGTATTGCTTTCAAGGCTTCTTCCGTTGTCCTGATGACCAATGGCAAGGCAAGCAGCCCGAGCGTGAGCGAACCTGCCAGTATGCTGTCGCCGAAGCCGAAGAAGTTGACAAACAACGACATACCGAAAAGTCCGAACACTATTGAAGGGATGCCGGCCAGGTTGTTTGTCATCATGCGGATGAACTTTACCACGCGCCCGCTTTTGGCGTATTCGTGCATGTATATGCCGCTCATTATCCCGAGAGGGAACGCGAACAGCGCGCTGCCTATCATCAAATAAAACGTTCCGACAATGGCCGGCCATACGCCTCCGCCCCTCATTCCGTCGGTTGGCGGTGTGGTTATGAAGTCCCAGTTCAACACGCTCGCGCCCTTTATGATGATGAACGCCAGGATGACGAACAAAACGGTTACGATTACTCCGCTTAGCAGCTTGAATGTTCCGAAGGCAATCTTTTCCGCAAGGATTTTCTTTTTGTGGTTGCCTTCTTGGAGTTTCTTTTCGTTATCCATAGTTTTTGATATTTTAAATGGCTTGCAAAGCCTTCTCCGTTTAAATGTTTTTATTGTGCAAACAGCTTATTTCTTGTTCTTTGCTGATATGTATTCTACGCTTGAGTTGATTATCAGTGTGATGAAGAACAGCACCACGCCCAAGAGGAACAACGACTGATAGTGAGGTCCGCCGGCCGGGGCTTCGCCGAGTTCGGCTGCGATTGTGGCCGGGATGGTGCGCAGAGGGTCGGTTATAGAGAGCGGTATCACAGCCGCGTTTCCCGTAACCATTAGCACGGCCATCGTTTCTCCGAAGGCACGGCCGATGCCAAGCACTATCGCTGAGGTTATTCCTGATATGGAGTATGGCATTACGACCTTGTATATTGTCTGCCATTTTGACGCTCCCAAGGCGAGGCTTGCTTCGCGCTGTGAGCGCGGGCAGTTCTGCATTGCGTCTTGGCTCACTGTTATGATGGTAGGCAACGCCATGATGGCAAGCACCAATGCGCCCGCCAAACCGCTCTCGCCTACAGGCAATCCAAAGACGTCTTGCAGCAACGGTACTATCACGATAAGTCCGAAGAAACCGTATACAACCGACGGAATGCCGCCAAGCAACTCGATGACAGGTTTGAGGATTTTCTTCATTTTTTCAGATGCTACCTCTGACATGTATATGGCTACCGACAAGCCGAATGGCAATGCGAAAAGAATTGCGAACACCGTCACCCACACTGTGCCCAACACCAACGGTACAAAACCGAACTGGGCGGCAGGCGTTGCCGTAGGAAACCACTCGTTGCCGAAGAACACTTCTTGGAAGGATATTTGATGCTCTTGCAGCTTTTTGCCTGTAAACTTGTCATTGATGAAAGCGTCCGGTATAAACGCTACAATCCCGCTATGCTCGTTTACAAGTTCGTCAATGCATTTGTCGGCATTGACATACTCGTCTCCAAGTTCTTCTTCGGTAAAATATTTCTGCATGTCGTCCAACCTGAACGGCATTATTTTCTCGTCTTGTCCGCCAACTTCTTTCCAATTTGTGATGTCCTCGTCAAAGATTTCCTTTATCTGTTTGGCGTTCAGTTCGTTGACAGGATTGTTCTTGTTCACTACAAGCACGTAACCGTCTTCAATGGTTTTCTGGGAGAACAGGCCAAAACCTTCGGAAAAGAGGAATAGCACGATGAGCAGGATTATCAGGCTGGTGATAAAGCCGCTGCAAGTGATGATTCCTGTAACAATCTTTTCAAGTAGCTTTTTCATATTCGGATTTCATGTATTTCTGCGGCAAAAGTAGGATTTGATTGTAACGAACGTGTGACGCATATGTTACAATCATGTTTCAAACACGCATGTAAGCCAGTCGTAGCCTCAATGTAACATCTGTGTAATCGGATTGAAATTGTCAAGCTGTTATTTCGCAGCAAGAAACAAACAAAGAGTTATGAAAATGAGACTTTTCAGGATTTTATCCATTGCCTGCATGGCGGTTGTTACGCTTCAGGCTTCAGGCCAGAAGATAAAAGGCAGTGACACGGTGTTGCCTGTTTCGCAGGAATGCGCGGAGGCTTACATGAAGCAGAACCCGTCTGCGCGTGTGACAGTTACCGGCGGAGGCTCGGGGGTCGGCATTTCGGCGTTGATGGACGGCACAACCGACATCGCCATGGCTTCGCGTTCAGTGAAATTCGGCGAGAAAGTGAAGATAAGTCGTAGCGGCAAAAAGTTACGTGAGGCGGTGGTGGCATACGACGCTCTTGCTGTGATTGTCAATCCGTCAAATCCCATTTCCAATCTTACGCGCGCCCAACTTGAGGCAATATTCCGCGGCAAGGTTACCAATTGGAATCAGGTGAAAGACCCATTGACGGGGAAACGAGGCCCAAACATGAAAATCATAGTTTACTCGCGTGAAACGTCTTCGGGTACGTATGAGTTCTTTAAGACCAGCGTGTTGCATGAGAAGAACTACATGGCGGGCGTACTGTCGATGCCGGCAACGGGTGCGGTGATACAGTCTGTTAGCCAGACCAAGGGCGCGATAGGGTATGTCGGCATGGCGTATGTGAACAAGAGGGTGAAAGCATTGAAGGTGTCATACGACGGAAAAAACTTTGTTTACCCCAACATGCAGAACGGACGGAAGCACACTTACCCCATAATCCGCGAACTTTATTATTATTACACGGCGGATAAGGCCAGGAAGGCTGAGCCTTTCATCCGCTTCATCCTTTCCCCAAAAGGACAGGCCATAGTGGCGGCAAGCGGTTATGTCCCTGCCAAATGAAGTGCTTTAAAATGTTATTCGGGCGGCAAACATTGTTCGTTTGCCGCCCGAATCGTGTATGAACAGCTCGTGTTTCCATCATACAATGCCTTGCGCCATCATGCCTTTGGCCACTTTCAGGAAGCCGGCGATGTTTGCGCCTTTCACGTAATTGACATACCCGTCGGCCTCGGTGCCATATTTCACGCAGTTTGCGTGAATGTTATCCATTATCCTGTGCAGTTTCGCGTCAACCTCTTCGCGGCTCCAGCTCAGGCGTTCGGAGTTCTGGCTCATTTCCAGTCCTGACACTGCCACGCCTCCGGCGTTGGCCGCCTTGCCAGGAGAATAAAGTATCCTGGCGTCTTGGAACACCTTGATTGCTTCAGGAGTGGTAGGCATGTTCGCGCCTTCGCTTACGGCCATTACGCCGTTTTTCACCAACGCTTTCGCCGCCTCTTCGTTGATTTCGTTCTGTGTGGCCGACGGCATGGCGATGTCTGCTTTCTCAAACCAAGGTTTCGCGCCTTCAACGTATTTCACTCCGTACTTCTCGGCGTACTCCCTTATGCGTCCGCGGTCGATGTTTTTCAGCTCCATTATGTAGTCGAGTTTTTCGCGGTCTATGCCGTCCGGGTCATAGATGTAACCGTCAGAGTCAGAGCATGTCAGGACTTTCGCGCCGAGTTCGATGCATTTTTCCATTGTGTATTGCGCCACGTTGCCCGCCCCGCTTACAAGCACGGTCTTGCCGGCGATGTCAAGTCCGCGGGTGGCGAGCATGTTTTGCAGGAAGTAGACGTTGCCGTAGCCGGTAGCTTCGGGGCGGATGAGCGAACCGCCGAACTGCAGTCCCTTGCCCGTCAGCACGCCGTTCCATTCGTGGGTGAGCTTCTTGTACATGCCAAACATGTACGCAACCTCACGCCCGCCTACGCCGATGTCGCCGGCGGGCACGTCCTCGTCAGGGCCTATGTGGCGGTAAAGCTCCGTCATGAAGGCCTGGCAGAAGCGCATCACTTCGGCGTCGCTCTTGCCGCGCGGACTGAAGTCCGACCCGCCTTTCGCCCCTCCCATGGGCAGCGTTGTGAGCGAATTCTTGAACGTTTGCTCGAATGCGAGGAACTTCAATATGCTCGGGGTCACCGACTGGTGGAATCTTATGCCGCCTTTGTACGGGCCAATCACGTTGCTGTGCTGTACGCGGTATCCCATGTTTGTCCTAACGTTGCCCCTGTCGTCAACCCATGTCACCCTGAATTGTATAATCCTGTCAGGTATGCAAAGGCGTTCTATCAGGTTTGCCCTGTCAAATTCGGGATGCTTGTTGTACTCCTCTTCTATCGTTCCCAATACTTGGCTCACCGCCTGTATGTACTCCGGTTCGTTGGGAAACCTGAGCCGCAGGTTATCCACTACTTTTGTTGCATTCATATCTTTTACCTTATTAATATTGTTGTTTGATGTCGTGTAGATGTTGCTTTTTTTAATGTTTGCGATTGCAAATATACACATAATTTAGGTGAATTCAAATAAAAAGACATGTTTTTATGAAAATCAGCGTCAAAAAGATTGGATTTATTGTTTATGTGTGACGTTTTATTATGATATACAAAGCTTGTCCTTGCGCTTTTGGCGACGGTTATTCTCTCGTTTGTCCGGATGTGTTTGCGTAATGTCGAGTAAGTTGTTGTAAACCAACAGTTTGCGAATGCTCGAACCGTTTAGGGCGACATGTTCTGCTAAAGGTGGCCTTTTAGAAAACAAGAGGTCACCTTTTGCAACCTGAAAGGCCACGTTTCGCAAGCTGAAAGGTTGCTTTTTGCGATAAGCCAGTCAATTTTCATAAAGCTTGTTTTTGAGGCATAATTTAATAGGTCCGTGTCGTATCCACGTTTTGCATTCCAAATACGATTAAACTTCCTTAAACCTTCGTTTATGTCGGCATTTATTTGTATTTTTGCAGGGAATATGCTGCGTTTATGCGGCAAACATATACAGTAATGAATAATGAAAGAGTGAATAATGAATAATTAGGCAGATGCTACTGAATGAAATCTGCAAGGCGATTTGTTCATTTTTCATCATTCATTGTTCATTAAAAAGAACATAGTCTAAGTATGAACGTTTTAGAACTGAGTGAACAGGAAATTGGCAGACGCCAAAGTCTCGAAGAGCTGCGTGCGATGGGCATTGACCCGTATCCTGCGGCGGAGTATCCAACCAACGCTTTCTCAACCGACATCAAGGACGGTTTTAAAGACGACGAGCCGCGCCGTGAGGTGTGCATCGCCGGGCGTATGATGAGCCGCCGCGTGATGGGCAAGGCGGCTTTCGCCGAGCTTCAGGACTCGAAGGGCAGGATACAGGTTTACATAACGCGTGACGACATTTGCCCGGGCGAGGATAAGGAATTATATAACAAGGTTTTCAAGAAATTGCTTGACATCGGCGACTTTGTCGGCGTGAAGGGTTTTGTGTTCCGCACGCAGACGGGCGAAATCAGCGTACACGCGCAGAGCCTGACGTTGCTCTCGAAGAGCCTCAAGCCGCTGCCGATAGTGAAGTACAAGGACGGCGTGGCTTACGACAAGTTTGACGATCCGGAGCTGCGCTACCGCCAGAGATATGTTGACCTCGTGGTGAATGACGGAGTGAAGGACACCTTCATGCAGCGTGCCACGGTCATCAGGACTATAAGGAAAGTGCTTGATGAGGCCGGATACACCGAGGTGGAGACGCCTACGCTGCAGACAATTGCCGGCGGAGCGAGCGCGAGGCCGTTCATAACGCACTTCAACGCGCTTGACACCGACATGTACATGCGCATAGCCACGGAGCTTTACCTGAAGAGGCTGATTGTAGGCGGATTTGAGGGTGTGTACGAAATCGGCAAGAACTTCCGCAACGAAGGTATGGACCGTAATCACAACCCTGAGTTCACGTGCATGGAACTGTACGTGCAGTACAAGGACTACAACTGGATGATGTCGTTCACTGAGAAGCTGCTCGAAGCGGTTTGTATCGCCGTAAACGGCAAGCCTGAGCGTGAAATCGACGGCAATATCGTCAGTTTCAAGGCTCCTTACCGACGTCTGCCTATTCTCGATGCAATCAAGGAAAAGACGGGTTACGACCTTACGGGCATGGACGAGGCGCAAATCCGTGAGGTTTGCAAGAAGCTGAACATGGAGATTGACGACACGATGGGCAAAGGGAAACTCATCGACGAAATCTTTGGAGAGTTCTGCGAAGGCACGTTCATCCAGCCTACGTTCATAACCGACTATCCTGTTGAGATGTCGCCGCTTACGAAGATGCACCGCTCAAAGCCGGGACTGACCGAGCGTTTTGAGCTTATGGTTAACGGCAAGGAGCTTGCCAACGCTTATTCTGAGCTTAACGACCCCATTGACCAGGAAGAGCGCTTCAAGGAGCAGATGCGCCTGGCCGACAAGGGTGACGACGAGGCCATGATAATTGACCAGGACTTTTTGCGTGCCTTGCAATATGGTATGCCGCCGACGAGCGGCATAGGCATCGGCATTGACCGTTTGGTGATGCTCATGACAGGTAAGACTTACATACAGGAGGTGTTGTTCTTCCCGCAGATGCGCCCTGAGAAGAAAGCCCCGAAGAGCAGTGTCGAAGAGTGGAAGGCTCTCGGCGTGCCTGAGGAATGGGTGCCCGTACTGAACAAGTGTGGTTATTACTTGGTGACGGACATCAAGGACGTGAACCCGCAGAAGTTGCAGATGGACGCTTGCGGAGTGAACAAGAAATACAAGTTGGGTTACGACAATCCCAAGGTTGACGAGTTCGCCAAGTGGATAGAAGCAGTAAATAAAATTGAAAATTCATAATTGGAAATGGAGAATTATGATTACCTTTGCTAACGTGAATGCCCGTTGGACGGTGAAATAAAGGTAATCATAATTCCCAAATTCCCGATTCTTAATTCTCAATTGAAGGAAAATGTACGACTGCGGAAAAATAGCGATTATTGGCGGGGGTAGCTGGGCTACAGCCATTGCCAAGATTGTAGTGGAGCATACGCACCATATCGGGTGGTATATGCGCCGCGATGACCGCATCGAAGATTTCAAGAGGCTCGGCCACAACCCCGCTTATCTTACGAGTGTACACTTTAATATAAGCGAGATAGCCTTTTTCAGCGACATCAATAAAATCGTGCAGGCATACGATACGCTTATTTTTGTCACTCCTTCGGCTTACATCAAGAACCACCTGAAAAGGCTCAAGACACGCATAAGAGACAAGTTCGTGATAACAGCCATCAAGGGGATTGTGCCGGATGAGAACCTCGTATGCTCGGAATATTTTCACCAAGTGTACGATGTCCCGTATCAGAACCTTGCGTGTCTTGGCGGCCCGTCGCATGCGGAAGAGGTGGCTCTTGAGCGTTTGTCTTACCTCACCGTTGGATGCAGCGACCGTGAAAAGGCGCAGGCTTTCTCTGAAATCCTTGTCTGTGATTACATAAAGACCAAAATCAGCAGTGACGTGATAGGCATAGAGTACGCCTCTGTATTGAAGAATGTTTACGCCATTGCCGCCGGCATTTGCAACGGGTTGAAGTACGGTGACAACTTTATGTCGGTGCTGATGGCCAATGCCATACAGGAAATGTCGCGTTTCCTGAAATCTGTTTACCCGCTTGACAGGAATATCACTGATTCCGTATATCTTGGCGATTTGCTTGTAACGGGGTATTCAAACTTCTCACGTAACCGCACTTTCGGCACCATGATAGGCAAAGGGTACAGTGTGAAGAGTGCGCAAATAGAGATGGAAATGATTGCGGAAGGTTATTTCGGAACGAAGTGCATGAAAGAGATTAACCGTCATTGCCATGTCAACATGCCGATACTTGATGCCGTTTACAATATCTTATACGAACGGATTTCGCCGCAAATAGAAATTAAATTATTAACCGATTCTTTCAGATGAAGAATCATAATACCAAATTCAAATGAAAAATATCTCATTAGACGTAACAAAGGCCGTACAGTTTCTCGCTGAAGGAACTGTCAAGGCTTACGAGCCGAAAGTGAAAAACGCCCAAGAGGCTCTTGAGAACGGGACATGCCCGGGTAACGATTTCTTGGGATGGTTGCATCTGCCGTCGTCTATAACACCGGCATTCTTGCAGGAGATACAGGATTGCGCCGACACTCTTCGCGCCAACTGCGAGGTGGTGGTGGTAGCTGGCATCGGTGGCAGTTATCTTGGCGCGCGTGCCGTTATCGAGGCTTTGGCAAATTCGTTCGCATGGCTAGTCGGCGACAAAAGCAATCCAGTAATCCTCTTTGCCGGCAACAACATAGGTGAAGACTATCTGTCTGAGCTTACAGAATATCTGAAAGGAAAGAAATTTGGCGTAATCAACATATCCAAGTCAGGCACAACTACCGAGACCGCGCTGACGTTCCGTTTACTGAAAAAGCAGTGTGAGGAGCAGCGTGGAAAAGAAGAAGCTAAGAAGGTTATCGTTGCAGTGACCGATGCCAAGAAGGGTGCGGCGCGTGCTGCGGCTGACAAAGAAGGTTACAAGACATTTGTCATACCAGACAATGTCGGCGGACGTTTCTCTGTATTGACACCTGTGGGATTGCTTCCGATAGCTTGCGCAGGGTTTGACATCAAACAACTCGTAGCCGGTGCGGCCGATATGGAGAAGGTTTGTGGTAAGGATGTGCCTTACGAGGAGAATCCGGCGGCCGTTTACGCAGCCGTGCGCAACGGACTGTACGAGCAGGCTGGCAAGAAAATTGAGATAATGGTGAATTATCAGCCCAAGCTGCATTTCATGAGCGAATGGTGGAAACAGCTTTACGGAGAGAGCGAAGGCAAGGACGGAAAGGGTATTTTCCCAGCGTCGTGCGACTTTACCACCGACCTGCACTCTATGGGGCAGTGGATTCAGCAAGGTGAGCGCACAATCTATGAAACAGTAATAAGCATAGAAAAGTCCAACCGCGAATTGCTGTTCCCCAATGATGATGAGAACCTTGACGGACTGAATTTCCTTGCGGGCAAGCGTGTTGACGAGGTTAACAAGATGGCTGAGCTTGGTACGCGCCTGGCTCATGTTGACGGCGGTGTGCCCAACATACGCATCAGTGTACCTGAGCTTAACGAGTATTACATAGGCCAGCTTATCTATTTCTTCGAGAAAGCTTGCGGCATCAGTGGCAACATCCTTGGTGTGAATCCTTTCAACCAGCCTGGCGTTGAGGCTTACAAGAAAAACATGTTCGCACTTCTTGACAAGCCAGGGTACGAGGCTGACAGCAAGGCCATAAAGGAAAGGTTGGCCAACGAGAAATAAAGGTTTCATTAAGGTTGTGAGGTTCTGAGGGCATACGGTTTTACTGTTGTGATAAGAGTCTGATTCTATCAAAATCATACAATCAAATAACAGCAACACTGTAAAATCTTATGACATCATGATTTCAAAAAACTTAAAAACCAATAACCGTATAACCATAGAATTAATGTTTGAAACCGAAATCTACCAATACATGAAAAAGCACGGTCTTGAGGCATTTACGCCCAAGGCCGTGCTTTTTGATATGGACGGCGTATTATATGACAGCATGCCTAACCACGCCAAGAGCTGGCATGAGTCGATGGCCAAGTTTGGGCTTGACATGGCTCCAGAGGAGGCTTACACGTATGAAGGCATGCGTGGTGTAGAGACCATCAAGTTGCTGGCCAAGCGTCAGTGGGGCAGGGATTTGACTGACGATGAGGCTGCCAAGATGTATGAGAAAAAGTCTGAAGCTTTTCGCGCTTGTCCCAAGGCCGAGAAGATGGTAGGCGTGGAGGAGCTTATGCGCAAGATTAAGTCAGACGGATTGAAAATCGTTGTGGTGACGGGCAGCGGACAAAAGAGCCTGCTCAAGAGGCTTGAAGAAGAGTTTGCGGGGCTTGTCAGTGGAGACTTGACGGTTACAAGTTTCGATGTCAAGCGCGGGAAACCTGACCCAGAACCATATCTCCGTGGTCTTGAGAAGGTCGGCATAAAGCCTTGTGAAGGCATTGTCGTAGAAAATGCCCCACTTGGAGTGCGTGCCGCCGTTGCCGCAGGAATATTTACTATAGCAGTAAACACAGGGCCTCTGCCTGACGAAGCGTTGACATCAGAGGGCGCGAACCTGGTATTTGCCAAGATGACAGACTTGCGGGATGCTTGGGAAGTATTGCTTTCGGAAGCGAGAAAGATATAGGATTCAGCATCCAGTTAATAAGGATTGTCTTGTGATTCGTGGTAAGGGCCAGTGTGGCTCTTGCCATTTATTTTGTCTTGTTGTGAACAGATGTCTGTAAAAGGTGGTATTTCGCGTTGTAAGAAATGGCCTTTCGCCGTCTTGTTCACGGCTTTTTGACGCATGAAAGGGGACCTTTCGGAAAGATGCTTTTATTCAGTAAACGTGAGTTCGGCATAAGAAAGCCATTAAAAAAGTTGTGGGAATGGAATGTTTTTAGTACCTTTAAGGGTGAAAATCAACAAGTTACATAAAAACATCCATTCCCATGACAGATGCAAATTTAATAGAAATTTTCTGTATTCTCGACGAATTCTGCAAATATTTCATTCCCGAACTGAAGAAACACACGTTGGACACCTGTGGCAAACGCCGCCGCAACCGTCCGTGCCGCATGTCGGACAGCGAGGTGATGACCATCCTCGTACTCTTCCACACCATGCGCCACCGTGACCTCAAGTCGTTCTACCTCGGCTACGTATGCAACCACATGCGCAGGGGGTTTCCCAACCGCCTGTCCTACAACCGCTTCGTCAAAAGGTAGGCCAAGGTCGGGCTTAACCTGCTGCTGTTCTTCCAGACGTGCGCATTGGGCAAATGCACGGGCATATCAATAATCGATTCCACGCCGCTGGCGTCATGCCACATAAAGGTGCCCACAGCCACAAGACCATGAGGGGATGGGCGGCCAGGGGCAAATGCACCATGGGATGGTTCTACGGCTTCAAGCTGCATATCGTCATTAACGACCGCGGAGAAATCATACAATGGACGCTCACGCCCGGGAACGTGGACGACCGTGAACCCTTGAAGGACAAGGACTTCACACACAGGCTCTTCGGGAAGCTCTTCGCCGACAGGGGGTACATAAGCCGGGAGCTGTTCGAGACCCTTTTCGTTGACGACATACACCTTGTCACCAAACTCAAGAAGAACATGAAAAACTCCCTCATGAACCTGCACGACAAAATCCTGCTCAGGAAAAGGGCACTCGTCGAGACCGTCAACGACGAACTCAAGAACGTCTGCCAAATTGAACACACAAGGCACAGGTGCATTGACAACTTCGCCTCAAACCTGGTTGCCGGACTCATTGCGTACAACCTCTTGCCCAAGAAACCGTCCATGAATATTGACATCATTGACAAAAGCAGGCTTATCGCATAAACTTCTTATGCCGAACTCGCGTTCAGTAATGGTTGATAGGACAAAAAAACGGGCGTGAAAGCAACAATGGCTTTCACGCCCGCAAAGTTTCAATCGTATGAAGTTATGTTTATTTTATCATTGAAACAGAGCGTTTTACGAACTCGTCAAGAGCCGCTCCTTTCAGCATGCCGTTTTGCAGGAGGGCAAGGTCGATAAGCTGGTGTATGACTTTGTTGCCCTTTGCGTAGTCGGCTATTATTTGCTTTTTCTTGTCACGCTGCTCGTCAAGTGCCTTTTCTGTGGCGGCGAGGTCGTCCTTTTCCTCTTGTGTCACTTCCTCAGGCTTCTTTTTGCCTTGGTTCTGGTGTAAAGCCGCAAGGCGTGCCTGTTGCCCTTTTATTTCGCTTATTACGGGCTTTAACGTCTCGCCGCATTTCTCGTTCTCGTCGTCAAGTATGCCCTTGATTAGCGGGTGTTCGCTGTTGAGTACGAGGCTGTAGCTGTCAGGCATCTGCGCGTAGAAGCTCATGCCGCTCTGGTAACGGCTGATGTCTTTCATGCGTCGCATGTATTCGCTTTGGGTAATCATCACGGGTTGCGCGCTTTCACCGAGGGCTTGTACCTCCACGCTGAACTCTGCCTTGTCGATATGCGGTATCTGTGAGCGGAACGCTGATGACAAGTTGTCAGTCTGGTCGCTGTCAAGTTCGCTTTTCTTGGTGTCTTCTTTTACAATCAGACGGTCGATTGTGTCACTGTCAACGCGCATGAAGCGGCTCTTCTCAATCTTCTGCTCGAACATCGAAGCAGTCGGGACATCGAGTTGCCCGTCGAATGTCAGGACGCTGTAGCCCTTGCCCTTGGCCATTTCTATGTATGAATATTGCTCTTCTTTGTTGGTAGAGTATAGGTAAACGGTCTGTCCGTCTTTGTCGGTTTGGTTGTCTTTTATGAGCGTCTTGTATTCATCGAGCGTGAAGTATTTTCCGTCAACGTCTTTCAAGAGCGTGAAGTCCTTTGCGCGGTCGTAAAAGTCTTCCTGTGACAGCATGCCGTAGTTGATGAAAAGTTTCAGGTCGTCCCACTTGCTCTCATATTCCTTGCGGTTCTCCTTGAATATGCTGTTGAGGCGGTCAGCCACTTTCTTTGTGATGTAAGTTGATATTTTCTTAACGTCACGGTCGCTTTGCAGGTAGCTGCGGCTGACGTTCAACGGAATGTCGGGAGAGTCGATGACGCCATGCAACAGCGTGAGGAAGTCAGGAACGATGCCTTCAACCTGGTCGGTGACGAACACCTGGTTGCAGTAAAGCTGGATTTTGTTGCGTTGCAGGTCAATGTTCGACTTGATGCGCGGGAAGTAAAGTATTCCGGTAAGATTGAAAGGATAATCTACGTTCAGGTGAATCCAGAACAGCGGGTCGTCCTGCATGGGGTAAAGTTCGTGGTAGAACTTCTTGTAGTCTTCGTCTTTCAGCGTGCTTGGAGTTTTTGTCCACAGCGGCTCTACATCGTTTATGATGTTGTCTTCTTCGGTTTCTACCTGTTTGCCGTCTTTCCATTCGGTTTTCTTTCCGAAAGCGATGGGCACTGGCATGAACTTGCAATACTTGTTCAGCAATCCCTGTATCTTGTTCTTTTCAAGGAATTCCTTGCAGTCGTCGGCGATGTGCAGGACTATGTCTGAGCCTCTTTCGGCTTTATCGGCATCGTCAATCTCAAACGACGGGCTGCCGTCACAGCTCCATTTTACGGCCTTTGCGCCTTCTTTATAGCTCTTGGTGATTATTTCAACCTTGTCGCTTACCATGAACGCACTATAGAAGCCGAGGCCGAAATGCCCGATGATTGCGTTGGCGTTGTCTTTGTATTTTGCAAGGAAGTCGTTGACTCCCGAAAAGGCAATCTGGTTAATGTATTTGTCGATTTCCTCTTCCGTCATGCCGATGCCACGGTCGCTGATGGTGAGTGTCTTGTTTTTCTCGTCGAGGGTCACGTGTACAGACAAGTCGCCGAGTTCCCCCTTGAATTCACCTTTTTCGGCCAAGGTCTTCATCTTTTGCGTGGCGTCAACGGCGTTGCTCACCATTTCGCGTAAAAAAATCTCATGGTCTGAATACAAGAATTTTTTGATTACAGGAAAGATATTTTCCGTCGTTACTCCTATATTACCTTTTTGCATAGCTGTATTGTGTTTATATTGATGTTTCTCGTTTTTATCAGCCGCCATGCAAAATGTGTGCCAAAATGGGGAAAGGGGTGGGGTTAAGTGTGATTGACGGCTTTTTGTAATGCATTTGGCCGCAGTTTGGATTTGCAAATTCCAACTGCGGCCAAATGATTTATGGTTGTTTGGTGTCTAAGAAATGACGTTTTTTTTAGTTTTCTTTGAAAGATACAATACTTGTAAGTTCCGGGTCAAGGTAGAATGTCTGGTTTATGGTGTCCTTGCCGATACTCATTTTTGTCCTGATGAATATGTATTGCTTGTGCAGCTTGTTGTCGTAGGTTATGCCTTTTTTGTATAGTTTGTTGTTTGCGGCGTTGGCTCTCATCGCGTTTATTGCGCTGTCGGTGACATGGCGTGTGGAGTCAAGCTCTGTGAATGATACAGAATATTCGGATGTTTGCAGGTTTTTGTCAAGGAAATCCTTAATCAGGTTTTCTGCCTTGTCTTGGTTGTCACAACTGCAAAGTGTAATTATGGCGGCCATGCAGGCGATGGCTGTTTTTATAGACCGATACATGTTGCGTGAAGAAAGTAAAGGATTGGAAACATGGAAGCGTGCTTTGTAGCGTAATACATTTTATGTTTTACATGCTTCTTTGTTTCCAATCCTTTGGTTTGTTTTATTTTACAGGAATATTTTTCATTATCTCAAGCAAGTGGTCCCATACCATTTGTACAGTCGGTATGAGCAGACGTTCGTCGGGAGAGTGTACGCCACGCAGGGTCGGTCCCATTGACACCATGTCGAGGTGTGGGTATTTTTCAGAGAAAAGTCCGCACTCAAGGCCGGCGTGTATCCCTATTACTTTTGGCTCTTTGCCAAAAAGCTTCTTGTATGTTTCCACGACGATTTCGGTAAGTTGGCTGTTCGGGTTCATCTTCCATGCCGGATACCTGTCGCCTTGAGTGACTTCTGCGCCGGCAAGTTGGAACGCGGCTTTCACCGTATTGCCCATGTTTGTGAGGTTGCTCATGACATTGGAACGTTGCGACGCAACTATTTTCACTTCGTTGTCGCTTGTTGTTACGCTTGCGATGTTGCTGGATGTTTCAACCATCCACGCCAAAGCCTCGTCTTGGCACATTGCGTATGGGCCGTTGTCTACGGCCTGTAATGCCAATATCAGGTTGCGGCTTGTCGATTGGGGCATTACAGGTTCGGCATCGGTGCTTTCAAGATTGAACTGTATGTCGCTTTCTGTTACGTGGAATTCGTCTTCAACTTCTTTTGCGAATACGTTAAGAGCGATGCGTACGTCTTCTTTCGCTTCCGACGGAACAGCGAATACGACAACGCCGTCACGTGGAATAGCGTTGTGCATGCGGCCAGAATTGAAACTTGCAAGGCGTAAGTCGTATTTCTCGCTTGTCATGTATATGAAGCGTGTCAGCAGTTTGATGCCATTTGCGAATTTCTTGTTTATGTCGTCTCCGCTGTGGCCTCCGTGCAGTCCTTTTAGTGAAAGCCTCATAAAGAAATATCCCTCAGGGGCGTTTTCTTTGGTGAACTTGAATGTCGCATTGGTCGTAACTCCACCTGCGCAACTGATAAAGAACTGGCCTTCGTCTTCGCTGTCGAGGTTGACGAGCAGGTCGCCTGTCATAAATCCGGCTTCCATTCCATGCGCTCCGGTCAAGCCTGTCTCCTCGTCTCTTGTGAATACGCATTCTATCGGGCCGTGTTCCAACGTGTTGTCGGCCAGTACAGCCATCTGCATCGCGCAGCCGATGCCGTCATCCGCGCCAAGGGTTGTGCCGTCGGCCTTGAGCCATTCGCCTTCTACATAAGTCTCGATTGGGTCAGTTGTAAAATCTATTTCTTTGTCAACCAGCTTGTCGCAAACCATGTCCATGTGGCTCTGCAGGATGAGTGTCTTTCTGTTTTCATAGCCTTTTGATGCGGGTTTGCGGATGATTACATTGCCCGTTTTGTCAATGACAGTCTCCAATTTCAGTTCGTTGCCGAAGTCCTTCAGGAACTCAATCATCTTTTCCTCGTGTTTTGACGGGCGTGGAATTTTGTTGACTTTCGCAAATTGCTCAAAAACGCATTGCGGTTTAAGGTCGTTTTTGTTCATCTTTTATGTGTTTTTTATACAAAATATAATTTAAATAGTCATCGTTAAATACATTCTGTGCAATGGAAATGAAAATAAATCTCATTTCTTTTGTTTTTCTTTTGCGTTTCGCCTGACTTGCATTATCTTTGCAGTGCAAAAATAAGAAAAATGATATAAACTTCCGTTTCTGTCGTGTTAATAATTACTATATTGGCGAATGGACTGCGTGCTTAACGCCCCATGCAATGTTTTGCAATGGTAATGATAACGGTGGAAAGGTTGTGTGTGAAAATAAATTATAATCAAATATAATATGAAAAAGGTAATCTGTTCGGCTGCTGTTGTAGCATTGATGTCGCTGGTGATGGCTTCATGCAACAAGCAGGCACCCAAAGTAGACGAGAAACCGGCATCAACTTCTGCCGCAAGTACAGACATGAAGATAGCTTTCATTGAAGTGGACTCAATTATGTCGCAGTATAAGTTCTGCAAAGAACATTCTGCCATCCTTGAAAAGAAGAACCAAAACATTCAGAATACCATCAATGCCAAGGTGCGTTCGCTTCAGAGTGCGGCGGCCAAATTCCAGCAAGACATACAGAACAACAAGTACACTCAGCAGCAGGCAGAGGCAGTTCAGGCTGGTTTGCAAAAGCAGGAAGCTGACCTGAGAGAGCTTCAGCAAAGGTTGGGAACGGAGTTTCAGGCTGAAACGGAGAAGTTTAACACGGCTTTGCGTGACAGCATACAGCATTTCCTTGCCGTTTACAATAAGGATAAAAAGTATTCGCTTATTCTCAGTAAGGCTGGCGACAACATCCTTTATGCTGACAAGGCTTATGACATAACCAATGAAGTTATTTCAGGGTTGAACAAGGCTTACAAGCCTGTTGCGGCAAAGAAAAAATAAAATATTTGCGAATATCAAATAAAGGCATCAACGACAAGTCACAACAAGTGAATGTTTTTGATGCCTTTTTCTTACCTTTAATTTTTATCGGTTTTGTATCTTTCTCTTCTAAGTTCTTCCATTTCCCTAAAAAAGAGTTGGTGAGTTTGCAACAGCCTGGTTAACATCGAACAGAAATAGTTTTCAATATCGGGTATTTGTCGCTTCCAAAAAATCGTAGCCATTGAATGTATGCCTACGACCTGTTTTTCTTTATTGATGGCGTACATCAGTTTTACGCCTGTGTGGTAGTTGCATTCGTTTACCGCTTTTCGTATCAATGTAAGGTTTTCAATGTCGTCAAGCGGTGAGTCATACCACCATGTGTCGGCGATGTTGATGAAAGGGCCGTTGTCGAGGTCATATATAATGAAATGCTCTCCTTGGTATGTAATGGCGAAACTCTTGTCATTATTGATTTTTTCGTAAGACAGATGCAGTTTCTTTAATGTGTTTGTCAGGAGTTTGCTGTTGGTTTCGAGGAAATCAGGATTGCTGTATTCCGTATTCTGCTTGGCTTCTTTATTGTTCTTGTAACGCCAAAATAAATATATTCCAACGGCACAAATTATTATCGGGATGAAGATTGTCAATAATGTGTCCATGTTTCAGTTGGTTTGTGTATTTGTGATAAAGTTATTCTGTTGCGTATCTGTTTTCAAAGTCACTTACAGTCGCTTTCATGTCGTCATTTAGTTTCGACATGGCAAAGTCATAAATGTTGTCCGGCATACCGTTGTAAAAAGCGCATGCAATGCCACCCGTTATCGCGCCCATTGTGTCTGCGTCGCCGCCAAGCGATATTGTCTCCCTTAGTGCGCTTTCGTAGTCGGTGCTGTCAAGAAATGCGCAAATTGATTGTGGCACGCTTTCTTGGCAGCTTACATGGAAACGGTAATGCAAACGTATGTAGGCGCATTTCCTGTCAAGGTCGTAACCGAAAGTGTCTGTAATGTATTTCTTTATTTCCTCTTTTGTTTTTCCTGTGCGTGCGAGATATATCGCCGAGGCTGTGGCTTGCGCTCCTTTTATTCCTTCGGGATGATTGTGTGTGACTTCCGCCGATATTCTCGCAACCCTCAATGTTTCGTCCAAAGTGTCGAAAGCGAAACCAACCGGCGACACCCTCATGGCCGACCCGTTGCCCCAAGAATAGTATGGTCCTGCATTTTCATCGTTCAGCCAAGTGCGGAAGTTTCCGCCATACCCAGCCCGTGGGTATTTGCGTCCCCATTCCCTCATTGTTCTCGTCAGACGGCTGGGGCTAAGTTCAGGGTCGGTTAAAATCCATTCAGCTACGGCAAGTGTCATAACCGTATCGTCGGTGGGTCTCATAAGTTCATTGAAAAGTTCAAAGTCATATCTTCTTGTAGAATGAAACTCATAAACAGACCCGATTATGTCTCCTGCAATTGCTCCAAGTATAGTTGCTTTTCTCATTTTTACAAACATTTTAATGATATGTTTACAAAGGTACGAAATTTAACCAATAGGCGCAATTGTTTTTATGTCTGCAAACCTTGTATTCTTGCAAAAAAAATTAAAGCGCGCATCATTTGCATGGTGCGCGCCTTAATTTTGAGGTTTATCCCCGTGGTGTTATTCTTCTACTGCTGCCTGCGCCGCTGCAAGGCGTGCGATTGGTACGCGGAACGGTGAGCAGCTTACGTAGTTCAGGCCGACTTTGTGGCAGAACTTCACTGACGACGGTTCGCCTCCGTGTTCGCCGCAGATGCCGCATGTCAGTTCCGGACGTGTAGAGCGTCCTTTCTCTACTGCCATCTTGATGAGCTGGCCTACGCCGTTTTGGTCAAGAACTTGGAACGGGTCAACGTTCAGGATTTTCTTGTCAAGATATACGGGCAAGAAGCTTGCGATGTCATCACGGCTGTAACCGAAGGTCATCTGCGTAAGGTCGTTTGTACCGAAGCTGAAGTATTCGGCTTTCCTTGCGATGCGGTCGGCGGTAAGCGCGGCGCGCGGTATCTCAATCATCGTGCCAACGCGGAACGGCACTTCTATGCCTTCCTCAGCAAACAGTTCTTTGGCGACATTGCGTATGACTTTTTCCTGTGCGTCAAACTCGTTTACGATACCGATAAGCGGCACCATGATTTCAGGACGCGGGTCAAAGCCTTCTTTCTTCAACTGTATGGCTGCGCCGAGGATGGCGCGTGTCTGCATGGCCGTGATTTCAGGATACGTATTGCCAAGACGGCAGCCGCGGTGTCCGAGCATCGGGTTGTGTTCGCTCAGGCTGTTTACGCGCTGTTGCACTTCCTGTACGGTGATGCCCATTTCTTTTGCCATGATTTCCTGTCCCTTGAGGTCTTGCGGAACGAATTCGTGCAAAGGCGGGTCGAGCAGACGTATGTTGACAGGATAGCCGTCCATTGCTTTCAGTATTCCGTAGAAGTCTTGCTTCTGGTAGGGAAGCAGTTTGGCAAGAGCCTTTTCGCGGCCTTCAACAGTGTCGGCGAGAATCATCTCGCGCATGGCCTTGATTTTCTCGTTCTCGAAGAACATGTGTTCCGTGCGGCAAAGACCGATGCCCACTGCGCCGAAGTTGCGGGCTGTCTGGGCATCGCGCGGAGTGTCGGCATTGGTGCGCACTTTCAGCCTTGTGTACTTGTCGCACAGCTTCATCAGGTCGGCAAAATCTCCTGTCACTTCGGCTGGCTTTGTCTTTACTTCACCGAGATATATTTCACCCGTAGAGCCGTTGATTGAGATATAGTCGCCTTCTTTAAGCACGATGCCGTCGATTTCCACTGTGCGCGCCTTGTAGTCTATGTTGAGCGCGCCCGCTCCTGACACGCAGCACTTGCCCATGCCTCGAGCCACAACGGCTGCGTGAGATGTCATGCCGCCGCGTGCTGTCACGATGCCTTCGGCTGCAGCCATTCCGGCCAAGTCTTCAGGGCTTGTTTCGATGCGCACCATTATAGCGCGGTGGCC
Organism: uncultured Prevotella sp.; assembly: GCA_944319935.1. GTDB lineage: Bacteria > Bacteroidota > Bacteroidia > Bacteroidales > Bacteroidaceae > Prevotella. The sequence continues at coordinate 134,454 of CALUFM010000002.1, forward strand.
TTCGTCGTGCCATTTTGCCGCGTCGTCGGCGAAGAACACGATTTGTCCGCACGCAGCACCCGGAGAAGCCGGCAGTCCGCGTGTCAACACTTTTGCCGCTTTCTGTGCGGTCTTGTCGAATACGGGGTGTAACAGTTCGTCCAGCTTGTTCGGTTCACAACGCTCAAGAGCGGTTTTCTCGTCAATCTCGCCTTCACGCAGGAGGTCCATTGCGATTTTCACCATAGCGGTGCCTGTGCGCTTGCCGTTGCGTGTCTGCAAGAACCACAGTTTGCCTTCCTGCACGGTGAACTCCATGTCCTGCATGTCGTGGTAGTGATGCTCAAGTTTCTCTTGCAGTGCGTTGAGCTGTGCGTATATTTCGGGCATTGCCTCTTCCATTGAAGGATACTTTGTCGCGCGCTCTTCTTCAGAAATGCCCTGCTGCTCAGCCCATTTTATTGAGCGTTCCTTGGTGATTTGCTGCGGTGTGCGTATTCCGGCCACCACGTCTTCGCCTTGCGCGTTAACAAGGTATTCGCCATTGAAGCTGTTTTCGCCCGTTGCGGCGTCGCGGCTGAAGCATACGCCTGTGGCTGATGTCGGTCCCATGTTGCCGAACACCATGGCCATAACCGTAACGGCCGTACCCCATTCGGCGGGTATTCCCTCCATCTTGCGGTAGAGTATGGCGCGTTCGTTCATCCAACTGTCGAACACGGCGCAAATCGCTCCCCAAAGCTGTTCCATCGGGTCGTTGGGGAAGTCCTTTCCGGTTTGTTCCTTTATGGCCGCCTTGAACAATGTGACGAGCTGTTTCAGTTCGTCAACTGTCATTTCGTTGTCAAGCTTGATGCCCCTTATGGCTTTCACTTTCTGTATGATGGCCTCAAACGGGTCGATGTCTTCCTTGTTTACAGGTTTCATTCCCAGAACCACGTCGCCGTACATCTGTACGAAGCGGCGGTAGCTGTCGTAAGCAAATCTTTCGTTCCCAGTCTTCTTTGCCAGTCCTTCAACCACTTGGTCGTTCAAGCCAAGGTTCAATATCGTGTCCATCATTCCTGGCATTGATGCGCGCGCACCTGAACGCACGCTGACGAGGAGCGGGTTCTCTACGTCGCCGAACTTGCAGTTCATAAGGCTCTCAACGTGGTGTACTGACGCGATTACGTCGTCCTTGAGAAGTGCCACTACGGCATCTTTGCCTTTCTCAAAATATTCGTTGCAAACGTCGGTGGTGATTGTAAAACCTGGAGGCACGGGCACGCCGATGAGGTTCATCTCTGCCAGGTTGGCACCCTTGCCGCCCAAAAGGTTTCGCATGTCTGCCTTTCCTTCAGCTTTTCCGTTGCCGAAGGTGTAAACTCTTTTTTCAGTCATAATCTTATTATGGTTTTCACGTATGTTTAGTTATACATTTCAACATTTTGCAAATATACTTAAATTCAGCAAATATGCAAATATTTTTCCTTTGTTTTTTATTCGCGGCTTTAATTTTCCTTGTCGGCCTTGCCGTGTCGCTGTTTGCTGCCGGGGTTTTGCCGTTTGCGCCGTGTTTGTGCGGCTTTCGGTAGAGCGTGGTGTTTTTGCGTTTTACACAATGAAGTGTTTTTGGTGTCGGTTGTGTTCAATGTGTCATTCGTGAAATATCTGTCACGGCAGATGAAATAGGATTGCGAAGCGGCGGTTAATTATATATAATGTGGCGTTTCACGGCAAAACAGCTTGCGCTTTGCCGTGAAACGCAGTGTAAAAGACCGCCTTTTATTGCCTTTAAGGACGTTTTTAACTGTCCTTGCAACGGCCGTTTTGCGTTTGAAAAGCCGCTTTTGTAGCATGAAAACGCCAATGGTTATTGCACATCAACCGTCGGTTCTGCGTAAAGTCTTGCATGTCAAGTTTTTATGTTTGCACACGTTTTTCGCAATATTTCCGGCAATGATGTTCCCGTTTTGAAATATCGTGTTCTCAGTGGCTTGTCGTAAATCATATTGTTGTTAAAATCTTCATGGATGTTTCATTTTGTATTGGCCGGGTTGTGGCCGCCATAGGCTTTGTGGAATATTGTTGTTCCAATTTGAAATGTAAATGTGCCGTGTTGTGTGGCGATGTATACGCAAGTGAAGCCTAAACTTACTTTTTGTCCTAAAATGCGCCTACGGCGGTCAAAATGTAAGACATATAGGCTGTTTGGGGCTGTATCGCAAACTAAGTTGTGACATTGTGCAAGATATAAATTTTGCTTTTTTAATGAAAATATAATGCGGAAAATTTGTTTTGTGATATAAAAAGACTTACTTTTGCGATGCGTAAGTGACACGTTCTTGTTAATAAGGAAATCTAAACATATACTTTAAATTTTATTGCTATGGACAAAACTGTTGAAATGAGTGCCAACGACTTGGTGGCGTTTTTCGGCAAACCGGCTTCTGAATTGACAAAGGCCGACATTATCTCTTTCGTGCGTGAGAAGGGCATAAGGATGATTGACTTCATGTATCCCGCTGAGGACGGGCGCGTGAAGACGCTGAGCTTCATGATAAATAACCTTGCTTATCTTGAGACAATTCTCACTGACGGCGAGCGTGTTGACGGCTCAAGCTTGTTCCCCTCTTTCGTTGAGGCTGAGAGCAGCGACCTGTATGTGCTTCCGCGTTTCCGCACGGCGTTTGTCAATCCGTTCTCTGAAATCCCGACATTGTGCATGCTTTGCTCGTTCTTCGACAAGGACGGCCAGCCTTTCGCTTGCTCTCCAGAGCAGACGCTCCACCGTGCCGCTGCGGCGTTCACCGCTTCTACTGGCATGACATACGAGGCCATGGGCGAACTTGAGTATTATGTCATAACTGAAGACGATGAGATGTTCCCCGCTGTTGACCAGCGTGGCTACCATGAGTCAGGGCCTTTCGCCAAGTTGGGCGAGTTCCGCAAGAAGTGCATGGCCTTCATCGCCCAGACAGGCGGGCAAATCAAGTACGGCCACTCAGAGGTGGGCAACTTCACTGCAGAAGGCAAGGTGTACGAGCAGAATGAGATAGAGTTCCTGCCTTGCCCCGTGGAGACTGCCGCCGACCAGCTTGTGCTGGCAAAATGGGTGATACGCAATCTTGCTTACGAGTACGGTCTCGATGTCACATTCGCCCCGAAGATAACGGCCGGCAAGGCTGGCTCAGGCATGCATATCCACATGCGCATGATGAAAGACGGGCACAACTGCATGACTGCTGACGGCAAGTTGTCAGCCGAGGCGCGCCGCGCCATTGCCGGCATGATGGAGCTTGCCCCGTCAATCACGGCGTTCGGCAACAAGACCCCTGTGTCTTATTTCCGCCTTGTGCCTCACCAGGAAGCTCCGACAAGCGTGTGCTGGGGTGACTGCAACCGCTCCGTGCTTGTGCGTGTGCCGTTGGGCTGGACTTCAGACAAGGACATGTGTGTCCAGGCCAACAGCCTTGAGAAGGAGGCTAAGGGTGACACGACTTTGAAACAGACCGTTGAGATGCGTTCTCCTGATGCTTCGGCTGACGTTTACCAGTTGATGGCCGGCTTGTGCGTGGCTTGCCGTTACGGCCTTGAGATGGACAAGGACAAGGCTCTTGGCATAGCTGCTGACAAGTATGTAGGCCTTGGCGAGAGCGGCAGTGACAACGACAAGTTCGAGCAACTGCCTGACTGCTGTGTGGCTTCAGCCGACTGGCTCACACGCCATCGCGCAATATATGAGGCTGAGGGCGTGTTCTCTCCGCGCATGATTGACGGTATAATCAGCAAGTTGCGCGCTTGTGACGATGCCAACCTGCGCGAAGCCGCCGAGAAAGACGCCGAACTCATGCAGAAGCTAGTGCGTGGCTCGTTCTATTGCGGATGATATTTTGTAAGCAAGTGAAGAAAGGGTAATGTGGTTGTGTTTTGCAATCAATCATTACCCTTTCTTTCCTTTTAAACTTTTTCCTTTTCCTCTTTTGCCTTTGAAAAATATACGTTATCTTTGCATCAAGTTTAAAGAAGCGCAATCATGATTTGCGCGGATAAGGCAAGCGGCGTTGTTCGCTTGTCAAATTTGTATTAAGGTAAAAGATATGAGCAGAAAGAAGAAGCCGTTACCCATATTGGAGAACGTTATCATAACTGATTATGCGGCTGAGGGAAAGTCGTTGGCGAGGGTCAACGACCTTGTGGTGTTCGTGCCGTTTGCCGTGCCCGGCGACGTTGTAGACTTGCAAGTGCGCCGCAAGAAGCACAGCTATTGCGAGGCGGAGATTATAAGAATGGTCAAGCCGAGCGATGTGCGTGTAGAGCCAAGGTGCGCCCATTTCGGGGTGTGCGGGGGATGCAAGTGGCAGAATGTGCCTTACGGTGAGCAACTGAAGATGAAAGAAAAGCAAGTGTTTGACCAGTTGACACGTATAGGCAAGGTGGAATTGCCAGGGATAAATCCCATAATCGGTTCGGAAAAAACGTTCGGATACCGTAACAAACTGGAGTTCGGTTGCAGCAACAAACGTTGGCTTACGAAGGAAGAAATAGCCTCTGGTACCGAATATTCGCAGATGAACGCAATCGGATTTCATATCACGGGGGCGTTTGACAAGATACTGCCTGTAGATAAATGTTACCTGATGGACGACACGCATAATCGCATCAGGAATGAAATCCGCGATTATGCTTACGCTACGGGAATGACTTTCTATGACCTTCGTGGCAAGCACGGATTGCTTCGTGACATCGTCATGCGCAATTCAGACACCGGGGAATGGATGGTGTTGGTGCAGTTCCATTATGACGAGGAGGGCGATGACGTGCGCGCAAAAGCACTGTTGCAGCATCTGGCCGACACATTCCCGGAAATCACGGCGTTGCTTTATGTTGACAATCAGAAGATGAACGACACGTATAACGACCTTGACTTGCAGGTGTTCAAGGGCAACGACCACATCTTCGAGGCAATGGACGGCCTGAAATTCAAGGTCGGGGCGAAGAGTTTTTACCAAACCAATACGGAACAGGCGTTCCGCCTTTATTCCGTGGTACGTGATTTTGCCGGGCTTACGGGCGGTGAACTTGTTTACGACCTTTATACCGGTACTGGTACGATTGCAAACTTTGTGTCGCGTTATGCCCGCAAGGTTGTGGGAATAGAATATGTGCCCGAAGCCATTGAGGACGCCAAGGTGAACTCTGAAATCAACGGAATAAGTAATACTGACTTCTACGCCGGAGACATGAAGGACATCCTCACGGATGATTTTATCGCGGAACACGGCCGTCCGGACATCATTATAACCGACCCTCCGCGTGCGGGAATGCATCCAGATGTTGTGCAGACAATCATACGCACCGCCCCCAAGCGCATTGTGTATGTAAGTTGCAACCCGGCCACACAGGCACGTGACCTCGCCATGCTTGACCAGTATTATAAGGTGGAGGCAGTGCAGCCGGTTGACATGTTCCCACATACGCCCCACGTTGAGAATGTCGTATTGTTGAATAAAAGAGCTTAAATGTTTATGTACAGTTTAAAATCAGTGACGAATATATTGATGAAAAGTAAGGCCGTTGGCTTTTGTGCTTTTTTGTTTATTTGCTTTTTCACTTCTTCATCGGTAAAAGCAGATGAGAAGGCAAAGCTTTTCAGCAAGCCGAAATTTAGTGGTTATGCCATAGGCCAATATCAATACAGCAGCCAGCACGAGGCCGAGAGCAACTCTTTTAGCTTGCGTATGATACGCATTTCGCTTGATGGGCGCATACTTGGAGACTTCGCTTACAAGCTGCAGGGACAGGTTAATGGCAATACTTCCACTCTTGGCGACAGCCCGAGGATGGTTGACGTATATGTGGAATGGCAGAAATTGCCTTTCTTGAAAATAAAAGCGGGACAGTTTAAACGCCCGTTTACCTTTGAAAATCCAATGAATCCGATAGACCAGGGGTTCATGGGGTATTCGCAAAACATAATGAAGCTGGCAGGTTTCAACGACAGGGTGGGCGAGCATTCGTCAAACGGGCGTGACATAGGTGTGCAGATTCAGGGTGATTTGCTCAAGACATCATCAGGCCGTCCGCTTTTGCATTACCAAGTGGGAGTGTTCAACGGGCAAGGCATAAATACAAAGGACGTTGACAATCAGAAAGATGTCATCGGAGGTTTGTGGGTCATGCCGGTTGAGGGTTTGCGCATCGGAGCGTTCGGTTGGACTGGTTCATACGCCAGAAAAGGTGACAATGGCGTGAAGAGTCTTGCCAAGCGGCGTTATGCCATAAGCGGCGAGTATGTTTTTGACGACTGGACTTTCCGTTCTGAGTATATCCACTCGACAGGGTATGGTTTCAATACGGTTTACAACCAAAGTTCTGATACGAAGAAAGACGAAGTCAACTATGACGCAGGTGACAAGGCAGACGGCTTCTATGCGTTGGCCATAGCACCTGTGATAAAGAAAAAGCTTCATGTGAAAGCTCGTTATGACCTTTACCGTCCGAGGGCGGAGTGGGGAACGAGCAAGACGTTTTATGAGGTAGGAGTTGACTATCTTTTTGCGAAAAACCTGCAAGTCAACTTGGAATACGCTTTCGTGAACGACCGCTCTTTGGCCAAACATAATTACAGCATGATTGACACCCAGTTGTCATTCAGGTTTTGACAAAACATGAAAACCGTTCAAATGGAAAGAGGGCAAAGGCATGAGTGATATGTTTTCACACCCTCTTCCCATTTTTGAAATAATACAACAACTAACCTAAAATAACGATTACTATGAACATTCCATCCGTATTCTGGCTTGTGCCTATAGCTTCTGTATGCGCATTGGCCATGGCTTGGTATTTCTTCAGGAGCATGATGAAGGAAGATGAAGGTACAGACCGCATGAAAGAGATTGCCGGATACGTGCGCATAGGCGCGATGGCGTATCTCAAGCAGCAATACAAGGTCGTGGCAATAATCTTCATCATACTGTGCCTTGTGTTCGCTTTCATGTCATACGTACTCAAGGTGCAAAACCCATGGGTGCCTTTTGCTTTCCTTACAGGTGGAATTTTCTCAGGGCTGTGTGGCTTTTTCGGAATGAAGACGGCGACATACGCTTCAGCCCGGACGGCAAACGCCGTGAGCCACAGCCTCAACCGAGGGTTGCGTATAGCGTTCAGAAGCGGCGCGGTCATGGGGCTTGTCGTTGTAGGATTGGGGCTTTTGGACATAGCGTTGTGGTTCATATTGCTCAATGCGTTTTATGACGGCGATAACATGGCACTCGTCACTATAACGACAACGATGCTTACGTTTGGCATGGGGGCGTCAACTCAGGCGTTGTTCGCCCGTGTTGGCGGTGGCATTTACACGAAGGCTGCAGACGTAGGGGCTGACCTTGTGGGGAAAGTCGAGGCTGACATTCCTGAAGACGACCCGCGCAATCCGGCCACGATAGCCGACAATGTTGGTGACAATGTCGGTGACGTGGCCGGAATGGGAGCCGACCTTTATGAGAGTTATTGTGGAAGCATACTCAGCACTGCGGCTCTTGGCGCGACTGCTTTCGCTTTCAATGCGGACATCCAGATTAAAGCTGTGATTGCTCCTATGCTCATTGCCGCAGTAGGTATATTCCTTTCATTGGCGGGGATATACATGGTGAAGACGAAAGAAGGCGCAACCATGCGTGACTTGTTGCATTCGTTGAGCCTTGGCACAAATGTGTCTGCATGCCTGATAGCGGTCGCCACGTTTATCATACTTTATTTGTTGGATATTGAAAATTGGATAGGCGTATCGTTCTCGGTTATCAGCGGTCTTGCAGCAGGTGTCATAATAGGCGGGGCGACCGAATATTATACAAGCCAAAGCTACAAGCCGACTAAGAGCATCGCCAAGTCGTCAGAGACGGGGGCGGCTACAGTCATCATAAAAGGCATCGGCACCGGAATGATTTCAACCATGGTTCCTGTCGTCACGATTTCAGTGGCAATCATGGCGAGTTATCTCTGTGCCAACGGCTTTGACATGTCATTGAGTTCGGCCAGCGTGTCGAAAGGACTTTACGGCATAGGCATAGCCGCCGTGGGAATGCTCTCGACACTCGGGATAACGCTTGCGACCGACGCATACGGCCCTATTGCCGACAATGCCGGCGGCAACGCCGAGATGAGTGGACTGCCGCCGGAGGTGCGGCGGCGCACTGACGCGCTTGACGCCTTGGGCAATACAACAGCGGCAACGGGCAAGGGATTTGCCATCGGCAGTGCCGCGCTTACGGCTTTGGCTTTGCTCGCTTCATATATCGAAGAGATAAAAATCAACATGTCGAGAGCCGTCAGCGAGGGTGTTACGTTTGTTGACAATATGGGGAAAGATTTTAATCCAGACAACGCAAACTTGCTTGACATGATAGACTTCTTCCAAGTAAACCTGATGAATCCGAAGGTCCTTGTCGGAGTCTTTTTAGGCGCGATGGCCGCGTTCATGTTCAGCGGCATAACGATGGGTGCCGTAGGGCGTGCCGCTGGCGACATGGTTGAGGAAGTGCGACGCCAGTTCCGTGAAATCAAAGGCATATTGGAAGGCAAGGCCACCCCTGACTATGGGCGTTGCATAAAGATTTCCACCCGTTCGGCCTTGCGTGAGATGGTGCTTCCTTCGTTGCTTGCCATAGCCATACCGGTGGTTGTCGGCATGGTGCTTGGTGTGGCCGGCGTAGTAGGTTTGTTGGTAGGCGGTATGTCAACGGGTTTCACTCTGGCCGTGTTCATGGCCAATTCGGGCGGCGCATGGGACAATGCAAAGAAAGCGATAGAGGAGGGCGACTTTGGCGGCAAGGGTTCGCCTTGCCATAAGGCGGCCATTGTAGGCGATACGGTAGGCGACCCTTTCAAAGACACTTCAGGCCCGTCGCTTAACATCTTGATAAAGTTGATGTCGATGGTAAGCATCGTCATGGCCGGCCTTACTGTCGCCTTGATTTGATAGTAAGCGGCCGTTATATCATGGCTTTGTTGAAAATGCCAAGCGGCATGTCGCGTTTCATAATGCGATATGCCGCTTTTTGCGTATTAAAAGGCCATGTTTCGGTTTTAGAAACATGGCCTTCTGTAAAGTGTTGGACGCCAAGATATTATGCGGCTTATGGATGTCGTGTGTGGCTGGTGTGCGCACAGGCATGCCGCTTGGTATTTCCTCAAGCCTGTTATAAATGTGGAATACTCTTACCTCGTAGCCCTGAACCCTTCTGTGTTTTCATATCTGCGCTTCATGAAGCGTGAATAAATGTTCCTTATCCACAAGCGGTGAGACGCTATGAACGTTATGCCGACCACGAGAAGTATTATGCATGTGGTGTTCTCGCTGAAGAAACTGTTGGCGACTGAGATTATTATCATGGGGCAAAACATGGCGACCAGTTCTGCCGCAACTTGGAAATAGTTGTTTTCTATACTGCCTTTGCTTACAAACTTTGTGTTGAGCGGAATGGTCTGTTTGTTGTATACGGCCATCTGCATCAGCAGACAGTATACAGGCCCAATGGTGAAGCTCATCATGGAGAGCAGCATCAGCAGTGAATATTTGCCAGTGAAGACCGTCGGCAACATAAGCAACAGGGGGAAGACAAGCAACGCGCTGTAAAAATAATATTTGGCTTTGAGCAGTTGCATGATGTTCTCCTTGTGGGTTATCAGGCAATCAATGTAATTGCCTTCTGCGCTCATGATTTTGATAAGGCTTACCGCCCCGTAAAGTACGAACGTGTAAACAATCCAAAAGGCTTTGTATACCGCGCTGTCGTAAATGTCTGTCAACGAGATGGCAAGGCTCAGCACCATTATGGCTACGGTGCTGAATATGAATGTTTTTCTGACATTCTTGTTGCGCATCAGGCTTTTTATTTCGAGTTTCAGGTATTCTCCTGTTTCCCCGTAGCGGTTGAGCATGGCGAAGTCTGACACGGTTTTCATCTGCGTTGTTTCGCTTCCGGCGTTCTCGGTGTATGTCAGCCTGTATTGCAGACGTTTATTGACCTCGAACAGCGCAGCCAGCACCAGTATGACGCAAAGGTAATGTATGGGGTTCCAGAGAGCCAGTCCTGCGCCGGCGGACGTGTATGTGTCAAAAAAGAACTCGATGTCTTCCGCGTATAACGGGAGATAGACCAATGAATAAAGCGCGGCTGGCAGAAGCCACCATTTCAGGCTTTGGTTGATTAGTGTCCTTGCGAGCATGTACCAAAGGCTATTGGCGGCAACGAGAAGTTGGAATGCAACCACGAGGCTCAATGCCGCAACGACACCTTCGCTGAACAGCGTCGTCATTATCGCGTATGGAATGGTTAAGGATGTCCAAATGAGGTTTGTGGGAGAGACTGCACCTGACAGGACAAAGAGTTCCACGCACGTGTATTTTGGAATGGGCAGCAGTGAGTATGGTTTTATGAGTTGTGACGGCGTTTGTTGGGCGATGAACCTGAATAGGAAATCCGCGGTGAGGAAAAATGGCGCAAGCCCGAAGATGAATTCATACGGCGTATATGGAGATTCGGTGTCATTGGCAATCAGTGCCAGCATGACGGCTATGAACATAAGGTACAGCAAAACGAACGCTCCGCCAATGTATATCAATACTTTTGCGGCACGGTTTTGTTCGTATGCCGCGCTTCTTTTTTCGGCCAATTTCCTGTGGTTGCGGAGCAACCGGAATAGTTGTAACTTGTTCATCTTTTGGTTGCCAGATTGTGATTGATGAAGTTTGTCTTCGTTTGTAATTAAAAAGCAGACAGCGACATCGTGGCGATGATGGGTTCTTGTGCCGCTTGTTGGTCGCTGTCTGCTTGTATGTTTGCTGTCGAATTTCTTTTGTTGAGGTTATCTAAGGTCTATTATCTCCGCATGGGGATAATCCTTTGAGTTGAAACGGAACGTAGCGTCACTCAGGTTTTTCGCCTTGAAGTTGGATACTTTTATGGTTGTCCAACCGTTGCTTTGGCGCATTTTGATTGTTTGCGGGTAATAATTCTTGCCTATCGTGATGTACATTTCCTTGATGGTGCGTTTCTGGTTTGTCGCGTACAGGTGGATTTGCCATCCTCCTGAAACATTCTTCATGCCGAGCTTGAAACCGTTTTTATAGATGTTGATGAACTTATACGGGTTCATCGACTGCTGTTGGGCTTCGGTAGGAGTGCTTACATTCACCTCCTGGCTGTTCTTCATGTATGTCCATTGGGTCTTTCCGTCATACCATACGATGGCTTGCGAGGTGCGTGCGTTGAATTTGTTCCCTTTTATTGATATTGTTCCAGAAGAGTTTCCATACTTTCCGCTGACGCTGAAGTTTGCGCTTGCCCCGCCTTTTCTTCCTACAATGGCGGCCGTCTTGTCAAGTATTTTGCGTGCCTGTGTGGCGTTTTGGGCGAAAGTCCCTGCTGTCAGGGCCAACGCCAGGAATACGAGAAATAGTTTTTTCATGAGTTTATGATGTTTTTATTTGTTCCTTAGTTGCGCAAGCAAGGTGTCCAGGCTGTTGATGTCTTTTATCAGCACTTCTCGCGGCTTCGCGCCTTGTGTAGCCCCTACGATGCCGGCATTTTCCATCTGGTCCATCAGTCGTCCAGCTCTGTTGTAGCCTATTGAGAAGCGGCGTTGTATCATGCTTGTTGAGCCTTGCTGGCTTAATACTATTGCGTGTGCCGCTTCTTCGAACAGCGGGTCGAGCGAGTGGCTGTCAATGTTGCCCTTTGCGGTGTCGCCGTCGCCTTCGGCCGGCGGTTCAGGAAGCTCCAATGGTTCAATTGGACCGGGTTGTTGGGCGATGTATTTGTTAATCCTGTCTATTTCAGGAGTGTCTATGAAAGCGCATTGCACCCTGACGGGCTCGTTGCTGTCGAGGAACAACAGGTCGCCCATGCCGATTAACTGGTTTGCCCCAGGACGGTCGAGGATTGTCCTTGAGTCAACCATCGCCGTGGTTTTGAATGCCATTCTGCCAGGGAAGTTTGCCTTTATGTTTCCTGTAATGATAGATGTCGTTGGTCGTTGGGTTGCGATTACCATGTGTATTCCGACCGCTCGCGCCAGTTGCGCAATGCGTGCTATGGGAAGTTCTACTTCCTTTCCCGCTGTCATTATGAGGTCGCCAAACTCGTCGATTATGACCACTATGTATGGCATGAATTCATGCCCGTCGTTCGGGTTCAGGAGGTGGTTTACGTATTTCTTGTTGTATTGCTTGATATTTCGCACCCCGGCTTTTTCAAGCATGTTGTACCTGGTGTCCATGAGTTTACACAGGCTCTTGAGTGTTCTGACAACTTTGTTGACATCGGTTATGATTGGCTTGTCCTCGTCAGGCAGTTTCGCCATGAAGTGTTGGGCGATTGGGGCGTAAGGGCTGAACTCAACCTTTTTCGGGTCTATCAGCACCAATTTCAGTTCGTTGGGGTGTTTCTTGTAAAGCAGTGATGTTATTATTGCGTTGAGTCCTACGGATTTTCCTTGTCCGGTTGCTCCAGCGACAAGCAGGTGTGGCAGTTTGGTAAGGTCAACCATGAAGACTTCGTTGGCGATGGTTTTCCCTATTGCTATGGGAAGTTCCATTGTTGTTTCTTGGAACTTCTTGGAGTTAAGCACGCTTTCCATTGAGACGATGTTGCGTTTCTTGTTTGGCACTTCGATGCCGATGGTACCCTTGCCTGGGATTGGGGCGATTATTCGGATACCCAAAGCGGAAAGGCTCAGGGCAATGTCGTCTTCGAGGTTTCTGATGCGTGATATTTTAACGCCTTCGGCCAGCGTTATTTCGTAAAGTGTGATGGTAGGCCCGACGGTGGCCATTATCGTGTTGATTTGCACGCCGAAGCTGTTTAGGACTTCTACGATGCGGTTTTTGTTGGCAGTTTGCTCTTTCATGTCGATATACGGCTTGCCGTCGTTCTCATATTTCTTGAGCAAGTCCAATGTCGGGTATTTGTATTTTGTCCACGGCTCATGCGGGTCTATCGGTACGGATAGGTCTTTCTGTCCTGACACGTCTGTTGAGTCGGCCGGTGTTTCGTCTTTGGTCTTGTTTATGATGATTTCTCCTTCTTCTTGTTTTTCTTTGTCGTCGTAATCTTTGTTTGTATCTGTGTCGTTGGTTTCCGTACCCTCGTTATCAAACGTAACAGTTTGAGTTTCAGGGTCGTCAAATACGGTAGGGTCGTCCAATGTTTTTATTTCTTCCGGTGCCTGTTCTTTCTTTTCGTCTGTATTGTTGATGCCGAATTTTACTTTTCTAGTCAAGGCCCCAACCGGATTAAGTATTTTCCTAACGATGTTTATTGTTTCCTTGCTCAAATGTGTAAGGTAAATGACAGCCGTAAGCAGCAGGATGGCCATCAGTCCGTATACGCCGACGACATTCTCAAGCCACTGGCAGCAGAACAGGCCGTGGTCTCCGCCGGGATTGAAAATCTGGCTTCCCATGATAGGTGTCAGCAATTTTGCGGCGGTGATAGAGAACCACAACATCGCTATCATGAGGCAAATAAACCATTTCAGCAGGTTTATCTTATAGGCTTTTACAAGCCGTAATCCTGACATTCCTGTGAAAATGGGGATAATGAAAGCTGAAAGTCCAAAACATTTGGATATGAAAAAGTAAGACAGGAACGCTCCAAACGAGCCGCAACTGTTCTTGAACTCACGGTTCTTGTTGAAGATTTCTTGCGGACTATGGTCTAAAATTATGCTTTGGTCATATTGTCCTGTAGAGAAAAATGAAATAAAAGCGATGATTGTATAAATGGAAAACAATATCAGGATGATGCCGATAGTGAAATTTATTATGTCGTTTTGCAGGATTCTCTTTAAGCCGATGACTTCAGCGAAAGATTTGTCTGCCTGTTTGTTTTTTTTCTTGCCCATCTGTTTATTTGCAGTTTTATTTGCAAAAGTAATTGAAAAATGTCAGAACAAGCCATGTTACTCACCTTTTTTTTATATTTTTGCACACCGTTTATGAAGCCATACAGGCTTCTTTTCGTTATTGTAAATGGAGAAAGTTATATACAGCAAGTTTGACAAAAAGGACATACCAGCATTGCCGCGTGCTGTTTTTGGCGGTCGTATCTTTGTGATAGACACAGAGGCTGATGCTGAAAAGGCAGTAATTTATCTGTTGTCACAAGACATTTTGGGCATAGATACGGAAACCAGGCCGTCTTTCAAAAAGGGTCATTCGCATGAGGTTGCCTTGTTGCAGGTGTCAACCCATGACACGTGTTTCCTGTTCCGGCTTAACCGTACAGGGCTTACGCCCGCAATAATACGTTTGCTTGAAGACATACGTGTCCCAAAGATTGGCTTGTCGTTGAAAGATGACATACTGTCGTTACACAGGAGAGCTGATTTCAGGCCAGGCAAGTTCATTGACATCCAGAAGCATGTAGGCGAGTTAGGGGTGGAGGATTTGAGTCTGCAAAAGCTTTATGCAAACTTTTTCCATCAAAAAATAAGCAAGACCGTACGTCTTAGCAATTGGGAGACTGATGTGCTGAGTGACAGTCAGAAACTGTATGCGGCGACTGACGCGTGGGCTTGCATCAACATTTACGAAGAGCTGTGCCGTTTGGAACGCACAGGTGATTATACATTGGTAAAGACAGATGAACAATAAAAAAGGTTGCATGTACAAGAGTATATATCTAAAGAAAGGCAAGGATGAAAGTTTACGGCGTTTTCATCCTTGGGTGTTTTCTGGGGCGATAAGCCATGTTGACGACGGCATAGAAGAAGGTGATACCGTAAGGGTGATAAATCATGACGGGGAGTTCATCGGCGTCGGGCATTTCCAGATAGGCAGCATTGCGGTGCGTATGTTGTCGTTTGAAGACATTGATATAGATGCAGCTTTCTGGAAAAAACGTCTGGCATCGGCATTGAAGATGCGACAAGATATATGCATAGCGGACAATCCCGCCAACAACACGTACCGCTTGGTGCATGGCGAGGGTGACAATCTGCCGGGGTTGGTTATAGATTGTTACGGCAAGACGGCCGTGATGCAAGCCCATAGCGTAGGCATGCATGTAAGCCGCAATGATATTGCGCGTCAGCTTGTTGACGTAATGGGGGGAAGGATAGAGAACGTTTTTTATAAAAGTGAAACCACTTTGCCGTATAAAGCGGGGCTTGGGCAGGAAAACGGGTTCATAATTGGTGGTTGTGATGACAATATCGCTGTAGAGAATGGCCTGAAATTCCATGTTGACTGGCTGAAAGGGCAGAAGACGGGATTCTTTGTCGACCAAAGGGAAAACCGATTGTTGCTTGAAAAGTATTCAAAAGGCAAGTCGGTCTTGAACATGTTTTGTTATACAGGCGGCTTCTCTTTTTACGCCATGAGAGGGCAAGCCAAGCTTGTGCATTCGGTTGACAGCAGCGCGAAAGCCATTGAATTGACCAACGCCAATGTCGCATTGAATTTCCCAGGAGACAGCCGTCATGAGGCATTTTGTGAGGATGCTTTCAAGTTTCTCGATGCGGCCGACGGCATATATGACTTGATTGTACTTGACCCTCCCGCGTTTGCAAAGCACCGCGCGGCGTTGCATAATGCCTTGAAAGGATATACTCGCTTGAATGTAAAGGCATTGGAGCGTATCAAGCGTGGAGGCATTTTGTTCACATTCAGTTGCAGTCAGGTTGTTACAAAAGACAATTTCCGTAACGCCGTGTTCACTGCTGCGGCTTTGGCGAAAAGAAACGTCAGGATATTACATCAGTTGCACCAGCCGGCTGACCATCCTATTAATATATATCATCCGGAAGGTGAATACTTGAAAGGGTTGGTCTTGTATGTTGAATAAGTCTTTCTTGAGGAAGGTATCAAGGTTTGTCTCTTCGCACGATTTGTTGAATCGAAGCGACAAGTACCTTATAGCTTTGTCTGGCGGAGCTGACAGTGTGGCTATGGCTTTGGCATTGAAAGAACTCGGATACCATATCGAGGCTGCTCATTGTAATTTTCGTTTGCGTGGTGAGGAGTCATACCGTGACGAAAGGTTTTGTGTCAGGTTTTGTCAAGACAATGGCATAAAATTGCATCTTACCCATTTTGACACCATGGGTTTTGCCCAGTTGAGGCATCTTAGCATAGAGATGGCTGCGCGTCATTTACGATATTCTTATTTTGACAGGCTGCTGAATGACATTGGTGCGGCTGCGGTTTGCGTGGCGCACCATCAAGACGATTCTGTTGAAACAGTGTTGCTGAACCTTATACGCGGCACTGGCATACATGGGCTTACGGGAATCAAATGTAAGAACGGCAAGGTAGTGCGTCCTATGTTGTGCGTCAAGCGTGAAGAGATAGAATGCGCTTTGCGTGAGGCCGGGCAGGAGTTTGTGACTGACAGCACAAACCTTGTGGATGATGTTGTTAGAAACAAGATACGATTGGACATCCTGCCGCTGATGCGGGAAATCAATCCGTCGGTCAGCGACAGTATCGCAAAGACAGCCGAGCGGGTAGGAGAGGCGGCCAAGGTTTTTGACGCGGTGCTTGATGCTTCGGCAAGCAAGGTTGTCGTGAAAACGGATGACGGAAGGATGAAAATCTTGTCGGAACGCCTGAAGGCAGAGCCTTCGCCTGAATATTTGTTGTTTTTGTTGTTGAAAGATTTTTCTTTCAATCCATCACAAGTAGAGCAGGTGTATTGGTCGTTGGATGCAGATGCGGGGAGGACTTTTTATTCACCGACTCACCAGTTGCTTATTGACCGCGATTGCATAGTCGTTGAGCCGTTGGTTTATGACGCTCCACGGAAGCTCGTCATACCAGAAGAGGGCGTATTCGTATATGATGACAGCATGAAATTCAGGGTCGAGAAGGTTCTACTTGGGCAAGACGGGCATTTGACGAAGGCCCGCAACTGCTGTTGCGCCGACTTGTCGAAAGTCAAATTTCCACTGACAATCAGGCCCGTGCGTACGGGCGACCGTTTTGTTCCGTTTGGAATGAGAGGCTCGAAACTTGTAAGTGATTATCTTACTGACGCAAAGATGAATTTGTTTGACAAGCGCAGACAGCTTGTCTTGACAGATGCGTCAGGCCGTATAGTATGGCTTGTGAACCAACGTACGGACAACAGATGCCGTATCAGCGGCGATACGGAAAAGATGTTGATGGTTACCTGCGTTATGGATTGAAATGCGTTGATTTTTTACGTATAACCGCATGTGGGAAAGTTTGTTCTCATTTGTAGGATGTTTTTAAGCAGCTTGGTATTGAACAAGCTGCTTTTGATATTGTAAAAGACCGTTTTTGTATCGCATTATGCGGTGTAATGGTATAAGTGAGTGACAGTTGTTACCCGACATGGTTACGCATCTTTTATCATTTGTTTTGCATTTTGTTATTTTTGTACATATATTTTTTGAGGGGACATGGATTTTAGTTAGTTTTGCAACAAAGACTGAATTATTTATCACGAATTTATGAAACATACAATTTTGGTTACTGGTGGAACTGGCTTTATAGGTTCTCACACGGTCGTAGAGTTGCAACAGGCCGGTTATAAAGTCATTATTGTTGACAATCTTTCAAACTCAAAAGCTGACGTGGTTGACGGCATCGAGAAAATAACGGGTGTGCGACCTGGGTTTGAGAACGTTGATTGCTGCGACATGGCAGCCTTGGACAACGTGTTCGCCAAGTATAAAGACATCAAGGGCATAATACATTTTGCGGCGAGCAAGGCCGTTGGCGAGAGCGTGCAGAAACCTTTGCTTTATTACAGGAACAATATCACCAGCTTGATAAACATACTTGAACTCATGCCGAAATACGACGTGAAGGGTATCATATTCTCGTCGAGCTGTACCGTATATGGACAGCCTTCGCCTGAGAACCTGCCTGTGACCGAGAATGCGCCGATACAGAAAGCCCTCAGCCCGTACGGCAACACGAAACAGATAAACGAGGAAATCATCCAGGACTACATACATAGCGGCGCGCCGATAAAGTCAGTCATACTGAGGTATTTCAATCCGATAGGGGCGCATCCTACGGCTTACATCGGCGAATTGCCCAACGGCGTACCGATGAACTTGATACCTTTTGTAACGCAGACAGCCATCGGTATACGCAAGCAGTTGAAGATTTTCGGCAACGACTACAATACGCCTGACGGTACTTGCATACGTGATTACATTTATGTTGTTGATTTGGCAAAGGCTCACGTGAAAGCCATGGAGCGCGTGCTTGACAAGGAAGGCACCGATGCCGTTGAGGTCTTCAACATCGGAACCGGGCGTGGAGTAAGTACGCTTGAAGTGGTTGAAGGCTTTGAAAAGGCTACAGGCGTAAAAGTTGACTGGGAATATGCGCCAAGGCGTGAGGGCGATATTGAGAAGGTTTGGGCCGACCCGACCAAGGCCAACACCGTGCTTGGGTGGAAGGCGGAGACAAGCCTCGAAGACACGCTGCGCTCCGCATGGAAGTGGCAGGTGAAACTTGATGAAGAATCAAAGAATAGTTAACGGCCTGTTGGCGTTAAGCGATATGTAAAGCGGTAGAAAGTTTTGATGCTTTCTGCCGCTTTGCATATCATTGTAAATGATGGTTGTTTGATTGTCCTGTTTGTGTAGTGTGTATGGAGTTGTGGGTATTGCTTGATATGCGTTTGTGAAGTTTGTAATTATACAGTGGCTTTTAGTTGCTTGTTTGTGTTTTTTGCCGTGCAGTGATATGAATGTCGTTTTTTGCCTGTGTGCGTTCTTGTGATTTACAATATGGCATTTTACTTCGTAAATTGTGGCTTATTACCGTTCAATATGTCGTTAAACGCATTGTAAAACGCGGCTTGTCAAACATGCCATTGTTGATGAAAACAATGTGGCCGATAAGTCTTTACTGAGATTACGGACAAGTTTTGACGGACGATAAACGGCGGGATGGCAATATTGTAGCCGTCCCGCCGCTTATTGGTGTTTCGTTAAGCGTGTTTGCTTCGTTGTTGTGGAAGCGTTATTTTATGATCCTGTTGTGTTCGGGGAATACAACTTTGGGCTTGAAAGTCTTAGCCTCTTCAAAGTCCATCAGCGCGTATGAGATGATTATGACCGTGTCGCCCACCTGGCATTTACGTGCCGCCGCGCCGTTGAGGCAGATGCATCCGCTGCCACGTTCACCCTTGATGATATACGTTTCAAGGCGTTCGCCGTTGTTGTTGTTTACAATCTGTACCTTCTCGCCGGCTATCATGCCGGCTGCGTCCATAAGGTCCTCGTCAATGGTTATGCTGCCCATGTAGTTGAGGTTTGCCTCGGTCACTTGTACGCAGTGCAGTTTGCTCTTCAATACTTCTATCATCATGGCGTTGTTCAGTTTTTATATTTTATATGGTCGATAAGCCTGACAGGTCTTGCACCGCAATAAACGGTGATGCAGCCGACAATGTAGTCAGAGGCGTCCCACGTGTCAACAGGTTGCAGGGTGTTGCCGTCAACTATTTCGTAATATTCAACGTCCAAGCCGTCAGTGGCGTTTATTTGGCTAACCACCTTGTCGTGAGTTTCTTTCAGGGTGTGGCTTTTGGCGTAGTCGATGCTGTCTTTTAAGGCCTTGAATATGTTAGGGGCGATGGCGCGTTCGTCGGCTGACAGCAAGGTGTTGCGTGATGAGCGTGCGAGACCGTCAGGCTCGCGTATTATCGGGCATTCTACAATGTTTACGTTAAGCCCAAATGACTTGACCATGGCTTTGACAACGGCAATCTGCTGCCAGTCTTTCTCGCCGAAATACGCACGGTCGGGGCGGACGATATAGAACAGTCGGCTCACCACTTGGCATACTCCGTTGAAGTGGCCGGGGCGGTGCGCTCCTTCCATTACGGTTGAGACCGGCGGAAATTCAAAGTGGCGTGTGTCTTTTGTTGGATACATTTCGTCAACCGATGGCGCGAATACGTAATCCGCTCCGACGCTTTCCAGCAGTTTGCAGTCTGCGTCAAGGTCTCTCGGATATGAATTCAGGTCCTTGGGGTCATTGAACTGTGTCGGATTTACAAATATGGAAACAACCGTGATGTCATTGTCTTCTACGCTTTTCTTTACCAATGAGGCGTGTCCCTCATGAAGCGCGCCCATGGTTGGCACAAGCCCAACCGTCTTGCCTTGTTTCCTGTCGTCGAACAGAATGTTTTGCAGTTCGACTATTTTATGAAAAACCTGCATGTTGAAAGTAATTTGTAATTGTAAGTTGACGTGTGGCAAGGTTCTGCGGCCTTGAGAAGCAATGGTGTTTGCAGGCCGCACCTCTTCACTTTTCTTACATTTTGACTTTTTATCAATTCGGCGTGCAAAATAACAACAAATTTCTTAAATAAAGAAGAAGAATTAAAAAAATATGCCAATAACTTGGCTGCTTTAACCTAATAAACGAAAAAAGATTATAGGTTTACGAAGTTTTTTTGTACCTTTGCAAGATAAAAGGAAACATCATGAATGTAAAGAAGGTATTATTCATAAACCAAGAAATCACTCCTTATGTTCCTGAAAGCGAGATGTCACATCTGGGACGTCAGATACCGCAAGTTATGCAAGATGGCGGTTGTGAGATAAGGACTTTTATGCCTAAATGGGGCAATATAAATGAGCGGCGCGGTCAGTTGCATGAGGTAATCCGCTTGTCGCGTATGATGCTCATCATAGATGAGACTGACCATCCGCTGATAATAAAGGTCGCGTCCATTCCTTCGACAAGGATTCAAGTCTATTTTATAGACAATGAAGATTATTTCACCAAGCGTCTTATGGCTTTTGACGAATCGGGAAAGGAATATGACGATAATGGCGAAAGAGCCATATTCTTTGCCCGTGGAGTGCTGGAGACGGTCAAGAAGCTGCGCTGGGTGCCTGACATCATCCATTGCCAAGGCTGGATGACATCCGTAGTACCTCTTTATATAAAGAAAGCTTATCAGGACGAGCCTTCTTTTGCGAACACCAAAGTTGTAACGTCATTGTTCTCAGAAGAGCTGCATGAAAGTTTTGGTGAAGACTTCAGGCGTAGTATAGAGTTCCGTGACGTCAAGGCTGATGTTTTGGATGGTTATGGAGACAATTTCAGCTTTGCCGATTTGGAAAAACTCGCTATCGATTATTCGGATGGCGTTGTGAGCGCGGGAAAAAGCGTAAACCAGGACTTGATAAAGTATGCAGAGGGCAAAGGCATACCTGTAATGAATAATCCTGATGATGAAAACATCGGCAAAGTGTATGGCGATTTCTATGATTTGGTCTTTGAAGGCAAATCAGAGTAAAATAAAATGTTTATCAATTAGAGTATTTGAGCAGCAATGAAAATAAGATTTTTATCAGTCATTGTTTTCGTTGTTTCTATCTTGTGCGTCTCTTGTGATGACACGACGGATATGATAGGAACTTCTTTGACGGACAATTCTGATTTGCTTGAAGTTGAGACTGCTTCGTTTTCCGTATCTTCTGAATCTTTTGTCGCTGATTCAGTTTTGTCTCGTAATGTTACAGGTTATTTGGGAAAGATACGTGACCCGGAGACTGGCAATTATATTACAGGTAACTTCATGGCGCAGTTCGGTACGCTTGAAGATTATACTTTGCCAGAGAAAGACAGTATTGTAAGTTTGGATAAGGACAATGAAGTTGTAGCGGATTCATGTTCAATACGCCTTTTCTATCAAAGTTTTTATGGAGACTCGCTTGCGACAATGAACCTGACCGCTCACGAAATGTCAAAGCCGATGGAGGAAGGTGTCTTGTATTATTCAAATTTCGATTTGAAGGAAAGAGGTTATGTCAATAATGACGGGATGAAAATCAACAAGACGTATACGTTGACTGACCTTAGTGTTAGCGAGGACGAGCGTGAAGATGCATCATCGTATACTCCGAACATAAAGATAGACCTCAATAAGGAATATGTTGACAAGGACGGTAAAAGGTATAACAACTACGGCACGTACATAATGCGTAAGTATTATGAAAACCCCCAGTATTTCAAGAACTCATATAATTTCATACACGATGTGTGTCCAGGCTTTTATTTTGAGATGAACGACGGGCTAGGCTCGATGGCCTATATTTCAGTGAGTCAGCTTAATGTTTATTTCAAATATAAGGCAGATACCATATATGTTGGTACGTCTACGTTCTCGGGTACAGAAGAAGTGCTTCAGACAACAAACATTGTCAATGACGATAAGGCACTTGAAGCACTTGCCAACGACTATAGTTGTACATACCTGAAAACACCATCAGGCATATTTACGGAATTGGAACTCCCTGTGGAGGATGTGAAGCTTGGGCATGAAAACGACACGTTGAATACGGCGAAGTTGACACTTACGAGGATAAACGATGACTATCAGGGCGACAACTCATTGGATGTTCCTTCTACGTTGTTGTTGATTCCCAGCGACAGCCTTTACAGATTCTTTGAGAACGAAGACATTGTTGACTATCAAGGTTCATTCATTGCTTCTTACGATAGCAAGTACAACAACTATGTTTTCAGCAATATTTCAGGACTGATAACGTCAATGTACAATAAGATGCAGGCTGGCAAGAAGAATGACGCCAATTGGATTGACGATGAAAAGAACAAGAATTGGAACAAAGTTGTACTCATTCCAGTCACGATAACGACAAATTCATCAGGCACGATAACCAAAGTTGTCCATGACATGGGCTTGACCAGTACCCGTCTTGTGCGCGGAACCCGTGACAATGACGGTGTGAAACTCGACGTGGTATATAGTAAATTCAAGCATTGATATGGCAGACAACTTTCTTGAACGTCATCAGGCTGAATACGAGAAGCGAAAGGCTGAATGGTTGCGTAAGAAGAAACATCTGCCAAAGGGCAAGTTCCGCTTGAGGAAAGGCACTGCTGATAAATGAGTCTTAGATGTTGACAAAGTCTTGATTGACGGTATATGAAAAAGCTCGGAATGATGTCATTCCGAGCTTTTTCATATCTGTACTAATGTTTATTATTCAATGACAACCAATGGGGTGTCTTCCATTACGCTTTCTCCTTCGCTTACGAGGACTGCCGTAACCTTTCCGCCTCTCTCTGCGTCGAGGTTGTTTGCCATCTTCATCGCTTCAAGTACAACCACCGTGTCGCCAGCTTTGACAGTATCACCAACCGCAACCTTTATCTCTGTTATGACTCCGGGAAGTGGTGATTTCACAGCGTTGTTGAGGTTCACTTTTGCGCTGCTTCCCGTTGCGGCGGTTTCCGTCGCTGTCGGTTGGGCAACAGGTTTAACCACAACCTTCTTCTTTTCAGGTTCTGGTTCTTTTTCCATCTCAACCTTGTATTCTTCACCGTTGACGGTGATGTTGGCGATGTTGTCTTCTATGCCGTTGATGGTAACTTCGTATTTGTTACCGTTAATCGTATACTTGTATTCTTTCATAGTTGGTTGTTTGTGGTTATGAGGTGTCAGGAGTATGCTTGTATGGTTAAGCCTAAAGGCCACATGCTTCCCGACACCTCATAATCTGATTAAAATTTATGGATGTTGCGTCATGTTGAGCAGGTGCATCTCCCATTCAGAGTGTTTGCTCTTTATGGTGATTATTCCAGCTTCCTTGTCGTGTACGTTATTGCCATTGAACTCATGCAAGGCCAATGCTATGGCTGCATATACTTCGTTATTGTTCATAGCCGTTGTTTATTAGGTTGTGAAAACTTTACATAGGAATGTTGCCGTGTTTCTTGGCGGGCAGTCCGTCACGTTTTGTGGCCAACTGTGCCAGTGCGCGGCAAATGCGGAAGCGGGTGTTGCGCGGCTCTATGACGTCGTCGATGTAGCCGTATTTTGCCGCCTGGTAGGGGTTGGCGAACATGTCGGTGTATTCCTCTTCTTTTTCTGCCAAGAAAGCCTTGGGGTCTTCGTGTTCCTTGGCCTCTTTCGCGCAAAGTACGGCAACGGCTCCGCTGGCACCCATGACTGCGATTTCAGCCGAAGGCCATGCGTAGTTGATGTCTGTGCGCAACTGCTTGCAGCCCATGACGATGTGGCTTCCTCCGTAGCTCTTGCGCAGCGTAACGGTGATTTTTGGAACAGTGGCTTCGCCGTAAGCGTAGAGCAACTGCGCTCCGTGCAGGATGACTGCGTTGTATTCCTGGCCTGTGCCCGGCAGGAATCCCGGTACGTCAACGAGGCTGACGATTGGGATGTTGAAAGCGTCGCAGAAGCGTACGAAGCGTGCGCCCTTGCGGCTTGCGTTTACATCAAGCACTCCGGCGTAGCATGACGGCTGGTTAGCCACGATGCCGACGCTCTGTCCGTTGAAGCGTGCGAAGCCGATGATGATGTTCTTTGCGAACTTGGGCTGCACTTCGAAGAACTCGCCGTTGTCGGTGATTGCTCCGATGACCTTGTACATGTCGTACGCCTTGTTGGGGTCTTCGGGGATGATTTCGTTCAGAGAGTCTTCCATCCTGTTGATGGGGTCGGTGCATTCCTTGCGTGGAGCCTCTTCCATGTTGTTTGACGGGATGTAGCTGAGCAGCGTCTTAATCATCTCCATGGCTTCTTCCTCTGTAGCAGCGGTGAAGTGTGTCACGCCGCTCTTTGTTGAGTGGACGCTTGCTCCTCCCAGGTGTTCCTGGTCGATGTCTTCTCCAGTTACGGTCTTTACGACCTTCGGACCTGTGAGGAACATGTAAGAAGTGTTCTCCATCATCAGGGTGAAGTCAGTCAAGGCAGGTGAGTAGACAGCACCTCCGGCGCACGGGCCGAATATGCCGCTGATTTGGGGTATTACGCCAGATGCGAGGATATTGCGTTCAAAGATTTCAGCAAATCCTGACAATGCGCAGATGCCCTCTTGGATACGTGCGCCGCCAGAGTCGTTGATGCCGATTACGGGCGCGCCCATCTTCATGGCCATGTCCATCACCTTGCATATTTTCTGTGCCATGGTTTCAGACAGTGAACCGCCGTTAACGGTGAAGTCTTGTGCGAAAATATATACTAATCTGCCGTCGATTGTGCCGCATCCAGCCACTACGCCGTCGCCCAGGTATTGCTTTTTCTCCATTCCGAAGTTTGTGCAACGGTGCAGCTTGAACATGTCGAACTCCTCGAAACTGCCTTCGTCAAGAAGCATGTCTATGCGTTCGCGTGCGGTGTATTTGCCGCGTGCATGTTGTTTTTCGATAGCTTTTTCGCCACCGCCGAGACGAGCTTGCTCGCGTTTGGCGATCAGCTCCTTGATTTTTTCAACTTGTTTGCTCATGTTTGTTATATTGGTTTATCTGTTTTTATTGTTCGCACAGTTCTGTAAGAACTCCGCATGTTGATTTCGGATGCAGGAAAGCGATGTTCAGGTTTTCCGCGCCTTTTCTGGGAGCCTTGTCTATCAGCCTTACGCCTTTGCCGTCACATTCGGCCAATGCGTTGCTTACTCCGTCTTCTATGCAGAAGGCCACATGGTGTACGCCATGGTTGCCTTTGTCGAGCCATTTCTGGATTGTGCTTTCGGGAGAAGTCGGCTCAAGCAGCTCGAGTTTCACCTCACCGCATTTCAGGAAAGCCGTTTTCACTTTCTGGTCAGCCACTTCTTCCACGGCATAGCATTTCAGACCCAAGACATTCTCAAAATAAGGTAGAGCCTCTTCGATGCTTGGCACGGCTATACCCAAATGTTCGATACGTGATATTTTCATATTATTATATTTTTAAAGATGAGTGCAAATATACGCATATTTATTTAATGCGCAAATGTTTTTCAGTTTTTTTGACTGTAAGATGCCGTTGGTTGCCTTCCAAAATGCGGCCTTTCATCAAGTAAAATGCGGCCTTTCGGGTGATGAAAGGCCGCATTTTTGTAACACGTTGATTATTAAGTTGTTGCACAGTGTGTGGAAGGCCGTGCTTCCGTATGCCGTCCGATGTTGTCCGGCTGTAGTCCGTGCGGGTCAATACAGCTCGTTGCGCCGTTTGAATTCTGCGCATGTGACGGCTGTCGCTATTGCCACATTCAGGCTGTCGATGCCGCTTGACGGGTTGTATGACGGGATTAGGAGCGTATGCTTGACTTGCGCCATCACTTCCGGTGAGACTCCGTTGCCTTCATTGCCCATCACAATCAGGCCGTTTGGTGACAGTTTTTGGCTGTATATGTTCTTGCCGTTGAGGGCTGTGGCGTATGTCGGGACGCCTTCTGGAAGGTTGCCGATAAGTTCGGCGAGGTCGGTATACGTCAGGTTTACGCGCGCGATGCTTCCCATTGACGCTTGGATTACCTTTGGACTGAAAGCGTCAACCGTGTCATTGCTGCAGAATATAGTAGAGATGCCGAACCAGTCGGCTATTCGTATTATTGTGCCGAGGTTGCCCGGGTCTTGTATCCTGTCAAGGGCGAGACACAGGCTGTCAGAACATGCATCGGGGCTGATTTGTCGCCGGGGGATGTTGAAAACGGCCATGACCTGTTGGGGGTGTTGCAGGAAGCTGGCCTTGCGCAGCTCGTCTTCAGTGACAGTGGCGTCGGCTGTTCTCGGCGTTATGTGGTTCTGCTGGTACCATTCTTCTGTAGCTATAAGCGTAACAGGCTCGTATGCCGCCATGATGTCGGCCACTACTTTCGGTCCCTCGGCCACGAACATGCCGTGGCGTTCACGGTTCTTCCTCATTTCAAGTGACCGTATGTGCTTGATTTGATTTTTGCTTATCATGATGTTTTTCCACTTGTATGCTGGCAAAACTACTAAAATTTTGTTACTTTTGCAAGCACAAAAGATTATTAAGTGGCAAAACGGCTATCAAATAACATATTCCTGTTCTTGTTGGCGGCGGTGGTGACTTGCGGCTGTTCAACGTCAAAGTTTGTGCCTGAAGGCTGCTGGCTTTTGGATGACATAGCCGTAAAGTCGGACATAGAAGAGCTTGACGGCGGCGATTTCGAGCCGTATGTCAGGCAAAAAGGCAATTCCAAGTGGTTCTCCTTGTTCAAGATTCCTTTGGGAACTTACTCTTTGGCTGGGCGTGACACAACGAAATGGATAAACCGCAAGTTGCGTGACATAGGCGAGATGCCTGTGCTTTTTGACTCGGTTCAGGCTCAGCAGTCGTGCGCTGACCTTGCCGAAGTCATGCATGGTATGGGCTATGTCAGGGGGACTGCCGACTATGAGCTGAAGTTCGGCAAGGGTAAGAAAGTGGATGTGACGTATCGGCTGCATCCCGGACCGCGTTATCGTGTGGGCAGCCTCGTTTATGACATACAAGACCCAGGAGTGCGTTCTTTGTTGAAAGAGGTTGGCAAGCCCGCCTCGGGACTTTCAACGGGGAGGTTTTTCTCTGTTGGCGAGCTGGACAATGAGCGTAAGCGCATCACCGACATCCTGAACAACAACGGGTATTATTATTTCCATAAAGATTTCATCTTGTTTTCCGCCGATACGGCAAGGGGAAGCACAGACATCGACCTGACGCTGCACTTGCGCAAATACCGCGGCAGCAGTGACGCAGACGAAACGGAACACCAACGGTACAAGATAGGCAATGTGGCTTATCACGCAAGCGGGGATACGGACAGGATACCTCTGCGCAAGTCAGTCCTTGAAGAGAACACGCTGATAGAGCCAGGCAAGTGGTTCAATGCCGAAAACTTGCAGAAGACTTACAACAGGTTCGGGCGTTTGCAAATCGTCAAATACACAAACATAAAGTTCACTGAAAGGCCTGACAGCAACGTGCTTGACTGTGACATTGGGATAAGCTCAAACAAGATAAACAGCATCAGTTTCCAGCCGGAAGGCACGAATACCGCGGGCGACTTGGGGGCTGCGGCATCGTTGACGTATGAAAACCGCAATGTGTTTCGCGGGGCTGAGCGGTTCAGCGTGAAGCTGAGGGGCGCGTTTGAGGCGATAACGGGACTGGAAGGTTATCAGAACCAAGACTACGAGGAATACAGCTTGGAGTCAAGGCTTGTGTTTCCGCGTTTGCTGGTTCCGTTCCTTTCAAAGGATTTCAGGCGCAGGTCAACGGCCGTTTCCGAATTGTCGGTAAGTTACAACATGCAAAACCGTCCGGAATTCCACCGCCGCGTGTTTACCGCCGCGTGGCGTTACCGATGGAACGACGTGTCGGGAAAGAGAAGTTACAAGCTTGACTTGCTTGACCTTAATTATATATACATGCCTTGGATTTCAGCCACATTCAAGGAAGAATATCTTGACGACGTAAGCAACCGCAACTCAATATTGCGTTACAACTATGAAGACATGTTCATAACCAAGCTGGGATTCGGGATGACTTATAACAATGGCGTTGATGCATTCAAGATGAATGTTGAAACTTCAGGCAACGTGTTGAGCGGCTTTTCACGCCTGTTGGGCGGCAAGCGCAACGGTGACGGCCAATACACTTTGTTTAAGATTGCCTTTGCGCAATATGTCAAAGGCGACTTCGATTATACTCACATGTTCCGCATAGACCGTAACAACAGTCTTGTGTTCCATTGCGGTTTGGGCGTAGCTTACCCTTACGGCAACAGCAAGATACTGCCTTTCGAGAAGCGTTATTTCTCAGGCGGAGCCAATTCCGTGAGAGGGTGGAGTGTCAGGGGGCTTGGCCCTGGTAAGTTCAAAGGGTCTGACGGCACAATTGATTTTATCAATCAGACCGGTGACCTGAAGCTTGACCTTAATTTGGAGCTACGCTCATTCTTGTTTTGGAAGATATACGGGGCTGTGTTTGTTGACGCCGGCAACATCTGGACGTTGCGCGCATACGACGAACAACCTGGCGGCCAGTTCAAGTTGGACGAGTTTTACAAGCAGATTGCAGTTGCCTATGGCCTTGGGATAAGGTTCAATTTTGATTTCTTCATACTCAGGTTCGATTTTGGCATGAAAGCAATCAACCCTGCGTACGATTCAGCAAAGCAGCATTATGCTATATTTCATCCCGACTTCAGTCGTGACTTTGCTTTTCACTTTGCAGTGGGGCTTCCATTTTAACTTTCCATTTGCTGTTTCTTTTTACGAGCGGGATTTTGTAAGTGGCGTGTTCCGTCATGCTTCCCGCACGTCCTAATGTGTCAATCTTGAGGAAGTTGAACACTTTGCATTCCACGTTTACGGTGGAGTCAGAGGTGAAAATTATATCTCCTGTTTCATGCCATGAACCTTCTTTCTGCGCCTTGAGTATGTCAATGTCTTCTTGCCTGATATTGCTTGCCAGGAAACTCAGCCATTTTTTTGACTCGGGTGTGCAGGTCTTTACGGTGCCGTTTAGGTCGAAATTAAAGTAATGTTCGGCAAATTCATCTACGGTTTCAGTTATTTCTTCCAAGGCCTGGTCTTCATTGTTTTTGCTGCATGATGTCAAAGACAGCATGCTGACGATTAATGAAAATGTGAAAAACATGTTGACTGCCAATGTGATACGCTCCCGTATGGCGACTTTTTTGAACATGACATTCATGGTTTTACAATATTAAAATTTTCTACAAAGGTATTAATTTTTTTTGTCCCGTGCTTATTTTGTTATACTTTTGCAGCCAAAAAGTATAATAAAATGCTGAAATTCATGTCTTTCGGCAGCGGAAGTTGCGGGAATTGTTATTATATAGGCTATGACGGGTTTGGAATTTTGATAGATGCGGGTATAGGCATAAGAAAACTGAAAAAGTATTTCAGCGATTACGGTCTCAGTCTTAATGACATAAAATGCGTTCTTGTAACGCATGACCATGCAGACCATGTCAAGACTGTTGGCATGGTGAGCAAGATGTTGAATGTTCCCGTATACGCCACGGCGAAAGTACATGAAGGTATTGGGAAGAATTATTGCGTAAAGAAGAAGATTGACATAGCCAATGTGCGTAATATATGTCAAGGGGAAGACTTCGTTTTGGGTGATTTCATAGTGTCAGCATTCCATATTCCTCATGACAGTTTGGATAATGTTGGTTTTGAAATAAAATATGGCGGACTGGTGTTCTGCCTCATGACAGACATTGGGCATGTCACAGAGGACTTGGGGAGCAAAATCGCGGAAGCGGATTATTTGGTGATAGAGGCCAATTATGACGAAGAGATGCTGTGGACGGGAGTCTATCCTGATTATTTGAAGAAACGTGTGTCAGGCGGAACCGGTCATTTGTCGAACAAGCAGTGTGCCGACGCGATACTCAATAACGCCACTGACAAATTACGCCACGTGTGGTTATGCCACTTGAGCCAAGAGAACAATCACCCTGAATTGGCTCGCAAGACAGTTGAATTAGGACTGAAAGACGCTGTACGTTTTGACGCGGAAAAGTTGTGTGTGGACGTGTTGCGGCGGAATGCCCCGAGTGAGATTTTTGAAATAACCGTTTAAATATCATAATTATGAAAAGGTTTTTAGTAAAAGGAATGTTGCTGTGTATGGCAATGTTCACAGGCGCGCAGGCTGACGCCCAGATAAACCTGGGAAACATCTTGAAAAACGTGGTGTCAGGTTCAAAAGAAAAAACAGAAAAAGAAAATTCCGCAAGCACAGAAAAGTCAGGGGGACTGTTGTCAACACTTTCCAACATCTTTTCTGGTGACAAGGTCGCAACAAAAGACAAGATAATAGGTACATGGGTTTATGAAGGGCCGGCTGTTGTTTTGTCAAGTGACAACACCTTGAAGAATTTGGGTGGAAAGCTTGCGGCATCAACAGTTGAAGACAAGTTGAGAACCAAACTTGAAGGCTTGGGCTTGAAGAAAGGATGTGTTACAATGACATTTGACGAGTCAGGTAACTTCACTCAGGCCATTATGGGTAAGAACTTGAAGGGTACGTATACGGTGGAAGACAAGAACATCGTGTTGAAATATGGTGGCAAGGTGTCTCAAATAGTAGGCACAACGCAGCTTGACGGCAACAATCTGCTTATAGTCATGGATGCTTCAAAATTGCTGCAATATGTAAACGTACTTGGTGACATATCACAAAACTCAACATTGAAGACCGCCACATCATTGCTTGGCAGTATGGATGGTCTTGAATGCGGATTGAAGCTCGTCAAGGAATAGTAGGGCGAAAAAAGAGTTAAAAAGCAGACGAAAATAGCAGGAGAACGTCGTTTTCTCATTTTAAAGCATTAACTTTGCAGCCGCTGTCACGAGTTGGCAGCATAAGTCAAACATAATTAACAAATAACAAATGGCAACAAAAATCAGATTGCAGCGAGGCGGCCGTAAGGGATATGCCTTTTACAGCATTGTCATCGCTGATGTAAGGGCACCACGTGATGGTAAATTTACAGAGAAAATCGGTACTTACAATCCTAACACCAACCCTGCTACGGTAGACTTGAACTTCGACCGTGCGCTTTACTGGGTGGAAACGGGCGCACAGCCTACTGACACGGTGCGTACGATTCTCAAGCGTGAGGGTGTTTACCTTATGAAGCATCTCCGTGGCGGTGTAAAGAAAGGAGCTTTCGATGAAGCTGCCGCTCAGGCTAAGTTTGACGCTTGGAAGTCAAATAAGGAGAAAGGCTTGGAGCAAATTCGTGAGAACGAAGTGAAGAGCAAGAAAGAGGCTTACGCCAAGAACCTTGATGCTGAGAAGAAGACAAATGAAGCTATCGCAAAGAAAGTAGCCGACAAGAAGGCTGCAATTGCTGCGGAGAAAGCTGCTGCTGAGGCTGCAGAAACTTCAAGCGAAGCACCTGCTGAGGAAACACCTGCAGAAGCTTAATAGATTTTTCGATGTAACGAGAAAAGGCAAGGATGGAGAATATTCCAATTCTTGCCTTCTTTTTTAGTGGATGTTCCCAGCTATTTTTCGATGTTTTTCTTTTTCTTTTTCCGATTGATGCCGAACATCTCCCAAAACGAATTGAAATCTTTCTTCAGCATAAGTCCGATACCTTGTGTGTTTAGTGATGATTTGGTGAAATATCGGTCGTTGGTCTGGTTGTAAACTTTCAGGGCTATGTTGCCGTTGGGGGACAATAGGTAGCTAATGTCAAAGTCGCCAATGAATGATGTCGTGGCATTGGCGTTGTCACGGTATCCGAACTGGCCGTTTATTATCAGCCTGTTGTTTAATAATCGTCCGGAGAGCAGTCCTTCGTATTCTGCATTGTTGAATCCTTCGTCTCCCGTACTTATATTCGCGCCGAAAGTCCAATTGTTGTTTTTTACCAAATTACCGAGGATTGTGTTTATTTGTTGACTTATGGTTCCGCTTAACAGGCTTTGCATGGCCAAACTTGTCTGGTTTTGTTGTCCTTGTTCGGCGGAGTTGTTGTTTTGCAGGTAGAAACGGCCAACACTTAGTAAATAAACGACTTGTTGGTTCATTTCTTCCTCGCTGTTTATAACCGTCCGTACCATTTGTTCCGCATCGTCGTTGACTGTTGGCATGTCAATGTTGAAGTCAACGTGAGGCGATTGTGGCGTACCGCTGATGTTCATCAGGCAGTCAACCCTTACATTGTTGCTTGAGAAGCTGTTCCCGAGTTGCAGGTCTGACAGTGGTACACTGTTTACTGTGTATACAGCCTGAAGGTCTAACAATGCATCGTATGGGTCGCCACCAAATACAATTGTTCCTCCTTGTTGAAATTGGAAGACTTTCTTTATGATGTTTTGTATAGTCAGGGTGTATACGCCATGGTCGATGAGGTATGTGCCAAACATGTCAAATGTTCCTTTGTTGAAATATGACGCCCTTATAGTGCCATTGCCGTTCAGTGCGATATAGTCGTTGGTGTTTTTGTCCATAAGTACACGCAGTGTGGCTGATGGAGTCATGTTTATGAGGAAGTCTATTCTTATGTCTGATGGTATGTCTGCCGGCTGTATTTTTTGTGTGGTTGTTGAGTCCGGTATGTATATTGAGTCGGTTGTCACTTTTGTATCTTTCTCATTCCAAGTTATGAATTGTTGGTCTGATATGGCTTCAGGTGACGCTGCGTTGTATTCTATGAAAGAATTTTCTTCAGGTGTTATGTCAATGCCTATGTTGACTTTGCCGTGGCCTCCTTGGATGGAACATGTACCAGTCCCATAAGCAGTGCCGTAGAAAGCATCGTTGCCATAACCTTTTGTGTCATAGCAAAGCAGATTGTTGGTGTTAATGGTCAAGTCGTATGTCAGATTGCTCAGGTTCTTGTGATGTAAAGCTCCGTTTATGATGCCTATGTTACCGTTTCTGTCTCTGATTGTGTCTGATGTAAATACAATGTTGTCTGGCAAGAAATGTATGGTGTCGTTGCTCAACGTATATGTCACGTTTGTAGGAATTATGCGCACATTGCCGTCAGCCACAAGCTCTCCTGTGAGATTTATGGCATTCAATGGCCCGTGTACTCTTACTGCTCCGTGCGCTTTTCCTTCAATGTTGTCCATAAACGCACCGCAGAAGCTTTCTAAAAACTCAATATTTGTGCCGTCAGCTTTAATTCCGAGGTCTATCCGGTTGTTTGCCGGTGACACGTATCCTGCAATTATTGTCTTTCCTCCGTTATCCTCATCCGCACATGCGTCTATGTCGATTTGTTTGCCATTCTTGTTCCATCGAACATCCGCTGATAAGCGTCCAAGCCTTCCTTCTTCGAATAGGAATTGGTTTATGTTGACCTTTGCGTATGCGTCTGGTTCATAGAATACTGATTTTATGTATGCTTCACCGCTAAGGTAGCCGCTGAACCTTACAGAATGAAAGTTTACAAGGTCAAGCATATAGCTTACGTCAACGTCTTTCATTGCTATTGTTATAGAGTCTGTAGGGCTTTTTGTGGCAATGCCGTCAATCCTGATATACTGTTTGTTATGTTCTATCGCGAAACGGTCTATTTTAAGGTCTCCACCGCTGTAAGTTATTTGTGAAGGCAATACATTCCATGTTGTGTCATTTACCAATATATGAGAAGGCATTATGTTGACATTTACGCATTGTTTGCCATCCTCGCGTTTACTGAAAATTGTTTCCGTATTAAGTGTTCCGGCCATGGGCTTCTTCCGCTGGTTGTTGTTCCAGTGTAGCGTGGCGTTTAATCTGTCGTTGAGGGCATTGGCGGTAACGTCAAGTTCCAGCCTATGTCCATTGTCCATTACTTTTTTCACTTTGCCGTTCACCGCCAATGTGTCACCTGCGGTTCTCATTGACAATGACGCGTTTTCATAAAGACTCCCATTGTAGGTGAATTTATTGGTAATACAGGATATTTTTATTGAATCGTTCCTGTCATTGATGTATGCATCTATGCTCAGTGGTTTGTCTATATTGAGTGGCATGCCAAATAGGGTTGAGAGCCAGTCTGATTTATTGATATTTGCGTTTATTTTGAAGCGGTTGTCTGTTTTACCGTATGCTTTGCAAATAATCGGCAATTTGGAATGCAGCATGTTGAAAATGCTTTGGTGTAAAGTTTTCAGATTGTAATGTCCTGACAATTCAGCATGGCCGAAATCACTGTTTAGCATGATATGGTTTGGTAATGCTTTGATTGAAAGGCTGTCAAGATTGTATGATTTTTCATTGGAAAGCATGGAGAAGTTTCTTATATTCAGTTCTCCTTTGAAAAGATTTGCTTCCGTCGATGATGTTTGCGTGTCGGCACTTATGTCAAGGTCGAACTTTGCTCCTTTCCATTTGTCTGTAATGTTAAGTGCTGCCAAGTCAAGGTTCCTTACAGTTCCTTTTATGTCTGTAGATTGTTGAGATGATGACAGATATGTTTTCCCCTCTATGCTTATTTGCCCGTTAGGGTCGTCAACGCTGATTAGTCCTGTGAATGAGGATTTGTCATAAATCCCTTTAGCCGTGATGTTC
This sequence comes from uncultured Prevotella sp., assembly GCA_944319935.1. Taxonomy (GTDB): domain Bacteria; phylum Bacteroidota; class Bacteroidia; order Bacteroidales; family Bacteroidaceae; genus Prevotella. The sequence goes on from CALUFM010000002.1 coordinate 169,232, forward strand.
GTGTATGAATAATTATTGTATTCAAAACGCGGGAATACGCCGTCAATGTCTACATTATATATTTTACCATTATATGTGTCACATTTTACGTTGACGGTTGTGGCTAAGATGCCCAACTTGTCATTGTCCAGCAGTTTTCCTACATTTATGCCGTCAGTGTTTATGTAAGCACTGATGTGATTGTCTGCTTTTTTAGCATTTATTTCAACTAATCCGACACCACTTGTGATTTTTCCGTTAACAGCGAGACTGTTGTTGCTGCCAGACAAATCACCTACGAACTCGGTATCCCCGAGATTTACAATTGTATTGTGTAGCTTGCCTGATTTTGCGTTTTTGCCATTATTGCCAAAGGTCTCAAGCAGGTTTTCGGCATTTTGGGCAGAGCATCTCAGGTGCTTTATGTCAACATGCCAACCCAAGTTGTTATTTGTCTTGGATATATTGCCGTTGGCGATGAGACGCAATCCTTTGTCTTGTGAGTGTAAGTCAATTCCTCTTATGTTTATGTTGTGTCCGTCGCCGTTGAATGTGAGTTCTGCGTATAGTGGATTTGTTGCGTTTTTTAGTGACGGGGTAAAGCATGCAAAGTCACTAAGGGTGATTTTTGACAGGTCGAGTTGCCCGTCAAAACTCAAGGTCTCAATGTCGGGCTTGCCGTTTGCGCTGGTGAAGTTTGCGGCGATGTGGTCTATGCGTATGTCCGTATTTGGCAAAACAAGTTCAAGGCCTGTTAGCGAACATGTTGATTGTTTTTGTTTGTTTGTTGCCAGTTTGAAATTGAACTTGGCTTTTTTCAGGTCAAGCCCAGAAGCGTCTTTAAATGAAAGTTTTTTTGTGGATACGGACAAGCTGTCGGGCGTATAGTAAGGTATGGCTATATGTCCGCTGATGTTTTTTATGTCGATATGGCTTAAATTGAAACGTGGCGGGGTGGGGGCTACGTCATGTCTGTCAAATTTTATCGCTCCGTGCCTTATTATCAGTGAAGTGATGCTTAGCTCCAGGCTGCTTTTCTTGCTTTTGTCTTTTGATGCGAGCGAGTCGAGAACGAATTGGAAGTTTGCTTTTGACGCAACGTCTTTTTGATAGAATACGGCTTTTAGTCCGAACACTTGCGCAGATGAAATGCTTACGCGTCCGTTCCGTACAAGTTCTCCATAGTCGATTTTCGCGGCCAGTCTTGACGACTTAATCATCTGTTTCCCGTTTTTGTCATAAAGGCTGAAGTCGTCTATGATAATCCTGTTGAGGAAGCCGATGTTTACTTTCCCAACATCAGCCTTTGTTCCAAGCTTGTGTTCAATCGCGCTTTTTACTTGTGTGCCAATCCATTCTTGCACGAAAGGGATATGGACCATTATCACAATCGCGGCGTATGCGATGATGATGCTCCATATTGTAGCTTTTATGATGCGTTTAAGGATTTTCATTTTTAGTGTAAGCGTGACTTGGCTCACTTGTTCTTGTTGTGTGTGGATTATGCCTTGCGGCTTAAACCTGTATTTGTGCAAAGGTAAGCAATTCTGTTGGAATAAAACTGCTTGAATGCTTATTTTATGCAGCCAAGATGCATTAAGGCAGTCTGCATGGTGTAATTTTGTCTCAATTTATCATCTCGTATCGTTATTTTTGTTTACCTTTGTCAAAGTTCTTGCCATAGTTTGTTGGCGGCACAATGTTGTAATGTTGGCTTGTTTGTTGAAAAAATGAAGCTTAGTGTCATCATTCCGGTTTACCGTGTAGAGCATACTCTTGAGCGATGTGTCAGGAGTGTGCTGTCACAAGATTGCACAGATTGTGAGGTCATATTGGTGGACGACGGTTCGCCTGATGCCAGTGGGGTTATCTGTGACAGGCTTGCGTCGGAGTGTTCAAGGATAAAAGTTGTACACAAGGAAAACGGCGGATTGAGCGACGCAAGGAACAAGGGGCTTGACGTGGCTTGTGGCGATTATGTGACTTTTGTTGATTCGGATGATTATCTGGCGGAAAATACGTATCGCCCGTTGATGGATATTGTTTCTTCTCATCCAGAATATGATATTTTGGAATATCCGGTTTTCGTATATATTGGCGGCAAGGACGAGAGGATGCTTTCATTTCGTGATGTTGAGTATCGTTCGGCTGCTGATTATTGGCTCTCGTGCAAGGCTTATACGCACTCGTATGCTTGGAACAAGATATACCGTATGGATTTGTTCAAGGATGTCAGGTTTCCGGTGGGCAAGGTTTTTGAAGATGTTCACACCTTGCCGTTGTTGTTGGCGAAGGCAAAAGTTGTGGCGGCAACCGGTGTCGGAATGTATTGCTATTGTTGGAATCCTGGTGGAATAACGGCTACGGCAAGCGGAGACGATTTGGCGAGCTTGTTGCGCGCCCACCAGCGTGTGCTTGGCAATTTGATTGAAAGCCATTCTTCAACCATCGAGTTTCTGGAATATTACATCAAAGTCTTGAACATCCAATGCGATGTATGCAGATTGTCAGGGGCGGGGATAACCACGCCTGAAGTCAAGTTCGCTTTTTTCAAGCCTTTGCGGGATTTGATGAAAGCTGGCGGCGGCAAGGATGCGCTGAAATTCGTCATATACAAGGCATTTGGCATTCGTGGGTTGTGCCTGTATAACAAGATAAGATATATGTTCCACAGGTGATGGCCTGAACGCCATCCTTTTTACAACGCCTTTCCCTTTGTTTTTCTTGACAATATTTGTTCGTAGAAGTCCACGTATTGCGCCGCCACTTTCTTGTAGTCGTGATGTTTGTGTATGTATTCCACGCTTTGGTGTTTCAGGCGCATTATTTCTTCGTCTTTGAGCAATGCCAGCTTTTTCAAGCTTTCATATACGCTTTGGTAGTCAGGGGTTACATTGACGATGGGACGCAATTTAGTCTCGTTGATGATGTCATAATTTTCTTCTTCCCCTCCGCCGACGCATATAATTCCTTTCGACATGGCCAGCAGGGCGTTCATGGCCGGAGTGTAGCTGTATAGCTGGTCTAATATTACGTCGCTGCCGTTCATCATCTTTTCGTATGTCTTAAATGGCACAGATTCGGCTTTTTCTATTTCCACCTGTTCAGGGTAATCCCTTGCTATGGCTTCGGCCGCTTTCAGCATGATGTCAGTCCCCTTATATTCGCTCCGGGCTTTGTTTATTCCGATAAAGATTTTCAGCTTGCCTTTCTTTTCCACGAGTTCGGCGTCTTGCGGCTTTATAGGGAAAGGTATGAAAACGGTTTTCCCCTTGTGCATGTCCTTGTAGCAAACCCAGTATTCATACAGTCCTGCCACGATGCCGTCGCATTCGTCGGCTATTTTCCTGTTGAGCCGCTCCTTGGCCGTTCCGAGCCAGTCGTTTTGTTCCTTTATGGCATCGGTGTTGGTTCTTCGCTGTGTGCCTATGTTGAAATCGCTGTATCTCAGCGGCATGTCGAAGGTGCATGTCTTCACCCAGTACCAGTCCATGCCGAACGCTCCCAGCACGACGGCCTTGTTGTGCTTCTTCAGGTATCCGTATATGTGGAAAAGGCGTTCGGCCTTCAGTTCCATGAACATCGGGTTAATCAGTTGCACGATGTCGTATCCTCTCAGCCTTGGCAGTACGGTTGCCAGCTTGAGCATCAGTGACACTCCGCCGACCTTTCCAGGTGTGCGTTTTAGGGATATGTCGGCAGGGTAGTTCTTCCAGAAGTCGCCGTTGGATGCCACGGTCACTGTATGGCCCAACGCCCTAAGTCCTTCTGCCAATGTTGCGTGTACATTGCTGTATTCGCCTAATAGCAATATTTTCACGGGTTTGGTTTTTTGTTATTTCAGTATTATGCTCATCACGTTTCTTACCGCCTTGTTTTTGGAAACAATCCTGAACAGGGTGTATTTCGAGGTGTAGTTGTGCTTTGGCAGCGGGAACAGGCCTTTGGCTTCAAGTCGGGCTATCCTTGCCGTGAATTGCCTCTTTGAGCGCGTGAAGGTTACCGTATTGTAAATATAGTCCATCGTCAGTTGGGCTATGCGCCGTCTCAGTGCTTCTTCTTTTTCTTTGGGCAATTTACGCGCCAAGCCGTCAAGGCGGGTTATGACATGCTCCATGTCGTTGAGCCTTTTTATTATATTGCGTCTTGCCTTGTTTGTGGTTATCGAGCGTTCACGTTTGCGGTAGTAATATGCCGTAATGTCGGTGTCGTAGATTTTGTTTGCCTGCAAAATCAGTTGCGATGTGAACTCGCCGTCCTCATAAAGCGCGCCAGGCGTAAACCAGATGCCGTCATGTGTCTCTTTCCTGAACACATAGCAGCACACGGTGTCCCTTACGTTGTTGTTCAGCATGTACTGTGTGCCGCTTACGGGGCTTGCTTTCTTGTAGGTGGGGCGTATGTGTTGGGGCGATGTCCGTGTGAATTTGAACAAGACCATGTCAGGCTTTTCATGTCTTACGATGTCCAGGCATTGCTCGTATGACTCTGGAATCAGGTAGTCGTCGCCGTCAACGAACTGGACATATCGCCCTGTGGCTACACGCAGCCCCGTGTTACGTGCTTCGCTTATTCCCTTGTTGGTTTGCCTGATGTATGTTATTTCATTTCCGTATTCATCCAGCAGGCCTGTCAAGCTTGTGTCTGAACCGTCGTCAACGAGTACAATCTCCCTTTCATCCTTGCCGAGCGATAATGTCAGGATGTTGTCGATGCATTCGGCAAGCATCTCCACAGGCAGGTTGTAGCATGTTATTATGAAGCTGATTAACGGTTGGCGGTTGTTGTTCATGATGCAAAAGTAATATTTTTTGATGAAAATGGCAACTAAAAACTTATTCAATATGCTGTGGCGTCCATCATGTCGTGCCATATAATCTGTGTAGGCACGCATGTTTCCGTATATGGCGTTTTGTTTGTAAAAAAAGTGTTTTGCTTACATTCTGGTTTTGCTTGACACTTTATGCTGGTGGCGCATGGGTGCAAGTAAGCTGAAAAAGTAAAAAAGCGGTGATTTAAAGCATGGGTGTAAATGACTTGCCGTCAGTAGGTTATGCAATGTTCAACAATAACGTGCGTTACTGAAACGTTGTGCTTGCGGGGTGATATATGGCCTTTCGCCATGGTAAAGGCTGTGTCTGGGAGTGCCGGAAGCCGTCTTTTTGCCACTCGGGGACGGCTTTTCATCTACATAAATGGTTGTGAGGTTCATACGTTGCCGTGTTTTGGGACAAATTCTGGATGATTTTATTCCTAAAGGGGACAACGCCTGATGCTGTAGCCTGTAAACGTTGCTTGTTTTCAGGATGTCATGCAAATGACATATTGTTAAATTTGTTTGCCGTATGCTGTAAATGTGATATTGTCATTTTTCATGCGTTACGTGGTGGCGCATGCCTTTTTGACAAGACAAAAAGAAACGGCGGCACAACAAATGTGCCGCCGTTTCTTTGGTTTATGGTGTTTAGTTGTCTTAATATTCGTCATCCTCAACCACGTCTTCGGCGGCGAGGTCAAGGTCTTCCGGGTTTTCCTCTATTGTCGTGCGGTAGCTTTCTTCGGTAAGCTTGTCTTCGTCGAAAGCGTCGTCGTCGTCGGTCTCGTCATAGCCGTTGTTGTCTTCGGGCAGGTCTTCGTCCTCGTCTTCATCCGACATTTTCCCGTTTTCGTCAGAATCTATTTTCAGTCGTGGCTTCTCGGCTTCAGGCTTTAGTTTGGCGAATATTGCCTCAATCCATGCGCCTTTGGGTATTTCAAGGACGGAAAAGCCGTCGGCCACTTTCTTTTCGTACATTCCTCCTGGCTTGTGCAGACGGTCTTTGGGCAGGGTTGTAGTGCTGATGTCAAATCCGCTTTGTATGATGTCCTGTATGCTTTGTGACAATGAGTCCCATCCACCGCCGAAGTTCCTGTCAATGACTTCCATCAGTTTGTCGGCGGATATGTGGCGTATGTTTTCATACGTGAGGTCTGTCACACGCATTATGGGCTTCTTCTTGATTCCCACTTTTGCGTCTTGGCCGTCAGCGGCGCGCATCGTGCCTACTTTGAAGCCGCGCGCTTCATATTTCTTTATTATCTCAGGCCTGTCGATTTTGATTTCTTCTAATTCGAATGCGCTTTTTATTATGTCTATGTAATGGCGGATGTTTTCTTTTATGTCGGCATCTTTTTCCGCAGCTTCAATCATCCGGAATATGTCGTTTTCTTGCATATCCCAAACATTGCTTTTGTTCAATGTCTTTAGTGTGAGTGATTTCTTGTCAATATTTTTCATGTTGTGGATGAATTTTTTTGTTGTTTTATTCTGGTTCATTTAGTTTTATAGTGTCCCTGTCTTTGAGGACTGGGAACTTTGTTCTGAACTTTTGCAGTTCTTCGATGTCGATGTCGGCTGTGACGCATTGAGCTTCGCGGCCTTTGGCTTGCGCCAGTGTTTTGCCGTCGGCGGCAATGATGGCACTGTTGCCGGCGTATGAACACAACGGGTCGCATCCTATCCGGTTGGCCCCGATGACATAGCACTGGTTTTCGATGGCACGCGCCCTTAGCAAAATTTGCCATGCGCGGTTTCTGCTTTCAGGCCAGTTGGCCGTAAATATGATGGCGTCGTAGTCTTCGTTGTTTCTCGTCCATGCGGGAAATCGCAGGTCGTAACATGTCTGCAATAGGAACCTTACACCTTTATATTGCGCGATTACACGTTTGTTGCCCGCCTTGTAGAAACGGTTTTCACCTCCGTATGTGAACAGATGGTGTTTGTCGTAATAAAAATAAGTCTCGTCTGGAAGTACAAAATAATGTCTGTTATAACACGCCTCGTTTCCTGTTTTTACCGCTGCGCTTCCGCATATCGCGCATTTATGTTGGTCGGCCATGCGTTTCATCCATTCCAAAGGTGTGTCAGAACACGCTTCATGTGGTGATGTTGGCGCAAACCCAGTCGCCCACATCTCAGGAAGAACGTATAATTCGGATTGTGGGGCATTTTCAATCATGGCCTTTGCCGCATCCATGTTATCATACGGACAAGCCCATTTGATGTCTGTCTGAAGGATAGTTATTTTCATGTATTGCGGTATGCGTGTTAATAGTTGGGTGTTGCAAAAGTAATACATTATCTTTTAACCGCAAGTTTTTGAATAATAATTTTTGCTTAATGCGATATATTTCTTACTTTTGCAATATTATTATGGTTAAACCTTTGGCTGAAAGACTGAGACCGAAGACGCTAGACGAATATATAGGTCAGAAGCATCTTGTTGGTGAAAACGCCGTCCTCCGCAACATGATTGAAGCGGGCAGGGTGGTGTCTTTTATACTATGGGGACCGCCAGGTGTCGGCAAGACCACTTTGGCTCTCATAGTCGCCAACCAATTGAAAGTCCCTTTTTACACGCTTAGCGCAGTGTCAAGCGGAGTCAAGGAGGTGAGGGATGTCATCGACAAGGCGAAACATTCTGGCTTTTTCAACAGCAATGCGCCCGTTTTGTTCATTGACGAGATACATCGTTTTAGCAAAAGCCAGCAAGACTCGTTGTTGGCGGCCGTGGAGCAGGGGGTCGTGACGCTTATAGGCGCGACCACTGAAAATCCCTCGTTTGAAGTTATAAGGCCGTTGCTATCGCGATGCCAGCTTTATGTGCTGAAGTCTTTGGAGAAAGAAGACTTGCTTGAATTGTTGCACCGTGCGGTGACAGAAGATGCAGAGCTGAAGAAGCTTGACATCCGTTTGAAGGAGACAGGCGCATTATTGAGGTATAGTGGCGGTGACGCACGCAAGTTGCTTAACATTCTTGAACTTGTTGTCGGAGCGGCCAAGAAAACCCCGATAGAGATTACTGATGAGGACGTGGAAAGATGCTTGCAGCGTAATCCGCTCGCATATGACAAGGATGGTGAAATGCATTATGACATCATTTCAGCTTTCATCAAGAGCATAAGGGGGGCTGACCCTGATGCGGCATTGTACTGGTTGGCACGTATGATAGAAGGAGGGGAAGACCCTAAATTCATCGCACGCAGGTTGCTGATAAGCGCAGCCGAGGATGTTGGCCTGGCTAATCCTAACGCATTGCTGTTGGCTAATGCGGCGTTTGACGCAGTAAGCAAGATAGGATGGCCTGAGGGGCGTATCCCGTTGGCGGAAGTAACCGTATATCTTGCAACGAGCGCGAAGAGCAATTCTGCTTATTGCGGTATTGCGGATGCTTTGAGCTTGGTAAAAAAGACTGGCAATCAGCCAGTTCCGCTACACCTGCGCAATGCTCCAACGAAGCTGATGGCTGACCTTGGTTACCATGACGGCTATAAATATGTGCATGATTATCCGGGCAACTTCGCCGTCCAACAGTATCTTCCTGACGCATTGAGCGATGAGCGGATATGGCATGCCGGTCATTCACCGTCAGAAGAGAAGATGTATCAACGTATGTTGCAATGTTGGGGAGACAGGTATAAGGATGAATGATGATTGTTAAATAATTTCTTATTTTATTGATAAAATGAAGATTGTTGTTTTAGATGGATATAGCGTAAATCCTGGAGATTTGTCTTGGAGTGCGCTTGAGGAATGTGGCGAAGTGACAGTCTACGACCGCACAAGTCCTTGTGACGTTGTTGAGAGGGCTGGAACTGCGGACGCCGTATTGACAAATAAGGTTGTCATTTCAGAAGAAGTGATGTCGAAACTTCCGAACTTGAAATATATCGGCGTCTTGGCCACAGGCTACAATGTCGTTGATGCTGACGCTGCGGCGCGTCGCGGAGTTGTTGTTACGAATGTTCCTGCTTATAGTACGAACAGCGTGGTGCAGATGACTTTTGCCCATATATTGAACATGACAAACCGTGTCGCGCATTATGCACGTGAAAACCGTGAGGGCAAATGGAGCGCGTCACCTGACTTTTGCTATTGGGACACTTGCCTTGACGAGCTTGCGGGGCGGACTTTGGGCGTTGTCGGATTGGGTAATATAGGATACAAAGTTGCTTGCTTGGCGCGTGATTTCGGTATGGACGTGTTTGCGTGTACGAGTAAGAATTCGGCAAGCCTGCCCACAGGGATACAGAAAACGACATTTGAAGGTCTGCTTGGAATAAGTGACATATTGACGCTTCACTGCCCTTTGACGAAGGAAACTAAAGAGATGATAAACAAGGCGACGCTTGACCGCATGAAGCATGGCGCGTTGTTGATAAATACCGGGCGTGGCGCATTGGTGAATGAGGCGGATGTGGCAGACGCCCTTGTTTCCGGACAGCTTGGAGGATACGGTGCGGATGTTATGCAGGAAGAGCCTCCCCGTGCGGACAATCCGCTTTTGAATGCCCCGAATTCATACATAACTCCACATATTGCATGGGCTACCACTGCAGCGCGTAAACGTTTGATGGCTGTGGCTTCGGCCAACGTCAAGGCGTTTGTCGGAGGCAAACCTGTCAATGTGGTTGGCTGATGAATACAATACAGATTGTCATAGAGTTTCTTGGTACGTTCGCTTTTGCCATATCAGGCATTCGTTGGGCGGCAAACAAGGACTTTGACTGGTTTGGGGGATACGTTGTAGGTCTGGCTACCGCCATAGGCGGAGGTACGATCAGGGATGTTATGCTTGGCGTGACACCGTTTTGGATGACCAATGCTCTTTATTTAATATGTACTGCGGCGGCGTTGCTTACGGTGATAGCTTTCAAGAAAGCCATTGTCAGGTTTACAAATACATGGTTCCTGTTTGATACGCTTGGCTTGGGATTATTCACTGTGGCCGGGATGCAAAAGACATTGTATGAGGGTTTCCCTTTTTGGGTTGCCATAATAATGGGATGCATAACCGGGGCTGCTGGTGGTGTGATACGTGATGTCTTGATAAACGAAGTCCCGTTGATTTTCCGTAAGGAGATATATGCAATGGCTTGCATTGCTGGTGGCGTGGCGTATTATTTGGGTTTATGGTCAGGACTTAGTGTTGAGATTACGGCGATAATTAGTTTTGCCGTGGTGGTGATAGTGAGGCTTATGGCTGTTAAATTCCATATTTCTTTGCCGCACCTCCATGATGAGGGATGAAGAAAAACGGCACTACTGTTATTTAAAGCAGTAGTGCCGTTTTTTTGTTATCCCCTTGTTGAGGAACTTTTATTTTGAATATTTGTCAATAAACTGTTGCGCCTGCGGGTTGCCGAGCTGCTTGGCTTTTTCGAGATTGGCCAGCCCCGGGCTTTTGTCTCCTTTCTGTATTTGCGCCAATCCGAGCAAAAGATACCCGTCAGAGTAGTCAGGTGCCAGTTTGATACATCTGTTAGCGGTGCCTATGGCGTCGTCAAAAAGGTTTACCCTTAGTTGCAATGAGGCCATTTCGGCGTAGTAAGTAGGCTCTTGCGGGGCGCGCATGATGGCTGCTGCCATGTCAGCCAAGGCCTGTTGGTATAGTTTCGCTTTTACTTCCACTTGACTTCGGATGTAATAGAAGTTTGCGCCAAGCCTTTGGCCTGCCAGAATTTCATAGCGTGTATAGTCGAACACGGCAAGACGGAAGCTGTCAGCCGCGTTGTAAGCTTCGGCGCGTGCCAGGAAGTATGGGGCTGCGTCGCGTATGTGAAGGCTGTCGGTGTTGTTTATCGCACTGTCGAGCAATGCGATGATTTCTTTTTGCGGAGCTTTCATCATCATCTTGCATTGAGCCGCTTCGTAAAATAGTTCGGGTGCGCGCATCGGTGTTTCCATTAGTTGGATGAATGTGTCGTAAGCCTGTTGGTAATTGCCTTGGGCGAATGTTATTTGTGCCTGTTGATGCCTGTAAGTTGGCAATGGGTTCAGTGAAAGTGCCTTGTTGGTTTCTTCGGCAGCTTTGTCGAGCGTCCAGGCCTCGTAGGGCATGTTGGCTTTGTATGTCAGTTTGTCGTATATTATTTTCCCGTAGCTTGCGTGTGCCTCGTCTTTCTTGTCCACCTGCTTTATTGCCGAGGTCATGGTTTCGGCCGCTCCGTCAAAATTGTTGTTGTTGACTTGGAAGCGGGCCAATGATGAATACCCGTCTATCAATGTCGGGTATTTTGCAATGAAGTCATGCGCTATGGCCGGGTGTTTTATCGAGTCGCCGTTTTGTTCGGCCATTATCAGCATTAGTTGGGCGTCACTTTGTTTCTGTGGAAGTGCCGGCGGTATGCCTATTTGGCGCAATGTAGGGTCGCTCAGCGCGAAACCTGTGGTGGTAAGCCCCATGATGTAGTTGGCATCTATGGCGTGGATGTCTGTTGACGTGGCTGACAACTTCATCAAGCCTATTATCTGCCCGTTTTCGTTTACGAACGGACATGAGGCTGATTGGCTTGGTGCTTGGAATTTGAAAATGTAATAGGCGTATTTGTCCATGAACGTCTCGACATTCTTGACAGTCGCTTTTACAGGCTGTTTGCCGTCACCATTGTATGTTATGAGCCATGTCGTGTCTCCTGCTTTTGCAGGTGTGGCGGCTATGGCGAGAGGTTCGGCCTTGATGCCGTCAATCTTGAATTTGGCCATGTCGTACAGTTCGTCAGTTCCAAGCATGCGTGAAACATCGGCGTTGTGCCCCTTGTGGTCTGTCACTGTTGCCTTTGCCGCTCCTATGAAAGGCTCTAAAGAACTTATGGCCGTGCCGTTATTGTCGGTCAATACGCAGTTGCTTTCAGCCAATACGCTTCCGTCCGCTTTGTATGTCGTAAGCTTCAATACGGATTTGTGGGCATTTTTTATGTCTGCTGTTTGTGCCATGCATTGCATGCAGCCGATAATGATTGTTGCGATGAGTACGCTTATGTGTTTCATCTTCTTATATTTATATTTTAGGTTTTATGCTTTGCGGTAACAAACTGACAGCCAAGTGATTGACGGAATGCTTGAAAGCTGGAGCCAGTTTCTTCTTGACTGTTGTAAGTGTCGTGTTGCCGACAATATTTGTTTTTTGTCTGCAAAGGTAGAATAAATCTTCGGATATGCAAATTGATGTGTTGTCTTTTTGCGTGTAATGCCATTTCTCTGTTTTTCAGCCATATTTGCTTGTAATGTGATTCGTGGCATTTCGCAACGCGAAATGCCACGAATGGCGAGGCAAAAGGTTGCATATCGCATCGTGAAACGCTACCTTTTATTTTTACGGATTTTGATTGATTTGTGCAGTTGATATTTGTGTCCGCTAAAACTTTTTATTCCAGATAAGAAGTTTTAGCGGACACAAATATTGAAAGTTGGAATTTATATTTGTATGGCTTATCTCAATGGAAAACCATTTGCAAAACTTCAAAGGTTGTGGCTATGTGTTTTGCTTTGATTTTAACAACTCTTTCGCGTTGTTTACCGCGGCTTCCGTTATTTCAGAGCCGCTTAACATCTGGGCGATTTCTTTCACCCGCTCGTCGGCGGTGAGCATGTTCATGCGGCTGGTCGTACCGCTTTCGCCCTCTTCTTTGTACACTTTATAGTGCGTAGTGCCTTTGGCGGCGATTTGGGGAAGGTGGGTTATGCTGATGACTTGCCGTTCGGCCAAGGCCATTTCCTGCATTATGTCGGCCATCTTTTCAGCAATCTTGCCGCTTACGCCAGTGTCGATTTCATCGAATATTATGGTTGGCAGTTTCACCGCTCCGCTTATCATTGCTTTAAGCGACAGCATGACTCGTGCGATTTCGCCGCCTGAAGCCACTTGGGCTACCGGCTGCATGGGAGTGCTTGTGTTCGCGCTGAACAAGAATGCTACACGATCGTGTCCGTCTGCGCCAAGCTCCTTGTTTTCAATTGATATGGTAAAACGCACCTTGGGTATGCCTAATGCCATCAGCCTTTCTGGCATTTCTTTTTCTATGGCTTTTGCTGCTTTGGCGCGTGTAGATGTCAGTTGGTCGGCAAGAAGTCCGCATTCGTTGGACAACTTCTGTTCTTTTTCAAGCAGTTCTGCCATCTCCTCATCGCTGTTGTCAATGCGGTTGAGTTTCGCTTCCATGTCGGTTTGCAATGAAAGCAATTCGTCTATTGTGGTGACGTTGTGTTTTTGCTCAAGGGAATATATCTTGTCGAGCGTAGAGTTGACCTGCTCCAGGCGTTGCGGGTCAAATTCAATGTTGGCGGCATTAGTGCTGACCTCTTGCAAAATGTCTTTCAATTCTATGTAGCAGCTTTCCATACGTTCGGCAAGAGCCTTTGTTTCGGGATAAATGTCGGTTACGTTTTCAAGTGAGCGCACGGCATCTTTCAGTTTGTCTGTAATTCCGCTGTGTTCTTCGTTGCCATTGTTGTTTGCGGCAAGGATGTTTTCCACGCAATAAAGGGCTGTCTTGATTTCTTCCACATGGTTGAGCATGTCGCCTTCATGTTCAAGCTCTTCTTGCATTCCTGGTTTCAGTCCAGCATCTACAAGTTCTTTGAGTTGGAAACGTATAAAGTCTTCGTTCTTTTTGTTTTCTTCCGTTTCCTCGCGCATTCGCATGACTTCTTTCCTTACAGATTTCAGTTTTGCGAAACACTCTTTGTATTTTTCCAATAATGGCTTGTTTTCGGCAATGATGTCAATAACGTTAAGCTGGAAATTCTCTTCATTCAAAAGAAGGTTCTGATGCTGGCTGTGTATGTCGATAAGCTGGCTGCCGAGCATGCGCATGGTTGACAATGGCACGGGCGTGTCGTTGATGAAAGCCCTGCTTTTTCCTGTCGGGCTAATCTCGCGTCGGAGTATGCAGTCGTCAGCGTCATAATCTATGCCGCAGTCGTTGAAGAAGTTTTCCATGCCATATCGGCTGATGTCAAAATGCGCTTCTATCACGCATTTATGTGTATTTAGCTTGATGCATTTCGTGTCAGCCCGTTGCCCTAAAAGCAGGTTGATAGCTCCGAGGATGATACTTTTGCCGGCTCCCGTTTCACCTGTTATGACAGAGAAGCCCGGATTGAACGGAATGTCGAGAGTGTCGATAAGTGTGAAGTTGTTGATGTATAATTGCTTGAGCATGGTTTGTCGTGAATGAAGGGATTATTTCTTTATGTTTTCCCAATAGTTGCTTTGTGAAGGATTGATGGAAAACAGCACTTCATAAATTGCTTCTTTTTCTTTTGGAGTCCCTTTGCCTTTGTATATGTTGCAAAGCTCGTCTTTTTTGTAGTCTGTCCATATCTGGGGCAACATGCTGAGCGGCTTGTCCTCGTGCGCCTTTTTGAGCAATGTTTGTATGGCAGTGGATATGTTTGTGCGTCCACGGTCGGCGTTATTGGCCATTTCGTCAAGCCCGGTGCGGTAATAGTCATATTGCAGTTGGCGGAATGGTTGCATCGCTCCGTCAAGGTAATCGTTGATTATGGCAAACCTGTTGCGGTCGTTGTCGAAGGCTTTCCACCCCGTGAAGTTCAGGTTTTGGGCGTTGTTTGTCAGGTTGAGGCATCTTTGCAGGACGTCTTCTCCTCCCATAGGGGAGAAGCTGTCAAGGTTGAGCCCGATGATGAGATACGCATAATATGCAATCAATGCGGTCAACTGGTTGTCAACCATCTCTTCATTGAAGTTGAGTTGGTCGAATTGGGCGAACTCGAAGTTGAATTCTCCGTCTTGGTTGTTATATAATGTTGATGTGTATGCGGAGTTGTAAACAGGCCTGTTGGCTTGTATTAGAGCCGTGCATGTGAACAAGTTGGATGATTGGTCGTATTGGGTTACGGTAATATTGAAGTTGCAGGCAATCCTTTCGTTTTTCTGGAATTGCAGCGATGTCCATTGTCGGTCATTGATGAATTGTTCAAGTGTTTCTTGCAAGTTGTCGAAGACACTTGCGTCAGTGCCTTGTATCTGGTTGTGGTTTATTGTCACTTTTGCCAAAAGCTCTTGTGCGTTGGCATGCGTAAACAAGGCGAATAGGCCTGCAACCAATAGTATAAATTTCATTTTTCTTACTTGCATGGCGTGTCCCGTTTAATGTTTTTGATTCAGTAATGTTGACATTTCATCGATTATGTCGCATGCAACTTCATGCTTGTTTTTCTTTTCGTATTCTTTTTCCAACGTTTCCGTGATAATCTTGATTTGGTTGTCGTCTGTCCTGAATGTCGTCCCCTCGTTGCGTGTAGAGTTGAGTACAATGAAGTCAAAATGCTTTTTTTCCAGCTTCGCTTTTGCATTTGCGTCTTCGTTGTCAGTTTCCAATGCGAATCCGATTAGTATTTGTCCGTTGCATTTTCTTTTGCCAAGTTCTTCAGCAATGTCATGCGTCGGGCTTAACCGTATCGTGAGGTCGTCCTTCCCGCGTTTGATTTTTTTGTCAGAAACATTCTCCGGCTTGAAATCCGCCACTGCGGCGCAAAGTATCGCGGCATCGCAGCCATTGAATTTATTTGTGGCCGCATTGTACATTTCTTGGCAGTTCTCCACGTTTATACGGTGTATTTTCTTGGAACATCCGATGCTTACAGGGCCGCTTACGAGTGTTACGTCCGCTCCCCGCTTTGCGCATTCTTCTGCAATGGCGAAGCCCATCTTGCCGCTTGAATAGTTGCCGATGAATCTTACAGGGTCTATTTTTTCGTATGTAGGTCCTGCCGTTATCATGATTTTCTTGCCTCGGAGTTCGTCTTTCTTTTCATAGAAAAAATCATCAAGCGTGTTGACGATGCAATCTGGCTCTTCCATGCGGCCTTTCCCTTCAAGCCCGCTGGCAAGAAATCCACTTTGTGGTTCTATTATGACGTTGCCGTATGACCGCAGTTTGTCAAGGTTCTGTTGGGTTGACGGGTGGGCATACATGTCAAGGTCCATTGCTGGGGCGATGAACACTGGGGCTTTCATTGAAAGGTAAGTGGTTATGAGCATATTGTCTGCTATGCCGTTAGCCATTTTCCCGATTGTGCTTGCCGTGCATGGTGCAATCAGCATGGCGTCAGCCCATAGCCCCAAGTCAACGTGGGAGTTCCAAGTACCGTCACGTTGTGAGAAAAACTCACTTATTACGGGTTTGTGTGTAAGTGCTGACAGGGTTATCGGTGTGATGAATTCTTTTCCTGCGGGGGTTATAACGGTTTGCACTTCCGCTCCTCGCTTTATGAGTCCACGGATAATCAAGCATGCCTTGTAAGCCGCAATGCTGCCCGTTATTCCAAGTACGATTTTCTTGCCTTTCAACATGGAGACTTAAAATTTAGAGATGAGAGTTGATAAAAACCTGCCTTTGTTTTTACGAACCAAGCATTTTCCTAATTCTTATTAAATTCCCTCAGGCGTATGCGGGTAAGCACTTGTTTTGTATTATAGGTGAAGTCGCTGCTTAACATCCAACTGTAATATCCCGGGTCTCTGTGAAGCACATCGGCAACGCCCCAGCCTTTGTATTTCCCGAAATTGAATACTTCATACATGCGTGGTTTGCCGGAAGCGTCAGTCAGGATATTGCCGTCTTTGTCTTTCAGCTCTTTCCAGATTATGCGTCCTGCAAAGTCTACGTTGTTGTTCATTTTTGAGAACTCTGCAAGTTCGTCCATATCGTTGTTGAGCTGGCGTTCAGGTTCCTCTTGCTTGCCTGGAGCGTACATGTCAAGTTCGCCTTGTAGCACACGGTAGGTGGCTTCGGTGTCTTGGTCGGCTTTGTGCGCAGTGAAATCTTCTTCCATCTTGCGACCGCAGTAGAATTTGTATGCAGCGGCAAGATTGCGGCGTTCCATCTTGTGGAAGATTGTCTGGACGTCTATCAGGCGGCATTTCGAGAAATCGAAATCTATTCCGGCACGTAAAAATTCTTCTGCAAGCATTGGAACATCAAAGTGGTTGGAGTTGAATCCTGCAAAGTCACATCCTTTGAATTTGTTTTCCAAGTCAGAGGCTATTTCCTTGAATGTAGGCGCATCTTTAACGTCGTCATCCGTTATTCCTGTAAGTTGTGCCACTTCTGCCGGTATCGGCCGCCCTGGGTTTACAAAAAGATTCTTGCGTTCTTCTTTTCCGTCTGGATATACTTTTATATATGATATTTGTATGATTTTGTCCTTTACAAGGTCAAGCCCCGTTGTCTCAAGGTCAAAGACAATCAGGGGCTTAGTTAGATTTAGTTTCATATTTATATAAATTGGTCAGTTGCAAGCATGCAGGTGGCAAGTTTTTTCCCAGATGCGATTTTCTTTGTTTGCGTGAAAACGGCTCATCGGCTTGCCACTTGAATGCTTGTCTGTTTCTTATGAATTAGTCATTCAGCAACATGGGCATGATTAGCATCAGGATGTCTTCGTTCTCAGGCTGCTGTGTCGGAAGTATTAGGCATGGGCGGCTTGGGTCGGCAAACTCAAGTGTGACTTCCTCACAGTCAAGGTTGGTAAGTATTTCCATCAGCGTTGTACCCTTGAAGCCTATGTCCATTGTCGCACCAGTATAGTCGCAAATGATTTCTTCTTTTGCGCTTGTGTAGAATTCTATGTCTTCTGATGAAATTACGGCTTTGCCTGCTTCTATGTGCAACCTGATTTGCTGGCTGCTGTCGCTTGCAAACGGCAACACGCGACGTATCACCCCAATCATCACCATCCTGTCCATTGTCAGTTGGTTGGGATTGTCCTGTGGAATTACAGAATTGTAGTTCGGGTATCGTCCTTCTATCAGTCTGCATGTCAGGGAACCGTCTGCATAAGAAATGTTGGCATTGCGGTCGTCGAAGCGTATTATCACTTCATCTTCGCTTTTTGTCAGCACGTTCTTCAGAAGTGTGGCCGGCTTCTTGGGCAATATGAACGACATGGGATTTTCTGTTTTGATGTTTTTGTTGCGAGTGCGCACAAGTTTGTGGCCGTCGCTTGCTACAATGGCCAAGCCTTCTTGGTTAAGGTCGAAATAGATGCCGTTCATCACGGGTCTCAGTTCTTCGTTTGCGGTTGCGAATATCGAGTGTGATATGTCGTTGACAAGTGTCTTGGAGTCAATTATGATAGAAGTTGCTCCGTCATGAAGTGGCTGCAGACGTGGAAACTCGTCACCGCGCTGCGCAGTGAAATTGTACATGCCGTTAAGGTAAATCACCTTTACTGCGAATGATGACATGTCAACGTCTAATGTCAGGGGTTGTTCGGGCAATTCCCTTACCGCGTCAAGAATGGTACGGTAGTTTACGGCGAATGTTCCTTCGCTGTCCGCCTCGTCCGCTTGCAGTTGGGTTGTCATCACGTTCTCGCTGTCAGATGCGGTTATTGTGAGAGTATTGCCTTTCACATCGAACAGGTAGCAATCCAATATGGGCATTGTGTTCTTGTTGTTGAATACCTTTGACAAGGCCGACAGGCGGCTGGCCAAAGCAGTGCTTGATATTGTAAGTCTCATATCGTTATTTGGTATTATGTTTGTAATCTTTGTTTATGTGCATGATGCCACAATAGGCAGATGGCTCATTTTCGCCATTTGTCTACTGGAAGATGGTTTGCTTATCCTTATGAACTTGTTTATTCATAAAATTAGGATACAAAAATACGAAAAAGCAAACGGCAAAACAAAAAAAATGTGCAAAAATTTCTTTATTCACAGGTAAATTATTAATTTCGCAAACTCAAAATAAACAACAAACAGTAACAAGAAAATATGGAAATAGAAGGTAAAATCATAGCGGTTATCCCTGCGAGGGAAGGTGTTTCCGCAAGGACCGGCAGTCCGTGGAAGACTCAGGATTACGTCATCGAGACGCATGAGCAGTATCCAAAGAAATGTTGTTTTAACGTATTTGGGTCAGATAAAATACAGTTGTTTGACATAAAGGTAGGTGAGGAGCTTCGTGTAAGCTTCGACATTGACGCTCACGAGTACCAGGGGCGTTGGTTCAACTCCATTCGTGCCTGGAAAGTAGAGCGCATCGACCCCAACGCCGCTCCGGCTCCTGCGCAGCCTATGCCGTTCGACCAGCCTGTTGCCGCACAACCCGTGCAGCCAGCCGCACCGGCTGCTCCTGCACCTGAAGCTGCTCCTTTCCCGCCGCAAACGGATGGTGGAAGCGAGGACGACCTGCCGTTCTGATGATAATTCTGAATACATCAAGCCCCGTATACTTTTCTGGTAAGTACACGGGGCTTGTTTTTTGTGTTGCGGCTACTTATTATTGTCTAAAATGTAGGCGTAGCTCTGTTCACCCCTCCGGCTTTCGACAATCGCATTTTGTTTATCTTCTTTCCTGCGCTGAAATTCCATGCTATGCTGAACTGCAGTTCACGGCCTGAAAACCTGTTACGCTGTACATACTTCCATCCGTCCCCGCTGATTGTTGTTTTCGGATTATTGTAAAGCAAGCCCGTATGGTTAATTGGAAAGGTTCTTTTGCAACATGAAAAACCGTAAATGAGAATGTGATAGGCCGTGTTTTGCCGTGCAAAACACGGCCTGCCGCTAATGTGTTTATAATCAAATATTTATCGTTACAAGTCGCTTGCTCTGATTATTAATGTAGTGGAAGTCTGGTTGTAGTGTGCGGTTCTTCATTTAGTTACTGCTTGTTGGCTCTTAATTGCCACATCGCGACGGCTGCCGCTGCTGCAACGTTGAGCGAGTCAACGTCGTGGCTCATGGGTATGCGCACTGTGTAGTCGGCGGCTGCTATCGTTTCATGTGGTAGGCCGTCGCCCTCTGTGCCCATTATCAGGGCGAGGCGTGGCTCGGCGGATAGGGCGGGGGAGTCGAGCGGGATAGACTTGTCCGTTAGAGCCATTGCCGCCGTTCTGAGACCGAGATGCCTCGGGGTGTCTACTGCGTCGTCAGCCCACGCCCAGGGAACGAGGAACACCGAACCCATTGACACGCGCACGGAGCGGCGGTTGAGCGGGTCGCATGAGTCGCGTGTGAGCAGTACGGCGTCTGTGCCGAGCGCGGCGGCTGAGCGGAATATCGCACCTACGTTGGTTGAGTCAACCACGCCGTTTATCACTACCACTCGTCGTGCGCCGTGGCAAACGTCTTCAGGCGTGCGCGGTTGCGGCCTACGCATGGCGCACAGCACGCCGCGCGTAAGCGCATAGCCTGTTAGGCTGGCAAGCACCTGCCTGTCGCCAGTGTATATGGGAATGTCGCCGCAGCGGCTGATGATGCCGGCGGCGTCGCCCGTGATGTGCCGCCGTTCGCACAGCAGCGACACGGGCTGGTAGCCGGCGTTGAGAGCCACGTTGATGACTTTCGGGCTTTCGGCGATGAAGAGGCTTTGGTTTGAGTCGGCGCGGCTGCGCAGTTGAGCCTCGGTCAGCTTGCTGTAGACGTTAACTCCCGGCTGGTCGAGTGATTGCAGTTCTATTATGTTCATGTCAGATGTAGTGAGAAGATGGTTGGCGGATGGCTGTTGGGCATGTTGCTGCGCACATGTCATTAGTCAACTGACGGCTTGTCGTTGTCGCTTTCTTCTGAAATGTGGTTGAAGTATTCCTCCAATTCTTTTTCCGCGCTGCCGTTGTGGTTGGGCAGGTCTTTTATGATTCTGCCGCTTTCAAGCAGGGCTATGCGGCTTGAAATGTCGGTTGTGTGTGTCAGGTTGTGGCTGCTTATTATGACGGTTGCGCCGCTCTGCGTGTTATAATCTTTCAGGATGTGTTTCAGGATGTTCTGGCTTGACGGGTCAAGAAAGTTGAAAGGCTCGTCGAGTATCAGCAGTTGAGGGCGGTTGATGAGCGCGGATATTATGCCGATTTTCTGTTTGTTGCCGGCTGAGAAGTTGCGGATAAGCTTCTTTTGTCCGAGGACTTCTCCGTTCATGAAACGGTCAAAAGCGGCTACGCGACTCTCGGTCTCTTCTTTCGATAGTCCGTTCACTTTGCCGATGAAGGCGAAATATTCTTCAGGCGTGAGGAAGTCGATAAGAAAACCCTCGTCGATGTATGCTCCCGTGAAAGCTTTCCAGTCCTCAGATGTTGCCGGATTGATTTCACGTTCTGTGCCATCCTGTGTGGCTGGGCGCATTGTCACTTGTCCTTCGTCGGTTTTGATAAGGTCCAGCATCAGGCGGAACAGGGTGGTTTTGCCTGCGCCATTGTTGCCTACAAGTCCCAGCATGTCGCCGTCGTGGATTGTAAAATCGGATATGTCGATGGCCGTCTTGTCGCCAAATGTTTTCTTGAGGTTGGTGATGTTGATGTTCATTGGGTCGGATTTAAAAATTAAGAGCCAAGTATTAAGAATATGTCCGTTCGCTTGACGATGAACAATGTTCCCTTAATACTTGACTCTTAATTGTGGTTTAGATATTACACAAGCCCTCTGCCGTGGCAGTTCTTAAACTTCTTTCCGCTTCCGCAAGGGCATGGGTCGTTGCGTCCCGGCAGTTTTTCCTTGCGTATGGGCTGTTGTCTTGCCTCGGCGTTCTGGCGCGTGTCATGGTTGGCCGCCGCCCTCTGTGCCGGGTCTGTAAGGTCTTCTTTCTGCTCGTTGTAGCGTTGGCTGCGCTGCTCCGGTGCGGCTTCGCGCACTTCTTCGCGCTGTATTTCTGGTATTTGGCCGCGCATGAGGATGCCTACTATGCGGTTGTTCATCTGGTTCACCATGTCGTCGAACAGCTTTACGCTCTCCAACTTGAAGATGACCAGCGGGTCTTTCTGTTCGTAAGACGCATTCTGAACGCTGTGCTTCAGCTCGTCCAATGCGCGTAGGTTCTCCTTCCAGCAGTCGTCGATGATGTGCAGCAGGATGGTCTTTTCAAACTGTTTTACAACGCTCTTGCATTCCGTGTCGTATGCCTCTTTCAAGTTGCAGGGGATGTTGAATATGCGTTTCCCGTCTGTGATGGGCACCATTATGCGCTCGTAGCGGTCGCCTTGGTTCTCGAAAACGTCTTTTATCACGGGCCAGCCTACAGCCTGTATGCGGTCGGTCTTGCGCTTGAATGCGGCCATTGACATTTGGAACGCTTTTTCGGCAAGTGCGTCGTGGTTTTCGTTTGTAAATTCTTCGAACGTGAACGGGCATTCCATTGCCAACACTTTCAGGAACTCGTCTTTGCAGCCTTCGTAATCGTTCTTGTCGATGATTTCAACCACACGGTCCCAGATGATGTTCGTGATGTCCATGCCGATGCGTTCGCCCATGAGCGCGTGGCGGCGTTTTTCGTATACAACAGTGCGCTGTTTGTTCATAACGTCGTCGTATTCAAGCAGACGCTTACGTATGCCGAAGTTGTTTTCTTCGACTTTTTTCTGGGCGCGCTCGATGTTTTTCGTAATCATCGGGCTTTCAATCCGTTCGCCTTCCTTGAATCCGAGGCGGTCCATCACACGGGCTATGCGCTCGCTTGCGAACAGGCGCATCAGTTTGTCTTCAAGGCTTACGTAGAATACAGAGCTGCCTGGGTCGCCCTGACGTCCGGCGCGTCCGCGCAACTGCCTGTCAACGCGGCGGCTCTCATGACGCTCAGTGCCTATAATCGCAAGTCCGCCGGCTGCCTTGACTTCAGGTGACAGCTTGATGTCGGTACCACGACCGGCCATGTTCGTTGCGATGGTTACAGCTCCGAGCATGCGCTCTTCTGTATGAGTCGTGCCGTCAGCGTCGGTTATAGTGACTTTCCCCAATGTGCTTTGTCCGGCTTCGGCCACGATGTTCGCCTCCTTTTGGTGCAGTTTTGCGTTCAGCACATTGTGCGGAATGTGGCGCATGTCAAGCATCTTGCTCAAGAGTTCAGATATTTCCACCGATGTCGTACCAACCAAGCAAGGGCGTCCCGAATTGCGCATTTCCACGATTTCGTCAATTACTGCGTTGTACTTTTCACGTGCGGTCTTGTACACGCGGTCGTCCATATCGTTTCGGATGACAGGCTTGTTGGTCGGTATCTCTACAACGTCAAGCTTGTATATGTCCCAGAACTCGCCAGCTTCAGTTATGGCTGTACCCGTCATGCCTGACAATTTGTGATACATGCGGAAGTAGTTTTGCAGGGTGATGGTGGCGAAAGTCTGCGTGGCTTCTTTCACTTTTACATGCTCTTTGGCCTCGATGGCCTGATGCAGGCCGTCGCTCCACTGTCGCCCTTCCATGATACGGCCAGTCTGTTCGTCAACGATTTTCACCTCGCCGTCCATCACGACATACTCATCATCCTTGTTGAACATGGTGTAAGCCTTGAGCAGTTGCTGCAAGGTATGTACCCTTTCGCTCTGTACGGCGTAGTGGTTCAACAGGCTGTCTTTCTTGTCGAGACGTTGTTGGTCGTCAAGGTCTTTCTCGTTTTCGAGTTCAGACAGTTGTGAGGTAATGTCTGGAAGTACAAACAGCTCCTTGTCGTTGACCTGCTTTGCCAGCCACTCTGTGCCCTTGTCTGTCAAGTCAACAGAGTTTAGTTTCTCGTCAACTACAAAGTACAATGGCTCTACAGCCTCAGGCATGCGGCGGTTGTTGTTCTCCATGTAATATTCTTCGGTCTTCAACATGCCGGCTTTTATGCCTTCTTCAGAGAGGTATTTGATTAGAGGCTTGTTTTTGGGAAGGGCCTTGTGTGAGCGATAAAGGCTCAGGAATCCTTCGTCCTGTAGTTTCTGGTCGTTCTTTTCGCGGCCTTCGCTGATTTTTTGTTTTGCTTCGGCGAGATATTGCGTAGCCAGTTTGCGTTGAACGTCAACAAGGCGTTCAACCAATGGCTGGTATTCCTCAAACATCTGGTCGTCGCCATTTGGCACGGGACCTGAAATAATAAGAGGTGTACGGGCGTCGTCTATCAACACAGAGTCTACCTCATCGACGATGGCGTAATTGTGTTTGCGTTGAACCAAATCGGCAGGTGATATGGCCATGTTGTCACGCAGATAGTCAAAGCCAAACTCGTTGTTTGTACCGAAAGTGATGTCTGCCTGGTAAGCTTTGCGCCTCTGGGGGGTATTAGGACGGTGTTTGTCTATACAGTCAACAGAGAGTCCGTTGAACTCGTACAGCGGTCCCATCCATTCCGAGTCACGCTTGGCAAGGTAGTCGTTCACGGTCACGACGTGTACACCGTTGCCTGTCAGGGCGTTGAGGAACACTGGAAGGGTGGCCACAAGCGTCTTGCCTTCACCCGTCGCCATCTCGGCTATCTTGCCTTGGTGAAGCACAACACCGCCGAATAGCTGAACATCGTAATGCACCATGTCCCATTTCATGTCATTGCCGCCGGCAATCCAATGGTTGCTGTATATGGCCTTGTCGCCCTCTATGCGGACAAAATCTTTGGTCGTTGCAAGTTCGCGGTCGAAGTCGTTCGCAGTCACGACCACTTCATTGTTCTCTGCGAAACGGCGCGCCGTGTCTTTGATTATGCTGAAAGCTACAGGCATAACCTCGTTCAAGGCCTTTTCATACAAGTCAAGTACCTCTTTTTCGAGCTTGTCTATTTGGTTGAATATGGTTTCGCGCTCGTCAATAGGGGTGTCTTCAATCTTAGCTTTCAGTTCCTCGATTTGCTTTTTCTGTTCAATGGCCGAGTCTTGAACGTATTTCTGTATTTCTTTCGTCTTGGCGCGTAAAGCGTCATTGTCAAGAGCTTTGATTTCTGGATATGCGGCCTTTATTTTTTCGACAATAGGCTGTATAAGCTTCATGTCTCGTGTGGATTTGTCACCGAACAGTGACTTTAGAAAACTGTTGAAACCCATATTTTGTAAATGTTTTTTTCTTATTAATTAATGATGTGCATTTGTTGTTGTGATGATGGTTTTGGGCCTCGCTGCCCAAGCTGTGCCATGTATTGCATGACAGGCTGTCGTAAAAGCCGTTGGCCAATGTCAATGCAATGGCGTTACCGAACATGCGTTAGGGGCTCTTATGCGGATGGCCTTTGCTATTGTCGGCGCAATCCTGTCAATTGTTATAGGGGTAGTGACTTCTTCGGCTACAACTCCGGTTCCGTAAAACACAAGCGGAAAGGGCATTGTGCTTTCTTTTGACGTGTACTGCTGGAAATTTTCTTCATTAAACAGTTTCCAGCCTGGCGACACTTCGATAACCAAGTCACCACAATTGTTGGGGAAGAACCAGTTGCGCAACCTCGAGCTGTTGTTGTCTCCTGACAATAACAGGTTCTTGCTTGTGAAGACATTGCTTACGCCTGACAGTTGCATGATGAACGTCTGCGCCCTGCTAAGCAGCTCGCTCGTGTTTATGCGCTTCTGTTCTATTTGCTTTATGTTCAGGAATATCTGGTTGTAAAAGCAGCTTTCAACGTATTTGTCTTGTCCGTATATCGCCCCGAGGTACATGTTGAGCAGGTTGGCGGTGCGGTTGACGTAAAACGTTCCGCTCGGAATGCGGTATCGGGCGTAGTCTATTTCCTTTTCGTTGCAGTACCCGGTGCTGGTTACAACGAACAACACGTTGCTTTTGCCGACCTTTGACTCTATGCCGGAAATCAGCTTTTCAAGCTCTTTGTCAAGCTGGACGTACTTGTATTGCAGCAGTTGCTTGTTGAGTACATCCTTGTCGATTGGCACTTTTGCGTCGTATGTGAGTGACAACATGTCAGGCACGTTGTCTTTGCCCATTCCGCATGACGACACGCATTGCAGTGCTATGCTTGTTATGCCTGAGTTGATATTGTCTACGGTGATAGTGTTGGATGACAACAAGTTGTATCCCTCAAGCCATTGCGGGGCTTTGTTGAAGTAATACTTTGACGAACACCAGCACTTGTTGTCCTCGTCAAACCAAATCGCACCGTCGGCCGCATGGCCGCCGCCTATTACGGCCGCGTCCCTGTCCATTGCGATGCTGTACACCACCGCCGCGCCGTCAGTTGATATTTTCAGCTCGTCGTTGATGGTCGTGGTTGCGATGTTCTTGGGCGATGACTTCTTCTTTGTGAATATTCCGTCATATTCATGGTCGTCAACACAGTTTACAGGTATCAGTGTGTTCTTGTCAAGCCATTTCAAACCGGTTATCCCGTTGTTTGAAGGCGAAGTGCCCGTGACGATTGACGCAATCGACGATGCTCGGTCAACAGGCGCGAAAGTGTATTGTGCGTTATGGTAGACGATGCCGTTCTGCAACAGCTTCTTGAATCCGTTGTTGCCGTATGATGGCATGAACGCCTCCATGTAGTCAGTACGCAACTGGTCGATGGCTATGTTGACGACAAGCCGTGGCACGGGTCTTGACACCTGAGCCGCCGCCACGCCGCTTGAGGCTATGGCCAGTATTGTGGCTGTTATGTATTTGTTTATCATTTCTTTCCTGACGAGTATCTGTTTTGACAAACGATATTCCATGCGCTTCTTACCAGCAAAGATAATGCCAAGACGTATGTCCCTTCGGCGTAATGTTGGAAAAATCCGCCTACGAAGAACAGCGCAACGGCTACGGCGGCGTAAATCCAAAACGGTTCGCGCCTTTTGTTTATCGCCCGTCTTGACGCGCGGTAGACGAAGAACAGCGGCAACGGATTGAATAGCAGAACCTGGAGGTTCGTGCTTGTGGTGGGATGTTGGGAGAAGAACATCATGAAAATGATGATTCCCATTGCGCCGTATAGTGTCATCATCAATGCGTCGAACATCCAGAATTTCTTTTTTAAGCGGAACTCAAACAGCGTAACCGCTGCGGTTATGGCAAATATTATCCATGCGCATGCGGCCGGGCGTAGCGGGAAGCCGTTCCCGCTTACCCGCTGCGGTACGTTAACTACGCAAGTAGTGCGTTTTACCAACGGGGTTGCTGAGCCGTCGGCGTTTTTTATCACAGCCTTGTCGAAATCATCTTTCAGGGAGAACGGCAAGAACTGGTGTTCGCTCAGGGTTGTCTTCCTGTCAGAACCTACACCCAGTAGGATGTCGTTCCCGAAGCGCGCCCACGGGCTGTTTTCATTGAAGGCATGGGTCAGTTCCCTGTATGACGGGTATTCTTTTCCTGCGTCAGGGAACGATACTTTGCGACCCATGTTGTCGAGCAGGATGTTTCTTGCCCGTGTCGTGCAGTTGTCGTAAAAGTAATTATAGCGGTAAACGCGGTTCTCGGGTTGGTAATTTACGCTTATGGCCTTGGCTATGGCCGCCTTTTCTTCCGGTGTGAGGTCAAGTTCCTGCTGGTAGACCGACCGGCCTTCACTTGCGTATTCTTCGCAGAAATAATCAAAAGGCATTATGCCCATCTCGTAATCTGTTATTCCGAAAATGAACCTCAGCACGAAAAAGGGCTTGCTGAACGAGAAGATGCCGTAGTTTACGGCCACGTCGATGCCTTCCGCATAGTCGGTGTAGCGTATCGCCGTGTGGCCGTAAAGGCTGTAAACCTCGTCGCCGGGTGAACATGTAAGCAGGCTAATCTTCACGGAGTCGGCATTGCCGTCAGCCTGCATGGTATGGCTGTAGGCCCTTGTTTCACTGCAAACCAATGAAATAAGGCATGTCACAACTAACGTAAAGATATGTCTTGAAAGTTTCACGGTGCAAAAATACTTCATATTTCTCAATTAGGCGTATTATTATTCCAAAAATTTCGATAAATTTACAGACTTATGCCACGCTTTGTTGCGTTGTGCGCCATGTTATGGTTATAGGCTGAGGTCGAAGGCATGGAAGTATGACTGAGGGGTGCGCTGCAATGTGTTGGTTGCCAGTAAGTTATGAACGGCGTTGCGAAAGGTGGCCTTTTGAAGGCTGAAATGCCGTCTCTTGGGGTGTGAAAGGTGGCGTTTTGATGCCTTAAAGGGCGTCTTTTACGATGGCGGCGGTGGTAAAGTTGGCTGCTTTATCGTGCGCGCTCGGTGTTTTTCTTCAGAACGCGCGGCCGTTGGCGAAAAGCTTGCGGGCGAGCGGAAAGCGGGTGGACGCATTTGAAAAATATCCTTAAACTTTTGGTTATTTTAACTGCAACGGCCTGTGTTTATTTGGATTTTTCAGAAAAAATGCCCACCTTTGCAAACGTTTTAATCGTCCGTTTGGGCTTAACAGATATTTTGACAAGAAGATGAACTTTTATAAAAAGGTATTAAGTGCTGCGGTTGTGGCTTCGGTATGCGCCACGGCGGCAGTAGCCCAAAGCGGCACAAATTCACCTTACAGTCAATACGGATTGGGCTTGTTGAACGAACAGTCAAGCGGCTTCAACCGTGGAATGAATGGCTTGGGCATAGGTTTCAGGGAACACAATCAGGTGAATTACATAAATCCGGCTTCTTATTCGGCCGTGGATTCGCTTACGTTCATTTTTGACGCGGGCATTTCAGGGCAAATAACAAACTTCAGCGAGAACGGCAACAAGGTGAACGCGAAGAACGCCGACTTTGAATATGCCGTGGCTGCGTTCCGCGCTTTCAGGCATGTTGGCGTCAGCTTCGGTATCGTACCGTTTACAAATGTCGGATACAATTACTCAACCAGCGGCTTCCTTGACGGCGACAGGACGACGGTTTACACAAACACTTATTCAGGTAGCGGCGGCATCCACCAGGCGTATGTCGGTGTGGGATGGGAGTTCCTGAAAGGGCTTTCCGTTGGCGTAAACGCTTCTTACTTGTGGGGAGACATTGACCGCTCGGTTGTAAACAGTTACAGTGACGGCTCGATAAACACACTGTCGAAATATTACACCGCCACGGTTAGCAGCTATAATCTGGATTTCGGCTTGCAGTATTTGTTTAACGTGAACAAGAAAAACGCTCTTTCCGTGGGACTTACATACAGCCTCGGCCATAAGCTTAATTCAGACCCGACGTGCATGGTGATTTCTACCAATACGACAACGGCGGTCGCTGACACATCGTCTTATTCGGTCAACAACGGTTTTGAGATACCGTCATCGTTCGGTGCGGGATTGATGTGGAATCATGCCAACAGGCTGAAAATAGGAGCGGACTTCTTGCTGCAAAAATGGGGCGACATAAAATACCCTGTTTACAAGGTTATTGACAACGTTCCCTCTTATGCGTTGAGTGACGATTATTATTCTGACCGTTACAAGTTTACACTTGGCGGAGAGTTTTGCAACAACGAGGCGAGTAGGAAGTTCATTGACCGTGTGCGCTTCAGGGCGGGCGTGTCATACGTCACCCCGTATTATAAGATAAACGGTGTTGACGGGCCTGACGAGATAAGTGTGAGCGCGGGATTTGGCATACCTATAATAAATGCTTACAACAACCGTTCCATGTTGAATATTTCAGGACAGTGGGTGCATTCCTCGGCCAAGGGCATGCTGACCGAAAACACGTTCAGGATAAACATCGGGTTCACGTTTAACGAACGGTGGTTCATGAAGTGGAAAGTTGATTGACAACACAATACCCGTGGCAGCCCCTAAATATATTTTGTCATTGTTCGCCTTGGCGTTGTTTGTTGCAGGATGCCAAGAGAGGCGTGAACATACAGCACCGGCCGTCAATCCGCGCGACTCGGTGTCGATGATGGTGTCGTACGGTGTCAACACGCTCGTGTCTGACTCCGGAATGATGAAATACCGCATTGTGGCTGAATGTTGGGAGGTGAACCAGGTCAGGACACCTTCGCGTTGGATTTTCGAGAAAGGGTTGTTTCTCGAACAGTTTGACGAGAAGTTCCATGTGGAGGCATACGTTCAGTGTGACACGGCTTATTACTTTGACCAGCAGAAGCTTTGGGAGTTGCGTGGGCGTGTCCGCGTGAGGACGGTTGACGGGTTGCGCTTTTCGAGCGAGGAACTGTATTGGGACCAGGCCCGCCATGAACTTTACAGTAACAAGTATTCGCGTCTCGTAACTCCCGACAGGGAAATGGAAGGCACGTATTTTTTGAGTGACGAGCGCATGACCCATTATACTATAACAAACTCGAAAGGCTCGTTCGTGAAAGGAGAGATGGGCAACAGCGAAGGCGACAGCATATTGGCGGCTCCTGATACTGTGAAAGCCAAGAAGCGTCTGCCTACTACGCCTGCGCCAAGGCAAAATGTTGGAAAACAATGATTAATGGTGTTTAAAGTCAGAATGTTGGAAAGTTTTTAATGGAAAAGTAATTGTTTTTATATTCTTTTTTGTAATTTTGTGCGCTAAATGAATTAAACACTGATTTCTAAGAATAAATTAAAAAATAAATAATTGTAATAATGGCAGTATTAGGAAAAATCAGAAGCAAAGGCGTGATTCTTATCTGCGTTATAGGAATTGCCCTTTTTGCGTTTATTGCCGAAGAGTTGTTCCGCTCTTGTGATGCCGCGAGCGCAGAGAGAAGGGCACAAGTA
This sequence comes from uncultured Prevotella sp., assembly GCA_944319935.1. Taxonomy (GTDB): domain Bacteria; phylum Bacteroidota; class Bacteroidia; order Bacteroidales; family Bacteroidaceae; genus Prevotella. Next base: position 199,339 of record CALUFM010000002.1, read on the forward strand.
GGCGAGGTTTTTGGTAATAAAATCAATTACCAAGATTTCCAAAAGCTCGTTGAGGAGTATACCAATTACATGAAGGTTGCGCAAGGACGTGACAATCTTACTGACGAGGAATTGGACCAAGTGAGGGATATGGTGTGGGGAACTTATCTCCAAAACACCATCGTTGAGCATGAAGCTGAAAAGCTGGGACTTAAAGTTACAGACCAGGAGATGCAGAATGTCCTTAACGCCGGCACCAATCCGATGCTCCTTCAAACACCGTTTGTTAACCAACAGACAGGCCGTTTTGATGTAAATGCGCTCAAGAAATTCTTGTCAGACTATAAGCAGGCACAGGGAAGCAGCCCGCAATTGGCTGACCAATACCGTGGTATTTATGATTTCTGGACGTTTGTTGAAAAGTCTTTGCGCCAGGGATTGTTGGCACAAAAGTATCAGTCGTTGCTCGCTGGCTGCTTGCTTTCAAACCCGGTTTCTGCGAAGATGGCTTATAATGATGAAAACCAAGAGAGCAGTATACAGCTTGCTTCATTGGCTTATTCTTCAATCAACGACAACAAGGTTAAGTATACGGACAGCGACTTGAAAGCTAAGTACGAGGAATTGAAACCTCGTTTCAAGCAACCGGAAGAGACACGTTCAATTAAATATGTGGACATTCAAATCGTTCCGTCACAGGCTGACCGTACAGCATTGAACAAGTCGATAAATGAATATGCAAAAGAACTTAGTGATACGACAGACCCGTCAGGCGTAATTAGGAAGAGTGGCTCTGTAATAGCTTACCTTGGAATACCTCAAACTAAAGCTGCTTTCCCGTCAGACATCGCAGCTCGTATTGATTCAATGTCTGTAGGCGAGACAACATCGCCAGTAGAAAACAAAGCGGACAATACTCTTAATGTGGTAAGACTCCTCTCTAAGACCCAGATGCCAGACTCAATACAGTTCCGTGCAATACAAGTTGGTGGTGCGACTGTTGACGAGGCAGCCAAGCGTGCGGACAGTATTTACACTGCACTCCAGGCTGGTGGCGATTTCGAAGCTATTGCAAAGAAATACGGACAGACAGGAGAGAAAGTATGGTTGACTTCCGCCCAATATCAGAATGTTCCTTCTGTAAGCAATGACGAGAAAGCTTATATCATGGCACTTAACACATTGGGTGTCAATGAAACAAAGAACATAAAGATGCTTCAGGGCAATATCATTCTTCAGGTGACTGACCGCAAGGCGATGACAGACAAATATGTAGCTGCTGTTATAAAGAAACCTATCGAGTTCTCAAAGGACACACGCTCGGCTGCTTACAATAAATTCAGCCAGTTTGTCAGCGAAAATCAGTCGTTGGAAGCGATGCAGAAAAATGCTGCCAAGTATGGTTACACGGTTAAGGAGCGTTCAAATGTAAGAAACTCAGAACATACTGTAGCTGGAATAGGTAGCACGAACGAGGCTATGAAATGGCTGTTCGGAGCGAAAGAGAACGAGGTATCACCCCTTTATGAGTGTGGAGACAATGACCACTTGTTGGTTGTTGTACTTACGAAAATCAACAAGGCAGGGTATCTCCCCCTCGAAGATGAAAACGTGAAGAACTATGTTAAGACAGAGGTTATCCGTGACAAGAAAGCTGAGATGCTTATTGCCAAGGTAAAGGGAGTGAAAGATATTGCCGGAGCCAAGGGTAAGGGTGCTACTGTCTCAACTGTCAACCAAGTTACATTTGCAGCCCCGGTATTTGTCCAGGCGACAGGTATGAGCGAGCCGGCATTGAGTGGTGCGGTTGCGGCAACAGCTAAAGGCAAGTTCTGCTCGCATGCTGTAAAGGGCAATGGAGGCGTTTACCTGTTCCAGGTTACAGACAAGAAGATGCGTCCTGTTAAGTATAATGAGAAAGAGTATGAAGCCCGTATGAGACAGAAAGTAATGCAGTATGCCGGTGGTTTCATGCAAGAGCTTTACTTAAATGCGGATGTAAAGGATAATCGTTATTTATTCTTCTGATATAATTGATGATAGTTTATTTTCAATCGGGTCATGCGACATCTTGTCGCATGACCCGATTGCTTTTATATGACATTAGCCTTGAATGGTGTTTGGGCGAAATAGATGGTTGCCATACATTGTTTGCCGTCGTCCATTGGATGGTGCGTATGGTTGTTGTCTGTTGTTTTTGGGATTGATGTTTGAGCCTTGTAAGCACTGCATTTGTGCGTTGGTGGTTATTACCTCATTCGAAGAGCTAAATTCGATATGTTACATATCAGGCAGGATTCTGTTGGGTATAAAACATGAATGGCGCGACAAAAGTCGCGCCATTCATGTTATTTTGTTTCTATCTCTTCCTTCATGTCTATGAAATGTTTCTCGCCGTCATAAAATTCGTATTGCAAGAAAGCCATTTTCTGCGAAGGAACAACATGCACACCTCTCCCGTATTTCAGTTGCCATTTCCTTTTCAGGCTTATGAAGCCTTGGTTGATATAGGCGGCTACGTAAGGGTGTACGTGCAAGTAGAATTTCTTAACGCCAATCTTGTTGACTAACCGGTCAATTTTCCTCTCAAGTTGGTCTACGAAAAGAACGCTTGATTTAATCTTTCCTGTTCCGAAACAAGTAGGGCAGTTTTCTTCAACGTTTACGTCAATGGCGGGACGGACTCTCTGTCTTGTTATTTGCATGAGCCCGAATTTGCTAAGAGGCAGGATGTTGTGCCGTGCGCGGTCTTTCTGCATGTTTTTACACATGCGCTCATACAGCATCTGTCGGTCTTCAGCCAGATTCATGTCGATGAAGTCAACGACGATGATGCCTCCCATGTCTCTCAAGCGCAACTGCCTTGCCAATTCGTCTGCGGCACCGAGGTTTACGTCCAATGCGTTGGCCTCTTGTCCGTTTGTCGAGCGAGTGCGGTTTCCACTGTTAACGTCTACAACATGAAGTGCTTCCGTGTGTTCTATTATCAGGTAGGCTCCATGTTTGTAGTTTACTATCTTGCCGAAACTCGATTTTATTTGTTTTGTAATGTTGAAGTTGTCGAAGATAGGAACGTTGCCAGAGTACATTTTCACTATGTGTGCCTTTTCAGGGGCTATCAATGTGACATAATGTTTGACCTCCTTGTATACCTCTTCGTCGTTTACGTATATGTTTTCGTATGACGGGTTGAACAAGTCACGCAGCAGGGCTACGACCCTGCTCGTTTCCTCGTATACCAACTGAGGCCGTTTTTCAGTTTTTTGTACTTTGGTAATCGCGTCCTCCCAACGTTTTAATAGAATCTTGAGTTCTGTGTCGAGTTCGGCTACCCTTTTACCTTCTGCCACGGTACGTACAATTATGCCGAAGTTCTTTGGCCTGATGCTGTTTATCAGTTGCTTCAGCCTTGCACGTTCCTCTCCGCTTTTGATTTTTGAAGAAACTGAAACTTTATCGTTGAATGGTATGAGAACCAAGTATCGTCCGGCGAAACTCAATTCGCCAGTAAGGCGAGGCCCTTTGGTTGAAATAGGTTCTTTTACTATCTGTACCATCACTTCCTGTCCTACGTGCAGCGTGGTTTGTATGCTGCCGTCCTTCTTCAGGTCGGGCAGGCGAGTGGCCTTTGAGAAAGGATAAAGTTTCTTCCTGTCGCTTTGTACTTGTTTCAGGTACTTTTCGTAAGAGCTGAATTGACTGCCTAAGTCAAGATAATGTAGAAAGGCGTCGCGTTCAAAACCAACATCTACGAAACAGGCGTTTAGCCCCGGCATCAGTTTTTTCACTTTTGCCATATAGATGTTACCGACCGAGAAAGAGGCCGAGCGTTGCTCGGTTTGATACTCTACCAGATTTTTATCTTCCAGCAGGGCAATCGAAATCTCTTTCTGTTGGACGTCAATTACTACTTCGCTGGTCATTTCCAATCGATTGAACTTAGTTTGTCAAAAGCATGGGGCATGTCGGCAACATCTTTTACAAGCATGTCAACATGCCCCTTTTCTTAGCCGAAACAGGCTGTGTCCGCAAGTTTTACTTGCTCTTGTGCCTGTTCTTTCTTAATCTTTTCTTACGCTTGTGCGTTGCCATCTTGTGGCCCTTTTTCTTTTTACCGTTTGGCATAGTTGTATAATTTTAAAGTGTTATGATAATTTGTTGAATTTCCTTTTCATTCGCCTTTCATCTTGCTAACAAAGCTTTTGGCGGGCTTGAAGCTTGGAAAGTCGTGTGCGGCGATGACGATAGTCGTGTTTTTTGATATGTTGCGTGCTGTCTTCTCGGCTCTGTGCTTTACGACAAAGCTGCCGAAACCGCGCAGGTACACATTTTCTTTCCTTTCAAGCAGGCTGTCTTTTATTATCGCCATAAACGCCTCAACCGTTGCCGATACGTCTTTCTTGGCGATGCCGGTCGATGTTACGATTTCCTCGATTATATCTGCTTTTGTCATAGTTATTATATGTATTTACCGTTTACAGTTACTTGCATATCGTTTTTGAGCTTGCAAATATACTGCTTTTTGTCGTTAAACGGAAATTTATTTTGCTTTTTTTGATGATTTGCGTCTGAAAAGATGCTATAAATCACGTAGTTACCTATTTTGTGCGGTTCAGTGTCTGGGTGTTTTGTTCCAGTGTTGCGGCTCGGGTGGTGACACTCCGTGTTGCAGGTTCCCGCTTTTTGTGAAATTGTCTTATTTCAGCTTTTGCCGTGTCGTGGCTTCCTTTTTGTCAAGTCGGGAATGTCTGTGTTTTTGTCGGAAATAGGGCATGCGCTATCCCTTGTATGGTGTTTTTGTTCACTGTTGGCATTGTTTTTCCCCTTTGCTCCTGCTGTTTTATGCCCGTTTTGTGGTCGTATGCTGTGTGAAATGCGGCAAATTGAATGCTTGAAAGTGGCAGATGGCGGTGTGGAAGGATGTGTTTTGGGGTGCGATATGCCGTCTTTCAGCCATATTTTGATGTTTTTATGTTGCACATTTTCGTGTCTTTCTTGTTATAGTGTTGTCTGTTAGGGAGTTGCGTTTGCACGCTTGAATTTCGCTCATTTCATGCTGCGGGTGTTTGTTTTTTCAGTGAGGCGGCTGTGGGGCTTCAAGGAAATTCAGAATGCAAGCAAATCCGTGCTTTTGCTTTCAGGGATGATTTTGACAATTGGGGATGTTTGAAAACTTATTTGGATATGTTGGAATAATTTGCTACATTTGCGGCCTTTTATATTAACAAGAATTTTTTTACGCTTAAAGCTTATGTTGACAGAGAAGCGGAGCAGTATGCTCCATGGCGTGTTGCTTATCACGCTGTTTTCATGCGCCGCGTTTTACATCGGCGACATGGGGTTTGTTAAGAGTTTGTCACTCAGCCCGATGATTGTAGGTATCATTCTTGGCATGTTGTACGCGAACAGCTTGCGCAACAACCTGCCTGACACTTGGGTGCCTGGCATCCAGTTTTGCTCGAAGCGCATTTTGCGTATAGGCATTATCCTTTATGGTTTCAGGCTCACGTTCCAGAACGTGCTTGAGGTCGGGTTGCCTGCGATTGTCATCGACGCGATAGTGGTTACGGTTACGATTTTTGGTGGAATATTGATTGGCCGCTTGCTGAAGATGGACCGCGGCATCACTTTGCTGACGTCTGTTGGCAGTGCGATTTGCGGTGCGGCGGCGGTGCTTGGCACAGAGTCGGCTATCCGTGTAAAGCCGTACAAGACGGCGGTGGCTGTTTCGACGGTGGTTATTTTCGGTACGTTGGCCATGTTCGTTTACCCCGTGCTTTACCAAAGCGGCGTTTTCGACCTGTCTCCAAGGGAGATGGGCGTATTTGCTGGTTCTACGATACATGAGGTCGCACACGTTGTTGGAGCCGGAAATGCCATGGGCAAGGACGTGTCAGACTCGGCCATCATCGTAAAGATGATACGTGTCATGATGCTTGTGCCCGTATTGTTGATTATAAGTTACAGTGTGATGCGCGCCGCCTTGAAGAGCGGCGACACCGAAGGGCGCGGCAAGATTTCGCTGCCTTGGTTCGCCATATTGTTCCTTGTGGTCATTGGTTTCAATTCGTTTGACCTCTTGCCTGCCGGCATGGTTGGTTTCATCAACACCTTTGACACATTCCTCTTGACAATGGCCATGACCGCCCTCGGCGCGGAGACCAGCATCGACAAGTTCAAGAAGGCTGGTTTCAAGCCGTTTCTGCTTGCCTTTATCCTGTTCTTGTGGCTTATAGGCGGTGGTTACCTTATGGCAAAATATCTTGTGCCGTTGATAGGGTAACGGGGTTGACGTCGAATGCTTGACAAGGTTTCCCGGTGATGAATAAAAAGTCAATAATCATATTCAGCGCAATTTTGGTTGTAGCTTCAATTTTCCTGTTTGAAGCCATAGGGCTGCATAGGATTAACAATGAGAAAGCTGAGGCTCAGTCTGAGTTGCGCTTGGCCAAACCTTCGTTGAACTCATATACAGACTTGTGGATGTACATGGCGCATGGCTCTTATGTCGGTTTGCCCAGTTTTGACTCTGTATGTAATTACTCCGGGAGGGATGTTGCTGCATATCGGGTTGACATAACGGTGTGTGAAGAGAAAAACTTTCATCCGTCTGACACCCAACTGTATAAAGATTTATATGTGATGCGAATCAAGGAAAACCCGAAATATAATGAATGGAGGGTGTCTTTCCCTGAAATTTACGAGAACCTTGGGTTGTCGTTGGACTGATTTCATGATTGCCGCATAACATTTTATATTTAAAATTTGTACGCCCTCGGTCTGTCATGGTTGTTTTTGGTGGACTGGGGCGTATCTTGTTGTTTTGTTGCAGACACTCTTGTTTTATTACGGCAGTTTGTGCTGTTTACGGTATCGTTTGGCGGATGGAGTGCTGATAATAAAGTTTAAAAATGCGTGTTTTGCCGTAAATGATTTTCACAGGTCGTGAAAAAGCATTAATTTAGCACGCTGGAAATGAGACAAAACCTCTTAGAACGAAAGGAAATGGCCTCAAACGGCATTTTGCGTAAAAATTAATTGGATAAATAAATGGATAATAACAACAACACGTTTGACCAAGACAGGATTATAAAAATCAATATCGAGGAGGAGATGAAATCCTCGTACATAGACTATTCGATGTCCGTGATTGTGGCTCGTGCGTTGCCTGACGTGCGTGACGGCTTCAAGCCCGTACACCGCCGTATCCTTTACGGAATGATGGGAATCGGCAATACGAGCGACAAGCCTTATAAGAAATGCGCGCGCGTGGTCGGCGAGGTGCTTGGTAAGTACCACCCCCACGGTGACAGTTCGGTTTACGGCGCGTTGGTGCGTATGGCTCAGGACTGGAACATGCGTTACACGTTGGTTGACGGTCAAGGCAACTTCGGAAGCGTGGATGGCGATTCAGCCGCAGCCATGCGTTATACAGAGTGCCGCCTCTCGAAGATGGGCGAACACATAATGGACGACCTTGATAAAGAAACTGTGGACATGACGAACAACTTCGACGACTCGCTGCAGGAGCCTACCGTCATGCCAACAAAGATACCCAACCTGCTTGTCAATGGCGGCAACGGCATTGCCGTGGGTATGGCGACCAACATTCCGACGCACAATCTTGGCGAGGTGATAGATGGTTGTTGCGCTTATATTGACAATCCTGACATTGACGTGGACGGATTGATGCAATATATCAAGGCTCCTGACTTCCCAACGGGAGCATATATATATGGTATACAGGGCGTGCGTGACGCGTACGCCACTGGCCGCGGACGCATAGTGATGCGTGCGAAGGCTGAAATAGAGAGCGGCGAGAGTCACGACAAGATAGTTGTTACAGAAATACCTTACGGGGTAAACAAGGCGCAGTTGATTGAATATATTGCGGACTTGGTGAAGGAAGGCAAGCTTGACGGCATAAGCAACGCCAATGACGAGAGCGACCGCCACGGCATGCGTATTGTTATCGACGTAAAGAAGGACGCCAACGCGAATGTCATTTTGAACAAGTTGTTTAAGATGACCGCGCTGCAAAGCTCATTCTCAGTGAATTGCATTGCTTTGGTCAAGGGGCGTCCACGCCTGTTGACGTTGAAAGATTGCGTGCGCTACTTTGTTGACCACAGGCATGATGTTACCATTCGCAGGACGAAGTTTGAATTGCGTAAGGCGCAAGAGAGGGCGCATATACTTGAGGCCCTTATCATTGCTTGTGACAATATCGACGAGGTGGTGCATATCATCCGTTCTTCAAAAACGCCTTCGGACGCACAGCGCAATTTGGAACAGCGTTTCAATCTGGACGAGTTGCAGTCGAAAGCTATCGTGGACATGCGCCTGAGCCAGTTGACAGGTTTGCGCATGGACCAGTTGCACGCCGAGTATGAGGAGATTGAAAAGCGCATAGCTTATTTGCAGCAGATACTTGACGACCCTGAACTTTGCAAGAAAGTGATGAAGGACGAATTGCAGGAGGTCAAGGAAAAATATGGCGATGAGCGTCGCACAGAGATAAAGTATTCAAGCGAGGAATTCAATCCGGAAGACTTTTATCCCAACGACCCTGTTGTAATCACCATCAGCCACCTTGGCTACATCAAGCGCACACCGCTGTCAGAGTTCCGCGAACAAGCTCGTGGAGGCGTTGGCAGCAAGGGAGCGCACAGCCGTGACAATGACTTCACCGAGTATATTTATCCGGCGACGATGCATAACACCATGATGTTCTTTACGAACAAGGGACGTTGTTACTGGCTGAAATGCTATGAAATACCTGAAGGTGCGAAGAACTCCAAGGGGCGTGCGATACAGAATCTGCTCAACATAGATAACGACGACAGTATAAAAGCGTTCTTGAGGTTGCGCGGAAGTCTTGACGACGATAAGTTCATCAACAGCCATTATGTCGTGTTTGCCACAAAGAATGGCTTGATAAAGAAAACAAGTCTTGAGGCTTACAGCCGTCCGAGAGCTAACGGCGTGATAGCCATAAATGTGCTTGAAGGTGACGAAGTGGTAGGTGTGCGCCTGACAAACGGCCACAACGAACTGCTTATGGCTGACAGGAACGGGCGCGCCGTGAGGTTTAATGAGAACACAGTCCGTGCCATGGGGCGTGTTTCTACCGGTGTGCGTGGCATGAAACTTGATGAAGGTGACGACGAGGTGGTTGGCATGGTTGTTGTCAACAAGCCTGATACGGAGACAATAATGGTTGTCAGTGAAAACGGTTATGGCAAGCGCAGCCAAGTTGAAGACTACCGTGTGACCAATCGTGGCGGCAAGGGTGTCAAGACGCTCAACATCACGGAGAAGACAGGAAGGCTTGTGGCAATAAAGGTTGTTACTGACGAAAATGACCTTATGATAATAAACAAGAGCGGAATATTGATACGCCTGAAGGTGTCTGATTGTCGCGTCATGGGACGAGCCACACAGGGTGTAAGGCTTATCAACCTGACAAAGAAGAACGATGTTATTTCAAGTGTCTGCAAGGTGATGAGTTCGGACATAGAAGCTTTGGCCGAGGCGGAGAGCCGTAAGGAATGGAATACTACGAGTGAGGCCATAAGGAATGATGTCTTGGCCGGAAATAATGGCAATGACGGTGATGACGTGGAAGCTCAAGACGGTGAGACCGTTGACACCGACAGCGAGAATATTTAAGTTTAATTAAATAGATTGATTATGAAAAAACTAACAATGTTGGCGCTTGCTGCAGTTGTCAGCGCGTCTGCTTTTGCACAAGACGTGTCAAAGCAAATTTCGAAAATCAAGGATTATAAAGAAGCTTATAATCTTTTGCAGAGTAATCTTGGCAGCATGTCTGCTGAGGAGAAGGCCAAGTGCTACAACGCTTTGGTGGATCTTGCTTATGAAAAAGTGATAAAGGAGCAGGGCACTATAACTGAGAACCAAATGGCGGAGCAGTTGAAGACCGAGGTGACTCCTTATGACACAGTAGGGCTTTACAATGCGGTGATGCAGGCGTTGGAGAATGGTGTGGCTTGTGACGAGTTCGACATGCAGCCCAATGAAAAGGGCAAGGTTAAGCCTAAGTTCCATAATTCAAATGCCGACCGTCTGTATCCAATCCGTTTCCATTTGATTAATGCAGGAATATATTATCAGGGAAAGGGTGACGACAAGCTCTCTTACAAGTATCTGGCTACGTATGTTGAAAGCGCGGACTATCCCTTGTTCAAGGAAAAAGACAAGAGTACGGATGCCAATCTTACGCAGATAGCTTATTTCGCAGCTACTTCAGCGTTTATGGCAAAGGATTACGCCAAGGCTGAAAAGTATGCGGACATAGCACTTGCCGACACTGCTTACGGGGAGAAAGCTATGCAAGTAAAGCTTTCTGCATTGCAGAGCCAACTGAAAACGCATGAGGATTCTGTGAATTATGTCAACAAATTGAAGGAAATCTATGCCCAGGATGAAAATAACGAAGTTGTTTTCGGAATGATTTGCTCAATGTTGTCAAACCTGAACGACAAAGCCGGTGTTGACGCATTCTTGGATGCAAAGTTGGCGAAAGACCCGAACAATTTCACGGCTTTGGCGATGAAAGGCCAGACTTATCTCTTGGATAAGAAGTTTGACGAGGCGATAAACTATCTTTCAAAGGCCATTAAAATCCAGCCGACAAACATCGTTGCAGAGTCTTTGTTGGGGCAGAGCTACATGTTCAAGGCTCAGGATGCAGCGGTGCGTGCAACCTCAAATGGCAAGGCTTTGTCGCCAGACGCAGAAAAAGTGATAGTAGGTGTTTACGAACAAGCAATAAGTCATTTTGAGAAAGCCAAGGAGCTTGACAAGACAATGGAGAACAAGAATGCTTGGGCTTATTACCTCTACAGATGCTACTACACCGTGTATGGTGCTGACGACCAGAGGACCAAAGACGCAGAGCTTCTTACAAAGTGATTTTAATTGATTTATTTGGAGACCGATATTTACCATTAATGTCGGTCTCTTAATATTGTTTTCAGTGTAATTTTTTATTTTATCATTTATGTTGCGTTTGTTTTCCATCATATTTTCAGTGTTGATTGCAGTTTCTGTTTTTCCACAGAAAAAAGAGATAAGCCAAGCTCGTTCGGACATAAAGAAGCGTAGTAACCTTGAGCAAGCAGAAAAGTCAATGCGTGAATTGCTTAAAGATTCGGCGAACAAGGGCAACGTTAAGATTTATGAAACATTGGCTGAAGCGATTAAAGCACAGTATGAAGTGGCTAATGAGAAATTATATTTAAAAGAGCCTTTTGACACAGCTTCGTTTTTTACCACTGTCCATAAGATGTTTTTGGCTTACGAGCAGCTTGACAGCATTGACATGCAGCCTGACAAGAAAGGGCGGGTCAAGCTGAAATACCGTAAAAAGAACGCAGAATTTTTGAACAAATATAGACCCAATTTGTATAATGGCGGCGTGTATTTTGTAAGGAAAAATAATTTTGCTTCAGCTTACTCTTTGATGGATGCCTATTTGGATTGCAGGCGTCAGCCTTTGTTTGCAGGGTATAGTGAAGCGAAAGATTCGTATAAGTCGGCGGCGTATTGGACCGTGTTTTGCGGACATAAGCTTTCCAGTCCTGACAGTCTGCTCAAATATTCAGAGCTGGCTTTGACGGACAAGAAATACAGGAAGCGCACAATCGGGTACATGTCGAATGCGTATTTGCAGAAAAAGGACACTCTGGGATATGTGAAAATGTTAAGATTGGGGTTCGCGGAAAATAAGAACTCAAAGTTTTTCTTTACACGCTTGATGGATTATTATACAAGCGTAAACCAATTGGACTCGGCCATGAGCATTGTGGACAGCGCGCTTGAGAGCGACGGAAACAACACGTTGTTCCTGTTCGCAAAGAGCAATCTTTCACTGAATATGGGCAAATATGAAGACTGCATATCAATAAGCGACAGCCTTATCGCACGCAATGACACATTGCCAGATGTTTATCTGAACGCCGGTGTGTCTTGTCTGAATTTGGCGTTGGCTCTTGAGTCTGATGTCGCGAACAAGAAAAAGAACAGCAAGAAAATCTTGGATTGCTATAAAAGAGCGTTGCCGTACATGGAGAAGTACCGTGAAATGGCCCCGGATGATAAGGAACGGTGGGCCAAATCACTTTATAATATCTATCTGAAACTTAACATGGGGCGTAAATTTGAAGAAATAAGTGGTGTGCTTAGAAAAATGAGAAAATAAAATAGCACATGCGCTTTTATAAATAATGTTATTTTTTTTGGCGATACTTTTTTTTGAACTATCTTTGCAGATAGTAATATGGCGGTGGCTTTAAGTTAAACGACTTGAGGCCAGCGGGTTTGCAATAGGCGACCGTTTGTTGTGTGAAAGGCGGCAAATGGGGGCGTGAAAGGCAGTCTTTTGCAAGGCGATAGGCCATGTCTTACAATATGGTGGCATTTTAGGCAAAGTTTCATAGGACTTGTGTTGCCCAATAATGCTTTTCCGTTGAAAATATAAATGTATCGGTTATGAATCTGAAAGTACGCTTGGCATTTATGAACTTTCTTGAGTTCGCTGTATGGGGCGCGTATCTGACGTCAATGGGGCGTTACCTTGGCAATATTGGAATGGGTGCGGATATCGGATGGTTTTATTCCATGCAGGGGGTCGTCTCCATATTCATGCCGGCGTTGATGGGGATAGTGGCAGACAGGTGGATCCCTGCCCAGAAGCTGTTGGGATATTGCCATCTGGTGGCAGGAGTGTTCATGCTATTGGCGGCTTTTTACGGTTATTCGGCAGGTGCTGATTGCCAATTTCCCATCTTGTTCACGTTGTATTCTGTTTCAGTAGCCTTTTACATGCCTACTTTGGCATTGAGCAATTCTGTCGCGTACAATGCTTTGACGCAGGTCGGCATGGATACGGTCAAGGATTTCCCGCCGATACGTGTTTTCGGTACGATAGGATTTATATGTTCCATGTGGGTTGTTGACCTGATGGGTTTCCAGCCGAACCAAAACCAGTTCGTTGTGTCAGGGGTGCTTGGCTTGCTTTTGTTCCTGTATACGTTTACGCTCCCCGCATGTCCGATAGTGTCAGGCGGAGCTAAGAAGAGCGTTGTTGAGGCTTTGGGATTGAAGGCCTTTGCGTTGTTCAAGCGGAAGGACATGGCAATCTTTTTTGTCTTTTCGATGTTGCTTGGCGTAAGTCTGCAAATAACCAACGGATTTGCAAATCCTTACATAAGCAGTTTCGCAGCCAATCCTGACTATGCCGAAACTTTTGGCGTCCAACATGCCAACATATTGATATCTTTGTCGCAGGTTAGTGAAACCTGCTGCATATTGCTTATACCGTTCTTCATGAAGCGTTATGGCATAAAAAATGTCATGCTCATAGCCATGTTTGCGTGGGTTTTGCGCTTCGGCCTGTTTGGATTCGGTAATCCTGGTGGCGGCGTGTGGATGTTTGTGCTGTCTATGGTTGTCTATGGCGTGGCTTTCGATTTCTTCAATATAAGCGGTTCGCTTTATGTTGACAAAAGCACAAATCCTTCAATACGCTCCAGTGCGCAAGGCTTGTTCATGCTCATGACAAATGGTATCGGCGCAACAGTGGGGACGTTGGGTGCGCAAGCTGTGATTAATTTCTATACAAGAAGCGTGCAAGTAGGCGATGATTTCTACACAATAGGTGACTGGAAAACCTGTTGGCTGATATTTGCCGGTTACGCTTTGTTGATAGGAGTGGTTTTTGCGATGGTTTTTAGGCCAAAGAAGGAACATGTTCAAGTGGATTAGAACAGAGTATATGGCAAAAGAACGATTGATATTCAAGGGCGTGTCTGAAATTGTAGGCACAGAAGATTTGGGCTTGTTGATACTGACCGACGAAGCAAAAGTCCGCCAGATAACCATTGTGTGTGACAAGGCAATGGCTGTGCAACTTGAACTTAGGATAAAGAATATACCTATAACCAAGATAATGTTGCCTGAAGTTCTTTGTAAACTGCTGAAAAAGCAAGACGCCCATGATTATGAATTGGTGATGGATAATATCGTGGACGGACAATATAGGACGGTTCTTTATGACAAGGATACAATGGAGCCCATGATTATACGCGCTTCAGACGCGGTGTTGTTGTCTTTGGTTGGGGACATACCTTTGTATATCGAGTCTGGTCTTATGCTGCGTCAGTCTGTACCCTATAATGAAAATTCAAGGGGTGTGTCACTTCCTGTAAATACAATAAGTGACGAAATGTTGCAAGCTGCCTTGGATAAGGCTATTGCAGATGAGAATTATGAACTTGCGTCGCACTTGAGGGATGAAAAGAAACGGCGCAACAAAAGAAACGAGAAAACCGACAATTAGGGATTCGCTATGAAAGAAGTAAGATTTTTTTATGTACCTTCGGCGTCAACTCTCACGGAACTGCCAATGGAAGAAGCATTGCACGCGTTGCGTGTATTGCGTCTGAAAAGCGGTGACGAGATGTTTTTGATGGATGGGGAAGGCGTTTTTTATCGTGCGGAGGTTACTATTGCCGCCACCAAACGCTGCATGTATGAGATAAAAGAAGTATTGCCGCAAGAAAAAGGATGGAAAGGCAATATACATATCGCCATGGCTCCTACAAAAATGATGGACCGTGTGGAATGGTTTAGTGAGAAGGCGACGGAAGTGGGGATTGATGAAATAACATTTTTGAACTGTAAGTTTTCCGAACGCAAGGTCATGCGAACCGTGCGCTTGGACAAGATTGTTGTTTCGGCTGTGAAACAAAGCCGCAAACCTTGGAAGCCAAAACTGAATGCGATGATGTCTTTCAAGGACTTCGTGACAGCCAAACGGGACGGGCATAAGTATATTGCTCATTGTAACGGAAGTTTTGAGCGTAAGGATTTGTTTAATGAAGTATATCGTCTGTCAAATCTTGATGAAGGTGATAGCGTGACTGTGCTTATCGGGCCTGAGGGCGATTTTTCAGAGGATGAAATAAAGTTGGCGATGAACAACGGTTATGAGTCTGTGTCATTGGGGACAAGCCGCCTTCGTACAGAGACAGCCGCTTTGTCGGCGACGATGTTGGCGCAATTGGCATTGCGTAAATAGATAATATTACGACTGACATGAAAATGAAAACTATGAAAACGGTTGTGCGATATTTGCTTGTGCTTCCGTTGTTGTTTCTTGTTTCATCATGTTCTGATGAAGATTACCTTAACGTCATTCCTGACAACAGCACGGCCTTGGTGGCGATTGATGCGCAGAAGCTGTTTGACGGGAATGTGGACGGTGTACTTGGCAAGGCTTTAAGTACAGGCGACATTGATAAATGCGGAATAGATTTCTTGTCGAAAATTTACTTGTTTGAGACTTTTGATGGCAATATAGGTGTTGCGGCAAAGGTTTCAAACAGTGGAGATTTGGAGGATTTTCTTAACAGTCTGTCAAAAAAAGGAATTTGTAAGGGTACAGTACAGTATGAAGATTTTAAGTTTACAGTAATCAAGGATACATGGGTTGCGGGCTTCTCTTCTGATGCGTTGGTTGTCATGGGGCCTTCTTTGCCTGCGGTGCAGGCTGAGACTAAACGTCAGATAGTAAAGCTTCTTAATCAGGATGAAGAGCATGGCATAAAGAATTCCCCTATGTTTGAGAAAATGGAAAGCATAGAGGGGGCTGTCGCTGTGGTAGCTCAGGCTTCCGCATTGCCGGAAAAGCTTGCCGCGCCGTTTACCCTTGGTGCCCCAAAAGACGCGGATTTGTCACAAATAATTATTGCGGCGGATTTGAGAAAGAACGGTGAAGGCTGTATCCTTATAGACGGTGAGACTTTTTCTTTCAATAAGGGTATTGATGAAAAGTTGAAGAAATCACGTGAGGCATTCCGTCCGATAAAAGATAGTTATGTTGGCAACATGTCACGCAACTCCGTTTGGGGTGCTTTCATGAATGTGGACGGAAAGGTTTTCATAAACATGCTTCATGCCAACAAGGCATTTCAAGCTTTGTTGGCAGGGATGAACATGGCCATCGACATGGATAAAATCATAAAAAGCATAGACGGGGATGTTGTCCTGGCTTCGCCGAATGGCATAGGTGAAGGGGAGATGGACATGGTTATGTGCGCCCGGATTTCAGACAAGGCTTTCCTTGCCGATGTTGATTATTGGAAACGGTCATGTCCTGCTGGCAGTAAGATAACAGATTGGCGGAATAATGCGTTTTGTTATACAAACGGTGATATGTCTTATTATTTTGGCGTTACCGATGACATGCAATTTTATTCAGCCAGTACGGAAATTGAGGCTCTGAATGTGTTGTCTGAGTCAGAAACACCTTTATCTGAGGATATTCAGGAAATTATAAAGGGAAAACGGTTTGCGGTTGTTTTCAATGTTGGCGCATATTCAAGCCTGTCAGGGCAACAGGGAGGTGTTGTCAAGACTTTGTTGGGAGAGACAAAAACGATATTATACGTTATGAAATGATGGAAAAGATTTTGTTCGACAAGGTTGTTCCCAATATATTTTCGCATTTGACGGGTTTGTCTTCTGATATTTGGCATAAGTCAGCGTTGTTTGAGAAAGGTGGTTTATATCTTGTTGAGGCTGACAGCGGAAAGGGTAAAAGCACGTTCTGTAGCTATATATTGGGGTATCGGCATGATTACGATGGTGTTGTGGCATTTGACGGTACCTCTGTTAAATCTTTCAAAGTCGCAGACTGGGTTGAACTTCGGAAAAGCCATCTTAGCTGTTTGTTCCAGGAGTTGAGGTTGTTCCCAGAGCTTACAGCTTATGAAAATGTTGAGATAAAGAACAAACTCACAGGGTATAAAACAAAAGCGCAGATTGAAGAATGGTTCGATATGCTTGGAATTGGTGACAAAATCAATGCCAAAATAGGGCACATGTCATTTGGACAACAGCAGCGTGTGGCCATGATGCGTGCATTGGCTCAGCCATTTGATTTTTTACTTGCCGATGAACCGATAAGCCATCTTGATGATACAAATTCCCGTATAATGGGAGAATTGATGATGCAAGAGGCAAAGGCTCAAGGGGCGGGAGTGATTGTTACAAGCATAGGAAAGCATATTGATTTGGATTACGAAAAGGTTTTCAAGTTATGACATTGGTTTGGAAGTTATTGCGTCAACATATAAGTGTTCCCCAGTTCGCTGGATTTGCTTTTGCTAATTTGTTTGGCATGTTGATAGTCTTGCTTGGCTATCAATTCTATTGTGATGTATTACCGGTTTTCACGTCGCCAGACAGTTTCATGAAGTCAAACTATGTTATTGTAAGTAAGAAAATCGGTGCGGCCGGTACGCTGTCAGGCAGGTCTAATTCATTTACTGGGTCGGAGATTGACGATTTGTCAAGCCAAAAATTTGTAGGCCGTGTCGGTAGGTTTACTTCTACTGAATATAAAGTGGATGCCAAGATGGGAATTAACGGGCAGCCGCTGATTAGTTCTGAACTTTTTTTCGAAAGCGTGCCTGATGGATTTGTGGATGTTCCATTGACAGATTGGAAATACGAGCCAGGCAGTCATGAAGTCCCGATAATATTGCCAAGGACATATATCAATATGTACAATTTTGGCTTTGCCCAGTCGCATTCCCTTCCAAAGATAAGTGAGGGACTTGTCGGGATGATAGATTTTCATTTATACATCCACGGTAATGGGCGTAATGATGAGTTTAAAGGCCGTGTGATTGGTTTTTCCAGCAGACTAAATACCATTCTTGTACCGCAATCGTTTATGGATTGGAGTAATTCCGTTTATGCTCCAGACAGACAGTCTGCCCCTACGCGTCTTATTGTTGAGATGTCAAACCCCGCAGAAGGCAATGTTGCTGAATATTTTGAAAGCAAAGGCTTGGAGGTTGATGATGACAAGTTGCAAGCCGAGAAGACAACTTATTTCCTTCGCATGACTGTATCAGTTGTCATGGTGGTAGGCGCGGTTATCAGTCTGCTGAGTTTCTATATATTGATGTTGAGCATATATCTACTTGTGCAAAAGAATACATCGAAGCTTGAGAACTTGCTCCTGATTGGTTATAGCCCGTTTCGTGTAGCGATGCCTTATGGCTTTTTGACCATAGGTCTGAACGCCATTGTACTCATTATTGCACTTGTTGTTGTTGCTTTTGCCCGCGAGAGCTATATGGATATTATTGTCGCTTTGTTCCCGCAGATAGACGGAGGTTCGCTGTTGCCGTCGGCAATGTTAGGCTTATCGTTGTTTATAGTTGTGTCTGCAGCTAACCAAGTGGCAATTTATCGCAAGATGATGAGGATATGGAAACGTAAAGACGTGTAGGTGTCAGTTCTGCCTATCCTTCGCGGAGAAAATCCAATGCCTCGTACAATTCCTTTCTTGTTGCCGTTTGGTTAATACGTATGTCGCCGATGTCGCCAAGCAGGGTGAAATTGATTGTGCCCGTAGTGTTTTTCTTGTCGTGTTTCATCAACAGGGTCAAGGCATCATAATCATTGCATGTGAATTCAAATGTTCCATAACAATCTTTGATGTATCTGACAGTTTGCCTCATCTTGTCCATGGGGAAGCCTGTTTTTATGCAGCTAAGGTAAAGTTCGCATACAATTCCGAAAGCAACTGCGTATCCATGTAATATCGGTTTGTTTTCATTCAACGCAAAAGACTCTAATGCGTGGCCTATGGTGTGGCCGAAATTGAGGGCTTTTCTTATGCCTGTTTCATAAGGGTCTTGTTCCACTACGCGCTCTTTCACACAAATGCTCTCTGCCACCATGGTTTGAAGTTTCTGATAGTCAGGCACAAGGATGTCAAATCTCAATAGCTCCGCCCATGTGTTTTTATTGCTAATCAAACCGTGTTTAATCATTTCCGCGTATCCGGAACAAAGGTTCTTTAAGTCGAGGGTCTTGAGAAAGTCTGCGCATATTATCACAACTTTTGCATCATTGAATACGCCTATTTCGTTTTTTAGCCCATTGAAGTTTATTCCGGTTTTGCCTCCTACCGATGCGTCAACCATTGATAGCAAAGTCGTTGGTATGTTGATAAAGTCAACACCGCGCTTGAATGTTGACGCCGCGAATCCTCCAAGGTCGGTCACCATGCCGCCTCCTAAGTTTATAATGCATGAATGGCGTGTAGCTCCGCTGTTGCTTAATTGTTCCCATACATAAGACAGAGAAGCCAAGTCTTTATGTGTGTCAGTAGGCCTGATGGTTATGTTTTGCGCTTGTTTGAGACATTCGGTCGTGCTTAAAATAGGCAAACATAACTCTTTTGTTATGTCGTCGGTAATGACAAATATCTTGTCATGTTCGCATTGCATGACGGCTTGGGTTAAATCTCGTTCTATGCATTGGGAAATTACAATTCGCTGTTTCATGTCAAAAAGAAATTATAAGTGCGGCAAAATTAGTCATTTTTATTGAGAAACAGGCTGTGATGAATATTTTTATTGTTGCAATGATTAAACTGTTGGCTTGATATGTAGTCTAAGACTAAAAAATAAATTAAATATGCTTTTGATGAAAAAGATATTTTTGGTTATGTGTCTTGTTTTTTTTGCCGTGCTTTCAGCGTCGGCTCAAGGCATGAAGATTTCAGGTTCTCTTGTTGACCGTGACACAAAAGAGGGTGTCATGCTTGCCACGGTGCAAATGTATGAAGTTAAAGGTGCCGACAGTACGTATGTAGACGGTGTGTTGACTGATGATAAGGGCTTTTTCACCATATCAGTCCAAGCCCAAGGTACTTATAAGCTGAAGTTTACAAGTGTTGGTTATGCGCCGCTTGTCAAAAGCGTAAAGGTGGAAGATGGCAAGGATGTGGCTTTGGGCGACATCTCTTTTGGTGCTGACGCCATCATGCTCAAAGGGGCAACTGTAGTTGGACAGGCTGCCCGTGTGACATTAAAGGAAGATACGTTTGTTTACAACGCTTCGGCTTACCGCACGCCTGAAGGCTCGGTGGTGGAAGAGTTGGTCAAGCGCATTCCCGGCGCACAGGTAAGCGATGACGGAACTATCACCATCAATGGCAAGGAAGTAAAGAAAATTCTTGTTGACGGAAAGGAATTTATGACAGGTGACACTCAGACGGCCTTGAAGAACCTTCCGACGTCAATAATAGACAAGATAAAGGCTTACGATGAGAAGAGCGACTTGGCACGTGTCACAGGCATTGATGACGGTGAAGAACAGACAGTTCTTGACTTTGCAATAAAAAAAGGAATGAACCGAGGCTTTTTCGGCAATGCAGACCTTTCCGCCGGTACCCACAGCCGCTATGCTGAGCGTCTGATGGGGGCGTTGTTTAAAGACAAGACGCGCATTATGCTAATGGGCAATTTGAACAATGTCAACAATCGTGGGTTCGGCGGTGGCGGAGGTCCTCGTTTCGGCGGTGGCCGGAAGGGATTGAATACATCAAAAATGGTAGGTGCTAACTTCAACCTTGAGCCAAGCAACAAGCTGAAGATGGATGGTAGTGTCAGGTGGAACCACTCTAACGGCGACGTGCGTTCAGAGCAGTCTATAGAGAATTTTGTCAGTACAGCCGGCTCTTTCCAAAATAGTCTGAACCAGAATTACACTCGTTCTGACAGTTGGGACGCACGTATGAGGTTGGAGTGGCGGCCTGATTCTATGACGAATATAATGTTCCGCCCTCGTTTCAGCTATTCAACGAGTGACGGGCGCACGACAGGTAACAGTGCGTCATATAACGTAGACCCTTACACTTATTCATTAGACCCGCTTTCCCCAGAGGTAATCAGCCAAATGGCCGCTGACGGACAAATGGTGAACACGCGGACAAATAGCTCGATAACATATTCTGACAGCAAGACGGTTGGCGCGATGCTTCAATTAAACCGTAAGCTGAATAGCCGCGGGCGCAATGCCACTTTGCGCGCGGACGTAAGTTATGGCAAGAGCGGAAGCAAGAATTTAAGTACGTCCAACGTGCATCTGTATCAGGTGTTGAACGCTGCAGGTGCAGACTCTACGTACCAGACCAACCGCTTCAACACAACACCTACGACGACGCTTAATTACAGTTTGCAGTTTACATACAGCGAACCAATCTTCCGTGCCATGTTCTTGCAATTTAGCTATAAGTTCAATTACAAGTACAACAAGAGTGAACGTTCCACATACGATTTCAGTAACCTCGGTGAAGATTTTTTCAGCGGCATATCCGGTGCGTACCGAGGTTGGGGTGACTATTTCGCACGTTTGGACAATCCGCTTGAAACCTATCTCGACACTGACCTCAGCCGTTATTCCGAGTACACCAATTATATTCACGACTTCCAGCTCATGCTGCGCATGATAAGGGAAAAATACAACCTCAATGTAGGCGTGATGGTGCAACCGCAAAGGACGCATTTCGTTCAGCGTTACCAAGGCGTTAGTACCGATACAACGCGCAACGTGGTCAACGTAACGCCTACGCTCGACTTTCGTTACCGCTTTTCAAAGCAGAGCAACTTGCGTATAAACTACCGGGGTTCAACTTCACAGCCAAGCATGACCGACCTGCTTGACATCATTGACGACAGCGACCCGCTTAACATCACGATGGGTAACCCGGGTTTGAAGCCGTCGTTCACAAACAGTCTGCGTGTATTTTACAACACGTACATACAAGACCACCAGCGTGCCATAATGGCCAACCTTAATTACAGCAACACCCGCAACAGCATAAGTAACATGGTGACATACGACGAGCAGACCGGCGGACGCACCACACGCCCTGAGAACATCAACGGCAACTGGAATTTGTCAGGTGCGTTCATGTTTAATACGGCCATTGACTCGGTCGGGATGTGGACCGTCAACACGTTCACTAATGTGCGGTATAACAACTATGTAGGCTATCTTGCCCTTGACCGCTTGTCGTCTTCGCGCAAGAACACTACGCGCACGATGATGGTTGGCGAGCAACTTACGGCCGCTTTCCGCAATAGTTGGTTGGAAGTCTCTTTGGACGGTTCGTTCAATTACACCCATACGCGCAATCTGTTGCAGAGCCAAAGCAATATGGACACGTGGGAGTTTGCTTACGGCGGTTACGCTTCGGTTTACCTGCCGTGGGGCATGAGCCTTGCTACGGATTTGCACCAGAACAGTCGCCGAGGTTATGCCGACCGCGCGATGAACACCAACGAGCTTGTGTGGAACCTGCAGTTGAGCCAGAGCTTCCTGAAGGGCAACGCTTTGACGGTGTCTCTGCAGTTGTATGACATCTTGAAAAACCAGAGCAACTTCAGCCGCACCATCAATGCCATGCAGCGCAGCGACACGCGCTATAACAGCATAAACAGCTATGCCATGTTGCACGCTGTTTATCGTCTCAACGTGTTTGGTGGCGGCAAGGGCGCACAAGCAGGCGACGGACGCCATCGTGGAGGCGACCGTCCGCGTGGCGGCATGCCCGGAGGGCGACGTGGAGGATTTGGCGGAAGATAAGCCGTATTTTATGCCCTTGTTTTGAATTTGCGGTCTTTGAGGTCGTGAAAGGGCGTGAATTGAGTGCCAATAGGGCGTGTTTTGCCTTGCAAAACACGCCCTATTATAATGTCTTGAATATCAGGCGTTTTTGAGATTTGCAAGAAACTTGCGTCCTGTTTCTTTGCCACACATGTTTGCCAGCGGCAAACATGTGTTTCTTTCGGTTCACGTCAAAAAAATATTAAAAAGGTTGCAGCTTGTTGCATTATCCCGACAGAAAGCGTTACCTTTGCAAGTCGGCTGTTGCGTATGTGATGCATTGGCCGTAAGGTAAAAAGGTTAAAACAACGATTTTTCAGGAAAGGGAAGAGCCGATGGGCAAATACAACATATCGGATGGCGGAATAAAAGAAGCCGCCTATCGTGCGCAAATGAGCCGCGCAAAGACTGCAGAACTGAAAGGACGCATAACGTCTTTGCTGATAAAGCGGAAAAAGTATTTGGACAAGGACTATTCAGCCCGCCGTTTGGCGGATGAACTCGGAACGAACACAAGGTATGTGTCAGCGGCAGTGAGTGTTTGTTTTGGTATGAACTACACGTCGCTGGTTAACAAATACAGGGTTGAGCGGGCGAAAGTAGTCTTGACAGACCGTAAACATGAAGGGCTTAAAATGGAAGACGTAGGCCTGATGGCCGGGTTCGCCAACAGGCAGTCGTTCTATGCCGCATTTTATAAGTTTACAGGTATGACGCCACGGCAATACAAGAAACAGGCGGCGCAAGCGGACGAGCCAAAGTGTAAGTGACGTTATTCGGCCAGTATGCCATTGACGCCAGTCTGCAAAAAACAATGATATGAAACAGGACTTTACATATACAGATATTAGTTTTGCTGACATACGGATGCTGAGGTACAGGTTGGACGGTTTCGACTGTCTGACATTGAGGCAGAAAATGTTGGCGTATTGTTTGTCGGAAGCCGCGCTTTGTGGACGTGACATTACGTTCGACCAGTATGGGCGGCACAACCTGCGGATACGTAAGACGCTTGAGGCTGTATATACAGGCTATGAAGGCGACCGCAAGGCGGGTGACTTTATTGCCCTGGAAGAGTATTTGAGGCGTGTGTGGTTCTCAAGCGGAATTTACCATCATTACGGAGACAACAAGTTTAAGCCTGGGTTTACCCCCGAATTTTTTATCGCCGCAGTAAAGTCTGTTGATAAAAAAATGTTGCCCACAGGCGCATGCGGAAGTGTTGACGACCTGCTGGATGACATAATGCCGGTTATGTTTGATGACGAAGTTGAGCCTGTGAAGGTGTGCAAGAAAAACGGTGTGGACATCGTTGCGGCGTCGGCATGTAGCTTTTACGAGGGTGTAACCCAGCGTGACGTTGAGGATTTTTATGCCAAGGCGAAAGCGTCAGCCGATGACGGCGAGCCATTGTCTTACGGACTTAATTCCACAGTCGTTAAGCGTGGCGGAAGTGTATGTGAGGACGTGTGGCGCATTGGCGGTAAGTATGGCGCGGCCATAGAGAAAATCGTATATTGGCTGGGCAAGGCGGCCGATTACGCCGAGAACGACAAGCAACGCAAGGTGATAGGATTGCTTGTGGAATATTACAAAACCGGCGATTTGAGATTGTTCAATGAATACTGCATAGAGTGGGTTGGCGAGAAAGACGCCACCGTCGATTTTATCAACGGTTTCATTGAGGTTTATGATGACCCGTTGGGACTCAAAGGCACGTGGGAAGGCCTTGTTGAATACCGTGACGAGGAAGGCACGTGCAGGACACGGGTTATCAGCGGAAACGCACAGTGGTTTGAAGACAATTCTCCGGTCTTACCTTGTTTCAAGAAAAAGCATGTAAGCGGTGTGTCAGCCTCAGCTATATGCGCCGGTATGCTGGGCGGTGGTGAATATCCGGCTACGGCAATCGGCATAAACCTGCCAAACGCAGACTGGATACGTTCCCGCTACGGAAGCAAGAGTGTAACGATAAGCAACATTATTTCCGCGTACAATCATGCGGCACATGGCTCAGGACTTGACGAGGAGTTTGCCGTAGATGGTGAAACGCTTGACTTGTTGCGTAAATACGGCGATGTGTGTGACACTTTGCACACAGACTTGCATGAATGCCTGGGGCATGGCAGCGGGCAACTTTTGCCAGGTACAGACCCTGACGCCCTGAAAGCCTACGGCAATACGATAGAGGAAGCAAGGGCGGACCTCTTCGGACTGTACTATGTGGCTGACAGGAAGATGGTTGAACTTGGACTGCTGCCTGACGAAGAGGCGTACAAGGCGGGGTATTACTCTTTCATCTCCAACGGATTGCTCGTGCAACTCGCACGCATAGAGCGTGGGCATGACATAGAAGAAGCCCACATGCGCGACCGTGCCCTCATATCACGCTGGTGTTATGAGAACGGACGTGACTTTGGTGTTGTCGAGATGGTCCGCAAGGATGGCAAGACTTATGTGCGCATAAATGATTACGTGGAGCTTAGAAAGCTGTTTGCCAGGTTGTTAAGTGAAATACAGAGGATAAAAAGCGAAGGCGATTATGTTGCTGCCCGTGATTTGGTGGAACGTTATGGGGTGAAAATAGACCCTGTTATACATGAAGAGGTCATGGCGCGCTATAAGCGTCTTGGCATACCGCCATACAAAGGCTTCATAAATCCTAAGCTGACGCTGGTGAAAGATGACGCTGGCAATGTGGTTGATGTCTCTGTGGATTACACTGAGACGTACGACGAACAAATGTTGCGTTACAGCAAGGAATATTCAGTATTGGTTTAAGTTTCAAGCTGGCAAGCGGATTTTGGAAATGATTCAAATCGGCTTGCCTCTGCTAATGTATGAGGATATGGGACACGATGTTAATGAAAAACTCAAAAAGATAAAATCCAGTTTTCGCCTTATGATGAATGGCGTCGCGTCACAGTCGATGCGTGAGAAGGGATTGGGATATAAGATAAATTGGGGGGTGTCGTTGCCCGCCTTGAAAAGCATGGCAGCCGAATATGGCAAGGACAGCGTGTTGGCTGAGGCTTTGTGGCATGAAGATATCCGCGAGTGTAAGATTTTGGCCACGATGATAATGCCGGCAGAGGACATGGATGTTGAGACTGCGAGGTCGTGGATGAAACAAATTTCCAATCAAGAGATGGCCGAGATGACAGCATTCAACTTGTTTCAGTATTTGGCTGAAGCGAAGGGCTTGGCTCTTGAATGGATATCGTCAGGCAATGATGTGGAGAAGATTTGTGGTTATAATGTTGCTGGCCGCTTGTTTGTCAAGGGCTGGCAGATGTCAAATGAAGAAGCTGACGTATTTTTCACATCGGTAAAATCTTCAGTATGCAGTGGGAACCTGGCCGTGAGGCATGCGGCCGTCAACGCCTTGTCACGTTTGGATGAAAGCGATGAACGTGTCAGCATGATGCTTAAAACGATGCTTGACGATGATGATTTAAACAATTTTTAGTTGATACGGCATAAGATACGGAATTTTGTTGTATTTTTGCATGAGATACTGTTTTACGAGAAATGAAGTCGAATTTATATGACTCAGCTAAAAGGGTGCTTGACAATTATATTGAGCAAAACAAGTGCCGCAAGACGCGCGAGCGTTATGCAGTGCTTGAAGCTGTGTATGGGTTCGGCGCGTATTTTTCGATACAGGAACTTAGTGAAAGATTGGCCGAGGCCAACTTTCCAGTGTGCCGTGCAACGCTTTACAATACGATAAAGTTGTTGATGAGCCTGCATCTTGTCGTAAGCTTGCGGCGTGAAGATGGGGTGCGTTACAAGGCGTGCTATGCAGACAATAGATGTGTGCAGGTGTGTACAGTTTGCGGGACAGCAAAAGATGTGAAAGCGGCAGAGGTTGTCGATGCTTTTGCCAATTTGCGTTTGAAGCGTTTTCGCAAGGAGGGCTTTTCCATGTACATATATGGGATATGTAGCACATGCCAGGCAAGGTTGACACGGCAGAAAAAGAAAGAAAGTTCGAGTAAACAAGAATAAATATTTTTAAGATATGGAAAAAGGCAAAGTTGATGTATTATTAGGTTTGCAGTGGGGTGACGAAGGTAAGGGCAAGGTTGTAGACGTCCTTACTCCCAGATATGATGTTATCGCTCGTTTCCAGGGCGGCCCCAACGCAGGACATACATTGGAGTTCGATGGTGAGAAATATGTATTGAGGAGTATCCCGTCTGGAATATTCCAGGGAGGAAAGATTAATGTGATAGGCAATGGTGTCGTGCTTGCGCCGGATTTGTTTATGGAAGAGGCCAAAGATTTGGAAAAGACAGGACACCCGTTGAAAGAAAGGCTTTACATATCGAAAAAGGCTCATCTCATAATGCCTACGCACAGGTTGCTTGATGCCGCGTATGAAATGGCAAAAGGGAAAAACAAGGTAGGTACGACCGGAAAAGGTATAGGACCGACATACACGGACAAAGTTTCACGCAACGGATTGCGTGTAGGTGATATTTTTGAAAACTTTGACGAGAAATACAACGCCCACAAGGCACGCCATGAACGTATGCTGAAATCGTTGGGATACACTGATTATGACATAACTGATGTTGAGAAAAAATGGATGGATGGCATTGAGTACATCCGACAGTTCACCATCATTGACTCGGAGCATGTTGTCAACAAGGCGTTGAAGGAAGGCAAAACCATTTTGTGTGAAGGTGCGCAAGGCACAATGCTTGACGTTGACTTTGGCAGTTATCCTTTTGTGACTTCATCCAATACCGTTTGCGCTGGCGCATGCACAGGATTGGGCATAGGGCCTAATAAGATTGGCGAGGTTTATGGAATAATGAAAGCTTATTGCACACGTGTAGGTGCAGGTCCTTTCCCGACAGAGCTGTTTGACGAGACAGGCGCGGAAATTCGTCGCCTTGGTCATGAGTATGGTGCGGTTACAGGGCGTGAGCGCAGGTGTGGATGGATAGACTTAGTCGCTTTGCGTTATGCAATAATGGTAAATGGAGTTACGCAGCTCATAATGATGAAAAGCGATGTGCTTGATAAATTCAGTACGATAAAGGCATGCGTGGCATACAAGCATGACGGTCAAGTGGTAAGGGATTTCCCGTATGATATAGAACATGGTATAGAACCTGTGTATAAGGAACTTAAAGGATGGAATGTTGATATGACAAAGATGACAAGTGAAGATGAGTTCCCGGCTGAATTTGTTGACTACATAAAATTCCTTGAGGCAGAATTGGAGACTCCTATTACGATTATATCAATAGGCCCTGACCGTGAGCAGACGATTTTAAGAAAATAAGTTTAAGCAGAATTTGAGTGAGATTGTTGAAGTTAAAGCCGCATTATTGAAATGCATTGAGGTTTTTGCGGCTTTAACTTCTTTGTTTGTAAAGTAAGTATAATCATTGAATTGAATAAATGAACAAGCCGTCAATACCAAAAGGAACCAGAGACTTTTCTCCATTGGAGATGTCAAAACGAAATTATATATTCGATACAATAAAGTCTGTTTTTGCTTTGTATGGATTCAAACAGATTGAAACACCTGCAATGGAAACTTTGCAGACTTTGTTGGGCAAGTATGGAGAAGAGGGAGACAAATTGCTTTTCAAGGTTTTGAACAGTGGTAACTTTCTTAACAAAATAGACAATGATGATTTGTTGAGTGGTGATTATTTGCATCTTGCGGCAAAGTTTTGTGAAAAAGGTTTGCGATATGATTTGACCGTGCCTTTTGCAAGGTTTGTTGTGATGCACAGAGAAGAGTTGCAATTGCCGTTCAAGCGTTATCAGATACAGCCCGTTTGGCGTGCCGACCGCCCCCAGAAAGGTAGATACCGTGAGTTTTATCAGTGTGATGCGGACGTTGTGGGTAGTGATTCATTGTTAAATGAGGTTGAACTTGTGCAAATCATTGACACTGTGTTCAGGCGTTTTGGCATAAAAGTGCGAATCTTGATTAACAACAGGAAAATTCTGACTGGCATTGCTGAATACATTGGTGAGGCTGACAAGATTGTGGATATAACTGTTGCCATAGACAAACTTGACAAGATAGGCTTGGATAATGTGAATGCGGAGTTGGCGGCTAACGGTTTGGATGATGAGGCAATAAAAAAATTGCAACCTATAATTTCGCTTACTGGGACCAATGAGGAGAAGCTGGATGTTATCGGTGAATTGTTGAAAGATTCGGAAGTCGGAACAAAAGGCGTAGAAGAACTGCGTTATATATTCCAGATATTGGATAAGGTGGATATTGATAATGAATTGTGTTTTGAACTTACCTTGGCTCGTGGATTGAACTATTATACAGGGGCTATTTTTGAAGTTAAAGCACAGGATGTTCAAATTGGAAGCATTACAGGTGGTGGACGTTACGACAATCTTACTGGTATATTCGGAATGCCCGGGCTTAGTGGCGTAGGCATTTCTTTTGGCGCAGATAGGATTTTTGATGTTCTGAACGCATTGGAGTTGTATCCGGAAAACGCCATGTCGGGCACAAAGTTGCTTTTTATAAACTTTGGTGAGAAAGAAACTGCGTATTGTTTGCCAATAATTTCCAAGCTTCGTGCCTGTGGAATAGCATCAGAGATGTATCCGGATGCTGTGAAAATGAAGAAACAGATGAATTACGCCAACAGCAACAATATTAATTATGTGGCTTTGGCAGGTGAAAATGAAATCGCCGAGGGAAAAGTTACATTGAAGAATATGGTTTTAGGTGAACAACAGCTTGTTTCTGTTGACGAGATGATAGATATTGTTAGTGGTGACAAGTAAGCTGTAAGTTTATGAAGCGTATAAAGTTTTTAATAATCCCTTTATTGTTGGTGGTTTCCCTTTTGTCCGCTTTTAAAGAGGATAATAAGATTCGTATATTCATGATTGGAGATTCAACAATGGCCAACAAGGATATACGTGGTGGAAAACTTGAGAGAGGGTGGGGGATGATGCTTAAGAATTTCTTCACTGATGACGTGGTGGTTGACAACCGTGCGTTGAATGGCCGTTCTTCAAAAAGCTTTATTGTAGAAGGGCATTGGCAAAAGGTTGTAGAGCAGATAAAGCCTGGCGATTATGTGTTCATTCAATTCGGACATAATGATGAGAAGAAAGATACGGCCCGCCATACAGAGCCTGGTTCGACATTTGATGACAATCTACGCAGATTTGTCCGTGAGACGAGGCTTCGGGGAGGAATACCCGTATTGTTCAACAGTGTTGTCAGACGCACATTCGTAAAAAGTAGCACGGCTGTAGAGGATGATGACAAACGTGACAATTCATCGGCGGGATTGAAAGAAGGTGACACCTTGATAGATACTCATGGTGAATATTTGGTGTCGCCGAAGAAAGTCGCCAATGAAATGGATGTGCCTTTTGTTGATGCGAATAAGATAACGCACGACCTTGAGCAGGGGTTGGGCCCGGAAGGTTCAAAGTCCCTGCATGTATGGTATAAGCCGGGTGAAGTGCCGTCTTTGCCGCAGGGGCGGCAAGACAACACGCATTATAACGTAAGGGGCGCATACGTTGTTGCAGGATTGCTGGTTGACGCTGTCGCTATGGAAGTTCCTGATTTGAAGGATTTTGTGTGTCATTATGACGCTGTTGTCGCCACGGACGGTAGCGGTTTGTATTTCAATCCGCAAGACGCTGTGGATGGCATGCCGGATGGTAAGGCCGTGACAATTCTCCTGTGTGAAGGCGAATGGCGTAAACCGCTTGTTCCCAAAGGCAAAAAAGTGAAGTTTGTTTTGCGTGACGGGGCAAGGTGGGTTAAGTGACGCCTGCTATTTGGAGAGAAAATATGAAATGATGATTTCTTAACCATTGCGCCCTGGGTAACCCGTTAAAAGATAATTCCCAGGGCGCAATGGTTATTTTATTTGTACCTGTTGGTATCCGACAAGCCTGTCTGTGCGGTCGCCTTGGCCGCGATAGTAAACAAGGGCTTGGTATTTGTTTTCGGTTTGGAAGAAGTTCCCTTCTGACGGGACTACCCGGCTTACCCCTTGCTTGTCTATTAGTACGAATTGGTATGAATAATAGCCTTGCTTTTGAAACACTGAGGCTGTGTAACATCCGTTTGCTTCGTCATAAGCCATTTTGTATTCAGGCGTGAATTGGTCGTTTGTCCATACTCCGTTTAGGTAAATGTCGCCGTCAAATTTTTGAGGGACATTTAATACGTAGTTTACGTAGACGTATTCAGATGCGATGTCGTTTTCCACGTTGTCGCTGTTCCTGATGTAAAAGCATCCGTTGGCGTCTTCGTCATACACATAGTTTGGACGCGGGTCGCATGGGAATGGGTATACTTGGTAGTTGTTGCCGTCCCATACTATGCGGTCGATGCCCATGGTTGGGTGTGACACGTCTAAAATCTCATATTTTCTGTATTCGTTTCCGGCTTGGAATATCAAATCCCTGTTGTGTTCCCATTTCAAGCCGTCGGCAACAATGTATTGGGGCTTGGCGTTGATTTTTGCATTGTCCCATCTTTGGTTTTGCATCACAACTGTTTTTATTTGTGAGTTTGGGTCGATGACGTTTAATGTGCCGTAATTAATCGCCATTGACACCTGCTGGTGTGACTTGTTTATATCGATGTCGGTGTTGGTTGTTACATCGAGTTGCACACCCATAAGCGGTTCTACGACCATAAAGCACGCAGTGAAGACTGGGCGGTTGTCGTCATTTTCGTCGAAAACGGTTAATTTGTAGTTGCCGCTCATTTTCAGACTGCAACGTTCATTGGGAATTTGCAGTGTATAATGTGTATAAAGAGTGTTGGTGTTGATTGATTCTATGCTGTTGTCAATAGTATTCCCGTCTTGGAAACCGTTGATGAAGTCGCTTGAAAACAATTGGTCGGACACGTTCCAGTCGGCTTGGCAGTGTTCTATTTTGTATGTGTAACGGTGGTACGTGTGTGTCAAATCGTCAAAACTGATGTTTATCTTGTCGTTCGGGCTGTTGCCGTTGAGCTTGATTATCGGTAGTGACAACCAGTTTTGACCTGCTACAACCTGCAAGGATGCGATGCCCTTGTCGTATATTTCATGTTTTTGCGCGTTTGAACATGTGAACGAAGTGATTAAGATAATTGCGAGTAGAATATTTTTCATGTCGTTTTT
Organism: uncultured Prevotella sp.; assembly: GCA_944319935.1. GTDB lineage: Bacteria > Bacteroidota > Bacteroidia > Bacteroidales > Bacteroidaceae > Prevotella. The sequence goes on from CALUFM010000002.1 coordinate 230,967, forward strand.
TATGTAATTAACGGCGTCAGCTTGTTTTTATTGTAGCTGAAACGTGTCAAGGTTTTTATTACATTCTTATAATGTGTCGGCGGGTGTTATGGTAAGGATGTTTATGTAGGAATGCGTCTTTCCCAGATACATTCAAGTATAAGGAAAGCCATGTGAATGTGTAGTTTGCTGTCTGTTGATTGATGCTCGTTGTTGTTTATGCGGTGTAAGTTTTTTTTTCCGTTTTGTGAGATGTGTCCTTTTGCCTTGTAAGATGCTGTGTTTTGCGTTGCGTTTTGTGGCCTTTCGCGTTGCGTTTTGCCGTGTCTTGCGTAGTGGGGCGTGTCGGGTCGTGTTTTGGCCGTCCCCTCCCGTGCCTTTCCGGTGTTCCCGCCGGGTGTCCCGCCGCCCTTTCCTCAGTGCCTTCCTTGGCGTGCCTTATTATATAATAATGTGTCCGCCCGTTCAAATGCAAACGACTGTTAAAATGAATGTGTTTTTGCGTAAAAAGTCCGGCGTAAGTTTTGCTGTTTGTCGGAAAGGGTGTACTTTTGCACTCGCTTTTCAGGGGTTGCCCCTGTGGAGCTGAAGAAAGGAGTTCATTGACAGACTGGCACAGACGAGGGAACAGCATGGCCGCCACCTGTTTTCGGACAGGTTTGGTGATG
>CALUFM010000003.1 GCA_944319935.1 uncultured Prevotella sp.
ATGCGATGCGGGAGAGTAGGAGGCCGCCTTCTTTCAATCAAGTAGCCGTCCCTTCGAGGAGAACCTCGGGGGGACGGTTTTTTTGTAGCCAAAGCTTGGGGGGCTGATGAGCCCAATGGGCCGAATAAGCCTAATAAGGCAAATAGGCCTGGACTAATAAGCCCGATGAGCCCAATGGGCCTAATAGGACTGGGCTAATAGGCCAAATAAGCCCGATAAGCCGAATAGGCCTAATAAAATAATGAGCCAAATGGGGTAATTATTGGTGTTTGCTAAAACTTTTGCGCAATAACGAATAAAGGAAATAATCATTTTGGGCTGACTGCGATATTGGAAAATATAAAAATAAAAGCCACGCTACTTTATATCAGCGTGGCTTTTATCGTATGTAGCTCTGCTTTTGGAAGCAGGATAGGCTGTTTATGGTTATTGCAATTGATTTTGTTGTTATATGTGGCGTTTACAGTTCCCTTGCCCCTTTGGGGTCAAGTATCTTGGCCAGTCCGCCTGAGCCAGTTTCTTTGTATAGTGACGGGATATCATGCCCGGTTTGTTTCATGACAGTGGCCACCCTGTCGAACGACACGCGGTGGCTGCCGTCAGAAAAGGCAGAGTAAAGGTTGGCGTCGAGCGCGCGTGTGGCTGCAAATGCGTTGCGCTCGATGCATGGGATTTGCACGAGGCCGCATATAGGGTCGCATGTCATTCCGAGATGGTGTTCAAGTCCCATTTCGGCTGCGTATTCGATTTGCGACGGGCTGCCGCCGAACAATTGGCATGCCGCTCCTGAAGCCATGGCACACGCTACGCCAACTTCACCCTGGCAGCCTACGTCTGCACCTGATATTGACGCGTTTTGCTTGACGATGTTACCTATCAGGCCGGCAGTCGCCATGGCGTGCAGTATGCGTGTATCGCTGAAGTTGTGCCCCCTTGACAGGTGGTAGAGTACGGCCGGCAATACGCCTGACGCGCCGCATGTGGGCGCGGTGACGATGGTTCCGCCCGAGGCGTTCTCTTCGCTTACGGCCAATGCGTAGGCGTAAACCAGTCCACGTGTCTGCAGCGACTGCTTGTAGCCTGACGCTTTTACGTAATATGTAGGAGCCTTGCGTGCGATGTTAAGCGGTCCTGGCAGGCGTCCCTCATGGTTGATGCCGCGCTCTACGGCAGCCTGCATGGCCTGCCATGCCTCCATCAGGTAGTCCCAGATGCCGCTGTCCTCGCACTGGTCAACATACTCCCAATAGCTGTGCCCCGTGTCTTCGCACCATTTCATTATTTCCGTCAGCGTGTTCATTTCATACACTTCAGGCGTGTCGAACATGTCGCATCCGCTTTTGCCTTCAGACAGCGCGCCGCCTCCGACGCTGTAAACCGTCCACTCGTCGGTGGGTTCGTGTTTGTCGTTGAGGGCCGTAAACTTCATCCCATTGGGGTGAAACGGCAAGAATTTCTTTGGCTGCCAGTCAATTTTCACCGGCGCGACAGGCTGTAACACCTCGATTATGGCGACGTCAGTCATGTGCCCTTTGCCCGTGGCGGCCAAGCTGCCGTAGAGCGTCACCTCGAAAGCCGAGGCGTCTCTGTGTTTTCCCAAAAACAATTTTGCAGCCCTCTGCGGCCCCATGGTGTGGCTGCTCGACGGGCCTTTCCCTATCCTGTACAGTTCTCTCAAAGATTTCATCGTATCCTGTTCTTTAAATTCACGTGCAAAGTTAGCTCAAAATGAGAATATAAGCAAGAAAGGTTTGTTATTTATTTGTTACATTGCCTTGCTTCGTCATCATTGGCGTGATGTATTGCCTTGTGACTCAGCATTTTACGAAAGGTTATGTTTCATGATGCAAGAGGCCGTGTCTTGCGGCGCAAATCGTGGCCTTTTACCGCATGAAAGGCCGCCTTTGGGCGCATGGCCTTGCGTTGCCGGAGGTGAGTGTTGCCGGTTGGCAAACACGTTTCGCCGGTATGTCTGATTATTGCAACTGCCGCCTCAATGCGTCTTGCGGGCTGTTTGCGCTTGTGTCGGAAGGTTCGAGTGGTGGCAGTGAAGTGAAAAATTAAGGTTCGTTAAGTAGGATTTTATTTTGCGTTTAACCCGAATTGCATTATCTTTGCAATAAAACAAGGCTGCGTGTCGGTCGTTTGCAAAATGTTGAATGTAAAGAGAATGTTGGTGTGGCTGAGCCGTATTCACCGTTGCCGTGGCTTCGGGGTGCAGTCTCCGTGGGCTTACCGCATGGTGCGTTATGTCATAAACGAGCATTACCCGTATTACGCATACGAGGATTTGCGTGCCGCTTATCCGCGCATGGACGCTGATACGCGCCGCTTGTGCGAACTGAGTTTGCGCCTTGCCAACAGCGTCAGGCCGGCATGGGTTGCCGTTGACGATGCTTGTGGTGAAGAGTTCCGCGCGTACATAAAGGCTGGCTGCCGCAGCGTTTCGTTCTTGAAAGACATTGGCGAATGCCGTACTAAAAACAATGGTGAACGTATATTCGCAGTGCTTTCCACGCAAGAAGGGTTGAGCGAGACCTTTTATAAGGTGGCCGATGCGGCCAATAACGGCTCTGTCGCCCTGATAATGGGCATTCACGGCAATAAAGCCGCACGCATGTTGTGGCGCGAAGTAGTGTCGGGCGTGAAAAATGTAGTGACATTCGACCTGTATTATTGCGGTCTTGTTTTTTTTGACGATAAGCGTTTCAAGCAGAATTATATTATTAACTTTTAACCAATGACGGCTATGAAAATAACAAAGGTATATACCAAGACCGGCGACGAGGGCACAACCAGCCTTGTGGGCGGAGTGAAAGTGAAGAAGACGAACTCGCGCATCGAAGCGTATGGCACGGTTGACGAGCTAAGCGCAAACCTCGGCCTGCTGGCCTCGTTCATGAAAGACGGGCCGGACAAGAACCTGATTTACAAGATACAGCGCAACTTGTTCACCGTATGCTCGTATCTCGCCACCGACAAGACGAAGACGCAGCTCGCGCCGTCGTACACGCTTGACGCCGCCGAAGTGGGCGCGCTCGAAAAGGAGATAGACGCCATACTCGCCGAGATACCGCAGCAGACGGGCTTCATCTTGCCCGGAGGCTCGCATGTGGCGGCTTACGCCCACGTGTGCCGCACGGTGTGCCGCCGCGCCGAGCGCAGGATATTCTTCCTTGCCGAGACGACGGAGCTTGACCCCGAAGTGCTGCAATACATGAACCGCCTGAGCGACTATCTGTTCGTGTTGGCGCGCAAATTAAACTTTGTTGACGGTGTGAGAGAAAAAACGTGGCAGAAATCTTGCGAATAAGAAAAAATATATTACTTTTGCGCACGATTAAAAACACGTAAAAACTTTAGGTTATGTATTGGACACTTGAATTAGCTTCAAAACTTGAAGATGCGCCGTGGCCCGCAACGAAAGACGAGCTTATCGACTACGCCATCCGCTCGGGCGCGCCCTTGGAAGTGCTGGAAAACCTGCAAGAGATAGAAGACGAAGGCGATGTGTATGAGAGTATAGAGGATATATGGCCTGACTATCCCACCAAGGAGGATTTCCTTTTCAACGAGGACGAGTATTAAGCGGGGTGGTTCTGATTTAGGAATTAAGAGTTAAGAATTGAGAAAAACGCCCATGTGTGCCGTGTGCCGGGCGGGTTTCTGCTAATCCTTAACTCTTAATTCTTATTTTGTCATGCAATAAAAACCGCGGGGCTTGCGTTATATTGTCGTGCGAAGACGTCTTTACATATTGACAACGGTGCTGCTGCTCGCCGCCACCAGGGCCGGCGCGCAGTATGACGTGTCGTTCAGCCACTATTGGGACTTGGAGCCTTATTACAACGCCGGCGCGGTAGGCAAGCAGCAGAAGCTCAACGTCACGGCGGCTTACGCCCTGAGCTTTCTCGGCTTCGAGAACAACCCGAAGTCGATGTACGTAGGCGCGGACATGCCCCTTTATCTGCTGAAGAATTATCATGGCGTGGGCGTGTCGCTGTTAAACGATCAGATAGGCTTGTTCACCCACCAGCGCATAGCCCTGCAGTACGCCTACAAGCACCGCCTGTTCGGCGGCATGATAAGCGCGGGCGTGCAGTTGGGTTTCCTCAGCGAGAGTTTCGACGGCTCGAAGCTGGATGTCGAGGACTCGAGCGATCCCGCCCTGACCACATCAGACGTCAACGGAAGCGCGTTCGATGTGGGCTTCGGCCTTTATTACACGCGCGGTCCGTGGTACGTAGGCCTGTCGGCGCAGCACCTAACTTCGCCCCTTGTCGAGCTTGGCGAAACCAACGAGTTGCAGATTGACCCTACGTTTTATCTTACCGGCGGATACAATATTAAGCTGAGAAATCCGTTTCTAAGTATACATCCGTCAGTGCTTGTGAGGACCGACGGGGTGGCATGGCGGGCTGACGTGTCTGGCCGCCTGGTCTACACCAACGACAAGAAAGTGCTTTACGGCGGCGTGTCTTACAGCCCCACCAATTCGGTTACGGTGCTTGTGGGCGGCAGCTTCCACGGCATACACATAGGCTACAGCTATGAGGTGTACACCTCGGCGATAAGCATCGGCAACGGCAGCCACGAGCTGATATTGAGTTACCAGACGGACATCAACCTCTTCAAGAAAGGAAAGAACAAACATAAAAGCGTTAGAATATTATAAGACATGAAGAAATCTGAAATCATAATGGTTTTATCCCTTGTGGCGTTGACCACGCTTACCGGGTGCTTCGGCGGCCGCGCGGCCTCGTCGTCAGGACGTGGCGGCGAAGTGGTGGGCGTAAGCGGCAAGAGGTTCAACGAGCCTACGCCTTACGGTATGACCCTGATAAAAAGGGGATTTCTGAAGATGGGTATCGAGAAGGAAGACAGCCTGTGGGGCAAGCAGACGCCTACGAAGGAAATATCTGTTGACGGTTTCTGGATGGACGAGACCGAGGTGACCAATTCAGAGTACAAGCAGTTCGTGAATTGGGTGCGCGACTCCATACTCCGCACGCGCCTGGCCGACCCTAACTACGGCGGCGACGAGACTTACATGATAACCGAAGACAAGAACGGCGACCCCGTCACTCCGCACCTGAACTGGAAAAAGTCTCTGCCGCGCAAGCCCAACGAGGACGAGCAGCGAGCCATTGAGAGCCTTTATGTCACCAATCCGGTTACCGGCGAGAAGATGCTTGACGCCAGCCAGATGAACTACCGTTACGAGGTTTACGACTATACGGCGGCCGCCTTGCGCCGCAACCGCCTTGACCCGGCTCAGCGCAACCTGAACACCGACGTGCAGGTGAACCCTGACGAGGTGGTCATGATTTCAAAGGACACGGCCTACATCGACGACGAGGGGCGCATCGTGAGGCAGACTATCGACCGCCCGCTGAGCGGCCCGTGGGACTTCCTCAACACATATATAGTAAACATATATCCCGACACGACGTGCTGGGTAAACGATTTTGTCAACTCTGACAACGAGACATACATGCGCCTGTATTTCAGCAGTCCCATTTACAATGACTATCCGGTGGTGGGCGTTACGTGGGAACAGGCCAATGCATTCTGCGCATGGCGCACCGACTACCTGCTGAAAGGGCTTGGCGGCGAGGCCCGCTACATCCAGCGTTACCGCCTGCCGACCGAAGCCGAGTGGGAATACGCCGCACGCGGCAAGGAGGGCACCGAATTCCCGTGGGAGGAAATTGACGTGAAGAACGAGGACGGATGCTTCTATGCCAACTTCAAGCCCGACCGCGGCAACTACACCGAGGACGGAAACCTCATCACGAGCCGTGTGGGGCTGTTCTCGGCAAACTCGAACGGCCTGTTCGACATGGCCGGGAATGTGGCCGAATGGACAAGCACCACGTACACCGAGGCCGGCATCGAGGCCATGAACGACCTCAACCCGGAACTGAAATACAACGCCGCCAAGGAAGACCCGTACCGCCTGAAGAAGAAGAGCGTGCGTGGCGGTTCGTGGAAAGACCCGGAGTCATACATACGTTCGGCGTGGCGCACATGGGAATACCAGAACCAGCCGCGTAGCTATATAGGCTTCCGCTGCGTCAGGAGCCTTGCAAGTACAACAAGCACAAAACAAAAAGGAAAGAAGAAATAACCATGACTGAATACAGCAAATACAACATGATTTACCGCCTCCAGAAATGGCTGGACAGCGTTCCGGGACAGACATTCCTGAACTACGCTTACAGTTGGGGCGCGTCAATAGTCATTCTCGGTGCGCTGTTCAAGCTTACCCACCTGCCGGGAGCTAACATAATGCTTTACCTTGGTATGGGCACCGAGGCCATAGTGTTCTTCATTTCGGCATTCGACCGTCCGTTTGACAAGACCGCCATAGGCAAGGATTTGCCCACGCATGTCAACAAAGACGATTTTGTTGATGAAGAGCCGGAAAGCGAAGAGGCTGCTGAAGTGGCTCAACCTGTGCCTGAGGGCGTGGCCGTTCCGCAAGGAATGGTGGCTTATGTCGGCCCTGTTTCAGGCCAGTCGGTAGTCTCCGGGATGCAGGGACAAGGCGGACAGGTTGGTAAAGGGCAGCCCGTTCAGGCGGGAGCGGCACCTTCTGAAGCCGGCGAAAGCGTGGCTGCGGCCGCAGGTCAGCCTGTGCAGGCAGGCCAGGTGGTGCCCGGATGGGTCGCCGCGCAGCAGCAAGTGTCGCCCGAAATGGAAGAAGCCACTGCCAATTACGTGGACGAGTTGAAGAAGCTTACCGACATGTTGGCTCGTGTATCGGAGCAAAGCGCGCGTCTCACCCGCGACTCGGAAGAGATGGAGAACCTCAACCGCACGCTCACCGGCATCTGCAAGGTGTACGAAATGCAGCTTAAAGGGGCCAGTTCGCAAATCGGCACGATTGACGAAATCAACGAACAGTCGCGCAAGATGGCGTCGCAGATTGAGCAACTTAACAAGATTTACGCCCGTATGATTGAAGCCATGACCGTAAACATGCGCGCCACGGCGGCCAATGGGAACAACGCTGAAGTGTAGTATAGGATGGCAATAAAGAAAAGACCGGTATCACCGCGCCAAAAGATGATAAACCTCATGTATGTCGTCTTGATGGCAATGCTCGCGCTCAACGTCTCAACGGAGGTGCTTGAGGGCTTTTCCATCGTAGAGGAAAGCCTCCAGCGCACTACCAAGAACGCGTCTTCAGAGAACGACGCGCTTTACGGAGACTTCGAGTCGCAGATGAAGGCGAACCCGCAGAAGGTAAAGGCCTGGTTTGACAAGGCCACCGCCGTGAAGCGGATGAGCGATTCTTTGTACAACTTGGCGCAAGAGTTGAAGGTCGCCATAGTTAAAGAAGCTGACGGTGAGGACGGTGACGTGATGAATATAGAGCGCAAGGACGACCTTGAGGCGGCCAACCAAGTGATGCTCGCTCCTGGCACTGGCAGAGGCAAAGAGCTGTTTGACGCCATCAACTCGTTCCGTGAGCGCATATTGACGATGGTCACCGACGAGCGTCAGAAGGCCATAATAGCCAGTAACTTGACCACAACGCTGCCCAAAAACGCACGCACTATGGGCAAGAACTGGCAGGAATACATGTTTGAGGACATGCCAGTCGCGGCCGCAGTGACGCTCCTCTCCAAGCTGCAGAGCGACGTTCGCTATGCGGAAGGCGAGGTGCTGCACACCCTTGTGGCCAATATCGACATGAAGGACATCCGCGTCAACAAGCTGAGTGCTTTCGTAATACCCAACGCGCAGACAATCGTGCGGGGTGACAAGTTCTCCGCGCAAATCGTGATGGCGGCCGTCGATACGACGCAACAGCCGAAAATATACATCGGTGGACGGCAGATGAACTTGCGCAACAACACATACGAAGTGGTGACAAGCCGCACAGGAGAGTTCAACTTGACAGGATACATCACCATGGTGAATGGCAGCGGTGACGTGATACGCCGCGACTTCACCCAAAAGTACACCGTGGTTGACCCCAGCGCGACCGTCTCGGCTGATCTTATGAACGTGCTTTACGCAGGTTATAACAACCCTATCAGCATAAGCATACCTGGCGTTCCGCTGACCAAGGTGTCGGCCTCCATGTCTGGCGGTACGCTTCAGCCCGTAGGTCCCGGCAAGTATATCGCGCGGCCTTTGGCGGTAGGCAAGGACGTAACCATCAATGTTTTGTCACTGCAAACGGGCACGGCCCGCTCTGTGGGACAGTTCACTTTCAAGGTGCGCAAGCTGCCAGACCCGACGCCGTACATACAGATTGGCGACAACCGTTTCCGCACGGGAGGGCTCGCCAAGGCGTCGCTCATGTCGGCCGGAGGCATAAAGGCCGCGATAGACGACGGCCTGTTGGACATTCCTTTCAACGTGTTGGGCTTCGAAGCGGTGTTCTATGACAACATGGGCAACGCTGTCCCGATGGTGTCAAACGGCGCGTCGTTCACGCAACGCCAGCGCGACACGTTCCGCAAGTTGGCGCGAAACAAGCGTTTCTACATCACCCGCATCACGGCTGTAGGTCCTGACGGGATACGAAGGACATTGCCCGCGTCGATGGAGATAATTGTCAAGTAAGGTTGTGCAGCCGTGGGTTCGTTGGCTGTGCGGTTGTAAGGCAATCGCATGCGGGAACCGGAAAGGATGGCGGCTGTAGGACATTAAAACAGTGAAACCTAAAAAACGAAAATATAAGATATGACTGATTTCTTGTTTTCACAAGCTATATGGCATATAAGGCGGCAGCACAGAGGCTCGTTGCTGCATGGTTTTGCCTTGGCGTTGCTCATGCTCGTGTGCTGTGTGGAGGTGGCTGAGGCGCAACCGGCGGCGCGCCGCCGTCAGCAGCAAAGGCAGAGCGCGCAAAACGCCCAGACCCTTACCACGCGCGCGCAAATCTCTTATCCCGTTGCGGCCAAGATGTCTGAGGACGTGGTTTGGCGCAGGGACATTTATCGTGAGATTATCCTTGAAGAGGACGCCAACGCCCCGCTTTACTACCCAGTGGAGCCGGTAGGTTCGCAGATGAACCTTTTTACCTACCTGTTCAAGCTCATGATGCGCGGCTCGATAAAGGCATACGAGTATCGCCTTGACGGAAACGAGGTGTTTACCGACTCCGCCCAAGTCAACCGCAAGGCCTTCCTTGACAATTACCACATATATTATGAGCGCAACAACCGCGGCATACGTATTGACGACAGCGACATCCCGTCGGCTGAGGTGAAGTCGTATTATGTCAAGGAGAGCGCGTATTACGACCAGGCGTCGGCCACTTTCCACATCAAGCCGATAGCAATGTGCCCGATATTGTGGCGCACTGACGATTTCGGTGACGGCGAGCAGAAGTATCCTTTGTTCTGGGTGGAGTATGACGACGTAGCTCCCTACCTGAGCAAGCAGGTCATCATGACAAGCAACCTTAACAATGCGGCCACAATGAGCATGGACGATTACTTCACGCAAAACAGATACAAGGGCAAAATCTACAAGACAACCAATATGCTCGGGCGCACGTTGGCGCAATATTGCCCCACTGACTCCGCCCTCGCCAAGGAGCAGAAGCGCATCGAGAACGAGCTGGCCGCTTTCGAGAAGAACATCTGGGGCGACCAGGCGCGCAAGGATTCGCTTGACAGCATAGCAAAGGCCGAGGTCAAGGACAAGAAGGGCAAGAAGGCGAAACGCAACCGCCGTGCCACAACATCTGTGAAGAAACGCCGCTCGAAGAGCAGCTCTTCGTCGTCAGGTTCGCCCGCGGCACGTGTTACGGTGCGCCGGCAGAGACATTGATTTAACCCACAATGCACAATTCATAATGCGAGATTATGGCATGCGCCGTGGCAAAACATGACGGGCTTTACGCATTCTGGATTGTGCATTGTCATTATAAACCAGGCATTGTGACAATGCATTATAAATTAATGTTTAACTATTTAATTTCAATCGTATGAGAAAATTCTTTACACTCGTCGTCCTTGTGGCGGCAACTTTGGTAGCCATTCCGGCTCAGGCTCAGTTCAAGTTCGGTTTGAAGGGCGGTCTCAACATCACCGACATGTCGTTCAGCAGCGACGTGCTGGAGTCTTCCAACCGTGCGGGCTTCTTCATCGGCCCTACTGTCAAGTTCACTTTGCCTATCGTAGGCCTTGGCGTTGACGCTTCGGCTCTTTACGACCAGCGTGAGGCCAAGGTCAAGGGTACTGACAACAAGCTGAAGCAGCAGGCCATAAACATCCCAATCAACCTGCGCTACGACATCGGCCTTGGCAGCCTTGCGGCAGTATATCTTGCAGCAGGTCCGCAGTTCGGTTTCAACATTGGCGACAAGCACCAGACTCTTATTGAAGACGTTTCCGACTGGAAACTCAATACTTCAAACTTCAGTGTCAACGTCGGAGCGGGTGTTATGCTGCTTGGCCACTTGCAGGTGGGTGCAAACTATAACATCGTTTGCGGAAAGACTGGCGAAGTAACCGTGTTCGATGGTGTTCGCGAGGTTGTTCGCGGCCGTTCAAACACATGGCAGATTTCAGCCGCTTATTATTTCTAAGCGTTCGATTTGTAACATTTTATTGCTCTATAAGTCAAGGGCGGCTTCTTAGGAAGCCGCCCTTGACTTTTTGTTTTCTCCTCCCCGCTGTTCTTGTTCATGGCCTTTTGTTGTGTGAAAGGCCGCATTTCGTATGGCAAAAGGCCATGTATTACTTTACAAGACATGGCCTTTTGCGGACTTGTTGCTTGTCAGGCTGTTGGGTAAACGTTAGCATTGGCCGTGCCAACACATGTCTTATGCTTTCGTTTTTGGTGCGAATGGTATCATTGCCCGACTGCTTGCAGGTATTCGCGCTTCTTTATCTGGTATTTTGCGTATGCCTCCACGTAGGCCGAATGGCTGTCTTGGTACAGCGTCTGGGCCTCGAGCAGGTCGCTCATCGTGGCCGTTCCCGCGCGGTAGTAGTCGTCGTGTAGGCGCAGGTTTTCCTCTGCCTGTGCGATTGATTCCAGCGCGATGCCTATTTGTCGGTAAGCGTCGTTCATGTCGTTCCACTTGTTCTCCATGTTGATTACGAGCAGTTGGACGTTGTCCTCCATGGTGTTCTCTGCGTTCTTCACGGCCAGTTTCTTCTTTTTCATCTCGTGCGAGCCTCCCCACCAGCCTGAAAGTGGGATGCTCACCGTTGCGAAGCCTATCCATAGCGGGTGGCTCTTGTCCATCAGGTTGTCCCATACATATCCGCCGCCGATGGCCACGGTGGGCAGGTTTTGGCCCACCGCCATCTTGTATTGCAGCTTGTTGGCTTCCACGTTCTGTTTGAGCAGGGCGTATTCGCTTGTCGCCGGCAGTGCCGTTGACGGCTCAATGTATAGCGAAGTGGGTGGCGTTGGCGTTTTTCCATTAATGTTCGCACTGATGTCTACGCTGTCACCCGCGTGTCCTGTGTATTGTGCCAGCAGTCGGAGGGCGGTCGAGAGGGCGTTCTCAAGTGTTATGCGGCTGCTTCGCGTCTCGTTGCTTTTCAGGCGGACTTGCAGCATGTCGTTTCTGTCTGTCACCCCTGCGGCAACAGCCGCTTCGGCGTCTTTGCCGAATTTGTCCAACTGCCGCTCTATGGCCGCTACGGTTTTCAGTTTTTCTTTCAGCATGGCCACCTGCCAGAAGTAAGTTTCTGCTGTCAGCGCGACCTCGTTTTCAGACAGTTCCCGCCTCAGCCGGCTCGTTTCCACGCCCACCTCGGCCAGTCGGTTGGCGTTTACGATGCGCCCTCCCGTGAACAGCGGCATCTGCGCCGTGACGTCTCCTGCAACGCCGTTTTTCATCATTGACATGTTCATGCCCTGTCCGAGGCTCATTTCAAGCAGCCCCTTGTCGGCCATGAAGCCGAAGCCCGCCGCGCTTACCGTGGGGAAATATTTTGTGAAAGCCTGTTTCTTGTCCTGCCGTGCGGCCTCAAGGTCGTTGTCGGCGTTCCTTGTGCGCACGTTGTTTTCAAGCGCGTCGCTTACCGCTTGCTCCACGGTCATGACGTATTGCGCCTGTGCTGTTGCGGCTTGCAGCGTTGCCAGCAGGGCGCATGCCGCACATATCGCCAGTCTGTGTATTCTCATATCCGTAATGTTTTTATTCGTTTTCAATGTTTTCAGTTCTCTTTCTTTTTTCCGTTGTGCCGCGGAACATCAGCAGGTACGCCGCTGGCAGCACGGTCAGGATTAGCAGCATGGTGAGCAGCGTGCCGTAGCATACCACCGTACCCATTGGCAACCACAGTCCTGTTCCGCCCAAAATCATCGGTATTACACCCATCGACGCCGCGGCGGAGGTAAGGAAGATGGGGCGCATTCGCCGCTTGGCCGAGTGGTAGATGGCCTCTTCGGCGCGCATGCCTTCCGTCGAGCGCAGCTCTTCGGCATAGTCAACCATGATTATCCCGTTGCGCACGATGATACCCATCAGGCTCACCACGCCGAGATAACACGTCACGCTGAAGTTAATCCCCTGTATAAGCACGCTGGCGGCGGTGCCGAACGTGCATAGCGCGATGCTTGAAAAGACAAGCAAGGCGAGGCTGATTTTCTTGAAATGGAACATCAGTATGAAGAATATCATCACCGTGGCCACGGCCAGTCCAGACACGATTTGCGGTATGTAGATATCGTTGTTCTCTATTTCTCCACCGTAGCTGACGCTTGTTCCTGGTGACAAGTCCACGTCCTTCATGGCTTCCACCACTTTTTCGTTGGCCTTCGTGCTGTTCACCCCGCGTTTCACGTCGCTTTGCACGGTTACTGTGTACACACCGTTACGTCGTGCTATGCAACCGTCTTTCCAGCTTGGCGTTATGTCGGCGACCTGCCTCAGCGGCACTTGTGCCAGTCCTCCAGCGGCTGGTATTTTCTCGTCGGCCACGTCGGCGTTGGTCGCCCGTTCCGCCGTAGTGCTTTTCAAGGTTACAGGGATGGCGTCGCCGTCTTCCCAGACGGTGGCCACCTGCACGCCCGCACCATACCTCATGGCCAGCGTTGACTCGACTGTGAGGTTGCTTACGCCCAGCCGCGCCGCCTCGTCGGCCTTCAGCCTGACGGTGGCCGATGGCATCTGTTCGTTCATGTCGGTGCGTACAAGGGTGAGGGCGGGCATTTTCCTGAGCGTGGCGAGTACTTTGTCGGCGTCGCGTTTCAGCGTGTCCGGGTTCTCGCCGCTGAGCCTTACCTCCACAGGATATACGGCCTCGCTGTAGCTTAGCTGCTTGAAGCGCACGTAAGTGTCAGGGAAGTGGTTGGTGTATCGTGGCGCGTAGTAGTCGAGCAGTTCTACGGTCTGTTTCACGCCGGTGGTGTTCACTATGAACTGAGCATAGTTGCTGCCGCCCGTTTGTGGCGCGTAAGACGTATGGAAACGCGGCGACGAGCAGCCCTTGAACTCCGTAACTGACACCACCCGGTCGTCTTTCCTCAACACAGAGGCCATGCTGTCGGCTACGGCGGACGTGCGCTCGAGCGACGTTCCCGTTGGCATGTATATCTCGACGGCGAACTGGTTGCGGTCGGCCGTAGGCATCATTTCCTGCGGAAGATTGTTTATCAGCACTGCGCCGACGGCCACGAACGCCACACCGGTGCCTACCGTGACCTTGGGATGTGCGAAACAGGCGTCAAGCAGCTTGTCGTATGCACTTTGCAAAGTGTCGAGAAGTGAGAACTTGCGCCGTCCGCCGCTTTCCGTTTTGCCGTCCATAGGCTTGCGTATGAACCAGAATTGCATGAACGGGACAAGGAATGTGGCCACCAGGAGCGATACTCCGAGGATGATGGTTATCGCCCATGGGAAGTTTACGAGGAAGTCACGTAACATCCCGTGGGTGGTGAACAGGAATGGAAAGAACGTTATGCTTATGGCCAGAGTGGCTGAAAGAATGGAGCGGAAGAAGTGAAGCGTGCTGTTCACAGACGCTTTCCAGCGTGAGACTCCTTGCCCGAGCTGCTCCAAGTAGTTGTCGATGATGATGATGGAGTCGTCAACTATGATTCCGAGGGTCACTATCAGGGCGGCTAAAGTAACAGTGTTAAGCTCTATTCCGAAAGCATGGAACAGGCCGAGCGACGTGAATATGGTTATCGGAATGGTTGAAGCGGCCACGAGGGCGACTTTCATGGGCAGCAGGAGCATCACCACTATAACCACGGCGCATACCGCGATGAGCAGCTCTTTTAGGAAATTGTAAACGCTGTCGCCCACCACTTCGCTCTGGTCGGTTATGCGGAAGATGCTCACGCCGGCGGGCAATGTGTTTTGGAAGCCGGCCATCGCCTTGTTGATTTCGCGTCCCATGTCAACAATGTTGCGGTTTTTCTTCATCTCGACGCTCAGCAACAGGCACTTCTTGCCGTTGTTCTCGATGTAGCTTTCAGGCGCGGGGTATTCTTTTCTTACATCGGCCACGTCTTTCAGGCGTATGTTCCGTCCTGCTGGGTCGGTGTGTACGATTGTCTGTTGGATGTCATACACCGAGTTGAGCGACTTCTCCACGTAGATTGGTTCTACCGCGTCGCCTGTCTTCACGCGTCCACCTGTGGTGACGAAGCCCTTTTGCGCCAGCGTCATGGCCAGCGAGTTGTCGCTCAGGCCGTAGTGGGCGAGGCGTTCGTTGTCAACGTATATGGCGATTTGTTCCTGCCTCATGCCGCTCACGGTCATGCGCCCCACGCTTTCTATGCGTCGCAGGCTGTCCTTGAGTGCGTCCATGTAGTTGGATAGTTCGCGGTAAGTCTTGTCGTCGCTTTCCATCGTGATGAGCAGGGCCGACGTGTCGCCGAAGTCGTCCATCACCTGTATGGCGAGAACGTTTTGCGGCAGTTGCGCCTTGAAGTCGTTCACGCCGTGCTTGAACCTGTTCCAGAACTCGTCCTTGTTGTCGATGTCTTCGTTGAGTTCCACTTGTATGTAAGCCATGCCGTCGGTGCTTTTCGAGAACGTCTTTTCCTTTTTCACTTCCTTGTAAGAGAAGATGTAGTCCTCCAGGGGCTTCGTAACCTGTTCGGCCACCTCGTCTGCCGGCACGCCCGGAACTACCGCGACTACCACGCCTTGGCGTATGGTGTAGTCGGGAAATTCGTTTTTCTGCATCTCCGGCAGGCTGTATATGCCGAACGCCACGAGGCAGCATATCACGAGGATGACGATTTTCCGGTAGTGCATCGCCCATTCCACGAAGCTGCGTTTTTGTTGTTTCATTGCTGTTTGTGTTAGAAAATCACCCTCATTCCTTCGCTAACCTTCTGCGCTCCGGCCGTGATGAGGCGGTCGCCGGCGGCCAGTCCGCTCGTCACTGTTACGCCGTCGGCGGTGAATTCGCCGCAGGTGATGGTGCGCTTGGTGGCCTTGCCGCCCACGGCGAGCCATACAAACTCGTTGTTGTTCTCGTCAATCTGCACCACGTGCGCCGGAATAACGCATACCGTCTGCCGCCGCGCGTTGTCCAGCGTCACCTCGGCCACCATGCCGGGCATAAGCCGCCGCCCGTTGTTGGGCAAGCTGATTTTCACGTCGTATGAGCGCGACATGGGGTCGGCCACGATGCCTTTCTCGCTCACCGTGCCCCTTACGGGCGTGCCTCCGGCGGCGTCAACGGTCACGGTCGCCTTCTGTCCTACGGCTATTTGTGCTATCTCGTTCTCGGGCACTGATATCTTCGCCTTCAGCCGGCCTACGGACACGAGCTTGGCCACGGTCGTCCCCGCGCCCACGTTCTGTCCTTTTTCGGCTGATTTGCTTGCTATCACGCCTGAGAACGGGGCGTACAGGCGGCAGTCGGCCAGTTGCTTGCGAGCCATCTGTTCGGCGGCGCGGGCGCGCTCAAGTGCCGTCTGCGCCTCCACCCACTTTATTTCGGGCAGGCTGCCCTTGCCGTGCAGCTCCTTCATCCTGCCGTATGCGTCCTCGGCTTGCTCAAGCGCGGCCTTCGCTGAGGCGTGGTTGCTGCGCATCTGTTCGGGGTCGAGCGTGGCGATGAGTTGCCCTTTGCTTACGCGGTCGCCCTCGTCTACAAGCATGTTGCTGACAGTGCCGCCCACGGCGAAGCTCAGCAGCGTGCCGTTTTCCTCTTCTATTGTGCCTGAATAGCGGTCGGCCTTGCTTCCGGCGGCCTCGCCGACTATCGCCGTTTCCACTTTTACGGCTTCGGTTGCAGTGGGGCTGCTGTCGCCCTTGCCGCCGCATGAAGCCAGGACGGCCGCTGCCATGATGGCGGCCAATGGTCTGAGATTTTTCATTTCCAATGATGTTTTAGGTTTTTATGATGCAAATATACGTCAACCGGCGTGTCCTTTTCTTCTTTATTGGTATTCAGGAATGTCCTATTTCGGAACGCTTTGAGTTTTAGGACATAAGTTTTTGCCAATGGGATATTGTGTGCCGGTAATGCTGTTGACGGCGGTCGGCGTCATGGCGGTCGGCCGGATGCGTTGTGAAAGGCAGCCTTTTGCATCCTGAAAGGCCATGAACAGCGTCGCGAAAGGCCATGTTTTGGACTGTAAATCGTGGCCTTTTGCAACGTGTTGATAACCAAAGGGTTACACTTGCGCTTGTGAAAGGGCGTTTTTTCAGCCTCTTGAGCCTTCGCCGCTTCTTGTTTTACAGATAAGCATCTTTAACGTTTCATGTGGCTTTCAGGCTATTTATGATGAATTTTGGATAACCGTTGTTTCGGGAAAAAGCCGTTTCTTTGCATTTGAATTCATTTGTCATTGCATGCGGGCCGCTTGCCAAGACGTCTTTCCCGTAAGCTTGTGGCCGGCCTGACAACGGTAAAATGTTGAAGATATGAGTGTAAGGAGGATTAAGATAGATAAGTTCGACGTGACCGGTTCTTTTGAGGATGACGGGCGCATATTTCTTTTTGACGAGCTGAAATCGGTGGAACGCCCCGACAGCATACGGCTCGACGGCATATTCGTTATTCTTTGCGTTGACGGCTATTTGACGTTGAGCATAGACCACAGGGAGTTCGTGGCACATAAAAACGATATTATAATAGGTGTGCCTGAGGCGGTTGTCGGCAAGGCCGAGGCCAGTGAAGGTTTCAGGTTCAAGGGCATTTTCCTGTCTCTTGAATACGCTTTCAAGATGCTGCCCGCCTCGGTGAGGAGTTGGAATTTCAAGGTGTTTTTCGACCAGAACCCGATAATCAGCCTTGACGACGACGCCGTAAACATGTTCAGTCTTTATTACGGGTTGCTGAAGCAGAGGGTTTCCGACAAGGTAAATCCTTACCGCTTCAACATCGTTGACGGGCTGATGCAGGCTTTCGTGTTCGAGTTCCGCAACGTGTTTGAGCGTTTCGACAGTCTCAGCCCGCGCCCAGTGTCGTCGGCCGAGAACATATTCAGCGATTTCCTTGACATGCTTTCGGCCGCTTACCCCAAGTCGCGCAGCGTGGCTTATTACGCCGACCGGCTGAACATCACGGCCAAATACCTCTCCGTGGTGTGCAAGAAGGTTGGCGGGAAAAACGCCTCGAAAATCATCGACGCCTACGTGTCGAAAGACATTGAGAACCTGCTTAAAAGCTCGCGCAAGTCGGTCAAGGAAATATCAAACGAGCTGGCTTTCCCCAACACGTCGTTCTTCGGCCGCTATGTCAAGAAAAACCTCGGCTGCACACCTAACGAACTGCGCCGCAGGCTCAACGGGGTAGGCCAATAATTCATGATGTACAATTCGTAATTCACAATATTAGTAGCCTTGGTTTGCTGTAAACAGCGGGTTTTTTATTAACTTTGCACGGCGCAGCTCGATTATGCATTGTGAATTGTGCATTATGAATTACGTAGACGTTCTCCTTCCAGTGCCGCTTGACGGCCTTTTTACTTACTCCGTTCCGCCTGGGATGGAAGCCGGGGCGGTGTGCGGTCGGCGTGTGCTTGTGCCCTTCGGCAGGAACAAGAACTACGTCGGGCTCGTCATACGCCCGCATGACGGCAAGCCGGAGTTCGCCGTAAAGGACATAAAGCTTGTTCTCGATGATGCCCCGATAGTGACAGAGGGGCAGTTGGAGCTGTGGCGTTGGCTTTCCGATTACTATATGTGCGCCCCTGGCGACGTGCTTTCCGCGGCCTTGCCGGGTGGATTGAAGTCGGTTGACGCATACAAGCCGAAGACCGAGACGTGTCTCGCCCTCGCGCCTGAATTAAGGAACGAGCGCGCCATGCACGTGGCGTTGGACGCGCTCCGGCGTGCCGACAAGCAGCGCGCGGCTTTCGCCTGTTTCCTCGCCATGAGCCGCTGGGATACCATCGAGGGCGGGCGTACGCGCTGCCAGGTGGCCGAGGTCACCCGCGACGAGCTGATGAACACCGCCCACTGCACAGCCGCCATGGTGAAAAACCTCGTTGACCGCCGCCTGCTCGTGCCTTACGAACGTGAGGTGGGCCGCCTCAACCACGGCGGCCAGCCGCATCTTGACAACGTGAAGCCGCTGAACGAGGCTCAGCAGGAAGCCTATAACAAAATCGTCTTTTCGTTCTTGAATAAGAATGTGGTGCTGCTCCACGGCGTGACTTCAAGCGGCAAGACCGAAATCTACATACACCTTATCCGCCAGGCTCTTGAGAAACACCAGCAGGTTCTTTATCTTTTGCCCGAAATCGCGCTGACCGTCCAAATCCGCCAACGCCTCCAAGCGGTGTTCGGCGACAGGCTTGGCATATACCATTCAAAGTACTCTGACGCCGAGCGCGTTGAGATATGGAAGAAGCAGATGTCGCAAAATCCATACGACGTGGTTCTTGGCGCGCGTTCGGCAGTCCTCCTTCCGTTCTCCCGCTTGGGGCTTGTCATCATCGATGAGGAGCATGAAACGTCGTTCAAGCAGCAAGACCCAGCCCCTCGTTACCATGCCCGCTCGGCGGCCATCATGCTTGCCGCCAAGGCCGGGGCCAAGGTTTTGCTCGGTTCGGCGACGCCATGCGCCGAGACATGGCACAACGCGCGTACAGGCAAATACGGCTACGTGTTGCTTGACAAGCGTTACGGCGACATGCAACTGCCTGAAATCACCGTGGTTGACATCAAGGACTTGCAGCACCGCAAGATGATGAACGGTCCGTTTTCGCCGCTCTTACTCTCGGCCATGCGCCACGCCCTTGACAGCAAGCAGCAGGTGATTTTGTTCCAAAACCGCCGCGGCTTTGCCCCGATGATTGAGTGCAGGGAGTGCGGATGGGTGCCTCATTGCGAGTCGTGCGACGTCTCCTTGACTTATCATAAGAACCTCGGGCAGCTTACTTGCCACTATTGCGGGCGCACGTACACCGTGCCTGAGGTGTGTCCCTGTTGCGGAAGCCATGACCTGAGGGGTCGGGGCTACGGCACGGAGAAGGTAGAGGACAAGGTGATGGAGCTGTTCCCTGACGCCCGTGTGGCGCGCATGGACCTTGACACGACGCGCACCCGCAACGCATATGAGCGCATAATAAGTGATTTCTCTGCGCATAACACCGACATATTGATAGGCACGCAGATGATAAGCAAGGGCTTGGACTTCGACCGTGTGTCGGTTGTCGGCATACTTAACGCCGACTCCATGCTCAATTATCCTGACTTCCGGGCATACGAACACGCCTTCATGATGATGGCTCAGGTCAGCGGACGCGCCGGCCGCAAGGGCAAGCGGGGCAGTGTGATACTGCAAACCAAAAGCCCGGAGTTGCCCGTTGTGTCGCAAGTGGTGCGCAACGACATCCACGGCTTTTACTCCGACCTGATGGAAGAGCGGCAGTTGTTCCGCTATCCGCCGTTCTATCATCTCGTATGTGTTTACCTGAAGCACAAGGACGACGCTGTTGTCAGCGCGGCGGCCGACGCCCTTGGCGCGCTGCTTCGCCAGTGGTTCGGCGACCGTGTGCTTGGTCCTGACAAGCCGTCGGTGGCCAAGGTCAAGGCGATGTGCATCAGGAAGATTGTCATTAAGCTTGAGAACGGGCTTGACCGAGCCAAGGTACGCCTTTACCTCAACCGTGGCAAAGACACCGTTTTGCGGGATAAGAGATACAAGTCTGCAAGTGTTTATTTTGACGTTGACCCGCTTTGAGTAAGTCAACGGCTAAAAATCAAAAGTGAAAAATCCAACAGCCAGGTGACCACGGCTGTTGGATTTTTCACTTTCAGTTGCTTATTTTTCACTTTCGTTGTCCTTTTTCAGTTCCGGATAGCTCGTCCTCGTGTGGTAGATGGCTTTCAGGCGGTCGGTCAGCACCTGCTTTGCCATTGCGATGTCGTGGAACGTTATCGGGCAGTTCTTGAAGTATCCGTCGTCCACTTGCTGGTCAATCAGCTTGTTTACGAGGTTGGATATGCTCTCCTCGGTATACTCCTTGAGCGAGCGTGCGGCGGCTTCCACCGTGTCGGCCATCATGAGTATGGCTTGTTCGCGCGTGAAAGGGTCGGGCCCCGGGTAAGTGAACAGGCTGTCGTCCACCGGCTCGTCGGGGTGTTCGTTCTTGTAAGATATGTAGAAGTACTTGGTCTTTCCGCTGCCGTGGTGGGTCTTTATGAAGTCCTTTATTACCCCGGGCAAGCTGTATTTCTCCGCTATTTTCAGTCCGTCGGTAACGTGGCTTATCACCACTTGGGCGGCGTCGATGCGTGGCATTGCGTTCAGCGGGTTCGCGCCTCCCATCTGGTTTTCTGTGAAATAGACAGGGTTCTTCATCTTGCCGATGTCGTGATACATCGCGCCTGTACGCACAAGCTGGGCTTTCGCGCCGATTCTGTTGGCTATTTCGGCCGCAAGATTGCCCACCATCACCGAGTGTTGGAACGTGCCGGGGGCAACCTCGCTCAGGTCGCGCAGCAGCTTCTTGTTGGTGTTTGACAGCTCGATGAGCGTCACGCTTGACGTGAACCCGAAGGTCTTTTCGACCACAAGCATCAGCGGGTAGGCGAACAGCAGCATCACGCCGTTGGCTATGAAGTACTTGTACATGCTGTGGTCCATCGAAAGTACGCTGTTGTCCTGCATGAGTTGCAGGGCGAAGTAGATGCCGCAACTGCCCATGGTGACGAGCAGGGCTGTCTTGAATATCTCGGCGCGTTGTGACAGTTCGCGCAGCGAGTAGATGGCGATAAGCCCCGCCGCAAGCTGCACGATGATGAACTCATACTGGTATTTCACGGCGGCGGCGCATATCATTATCATGGTGACATGGGCATTGAAGGCCGTGCGTGAATCGACGAACACGCGGATGAAGATTGGCGCGATGGTGAAAGGCAGTATGTACACGCTCAGGATGTTGTGGCTGATCATCAGCGACACGAGTATGGGGAAGACCACAATCATCGTGTAGAGCATTATTATGCTGCGCGGTTTCTCGAAGTAGTCTTTGCGGAACAGGCGCAGGTAAGTTGTGAAAAGCAGGATGAGCGTGCCCACGAACAGTGCCTGGCCGGCTATCGTTGACGGCACCGCGCTTACGCTTGCGCTGCGCCGCTGGGTTTCCTTTTCGAACGAGTTAAGCACCCGGTACGTGTATTCGTCAACTATTTCGCCGCGGTCGATGATCTTCTGTCCGCTCAGCACCATGCCGCTTGCCAGCGGGATGCCGCTGAGGATGTCGCTCAGTTCGGTCTCGCTTCGTTCCTCGTCGTATATCAGGTTGGGGCGTATGTATTCGTTCAGGTTGCACCGTTGCAGGATTTGCCGTTGCGCGGCGAGCTTCGGGTCTGAGAACAACTGCTCGTAGGCTGTCATCGTGGAGTACACGCATGAGATTTCTATGCTGGTAGCCTTTTTGCCGTTCACTATGCGTATCATGTTCATCGTGTCACGGCTTATCTCCGAATATTCGGGCGCGTTCATCACGCCGGCCAGGTATAGGCGGTGCAGTCGGTCGGCGATGGTTGCCACATAGTCGGCCGGCAGTCCGGGTATGCCGCCCTTGTAAGTGTTCAGGAAGCGTGCCACCTCTTTTTTCTCAACGTCCGGGTTGTAGTTGTAGTATGGTTCAAACGCATCCGAGATGCTGTCCTGCTCTTCCTTTATGGTCTCTTCCGTCTTGTAGATGGGGAAGTCGAACTTGGCTATCAGCGAGCTGTACATCCACGGTTTGCCGATGTCGTAGCGGAACTGCGGCCCGCTGTTGCGGGGCAGGAAGAACACAATCGCCGCGACGGTGATGACCACCAGTACGGTACACATTATCCAGTTGCTGAAGTTGTGGTTGCTTGTCTTGTTGAATTTTATCATTTTCCTATGTATTGGACATTACCCTGCGAAAATACTAAAAAAACACACTAAATTACCAAAAATATTGTATTTTTGCACAAAAAAATAAGTGAAAGCCTGTCGGCTGTCGGACTGCCGCAGTGCGGAAGCCGTGCGGCGTAGATGCGACAGGCGGCCTTTTGCGTTGCGAAAGACGGCCTTTCATCGTGTAAAAGGCCACCTTTTGCGGGTTAAAACACGGCCTTTTGCAGGGAGAACGGTAAATCGCTGACACTCAGGCGGATAAGCTTGATGGAACAAATGGGCCGGATGCGCCTGATAGGAGGGCTGCCGGCCATGGCAGAAAGCCACTCGTCTGCTTGTCACTGACCGCTTGTCTGCTCGTCACTGACCGCTCGTCTGCTTCAAAGAAAAGGCTTGTCACTATTAAAAAAGAAACTTATCTTCATCAAATAAAATGGCAGAAAGAAAAGTAAGGGTGCGTTTCGCGCCAAGTCCTACAGGCGCGCTCCACATCGGCGGAGTGCGTACAGCATTGTACAATTACCTCTTCGCCCGCCAGCATGGCGGCGAAATGGTGTTCAGGATAGAAGACACCGACTCGAGCCGCTTCGTGCCCGGTGCCGAGGAATACATCATAGAGTCGTTCCGCTGGTTGGGCGTCAAGTTTGACGAGGGCGTCAGTTTCGGCGGCAAGCACGGCCCTTACCGCCAAAGCGAACGGCGCGACATATATAAGAAATATGTGGAGCAACTGCTCTCTGAGGGCAAGGCTTACATCGCCTTCGACACTCCCGAGGAGCTTGAGGCCAAGCGTCAGGAGATAAAGAACTTCCAGTATGACGCCCATACGCGCACGATGATGCGCAATTCGCTCACCATGTCGAAGGAAGACGTTGACGCCCTAATAGCCGACGGCGCTCAATACGTGGTGAGGTTCAAGGTGGAGCCGGGCGAGGAAGTGCATGTGCATGACCTCATCCGCGGCGACGTGGTAATCAAGAGCGACATCCTTGACGACAAGGTCCTGTACAAGAGTGCCGACGAGCTGCCCACATACCACCTGGCAAACATCGTTGACGACCACCTGATGGAAATCTCCCACGTCATCCGCGGCGAGGAGTGGCTGCCCAGCGCGCCGCTGCACGTGCTGCTTTACCGCGCCTTCGGATGGGAAGACACGATGCCGCAGTTCGCCCACCTGCCCCTGCTGCTCAAGCCTGACGGCAAGGGCAAGCTGAGCAAGCGTGACGGCGACCGCCTCGGTTTCCCCGTGTTCCCGCTTGAATGGCACGACCCCAAGACCGGCGAAGTAAGCAACGGTTTCCGTGAGCAGGGCTATTTCCCGGAGGCTGTAATCAACTTCCTCGCCCTGTTGGGATGGAACCCCGGTACGGAACAAGAGCTTTTCACGATGGACGAACTCATCAGCCAGTTTGACATCGCCAAGTGCAGCAAGGCCGGCGCGCGCTTTGATTACAAGAAAGCCGTGTGGTTCAACCATGAATACATGCTCAAGAAGAGCGACGAGGAAATCGCCCGCCTCTTCGCGCCCATCGTGGCCGGCAACGGCGTTGACGAGACAATGGAGCGTGTTACGAAGGTGGTCTCGATGATGAAGGACCGCGTTGACTTCGTGAAAGAGCTTTGGCCGCTGTGTTCTTTCTTCTTCATCCCGCCCACGGAGTATGACGAGAAGACCGTGCGCAAGCGTTGGAAGGAGGACTCCCCCCGGGTGATGGGCGAACTGGCCGACCTGCTTGAGGGGCTTGACGACTTCTCTTTGGAGAACCAGGAGCGCGTCGTCATGGCCTGGGTGGAGGACAAGGGCTACAAGCTCGGCGACGTGATGAACGCCTTCCGCCTGACTCTTGTCGGCATAGGCAAAGGCCCCGGAATGTTCGATATATCCGCATTCCTCGGCAAGGAGGAGACTTTGCGCCGCTTGCGCAGGGCCATCGAGACGATAAAGAATTAAAAATTAAGAGTTAAGAATTAAGAAAATATGCTTTTGCGGATTATCGCCATACAGCATATTTTCTTAATTCTTAACTCTTAATTCTTAATTCTTAACTCTTAATTAAATAAATCTTCGTTATTGAAATGTACGAACTCATAATATGTCTTTATACGCTCGGCGTGGCCGTCGCCTCGCTGTTCAATCCCAAGGCGCGGAAGATGTGGCGGGGCGGACGTGAGGCGTTCCGCGTACTCCGTGACAAGGTTGACGGCGGCCAGCGTTACGTCTGGTTCCATGCAGCCTCGCTTGGAGAGTTCGAGCAGGGGCGGCCAATCATCGAACGTCTGCGCGCCGAGCATCCAGAGTACAAAATCCTGTTGACGTTCTTTTCGCCTTCAGGTTACGAGGTGAGGAAGAACTACGAGGGCGCGGACATCGTCTGTTACCTGCCCTTGGACACGTATTTCAGTGCGCGCAAGTTCCTCAACCTCGTGCATCCTGAGATGGCTTTCTTCATAAAGTATGAGTTTTGGTGGAACTACCTGCACATCCTCAAGCGGCGTGGCGTGCCCGTTTACAGCGTCAGCAGCATCTTCCGTGAGGGCCAGGTGTTCTTCCGTTGGTACGGGCGTTCTTACCGCAGGGTGCTGAAATGCTTCACACGCTTCTTCGTCCAGAACGACGAGAGCAAGCGTCTGCTTGCCACGCTCGGCATCGCCAACGTTGAGATAACGGGTGACACACGCTTCGACCGCGTGCTGCAAATCAAGCGTCAGGCCAAGAAACTGCCCTTGGTAGAGGCTTTCAAGCAGGACTGCAAGGTGTTTGTGGCGGGCAGCAGTTGGCCTCCTGACGAGGACATCTTCATCAAGTATTTCAACGACCACCGTGACTGGAAGCTCATAATCGCGCCGCACGTCATCGGCGACGACCATATACGCCAAATCGTCGGCAAGCTGAGCCGCACCGCCGTGCGCTATACCGAGGCCACGGAGGAGAGCGTTGGCAAGGCCGACTGCCTGATAATAGACTGCTTCGGACTGCTGTCGAGCATCTACGGGTACGGCGACGTGGCTTACGTCGGCGGCGGTTTCGGCGTAGGGATACACAATGTGCTTGAGGCTGCGGTGTGGGGCATGCCGGTGATATTCGGCCCGAACAACAAGCGTTTCCAAGAAGCGCAAGACTTGTTGGCATCCGGCGGCGGCCGTGAAGTTGACTCTTACAGCCAGTTCGAGGCCGTGATGAACACCTATGTCACCGACGCTTCCGCCATTAAGGAAGACGGCCTGAAGGCCGCCGGATACGTAGCCGCGACGGCCGGGGCTACCGACAAGATCCTGAAAACAGTTTTTTCAGCAGACAAGTGACGAGCAAACAAGCAGACAAGCATCGTCACTTGTCAACTAAAGAAGACTCCTTGTCTGCTTGTTTGCTTGTCGATGACAGCTCTTCTGTTGAAGAAATCTCCTTGTCTGCTTGTTTGCTCGTCACTTGTCTGCTCATCACTTGTCTGCTGAAAAATAAAACATTATGTGGTTCGTCCTCTTTTTCATACTTCCATTTGCTGGTCTTGCATACGTGCTTTGGCACGTGTGGTGCGTGCTTCCGCTCACCTTTGCGTGGAAGTGCGCCGCTTTGGCGGCGTGCGTCTTGGCGTTCTCCACGCTGTTCCTCAACTTCTCCCACGCTATTGACGCCATGCCGATGGGCTTGGCCAGGACGTGTTATGAGACGGGAAACTCCGTCATTTTCATCCTGCTTTACGCCGTGCTGGTGTTCCTTTTGCTCGACATCGGGCGGCTGACGCATGTCGTACCTAAGGCGTGGCTTTACCACAACGGCGTCACGTCGGCCGTGCTGGCGGTGCTGTTGACCGGCGTTTTCACCTACGGATACTTCAACTACCTGGACAAGCGGCGGCATACGGTTGACCTGCCCACGGCAAAGGCTGTTGCGGGCGAGGTGAAGATGGTGCTTATGAGCGACCTGCACCTTGGCTACCACAACAACCGCAAGGAACTGGCGCGCTGGGTTGACAAGGTCAATGCCGAGCGTCCCGACATCGTACTGATAGCCGGCGACATCGTTGACGGCAGCTTGCGCCCGGTTGTTGAGGAAGACATGGCCGCCGAGCTGCGCCGCATCAAGGCTCCCGTTTACGCCACATTCGGCAACCACGAGTATTATGCCGGCATTGACGGGGCTGCTGATTTCTGCCGCGAAGCCGGCATAACCCTGCTGCGCGACAGTGTGGCCGAAGTGGGCGGAATGGCCATCGTGGGGCGCGACGACCGCTCGAACCGCCGGCGCAAGAGCCTCGGCGCACTGATGCGGGGCGTTGACAAGTCGAAGTATGTGGTCCTGCTCGACCACCAGCCATACCATCTCGAACAGGCCGAGCGCGCCGGCGTCGATTTCCAGTTCAGCGGACACACCCACCACGGCCAGCTTTGGCCTATTTCGTGGATAACCGACGCCGTGTATGAAGACGCCTACGGCCCTTGGCGGCGCGGGCTTACGCGCTATTACGTAAGCTCCGGCATCGGCATCTGGGGCGGCAAGTTCCGCGTCGGCACATGCTCTGAATATGTCGTGGCGACGGTCAGGCCGGCCCACGTAGAGTAATACTGGTTCTTGATTTTTTTATACCTGATTTTGCGATATGCGGTCTTTTGCTTTGCGAAAGGCCGCATATCGCATTGTGTTTTGCCGTCTTTTGCAACGTAAAAGACGGCCTTCCGCAACAGTGCTGACAGCCAGCGTGTTACAGGTTCGTAGCATTGTGGGCTG
This sequence comes from uncultured Prevotella sp., assembly GCA_944319935.1. Lineage (GTDB taxonomy): Bacteria > Bacteroidota > Bacteroidia > Bacteroidales > Bacteroidaceae > Prevotella. The sequence goes on from CALUFM010000003.1 coordinate 26,980, forward strand.
CAAGCGTCGCGCTTCCGCCCGTATATAATGTCCGTGTACATAATTCATCCGCGCCTGGCCGTAACGCCGGCTTAACCGTTTTGTCATGTTTTCGGCCAAGGTTTGTAGCATTTGTGGCTGTTGTTGAAAAAGCATTGTCAAGTCTTCATAACCTGCGGGAAATGTCTTTGCAACAAACGTTGTCTACCTTTGCGGCGTGAAAAAACGATGTTTTATGAAGAAAAGGAAAATGCGTGTAAGCATGATTGCAGGTATAGGTAAGTTAAGATTGTTTTTGGGCGCGGCGGCGATGATGTCGTTGGCGTTGACGCCGGCTGTGGCTGCCGGCGTGAATGATGTTGACGTTGACGTGAAAGGATGCGTCAAGGACCAGAAGTCGAAGGAGCCCCTCATCGGTGCGACGGTGCATGTCGTAGGCAGCGACATAGCCGCCGTGAGCGATGTTGATGGCAATTTCCAGTTGACAGGACTGTCTGACGGCATCTATGACATCGAGATAAAATATGTAGGTTACAAGACGGCTGTGAAGCGTCAGGTGAAAATCGAGGACAACAAGGTGATGACGCTCGACTTCGAAATGGTGGAGGACGACCACCAGTTGTCCGACGTAGTTGTGGTGGCGAAGGCCAACCGCGAGTCGGAGAACGTCACCATGCTCGAGCAGAAACGCTCGCTCGTCGCCGTGCAGACCATCGGCGCGCAGGAGCTTTCGCGCAAGGGCGTGAGCGATGCGCAAGCCGCAGTGACCAAAATCTCAGGCATATCAAAGCAGGAAGGCGTGAAAAACGTCTTCGTGCGCGGACTTGGCGACCGTTACAACATCACCACCCTGAACCGTTTCCCCATACCTTCGGAAGACCCGGAGTATAAGAACATCGCCCTTGACTTCTTCTCGACGGACATCATCCAGTCGATAGAGGTCAACAAGGCGTTCTACAGCGACACCCCGGCCGACGCCGCGGGGGCTGACATCAACATAACATCCAAGGAGCTTACGGGCGACGGCAAGCTTAACGTAAGCGTGTCGGGAGGACTGAATACGCAGACGGTTTCGTCTGACTTCATGCGCCTTGACGGTGTTGACGGCCTGGGCATAGCCGACAAGAAGCAGCCTGGGGCAAGCCTGAACGCCTTCAGCTTCAACAATTCGCTCGACCCTCACAAGCAGAACTTGATGATAAACCAGAGCTACGCGGTGTCGGGCGGCAAGAAGTTTGACATCGCCGGGCAGCCTTTCACGTTCTATCTCGTGGCCGCTCACAACAAGAACTACAGCCACTATGACGAGGAAGTGCGCAACTCCATCACGAGCGGCGCGCTGTCGCAAGACATGGACGGCGACATATCCCAGGTGGAGACGAGCCAGGTCGCGATGGCTAACATCGATTACCTGCTTGGCGGCAAGCACAAGCTCGACTACAACTTCATGCTCGTACACGCCACGAAAGAGTCGGTGGGCGACTATATCGGCATGGACGCCGACTATCAGTCGTCTGACACTTACGAGGGTTTCATGCGCCGCCAGCAGACCAATGACAACCTGCTCATAGTAAACCAGCTCGACACGAAATGGCAACTCGGCAAGATGTTCGACCTTAACGCCGGCGTGTCTTACAACATTATAAACGGCAACGAGCCTGACCGCCGCATCAACAACCTCGTCAAGACAGACGACGGATATGTGCCGATGAAGGGTACGGGCATACAGCAGCGTTACTTCTCGGAGCTTGACGGCAGTGACTTGAACCTGCGCGCGTCGCTCTCTTATAAGCTGAAAGACAAGTTCGAGCAGGCGTCCAACGTGCAAATCGGCTACATGGGGCGCATCGTCAACGATGATTTCGACGCTGTGGAATACGACATGTCTGTGGTAAGGCAAAGCCCCTTTGACATCGGCAACGTGCGTTTCGACGACTATTTCAACCAAGACAACTATGCCGGCGGCGTGTTCCTGCTCGACCGTCAGGACGACAAGTACACCGTGGAGAAGAACATCCACTCGGCATACGCTGAGGCTACGTATCAGTTTACGTCAAAGTTCATCGCCAATCTCGGCCTTAAATACGACGACGTCAACCTGAAAGTTGACTACAACGTGAACAAGGGCGGCAGCAAGGGAAGCCAGGAGATAGACAAGTCTTACTTCCTGCCAAGCCTCAACCTGCGTTACAACTTCAATGACAAGCACGCGCTCCGCTTCGCCGCAAGCAAGACTTACACCCTGCCGCAGTCGAAGGAAATATCGCCGTTCCGTTATGTCAGCGTCAGCTTCAACAGCCAAGGTAATCCCGACCTGAAGCCGTCTGACAACTACAACTTCGACCTGAAGTGGGACTGGTACGTGTCTCCCTCCGAGCTGTTCTCAATCACCGGCTTCTACAAATACATCAAACGGCCAATCTCGAGGATTGAAATCGCCAGTGCCGGAGGCTTCCTTTCATACGAAAACATAGCAGACCACGCAACCGCGGCGGGAGTCGAGGTTGAGCTGAAAAAGCACATCTTCTCGCGTCAGTTGAAGAATGAAGGGCTCAGCCGGTTGAGCTTCGGCGTGAACGGAGCTTACACTTACACATGCGCAAAAGTGCCTTTGGCCACCGACCCGACTGGCTCTCAGCTTGAAGGGGCTGCTCCTTGGATTGTCAACGCCGACCTTAACTACCTGTACAGGACGGGCGGCAACTCGTTCACTGCGGCCTTGGTGTTCAACTATTTCAGCGACCGCATCTACACAATCGGTACCGAAGGCTATCAGGACATCGTGGAGAACGGCATTCCTACGCTCGATTTCGTGGCTTCGGCACAGCTTGGCAAACACTTCTCTCTTAACCTGAAAGCGCGCAATTTGCTCGATTCCGCTCACCAGTTGACACGCGAAGGCAACGCCGACAACAAGGAAGTTGTTCTCAGCAAATACAAGAAAGGCTTGGACTTCAGCCTTGGGCTGTCTTACAATCTTTGACGAAGGCCATTCAAGACATCAATGACATATAAACAATTCATAAACTAATTATTTAGCAACATGAGAAAGTTTTTTATGAGTGCGCTGGCGATGTTCGCCATGATGGGCGCAATGAGTTTGACATCTTGCAGCGATGATGACGACAACAACGGCGGAGGCGACGTAGAACCGGGCACTTCCGTTGAGCTTGGCGGTATCGTAGAGGGCACCATGACCCTTGACGCAAGCAAGGAATACCATCTTACAGGTACGCTGGTTGTGCCCGACGGTGCTACTCTTGAGATACCTGCCGGCACGACAATCAAGGCCGCCCAGGGCTTTGACAAGTACATCCTCGTGGCTCAGGGAGGAAAAATCAACGCACGCGGAACGGCAAGCAACCCTATTGTTTTCACAGCAGACGCTGACGACGCGACATCAGGTTATTGGGGCGGACTCATCATCAACGGCAAGGCTCCGCTGTCAGGAGCAAGCGCGGGGACGGTTGGCGCGACCGAGATTGACAACAACCAGCCTTACGGCGGAACAGACGCAAGCGACAATAGCGGCGTAATTGAGTATGTGAAACTTCTTTACACAGGAGCGCGCTCATCAGCCGACATCGAGCATAACGGCTTGACCCTGAACGGTGTAGGCAACGGGACAACCATCAACAACGTGTACATCGCCGAAGGTGCAGACGACGCAATAGAGTTCTTCGGGGGGTCTGTAAACGTTACTAACCTGCTCGCCGTGAACTGCGATGATGACTGCTTTGACTTCACCCAGGGGTATTGCGGAACGTTGAGCAACTGTTATGGCATCTGGGAAGCCGGTTTCACAAGCACCGAGGAAGACCCGCGCGGCGTTGAGGCTGATGGCAACCTCGATGGCAACGGCCCCGACCACGCTCCCCAAGCCAACTTCACCATCAAGAACATGACCATCGTAAACAACTCTTCCACCCAGTCAATGCAGGACGCTATCAAGGTTCGCCGCGGCGCGACAGCCCACATAACAGGTGCCGCCGTGTATGGAACAGGCAACTTTGAAAATATTGTTGACGTGACCGACGGCAAGGGCGGAGCCGGCAGTGCTACTGAGATAAGCGTAAGCAACAATGCTTTCGACATAGCAGAAGCTACCGTAAACGATGGTGGAACAAGCTATCCCGGCGTGAAGGTTGAGGCCGGCAACGGCGGTGCTGACGTTTCTGCATTGAGCTGGACGGGATACAGCTTCCCCGAACTGACAACTACTACGGTTGCTGAGGCTGGCGACCTGCCGCTTGAAATCACCTCGCCGATAGCCTTGGAGGCTGGGAAAGAATACTTCATCAACGGCTCTGTACACGTGAAGGACGGCGGCGTGCTGGTTATCCCGGCTGGCATGACAATCAAGGCAAGGCAGGGCTTCGCCAATTTCATCCTCGTTGAGCGCGGCGGCAAGATCTACGCTGAGGGCAGCGAGAACGCTCCCATCACATTCACCGCTGACGCTGCTGACGCCAAAGCGGGTTATTGGGGCGGCATCATCATTAACGGAAAGGCTGTCATCTCAGGTCCTGCAGGAAGCGTGAACGAAGGCGCGACCGAAATAGACAACAACATCATGTACGGCGGCGACGACAATTCAGACAACTCAGGCGTGCTGACATACGTCCGCATCCTTTATTCTGGCGCACGCTCAAGTGCCGACATCGAACACAACGGACTTACGCTGAACGGCGTGGGCAACGGAACAAGGATTGAGAACATCTACATCGCCGAGGGTGCTGATGACGCAATAGAGTTCTTCGGTGGTTCTGTAAACGTTACTAACCTGCTTGCCGTGAACTGCGACGATGACTGCTTTGACTTCACCCAGGGTTATTGCGGAACGCTGAGCAACTGCTACGGACGCTGGGAAGCCGGCTTCACAAGCACCGAGGAAGACCCGCGCGGCGTTGAGGCTGACGGCAACCTCGACGGCAACGGCCACGACCACACTCCCCAGGCCAACTTCACAATCAAGAACATGACCATCGAGAACCTGTCTGCCACTCAGGCAATGCAAGACGCCATCAAGGTGCGCCGCCTCGCAAAGGCCAACATCGAGAACGCCCTCGTCAAGGGTTCAGGCCTCATCGAGCAGCTTGTTGACCTTACCGACAGCAAGGACAACGCTGACGCTGGCACCGTGGTGAACGTGACAAGCGAAGCTACAAACGTAGAGGAGCAGACCAACAGCGGCAACCCTGCCGGCTCGACAGTCAACATCGCTGCCGGAAACGCAGGTTGTGCTAACGACATCTTCGGATGGACTGGATACATTTTTTAAGCAGACAAGCAGTCAGTGACGAGCAGACAAGCCTCTTCTTTTGAGCAGACGAGCTGTCAGTGACAAGCAGACAAGCCTCTTCGTTTAAGCAGACGAGCGGTCAGTGACGAGCAAACAAGCGTAAAAGTAATGTTTGCATAACTGCTTGAAAGGCATCTGTACTTTGACAAAAACAAAAGGGGATTTGCTACGTGGAATTTTCTTTCACATGGCAAATCCCCTTTCTTTTTTGCGTATTACAATTCGTCAGCTTGTTACTTGTAACTTGTCAGCTTGTAACTTGTAACTCGTCTGCTTGTCACTGACCGCTCGTCTGCTTAAACGAAGAGGCTTGTCTGCTTGTCACTGACTGCTTGTCTACTCGTTTTCCAAGTACCACTTTGAGTATTCTACGTAGTGCTTGGCGAAGCTTTCGGCCTGGCCGGGGCTGGTCTTTTTCAGGAATTTCGCCGGCACTCCGCCCCATATCTCGTGCGCTCCTACCTTTGTGCCCTGCAGCACCAACGCGCCGGCGGCCACTATCGCGCCCTCGCCTATGTCGGCGTTGTCAAGCACGGTTGCGCCCATGCCGATGAGCGCGCCGCGGCGGATGGTGCATGCGTGTACCGTGGCGTTGTGGCCGATGGTCACGTCGTCTTCAATCTCCACTGGGCCTGTGGTGTTGGTTACGTGTATGCACGCCCCGTCTTGCACGTTCACACGGTTGCCCATGTTGATGTGGGCTACGTCGCCGCGCACCACGGCGTTGAACCACACCGAGCATTCGTCGCCCATCTTGACTTCGCCCACGATTGTGGCGTTCTCGCTGAAATAGCAGTCCTTGCCCCATTCCGGCGCAAGTCCGCACACTGTCTTTATCAATGCCATAAAGTTGTTCTTTTATTGTTGATTGCGTCTGCAAAGTTAGCGATTTATTGCGAACGGCGCACAGCTCGGCGCGGAATGTTGCCGCAATATGCGGCAAACGGCTTTGCGAAAGGCCATGAATTGCAATGCAAAAGGCCGTGTTTTGCCGTGCCATATGCGGCCTTTCGCATTTGTAAGCGCGGCATGCTGTTTTGCTTACGGTCGCATGGCGTGGCGGCGTTGCTTGTTATGGATGCCAACATTCAATGCCTTTGCTGCTTACGGTTTTCATCCGTAGTGGCGCATGTCTTGGCCGACGGCCTTGTTTCCTGCTTTTCAGAATATTTATGACGGCGTTCGTTGCGTTGTCGGCCAATCGTTGTATATTTGCAGCATGTATGTGGTTCGTAACAGGTTCTGCGTAAAGGCGGCTGCGCTGGCGGCGTGCCTTTTCGTGTGTGTTGACGCTTCGGCGCAGGAGGTTCTTGGCGGTTCGCTGCCCGACGGGCGGCTGGGCGGTTCGGCACGGTGGGCGCAAGGCGCGCCCGTCCCCGGGTACATGCGTGACTCGCTGACGTTCGCCATGCGCCTGAAGGGCATCGTGCCTGAATGGAAATGCCTTCCCGCACGGGGCAGGGCGGACAGTGTCACCGCGCCGATGCCAGACTACCGCGCCGTAAGCGGCATAGCCCCGGCGGCGGGCGGTACGCCTTTCGGCCGTAACCCTTACGCCTTCGACTACCGCACGGGTGGCGTTGTGGCGTCATGGCGCGGCGGTGGCGTTGTGGGTTCGTCGTTCCGCACGACGATGCCCGCGCTCATGTCGCGCCAGAACACGTCGGTGGGCGTGGTCCAAACTGTGGACGGCCTCACCGTGACGGCCGACGTCTCGGCTGACCGTTACCTGTTGTGGCGCGGCACGAGGACGTATTTCGGCGTGTCGGGTTCGGCCACTTACCGCTTCGGCGACCAGTGGTCGGCAACCATCTTCGGCCGTTACACCAACAACCGCTCGTTCTATTCCATGGCTGCCTTTCCGTATATGGGCACTTCGGGCTACGGAGGCTTCGTTACGTACACGGGCGACCGCTTTGGCGTTGACCTCGGCGTAGAGCGTTATTATGACACGTTCGCGCGGCGTTGGGTCACGTCGCCCATCATAACTCCTAAGGTGAAAGTGTCTGAAAAGTTCACCATCGAGCTGCCTGTCGGCTGGATGGTGAAAGAGATGATTGACAACGCCGTGCATAACAACAAGCGGCGCGGCGGTCCTACGATAATGCCTCCAAGCATGCCCACGCCCGGTGAAATCCCTTTCGGCACGCCTGAGATGCCTAAGTGAATTTATAAGTGACGAGCAGACAAGCGACAAGCAGACAAGGAAATATGCCAACTTTGCTCGGGAAAAATAATATTGCGGCTGAAAAACGGAAGGTTTTTCAGCCGCAATACGTCTCATTTAGCCCAAAGCCACTTGTCTGCTTGTCTGCTCGTCACTCGTTTACTGGAACGAATGGTTGCTCCTTCACCTCGTCAAGCGGTGTTGACTTGTATTTCGTTTTTGCGAAGTTTATCTTGCCGAGGTCTAACATTCGGATGGCACTGTTGTACATCGTGCGGTAGTAGATTTTGCGCCCCGTCATGTCGGTGGCCGACGTCCACTGCGTCGCGCTTGGTATGTTGACGGCCGTTTCGCCCTCGGCCGTCTCTATGCCGATGGGAATGTCGAAGTTGTTCAGTATTTGGAAGCATTGCCTTACTGTGCCATCTGCCGTGGCAAGCGTGGGCGCGGTGGCCTGGTAAAGTGCCGCGCGGACGAAGCGTGAGGGTGGGGTGACGTCGCCGGGAAGCCCCAGGAAGCCGCTGCCCGCGCCGAACGAGGCCACCTGTACGCCGCCGAGCTGTTTCGGTTTGGCCGTTCCGGGAAACAGGTTCACGTAGTTGTTGAGGTTCGTCATCTGCCATTCAAAGCCCGGAGAGTTGGTCAGCACGCCGAGTTTGTTCTCGTAGACGCAGACCTTCTTGCCCACAATCTCGACCACGATTTGGCGGCCTGACGGGTCGGCCACGCGCCAGTGGGCTGTAGACGCGCGCGGGTCGATGGCTATGACATGCACGTCTTTGAGTCCCTCGACAACCTCGTCAACGGTCTTGAAGCCGCCCAATATCCATGAAACCAATTGCAGGTCGGCTACGCTTTGCGCCTTCAGGCTCTCGTCATAGTCCTCATACTGGCCATAACCGGGGAAGTAGAACAGTCCGGCTGACAGCCCATGCTCGTTAAGTCCCTCGGCGACAAACTCCTCTTGCTCCACTGAAAGGCCTACGTATCCGTACTTTGCGGTGAACTTCATGCCGCCCTTCACGCCGCCGGGGATGTAAGACTGCTGGGTGTATCCGCGTGGAACGATGGCGTAACGGCTGTTCAAGTCGCTGCCGCCCCATTCTATCGTGCGCGCCACTACGGTGCTGCCGTCTTGGCTTTTCAGGGTGATGCCGGTGCAAGCGTCGGCCTTGCCCGCTATCGCGAGCAGTGCCACGGCCGCTAATGCGGCCACGATTTTCATTTTACTCATAATCGTTTGTGTTTTGATTGTTGTAGTTATGTTGCCTTCATGACGAAGGCTGTCGGTGGCAAATGTATGCAATTAAATTGACAATCAAAACATTTTGACAGGAAATATTGGAATATGCGGCCTTTTGTTTGTGCGGTTGTGGCTTCTTGTATGTGCCGCGTCTTACGTTCATGGGGCTTTGCTGACAGCCTGGTTGCACGCCTTTAAGCGCATGAAAGCATAACCGCTGTGCCGCAAAGCCCCATGAACGGATGGCCGCATGGCCGTCATCCCATCTTTTCCAGGGCGGCTTTGCGCATCTTCTTGAGCAGGTCGCTGGCGAAGATGAAGTCTGTAAGGTTCTTGTTGTCGCTGCCCATCACTTGCGAGCTGACGCCTTCCCACTCCTTGCGTCCTTCGTGGATGAATATTATGTTCTCGCCGATGCCCATCACGGAGTTCATGTCGTGGGTGTTGATTATTGTCGTTATGCCGAATTCGTGGGTGATGCTGTGCAGCAGTTGGTCGATGACAAGCGACGTCTTGGGGTCGAGGCCGGAGTTCGGCTCGTCGCAAAACAGGTATTTGGGGTTCATCGATATGGCCCTGGCTATTGCCACGCGCTTCTGCATTCCGCCCGAAAGCTCGCCCGGATACTTGTGGTCTGTGCCTGTAAGGTTTACCCTGTCGAGGCATGTGCGGGCGCGGTGAATGCGGTCGCGGAGCGTCATGCTTGAGAACATGTCAAGCGGAAACATCACGTTTTCAAGTACGGTCATCGAGTCGAACAACGCCGCGCTCTGGAATATCATGCCCATTTCGCGGCGCATCATGGCCTTTTCCTTCTTGTCCATGGCCACGAAGTTGCGCCCGTCATACAGCACTTCGCCGCTCGTCGGCTCAAGAAGCCCGACGAGGTTCTTTATCAGCACTGTTTTGCCCGAGCCGCTTTGGCCTATTATGAGGTTGGTTTTCCCGCTCTCGAACACTGCGCTTATGTCCTTGAGAACTTCCTTGTCGCCGAACGACTTGTAAAGGTTGCGGATTTCTATCATTTGTTTACGGTTGTAAGGTTGTGTGGTTTTACGGTTATGAGGTAGAGGCTTTGTTGGTGTTTGAAAGCAATGTTGGCGGGTATGCGGCATCCTCTTATGTCCGTATAACCGTAGAACCTCATAACCGTAGAACCTAAGACAGTATCTGTGTGAGGAACACGTCCGAGAAGAGTATCAGCACGCTGCTTGTCACGACGGCGTTGGTGCTGGCCTTGCCCACGTTGACCGAGCCTCCCTCGACGGTGTAGCCGTAGTATGAGGGCACGCTGGTTATGATGAACGCGAAGAACAAGCTCTTTATTATGCTCATGTACATGAACCACGGATTGAAGTCATGCTGGAGGCCGATGGTGAGGTCTTCCGCGCTGATAACGTTGCCGAGGTACGACGTGGCGTAAGCTCCGATAATGCCTGAGGCCGTGCTGAAAATCACGAGGAACGGCATGAGGGTAATCATTCCGAGTATTTTCGGCATGATGAGGAAGTTGGCTGAGTTTACGCCCATGATGTCCAAGGCGTCGATTTGCTGTGTCACGCGCATCGTCCCTATTTCAGAGGCGATGTTCGAACCCACCTTTCCAGCGAGGATGAGGCACATTATTGACGACGAGAACTCAAGCAACATGATTTCCCTTGTCACGTATCCCGTCACGAAGCGCGGCATCCACGGGCTTTGTATGTTGAGTTTTATCTGGATGCAGATTACCGCGCCGATGAAGAACGATATCAGGAGGACGATGCCTATGGAGTTGACTCCGAGGGCGGACATCTCCTTTACGTATTGCTTCATGAACATTCGAAGGCGGTCGGGACGGCCGAACGTCCTGCCCATAAGCACCAAGTAGCGGCCGAACGATGTGAGGTATTTTTGTAGAAGCATATTCTTTAATTCATAATTCACAATTAATCATTCATGGTCAGGCCGCGCTTTGTCTCTTCATAAGTCATAATGCAGATGCCGATAACTGCCGGTATGCCATACGGTCGTTTGACAGCGGAAAACCGGCGTGCGGCCCAACTATGGATTGCGCGTTATGGATTATGAATTGGCCTAACGCTGCAAAAGTAACCAAAAATCGATAAAAAACTACACTCCGAGCAAGAGTTTTTGACTATATGGATGATTATTAGGCACAATTTTACTACTTTTGCCGAAAAATAAGGCATTTATGTACGAAACAGCTAACAATATGACTGCGCCTAATGACGGCGGAATGGTGTTGCGCACCGAGGGGCTTGTCAAGCGTTACGGCAGGCGAACGGTGGTCAACGACGTTTCAATCAACGTGCGCCAGGGTGAAATCGTAGGCTTGCTTGGCCCCAACGGGGCGGGCAAGACCACATCTTTTTATATGACGACGGGGCTTATCGTGCCCAACGCAGGCCACATATATCTTGACGACAAGGACATTACGGGCTTCCCGGTGTACAAGCGCGCACGCGCCGGCATCGGCTATCTGCCGCAGGAGGCGAGCGTCTTCCGCAAGCTGAGCGTTGAGGACAACATCCTCGCCGTGCTTGAGATGACTAACCTTTCGCGCAAGGAACAGCACGAGAAGCTTGAGAGCCTGATTAAGGAGTTCCGCCTTGAGAAGGTGCGCAAGAACCTCGGCGACCGCCTCTCAGGCGGCGAACGCAGGCGCACGGAAATCGCCCGCTGCCTTGCCATCGACCCCAAGTTCATCATGCTCGACGAGCCTTTTGCCGGCGTCGACCCCATCGCCGTGGAGGACATCCAGCACATAGTGTGGCGGCTGAAGTACCGAAACATAGGCATACTCATCACCGACCACAACGTGGAGGATACGCTCTGCATCACTGACCGTGCGTATCTCCTGTTCGAAGGGCGCATACTTTTCCACGGTTCGCCTGAAGAGTTGTCTGAGAACAAAATCGTGCGTGAGAAGTATCTCACCAACAGTTTCGTCTTGCGCCAGAAGGACTTCCAGCGCATCGACGAGGAAAAGCGCGCCAAGGAGGCCGCCGAGGCCGAGGCGTTTTAGGTCTTGCCGCGTCACGGTCTCTTGTGTATCCGCAACCCGCTGACGTTCAGCGAGTTTGTAAAAGGGCATCCTCCGCTGTGCGAAAGATGCCCTTTTGGCGTGCAAAATGTGCCCTTTTAGGATGCAAAAGATGGCCTTTCGCAAAGCCGTCAGCCACGTTCGTCCTTATCATGCGGGACGTGCCGCATGGGCGTTTATAACATTTTTTCACGAAAAGTTAGGCCACATGGCTGAAAAATAGTACCTTTGCGCCCCAGTAGATTGCATCAAGGGCGTTTTTGTCAGTGGTTTTATTGACGCCCGTATAAATTTAGGATAATGATTAAGAAAGTTTTAATTGCCAATCGTGGCGAAATTGCGGTGCGCGTGATGCGTTCGTGCCGTGAGATGGGCTTGCGCACAGTGGCCGTATTCTCAGAGGCCGACCGCGCCTCGCGGCATGTGATGTACGCCGACGAGGCTTATTGCATAGGTCCCGCCGAGTCGCAAGAGAGTTACTTGAACATCGACAAGATTGTCAAAACCGCGCTTGACTGCGGTGCCGACGCGGTGCATCCCGGCTACGGATTCCTGTCTGAGAACGCCGAGTTTGTGCGCCGCTGCGAGGCCGCCGGACTGGTGTTCATAGGGCCGCGCGCCGAGACAATGGAGGACATGGGCGACAAAATAGCCGCCCGCAAGCGCATGATGGCCGCCGGTGTGCCCGTTGTTCCGGGTACTACCGAACCCCTGAAGTCGGCCGCCGAGGCCTTGGCGTTGTGCCGTGAAATCGGCTTTCCCGTCATGCTGAAGGCATCGATGGGAGGCGGCGGAAAGGGCATGCGCCTCATCCACACGGAGGACGAAGTGGAGGAAGCGTTCAACTCGGCCCGCTCTGAGTCGATGTCGTCGTTCGGCGATGACACCGTTTACCTTGAGAAATTTGTCGAAGAGCCGCATCATATAGAGTTTCAGGTCCTCGGCGACGCCTACGGCAACGTTGTGCATCTGTACGACAGGGAGTGTTCCGTGCAGCGTCGCAACCAGAAAATCGTCGAGGAAAGCCCTTCGCCCTTCCTCACCCCTGAGCTTCGCCGCGAGATGGGCGAGAAAGCCGTGGCCGCGGCCAAGGCCGTGAACTACCGCGGGGCGGGCACTATAGAGTTTCTTGTTGACAAGTACCGCCACTTCTATTTCCTCGAGATGAACACCCGCTTGCAGGTCGAGCATCCTATAACCGAGGAGGTGATGGGCGTAGACCTCGTCAAGGAACAGTTGCGCGTGGCCATGGGCGAGCCGCTGCGCTTCAGGCAGGAAGACCTCTTCCAGCGCGGCCACGCCATCGAATGCCGCATCTGCGCGGAAGACACCGAGAACGGCTTCATCCCCTGTCCGGGCGTGATCCGCCAGCTCGTAGAGCCTAACGGCATTGGCGTGCGCATCGACAGTTACGTATATGAGGGCTACGAAATACCCCTTTATTACGACCCTATGATAGGCAAGCTCATCGTGTGGGCCGTCACCCGCCAGTACGCCATCGAGCGCATGCGCCGCGTGTTGTACGAATTCAAGATTACGGGGCTGAAGAACAACCTCAGCTACCTGCGCCGCATAATGTACGCCCCGGCCTTCGTCAAGGGTGAATATGACACGTCGTTCCTCTCGAAATACTCCCGTTCGCTGCAACGCTCCAACGGGGAGAACGAGGAAATAGAGAACATGGCCCTCATAGCCGCTTACGTTGACTATCTCTTCAACCTTGAGGAGAACAGCCCCGTGCGCACCGTTGATGCCCGCCCCATCAGCCGTTGGCGCGAGTTCGGGTTGCAGAAGGGAGTGCTGAGAATATAATTTTAATTCATAATTCACAATTCATAATGCATAATTAGGGCATGCGCCCAATTTGGAGTGACGGAGGTTGCCAGACTTGTTCCTGTTCCCTTGACGGGCTGTTGGCTGCAACAGGATAGATGATAGCTGATTAAGCTATCCACGCAGGGGCAAGACATTTGTCTTAACTCCTTAGCGACCGTAGGGAGCGATAACTCCTTTAGCTTCTTTAACTCCTAAAATAGAAAACAATGGAAATGCACATAGGCGACCGCGTTGCTGACGTGACGCTGGTCAACAAGGAAGGAAACAAGGTTGAGCTGACCATCGACGGCAAGCCCGTTGAGGTGGACATCGTGATGGCCGAGAACGGAAGTTGCTCGCTCTTGCACAACGGCAACTCTTACAACATCGAACTGATACGCGGCGAAAGCGGCAAAAACTATGACGTGAACATGTTTTACCGCTCTTACCACGTTGACGTTGTAGACACCCAGGCCAAGTATCTGCGCATGCGCAAGGGGGCAGACGAGCGTCAGGCCGACAAAATAGTGGCTCCCATGCCGGGCAAGGTGGTAAGCATACCGGTGAAGGTCGGCGACAAGCTTTGCGCCGGAGACATCGCCATCGTGCTTGAGGCGATGAAGATGCAGAGCAACTACAAGGTGACGTCTGACTGTACGGTGAAGGCCGTCCTCGTGTCAGAGGGCGACGCCGTACAGGACAACCAGACGCTCATCGAGCTGGAATTGAGTGATGAATAAGAAGTTAATATTTAGGAGTTAAGGAGTAATGGAGTAAAGGAGTTAAGACAAATGTCATGCTGCTATGGCTTGGCAAGCATTTGTCTTAACTCCTTAGCGAGTGAAACGAACGGTGACTCCTTTAACTCCTTAACTCCCCCAAAAAGTAAAAACAATGACACGCGAAGAAACATATTCAAGATTTGAGGAACTTGACCGCCTTGCCTCACAGGGCGGCGGTGCGGCAAAAATAGAGAAACAGCACGCCGCAGGGCGCATGACCGCGCGCGAACGCATAGACATGCTGCTCGACAAGGGCACGTTCTGCGAGACCGACAAGCTGGTGAACCACCGGTGTACGCGCTTCGGGATGGAGAAGAAGCAAATCCCCGGCGACGGCGTCGTGTGCGGTTACGGCAAGATAGACGGACGCTTGGTGTTCGTCTACGCTTACGACTTCACCGTGCATGGAGGCTCGCTGAGCGAGACCAACGCCGCAAAAATAGTCAAGGTGCAGCAACAGGCCTTGAAGTGCGGCGCACCCATAATAGGCCTTAACGACTCCGGCGGCGCGCGCATACAGGAGGGCATCTGCAGCCTTGCCGGCTATGCGTCGATATTCTATCAGAACACGATGGCCTCTGGAGTAATCCCCCAGCTCACGGCCATCCTCGGCCCGTGCGCGGGCGGGGCGTGCTACTCTCCGGCGTTGACCGACTTCATCTTCATGGTCAACGAGAAGAGCCACATGTTCATAACAGGCCCTGATGTGGTGAAAGCCGTGACCAACGAGGTGGTTGACAAGGAGGAGCTTGGCGGCGCGTACACCCACAGCGCGAAGAGCGGCGTGGCCCACTTCATGTTCTCAAGCGAGGAGGAGACGCTCATGCAGATGCGCGAACTGCTGAGCTTCCTGCCGTCGAACAACATGGAAGACGCGCCCGTCGTGCCCTGTACTGACGACGTCAACCGCACGGTGGAGAGCCTGCAGACCGTCGTACCGGAAGACCCCAACCAGCCTTACGACATAAAGGACGTAATCGAGCCAGTGGTTGATGACAACTACTTCTTCGAGGTTATGCCCCATTTCGCCAAGAACGTCGTTGTGGGCTTCGCCCGCCTCGGCGGCCAGACGGTGGGCATAGTGGCCAACCAGCCCGCCTTTCTCGCCGGCGTCCTCGACATAAACGCCTCTGACAAGGCGGCGCGCTTCATCCGCTTCTGCGACAGCTTCAACATCCCCCTCGTGACCATCGAGGACGTGCCGGGCTTCCTGCCGGGCACGGCGCAAGAGCATGAGGGCATCATCCGCCACGGCGCGAAAATCGTTTACGCCTACGCCGAGGCCACAGTGCCCAAGGTGACGCTCATAACGCGCAAGGCTTACGGCGGCGCGTACATCGTGATGGCGAGCAAGAACATCGGCGCGGACGTATGCTTCTCATGGCCGCAGGCCGAAATCGCTGTCATGGGAGCCTCTGGGGCTATCAACATACTCTACCGCAAGGCTACCGACGAGGAGAAAGCCGAGGCCGTGAAAGAGTATGAGCAGGAGTTCTCAAACCCCTACCGTGCGGCCGAGCGCGGCCTCGTTGACGAGGTAATCATGCCCCGCGACACGCGCGCCAAGCTCATCCGCGCCCTCGACATGGCGCGCAACAAGAACCAGAGCAACCCGCCCAAGAAGCACGGCAACATGCCGCTGTAAGAGTGTGGTATAACTTATTGTGTAACAGTGTGTTACATGGCGTGATATAAAAAGCCGCCTTTTGGTCTCCAAAAGGCGGCTTTTTACGTTGCGATTCACGGCCTTTCGCACCGCCGTTTGCCGTGAATTGCAATGTGGGTTTGTGCGTGTCAGCAGTTGTTTGTGTCGTTTTTTTGTAACTTTGCATCAGTTTTCCGTATGATGTTATTACAGGATGAAGTGTGTAAGACAACTTTTGTTGCTCGTGGCGGTTGTTGCCGCCATCGTGTCGTGCCGTGACGACGGCATGGCGAGGGGCGTGTTGAGCCTTGCTGACAGCCTGATGGAGGAGCGGGCCGACAGCTCGTTGGCCCTGCTCAGGCGTGACTCGCTGCTGTTTGAGGACGCAGGCAAGGACGTGCGCATGGCATACGTGCTGCTCAGGACAGAGGCGGAAGACAAGTGCTACGTCACGCATACGTCTGACTCGACCATGCTCCCGGCGGCAAAATACTTTGCCGCCCACGGCACGCCGCTGCAAAGCGTGCGCGCGTGGTACGTGCTTGGCCGCGTGTATTGCGACCTGCGCCTTTACGGCCACGCCCTCACCGCGTTTGACAACGCCATCGCCGTCAACGCCGGCGGCGACCCCGCCGCTTGCCGCTACAAGTCGCGCGCATGCACGTGGGCGGGTGACGTGTATGAGAAGAAAGACCTTCACGACGAAGCTTTGCGCTATAACAAGCGGGCATACCAGTACGCTCGCAAGTCGGACGTGCCCACGGTGGAGGTGTACACGCTGCGTGACATAGGGCGGTCGTACAGCGGTTTGAAGAGAAACGACGTGGCTATACCTTATTACCAGCGTGCCGCGGTAAGGGCGATGGCGTTGGGTGACAGCGTACTTTATAATATGGTGGCGGGCGAGCTTGCGACGGTTTATATTGAAGAAGGTATGCTTGCCGATGCCCGCAGGGCTCTTTCCAATCTGCCTTATAGTGAAGTAAAAGAAAACATAGCTGCGCATTATTTCACCTGGGCTGAGTATTACGAAGCTGTGGGGCGGCTCGATTCAGCCATGGAGTATAACCTGCGGGGCATGGATTATGCCAGCGAGTACATCAACAGGGACATTTGCCGTGACTTGGCGCGTATCAGTTTGAAGCAAGGCAAGCGTGGCGAGGCCATGAGATATTGTGATTTGTATTTCACTTATGCCGACTCGTTGAAGGACGATGAAGCCGCAGAATATGACAATCTGCTGTCGTACATGGAACGGATGCTGGGCATTGAGCGCGATAACGTGGCTTTGGCCGATGACAAGGCGCGGTTGGTTGTATGGTTGTCTGTAGTGGTTTTCGTTGTTCTTGTGGCGGCCTTTGTCATAATAAGATATTTTCTCAATGTGCGGAGGCGCGCAAGGGAGCAACACGAACGTGTGAAGAAATACCTGCGCCGGCGACATGAGCGTGAAATGCAGGGCGTGAAGCGCAACAGCGAACGTATAAGGCAGTTGGAGGGCGAGTTGGCATCGTCAGGCAAGCGACAGTCAGAGTTGCGCAATTCTTTGATGCGCAACGAGGCCGAGATGCTGGAGCTGCGGAACAAGTTGATGGCATTTGAACGTCAACATAGCGAGCTGTTGGCGGCCGATTTTGCGGAGACCGAGGAGTATAAGTTGTTCCATGACCCTACAGCGCGGCCTACGTCGGCTGATTACCATAGGCTCGTGGCTTCGCTTGACAGGACTTATGAAAACTTTACGCAACGCCTTAAAGACTTTTACCCTGGCATAAGTGAAAATGAAATTTGGATTTGCTGCATGGTGAAAACAGGTCTCACGTCAAAAGAAGTATGCTTGAAATCTGTTTATACGAAATACTCGTTAAGCATGGCGAAGCATCGTTTGTATGCTAAAATGTTTAATAAGAAAGGCTCGTCAAAAGACCTTGATAAATTCATCAAAGATTTTTAGGCTTGCAAGTTGCTGAAAATTAAAGACTTGCAAACTGGTTAACTCGTGTTAACCAGTTTTGTTTGTTGTTCCGTTTCTTTATTGTATTTTTGCTGTGGAATGTTATTATTTTAAATCCAACAAATAAATCAAATCATCATGAAACAGTACCTTTTATCATTCATCATCAGCCTCGGCACGACAGCGGCAGTGTCTTGCCTCAATTATTTCCAATCAACGCCTATTTCATGCTTGGGCGGATTAGTGCTTGCGGCTGTCACATATTGGCGTTTGTCTGTCATAGGTAAAGTCAATAACAGAATATTAGGCAACTCTATAGCATTGGTGTTGGGATGGCTCGTGATTCCTGCTTGCGTCTACATCCCCAGCTTCAGGGCTGCCTTGGGCTCGTTTTTCATCTCAATGTCTTTCGGACTGTCTGTCATCTTAGCGTGCCTCTGCTATCGTTTCAGAAAGAGAACCACTTTCATCTTGGCGGCAGCGGTATGGCTTGCGTTCGTATATTTTGCTGTAGGCGGATGGGACGATTACCTGAATTCCTTGCCAAGGAACGACATGGGGAAGGTCATATTGCCATTTTAGTCTAATTGCAGGTTGTGTGGATTTTGCTTTTCGCACGTTGGCAAGGAGCGGTATGAGGTTAAAAAAACAAATTTTTCAGCATTTTTCCATGTTATATTAGGTTATTACACTGATATTCAGTAATTTTGCACCTCGCATTTGATAACTATTAAAAATAACATAAACTATCAGAGATGAAAATTTCATTTGAGAACCCGGACAAGGTGAACGGTCTGCTGACCTTGACCGTAGAAGAGGCTGATTATAAGGAGAATGTCGAGAAGACACTGAAGGACTACCGCAAGAAGGCCAACGTGCCGGGCTTCCGCAAGGGCATGGTGCCGATGGGGATGATTAAAAAGCAGTTTGGCACGACAGTCAAGGTTGACGAAATCAACAAGCTGTTGGGCGAGGAGATATACAAATACGTCAAGGACAACAACATCCAGATGCTGGGCGAGCCGCTGCCGTCAGACAAGCAGGTGCCGGTGGACATGGAGGAGGAAGCTCCGTATACGTTCATGTTCGACATCGCCGTTGCTCCTGAGATGAACGCCACGCTGACGGGCGACGACACGATTGACCACTACACGATAACGGTTGACGACGACGTGGTGAACCGCCAAATCGACATCTTCGCCTCACGTGCCGGCCACTATGACAAGGTGGAGGAGTATCAGGCCAACGACATGCTGAAGGGCGACCTGCGCGAGCTTGACGCCGAAGGCAATACGAAGGAAGGCGGCATCACCGTGGAAGGCGCGGTGCTTATGCCTGAATATATTAAGGTGGAAGACCAGAAGAAGCTGTTTGACGGCGCGAAGCTGGGCGACATCATCACGTTCAACCCGAAGAAGGCTTATCCGGACAGCGATGTTGAAGTTTCTTCGCTGCTGAAGATGAAGAAAGAGGAAGTGGCTGACCTGAACTCGGATTTCAGCTTCCAAATCACTGAAATATCACGCTATGTGAAGGCAGAGGTGAACCAGGAGCTGTTTGACACGGTGTTCGGCAAGGACGCAGTGAAGGATGAGAAGGAGTTCCGCGGCAAGATAGCCGATGGCCTGAAAGCTCAGTTTGAGGTTGACACTGACTTCAAGTTCATCCAGGACGTGCGCAAGTACATGGAGGAGAAGGTCGGTGAACTGACTTACCCGGACGCCCTGCTGAAGCGCATCATGCTCAACAACAACAAGGACAAGGGCCAGGAGTATGTTGACAAGAACTACGACCAGAGCATCAAGGAGCTGACATGGCACCTCATCAAGGAGCAGCTTGTCGCCGCGAACGGCATCAAGATTGAAGACGCCGACGTCAAGGAGACTGCCAAGGAGGCTGCGCGCGCCCAGTTCGCACAGTACGGCATGACAAACATTCCCGAGGAGTACATCGACAATTACGCCACGGACATGCTGAAGAAGAAGGAATACATCGACTCTTTCGTTGACCGCAGCATTGACCGCAAGCTGACAGAGGCTCTGAAGAAAGTCGTGAAGCTCAACGAAAAAACAGCTACTTTGGACGAGTTCAACAAGTTGATGCAGGGAGAATAAATATTTTTTAGCAAAAAAATAGCCTCCAGATAAAGGAGGTTTCCGACTTTTTTATTATCTTTGTTCCGCATGAACAAGCGAAAAGGGTCGGAAACCTCCTTTTCGCATGAAATGGAAATATGTGGAAAATGCGATATGGATGACACGCTTTGAGGGGAACGGAGGGCGTAAAAGCCTTGCCAGCATCCCACGATGTGATTATTCATTTTTCATTATTCATCATTAATTACTATAGGAAATGAACGATTTTAGGAAATACGCCACCGGCCATCTCGGCATGAACGGCATGGTGGTTGACGATGTGATGAAAGCACAGATGCAGTATCTCAACCCGTACATCCTTGAGGAACGCCAGTTGAACGTCACCCAGATGGACGTGTTCTCGCGCTTGATGATGGACCGCATCATCTTCCTCGGCACGCAGATTGACGACTATACGGCCAACACGCTGCAGGCGCAGTTGCTGTATCTGGACTCGGTTGATTCAGGAAAAGACATATCCATATACATAAACAGCCCCGGCGGCAGCGTCACTGCCGGCCTCGGCATTTACGACACGATGCAGTTCATATCGAGCGACGTGGCTACTATATGCACGGGCATGGCCGCCTCGATGGCCGCCGTGCTGCTCGTTTCGGGCACGGAAGGCAAGCGTTCGGCTCTGACTCACAGTCGTGTGATGATACACCAGCCGCTCGGCGGGGTGCAGGGACAGGCTTCAGACATCGAAATCGAGGCCAAGGAAATCTTGAAATTCAAGAAAGAACTGTACACAATCATATCTGAACACTCGCACACTCCTTACGAGAAGGTGTACAAGGACTCTGACCGCAACTACTGGATGACGGCGGAAGAGGCCAAGGAGTATGGCATGATAGATGATGTCCTGACGAAGAAAAAGTAACGACAGGGCGCGTCTGACAATACTTTGCGCTGACAAAAAGACAAATGGACAATAGCAAAAAACGGATGGAAAAGACTTGCAGCTTTTGCGGACGGAGCGAAAGGGATGTGAAACTGCTCATAACCGGTCTTAACGGATTTATATGTGAAGACTGCGCCGCACAAGCTTACGAAATAGTAAAGTCTTCGGGTGTGCTGGACGATATGCGTGGCAAGAAGCACGGCTCGAAGTTCAAACCCAAGAAAGTGCCCAAGCCTGTCGAGATAAAGGAATATCTTGACCAATATGTAATAGGGCAAGACGACGCGAAGCGATGCTTGGCTGTGGCTGTGTACAACCATTACAAGCGTCTGCAACAGCCGGCTGACGACAACGGCGTGGAGATAGAGAAGAGCAATATAATAATGGTTGGCAGCACCGGTACGGGCAAGACCTTGATGGCCCGCACCATCGCCAAGCTGCTTGATGTGCCGTTCACAATAGTTGATGCCACGGTTTTCACCGAGGCGGGATATGTGGGCGAGGATGTGGAAAGCATACTGAGCCGTCTGCTCCAGGTGGCCGACTACGATGTGGAGGCTGCCGAAAGAGGCATCGTCTTCATCGACGAGATTGACAAAATCGCGCGCAAGAGTGACAATCCGTCAATCACGCGCGACGTCAGTGGCGAGGGCGTGCAGCAAGGTTTGCTGAAACTCTTGGAAGGAACGATGGTCAACGTTCCGCCCCAGGGCGGGCGCAAGCATCCCGACCAGGAGTACATCCACGTGGACACGAAGAACATCTTGTTTATCTGCGGCGGCGCGTTTGACGGCATCGAGCGCAAAATCGCCCAAAGGATGAACACGCATGTGGTTGGTTACAACTCGGTGCAGAATGTCAGGAAGATAGATAAGAACGACTTGATGAAGTATATTTTGCCGCAAGACTTGAAGTCTTTCGGCCTGATACCTGAAATCATCGGCCGTCTGCCTGTCCTTACTTACCTCAATCCATTGGACCGCGACGCCCTGCGTTCAATCCTCGTAGAGCCAAAGAACTCCATCGTGAAGCAGTACAAGAAGCTGTTTGAGATGGACGGAATAGAACTTACGTTCACCGACGAGGCTCTTGACTTCATCGTTGACAAGGCGATGGAATATAAGTTGGGGGCGCGTGGGCTTCGCTCAATTGTCGAGAGCGTGATAATGGACGCAATGTTCGAAATCCCCTCGAAGAAAGTCAAGGCTTTTGACGTTACTCTCGATTACGCACGTGAGCAACTTGAAAAAGCTCATTTTGAGAAGTTGGAAAGTGCCTGAAGCAATTGTTGTTAAGGGCGGAAACTTAAAAAAGTCACTCTGTTAGCAATATGTATAACGACGTTAATCTTACAGAAAAGCTGAAGCAATATTTTGGCTTCGACAAGTTTAAAGGCAACCAGGAAGCAATCATCCGTAACCTGCTGGACGGCAAAGACACCTTTGTCCTCATGCCCACAGGCGGCGGGAAGTCGTTGTGTTACCAGTTGCCGTCGCTCATCATGGACGGCACGGCGATAGTCATATCGCCACTGATAGCCTTGATGAAAAACCAAGTTGATGTGATTAACGGCATGACTGAGACTGACGGAGTGGCGCATTACCTTAATTCGTCGCTTAACAAGTCTGCCATAGACAAGGTAAAGAGCGACATCCTTGCGGGTAAGACGAAGTTGCTGTATGTAGCCCCAGAGTCGCTGACAAAGGAGGACAATGTTGACTTCCTGAAAGGAATCAAGATTTCGTTTTACGCTGTTGACGAGGCTCATTGTATTTCGGAGTGGGGTCATGACTTCCGTCCTGAGTACCGGAGGATACGTCCCATCATCAACGAAATAGGCGACGCGCCGGTAATCGCACTTACGGCCACGGCTACGGACAAGGTCCGCACTGACATAAAGAAAAACCTTGGGATACTTGACGCTGCGGAATTTAAAAGCTCGTTCAACCGCCCCAACCTTTATTATGAGGTTCGCCACAAGACCAAGGACATTGACAAGCAAATAGTAAAGTTCATAAAGCAGAACTCGGGAAAGAGCGGAATTATTTATTGTCTTTCACGAAAGAAGGTCGAGGAGTTGGCAGCCGTGCTTCGCGCCAACGACATCAAGGCCGCCGCTTACCATGCAGGTCTTGACTCGGGCACCCGTTCCGGCACGCAGGATGACTTCCTGATGGAGCGCATCGACGTCATTGTGGCCACGATAGCTTTCGGCATGGGTATTGACAAGCCCGACGTGCGCTTTGTCATCCATTACGACATACCGAAGAGCCTTGAGGGATATTATCAGGAGACAGGTCGTGCAGGGCGCGACGGCGGGGAAGGAAAGTGCATCGCGTTTTACTCCTATAAAGACCTGAAGAAACTTGAGAAGTTCATGGAGGGCAAGCCTGTGGCCGAGCAAGACATAGGTCGCCAACTGCTGCAGGAGACCGCGGCTTACGCCGAGTCGTCAGTGTGCAGGCGGAAGATGCTGCTGCATTACTTCGGCGAGGAGTATGACAAGGACAACTGCGGAAACTGCGACAACTGTCTGCATCCTCAGGTCAAGATAGAGGGCAAGGAGGCCCTTGAGGTTGTCCTGAATGCAATTGCAGCCATAAAAGAGGATTTCCGCACCGATTATGTGATAGATTTTGTCGAGGGCAAGGAGACCAATGACATTGTGGCTCACAAGCATGACAAGCTTGAAGAGTTTGGCTCGGGCGAGGACATGGACGAGAAACTTTGGAACCCTGTCATCCGTCAAGCCCTTATCGCCGGTTATCTGAAAAAGGATGTCGAGAACTACGGCATTCTGAAAATCACTCCGTCAGGCAAGAAGTTCATGAAGAACCCGCAGTCGTTCATGATTGTCAAGGACAACGAATTCAATGAAGACGAAGAGGATGACAGCCATGAGGGCGGGAGTTCCGCGCTTGACCCGACGCTTCATGCCATGTTGAAAGACCTGCGCAAGAAAGTCAGCGTGCGCCTGAAGCTGCCCCCCTATATCATCTTCCAGGACATTTCGTTGGAACAGATGGCCACGGTTTACCCCATAACCCTTGAAGACTTGCAGAACGTGCAGGGCGTGGGTGCGGGCAAGGCGCGCCGTTACGGCAAGGAGTTCGTAGCCCTGATAAAGAAGTATTGCGAAGAAAACGAAATCGAACGTCCCGAGGATTTGCGTGTAAGGACTGTCGCCAAGAAGTCGGTATTGAAAGTGAAGATAATACAAAGCATCGACCGCCAGGTTGCGCTTGACGACATCGCAGAGGCGCAGGGCATCGACTTTGACGAACTGCTTGACGAGGTTGAGGCCATCGTTTACAGCGGAACGAAAATCAACATCGACTACTTCCTTGAGGAAGTCATTGACGACGACCACGTGGACGACATCTACGAGTATTTCAAGGAGAGCGAGACCGACGACCTCGAGACTGCCATGGAGGAGCTTGGCGAAGACTATACTGAGGAGGAAGTCAGGCTTGTGCGCATCAAGTTCATATCAGACATGGGCAACTGACGCTGGCTGCCGTTAATGGCTCGGCAAGAGATAATGTAATGGTTTTCAGGCTTTTATGCGCTTGAAAACCATTCTTTTTTATCTGTTTTTGTTACAATATGTGGCAAAAACACTATATTTGCAACAGATTTACGTTTTCATTACGTCTGTGGCGGGTGCGCGGCGGATGTATTGACAGCGGTTTGGCGTATTGCCAAATGTTGTAAGCATACTTATAAATTAACTATAAAACAAATTGAATTTACTATGAAATCGAGTGTAAAAGCAAGTCGCAGCCGTGCGGTCGTAGCCCGACTGAATACGTTGGCTGTGTTTTTTATAGCCTTGGGACTGGCCGTTACGTCCACGGCTCAGACTGTGGACGGGCGCAACTTCGGCGTAGACGGGTTTGCCGCCCTGCCGGGAACACCGGGCACAGCCCATTATCTGCCGGGCGGGACGACCGGAGGTGCCGGCGGCAAGGTGGTTTACGCCAAGACCTTTCAGCAGCTCAAGGCCTACTTGCAGGCAGAGTCGCCATATGTCATCATCGTTGACCGCGACATGGACACCGGCATACGTTGCTGGGTTGACAGCCTCTCCACGGGCCGCCTCTGCGACAAGCAGGACGGCTCGGAGGGCGTAGAGACGACTTACGGCGAACGTGTCATGATAGCGTCAAACAAGACCCTCGTCGGCGTGGCCGACCCGCATACGGGCGAAGCCCCGCTGCTGTCGCGCGTTTCGTTCGTGATGCAGTGTTCGAGCAACGTCATCATACGCAACTGCAGGTTCACCATGGCGGGCGTGCCAATCCTGAAAGACGGCGAGAACAAAATCGTGGCCTTGCGCGGCGGGAAGCCGAAAGAGGTAGGCGACCCTGACTGCATAAGCATACAGGCCGACGAGAACGACGCCGACACAGACTGGGGCGGACACATCTGGATTGACCATTGCGACTTCTTCAACGGCGGCGCGGCCGACAAGGACCGCTATGACGGCCTGCTTGACTGCAAGAACAACGTGCAGTGGCTTACGTTCAGCTACAACCACTTTTACCGCCACGACAAGGCTTGCCTCTTCGGCAAGGGCGACAGCGACGTGTACGACGGCTGCCGCACAATCTCGATGCACCACAACTGGTTCGACGACATCGACGGCAGCCGCCTTCCCCTGCAGCGTGGAGGCCATCTGCACTACTACAACAACTACATGACCGGCAGCGCAGACGGCTGGGACGTGCGCCGCGAGGCGGTGGGCTATGTCCAGGCCTGCTATTTCAAGGACTGCAAAGCCCCCGTACGTTCAGACCGCGAAGGCTCTCTGAACATCGACAAGACTGAAGGCTACGACGTTACATACGATAACTGCCGCCGCCTGATGGAGGGCTACAAGAACATCGACGGCTCGAAAGTCAGCAAGCAGTTGCCCGTGAACCATACCGACTGGACGCCCACGCAGACCGACGCCGCCTACCGTGTCAACGCCTTGGACAAGACTGCCGACGTGCCCGCCATTGTGCAACGTTATGCCGGGGCGGGCAAAATCGAGGTGTGGCGCGCCCATGCCGATGCCATTCCAGCCGAAGACTTGGCCGAGTTCGCGGCGGCAATCAATGACAACCCCACCGAGCCGACATACGACCGTAACGGCAACCGCATAACCAACGTTGCCGCCGCCACTGCCGCATCCGGAGTTTCCCATAAAACACGATAGCGTTTTTACGGCTTGTCCATAGCCGGTGCGTGTGACTTAAAGTAGGGATCGACCTGTGTGTCTGCCCAAATATTTATGCTGGCAATTAATGGTTGACGCCTGGGCGGACATACTGCTCGTCCCTGCATAATCCGTTCTTGTTTGCGAAATGCCGCCTTCTGCAAAACAGAAGACGGCATTTCGCATTTCAATAGGCCATGTTTTACACGCTGAAAGGCCACGTTCTGCAAGACGTTTCGGCGTGTATTGTCAATGCGTTGATAATCAACTGATTACACGTTTTATGCTTGTCAAGTGCGTTTCATTTCACAAGTCAGATTGCAAATATAGTGCAACAGGGCGTATATTGGTTTGCTGGATGAGTGTGCCGCGCGTCCATGCTTGAATGGATGTGGTAACGTTAATGGGTGAAATAATCCTTAATTGTTCCCATTGTTTTGTTATGACTAACAGATGTTTGTCGTATGAAAAAAATCTCCCGTGCGTCCAATAAGCCGCAGAATTTGCGGCTTATTGGACGCAAAATTGTATATTTGCAGAAAAATCAGGCTTATGTATATATATGAACATAATGAATGGCCGTCGTTTTCGTGGGACAGGGAGGCTGTAGGCGGCAAGCTGAACGAGGCTAACAGGGCCGTGGGCTACTTGACGGGACGGCTCAGCGTGATTGGCTTTGACGACAAGATGGCAGCCGTGGTGGAGGCGGTTTCGCATGACATTGTTGCGTCGTCTGGCATTGAAGGTGTTGATTTAAACAGTGAGCAGGTGCGCTCGTCGGTAGCCCGCAGGCTTGGAGTGCAGTTGCATAGCGAGGCAGAGCCGTCGCGCTATATTGACGGCGTGGCGGAGATGGCCCTCGATGCTACTGTCAATTTCGACACGCCGCTCACTGAAGAACGCCTGTTCGGTTGGCACAGTTGCCTTTTCCCTACGGGATGGAGCGGTGCTACGAAAATAGACGTGGCCCGGTATCGTAGTGGAGAGATGAAAGTTGTGTCGGGAATGTTTGGCCGTGAGAAGGTGCATTATGTAGCCCCGGCACCGGAAAAGATAAATGAGGAAATGCGGATGTTTCTTGACTGGTTCAATTCAGGTACGCACGACGACTATGTAAAGTCGGCCATAGCCCATTTGTGGTTTGTCTGCATACATCCCTTCGATGACGGCAACGGGCGCATTGGGCGTGCCATTGGCGATATGGCCCTGTCGCAGGCCGAGCGTTCAAAGATGCGTTTCTTCAGCATCTCGCGCCAGATAAGCAAGGACAAAAAACAGTATTACGACATATTGGAGAAAACCCAGAAGGGTGGTTGCGAAATCACGGAATGGATAATGTGGTATCTCGACAGCCTGATACGTTCGGTAGAACAGTCTGACGAAACATTATCGAGAGTGCTTAACAAGGCCGTGTTCTGGCAGAACCATGCTGACACGGCCATGTCGGGGCGGCAACGTGAGGTGCTGAACCTGTATCTTGACGGTTATCCTGGCAAGCTGACCGCCAAGAACTGGGCAAGGCGCGTAAAGGTGTCGCCAGATACGGCGGTGCGTGACATAAAAGACCTTGTAGGGAAAGGAGTCTTGGTGCCTATGCAAGGCCGTGTGCGTGATGTGTATTATGGCATCCGGTGCAGCGGTGACATTGTAGTCGTTCCCATGCCTGAAGGTTTACAGTGATTTGTTGAAATCCGGGCATCCTGTTTATCAATGTACGCCGGGAATGGCATGTTGGAATGGGGTTGCCGCATTTCGATACATCGCTCATATCTTGCCCAAGGCTTCCGCCAACACCTTATTTATTAATTATAATGAATGTCCGCAAAGCTCCCATTCATTAAGAATTTAAAGAAGTCACAGGCATTATCACTCCGCTTGCGCTCCGTTGGAAGTTAAAGCCAAGTGCCTTGCTTACCAGGTGCAGGACTATTGGCTCTAACTTCTTTGACTTCTTTAATTTCTCTAAATTCTTAATGAATGGGAGCTTGTCGGACATTCATCGACATTCATATTAATTATTGTGCGAAAAAACGTGAATAACGCTGCACGTATGGAATTTTTTTGCTAAATTTGCACGCAATAAATTTTCAAGTAATATATGTCATCATTTGTTGCAGATAAAATCGTGATGGACGGTCTGACCTTTGACGACGTCCTCTTAATCCCAGCTTATTCTGAAGTACTGCCGAAGACGGTAGAGTTGAAAACCAAGTTCTCACGCAACATCGCGCTGAACATCCCGTTCGTGACCGCCGCGATGGACACCGTAACCGAGTCGGCTATGGCGATAGCCATCGCCCGCGAGGGTGGTATCGGCGTCATCCACAAGAACATGCCGATAGAAGAACAGGCACGCCAGGTGGCCATTGTGAAGCGCGCCGAGAACGGAATGATTTACGACCCCGTGACAATCCGCCGCGGCTCTACCGTGCAGGAAGCTCTCAACATGATGGCCGAATACCATATCGGCGGCATTCCCGTGGTTGACGAAGAGGGCCACTTGGTGGGCATCGTCACCAACAGGGACTTGCGCTTCGAGCGTCGCCCCGACCGCAAGATTGACGAAGTGATGACATGCGAAAACCTTGTCACCACGCACATACGCACCGACTTGAGCGACGCGGCGCAGATATTGCAGGAAAACAAAATCGAGAAACTGCCTGTTGTCGATGCCGACAACAAGTTGGTTGGACTCATAACATACAAGGACATAACCAAGGCCAAGGACAAGCCGATGGCTTGCAAGGACGAGAAAGGCCGTTTGCGCGTGGCTGCCGGAGTAGGTGTCACGGCTGATACGCTTGACCGCATCCAGGCTCTTGTCGAGGCCAACGCCGACGCCATCGTCATCGACACGGCTCACGGCCATTCCAAGGGCGTAATCGAGAAGCTGCGCGAGGCCAAGGCTGCGTTCCCGAACGTTGACCTCGTTGTGGGCAACGTGGCTACCGGAGCTGCCGCCAAGATGCTTGTTGACAACGGTGCTGACGCAGTGAAGGTGGGCATCGGTCCGGGCAGCATCTGCACAACGCGTGTCGTAGCCGGCGTAGGTGTGCCCCAGTTGAGCGCGGTTTACGATGTGGCTTGCGCGCTTGACGGTACAGGCGTGCCTCTCATCGCCGACGGCGGTCTGCGTTATTCGGGCGACATTGTCAAGGCTCTGGCTGCCGGCGGACATTGCGTTATGATAGGTTCGCTCGTCGCAGGAACGGAAGAAAGCCCCGGCGACACCATCATCTTAAACGGCCGTAAGTTCAAGAGCTATCGCGGCATGGGCAGTCTCGAGGCTATGGAGAACGGCTCTAAGGACCGTTACTTCCAGGCTGACACCAAGGATGTCAAGAAACTCGTGCCCGAAGGTATCGCCGGACGCGTTCCTTACAAGGGCACGGTGCAGGAAGTCATCTACCAGCTTGTGGGCGGTCTGCGCTCAGGCATGGGCTATTGCGGAGCAAAGGACATCGAAGCCCTGCATGGCGCGAAGTTCGTGCGCATAACCAATGCCGGTGTGCTTGAGAGCCATCCGCACGACATCACCATCACGAGCGAGGCTCCCAACTATTCGCGTCACGAATGACGCTTGGTTGTAAACCCGTGCGCCGAGTGGCGTAAAATGTTGATACTGAACATTTAGATACGAAAATGAAATTCTTGAATCTTTTTGCGGCCATGCTTCTTTGCGGAAGCATGGCTTATGCGCAACAGGCTGACCCTGTGGTGATGAAAATCAACGGTGTGCCTGTTACGCGCTCTGAATTTGAGTATTCTTACAATAAGAACAATTCGGCTGACGTCATCGACAAGAAGACGGTTGACGAGTATGTTGACTTGTTCATCAATTACAAGCTGAAAGTGGCCGCCGCGTATGACGCGAAACTTGACACTCTCAGCTCTTTCAAGCGCGAGTTCACCCTCTATCGCGACCAGGAGATTGCCCCCGCTTTCGCCGACAGCGCGGCTGTAATGGCCGAGGCTGTTGAGATTTACGACAGGACAAAGGCGCAAATCGGGGAACGCGGGCTTGTCAAGCCGGCACATATTCTTATATATGTTACGCAGAAAGCTGAGAAAGACAAGTTTGAGGCCGCGCGCCAGAAGGCAGATTCCATATATGCAGTGCTGAAAGGCGGAGCCGATTTTGCCGAGATGGCGCGCAAGTATTCGCAAGACCCTGGTTCGGCGAGGAATGGCGGCGAGCTGCCTTGGATTCAGCCGGGGCAGACCTTGAAAGAGTTTGAGGACGCGGCATACGCCTTGCAGCCCGGCGAAATGAGCGGCGTGGTGCAGTCTCCCGTTGGTTTCCACATCATATTGATGAAAGACCGCAAGCAGCTTGAGCCGTTTGATTCGCTCAAGGCCAACATACTGCGCTTCATTGAGGCGCGCGGCTTGCGCAGGCAGATAGCCGAGAAGCGCATAGAAGCGTTGGCAAAGGAGTCTGGCGGAAAGAAAACCCGCGAAGACGTAATCGTTGACAAGGCGAAGGAACTTGAGGCCGCTGACCCCGACCTGAAGTATCTCATACGTGAGTACCACGACGGCCTGTTGCTTTACGAAGTCAGCAATCGCACCGTGTGGGAGAAGGCCGCCAAGGACGAAAGCGGGCTTGAGGCGTATTTCAAGAAGAACAAGAAAAAGTATTATTGGGCAGAACCGCGGTATAAAGGCATGGTCTATCATGTCAAGCAGAAAGCCGACGTGAAGGCTGTGCGCGATTGCGTCAAGGACGTGCCTTTTGACAAGTGGGCTGAAGTGTTGCGCACAACTTTCAACAACGATTCAGTATTGAGAATACGTGTGGAGAAAGGCATCTTCAAGGAAGGCGACAACGCTTTCATCGACAAGATGGTGTTCGGCAAAGACACGGTTGTGACCCAGCTCAAGGATTTCCCCATAGACGCAGTTTACGGCAAGCTTCTCAAGAAGAAGCCTGACAGCTATGAAGACGTGCGCGGACTGGTGACGGCTGATTATCAGGAGATGCTTGAGCGTGAGTGGGTGGCCGAGTTGCGCAAGAAATACCCCGTAGAGGTATACCGCGATGTATTGGAAACAGTGAACAAGCATGGCAAATAACAAAATCAAACTGACGGGCAAGGCCGCTTTGTGGCTCGTCGCGTCGGTGTTTTTCACAGTAGGCGTCAGTGCCGGCACGATAGGCAACGGCATTGTTGGCGGGCAGGGGGCTGATGACAGCACGTCAGTTGAGGCCGAACCCAACCCCGCAAGCGTGGTTGACGAGGTCATCTGGGTGGTAGGTGACGAGCCTATACTGCTGTCAGACGTAGAGAACACACGCCTGCAAGCCGAGCTTGAGGGCGTTAAGTGGCAGGGTAATCCCGATTGCACCATACCGGAACAAATCGCCGTGCAGAAGCTGTTTCTGCATCAGGCGGCCATTGACAGTATCGAAGTGAGTGAATCTGACGTGGCACAGAGCGTCGAGCGGCAAATCAACATGTGGATTCAGATGGTTGGCGGCGACAGGGAAAAGCTTGAGGAATACAAGAACATGAGCATTTCCGAGCTGCGTCAGACATTGCATGACGACTTCCGCGACCGTCTGCTTATCGACCGTGAGCGCGAACAGCTTGTGTCAGACTTGACAGTGTCGCCGGCCGATGTGCGCCGTTATTTCAGCGAGATGCCTGAAGACAGTCTGCCCATAATCCCCACGGAGGTTGAAGTCCAGATAATAACGCGCACCCCGAAGGTGGAGCAAAGCGAGATAGACCGCATCAAGGAGGAGCTTCGTGACTACACGGAGCGTGTCACCAGCGGCAAGACTTCATTCGCCACGCTGGCCCGTCTTTATTCTGACGACCCCGGTACGGCGCGCCAAGGCGGAGAGCTTGAAGGTTATGTGGGGCGTGGTATGCTTGACCCTACGTTCGCAAACGTGGCTTTCAACCTGACCGACCCCAACAAGATATCCAAGATTGTAGAGACGGAGTTCGGTTTCCACATCATCCAGTTGATTGACAAGCGCGGTGACAAAATCAAGGTTAGGCACATCTTGAAAAAGCCGAAAGTCACCAACGAGGCTATCAGTTTTGCTTCATCTCAGCTTGACTCGATTGCGGATGAAATCCGTGCGGGCAAATTCACGTTCGACCAGGCTGCCACATTCATGTCTGACGACAAGGACACGCGCAACAACAACGGCCTTATGGCCAACAGGATGGATGACGGGCGCATGACCAGCCGCTTCCAGATGCGCAACCTTCCGTCGGAAATCGCCCGCGTGGTGGACACGCTCAAGGTTGGGCAGGTGTCCGCGCCGTTCCAGATGATTAACGAGAAGAACGGCAAGACCGTGTGTGCCGTAATAATGCTGAAGAACCGCATTGACACGCACCGGGCCACGATTGCCGAGGATTTCCAGGCGATGCGTGACATTGTCTTGGCGAAGCGCAGGGAGGAATTTATCGACAACTGGATAAAAAACAAGATTAAGACCACATACGTGCGCATAAACGACCGTTACAAGGGGTGCGATTTCCAATATGAAGGTTGGGTCAGATGACGACAAACTATAACTTTAAGATTTTGTTCAGCGGGCATAGGATTATCATAATGGCAATCCTATGCCTTTTTGGGCTTGGATTGGTTCAGTCGCGCCAAGCCCCCAAGAAAAAGCGACGCCAGAAAACCAGCGAGCGCGTTTACCTTGTGCATGCCGACAGGCTGCGGTATGACAGGTTCGGCACGGTGCCTGACGCGCAGGTGCTTAACGGCAACGTGCAGTTCCGCCACAAGGGGGCGAAGCTCTATTGCGACAGTGCGTACTTCTATCAGGCGTCAAACTCATTCAAGGCTTTCGGTAATGTCAGGATGTATCAGGGCGACACTTTGTCGCTCTTCAGCGACTACGCCTATTACGACGGCAACGACCAAATGGCCGAGGCGCGCCACAATGTCGTGCTTACGCACCGTAAGACAAAGCTTTATACCGACAGCCTCAATTACGACCGCTTGTACGGCATAGGGTATTTCTTCGAGGGTGGCAAGATGGTAGACAAGGACAACGTACTCGTTTCAGACTGGGGTGAGTATGACACGGAGACGCGTGTGGCCGTGTTCAATTACGACGTAGACCTGAAAAACCCGAAGTTCGTGCTTTCAACCGACACCTTGCACTATGACACCCGCACGTCGTTGGCGCACATCGTTGGCCCGTCAACCATAACGTCGGGTGCGAGTGTGATACACACTTCACAGGGATATTACGACACCAACAAGGATTTCGCCCGCCTGTACGGCCGTTCCACGCTGACAAACAACGGCAAGACGCTGACCGCCGACAGCCTTTTCAATGACGAGAAGAAGGCGGTAAGCCAAGGCTTCGGCAACGTTGTTTACACTGACACGGTGAACAAGAACGAGATGAACAGCAACTACTTTTGGTATAATGACAGCACGGGCTTTGCCTTCGCCACCGACAGCGCGGTGCTGAAAGACTACTCGCAGGGCGACACCCTTTTTGTGCATTCAGACACGATGAAGGTGTACACGTTCAACATGAACACCGACTCGGTGTACCGCAAGGCTCATTGTTATAATAAGGTGAGGGCCTTCCGCACCGACGTGCAGGCCGTGTGCGACTCGCTTGTGTACAACACCAAGGACTCGTGCCTGACGATGTACCGCGACCCGATAGTGTGGAACGCCAACCGCCAGTTGCTGGGCGAAGTCATAGAGGTGTTCATGAAAGACTCTACCATTGACCGCGCCCATGTCGTCAACCAGGCACTTTCCGTGGAGATGCTGCCTGACAGCACAAAGTTCAACCAGATAGCGTCGCGCGAGATGTTTGGTTTCTTCAACAAGGGACAGCTCTACAAGACTGAGGCCGTAGGCAACGTGCAGTGCGTATATTATTTCCAGGACGACAAGGACAGCTCGCTCATCAGCATGACTTACCTTGAAACTGACACCATGCGCATGACGATGGAGAACAGGCAGTTGCAGTCAATTTGGACATGCAAGCAGCAAGGCACGATGTATCCCATAACGCAAATCCCCCCGTCGAAGCGCGAGCTGCCGTCGTTCGCGTGGTTCGATTATGTCCGTCCGCGCGACAAGCATGACATTTTCAACTGGCGCGGCAAGGCGAAGGGCACGGAGCTGAAAGACGTCTCGCGGCGTTCGGCACCGTTGCAGTTCATAACCAAAGGGCAAGTCCTGCCAGGCCAGGGCGTGACTACGGCCGCCCCGACAGTGGCCCCGGCGAAAAAGGAGGACGAAAGCGAGGCCGCCGCGCCGGCTGCGGAACAGCCCGGCGACTGACAATGTGAAGGCTTATGGGACTGTTCAAACAACCTAAACCGCGCGGATTCCGCCATGAATACATGTTCATTGACAAGCGCAAGGAGAGGCTTGCCGAGATAGAAAGGCGGGCGAAAGCCGAACTCGGCATGGGCGAAGCCGGCACCAAGGGCCACGAGAAGATAAGGGGCATGTTTTTTGACGCCACGAGGCACGCCCGCCGCCGTCGTGACCGCAAGCTCGCCGGGGGCTTTGTCTTGAGCTATGGCGTGATAATAGTGCTGCTTGTCTTGCTTTTTGCGGTGTGGAAACTGCTGCTGTCTTTGTAGCGTTTCGTAATATCCTGATTTCCAATTTATTATAAACCTCTGTACGAAAGGCCGCGTTTTGCTGTGCAACATACGGCCTTTTGCCGCCCTAAAAGCCGTATGTTGCGATGCGGAATGCCGCCTTTCGCCCGGCAGTGCGGTGTTGGTATGCTTTTTGCAGTACGTTAAGTTAGTAGACAAATACAAGTAAACGATGAGTGACATCATACAACTTCTGCCTGACTCGGTGGCCAACCAGATTGCCGCCGGCGAGGTGATACAACGTCCGGCATCGGTTGTCAAAGAGTTGGTTGAGAACTCTGTTGACGCCGGTGCCAAGACCATCAATGTGCTTGTGACTGACGCCGGGCGCACGTCGATACAGGTGATTGACGACGGCAAGGGCATGTCGGAGACTGACGCGCGCATGTCTTTCGAGCGTCACGCTACGTCGAAGATACGCAAGGCCGACGACCTGTTCGCCCTTCACACCATGGGCTTCCGCGGAGAAGCCTTGGCCTCCATCGCCGCCGTGGCTCAGGTCGAGCTGCGGACGAGAGCCGAAGGCGACGAAATCGGCACGCATCTGTCCATCGCCGGGTCGAAGGTTACAGGCCAAGAGCCCGTGTCGTGTCCCGTGGGCAGCAATTTCTCGGTTGAGAACATATTTTATAATGTGCCGGCGCGGAGGAAGTTCCTGAAGTCGAACACGACCGAGCTGAACAACATCATAACGGCCTTTGAGCGCATCGCCCTCGTTTATCCGCAGATTTGCTTCACCTTCCACAGCAACGGCGTTGAGACCTTCAACCTGCGCAGCGGCAGCCTCCGCCAGCGCATAGTTGACGTGTTCGGCAAGAAGCTCAACCAAGACCTCCTGCCTGTGGGCGTCGAGACCACGATTTGCAACATCACCGGCTTCATAGGCAAGCCCGAGGCCGCCCGCAAGAAGGGCGCGCACCAGTATTTTTTCGTCAACGGGCGTTACATGAAGCACCCGTATTTCCACAAGGCCGTGATGTCGGCTTACGAGCGGCTTTTGCCCGCGGGCGAGCAAGTGCCTTATTTCATTTATTTCGAGGTGAAGCCTGAAGACATCGACGTGAACATACATCCGACCAAGACCGAGATAAAGTTTGAGAACGAGCAGACGGTGTGGCAGATACTCACGGCAGCCGTGAAAGACTCGTTGGGAAGGTTCAACGACGTGCCGTCAATCGACTTCGACACGGAAGGCAAGCCCGACATCCCCGTGTATGACCCGTCACACGGCTTCTCGTCGGCACCCAAGATAAGCCTGAACCCGGAGTACAACCCCTTCAAGGGCGCGTCGCAACGCGCCGACTACGGGCGCAAGAGCGGCGGTGCGGGCGCGTGGGAGCGGCTGTATGAAGGCGTAGGCGGCAGTCAGGACGCCATGGCTGCGCCTGAGGCGGAAGAGCCTGACATCTTCAGGGCTGACGGCGGCGACGGCATGGAGGCC
This sequence comes from uncultured Prevotella sp., assembly GCA_944319935.1. Lineage (GTDB taxonomy): Bacteria > Bacteroidota > Bacteroidia > Bacteroidales > Bacteroidaceae > Prevotella. The sequence goes on from CALUFM010000003.1 coordinate 63,214, forward strand.
GGCGCGATTGAGGAAAAGTCGCCGGTGCATTACCAGTATAAGGGAAAATACATAATGACGGCTGTGAAGTCGGGCTTGATGATTATCGACCAGCACCGCGCCCATACGCGCATTTTATATGAGAAATACCTCGCCCGGATGGGAGGCAAGGGGGCCGGCATACAGCAGACGCTGTTCCCGGAGATGGTGCAGTTCAGCCAGGCTGAGGCTGGCGTGCTGCAGGACATCTGGAAAGAGCTTGAACTGTTGGGCTTTGAACTTACGCCGATGGGCGGCGGGGCGTACTCGATAAACGGCGTGCCGGCCGGCCTTGACGGTGTTGATTTCGCCAAGTTGCTGAAGGAAATGGTGGCCGACGCGGCCGAGACGGGCATGTCTGTGGCCGACAACATAAACAAGAAGCTCGCCCTGAAGATGGCACGCAGCGCGGCTGTGCCTTACGGGCAAGTGCTTGACAACGCGGAGATGGACAACATGGTGAACGAGCTGTTTGCCTGTTCAAACGTAAATTACTCGCCTGACGGATTGCCTACGGTGTGCGTGTTGAAACAACGTGACATTGAACACCTGTTTTGTTAAATTTTTCCGAATTAGTGTTGGATTATTCGCCTATATTGCGTGAAAATGAAAAATAAACAGTAAAAAATATTTTTTAATTGGAAAATATTATTATATTTGCAAATGTAGACTATCGAAGAGAGATGGACTATTAACATTTTTATTGATTGTTTAAAATATAAGAGCTATGAAGAAATTATTTATCGCATTGTTTTTCGCTTGTCTCTCGGTGCCTATGATGGCGCAGAACGAGGACATAACAGAAAAGTACAGCGTGGCCACTAACTCCTTCTGGAGCAACTGGTTCATCCAGGGTGGCGTAACGTGGGAAGCTTGGTACGGCAACTATGAGGACGGCCAAGGCTTGTCAAAGAGCCCGTTCAAGAAGTTCCGTTCAAATCCGGGCGCGTCGTTGGCCATAGGTAAGTGGTTCACCCCCGGCCTCGGTCTCCGTACAAAGGTGCAGGGCATCTGGGGCAAGTCCGTATGGGACGGTGACAATTACGGCAACGGTAACAAGTACTGGTTGGTGAACGAGCAGGTTATGTTCAACCTGAGCAACCTGTTCTGCGGATACAACGAGAACCGCGTGTGGAACTTCATCCCGTTCTTCGGTGCCGGCTTGGGTCGTTCTTGCACGTACAACAGGTACTCAATGGGCTTGAGCGTAGGTATCTTGAACGAGTTCTGGGTTAGCAAGCGTCTGGCTGTGAACTTTGAAATCGGATGGAACCGCTACGAGGCCGACCTCTGCGGCATGCCGGCTGACTGCGGCTCAGGCATCATGAACCACCCCAACCATGTATATGCCGAGGTTGGCGTTACTTTCAACTTGGGCAAGAGGACATGGAATAAGGTGCCCGATGTTGACGCTATCAAGGCTCTGTCACAGTCACAAATCGACGCGCTCAACGCACAGTTGGCTGACGAAAGGGCAGAGAACGACCGCCTGAAGAGCGAGCTTGCCAACAAGAAGGCTGAGCCTGCGGTTAAGGTTGAGAAAGAATATGTCACCACTCCGGTTTCAGTGTTCTTCAATCTTGACAAGTCGAAGATTGCTTCAAGGAAAGACCTCGTCAACGTGAAGAACCTTGCCGACTATTCTAAGGACAACAACGCAACACTGGTTGTTACTGGTTATGCTGACAGCGCGACAGGTCCTGCAGACTACAACCGCGACCTTTCACAGAGGCGTGCCGAGACTGTAGCCGACGAACTCGTCAAGATGGGTGTCAAGAGAGAGAACATCAGGATTGAAGCCAAGGGTGGAGTTGACACTCTCGTTCCTCCTTCTTACAACCGCCGCGCAACAGTTGAAATAGCCAAGTAATATTGGGTTTTAGGATTAATAAAAAAGACGTCCTGCCGCAGCAGGGCGTCTTTTTTGTGAAAAGAACGAAAAAACATGGCGAAAAATTTGGCCGTTTCAAATAAAAGCCATACCTTTGCACACGCTTACAACAAGCAAGGGCGTTTAGCTCAGTTGGTTTAGAGCATCTGCCTTACAAGCAGAGGGTCGGGGGTTCGACTCCCTCAACGCCCACAGGAAGTTCCCCGCAGCGCATTTTGTGTTGCGGGGTATTTGTTTTATGCGTCGCGGACTGGAGGCTGCCTTGCGGATGCCGTTGGCGGACTGGGTGGTTTTTCAACTCGCGGTTCTCTTTGCATTAGTTGGGTATGCCAGGCGTATGCACGTTTCTTCAATGGCTGTAATTCAAAAAATAAAAGTATTTATTCTTTCGTGTCGCTAATTTGAAATTTTGCATTATCTTTGCACTCTAAAAACAATTACTATATAACAAGGTATGGCCGGAACTAAAAAAATCAAGACCGCGCTCGTCTCAGTATTCCATAAGGACGGGCTTGACGAGCTTCTCGCGAAGCTCAATGCTGAAGGTGTGAAATTCTTGTCAACAGGAGGAACGCAGAAGTTTATCGAGTCGTTGGGCTACGAGTGCCAGACGGTTGAGAGCGTTACTTCTTATCCCTCGATACTCGGTGGCCGCGTGAAGACGCTTCATCCCAAAATATTCGGAGGCATATTGGCGCGCCGCGACAACGAAGGCGACAAAGAGCAGATGGCTCAGTATGACATACCTGAAATCGACCTTGTAATAGTTGACCTCTATCCGTTTGAGCAGACAGTGGCGAGCGGAGCTTCGGAGGCTGACATAATTGAGAAAATCGACATAGGCGGGATTTCGCTGATACGCGCCGGGGCAAAGAACTTCAAGGATGTTGTGATTGTTCCGAGCAAGGCTGAGTATGGCGTGTTGCTTGACATTCTCAACAAGAAGGGCGCGCAGACCGACATTGAAGACCGCCGGATGTTCGCCACACGTGCTTTCGGCGTAAGCAGCCATTATGACACGGCGATACACAACTGGTTCAATTCTTGATTTGTAATCTGTCGTCAGTCGGTGCGGCAAGTGTGTAGAGCGTGCCGCATTCAGGTTGTAGGTAGTGGATTGAGGGAAAAGGATTGTTGTGATTGCCCTATAGCGAATTGTGATTTGTGAATTGTGATTTAAAGAATTATGGGATTTTTTTCATTTATCCAAGAGATTGCGATGGACCTCGGAACGGCCAACACCATCATTATCAGTGATGATAAGATAGTTGTTGACGAGCCGTCGGTTGTGGCCTTGGACCGCCGCACGGACAAGATGATTGCCGTAGGCGAAAAGGCCAAGATGATGTATGAGAAGACTAACGACAACATTCGCACCGTGCGCCCCTTGCGTGACGGCGTGATTGCTGACTTCACAGCCTGTGAGCAGATGATGCGCGGGCTGATAAAGATGGTTCACACAGGCAGCCGCCTGTTCTCTCCTTCGTTGCGTATGGTTATCGGCGTTCCTTCTGGTTCTACCGAGGTTGAGCTGCGTGCCGTGCGCGATTCTGCCGAGCATGCCGACGGGCGTGACGTCTATCTTATATTCGAGCCAATGGCAGCGGCTATCGGAATAGGCATTGACGTTGAGGCTCCTGAAGGCAACATGATTGTGGACATTGGTGGAGGTAGCACCGAGATTGCTGTCATTTCGCTTGGCGGCATCGTGTCGAACAACTCTATACGTACCGCCGGCGACGACCTCACGGCTGAAATCCAGGAGTATATGAGCAAGCAGCACAACGTTAAGGTGAGCGAGCGTATGGCCGAGAGGATTAAGATACATGTGGGTTCTGCTTTGACAGACCTTGGCGAAGAGGCACCGGAAGATTATGTGGTGCATGGGCCGAACAAGGTGACTGCGTTGCCTATGGAGGTGCCTGTATGCTATCAGGAAATCGCCCACTGCCTTGACCGAACCATCGCCAAAATCGAGAACGCCGTGCTTTCAGCGTTGGAGAAGACTCCGCCTGAGCTTTATGCGGACATCGTCAAGAACGGCATTTACCTTACCGGTGGTGGTGCCTTGTTGCGTGGACTCGACAAGAGGCTCACTGACAAGATAAAGATTCAGTTCCACGTTGCGGATGACCCGTTGCATAGTGTAGCCAAAGGAACGGGCATCGCCCTGAAGAACGTTGACCGTTTCTCTTTCCTGATGAGGTAAACGATGCGTAACCTGATTGAATTTCTCAAAAAATACAATCATTGGTTTGTCTTTGTTGTGCTTGAAGTTGTCAGTTTCGTGCTGCTCTTCAAGTTCAACAGTTACCAGGGCAGCGTGTGGTTTTCATCGGCTAATGTCGTGGCTGGGAAGGTCTACGAGATTGACGCCGACATAAAAAACTATTTCAGTTTGACGAAAATCAACGAGCAGCTTAACAAGCGCAACCTGTATCTGGAGCAGACTGTCAGGAAGCTGTCAGAGCAGGTTCACTCTGAGACTGGCGACTCCACGTGGCTTGTCCGCACGCATGAGCAGGTGTTGAAAGATTACAAGTTGATACCCGCAAAGGTTGTGGCCAACTCTTGTGACAAGCGCGACAACTTCATAACCATTGACAAGGGGCGTGCCGACGGAGTTCGCAAGGACATGGGAGTGGCATGTGGCAATGGTGTTGTCGGTGTGGTTTATATGGTCTCAGAGCATTATGCGATTGTCATACCGGTGCTTAATTCCAAGTCGAACATCAGCGTAACGATACGCAATAGAGGGTATTACGGATATTTGCATTGGACTGGCGGCGCGGCGGATTTGGCATACGTTGACGACATTCCGCGCCATGCGCACTTCCGTTTGGGCGACCTTGTCGAGACAAGCGGATATTCGTCGATATTCCCTCCCGGAATAATTGCGGGGCAGATTCTCCACGTTTACAATTCGCGTGACGGTCTTTCTTACCGTGTCCAGGTGCGTTTGGCGGTGGATTTCGGCAATCTCAGGGACGTTTGCGTGATAGACAATACGGCGATGGAGGAACGCATCGACTTGTTGCGCAATGCCCAAGATTCATTGAGTTTGAAGCAGGATTAGAAGCTGCAAGGAATGAGTATGGAAATAATAAGGCTTCTTTTTACGTTCATTGTCTTATGCGTGGTTCAGGCGTTGGTGCTAAATCGTGTAAACCTTTTTGGCTGCGCAACGCCTTTGCTGTACATATATTTCATCATGTCGTTCAGGCGTGGCTATCCCAAGTGGGGCATCCTGTTGTGGAGTTTCGCGTTGGGGCTTTGCGTTGACGTGTTTTCAAATACGCCCGGAGTAGCCGCCTCGTCGGCCACATTCCTTGGCCTGATACAGCCATACGTGTTCGAGCTGTTTGTGCAACGCGACAGCCCTGACGACATGAAGCCGGCCATAAGGTCGCTTGGCATGGCTCGTTACGTTTATTATACTGTCATTTGTGTGTTTGCTTTCTGCCTTGTGTTTTTCTCGGTTGAGGCTTTTAGTTTCTTCAACTGGCTGCAATGGGCTAAGAATATAGGCGGAAGCATGTTGCTTACGTCCATTCTTATCATCGCCATCGATAATGTTGGGAAAAAGTAAGAGGCGTTTTTTAGGATGCAAGGAGGCTTTTTATGGACAATGATTACGGACTTGGAAACAGGCGATACGTCGTTGGCGGCGTGGCTGTCGTCATAATTTTTGTCTACATCATACGCCTTTTCACCTTGCAGATAATGAGTGATGATTACAAGAAAAACGCTGACAGCAACGCTTTCCTGAAAAAAGTCGAGTATCCGGCACGCGGCGTCATATCCGACCGCAACGGCAAACTGTTGGTCTACAACCAGAATGCGTATGACATAATGGTCGTGATGAATGAGGAGAAGGGCCGTTTGGATACGCTTGAGTTCTGTCGTTCGCTTGGCATATCGCGTGAATTCTTCGACGCCCGCATGGCCGAAATCAAGAACAAAAGCAAGAATCCAGGCTACTCTCCGTTCACCCAGCAGATGTTCATGAGCCAGCTTTCGGAGAAAGAGTTCAGTGTTTTTCAAGAAAAGATTTACCGTTTCCCCGGCTTTTATGTCCAGCGTCGCAGTGTCAGGCAGTACACCACGCCATACGCGGCGCATGTGCTTGGCGATGTCGCAGAGGTTTCGGAATCAGACATAGAGGGCGATTCTTATTACCAGCTTGGCGATTACATTGGCAAGCAAGGCGTGGAGAAGTATTACGAGGAGCAGTTGCGTGGGGAAAAGGGTGTGCAGGTTTTGCTGCGCGACGCCCACGGACGGATACAGGGCAGTTACATGAACGGCCGGTTCGACCGTCGCCCCGTGCCGGGCAAAGACCTTACTTTGAGCATAGATGTCAACCTGCAGGCACTCGGCGAGAGGCTTCTTGAGGGCAAGATTGGCAGCATTGTGGCCATCGAACCGTCAACGGGCGAGGTGCTTTGCATGGTGTCCTCACCTACATACGACCTGCGCACGATGTCGGGGCGCAACCGCAGCAAGGCCCATGTCGCGCTTGCCCGCAACCCGTGGAAGCCGTTGCTTAACCGCTCGATAATGGGTGTGTATCCGCCGGGGTCAACGTTCAAGACCACCCAAGGCCTCACTTTCTTGACCGAGGGGATAGTCACCCCGGGCACGTCGTATCCCTGCCACCACGGATTCTATTGCCGCGGACTTCATGTGGGATGCCACGGCCACGCGTCGCCGATAAGCCTCATTCCCGCGCTCGGTACGTCTTGCAACGGCTATTTCTGCTGGGGCTTGTATTACATGCTGGGCAACCGCCGCAAGTACAAGACCGTGCAAGACGCCATGAACATCTGGCGTGACTACATGGTGAGCATGGGTTTTGGCTACAAGCTCGGTGTTGACCTGTACGGCGAGAAACGCGGCTTGATACCAAACGCGCAGTATTACGACAAGGCTTACAACGGTTCGTGGAACGGCCTGACGGTAATCAGCATCGCGATAGGCCAGGGCGAAGTGCTGCTTACGCCTTTGCAGATAGCCAATCTCGGCGCGACGATAGCCAACCGTGGTTATTATTACATTCCGCATGTAGTGCGCAAGGTGGAAGGCGGGCAGCTTGACGCGAAATATGCGGAGCGTCATTACACCAAGGCCGACCGCAAGGCATACGATTACATCGTGGCCGGCATGCGCCGCTCGGTGGTCAGCGGGACGTGCCATGCCGCCAACAGGGCTGATTACGAGGTCTGCGGAAAGACCGGTACGGCGCAGAACCACGGGCAAGACCACTCGATTTTCATGGGCTTTGCGCCTATGGACAACCCGAAAATCGCCATTGCGGTATATGTGGAGAACGGCGGTTTCGGCGCGGAATACGGCGTGCCTATCGGCGCGTTGATGATGGAACAATACATTAACGGAAAGCTTTCGCCGGAATCGGAGAAGAAGGCGGATGACTTCCAACACAGGCGTATATCTTATGGTGCGGCAAACAGATAAACAGCCGAGCGTGTTGCGCTCGTTAGACTGGTGGACTATTGGCATTTACCTTGCGCTCTTAGCGTTCGGATGGCTGAGCGTGTGCGGCGCAAGCTACACTTACGGCGACACTGACATCCTGAGCCTTGGCACGCGTTCGGGCATGCAGATTGTTTGGATTGGCACGTCGGTTTGCCTTGGCTTCGTGCTGCTGATGCTCGACGACAGGTTTTATGACACGTTCGCCTACATTGTTTACGCAGTGCTTTTGTTGCTGCTTTTTGTCACGATATTCAACCCCCACGAAATCAAAGGCTCGCGCTCATGGCTCGTGTTGGGGCCGTTGAGGCTTCAGCCGGCCGAGTTCGCCAAGTTCGCCACGGCCTTGGCTGTGGCGAAGCTGATGAGTTCGTACGGCTTCAACATCCACCGTTGGAAGGACTTTGCCACCGCCTGCGCCGTAGTCCTGCTGCCAATGCTGTTCATCGTGGCGCAGAAAGAGACGGGTTCAGCCCTCGTCTACATCGCTTTCTTCCTTATGTTTTACCGTGAGGGGATGCCTGGCAGCGTGCTGTTTACGGGCGTGGCGATGATTGTTTACTTTGTTGTCGGCATACGTTACGAGCAAACATTGCTGCTTGACACGGGCACGTCAGTGGGCAAGTTCGTTGTCCTGCTGCTTGTGCATGTGTTCTCGTCAGCCATGGTCTATGCCTATTGCAAGGACAAGCGTCAGGCTCTTGTCATGATAGGTTACACTATCGGGGCCACTCTCCTTGCGTTTCTTTTCGCCGAGTTTGTCATTCCTTTCGACATCGTGTGGGTGCAGTTGGCGGCCAGCTTGTTCCTTATAGGCCATTTGGCTTACAACGCCTTGAGGCAGCGCGCGCGCAATTATTTCTTCATCGCGTTGTTCGCGGTCGGCTCGATAGCCTTCTTCTATTCGGCCGACTATATGCTCAACAACGTGCTGAAGCCTCACCAGCGTGTGCGTATCAACGTCTTGCTCGGCCTTGACGAAGACCTTTCAGGCGCGGGTTACAATGTGCATCAGAGCGAAATCGCCATCGGGTCGGGCGGACTGAAGGGCAAGGGCTTCCTGAACGGGACGCAGACCAAGCTGAAGTTTGTGCCCGAGCAGGACACCGACTTCATTTTCTGCACCGTAGGCGAGGAGGAAGGCTTTATCGGTTCGGCAAGTGTGCTGTTGTTGTTCCTCGCCCTGATATTGCGGCTAATCAAGCTGGCCGAGCGGCAGACGTTCAAGTTCGGCCGCATTTACGGCTATTGCGTGTTGAGCATATTCCTGTTCCATGTGTTCATAAATGTCGGCATGGTGCTTGGCCTGACGCCCGTCATCGGCATCCCGCTGCCATTCTTCAGTTATGGCGGTTCGTCTCTTTGGGGCTTCACCATCCTGCTTTTCATATTCCTGAGGATTGATGCCGGGCGCAACATCGTCAGGACCTGATTGCTCCGTTTGGGGCGTTGTGAGATGTAAAATGGCGTGTATCGCGATGCGATATACGCCATTTTTTTACTGTGGAACATCAGTTTGGCTGTAAGCCATTTTTCCCCTGTGGACATCCGCAAGCTGTCAAGCGTGCCCTGTGGCGATTTGCAGGTATATCCATTTTTATTTGTACCATTGATGTTCCCCCAATTCACCCGGATGTGGATTAAGGCGTTTCGTGCTGTAAGAGATGGCCTTTCGCCTTGCGTTTTGGCGCATATTGCGCTGTAAACGGCTGCCTTTTGCAGGGCGTTTTGCAACAGCTTGACTGTTAACGCTTTATGAAATGGATGAAAATAAAAGGCGGACGCTGTTTGAAGTGTCCGCCTTTTAGGTTTTAAACTGGTGTTTGTCAGTATTCTGTCTTGTCTTCCTTGCCTTGCCATGCCTCGAAAGCCTTGATGGCTTCGTTGCGGAGCATGGCCTCGGCGGGCAGCTTGCGCTTGTCTTGCGGCAGGGCAAGCTCGTCGTAGATGAACGAGTCGTCAAAGCCGATGGCCTTGGCGTCAGCCTTCGTGTTGGCATAATATACCTTCTTGAGCCTTGCCCAGTAGATTGCGCCGAGGCACATCGGGCACGGTTCGCACGACGTGAAAATCTCGCAGTCAGACAGGTTGAACGTGTCCAACCGTTGCGACGCGCTGCGTATCGCGCTCACTTCCGCATGTGCGGTAGGGTCGTTGTTGGCCGTCACACGGTTCACGCCCGTGGCTATTATCTCGCCGTCGCGCGCTATGACGGCACCGAACGGGCCGCCACCGTTGGCCACGTTCTCAATCGAGAGCCTTATGGCCTCGCGCATGAGTTCGTCGTTGTTCATATTTTCAGCAGACAAGTAAACAAGTGACGAGCAGGCAAGTAGGTTTGCAACGCTGGCAAACAAGCGGCAAACGGCAAGGCTGATTACCTTGTCTGCTTGTCACTTGTTTACTTGTCTGCTACGAAAAACTTAGAATTCAGCGTTCTTCGGCGTACGCGGGAACGGGATGACGTCGCGTATGTTCTGCATGCCCGTAACGAACAGGATGAGACGCTCGAAGCCCAGTCCGAAGCCTCCGTGGGGGCATGTGCCGTACTTGCGGGTGTCGAGATACCACCACATGTCCTTCATCGGGATGTTGCGCTCCTCGATTTCGCCCATCAGCTTGTCGTAGTTCTCTTCGCGCACGCTGCCTCCGATGATTTCTCCGATTTGCGGGAACAGCACGTCCGTGCCCTGCACGGTCTTGCCGTCGTCGTTGATTTTCATGTAGAACGCCTTGATGGCCTTCGGGTATCCGGTCATGATGACAGGCTTCTTGAAGTGCTGCTCTACCAGGTAACGCTCGTGTTCGCTGGCCAAGTCCATGCCCCATGATACGGGGAACTCGAACTTGTGGCCGTTCTTCACCGCCTCCTCAAGTATGCGTATGCCCTCGGTGTACTCAAGGCGGACAAACTCCTCGCTTACAACAGAGTTGAGGCGGTCGAGCAGTGACTTGTCAATCATTTTGTTCAGGAACTCAAGGTCGTCCTTGCAGTTGTCCAAAGCCCACTGCACGCAATACTTGATGAAGTCCTCCTCGAGGTCCATTAGGTCGTCAAGGTCGATGAAAGCGACCTCTGGCTCAATCATCCAGAACTCCGCCAAGTGGCGTGGAGTGTTTGAGTTCTCGGCGCGGAACGTAGGGCCGAAAGTGTAAATTGCGCCCAATGCGGTCGCGCCCAACTCGCCCTCAAGCTGTCCGCTGACGGTCAGCGAGGTCTGCTTTCCGAAGAAGTCGTCATCGTAAATGATTTTCCCGTCCTCGTCTTTCTTCAGGTCATAGAGGTTTTTCGTTGTCACCTGGAACATCTGTCCCGCGCCCTCGCAGTCGCTCGCGGTGATGAGCGGCGTGTGGAAATAGAAGAAGCCGTGGTCATGGAAGTATTTGTGTATGGCTATGGCCATGTTGTGGCGTATGCGCATCACGGCCCCGAAGGTGTTTGTCCTGAGGCGCATGTGGGCGTACTGGCGCATGTATTCGAAGCTCTGCCCCTTCTTCTGCATTGGGTAGTCGCTGCCGCAGAGGCCGTAAACCTCCAGCTCGCGGCATTGCAGCTCTACGCTCTGGCCCGCTCCCTGGCTCTCTACCAATTCGCCGTTCACGTTGATGCATGCTCCGGTCGTTATCTGTTTCAGTGTTTCCGTGTCGAACTTTGACGGGTCAACAACAACCTGTACGTTCTTGATTGTTGAGCCGTCGTTCAGCGCGATGAAGTCAACCGACTTGCTGCTGCGGTGGGTGCGCACCCATCCGCGCACGTTTACTATTGTTCCGAAGTCAGTGCGACGCAGCACGTCCACTACTTTTGTCCTTTTGATTTTTTCCATTTCGTATTTTTATTAAATCGGTAATTGAAAATTGAGAATGGAAAATTATGATTACCCTGCGCCTTAGGCGATGTCTTGGTAAGTAAAAGTAATCACAATTTTCAATTCCCAATTCTCAATCCTACAATTAAAATATGATTATTCAAAGGCTCCCATGCGCAGCATGTCAACTTCCTTTTCGGTCAGGAAACGCCAGTCGCCGCGGCGCAGGTTCTTCTTTGTCAGTCCGGCGAAGAGTACTCGGTCGAGTTTCACAACCCTGTATCCAAGGTGTTCGAAGATGCGGCGCACTATGCGGTTCTTGCCGCTGTGTATCTCTATTCCCACCTGGCTCTTGTCCGTCGGGCTTGCGTATTCGATGGCGTCGGCGTGTATTTCACCGTCGTCAAGCGTGATGCCGGAGGCTATCTGCTGCATGTCGTGGGCGGTGACGTTCTTGTCAAGGAACACGTGATACACCTTCTTCTTCAGGAATTGCGGGTGAGTCAGCTTGCTGGCCAAGTCGCCGTCGTTGGTGAGAAGCAGCACACCAGTAGTGTTGCGGTCAAGTCTTCCTACGGGGTAGATGCGCTCCGGGCATGCACCTTTCACCAAGTCCATCACGGTTTTGCGCTGTTGCGGGTCGTCGCTGGTGGTCACCGTGTCTTTCGGCTTGTTCAGGAGGACGTATACTTTCTTCTCCATCTTCACCAATTGGTCGTGGAACTTCACCTCGTCAGTGCGCAAGACCTTTGTTCCAAGTTCGGTAACAACCTTGCCGTTGACGCTCACCACGCCCGCCTGTATGTATTCGTCGGCCTCGCGGCGGCTGCATATTCCTGCGTTGGCGAGGAACTTGTTGAGGCGCACGGGCACTGTCGGGTCGATGTGTTCCTCCTTGTATTCTATGCGTTTCTTCAGGCTGTACTTTGCGTTCGGGTCGTAGTCAGGCGTGCGCTGGCGGTATCCGCCCTGGCGGTTGTATCCACCTTGGCGCGGCTGTCCGTACTGGTTGCGCTGGTATCCGCCGCGCTGGTATCCCTGTTGGCGCGGCTGGTATCCGCCCTCGCCTTGGTTGGCGTTGTATCGCGGACGGTAACCCGTCTGCGGCCTTTGGCCGTACTGCGACTGCCTGGGCTGGTATCCGCCCTCGCCCTGGTTGGCGTTATAGCGCGGACGGTAGCCTGTCTGCGGCCTCTGGCCGTACTGCGACTGCCTGGGCTGGTATCCGCCTTCGCCCTGGTTGGCGTTATATCGCGGACGGTAGCCCGTCTGCGGCCTTTGTCCGTACTGCGACTGGCGCGGCTGGTAGCCCTCTTCGCCCTCCTTGTTGTAGTGCGGCTGGTGCGCTCCCGGCTGTCCGGCGTTGTATCGCGGACGGTAAGTGCGCTGCCCCGCGCCTTGCTGCAGGCCTGCGCCAAAGCCTTCGGGACGGAAGCCGCCCTCTTCGTTGTTGTAACTGCGGTTTGGCGTATAGGTGCGCTGCACCCTTATCCTCGGGCGCATCGGCCTGTCGCCTCTCTGATTGTTAAAGCCTTCAGTCTGCTTGTAGCCCTCACGGCTGCTTTCGGTTTGCCCTGCAGACAAATTCTCGTTCTTGTTTTCCAATTCTTCTGACATAATCTTAAAAGTTAATGCCTCACGGCGGTTAGTATTCTATTTGCAATTGAGAATGGATGATTGATAATTATGATTACCTTATTGTCTCTTGTCCCGAAAGCCCTCGGCAAACAGGGGTAATCATAATTATCAATTCAGAATTTTCAATCATCAGTTATTTACATTCCCGTATAATTGTGCGGCGTGATGGCCATCAGTTCGGCTTTCACCTCGTCGCTTACGTTCAGTCCGTTGATAAATTCATGTATTGTTTCCTCGGTCATCTTCTTATTGGTGCGCGTAAGTGCTTTCAACGCCTCGTAAGGATGCGGGTAAGCCTCGCGGCGCAGTATGGTCTGTATGGCCTCGGCCACCACCGCCCACATGTCGTCGAGGTCGGTGTTGAGCTTGTCCTCGTTGAGTATGAGCTTGCGCAGGCCCTTCAGCGTGCTTTGCATGGCTATCATGCCGTGGCCCAAGGGCACGCCCACGTTGCGCAGCACGGTCGAGTCGGTGAGGTCGCGCTGGAGGCGGCTGACGGGCAGTTTGGCCGCCAGGAACTGGAGTATGGCGTTGGCGATGCCGAGGTTGCCCTCGCTGTTCTCGAAGTCGATGGGGTTCACCTTGTGCGGCATCGCGCTTGAACCAACCTCGCCGGCCTTGATTTTCTGCTTGAAGTATTCCATCGAGATGTACATCCAGAAGTCGCGGTCGAGGTCGATTATTATGGTGTTCAGGCGGCGCAGGGCGTCGAAGATGGAGCCGAGGCAGTCATAGTTGCTGATTTGCGTTGTCCACTGTTCGCGCTTCATCCCGAGCTTCTCGCTGACGAACTTGTCGCCGAACGCGCGCCAGTCATACGTGGGGTAGGCCACGTGGTGGGCGTTGTAGTTGCCCGTCGCGCCGCCGAACTTGGCCGTCACGGGGCACGCTTCGAGCTGCCTTAGCTGTTCGGTGAGGCGGTAGACGAACACCATCACCTCCTTGCCGAGCCTCGTCGGAGAGGCCGGCTGGCCGTGCGTCTTGGCCAGCATGGGCACGTCTTTCCACTCGTCGGCATACTCCTGGAGCTGCTGTATGAGTTCTTTCAGCAGGGGGATGTACACCTCGTCGAGAGCCTCTTTTATCGAGAGGGGCACCGATGTGTTGTTGATGTCCTGCGAAGTGAGGCCGAAGTGGATGAACTCCTTGTATTTGTCAAGTCCGCCGATGGCGTCAAACTGTTCCTTGATATAGTACTCCACGGCCTTCACGTCGTGGTTGGTCACGCTTTCAATTTCTTTCACACGGGCCGCCCCGGCCTCGTCGAACTTCAGGTAGATGTCGCGCAGGCGCGGGGCCAGCGACAGGTCGAAGTCCTTGAGTTGGGGTAGCGGAAGCTCGCACAGGGCGATGAAATATTCAATCTCCACACGTATGCGGTAACGTATGAGCGCGTACTCAGAGAAATAGTCGGCAAGCTGCGCCGTTTTTGACCTGTATCGCCCGTCGATGGGGGATATGGCCGTAAGAATGTCAAGATTCATAAATATAATACGTATTAACGGCTGCAAAATTAATAATTTAAATCGACACCGTTGCACGCCGACGGCATAAATATTTGGTCTGTTTGCCGTATTTTAGGTTAAAATATGACAAACAGTGCATCCAGTGTGCGATTTTGCGCGTCAAGATGACATCACCTTGACGCGCTTTGTGCCACATCTGTTGAGACGTCTGTCTGTGTGCTGTGTAACGTGTTGAGGGTCAATGTGTTGCAAAAGACCGTCTTTTAGGCTTCAAAAGATGCTTTTCCGCGTCGTGACATGCGGCCTTTTGCGTTGCGTAAGGCCGTGTTTTGTAGGGCGTCGCGCCAGCCGGTGTCTCCCTGGCTGTCATGTGTCTCTCGTGCCGCCGTGGCGGGGTGTGGCGTTGTTTGGTTGCCCTGCCGGCCGATGTGTGCCAAATAACGCGCAAAAAAAGTCATAAAACAAAGTGCATGTGTTTGTCGGCTGCGTATAAATCAAGTATCTTTGCAGACTGAAACAACAACAAAGGTAATGGCCAAATATTTGTCGATATTGTTTGCAGGCATGGTAGTGGCGTTGTCAACGCTGCCATGCTTTCTCGTCGACAAATGTTTGTTCGCAGATGCCGGGGGCGAGTGCGACTGCCGGCATGTAGGCGGTGATGACGCCGGATGTTGCGACTGCTGTTCGCCTTTCATGCATTGTAGCACGTGCCCCGGCTGCGTCCGGCCCGAAATCGTGGTCTTCAGCAAGCCTGTGGAGACATTTACGGCGCACGTGGTTTTCTTTTACGACGACAGTTTTGTCGCAGTTTATCATCCGTCAATCTGGCGACCGCCAAGAGCCTGACACCTTTACACACGTCTATTACATTTCACAGCCCCGACCGACGGTGTACACGCGCCGTGCGTACTGACGCTGCGCTGCGTCCGTCTGTGTGGTTGCGCCACGGCGGCGGGGTAGGGTGGTACGTTCTTTTTCAACCCACGGCCATGACAGACCGGCATTATGGGGTAAAAGAACAAGACTTTCATAACATTTTAAACTGCGAAAAAACAATGAAAAAAGCTATATTCGCGCTCATCGCCGTTGCGGCGTGGGCGCAGGGCACGTATGCCCAAAACACGCTTAAGGCTACCATAAAAGAGGCCGAGGGCGGCGAGACATTAATCGGAGTGACGGCTAAGGTGGAGGGGACGGACATAACTGCCGTCTCTGACGCTGACGGTAACATGACAATAGAGGGCATACCCGACGGCGAACGCAGCATCACCTTCAGCTACATTGGTTACGAGGACAAGACCGAGAAGCTGACATTCCCCCTCACGTCGGACGCCACGCTTACCGTAACCATGTGCGAAGACGAGGAGGAACTTGGTGAAATCGTGGTGCAGACGACACGCGGGACGCGCACCATTGAGAATGTACCTACGCGCATAGAGTTCATTTCAGGCGAGGAACTTGACGAGAAGGCGAGCATGAAGCCGGGCGACATACGTATGCTGTTGAGCGAAAGCACCGGCATAGCCACGCAACAGACGTCGGCCATATCGGGCAACGCGGCAATACGCATACAGGGTCTTGACGGTCGTTATACGCAGATTTTGAAGGACGGCTTCCCCACGTTCGCAGGCGCGGCAAGCGGCTTGGGGCTGTTGCAGACGCCGCCGCTCGACCTGAAACAGGTGGAGATAATCAAAGGCTCGTCGTCAACTCTTTACGGCGGGGGCGCGATAGCGGGTCTCGTCAACCTAATATCAAAGACCCCCGGAGAAAAACGTGAGCTGAGCTTCCTGCTCAACGGCACGTCAGGCAAGGGCCTTGACGCAAGCGCTTTCTACAGTCAAAGGTTCGGCAAGGTGGGCACTACGATGCTGTTCTCTTACAACCGCAACTGGGCCTACGACCCGTCAGACACGGGCTTCACGGCCATACCGGAGTTCGACCGCTTCACATTCAACCCCAAGCTCTTCCTGTATTTCTCAGAAAAGACCGACCTTAACGTGAGCCTGAACACCATGTTCGAGAGGCGCACGGGCGGCGACATAAAATATGTGGAAGGCCACGGCGACGACATTCACTCTTACTTTGAGCGCAACGAGACGCAACGCCACTCGCTGCAAGCTGCGCTGACACACAGGTTTGGCGCCGGTGACAGGCTCGTGGTGAAGGCCAGCGGCACGTATTACGACAGGAAGATAACCGTGCCCGGATACACCTTCGACGGCAACCATCTGTCAACGTTCGCCGAGGCGTCGTTTGCACACACGGCGGAGCGTAACGAGTGGGTGGCCGGGCTGAACCTCTGGACTGACGACTTCAACGAGAAAAGCCACGACGCCACAGGCAAGCGCGACTATGCGCAGACCGTAGCCGGCGGCTTCGTCCAGGACACATGGGCCGCCGCCAAGTGGCTCGACGTTGAGGCGGGGCTGCGCGCCGATTACGTCTTTGATTACGGCTGGGCCGTGCTGCCGCGCCTCTCGGCCCTGTTCAAGGCCGGCGGCGGACTGTCGTCGCGCATCGGCGGAGGTTTCGGCTATAAGGCTCCGACCATCTTCACCGAGGACACCGAGAGGATGCAATACCGCAACGTGATGCCCATTGACGAGAGCACCAACAAGCTGGAGCGCAGCTACGGGGCCAACTGGGACATCAATTATGTCACCTCGCTGTTCGGTGACGAAGTGTCGTTTGCCATAAACCAGCTGTTCTTCTATACTTACATAGACAATCCGCTGCTGATGAAATCAGCCGGCAACGGCCTCTTCCGCATGGAAAACATAGGCGGGCACATCGACACCAAGGGCACAGAAACCAACGTGAAGCTCGGCTACAAGGACTTCCACCTGTTTCTCGGCTACACATTCACCGACGCCCGCACCCACGACGGCGGCCGGCCTCACCGCAACTACCTGACGCCCCGCCACAGGGTGAACGCCATCTTGATGTACGAGGTTGAGGACAAATGGCGCGTAGGCCTTGAGTCTTATTATTACAGCAAGCAGGAACTTAGCGACGGCCGCGAGGGCAAACCTTACACCATGTTCGGCCTGATGGTGGAGAAAATCTGGGAACGCTTCTCCGTGTTCGCCAACTTCGAGAATTTCACCGACCGCCGTCAGACGCGCTTCGACACCATCTATAACGGCACTGTCACCAACCCGGAGTTTCGCGACATCTACGCCCCGCTCGAGGGCTTCGTGTTCAACGCCGGGGTGAAGCTGCGCTTGTGATAAAAGGGAACATCTGCAGGAATGGCCATAAAGAATAATGAAGAAAGATGCAGTCCTATGATAGTCAAGCTCTCATGTCTTCATGTGGAGGTCTTAAAGAATGGCACGTTATTTGTCAGTAAGGCATGAAAACGCTGGACAACTTGCGACAAAATGTCAGATGCCGTGGCACTTCTTCACGTTTGGCATACGTTTTGTTCAATAATATGTGACGACAAGTGCGGCCTTATGGGTGTGGATGCCGATAGGTCTTACATCCCTTAAGATTAAAGAACCGCGCAATGTCAAAACAAGAAAATAATAAAAAACGAAATAATTATGGGAAAGATTATTGGAATCGACTTAGGAACAACTAACTCATGCGTTGCCGTATTCGAGGGCAACGAACCGGTTGTAATAGCTAACAGCGAAGGTAAGCGCACAACTCCTTCAGTAGTTGGCTTCGTTAAAGACGGTGAGCGTAAAATCGGCGATCCGGCAAAACGCCAGGCCATCACAAACCCGAAGAACACCGTCTACTCAATCAAGCGTTTCATGGGCGAGACTTACGAGCAGAGCCGCAAAGAGGCTGAGCGCGTGCCGTTCTCGGTTGTCAACGAAGGCGGATACCCGCGCGTGGACATCGAGGGGCGTAAGTATACTCCGCAGGAAATATCGGCCATGATACTGCAGAAGATGAAGAAGACCGCCGAGGACTATCTCGGACAGGAGGTGACAGACGCTGTTATCACCGTGCCGGCATACTTCTCTGACTCTCAGCGTCAGGCAACGAAAGAAGCCGGACAGATAGCCGGCCTCAATGTGCGCCGTATTGTCAACGAACCTACGGCTGCGGCTTTGGCTTACGGTGTAGATAAGGCAAATAAGGACATGAAAATCGCCGTGTTCGACCTTGGCGGCGGTACGTTTGATATATCAATACTTGAGTTCGGCGGCGGCGTGTTCGAAGTGCTGTCAACCAACGGTGACACCCACCTCGGCGGCGACGACTTCGACCAGGTAATCATCGACTGGCTCGTGAACGGCTTCAAGGCTGACGAGGGCATTGACCTTTCTAAAGACCCGATGGCCATGCAGCGTCTGAAGGAAGCTGCCGAGAAGGCTAAAATCGAGTTGTCAAGCTCAAGCACGACTGAAATCAACCTGCCGTACATCACGGCCGAAGGCGGAGTGCCCAAGCACTTGGTAAAGAACCTTACACGCGCACAGTTCGAGCAGTTGGCACACTCGCTCATACAGGCTTGCCTCGTTCCGTGCCAGAACGCCATACGCGACGCCAAGCTGACAACGTCAGACATCGACGAGGTTATCCTCGTGGGCGGCTCAAGCCGTATCCCCGCCGTACAGGAGTTGGTTAAGAACTACTTCGGCAAGGAGCCTTCAAAGGGCGTCAACCCCGACGAAGTTGTAGCCGTAGGCGCAGCCATCCAGGGCGCAATCCTTAACAAGGAGAGCGGCGTGGGCGACATCGTTCTGCTCGACGTGACACCGCTTACGCTTGGTATCGAGACCATGGGCGGCGTAATGACGAAGCTCATCGACGCCAACACCACCATACCTTGCAAGAAGAGCGAGGTGTTCTCTACCGCCGTTGACAACCAGACGGCCGTAACAATCCACGTTCTGCAGGGCGAACGTCCGATGGCCGCACAGAACAAGAGCATCGGCCAGTTCAACCTTGAGGGCATAGCTCCGGCGCGCCGCGGTGTTCCGCAGATTGAGGTGACATTCGACATCGACGCCAACGGTATCCTCAACGTAAGCGCGAAGGACAAGGCCACAGGCAAGGAGCAGGCCATCCGCATCGAGGCTTCATCAGGCTTGAGCAAGGAAGAAATAGACCGCATGAAGGCCGAGGCCGAGCAGAACGCCGAGAACGACAAGAAGGAGCGCGAGCGTGTGGACAAGATGAACCAGGCAGACTCGATGATATTCACCACCGAGAACTTCCTGAAGGACAATGGCGACAAAATCCCGGCCGACCAGAAACCTGCCATCGAGTCAGCCCTCCAGCAGCTCCGCGACGCTCACAAGAGCGGCGACATAACGGCCATCGACAACGCCATCAACAACCTCAACAGCGTAATGCAGGCTGCCAGCGCACAAATGTACCAGCAGGCGGGCGGCGCACAACCTAACGCCGGCCAGGACTTCACTGGCAACAGCAACGCCGGCGCAGGACAGCAGCAGGACGGCGGCAAATCAAACGACAACGTCCAAGACGCCGACTTTGAGGAAGTGAAATAAGTATCGGTAAACAACGATAACCAACGATAGTAAAACAGGGTGTAACTCAATGAGTTGCACCCTGTTTTGTTTTTAACACTTTCTGATGGATTTGCTTGTTTCTCGGATTTTATTGTATATTTGTACCATATTTGTGCCGCGATAAAAAAGTAGGAAATATGCGACAAAATATAAATAGGCTAATATAAACAGATAATTATCAGCATTATGCCAGCAGCGAAGTTTGAAATAAAGCGTAAGTGCAAAGTCTGTGGTCAGGAGTTTATTGCCAAGACCATAGAATCAAGGTATTGCTCGAAACGGTGTTCTAACATTGCGTATAAGCGTAGGAAAGACGAGGAGAAACGAAACCAACGATTGGATGAGATAGTGAAGAGCATCCCGAAACACCAAGATTATATTAAGGTGTCGGAAGCCTATGCCCTGTTCGGCATCAGCAAAGATACGCTGTATCGTCTGATACATAAAGGCACTATCTCACATATAAACCTTGGCACGAACCAGATTCGTGTGAGTAAAGAAGAACTGCTGAAACTCTATCCGCTACGTAAGAAAGCTCTGGCAAAACCAAAGCCTGTTGCTAAACTATATAGCTTGGAGCCTAAAGACTGTTATACTATCGGCGAAATATCCAAGAAGTTTCATTTAGAAGACAGTACAGTCTACCTGCATATTCGCAAATATTCTATCCCAACCCGACAGATAGGCAACTTTGTTTATGTACCTAAGAAAGAAATTGATAACCTATATAAAGGAATGAAGCAATGAAGAAAGCGTTGGCCAATACACGAGTTTCGGTAAAACTCCGCAAGTCGGAATACCGTGAGGAATGGTACCTGTATGTTGAAGCCTATCCGGTTTTTCAAGCGGACAAACCCACTCCCCAAAGAGTGCGTGAATATCTGAACCGTACTATCACCACTCCCATTTGGGATAAGTCGCGGAATGCCCGAACCGACAAGGATGGCAAGACAACTTATAAACCTAAGCGTGATTTGAACGGTATCATCCAATGCAAATCACAGTTAGATCAAGAATCGTGTATCTATGCCGATAAGGTGAGAAGCCTGCGACAGAAGGAATATGATAATGCTTCTTTATATTCTGAAACAGATGCAGAACAAGCAGAACAGTTAGAGCGTTCCCGTTGCAGTTTCATTGAATACTTTGACCATGTGCAGCGCACCCGTCATGCGCACAGTTCTGATTCTATCATCGCCAACTGGAACCGTGTATATGAACTGCTGAAGATTTATTCAAAAGGCAATGCCATTCCTTTTTCGCATATAGACTTAAAGTTTGTAGAATCGTTCCGGCAATTTATTCTCAACGCACCACAAGGTGGAACAAAGAATGGTACTCTCTCTCAAAACACGGCATCCACTTATTTCTCAATATTCAAGGCTGCATTGAAGCAGGCTTTTATTGATGGCTATCTGACTGTTGATATTGGGGCAAAGGTCAAGGGCATTCAAGGGCGAGAAAGCCGTAGGGAATATTTGACAGTAGATGAGCTAAACCGTTTGGCGCAAACTCCATGTGACCCTTTGTTGAAACGTGCTTCATTATTTTCTGCATTGACAGGACTTCGCCATTGCGACATACAAAAATTGAAGTGGTCAGAGATTGAAGAATTTAATGGCGGTTACCGCTTGAACTTTACCCAACAAAAGACCAAAGGTGTTGAATATATGCCCATATCCGAACAGGCATACCAGCTTTGCGGTGAAAGAAAGGATGGCGAACAATTGGTTTTTGCAGGACTGCCTGACCCGTCTTGGATTAACCGCCCAATTAAGAAATGGGTTGCTGAAGCAGGAATAACGAAGCACATCACCTACCATTGCTTCAGACACTCGTATGCGACCCTGCAACTAGCTGGTGGTACAGACATTTATACAGTCAGTAAAATGCTTGGTCATACTAATGTGCGCACCACTCAAATTTATGCCAAAGTCGTTGATGCGAAGAAAGAAGAAGCAACCAAAACTATTAAGTTGGATTTGCCGAGCCAACAATAAATTCTATTCCATACCTATTATTACATAAGCCATCTGCATTTGTACTTGGATGGCTTTTTATATCTGCCAATTTTTATATTCACGACTATATGACACGATGATGATTTCCTTATGGAAAGAGGCATAAGCGAAAAAATCTAATAATGGGATTTGTTATTATAGATATTGATAATCAGTGCATTTCGATTATGATTCTTATGAACCCATGATGTTTCTTTATGTGGCATTTACCACCCATAAATCAGTATTACTATTTGCCTTTACTTTGCGGCAAAAATCAACTGATAACGATATGGACGACAAGAACATTACATTTGAAGATTTGCCCAAGGCAATGTCATGGATGATAGACAAGCTGAATAAACTTGATTCCAAATTAGACGGTCTGAATAGTGTTCCACAAGCACAATCTGCAGACCAGTGGATGAACCTTAAAGAGCTATGTGAATATCTGCCCAGCCATCCGGCGGAACAAACCGTTTACGGGTGGACGAGCTGTCATCAAATTCCATACCATAAGAGAGGCAAACGTATCATGTTTCTCAAATCAGAGATTGACGCATGGCTTCATGACGGTAAGCGGAAATCACAGAAAGAATTGGCTGACGAAGCGGCTCAATTCATCAAATCTAAACGAAACAGGCCGTTCTAATGGAACCGCTCGAATTGTGCAACAGCATCAGAATGGAGTTTGAAGGTGTTACTGGAAGCAAAATACCTTTGGACGCATTTCCTGACAAGTTGCAGGACATGGTTCTGGCATTGTCACGTCGAGAGAACTATTCCTTAGAATACACGATGGCTTCTCTTCTGGCTGCTGCATCAACGGCCATTGGCAATGCCGTCAACATCCGCATTCGTGGCGGTTGGATTAGCAGCCCTATCTTATACATGATTTTGGTCGGACGGCCTGGCATGGGGAAAACGCCACCGTTGGATTTTGCTTTTCGTCCTATACGGAAGCGAGATGCCAAGACCATAAAACAATTCAAGGCAGATATGGAATATTACGATTCAATACTTGAAAGTCAGAAAGGCAAGAAAGACGAGAGACCACCATTGCCGCCTAAGCCAATTTTAAAACGGACCATCATTTCGGACTTTACTCCTGAAGCTCTTATACGTGCGCTTGACGATAATCCGAGAGGAGTAGCCGTATATGTGGATGAAATAATGGGAATGTTCAATGCCGTGAACCAATACAGCAAAGGACAACTGATAGAGCAACTGCTGACTGCCTTCAGCGGCAAACCACTCGATGTGTCAAGATGCAGTATGCCGATACCCATCCATATTGAACGGCCATTTATAAACATAGTCGGCACTATGCAGACCACCCGTGTACATGAATTGGTGGATAAAGGCTACAAGGACAACGGTTTGTTGGATAGAATCATATTCGTCTATCCTTCATCACAGGAAATACCTGATTGGCAAATGGATGAAGATTCCGCATCCTCATCATTTGAAAAATATTCTGCCTTGTGGGAGGATATAATTAACCGTATTTGCGAGATTAGTTTCATATCGGATGAGAATAATGATTGTACTTTACAGAACGTACTGAACTTTTCCACAGAGGCTGGTGCTTATTTCACAAACTGGCGCAATGAATTAATCCACAAGGTAAATCAAAGATGATGGTTTGGTGGATAGTCGGATAATGAAAACACCAATAATTGCAGCCCGTCTGGCTTTAGTATTCCAAATACTCCGATGGGCTTGTGGCGAGATTCATAAGGATTTTGTGGATATTGACTCTACGAAATCGGCAATCAGGCTGACTTCCTATTTTGAGGATTGCTACTCCAACATTCAGAGATTTATGATTATGGAAAGTATTGAGCCACAAAAGAAAGGATTGCTTGACCTCGTGCCGTCACTGTTCACCACAGCCGAGGCTGTCCAGGCTGGAAAAGAAGTCGGAATGTCGGAAAGGGCTGTGATGTATGTGTTGAACGACCTTGCCGCCAAAAAGGTAATTAGGAAAGTCAAAAGAGGCGAATATGAGAAACTTCAATAATCCACATTGTTTGCACCTTGCAGTATTTGCAGTTTGCAGTTTCGGCACCGATATTTCTGCAAAACTGCAATAACTGCAAACTGCACGGACTGCATTTATAAATGTAAGGCTATGACTGAATATAGATTTACACTTCAGAAATACAAACGAGGCTCGAAGTTGACTTGTCCAAAATGCGGAAGGAAGCAGTGCTTTGTCAAGTACATTGATACAGAGGGGCAAATCATATTTCCTGATTATGTAGGTCGGTGCGACCACGAACATTCATGTCAATACCATTACAAGCCATCGGACTATTTCAAAGATAATCCTATTATATTGGAGGAAAGGAAGCCGTGGAAACCACAGGCAAAAGTTATACAACCAAAATCCACAGACTACATTGACAGCAACTTCATGCGCCGTTCACTTACCAACTATGAAAAGAATCCCTTATTCTCTTTCTTTACGGGGATGTTTGGCAAAAAAGAAGCCTCTCGGCTGTTCCAATTATACCATGTCGGGACATCCAAGAAATGGGGAGGTTCCACAGTGTTCTGGCAGATTGACCGACAAGGAAGAGTGCGGGCTGGAAAATTATGCTGTATAATCCGGTGACAGGACATCGGGTGAAAGAACCGAGAAGCTATGTGAGTTGGGTGCATACGGAGTTGGGACTTGAGCACTTCAACATGAAGCAATGTTTGTTCGGAGAACATCTATTAGCTGACTATCCAGTAAAAGCGGTTGCTATTGTTGAAAGTGAGAAATCCGCTTTGATTGCCACCCACTTCATGCCTGATTTTGTATGGCTGGCCACCGGAGGAATACACGGCTGTTTTAAGGCTGACACCGTTAGTGTATTGAAAGGCCGTGCAGTTATGCTATGCCCAGACTTGGGTGCAAAAAACGTTTGGCAGGAGAAAGCTCATCTGCTTTCTTCCATCTGTTCAAAAGTTGTTTTCAGTGAAATATTGGAGCGGTGCGCAACAGACGAACAAAAGGGAAAAGGTTTGGATATAGCCGACTTCCTGCTGATGACCGAGACCCCCACAATGACACTTCAAAAGATGATAAAGAGGTGTCCGAGTTTGCAAATGCTCATTGACCAATTTCAGTTAGAATTAGTTGAACAATAAATAGAGTTGAAGATGAAAAAAGACGTTTATTATTGTATAGTGCTTTCCAGTAGCCAGCTTGATTTTCTGGCAGGAAGTAAATATGGTATCGACCGTATGAAAGTATTGAAATGCCTTATTGACGCTGCTGTTATTAAGGAAACGAAATACGAGAAGAAAGGCTTTACCATAACGCTACACATCGGGCAAGCTGCCCTTTCGGAAGTGGAATTGGCCACCCATTTAGGCTATGACAAGAAAACCGTTTCAAGGTTGCTTGACAAGATGGCGTGGTTGGGTATTGTTACATCCGAACAGACCAACCGCACGAGCATACACACCATTCATTGTGTGTCGGCGTGGTATGCGGACAATCAGAAGATACTCAACCCGTATTATGTGAGTATGAAAGAGCGGTACAATCATTCCTGTGAGATTAAGGATGATTGTGGCGGGAACGATATTGCTACCGATGTGTCAAATGCTGAAAATATAAAGTCGGACACCTCCGTCTGTTGCGACAGAGGACAGCCTCCTTCATCCCTTATTTCGGCCGATAACGTTCAAGGTAAAAATGAATCGTAAAACATAGTGAAATCGATACCGTTGCAATATGCCGTGTATTGGCTTTCAAAAGACGGCTTCTTGCATTGCGAAACGTGGCCTTTCACGCTTCAATTCATGGTCTTTTGGAAAAGCATTAGTTTGTGTCGGGGGTTGGGCCTATCTGTGATGCGATTTAGAGTCGCCTTTTTACGGATAAAATGTAGCGGAGTACGTTTGTTTTAGACAGTTATAAGGACTCAAGACAAATCGCCCATTCTGTGAGTTGTGGCCTATCCGACGTTCGTGTCTGCTCTGTTACAAGAATTGCCTATGTCGCACAAAAACGCTTCACGTTTCCATGCCACATAAGCTACTACTGCCGCTCGCAAGCTCGCAACGGGCTGACCAATTTTAATCTGTTGTACCACCTTATATATTAGACATGACATCGACAAACGAAGACGAAAAGAAAAACGGAAACGAGAAAAAAGTTATAAGACGTACCCGACGTTTGGAAGCTCGGGTAACGGATAACGAGTATGCAAAGGCTGCAGAACTTGCCGAAACCTGTGGTCTGACATTGAGCGACTACATCCGCAAATGCGCTTTGGGGCAGCGACCGAGACGGCGGCTGACTGAAAAGGAAGTGGAAGCACTGTGCAGCCTGTCCGATGCACGGGGCGACCTCATGCGCATAGCCGCTGCCGTCAAGTCTATACAGGGCAGCAAGCGGGCGCAATACTTTGCA
The DNA here is from genome assembly GCA_944319935.1 of uncultured Prevotella sp. Lineage (GTDB taxonomy): Bacteria > Bacteroidota > Bacteroidia > Bacteroidales > Bacteroidaceae > Prevotella. The sequence goes on from CALUFM010000003.1 coordinate 89,447, forward strand.
GATACTCGTTTCGTAGAACAATGGATGCGTGCTGCCGTTCCTCTTATAGCCCGTTGGAATGATATACAGGAATACATCACCCAATAAATACCCAGTCAAATGATAGCAAAAGCGGCCACCATCAGTCACGGCGGAAATGCCGTCCGCTATTCGGTCAATAAAGACAGAGCCGAAATAGTTAAAGTGAACTTCCTGCCAGATGACATATCGGCGGAAGCCATGTATCAACGCATGGTACTCAAGCAAAAGGAGTTTGCCAGCACAATCAATAAGGGCAGACCGCTCAAACGTAATGTGATAAGAATGGAAATATCCCCAACCAAAGAGGAGTCCGCCGGGTGGACGTTGGATGATTGGGCAAGGTTGGCAAACGAGTACATCCAAGTTTTCGATTCTATTGACCTGTCGAAAAAGGCTAAACGTGCCAGTGCTAAGTCCACTAACGTAAGGAACAGCCAGTACGTGGTTGCGCTCCATCATGATGCAAAAAGTGGCATTCCCCACCTGCATATTGACGTGAACCGTGTGGATATGGATGGAAAGGTCAATGACGACCACCTGATAGTAGAACGGGCAATGTCGGCTGCGTACATTATAAATGAACGGCGTGGATGGGAACAGCCGAAAGATATTTATGAACGCCGCAGATTGAAGATTGCCGATACGTGCATGAATGTGCTACGGTCGTTGCCGGAGTTCAGTTGGGCAGGCTATGCAGCCGGACTTAAAGAGTATGGCTATGGCATACACATACAAGAAGATAACAACGGCAATGTGCGCGGTTATTCTGTCTTGTCAGGCAATTCCGCTTACAAATCGTCCATTCTCGGCAAAGGCCGACATCTAATGCCGTCAAAGATAAAAGATACATGGGCACGGCTGCATGGGGAGCAGAAAACTCTGGCAAATCCAAATGCCAAGCAAGAAAAACGGACAGCTACCACATTGCCCGAAAATGCACACGCAATCTGCCCGGTACCAGTTGTAAAGCATTACAACATTTCAACGGATGAATACCACCATTACCACGTAGCTATTCCAGAAGACGCGGATGAAATTATCCGTAAGGAATGTTCCGTGCTGGAGGACAATCCTTTTGCAAACATCGAAGATGTGCAGAAGACCGCCTTGCTACTTTTCGCTGAATACCTTGACGGTGCGACGAGTATGGCGGCATCCAGCGGCGGTGGAGGTTCTGACATGAGCGGCTGGGGAAAAGATAAAGATGAGGATGAACGCGAATGGGCAAGGCGTTGCGCTCAGATGGCAAACCGTCTTTGCAGACGTAGGAAAGGTTTACACAGATAATTGTTTCACTATAAATCAAATGGATATGGGAATAGGGAAAGGTAAATCCGACAAGATAGACATTGACGGCCTTATGGGTAGCGTTAATAACGAAAACAAGGCTACGCAAGAAGCAAGCAGTCTTTCAGAAAAAGTTGCGGAATTGGAACAAGCGACCAAAGCTCTCAATACGGCTATCGACCGTGCAGACAGCATTATCACTGGTTTTAACAATTCTGTAAAGGAACTACAATCAAAGAAAATCGGAGCGCAAGTGCATCCGCAAACTCTACAATCCTTGAACAACATCTGCATGAACTTTGTCGTGGAAGTAGGCAGGCAACTAATGGCTCATCGGGATAAACAACTCGAACTACAAAAGGAACATGAGAAGCGTATTGCCCGTATGCTTGAAAGTAATGACGGTATTTGGCTTTCCAATCGTTGGGCTACATTTACTGTGATTGTGCTTGGAATCTTTTGTTTGGCAGTTATTTTATGGGCTGTCTGTAAATAATGCGGCAACTTACAATATTCCGATACGCCCCATTATGAGAATGTGCCGTTTGAGGTTCCGAGTAATTGGACGTGGTGTAAGCTGGAAGACTTATGTATATTTCTATCACGAGGTAAATCTCCCAAATATACAGAAACAGATAAAACATATCCAGTTTTTGCTCAAAAATGTAATTTGAAGGAAGGTGGTATATCTTTAGAGCAAGCACGTTTTTTAGACCCGACCACAATCTGTAAATGGGATGAGGTATATAAACTAAGAACAGGAGATGTACTTGTTAATTCAACAGGTACAGGGACTGTTGGTCGTACGCGACTTTTTAACGAAACTTGTTTAGGTAAATATCCTTTTACTGTACCAGACTCGCATATTTCTGTTATAAGAACAGTAAAGGATGTTTTGTCCGAATTTGTGTATGTTTATATTTCTTCCCAATTTATCCAACAATATTTGGAAGATAATCTTGCAGGAAGTACAAATCAGAAAGAACTATATATCGGAGTCTTATCTGATATGTCATTTCCTCTTCCTCCTTTTGCAGAGCAGCAACGGATTGTTGCAGAGATTGAGCGTTGGTTTGCTTTGATAGATGTGATAGAACAAAGCCAATCTAATTTGCAAACCACTATCAAGCAAACTAAAAGCAAAATTCTTGACCTCGCCATTCACGGCAAGCTCGTACCACAAGACCCGAATGACGAGCCTGCATCGGAACTGCTCAAACGCATCAATCCGAAAGCAGAAATCACTTGTGATAACGGGCATTATACGCAGTTGCCAGCAGGATGGGTTTGCACAACCATTAAGAATGTATGTGAAAATATCAATGGCTTATGGAAAGGAAAGAAAGAACCATTTGTAAATGTGGGAGTTATACGCAATGCCAATTTTACAAAAGACTTCAAATTAGATTATTCAAATATTGAATATATTGATGTAGAACAACGGGCTTTCTCGCAACGTCATTTACTAAATGGCGATTTAATTGTTGAAAAATCAGGAGGTAGTGATAAAAATCCTGTCGGGAGAGCTGTTTTATATGAAGGAATTGACGGAGCATTTTCGTATAGCAATTTTACAATGGTTCTAAGAATAACGCACAAAGAAACTATATTAAGTAAGTTTTTGTATTACTATATATTAGCCAAATATCAGTCTGGGGTTATGAACTCTATGCAAACTCAAACTACAGGTTTACATAATTTAATCCTCGATAAATATCTTACAATGCCGTTATACCTTCCACCACGTCAAGAACAAGAACGTATTATAAATAAAATAGAAATTCTATTTAAGAAGTTAGATATAATAATGGAGAGCTTATAAGTTCTCCATTATTGCATCAAGTGAATGGAATACATTTTGAATAAAAACTTTTATGCGTTTTTGTTCCTGCAATGGCGGCAATAAAATTTCTATAGAACGCATATCTGTTTGAGTAAGTTTTAATCGTGTACTTCCATTTACATATTTCGAATAATCTACATAGTTAAGACAGTAAGTAAGGTATGCAAAATCTATTTTAGGTGCTAATATGTGAGCATGGTTGTTTACCCAACATTTTCCATTTATGGCATAAGCTTTAACTGCATATTTATCAAGAAATGGCGCGCCATCTTCACCAAGCAACAGATAATGCCCATCAATGATAAAATCATCTATCATTCCAACTTGTCCTGTTGCTCCATAATACGGGAACAAATCTTGTTGCTGTTTATTTGCTATACGTGCATTCCGTTCATTTGTGTTAATGGGTTTTCGAAGGTTATCTAAGATTTCTACGACTTGCTCTAACCGGCAAATCGTCCATCCTTCTGGCAACTGCGGATAATGCCCGTTAGGTAGTAAACACTACTAAATTTTAAGACATTAAGTAATTGTTTATTAAGTGTTTACAAAGAGATGGCCTTTTAAAAAGTAAAACAGCACCTTTCGCACGCTGGGTTGAATATCATCACTTGCACAACGCGGTATATTGTTATCGTATTCATCAAATTATTAAGTGATATGATAACAAAATTCAAAGACTATCTTGCCAAAACAAACTTGGCAAAGAACACTGTGACATCGTATGTGTGGACGGTGAATTATTTTCTCAATCATTATGGGGAAGTGAACAAGAAAAACCTGCTGGCATACAAAGGTTATTTGGTGGAGAACTTCAAACCGCAGACGGTAAATCTCCGTTTGCAGGGAATCAACAAGTATTTGGAGTTTACCAAACACGACAGACTGAAAGTGAAGTTTGTAAAAGTTCAACAAAAGAACTTCTTGGAGAATGTCATCAGCGATGCCGACTATAAGTTTCTGAAAGCACAGTTGAAGGCTGACGGCTATGAAGACTGGTATTTCGTAGTATGGTTTATGGCGGCGACTGGCGCACGTGTAAGCGAGTTGTTGCACATAAAGGTTGAACACGTGAAAATAGGTTATCTCGACCTTTACAGCAAAGGTGGAAAGGTGCGCCGTTTGTATATCCCCAAAAACTTACGGAACGAGGCTTTGCTTTGGTTGAAAAAGAAAGGCGTTACGAGCGGTTATCTCTTTCTCAACCGATTCGGGCAGCGCATTACGACACGTGGCATAGCCCAACAACTAAAGCATTTTGCCGATAAATACGGGCTGAACCGTGATGTTGTTTACCCGCATTCCTTCCGCCATCGCTTTGCCAAGAACTTCCTTGACCGTTTCAACGACCTTGCCCTATTAGCCGACCTTATGGGGCATGAAAGCATAGAAACCACTCGTATCTACCTGCGTCGTACTGCCAGCGAACAGCAGAAGATTGTTGACAAAGTGGTAAATTGGTGATAATATAGTCTTAGAAGCGCGTTTAATCACGCTTCTAAGGACTTTTGAATGTCGTCAAGGATAGAAAATAGTTCTTCTATTTTTGAGACAATGCGTTGTTGCTCAGCAAGGGGAGGCAATTTAAATTCAAGATTTTCAATCATATTTTTTGCTACACGTTGTTGTCCTACAACTCCATTAAAACTATTCGTACAATATTCTATAAAATAATTAGATTTGAAAAAATACAAGCCATATAAAGGGTTTACACACAACGGTTTAAATACATATAATTCTGTTGTACCAGCACCGATTCCATTAGGTAAGTCATGTAGCACTATTGATTTACGGTTTTCTAAACAAGGGGAAATTTTAGCAACAGCAATATCCCCATTAGAAAAATGAGTAAACCCCTTTTTTATCTCATACCATTTTCTTTTTTCAACTGTGAATTGATTTGTAAATCCACTATCAATATTGGACATTTTGATGAAACCAGCTTCCGCGTTATCATCTGCTTTATTTTTAGGATTAATAATATATATTTTTTTTATGAATGTGGAACACCAACCTTTGGGTAACTTCTTACTATGCCCGTTATCACAAGTGATTTCAGCCTTCGGATTGATGCGTTTAAGCAATTCAGATGCAGGCTCGTCATTATGGTCTTGCGGCACGAGCTTGCCATGAATGGCGAGGTCAAGAATCTTGCTTTTGGTTTGCTTGATAATTGCTAACAGGGCAAATTTGTTTTGTTCTATTTTGTCTATTAAAGCAAGCCAACGCTTAACTTCAGCCACTATGCGTTGTTGTTCTGCAATGGGAGGAATGGGAATGTTAAGAGTTCTTAAATCGGTTTTGTTAAATTTCCCTTGGGCCGTAGAACTTGAAATTACACGTAACTGTTCTTGACCAAATGATGATAAAAATAAATATAGTAGCCATTCCTTGTGTATATCTTCATAACATCTAATCATTATTGAATTTGGTGCTAAAGTCATTCGTTCTTGTAGATAGGGCACGATAAAGACCTTTCCAATAGATGCTCCAATATTTGGCAATATAAGCTCTCCTCCAAAGAGATTTGAATTGGATAAAAACTCATAACCATGTTTATCTGTATAGACTAAATCTTTGGTAAAATTATTCTGAAAATCTTTGGTGCGAACCAATATTGCATATTCGGGTTCATCGTAGTACTTCACATTTTCTCTCAATGATGCGAAGCTACCACTTGCGACAAAATCAGTTGCTTCATTTATAAAATTTTCCAACTTGCACCACACCCATCCTTCTGGCACTTCAAACGGCACCTGCTCATAATGGGGCGTATCAGAAGATTTTGCCGACTTCTTTGCTCGTTTAATCTTTCCTTCCTTTATAAGCCGTTCTTTTTCTGCCTTTATCCTTTCAAGCAGGACAGAGGCAGGCTCATCATTCGGATCTTGTGGCACGAGTTTACCATGAATGGCAAGGTCTAGTATCTTTTGGCGGAGTTCCTTCGTGTTCATAATTATTTGTCATTAGAGTTTTCCAACATCTTATCCTCATTGAAAGCCTTAATCTCGCTCTCGATTACTTGTTTAAGTTCTTCTTTGGGGATAATAAGTTGATAATCGGCAACGCCGATGGGCTTGCCCATATCTTCGAGAGCCATTTCAACCTCAACGTGGTCTTTCTCTGCACAGAGTATTATTCCGATTGAACGGTTTTCTCCTTTGAAGCGTTCAAGGCGGTCGAGCAAGGAGAGGTAATAGTTCATCTTTCCGGCATATTCCGGCTTAAATTCACCAATTTTCAAGTCGATGGCAACAAGGGAGCGCAGCCCTCTGTGGAACAACAACAAATCTACACGACTCGTCTTACCGTTATATTCCAACTCATATTGATTGCCTATAAACGTAAAGCCCTTGCCAAGCTCAAGCAAAAAGAGCTTAACCTTATCAACTAACCTGCGCTCAAGTTCCAACTCCAATATCGGGGAAGTAACTCCAAGAAAGCCCAGATTATAGCTGCTACGGAACACTTCATTAGCATACAAGGCTTGCGGGGCGGGTAGCGTCTTACTGAAATTATTGTCGCTTTCAGTCCTAAGCTCCTTATGCTCGTGCAATTTCATTTTTAAGGCACTTGTCAGCAAATCGCGGTTCCAACCTTTCTTCACGGCCTCTTCTGCATAAAAAAGCGTATCGGCATCGTTCAAGTTCTTGTTAAGCAACAGTAAGTTGTGCCCCCACGGCAAAACTGCTACGGCCTGTAGCAGTTTTGGGTCGCTGTCCGCATATCGCTGATAAAACTTCTTCATGTTCCACATTTGTCGTGTGGAAAGCCCCATACTTGGGTATTGAGCTTTCAAATCTACAGACAGACGCTTGACAACACCGCTGCCATGCGTACTTTCTATTTTTCTTTCATACAGCAACTTGCCGATTTTCCAATAGGCGGATGTAACATTGCCGTTAACCTGTTTGGCTATCCGTTGCCGCGTGTCGTTGATTACTGCAACAGCCTGTTGCAGTAATTCCTGATATTCATTTTCAGACAAGCCCAGCTTAGCGATTTCGTCCATATCAATCCTCCTTAATGTCTGCCAACAACTTTTTCAATTCGGCCACAGCATTGCTGATGTTCTGGCTTTTCTCCTCAATGTCAGTCATGAGTTCAGCAAGAGTGCGGTTATCTTCCTCGTCACCTTGCCTAATCCAAGTAATGTCAAGACTGGTTTTGTCGCGAGCCATAATTTCATCTATCGTGTATCTGCGCCAACGACCAGACGGATTTGTTTCAGTGTTGTAAGTTTCGTGCCGTTCAGCTATGTTGTCGGAGTTATAACAAGAAACAAAGTCGTCAAGGTGATGGCGCTCCAGTTTGTTTGTAGCCAAAGTGTGCTTTACACCCGTACGGTAATCGTAGTACCAAATTTCTTTTGTTGGTTGCCCCTTTACGAAGAACAAAACATTCGCCTTTACCCCCATAGCGTAAAATATACCTGTCGGCAGGCGTAAAATAGTATGCAGGTTAAAGTCAGAAAGCAATCTCTTGCGGATTGTTTCACCGGCATTTCCCTCAAACAGCACATTGTCGGGTAGAACGACAGCCGCACGTCCACCTGTTTTTAACATCAACATGATGTGTTGCAGAAAGTTGAGCTGGTTGTTCTTTGTTTCAACATAAAAGTCAGGACGGTTTATCTCTACCGACCCGGCAGGGCGTGTACCAAACGGAGGATTGGCCAACACTACATCAACCAACGTGGACGGCTCTTTCTCCAAAGAATCTTCACATACGATAGGGCTGCAATCCGTGCCGATACCATGCAGATAAAGGTTCATGGAAGCAAGGGTTACTACCAACGGTGTGTTGTCAACGCCATGTAGTGCCTTGTTATTCAGGAAATCCAGTTTCTCCAAATCAGAAGACTGTTCTTTCATATAATCGTATGCCGTCAGTAAGAAACCGCCAGTGCCACATGCCGGGTCGCAAACAGTTTCGCCTATCTGAGGACGGATGCAATCCACCATTGCCTTTATAAGCGGACGAGGCGTGAAATACTGTCCGGCGCCACTTTTCTTGTCTTGTCCATTTTTCTCAAGTATGCTTTCATAGATTGCACCTTTCACGTCACCATCCATTATGAGCCAATTCTCTTCATCAATCATGGTGATGACTTTTTTAAGATACACAGGCTTGTCTATTTTGTTTTGAGCCTTTGTGTAGATGGTGCCGATAAGATTGTCTTGCTCACTAAGCAACTTCAGCGTTTGCTCGTATTGGTTTACAAGGTCATAGCCATCAAGTCCAATCAAGTCTTCCCACCTGTAGCCTTGCGGAATAGCCGACTCTTCTCCAAAAAGCTCGACATTCTCTGCGTCCATTTTCAAGAAAAGCAGGTAAGTAAGTTGGGTAATATAATCTGTAAACCCTATACCGGCTCCCGATAAGGTGGTTGCCAAATTCCAGACTTTCTTTGTCAAAGCCTGTTCTGTTAGTTTATTGTCATTATCCATAATGATTATGCTGTTTTCCTTAATACTACAAAATTAAATAAAGAAAGTAATGAAGCGTCAGCTTGCTGCATATTACCGAAAGCACTTATAAGCTGCGCTGCTCCTGTGCGGTCGGTTTTGCGCAAATCCCTCACTGTGCAAGCCCCGTTAGAAGCAATGTAGTCAACGACACGGCTAATCACCTCACGCTGCTTGTCGGTTATGCCACCTTGCTTTTGTCCGCACCAAAGGTTAAAATATTGACGGGCTGTAGGGTAAGCACTTTCCAACCGCTCTGTCTGATGATAAGCAAAACGCACAAGCTGGATGATGTTCGTCAGAGCTTCAGCCTCCTGCTTTTTAGTGGTACGTTTCACCTTGTCAGGGCAAACTATGGCATAAGAGTTCCACAAGCGATTAGGAGAAAAGCGGTTGTTCTCCATCTTCAGTTTATTTTCCAAGTCTTTGAGCATGGAGTATGTTATCGGTTCTCCCTGATTGTTATAAATGATGCGCAAAGCCTCGATGTCATCACTATGGTCAGTGCAATATTGCTCAAAAGCGTCAGTAATGCCTTGGGCTTCTTCAACCGAAAAACCTTTGAATATCAGTTCATCTTCGCCGGGCATTAAGGTATTGACAAACCCTGCTGCAAGAATAAGAATGTATTTTCGGGCATCGGCATGATTTGTGATTGGCGAAACCAAGCCTTTGCGCTCATTATTAGGTTCGTTGACATTATTGAACGGCGGCAACGTTTGGTTTTCCAACGCATCGTATATCCTTGTAGCCAACTCTTTCATGTCATCGTGCGCCAACTTAGCAAATTGTTCACGTTGCGAATTATTTGCCTTGTTGTATAAGCGTGATAAAGTGGAAGCAAGCCTTTTGAGATAGTTATCAGGCAGATTGCCATAAGTGATGCGTTCCAATAACTCTTTCAGGGTGATTATTTCTGTGTCCGGCCCTTCGTATGAAGTCGGAATTATATGTTCATGTTCTGTTACACCCACCGCATCAACCAAGAAGAAACAATCCTTGCTTATTGCATTAGGTGTGACATTGCGCAACTGTTCATCCCCGATAGTCCTTACGCCACGCCCTTTCATTTGGGTGTAAAGCGGTAATGAGGAAACATCGCGCATAAAAATCAACACTTCGAGTGGTTTTACATCCGTGCCAGTTGCAACCAAAGTGCAGGTAACAGCAATACGGAAGTCTTTATCGTTGCGGAATTGCCGTATCAGTTCATTACTGTCTCCTGCTGAATATGTAATTTTTTGAACAAAACGGTCATCATCACGGCTGAATACTTCTTTGGCTATATTGACGATGTTAGTGGCATGATTTTCATTCAAAGCAAAAATGAGCGTCTTAGGCAAGTAGTCCATATTCGGCTCACGTGGTGGGTCATTGAACATTTCAGTGTAAACTGCATCACGATAGGTGGAAAGTATCAGCTTAATTTGGGCAGGATTGATGATACTACGATTCAATTCCTCTTTTGTGTAAGTTTTTGTTTCCTTGTTGCTGATAGTTCTCACCTCACCCGTGTATCGGGTCTCCACTTTTGTACGTTGCCCTTCCAATATAGCCCCACCTTCTTCTGTTTCTCTTGTCTTGATACGGTAAATGCGGCAATCCACATTTACTCCATCCACAATAGATTGCTCTAATGTATAATTGACCACACGGTTATTGTTGAAAAAGGCCATTGTTTCAGGTATAGGAGTTGCGGTAAGCCCAATTAAGCGTGCCGTGTCAAAATACTCCAATACTTTACGCCAGTTGCCGTAAATGGAACGATGGCACTCATCTATTATAATAAGGTCGAAGAAATCATGTGGCAAATTAGGATTCGGGGGTAAGACAACTTCTTTATCCGGCTCGTTCTCATCATCTTCGTCATTGTCTGCTATGGGTTCGCCTTTCAATAATGAAAATAGTCGTTGGATGGTTGAGATAACCACATTACTATCTGACGGAATCGCGGAGCTTCTCAATCTGTTTACCGAGAATATGGTATTAAAGGAATCGCCTGTTTCTGTCAAACGAAACGTGCCGAACTCTGTTTCTGCCTGTTTGCCGAGATTATTTCGATCAACGAGGAATAAAACACGGCGCATCGGCGTATAAGACAACATTCTGTAAGCGGTCAAACAAGCCGTATAAGTTTTTCCTGCTCCAGTCGCCAATACCATCAAAGCCCTTTTCTGGCCCGACTTAAAACTTTTCTCTAATTCAGTTACAGCTTCATATTGACAATCCCTCAACCCTTTTTCCGGCAATGTCGGAAGTCCGGCAAATGGATCATCTATACCGAATTTCTTAACCAAATCATTCGGAGTATGTATTTTGCTTAGTGTTTCCCAGTTAGCATCAGGATTACGCATATCCTTGAACAGGAGTTCTTTCCCGTTGGACTTATATAAGAAAGGTAATGGACGTTTCCATGCTTGATAATAGCAGGGTACACTTTTGGCGTATGTTTCAACCTGTTCACTGACAACATGACTTGAAACGTCAACCTCTTCACGTTTTGCTTCAAGCACACCGATGGATTTTCCGTTGATAAACAGAAAATAATCAGCTTCAAGATTGCCTTCAAGCAACCCCTCACGAATAGCAACCGCTGAAATGTTAGCTTCGTATTCATCACGGTTTACTACTCGCCACCCCGAATCATTAAACCATCGGTCTATTGTAATCCTCGCCTTTTCTTCTGGTGTCATACTCGTTCCCATATTTTTGCATTATCGGAAGTTACTCCATAAAAAGCAACACTCAATATACGTTCACTAAATATCATTGCCGTTCATCTTTGTCGGTTATTAAATCCTTCAAATCTACTTGAAGAATCTCTGCTATCTGTTGTAATGTCTCCAAATTGGGCTGAATTCTGTTACAAGCATAAGCGTTGACCATGCTGAAACTTTTATCAAGTTTCTTAGCCAACCATGTTTGAGAGATACCTTTTTCCGACAAAACAGCCTTTATTCTATTTAGTTTCATTTTTAGATGCAATTTTATTTTGCAAATATAGTGAATTATATTTGATAGATAGAATTGTTTTTGGTATTTTTGCGCTTAAAACATAAGCATATGGGGCATAAGTGTTATATATCTTTCAAGACGGAAGATTGTTGGTATAAAGAAGAAATACAAAAATGGAGTGACAATGACAAAGTTGATATGATTGACAAGTCGTTAAACACTCCCATTGACTCTGAGGATGAAGACTATATTATGCGAAAAATCAGAGAAGATTATTTGTCTGATTCAACAGTTACAATCTTTCTGATTGGGCAGCACAGTGCTGAAGTCTTAGGGTGGGAAGAACAGCGATTTATAAAGAGGGAGCTACAGGCGTCATTGTATGATGGAAAAGGAAACACTCGGAATGGAATTTTAGGAGTTGTTTTACCTTCAATGTATGATTCCATCTATAAAGGACAATATGTCTGCCAAACCTGTGGCAAAACACACAATCATGTAGCTCTTAATGATATGACTGTTGTCAAAGAATTCTGGAAAAATTACTACCTAAATAATCATGGGAAATGTGCCTATGACAAAGAAGATAGATTTTGTGTATTAGTTAAGTGGGATGATTTTAAAAGGAATCCTAATTTCTATATTGAGGAAGCATTTAATAAACGTACTCAGCCTATAGCTGATGATGTTATCGTTAGACCTAAATAATAAACGTATGGATAATAACATTTGCTTTATAATAATGGGGTTTGGAAAGAAAAAAGATCCAGACACCAACCGCACGATTGATTTGGATACAACATATAAGAAAATAATCCGCCCTGCTGTAGAGTCATCTGGCTGTAAATGTATACGCGCTGATGAAATAGTAGAATCAGGATTAATCGACAGAAGTATGTATGCATTGTTATATTATGCAGACATCGTTATCGCTGATATATCAACTTTTAATCCTAATGCTATTTATGAATTGGGAGTACGACATGCATTGCGTCCATATTCTACAATAATAATAAAAGAAGATGAAGGGAAAATACCTTTTGATATCGGACATGACAGAATAATTAGTTATAAACATCTTGGAAATGAAATTTCTGACTTAGAGGCAAAAAAAAGTATTTCCCAGCTTCATTCTTTAATTCAGAATATAATAAAAGAACCAAAGACTGATAGTCCACTTTATTCATATATTCATCAGATTAAAAAGCCTGAAATCTCAGAAGATGAAATTTCAAGTATAATAGGTGAACTGAAAAGTAATGAAGATTCTATTTATGCATTGACAGAGGCAGCGAAAGAAAAAATGCAAAATGGAGAATTTATTGAGGCTGAAAAATTGTGGAGTAAATTATGTTCTAAAGCTGAAAATGAAAAATATTATATTCAACAGCAAGCTTTGTGTCGATACAAAAGTGAAAAGCCATCTCCACAAAGAGCATTGACTGACGCCTTACAAATAATAACGAAAATTGAAGGTCAAACAGATACTGAAACTCTTGGTATTTTGGGGGCTATATACAAAAGATTGTGGAATATAACGTCAGATAGAAGCTATCTTGATTCCGCTATAGATGCATACAAAAGAGGTTGGTTCCAGTATAAAGATTTTTATACTGGTGAGAATTATGCAACTTGTATGTACATAAAATCAAAGATAGAAACATCTGCTGAGATGAAAACACATTCTATTGTCGAGGCTCAGCTCACATATAAAGAAATTATAAATATAATATTAGAAACTCTTAAAGAACAAGAGCCTGAAGAATTATTGTGGAAATATGCTTCATTATCTAATGCTTATCTAGCATTAAAGGAATATGCAGAAGCAGAAAAGTATGAAAAACTATTCAACGAACAACAACCGCAAAGATGGCAAAAAGATACGTTTGAAGAAACTAAATTGATAATACAATCGTAAATATGTCTAAATTATATAAAATTTTCATTAGTCATTCATGGGCACATGTAAATGACCTGAAATCATTAAAGAATCTCTTGGAAGCAAGAGGGTATTTTAATGTTGAGTTTACAGAATTTCCTCCAACAGATTATATAAATTCAACAAATACATATTATGTAAGACAGAGAATTGCAGAAAGAATATCAGCATCAAATATTGTTATTGGTATTGCTGGAATATATGCCTCATATAGCGACTGGATGAGATGGGAGCTTGATAAAGCAATTGAGAAAGGAATACCTGTTATAGGCGTAATTCCAAGAGGGCATGAACGGATTTCTGCTACCATTAGTGACAGAGCAGATGAAATTGTTCGTTGGAACACGGAAAGTATTGTTGCTGCAATACGAAAGCATGCAAAGGTAATCGGATAATTATTTCTTTCGTTTTAGTTCGAAATACATGAAAGCTCTATCGTATTTGATATTATAGAGCTTTCATTTTGAGCGCCTATTAATAATTTAGTTTAGTTGATTCATACATACGCTATAATATTTACGCGTTTACGCGCCATTAAAAAATGCCCCAATACCATAAGTGTCCTATATAATTATAGCGTTGTTCTTATTTTTAAATTGCTATATATACTACAGTATTAAAATAGTTATACAGACATTCTGATACATTATCTGTGATTCTATTATATTAAATAGAAGCTAATGATATTATCTTTTCATCTATTTTGATTTTATGACTTCCTGTTGTTGTGCGCAAATTCTTCCTGATTGTATCAATCGTAGAATTGGCAAACCATTCATGAAAGGTGTGCATGACAAACTGCGCTGTTACATCTCGACCGATATTATATTGAAAAGCTATGTTCCAAGCAAAGTTTTTAAGTGAGATTTGGGTAACGGCTACACGTCTTTTGATATGGATGTTTGTATTTGTGAGAGCTTGCCGATTTGTGACAAAGTATCGGACACATTCACAGATTTGGAAGATTTCTTCTTCGCTAAAATCAAATTGCCTGAATGTGTTTCGAGTGTATTGCAATACGGCTTGTAGTTTTTCGTCTTCTTCCTTTTCTTTTTGCTGAAGATATTGTCGTTCCTCATGTTGGTACTCGTAATGGAATAACTCCATTCGTTTCATTAGAACATCATTGTTGTCTGTTGCAGACGAGGTGTTGGCAAAGGCATATTCTTTTTTGGTCTGCTTGTTGGACGGCATTGAGTTCTGGCGCAATAGTGCAACTATGGCAATTATATGCGCCGACAGAAAAATGCAAATGTGATAGATGAATTTGAGAGTAACATAACACGCTACCATGACAAAGGGGAGAAGACTTAATTGCACACCAATAGCATCACTCACAGGGAATGATATTGTGGACGCTAGAAGCACCGTTACTATTTCTATCGCCCAGGATTGGAATATATGTTGCTTTTGCTTCATAATTATTTTTGTCTATGATTACTTTGCAAAAGTATAACGTATTTCCATAAAAAACGAAAGTCAAAAATAAGCGAAAAAGATGCAATGTCTTCGTTTTATGCGTTTTGTGAAAAGAAGAGCAAAACAAGTGCAAATATCCAACATCAAATGAAAACATCTGCAAATACAAAATACATAGTTAAATAATCATAAATCTTTCTTTTGCCGTGGAAATATCTCTTTTTACTCTTGCTTTTCAATATATGACCACTAAAATAATTCATATTTGTACCATGAAATTATAAATAGTTGATATTCATAGCGTATTATATTTGAGGAAGTGAAGTGATTCCGATAGGCAAACAGATAATGAACAATAAGCAAAAGCGTGCAGCTCCGGTGAGTTGCACGCTTTTTGTTTTTATAGTCTTTTGCGTTTTCTATCTTCAATTTTTAATTACATCGCATGCGCGGGTTATGGCTTCACACCATCCCTCGCCTCGTCGAACTTGTGCTTCATCGTTGGGTTTTTGTATGTCAGTTTGCGTATTGTGAGGTCGTCGGCGTCTTGGTTGGCCAGGCGCAGGTTGTTCTCTGAGCTTACGAGGTCTTCACGGACTTTCTGTAGTTTCTTTATTGTGGCGTCGATGTTGTCGATGGCACTTTTGAACTTGTGCGACGCCAGTTCGTAGTGGCGGCCGAACTTTGCCTTGAAGTCCATCAGTTTGTTCTCGAAGTTGGTCACGTCAACCTCGCGGCTTTGCGCCTGGATGAGTTGTTTCTTGTATTCAAGGCTTTTCTTTGACGTCTGCACGAGCAGTGTGATTATTGGCAGGAAGAACTGCGGGCGTATGACGTACATCTTGTCGTAACGGTAAGAAACGTCAACGATGCCGCCGTTGTAAAGCTCGCTGTCTGGTTCGAGCAGCGACACGAGTACGGCGAACTCGCAGTTTTTCTTCTTGCGGTCTTCGTCAAGTTTCTTGAAAAAGTCTTCGTTCTTGTGTTTCGTGGGTGTGGTGTCCATCTCGTTTTTCATTTCGAACATGATTGAGATGTACTCTATGCCGTCTTCTGTGTCGCGGAAGATGAAGTCGCCCTTTGTGCCGTCAGAGGCGTCGTTGTCCTTCTCGAAGTATGCGTTGGGCATCACCGGGCGCAGCATTTGGTTGAACTGCGTGGAGCAGTGTATCTCCAGCGTCTCGCCAACCATCTTTGTGCTGAGGCGTGTCTTCATGTCTTTGTAATAGTCAACAAGCTCCTGCTTGGCTCGCATTTCGCTTTCGTGCTGCTTCATCAGTTCCGCCTCGTGTACTTGCGCCTTGGCTTTCTCAAGTTCGGCGTCGGCTTTCAGGCGGGCGATTTCGGCGTTTTTCGCCTCTATTGACTGTTTCATCTTGTCCCGTTCTTCCATCAGGGCGAGTCTCATCCGCGAGTCCCCTTGCTCTATTGTCGAGTTAAGTTGCGCTATGGTCTTGTCTTTCTCGGCTATGGCCAGCGATATGTCGGCGTCGCGTTTGGCTTCAACGCCTTCAAGTTGGCTTTTAAGTCGCGCTATCTCTGAGTCTTTTTCGCCTCTCAGCCGTGCGATTTCGGCATCGCGTTCGCTTTTGAGGCGCATTATTTCGGCGTCCTTGTCAGACAGTAGCTTGTCTTTCTTGCCAAGCTCTGACTTGAAGCCTTGCTCGGCCTGTTGAGCCGCAAGCTCCTGTTCTACCTTGTGGCGTGACGACAATTCGTCCAGCCTGCGCTCCACCTCGCGGTCGAACTCGGCGTTCCTCACCTGGCTTACGATGAAGGCGTAGTCGGCCTCGTCAACCTTGAACACATTGCCGCATTTCGGGCATTTCAATTCTTTCATAGCATTGTTGTTTTGTTGCCACAATGGAGTAAATGCGAAAATGTGGCCGTCACGGCAATGCGGACGGCCACATCAATCAGTCTGAGCTGTCAGTAATGACTTTTGGTTAGTCGAGCTGAGCCAGCTTGTTGTCTGAGCCGAGTACGTCGATGATTTTGTGCTTGTACATCTCCTCCATCAGGTCGCGGGCCGGTCCGCAGTACTTGCGCGGGTCGAACTCGGCTGGCTTCTCGGCCAAAGTCTTGCGCACTGCGGCCGTGAAGGCGAGGCGTGAATCAGAGTCGATGTTGATTTTGCAAACCGCGCTCTTGGCTGCCTTGCGGAGCTGCTCCTCAGGTATGCCCACTGCGTCGGGCAGTTTGCCGCCGTACTGGTTGATCATGTCAACATATTCCTGCGGAACAGAAGACGAGCCGTGGAGTACGATGGGGAATCCAGGCAGCTTCTTCATGATTTCGTCGAGTACGTCGAAAGCCAATGGGGGAGGCACGAGGCGGCCAGTCTTCGGGTCGCGTGTACACTGCTCAGGCTTGAACTTGTAAGCACCGTGGCTTGTTCCGATGGATATGGCCAGAGAGTCAACGCCGGTCTTGCTCGTGAAGTCGATTACTTCCTCGGGCTTTGTATAGTGAGACTCCTCGGAGGCAACCTCGTCTTCAACGCCGGCAAGCACGCCAAGTTCGCCCTCTACGGTGACATCATACTGGTGGGCGTAGTCAACGACCTTTTTGGTCAGGGCCACGTTTTCGTCGTAAGGCAGTGAAGAACCGTCAATCATGACTGACGAGAAGCCCATGTCCACACAGCTCTTGCACAGCTCGAAGCTGTCACCGTGGTCGAGGTGAAGCACGATTTCAGGATGCTTGCAGCCCAATTCCTTGGCGTATTCAACAGCACCTTCGGCCATGTAGCGCAGCAGCGTCTGGTTGGCGTAGTTGCGCGCGCCCTTTGATACTTGCAGGATGACGGGCGACTTCAGTTCTGAAGAAGCCTTGATGATGGCCTGAAGCTGCTCAAGGTTGTTGAAGTTGAACGCCGGGATGGCGTAACCGCCATTGATGGCTCTCGCAAACATATCTCGTGTGTTTACCAAGCCAAGTGTCTTGTAACTTACCATAATTCAGAAAATTTTGTGTGTTATGAATAAATCTTCGTTATAACACCGCAAAGTTAGCAAATTCTTTTATCAACGCAAAAGATTGGCGTAACTTTTAATGTTGCAAAGTGGTGAATTTTCAGATTAATTTCACATTGGCGTAAGACATTTTCGCGTTTTGCCAAGTGAATTTTACAAAAAGCAGCAAAACGCCCTTTATCGCTGACAAAAACTAACGCCTTTCAACTCCTTAGGTGACGTATGGGCATAAAAAAAGGAGTACCGCTGTACTCCAACCTTGTTAACCTTAAATCTAATACTATGAAAAACACGATGCAAAGGTAAGGATTTTTCCAAAATCCGCAATAGTATTATTGTAGAAAATACAACAAAATACGTTTTTATTGATTTAAGTCAAATTTGTTCTTGGAATTTAAAGGAGTTATAGAAGTTATCGCTCACTGCGTTCGCTAAGAAGTTAAGGCCGACAGCCTTGTTTGCTGTCAATAAGGCGTTAATGACGCGCATGCGGCATAAACGAAGCCAATGGGAACAGGAAAACAGGAGTAATGGCTTTAACTTCTTGGCGGACGCAGTGAGCGATAACTTCTATAACTCCTTTAAATTTTAAGACGAAAGTATCCCCTTCAGCAGGAACGTGGCGTTCTGGTTGCGCGCCACGCCGCGCGTTATTTTGTAAGTATAGGTGATGTTGTCGGCCAGTTCGATTTCGAAGCACCAGTTGTGGAAGCGGTCGGGACGCTCGTCTTCCATCTTTGACAGCTCAAGGTCGTGGGTGGCTATTATGCCCGTGACGGGCAGTTCGGCCACGGCTTCGAGGAAAAGGCGCGAGCCGTTGAGCTTGTCAAGCGAGTTTGTGCCTTTCAGGATTTCGTCGAGTATGATGAGCGTGCGGCGCGCCTGTCGGCAACAGTCCAGCAACTGGCGCAGGCGCAGCAGTTCGGCGTTGAAGTAGCTGATGCCCCGGCTCAGGTCGTCGGTGGTGCGCATGCTCGTGAAGAGGTTGAACGCCGACACGCGCAACCGGTCGGCGAACACAGGCAGACCGTTCATCGCGAGGATGTAGTTTACGCCGACCGAGCGCAGGAAGGTACTCTTGCCCGCCATGTTTGCGCCCGTTACGATGTAATATTCGCCGTCGCTTACGGTGAAGTCGTTGCGCACGGCCTTGTCGCCGAGGAAGGGGTGGTACAGGCCCTTGGCCTCATACACAACCTTGTCCTCGTCAACCACTTCGGCCGTTGCGGCCTTCGGCTCGTTGAAGCGGAACGTGCCCATCGCCGCCAAGGCGTCAATGCGGCTCACGCAGTCAACCCACTCACTTATCGAGGGCATGTTGGCGCGCTGCCATTTCAGGAACCGCCGCACGAGGAAATAGTCGCTCAGGGCGAACATGTTGAACAGGATGAGACCGATGAAGTTGCCCCGCCGGTCGAGGCTCTTCAGTATTTCGTCCAGTTGGCCGAACGAGGCCAGTGCGCCGTCATCGCCTCCGGCCAGGCGGCCTTGCAGTTGTTTTAGTTCTTCGCTGTGGAAGTCGGCCTTGGCTATGTGGCTTATCAGGCTGATGTATGTGCCGAGGCCGGCGTGCAGCTTCTCCACGGCACGGCTTATGTAGCGGATGGACTTCAGGTTGAGTCCGATTACAGTGAACATCTGTGCCACGCCCCACAGCACCGCCGCCGTGGCCGGCACTACGCCTACGGCAGTCGCCACGATGAGCGCGAAGAAGCACGCCATGGCAGCTACGGCCGCTGCCAGCGTCCACGGCCGCCCCGCCTTGGGGGCTATCGTCATGCCGCCCACCTCGCTTACGGCGCGTAGTATTTCGCCCGAGTCGGTCTTCTCGGCCTTGCCGTCAAGGCTGCTGTCTGGGCGCAGCCCCGCCGCCATGTATTCCGTGCGCCATTGCTCCATGCCCGCCAGCTCGTCAACGGCCTCGCGGCGGCGCGCCACTTCCGCCTTGCCTGGCAACAGGCTGCCCAGCCACTGAGCCAGCATGTCGCCTCCGCCGGTGGTTACGGTGCGGTCGATGCGGTTGTAGAGAGACTCGTGGCCGAACACGTCCATGTCGAAAGTGAAGGCGTGCTGCGGGTCTTTGTACCTGCTGCCGCCGCTGAAGCATGTGAAGTCGCCGCTTACATACTTCTTCTCCTTTTCGTAAACCGTGCGCAGTCGTGCGCGCTTGTCTATCCTGCGCCCGTTCTTCACGTCGGCCTTGCGCACCACGGCGTAGACCGCCAGCATGGCCAGCGCGGCCATCAGCCACTGCGACGAGTCGTCTTTCACGCAATAAACCACCACCGCCACAATGGCGAGTCCGAACGTCATCAGCTCTGACGCTATGTATGTCATGTTGTTTTTCTTCAGTTGCCTGATTTCGGCTGTCAGTGTGTCAACCTTTTCTTGGTAAAAAGCCGCAAGCTCTTCCTTTGTCGTGTATTTCTTGTTTGCCATCGCTTGATTTTGTAGTTTATGATTACAAAATTAACGTTTTAACGCCGTCCGACGCCTCGCTGTCAACGTAAAAAAACTTAAAACAGGCTGTTGGCGGGATTGTTTGCGGCTATTCAATGCATACGCTTTATGGTTTGTCGCATTTCGGCGGCTTATGCTTACGGTTTTCATCTGCGTCCCGCAAGTTTGCAAGTTGGCGGCAAACCGCAGCGTGAAAGGCCGTGTTCCATACGACAAAAGGCCACCTTTTAGCGCGTAAAAGGTGGCCTTTCGTAAAGTGGCTGGTTTTCAGTTGATTATAAACGTGCCGGCTGGCACGTAAAGCGTAGCCGCCGGTTGCGGCCGGCGACGTTTGGTTTTGGATTGTCGCCTGTCAGTTCCCGTCTTCCTGCGGAAGCATGACTACTCCCTCTTGCTTCATTCCGTCCATCATTATTTTCAGCGGACGGCTGAAGCGCACGTGGCGCACGTAGGTGGTTTCCTCTACGGCGGGCATGGCGTCCAATATGTCTTTTTGGTATATGCCGTCGTTCTTGTAGGTGTTGATGGTGAAGTAGCCTACGCCGAAGCTTGTCAGGTTCTGGAAGAAGTGGGTGCCCTGGCTCGGGTCAACGCGGTAGTTGGCCAGCCCGGCTTCGACGATGACGCGCGCCGCGCTGATGTGTGGCCACTTCACGGGGATGCCCAGCCAGTAGTCGCTCGACCCCCACCGGCCGGGGCCTATGAGTACGTAGTTCTTGCCTTCGGCTATGAACTTGCTGTTGATGCGCTCCACTTCGCCGGCTATGCGGGGGTTGTTGGCCGCGGTGAAGTTGTCGTCGGTCTTGATGTATACCACGTCGGTGACGTCTTCGCTGACGCCGTGGCCGAGCGAGTTGTACGAGCGCAGCAGGCATTTCGTGTCGTCGATGGCTTTCAGGTCTTCGTCAAGCACTTGCTTGCTGTCCACGATTGGGCGCATCTGCAGCATGTAGAACTGGCCGGTGCGGTTGTCGTCGAGGTTGCATGCGAACTCGATTTCCACAGGTCTTTTCATTCCTTCCGCGCCGTACTTCATGGCCATCTGCATGAGTTCGGGCAGGGGGAACACCCCGTGCTGCAGCACCCCGCAGAACGACATGATTTTCCTTCCGCCTTCGTAATAGCCGTCGCGGATGACTTGGTCGCGCGGGTCGTACGTAGAGGCGATGTACCTGAGCGAACCGTCGGCCTCGGCGTCCTTGACGCTTAGCTTCAGGATGTTGAACCCGTCGTCAACCTTGAAGTCGCTGCCTACGTTCTTCATGTCGAGCGCGTAGAACTGTGTCTGCGTGTCGCGGAGCGCGATTTTCATCTCGCTGGTCTGCAGCACCTGCGTAGGATGGTACGGGCTGACGCGCAGCGTCTGGCCTCCGTCAACGATGTATTTGCCCAAACCCAAGGCAAGGCTTGCTATTCCCTCCTCCGAAGTCTCGTCGCCGATGGGGTAGTAGTTGATTGAGCGCAATACGCCTGATATGTTCGGATAGTAGCGGTCGCCGTACTCTTTGCCTACGACTTCCTGCAGTATGACGGCCATCTTCTCCTGGTCTATGACGTTGCTCGTGGCCGTCATGTATGCCTTTGAGTCCTTGTAGTACACCGAGGCGTACACGCTCTTGATGGCGGCGGCGAGCATTTGCAGCATCTGGTACTTGTCTTCAAGGTTCGGAATCATGTAAGTGGCGTAGATTCCGGCGAACGGCTGGTAGTGCGAGTCTTCCAAAAGGCTTGACGAACGCACGGCGATGGGCCTGTTGGTGGCCTTGAAGAAGGTGAAGAAGTCAGCGATGTACCTGTCCGGCAGTTGGGCTTTGAGGAAGTGTTGCAGTATTTCCTCGTCGCTGGCGTCGCTCAATGCTATCTTGTAAAGGTTGTTGCTCTCCATGAACTGGTCGAACACGTCGGTGCAGAGAACTACAGTCTTGGGTATCGACACGGTGACTCCTTCATACTGGTTGAACTCGGGATGGCGTTTGATTATGTTGTCGAGGAACGCCAGTCCGCGGCCTTTGCCGCCCAATGAGCCGTCGCCTATGCGTGCGAAGTGGGCGTACTGGTCGAACTTGTCACGGTCGAACACGGCCACGACGCCGATGTTCTTCATGTGGCGGTACTGCACGATGGCGTCGAAGATGATTTTCCTGTGCAGGTCAACGTCCTGCAACTTGTGCCACGTTACCGTCTTCAAGAACTCCGATACGGGGAAGATGGCCCTTGCGCAGAGCCACCGGCTCATGTGGTTTCGCGATATGTGGTAGAGCATCGAGTCGTAAGGGATTTTGAAGATGTTGTCTTGCAGCTCTTTCAGGGTGCGCACCCGCATCACCTCTTGGTGGGTCTTTGGGTCGCGGAAGATGAAGTCTCCGAAGCCCATGTGTTCCTCCATGACGTCGCGCAGGTCGATGCTCATGGCTTTTGAGTTCTTGTCGATGAAGTGGAAACGCTCCGCTTCGGCCTTGGCCTTGTTTTCGGTCTCGCTGCTTTGCAGGATGAGCGGGATGTACTCATTGTCCGCCCTGATGGCCCGCAGCAGCTTCAGGCCGGCCTCGGGGTCCTTTTGTCCGTCCTTGGGATAGCGGCAGTCGGAGATTACGCCGAGCGTGTTGTTCGAGTAACGCTTGTACAGCTCCATCGCCTCTTCGTACGTGCGGGCCAGCACAACCTTTGGCCTGCCCCTCTTGCGCAGCGCGGCCGCATGCGGGTTGAGGGCCTCTTCGGCGAACCGTTGGCTTTGGGCGAGGATGTATCCGTAGAGCATCGGCAGCAGCGACGAGTAGAAGCGGATGCTGTCTTCAACCAAGAGAATCATCTGTACGCCGGCCTCGGCGATGTCATGCTCGATGTTCATCTTGTCCTCGATGAGCTTTATGATTGACATTATGAGGTTGGTGTTGCCGAGCCAGCAGAACACGTAGTCGAAGATGGACAGGTCCTCGTTCTCTATGCGGCGCGTGATGCCGTGCGAGAACGGGGTCAGCACGACGCACGGGATGTCAGGGAACTTGGCCTTTATGTCGCGGGCCACCGAGAAGGCGTCGTTGTCTGCGTTGCCGGGCATGCAGATGATGAGGTCAATACTCGTAGAGGCCAGCACCTCGGCAGCCTCTTCCGTTGTGCTGACCTGCGTGAAGGTAGGCGGATAACGCATGCCGAGTTCGGTGTATTCCATGAAGATTTTCTCGTCAACGCGGCCGTCGTCTTCAAGCATGAAGGCGTCGTAGGGGTTGGCCACGATAAGCACGTTGAAGATGCGGCGCGTCATGAGGTTCATGAACGTGACGTCTTTCAGGTAGAATTTGCTCCACTGCTGTGGGATGTTTTCACTCATGTTGGTTTGTTGTTTTTCTTGATTTATTGTCTAAGTAAATGCAGTATGCCGTTACGGCAATGGCGTATGAACCCAGCAGTACGCCTACTACCGTGATGAAGCTGTCGGCATAACTTGCCGTGATGTTTGCGGGAAGGCAGCCGGCCGCGTTAGTGATGATGAACGCTACCGGGTGGCTCAGCGGTTCTTTCAGGTGCGAATAAATCCTGCGTATGTCCATAGCTTTGTCGCCTTTCCTGATTATTAAGATGTGTGTATACCAACGGCAAATATAATAAAAATATCCGAAAAAGGCGAAACCGTCGGCGTTTTTCTGATTTTATTACAAATAATAAGGCGGGCGGAAGCCGTTTCTTGTGCTTCCGCCCGCCGTGTCTCAATATTTCTGTCAGTCGGGAATTTCGGTTATCTTGCCGTCAGGCGTAACCTTGAGGTCCATGTCATAGTCGTCGAGGTCAACTATGTAATACTTCTCGCCGGTTGATGTTTCAACGTATTCGCAGTCGTCTATGCGCCATCCCGGGTATTGCGAGTTGACCGCCTGGCGGATTTCAGCGGGCAGGTCGCGCCTCAGGTCGGTGACGGTGCGCCGCCAGTTGCCGGCCTCGTCGAACACGACTTCCACGCTCTTGCCGCCGTAAATCAGCTCAACCTCGTATCCGCCGCGCTCGCGTTCGAAGTCTGACACCCTCGCGCCGGGGAAGTTCGCCTCGATGAACTGCTGCACTTCGGCCGGCATCCTGTTGCCTACCAAGCCCTCGTTGCGGTCGTCGTCACGGTCGGCCACTTCGCGGAACAGCGTGCCGTTCATGTCGAAATACAGGTCGTAGTCGGGCTGTCCGGCCTTTTCCACCTCGATTATGTAAATCGTCTCATACCCCGGACGCTGTATTTCGTCGATGTCGTCAATGCGCCATCCCTCGGCGGCGTAGCGTGAGGCGTTGTATCCGTCCTGCACCGCCTGAGGCAGGTTCTGCAGGTTGCGGGCGTGGTCAACCTCGGTCATCATCCATTCGCCGTTCGGCGTGAACCATGCGTCATGCTCGCGGCCGCCGTCCCTGAACTCGGCCACCATGTATCCGCTGCCTTCCCTGTCCCAGTTGACGCGGGTCGCGTCTCCGTACTTTTGCGCGAAAGCAGTCTGCACCACATCTGGCACGCGCGTGTTGTCATCATCGTCATCGTCGCTGCACGAGGCAAAGACAAACACTCCAAAGGCGCACGCCATCATCCATTTCATAAGTTCTAAAGTCTTCATAACCGTAATGTTTTTAATTGTTTCCTATAATGTTTATTGTGGACACTGTGTGCGGAAAACCGCCTGTCCGTTGTTCTTGGTGCAAATGTAACGGGTGATTCTGAAAAGAACCTGAAATTTCGGGGCTATTTTTGTAATAAATGATACAAATTTTTCTGCCGTGTGTAGAACCTTGGTAAATCAATGTGTGATTGCGGGCTTGAACCCGGAAGGCGGCAAATCACGTTGCGAAAGGCCGTGAATTGGAAGCTAAAAGGCCGTGTTTTACGCTGCAAAACACGGCCTTTTGTAACATGTTGGTTGCCAAGCTGTTACGACGACGGGGAAGCGAAACGCCCTTGACCGCCGTAAGGCGTGGCTGAAGTCATCCTTCGGCATCGAGCATCGAGAGAGTGCGGGCGTCGCGGCGGCCGCCGTAATACTTGTCAAGCACGGCCGCGAAGACATCGCCGGGGGCTACGGCGTCGAACAAAGTCATGCTCGACATCACTTT
Organism: uncultured Prevotella sp.; assembly: GCA_944319935.1. Lineage (GTDB taxonomy): Bacteria > Bacteroidota > Bacteroidia > Bacteroidales > Bacteroidaceae > Prevotella. Next base: position 114,893 of record CALUFM010000003.1, read on the forward strand.
CAGCGCGTCAATCCCGCCCAGGATTTCACGTGCCGACCGCCCCTCGACTGCGAGCAACGCCCCCGCGACCTCACGCAGGCGCGCGCCAAGAACGGCGTCGCCTATGTAGGCCTCGGCCTCGCCTCGGCAGGAGATGCCGTAGTAGCTGGAATTGAAACTGTGGCCGAGCCCCTTCATCTGCGGGAACACGTACCATATCCAATGCGACCGCTTGCGCCCCTGCCGTATTTCGGCAAGCGCGTCAGCGTAGCCGCTGTAAGGCGCGTCCTGCGCCTTCAAGAACCTTTGCAAATCGTAATCCATGGCGTAAGATGTTTTTGTCATTCATGTCGCAAAGATACGAAGATGGGCTGTAAGGCGCAATAAATATATGTATAAAGTCACGCTTTGTGGCGCAAAAATTTGACGATTGACACATTTGACGTGTCTTTTTGGTGCATTGGAACGCTGTTCGGGTGGTTTTGTTTGCGTTTTGTCATGTTTTTATATTACCTTTGCAGCCGTGTCCGGGCAAGCCGCCGCAACGGTTGGCGCGCAGCCGGCACGCAACAATTTAAGAGACAACGACAATGGAAAAGAAACTGAAACCTGCCACACTCTGCGTGCGCGGAGGGTGGAAACCCAAGAACGGCGAACCCGTGCAGCCGCCGATTGTGCAATGCACGACATTCAAATATGACGACAGTGACGAGATGGGGATGCTCTTCGACCTGAAAAAGACAGGCTACTTCTACACCCGACTGCAGAACCCTACCAACGATGCCGTGGCCGAGAAAATCGCCGCGCTTGAGGGCGGGGTGGGGGCCATGCTCACATCCTCAGGCCAGGCGGCCAATTTCTACGCCTTGTTCAACATCCTCGGCGCGGGCGACCACTTCGTGACTTCAAACGAGATTTACGGCGGAACGTACAACCTGTTCGGCGTGACGATGAAGAAGCTCGGAATAGACTGCACCTTCGTAAACCCCGAGGCGAGCGAGGAGGAGATACAAAAGGCGTTCCGCCCGAACACCAAGGCCCTGTTCGGCGAGACAATATCGAACCCGGGATGCAAGGTGCTTGACATCGAGAAGTTCGCCCGCCTGGCTCACAAGAACGGCGTGCCGCTCATCATCGACAACACGTTCGCCACGCCGGTGAACTGCCGCCCCTTCGAGTTTGGCTGCGACATCGTGACCCATTCCACAACGAAATACATGGACGGACACGCCACCCAGGTGGGCGGATGCGTGGTTGACAGCGGCAACTTCGACTGGGACGCGCACGCCGACAAGTTCCCTGGGCTGACCACTCCCGACGAGAGTTACCACGGACTGACCTACACCAAGGCGTTCGGCAAGATGGCCTACATGACGAAACTCGTGGCGCAGCTCATGCGCGACCTCGGCTCCATACCTTCGCCCCACAATGCTTTCATGCTCAACATCGGCCTTGAGACGCTCCACCTGCGCATGCAGCGGCACTGTGAGAACGCGCAGCGCGTGGCCGAGTTCCTGCATGGCGACCCGCACGTGGCGTGGGTCCGCTATTGCGGCCTGAAGGACGACGCTTGCTATGAACTGGGGCGGAAGTACCTGCCCAATGGCTCTTGCGGCGTGATGTCGTTCGGACTGAAGGGCGACCGCGATACGGCTGTCAAGTTCATGGACTCGCTGAGGTTAATCAACATTGCGACACACGTGGCCGACGCGCGCTCGTGCGTGCTGCATCCGGCCAGCCATACGCACCGCCAGTTGAGCGACGAGCAGCTCCGCGAGGCTGGCATCGCCCCCGACCTGATACGCCTTTCGGTGGGAATAGAAGATATAGACGACCTTATCGACGACCTGAAACAGGCCTTGGCCCAGCTTGACTGAGGTTTTGGTGGAATGTGATATGTGCGTAAACGCCGTCCATGCGTAAATGACATGGACGGCGTTTCTGTGTATTTGTGGTGCTTGTAAGTATGGTGTCGTGATGTTGTCGCCTTTGTGTGAGTATGTAAGAGATGGTTTTTCAGGCTGGCATTGGCAAATAAAAAAATCCTCACTGACCGTAAGCGGTAGTGAGGATTGCTGTGGGCGTTGAGGGAGTCGAACCCCCGACCCTCTGCTTGTAAGGCAGATGCTCTAAACCAACTGAGCTAAACGCCCTGCTTGTTGTAAGCGTGTGCAAAGGTATGCCATTTGAAGCAATTATCCAAATTTTTATCCGTCTTTTTTCGTTTTTGTCTTGATTTTTTTGTTTTTTACGTGTTTTTGCCCTTGTAAGGGCGATATTTGCCTTGCTTTTTGGTGCTTTGCTGGCGGATGTCGGGTGTGGCTTGTTTAGCATTAATGACGGCTTTTTTGATGTGGAATAAATGAAAACAGCCGCTACGGCATGGCTCGTAGCGGCTGTCTCGGTTGTATTACGGATATTGTTTTTACGGTTCTCAGCCTTTTTGTTGCGCGGTGTCGGTTTCCATGTCGCGGCGTGACTTCGACTTGGTGACCAGCCATACGCCCAAGCATACAAGTATTACGGCCAGTCCTTGGGTGGGTTTGAACACGCCGATGCCCGTAAGCACGCTGACCGTCACCGACACGACGGGCTGCACGTAGTTGTAGATGCTGACCACGGTGGGGCGCAACGTCTGTTGTCCTATCATCATCAGGATGTAGCTTATGTATGTTCCGAAAATCACGACAAAGCCCGTTTCAAGCCACGTGCTTGTGGGGATGGCCGCATAGTCGATTGACGACACGTGGCCGAAGGTGAATGGGAGTATCATCACCGTGGCGTAAGTGAACATCCATTTGTTCACGGTTATCACCGAATAGCGGCGCACGGTCTTGCTGAACAGCGAGAGGTAGAGGGCGAACGAGAACTGCGCGCCGAGGCAGAACAGGTCGCCGCGGATGTCGCCGACCTTTGAGTTTGCCGCCGCCGCGCTCGTCACAATGAGTATCACCGCCCCGGCGCATCCGAGGGCGACGCCTCCCGCCTTCTTCGCGGTGATGGGTTCTTTGAGTATGAGGAAGGCCAGTATCATCGCGAAGATTGGCATCGACGTGGTTACGATGCTGGCGTTGACGGGCGAAGTGATGCTGAGGCCGATGGTGTAGCAGCACTGGTTGGTCACAAGTCCGAACACGGCCGCGCCTATCAGCATGAGCAGGTCTTTCTTGGGGACATGCTCCTTCGGGGTGAACAGCGACGTGAGCCAGAACAATACTGCGCCTCCGGTGACGCGGAACGTCACCATGTCGATGCCGGTGAAGCCGTGGGTCATGGCGTCTTTGCCGAGAGGAGCCATCAAGCCCCAGAATGCGCAGGCGAAAAACAAGCACAAGTGTGCTATCAATGGACGGTTGTTGGTCATGATGAATGTCAGTTAAGAATATTTTGGGTGCAAAGGTACATATTTTGAAAAGAAATGCTTATATTTGTAATTGATTAAGTAACGATAAATTTGATGTTATGCAAAAATACGCCGATTACTTGGAGAAGATTGAGATAGACTCGCTTTGGAGCGGCCGCCGCCATGTGGTATGGGAGCTTGACAGGAAGGTGAACATCCTCAGCGGCATAAACGGCGTGGGCAAGAGTACCATATTAAATAAGGTGGTGAAGAGCGTTGGCGTGACCGGCGACATAATCAACCACCTGTTGAAGGGTGTGCATATAACGGCCAGTCCGGCCGATGCCACGCATATAAGGTTTGACGTAATCCGCTCGTTTGACCGCCCGCTGCTCAACGCCGACATGCTTGCCGAGGTGGGGGCGAACCTTGTCACCGAGCTTGACTGGCAGTTGTTCAAGCTGCAAAGGAAATATCTTGACTATCAGGTGAACATCGGCAACCGCATAATATCTGTCTTGCAGGAAGGCGGTGCCGACGCCGCGGCCAAGGCACAGGCCGTATCCGAGCCGAAAAAGAAGTTCCAGGACTTGATAGACGACCTCTTCTCGGATACCGGCAAGAAGATTATAAGGACGGAAAACGAAATCCGCTTCTCGCAAATCGGCGAGACGCTTTACCCTTACCAGTTGTCAAGCGGCGAGAAACAGATGCTGGCCATACTGCTTACGGTGCTGATTGAGGACAACAAGCCTTACGTCTTGTTCATGGACGAGCCTGAGGTCAGTCTGCACGTGGAGTGGCAGAAACGCCTCATCGACCTCATCCTCGACCTCAACGAGAATGTGCAAATCATACTTACGACCCACTCGCCGGCGGTAGTCATGAACGGTTGGATTGACAATATAACCGAAGTTAGCGACATTACCGACAACGAATGAGGGCAAAAGGTTCGTTTTATCCTTATAACGAAAGCGAGGAACGATGAACAAACGTCTTAGGGAAAACATATCATCAGAATACTTCACTGCGGCGAACAAGCTGAAGTCGAAGAAGGCGCGGCGCAAGATTGTGGCGTATGTCGAAAGCTATGACGACGTGTTGTTCTGGCGGACGCTGCTTGATAACTATGAGGATGACACGAGATATTTCGAGGTCATGCTTCCGTCTCACAACACATTGGAGCGCGGCAAGCGTTCAGTGTTGATGAATCTCATCTACACAAAGGTCGGCGAGGACATGATTGCGTGCGTGGACGCTGACTATGACTATCTGATGCAGGGGGCTACGGAGACCTCGAAGAGCATCGTCAGCAACCCGTATGTTTTCCATACTTACGCTTACTCGATAGAGAACCTGCAGTGTTATGCCCCTTCGTTGCATAACGTTTGCGTGATGGTGACCTTGAACGACCATGCGGTGTTCGACTTCAAGGAGTTCATGCGGCAGTACAGTGAGGCCATATTCCCCTTGTTCGTGTGGTCGATATGGCATTATAGGAGAAGCATTTACGGGCAGTTCACCATCAAGGATTTCAACAAAGTGGTTGAGGTCGGCGGTTTCAACATCAATAATCCGGACGCGGCAATATCCAATTTGCGCAACAAGGTGTGGAAGAAGGCGAACTGGCTTTGCAAGAAGCATCCTGACGCCAAGGAGTCGTATTTGGCCTTGAAGCGTGAGTTGATAAGCCTTGGCGTTACGCCTGACACGACGTATCTTTACATCCAGGGTCACCATTTGTTTGACAAGGTGGTGATGCCGATAATGACCAAGGTGTGCGGTATGCTGATACGTGAGCGTGAAGCCGAGATACGCAGGCAGGCGGTGCATTCTACCCAGATGCGTAACGAGCTGTCTTGTTACTCGCACAGCGTGCAGGACATAGAGCAGATGTTGAAGAAGAATGTCGGTTATGTGTTCTCTTTGCCTTTCGGAAAGATGAAAGAAGACATGGAGCGGTTCTTGTCCAAGAATGAGGAAAGCGGGCAACCGAAGCCAGATGAAGCCGCAAAAGAGGCGTGAACGAAAGGCTCTTTTGCGGCTTCATGTTGTTGCATGCCGTCGGGTTTATATGTAAGTTTCAAGAAACTTTATTGTTCCGCTAACGTTGATTGTGCTTGTCGAGGCCGGCACAAGCATCGTTTCGCCTTCTGAGAGCGTTGTGGTGTTGCCCTCGTTGTCGGTGAACGTGCCTTCGCCTTTCAGTCCGATGATGATTACGAAGCTGTCAAGCTCGCTGTAGTCAAGCGTCATCGGTTCGTCAAGGTCATATACGGCTGTGCTGAAATGCTTGCAATTTACAAGCTGGACACCCTGGTTCTTTTCGGGAACATAGTGTGTGCGGTAGTCTTTTTGCACAGTGTAGTCGATGCATTCCGCAGCCTCTTGCGTGTGCAGTTCGCGCAGGTTGCCGTCCTTGTCGCGGCGGTTGTAGTCGTAGATGCGGTAAGTCGTGTCCGAGGTTTGCTGTATTTCAGCCAAGAAGCATCCTTGGCAGATGCTGTGTATGCGCCCTGACGGTATGAAGAAACAGTCCCCTTCCTTTACAGGGAACGATGCGATGGCGTCACAGATAGTGCCGTCTGCCACCATCTGCTTGTATTTCTCGGGGCTTATTTCATGCTTCAGGCCGCAAAGCAACTTCGCATCCGGTTCTGATTCCATGATGTACCACATCTCCGTTTTGCCGTTTTTCAGTCCCTTCCGTTTTGCCTGTTCGTCGTTGGGATGTACCTGTATTGACAGGTCTTGGCGTGCGTCGATGAACTTTACGAGCAGCGGAAAGTCGTTGCCGAAGCGTTTGTAGTTGTCCGCTCCGACAAGTTCCTCTTTCATCTCGGCGGCGATTTCATGTATCGTCTTGCCTTTGTGGGGGCCGTTTTCCGCCACGCTTTCGCTTCCCTTGACGTCTGATATTTCCCAGCTTTCGCCGATGTTGTTGTCAGTGTTGTCGTTGATGTGCTTGAATTCAGCTATTTTCCCGCCGCCCCAGATTGTCTGTTTCAGCATCGGTTTGAATTTTATCGGTTGCATGGTCTCTGTTTTTTATGTTTGTGTTGACTTCTATTCTTGTTGCCGTGTTTTTAGTTTTCTTTCCAGAAAGAGCGTGTGAAAAGCACTATTACGCTCAGGAACTCCAAGCGTCCCATCAGCATCAACGCCGAGCAAATCCACTTTGCGGCGTCAGGCAGGCTGCTCCACGACATCGTAGGCCCGATTTCTCCGCCCAAGGCCGGCCCCACGTTGCTTGCGCTGCTTATGGCTATGGTGATGGCGTTGGTGCTTTCTATGCCCATCATCTGGAAACAGAAGAACGCCGCGAGGCACGACGCGCCGTAGAGGGCGAGGAACACCAACAGCGTGACTTGCGATTGGTAAGGGATGTTGCCGCCGTTGAGTTTCACGGGTATGATGGCTCTCGGGTGGATGATGTGCTTGAATTCGTTTCTTATTATCTTGAGAAGCATCGCTCCCCTGATGCACTTTATACCTCCGCTTGTGCTGCCGGCGCACGAGCCGAACACCATGCACACTGTCAGCGCAAACCATGTTATGTGCGGCCATGTGCCCGCATCGGTGTTGAATAGGCCGGTCGTTGATATGAAAGAGGTCACCTGGAACAGCGCGTTCCTGAAGGCGTCGGCCACAGACGAACCGCTCCTTGTCACCAGTATGTAGGTGATGAACAGTGTCGAGAGCGATATTACCATGAGGTAAAAGCGCAGTTCGGTGTCCTTCATGAAGCTCTTCACCTTACCCTTGAACATCAGGAGGTAGAGCAGCGAGAAGTTTATTCCCGACAGAATCATGAATATCGCCGCGGTGTAGTCTATCGCGGCGGAGTCGAAGAAAGCGATGCTTGAGTTGTGGGTGGCGAAGCCTCCCGTGGCGGTTATCGACATAGAGTAGTTTATGCTGTCGAAAACGTCCATTCCGAACAGGTAGAAACACCCGGCGCACCCTGCTGTAAGTATTAGGTAAATCGCCCAAATCCATTTCGCCGTGGTGCTTAGCCTCGGGTGCATCTTGCTCTTGATGGGGCCTGTGGCCTCGGCAGAGAACACCTTGACGCTTCCCCCGACGAGCGACGGCAGTATGGCAATGGTGAAGAACATGATGCCCAAACCGCCTATCCAGTGGGTCAGCGAACGCCAGAACAGCAGTCCGTGGGGCAGGGCTTCAACGTCGTCGATGACGGTTGCGCCCGTCGTCGTGAACCCCGACATCGTTTCAAGGAAAGCGTCGGTGAAGCTCGGCATGTAGCCGCTTATGACGAACGGCAACGCCCCTATCGCGCTGAACACCACCCAGATGACCGTCACCAGCAGGTAAGCCTCGCGCCGCCCCATGCTGTTTTCAGCCCCGTAGCCCTTGTATTTCAGCAAGACCGTGGCAAGCAGGGTGACGGCTATGGTTATGACAAAGGCCATTATGTCGTCGCCGCGGTAGAAGAATGAGACGATGGCGCACGCCACCAGCATCGCCGCCTCGATGAACAGCAGCGACCCTATGACTTTGTAAACAAGCTTGAAGTTTATCATTGCCGCGTGTCAGTTGAAGTATTTCTCAATCTTTGACATGTTGATATTGTGGCAGAACACCACAACAATGTCGCCGGCCTCTATCTGCGTGCCGCCCGACACCAAGTGCCCTTCGCCGTTCCTGACCAGCCCGCCGATGGTGGCTCCGTGCGGCAGGCCCAGTTCGAACACCTTTTTCCTCGTCACCTTCGAGCCTTGCTGCGCGGTGAACTCGGCCACGTCGGCGTTTGCCGTCATCAGGAACCTGGTGTTTTTCACGTCGGCGTCAAGCATCATCTGGTAAATGTGGCTTGCGGCTATGGCCTTCTTGTTGATGATTGTGCCGATGTCAAGGCTCTCGGCCATTTTCACGTAGTCGATGTTTTCCACCATGGCTATGGTCTTGCGCACGCCCAGGCGTTTCGCCGTGAGGCACGCCAGGATGTTCGTCTCGGCGTTGCCCGTCAGGGCTACGAAGGCCTGCGTGTTCTTCACGCCTTCCTCTACCAGCAGCGATATGTCGCGTCCGTCGCCGTTGATGACCATCGCCTTGTCCGTGTCTATCAGCTCGTTGATGCGTTCGCAGCGTTTCTCGTCGTTCTCGAATATCTTCAGGCTCATGTATTCGGGCATCATCTGCACGGCTCGTATGGCCGTGTTGCCGCCGCCCATCACCATCACGTTCTTCACGTCAACGTAGTTTTCCTTGCCCACGATTTTCCTTATGTACGGAATGTAGTTGCGCGTGGTCATGAAGTAGGCCATGTCGTAGATTTTTAGCACGTCGTCGCCTCGCGGTATGATGGTGTCCTCGCCGCGCTTTACGGCCACGATGTGGTAAGGCGACTCGGGCTTGCACAGCTCTTTCAGCGGCTCGTCGAGGATTTCGCACGTCTGCCTCAGCTTTATGCCGAGCATCACGAGCGCGCCGTTGTGTACGTCCCAACGCTGCCTCACCCAGCTCATTTTCAGGCCGTTCACTATGTCGTGGGCGGCCAGGTTCTCAGGGTAGATGATTGAGTCGATGCCCACTTTGTCGAAAAAGTCTTTCAGTTCGGGGTTTGTGAACTCGTAGTTGTTCACCTTGGCCACCGTCTTTTTCGCGCCGAGGGCTTTGGCTATGATGCAACTGTTCATGTTCATGTTCTCGTCAGGCGTCACCCCGATGTAGAGGTCGGCGTTGCCAGTGCCGGCGTCTTTCAGGGCTTTTATGCTTGACGGCGACGCGTGTACCGTCATCAGGTCGTAGTCGCTGTTGACGTTGTTCAGGCGTTCCTCGTCTTCGTCTATCAGCACGATGTCCTGGTCGTTGCGTGACAACAGCTTGGCCAAGTGTGTCCCTATGGCGTAAGCTCCTGCAATGATGATTTTCATCTTTTACCTTGTTTATTTGTTTTGGCTGTCTTGGCTGTCTTGGCGTCGCGCCCGCCTGTCGGCCGCCGTACCTATCGCTGCGGTTATCGCCGCGGCGTCGATTCCGGTGATGTGGCGCAGTTCGTCAACGGTGCCATGCTCCACGAAGCTGTCAGGCAGGCCCATGCGGGTGATGTTGGGCTTGTGTCCGTGGTCGGCCATCCATTCAAGCACGGCCGAGCCGAAGCCGCCGGCGCGCACCCCGTCTTCCACGGTTATGATTTCGTCATACTGCCGTCCTATTTCCTCAAGCAGGTTCTCGTCCATCGGTTTCAGGAAGCGCATGTCGTAGTGCGCCACTTCCGTTCCTCCGTGGCTCTTCTCGGCGTCGGCTATGGCCTTTGCTGCGGTGTTGCCTATCGGGCCGATTGTCAGCACGGCTATGCCCTTGCCGCTTTTCAGCTTGCGCCCCGTGCCCACCTTGATTTCTTCAAGCGGCTTGCGCCAGTCGGACAGCACGCCGTGTCCGCGCGGATACCTTATCACGAAAGGCCCTTTCCCGTCAAGCTGTGCCGTGTACATCAGGTCGCGCAGCTCGTGTTCGTCCATCGGCGAGGCGATGGTCAGGTTGGGTATGGGGCGCAGGGCGGCCATGTCGAACTCGCCGTGGTGGGTAGCCCCGTCTTCGCCTACCAGTCCGGCGCGGTCGAGGCACAGCACCACGGGCAGTCTGAGTATGGCCACGTCGTGTATAATGTTGTCGTAGGCGCGCTGGGCGAACGAGCTGTATATGTTGCAGAAGGGCAGCAGCCCCTCCTTGGCCATGCCCGCCGAGAAGGTCACGGCGTGGCCTTCGGCTATGCCCACGTCGAACACCCTGTCGGGCATAGCCTTCATCATGATGTTCATCGAGCAGCCCGTAGGCATGGCCGGGGTCACTCCCACGATGCGCGGGTTGGCCTTGGCCAGCTCGAGCAGCGTTTCGCCGAACACCGTCTGGAACTTCGGCGGCTCTCCCGTCTCGTCGGCCACGATGCGCTCTTCGGCGTTGATGTCGAACTTGCCCGGGGCGTGCCACACGGTGGGGTCTTTCTCGGCCGGGGCGTATCCGTGCCCCTTTATGGTGTGCAGGTGTAGCAGCTTCGGGCCTTTCATGTCTTTCAGTTGCCTCAGCACGCGCACAAGCTCTATGACGTTGTGCCCGTCAAAGGGGCCGAAATACCTGATGTTAAGCCCCTCGAATATGTTTTGCTGGTGGCTTATGGCCGATTTCAGGGCGTTGTTCAGGCGTATGATGCCCTTGCGGCGGTCGTCGTTGAGGTAGCCTTTCGAGTTGAGCCAGCGTGACGCCTTGAACCTCATGCGGTTGTAGGTCTCGTTGGTGTTCAGGCGCAGCAGGGCTTGCTTCATGCCGCCCACGCTGCGGTCAATGCTCATGTTGTTGTCGTTCAGCACTATGAGCATGTCGTTGGGCGTGGTAGATACGTTGTTAAGCCCCTCGAAGGCCAGTCCTCCGCTCATCGCGCCGTCGCCGATCACGGCCACCACGTGCCTCCCCCCGTGCCCCGTCTTCTTGGCGGCTACGGCCATTCCGAGCGCGGCCGAGATGGAGTTGGAGGCGTGTCCGCAGACAAACGAGTCATACTCGCTCTCCAGCGGCGACGGGAACGGCATTATGCCGTGCAGCTTGCGGTTAGTGCAGAAGCGGTCTTTCCTGCCCGTCAGTATCTTGTGCCCGTAGGCTTGGTGACCCACGTCCCACACAATCCTGTCCTCAGGCGTGTCGTAGACGTAGTGCAAAGCCACCGTCAGCTCCACCGTGCCCATGCTCGAAGCCATGTGCCCCGGGTTTACTGACAGTTCCTTGAGGATGTCGTCGCGCAGCTCCTTGCAAAGCCTTGGCAGTTGCTCAACGCCGAGTTTCCTCAAGTCAGCCGGGTATTTGATGCTGTTCAAAAGATTAAAGTCACTTGTAGCTGCTTCCATTTCTATATCAATATAAATGCAAAGGTAATGCAATTCGTGGAAAGTACAAAATAAATGTGCAGGAAACACCTGCCGCCTGGCCGCCTGGCGCATCCTGTGGCCGCGGCTGGCGGGGTCGGCAAGGCTGATGTGGCCGGCAAGGCATGCACACCGTGTCAACGCTGCGTGCTGCCGCCGCTGTAAGTGGCTGATTGTCAATGAATTTGCGATATGCCGCCTTTCGTGTTGCAAAAGGTGGCCTTTTACGATGCGAAAGGTGGCCTTTCGGCGTGCGTTTTGCCGTGAGTTGGGATTCATCCGCTGTTCAGGTGTATGACGCATGAGTGCCAAGCCCGTCCCCGGAAGGGGGCGAACTCGGCTTAACCGCATGCGGAGCGACCAACGGGAGCGGAACTTGCGGTATGCCGTGACACAATAAGCCGTCCTCGAAGAGGGCGAATGGCGTGTTGGGTTATGCGGTGGCGGGTTCTTGCGGTTATGCGGTATGTCCGTATATCCCAATAACCGTATAACCTTAAACCTTACAACCGTAAATGCCGTTCGCCCTCTTCGAGGACGATGTTTATGGCCGTTTGATACCGCAAGTTGCGCTTCGCTCCACATGCGGCTAAGCAAAGTTGGACGTCTTCGACGCCCTGTTGGCGTAAAAACTCTTACACCTAAACTGCGGGTGAGCCGTGAGTTGGCGTGCCGCCGCTGTATGGGCAGACTCGTGTGTAGGCCTTGCCGTTGACCCGAATCGCCGTTGCGGGCTGCTGGGCGGACGTGCGGCTTCGCCCATGCGGCGGCTGTGTTCGGTTGTTCTTGGGCCTTGCGCTGGCTGCAGGGCGCGCGTCTGGGGTGAGGATAGGCCCGCCTCGTAGTTGCTTCGGCGCGCGTCAGTGGTGTTTGCCGTGTAGCCTTACGGCTTTTGTTCCCACCTTATTTTATATATATAACAGGCTATTTGTTGTATTTTTTCAACATTTTATGTGTTAATTCTTTTAAATGTTATAGCGTCTTAAATAAAAAATCATTATATTTGCGGCATCATTTTAATATTGAGATAAAGAAATAGTAACGTTAGGTTGTTGGCGATTGTTGTATCGCTTTACCGTTATTTCGAATATAGGAATAGGGGCAACCTTTATAATTAAAAACCAACATGCAAAGACGCCAATGGGCATATTTTGTCTTAAACGGATTGTCCCGTTTTGTGGAGAGCTTGATGTCAGGCCCTCTGAAGGTTTTTGGCGTTTTTGAAATCATCCCGACCGGCTTTGGCGGCACCTGCGTCGCGTCTCGCCATGGCGTGTGCGGCAAGGCCTTGCGCGCCGTTGCGCCCAGTCGTGAAGTTGCGGCGGGATGGTTGCGGTTGGCCTGAGTCTTGAGGGTTTATGGGCATGTTGCAGCAGGTAGGTTGATTGGTCGCGCGTGATGTTGGCGGCCGGGCTTGCCGTCTTTCGTGTCTCTGCCGTCTCTTGGTTCATGCCGCCGGGTAAACTAAATTGTAGAGCGACATGAAAAAGAAGACATTCCTGATGCTTGGTATGGTCGCGATGGCCGCTTTGCCTTGTGGCGAGGCCATGGCGCAAGGGCAGGTTAGAGATTCTGTGAAGATATACTTCCGCCAGGATTATTCTACCCTTGACATGTCGATACGCGACAACAGGGCGGTGCTTGACAGCATTACCGCCAAGCTGAGTTCCGACTATCTTGACTCCGTGTACAGGATTCAGAAAATCCTTGTTGTCGGCGGTGCTTCGCCCGAAGGTACCGTTCCCCACAACCGCCGGCTGTCGGCCAACCGCGCCAAGAGGCTGTTCAACTATCTTGAGCAGTATGGCGAACTGCCTGACTCGCTCACGCAGTTCAAGTTCCTGGGGCGCGACTGGCGCGGGCTGACGCGCCTCGTCGAGGCTGACCCCAACGTGCCTTACAGGCGGGAGACGCTGAAGTTCTTGTACGACATACTGCGGCGGAGCGAAGGCGGGGAGAAAATCTCTGACAACAACGTGGGACGCCTGTCGAGGTTCAAGGGCGGAAGGCCGTACAGGTACATGTACCGCGTGCTGTTCCCCGAACTCAGGGCCTCGCGCATGTACCTCTGGTATCAGCGCATCCTGAACCCAATGAAGCTTACGCGGATATACTATCCCAAGGACTCTTTCGACCTGCCGCCATTGCCCGAGCTTACCCCGATACCCGCGCCGATGCCGGGCAAGAAGCCGTTCTACATGGCCTTGAAGACCAACATGCTGTATGACGCCCTGCTGGTGCCCAACGTCGGCGTGGAGTTTTATCTCGGCGATGACTGGAGCCTGGGTGGCAACTGGATGTACGGATGGTGGAAGACCGACCGCACGCACTGGTACTGGCGCACCTACGGCGGCGACATCACGCTGCGTAAATGGTTCGGGCGCGCCGCCAAGGAGAAGCCGCTCACCGGCCACCACATCGGTGTGTACGCGCAGGTGCAGACGTTCGACTTCGAGCTGGGCGGCCGCGGATACATGGGCGGAGAGCCCGGCGGCGACATCTTTGACAGGGCTTCCTTCGGCGGAGGCATAGAGTACGGCTACGCCTTGCCGATAGCCCGCAGGCTGAACATCGACTTCTCCGCGGGCATAGGCTACCTCGGAGGCAAGTATTACGAATATATCCCAATCGACCAGTGCTACGTGTGGCAGGCCACAAAGAAGCTGCGCTACTTCGGGCCGACAAAGGTGGAGGTGTCGCTCGTCTGGTTGATAGGGCGTGGTAACTATAATAAAAAATGAAAGGAGGCTGAAGATGAAAAGGCTGCATTATCTATTTCTCGCGGTTATGGCCCTTGTCCTTGCCTCGTGTGAACACAAGGAACTGTGCTACCACCACCCGCATACGGTGACGATAAGGGTCGAGTTCGACTGGAAAGACGCTCCGCTGGCCGACCCTGACGGCATGTGCGTGTACTTCTACCCGCTGGAGGGCGGAAGCGGACAGCGTTTCGATTTCAGCAACACTACCGGAGGAGAGGTTGACCTGAGGGTCGGCAAGTACAGGGTGATATGCTTCAACAACGACACCGAGAGCGTACAGTTCTTCAACACTGACGACTTCATGTCGCACGGCGTATTCACCCGCGAGGGCAACGTGCTTGAGCCTATCTACGGCAACGGCGCGAACTACGCCCCGAGGGCTGTTGACACCGAGGACGAACGTGTCGTAATCTGCCCCGACATGATGTGGGGATGCACCGCCACCGACATCGACGTGACCGAGGACGGCGTTAGCTACGTCTGCGTGAAGCCGGGTGACGACGACGTGAAGGTGAGCAATGACGAGCTGGTGATAACCCTCTTCCCGCACGAGCTGGTATGTACGTACACCTACGAGGTGCGCAATGTCACCAACCTGAAGCACATGTCGCAGATGAGCGGCACAATCTCAGGCATGTCAGGCATCCTGACCTTCTCTACCGAGGAGCTTGGCCGCGAGCCCGTCACGCTGCCGTTTGAGGCGCGTGCCGGCGGCGAGTCGACCGTTGTAGGCAAGTTCTACACCTTCGGTCATCACCTTGAGAACCCCGACCCGCACAAGATGGTGTTCTATGTCGTAATGGACGACGGCGCGAAGTATTGCTACAAGGACATGGAAAACCTTGACGTTACAGAGCAGGTACACAACGCGCCCGACTTCAGGCATGTGCATCTTATCATTGACGGGCTTGACCTGCCGCAGCCAATAGAGAACGGACACGGATTTGACCCGTCGGTTGACGACTGGGAAATAGTAGAAGAAGATATTGTTTTATAATAGTTTCATATGTTTAATGCTTAATTTTTAGAATGATGAAGAAGTATTATTTGTTAGCGGCCGGGCTCCTGCTGATGCTGGGGTCTTGCTCGCAAGACGACATCGTCGATGTGAATCACGACGGTGACGAAATCCAGTTCACTGCTATCACCAACAGTGCTTCGCGTGCAGGGGCACTCTATGACAGCAACAATCTGCCCAGCGCATTCAACGTTTCGGCCATAAGCGGCGGCAAGAACTACATCAGCGACGATGTGTACGAGGAAAATGAAAATGGCGTATGGGCTGGCAAGAGTACTCCGCGCTACTGGCCGGAAGCAGAAGACGCTACCGTTGACTTCTACGCTCGTGTAGGCGGCGATGGTAAATATGTTTGGAATGTGGAAGAAGGTGCGGCTTCGGCTAAGTTTGTGGACTACGAAGTAGAAGGCAACGTAGCTTCTCAGGAAGATTTGCTTTATGCCGTTACTACCGGTGCGAAAAAGACGAAGACCCCTGTTGCCCTCAACTTCCGTCACGCTTTGTCTCAGATTGTGTTCCAAGCAAAGAACTCAAGCCAGAAGATTTACGTTGAAATCTACGGAGTACGTATCGACAACGTGCAGAACAAAGGTACGTTCGCATTCCCCAACGTAACCACTACGACGCAAGTTAAGAATCCTGGTAATGCCGTAACGGATTACACTGATGAGAATGCCGGCCAAGGAACATGGTCAGACAAGGGCGGAAAGACAAGCTACACGGTTGAGTTTACTGACCCGATTAAGCTTTCTTCTGACGGTAGCAACCTCGACGCTGTTAAGCCTGTGACTTCAGACGTACCGGCAAACGCAATGGTTCTTCTGCCTCAGACGACAACAGCGTGGGATAAGGCCGCAGCCGTAACAAGCTCTACAGGTTCTTGCATCTCTGTTAAGTGCCGCGTTTACAACATCGCGAAGGGCGACGGCGTTTACAGCGAAACGAACGACGAGCAGCTTATTTGGGGCAGTGAAGATGCGAAAGGTGCTTGGCTCGCCATTCCCGCAGCGTTCGACTGGGCTCAAGGCAAGAAGTATATCTACACGCTTATCTTCGGTAAAGGCGGTGGCGGATATGACCCTGACGACCCAAACCCAGACCCCGAGTTCGTGCCTATCACGTTTAACGTAACTGTTGACGACTTCCTCACCGGTGGAAATACCGATGTTGATGTAGATTTACCGAGTTCTTCTGACGCCACAGAGGGCGAATGATTGTCTGTGAGAACTGGTAATAGTGGGTGCTGCCCACGCATGTTTGATGATTTGACTTTAGTGTCAATGTAATTTGATTCAGGCCGGGCGGGTCGGATGTTTGCCCGCCCGGTCATTTAAGAAACGCGATATTGAAAATACGGAGGATTCGTGATGATTAAGAATAACAGTTTGCTGACGAGGATTTTTGCGCTGGCTGTGCCGGCAGTGGCGTTCGTCTCGTGTGAGATAACCGATGACTACAACCATGTAGATAACAATGTCGTTGAGTTCAGTGTTGCCGCAGATATTGACGGCGAGCCGCAGACGCGCGCTACGAGATACGGAGCCTCACCGGTTGTGATGCTCAGTAAGGGTGGCCGCGACACGCTCTACCTTCACGCTTCAATAGATGTCAACACGGCCACTGTGGATGAAGAGAGCATGGTGGAGACGCGCGGAGTGCCTGTAAACACAGGGAACTTCAGCACCGTGTGCAAGGATTTCGGCGTGACGGCTTACACCGAGGAAGGCAAATTGTATATGAGTGAGGAGAAAGTGGCCACTTACGCTAACGGCGTTTGGTCGCCGAGCGGCGGCGTGCGCTACTGGCCTGAGGACCAGACACTCCACTTTTACGCTTTCGCCCCGTATTCGATTAACGGCGAGAAATTGCCGCTCGAGGGATTAAACATCGACAAGAACCAACATGAAATAGCTTTTACATATACTGTTCCTACCACCAACGACGGTAAGGACGCAGAGGCGCAACCCGACATAATGTTCGCCGACACGACATGCAGCCGCGACGAAACCGATGGAAAGGGCACTGTGCCGCTGAAATTCCGTCACGCACTGGCTGCCGTTAAGTTCGTAGCAGGCGACATTGCGGGTTGTACTATAAACAGCATAACCCTGATAGGGCTTAACGGCAAGGGTGACTGTGTGTATGACGGAGACGAAGACAAATTTACTTGGAAACTAACCGACAACAAAGATAAATCTTTCAAACAGGCATTTGGCGTAAAACTTGCCGACAACCCCGACAAAGATAAAGAACAGCCAATCACTGACGAAAATCCTTCTACCACCTTCATGATGCTGCCCCAGCAGCTCGGCGATGCGACCGTAGAGGTTAACATGACAACCGACAAAGGAGTAACGCATACGCTTGTGGGCAAGCTCAACATAGGCAACGTAGACAAATGGGAAGCAGGTAAAATCTACACATACAAGATTTCTTCGGAATCAATCAACTGGACGTATGTGTTTGACGTAACGCCTGAGATAAAATTGCCGCTCGGTAAGACATCGGATGTTTACAAAGTGAAAAGCTACCGTTACCGTACTCAAGACGAGTCTGTAAAAGAGGCAGTGCCTTGGGAAGTGACGGGGGTAACTGCCACCGATAATCAAAAACCATTGGATAATCCTAAAAGTTACGTCACTGAATTTAAGTGGGACGACGGTGGCATGAATGACGACCAATGGAAAGACTACAACATTGGCGTAGCTAAAACAGTGATGCATACGTCTATTGAGGCTGATAAACAATTGAAGAAAAACCCCACCAAGGGAAGCCCCGAAAGTCCATACGACCTTTCTACTGAAGGAGGCAGCATGAGCATGACGACAGCCAACTGTTACGTGGTAAATGCGGCCGGTACGTACAAGCTGCCGTTAGTGTACGGCAACGCAATTGTCAACGAAAGTACTAACTCACAAGCATACAGTGACCGCCATTTTGTTGACTACAAGAACGAACATATAAACGGCCCGTGGATTAAGAGCAGCGGCACAACACCTAAAGATGCTACGCTCGTATGGAGCGACGGTTTCTATATGTTCACGGATGTCCATCTGGAGGGTGATTACCTTGTGTTTACTATCAACAAGGAATACATGCAGCAGGCCAACGCCATCGTGGCGGTGCGCGACGCCAGCGGCACCATAATGTGGAGCTGGCACATCTGGGTGACAGAGCGTAACATAAACCAAACTCACAAGGTGGATGATTGGAGCAATGGTGCGACATACGACATGATGTCAAGCAACCTTGGATGGGTTGACGGCAAGCAGGTTTACTATGACCCGCGCGAGTTCAAATTCACTTTCAAGCAAAAGAAGACGGGCGAGGAGAAGACAATGACCGTGACGCAAGTCGGCGAAACGTTTGACTATAAGGATGCCGGCTCTACTTATTACCAGTGGGGACGCAAAGACCCGATTGTCGCTTTGAAGAACCGTGACAAGACAGGAGTTAATGATTACAGGCGATTGGATACGCCGACTGACGACTATTTATACAAGACACAACCTGGCTGGGTGACAAGTGCTGACGGTATCAAGCACCCGAACGTGTATTACGTCCAAAATGCAACGTATTCTTCTACTGCGTGGCTCACAGATGCCGCATATTCTCCCAAGCTTTGGAACGTTGATGGCACGGAAGGTGATAAATGGGTGGCAAGCTCAAGGAAAACAGTGTACGACCCTTCGCCCAAGGGCTTTAAAGTGCCTGTGCCAAGGGCTTTCAGCGTGTTCGTGGATGGTGGTGCGACATCGGACAATGTATGTGGAACATTAAACGGTTATATTGATTCTGTAACGCCATACCAGTATCATGTCTATACAAAGAAAAACGACCAAGGTGTTTGTATTCCGTTTACCGCTACGGGGCAGCGTTCCAACCGTGGCAACCTTGGAAGTGGTCCAGGCAGTTTGTGGGCGATGTACGGCGTATATTATTGGACTAATGCGGCTCAGTCTAACGGCACATCATATTCTTTTGTCATACGACGTGAAGATGAAGTAAATCAAGACGGTTCAATTACTGAAATAGCCTCATATACCATCGGTTTTCAAGGTACACAGACTATGGCGCGCCCCGTGCGTTGCATAAAGGAATAATAGGATGCGTCCTATTATTTATAAATCTTTATCATAATAAATTGTATTCACTATTCAGCCCGATGGCGTCGTGATGGCGCCATCGGGTTTTTTGTTTCCTGGGTGCGGGCTGGCGGCGGCCGCAGGTGGGCGTGTCGGGCTGTTTGGCGGGCGGCGTTTTCCTTGCGTTTGTTGCCGTGCGTGGAGTGTCTTGCTGTGCCGTTTGCAAGTGGCTGATTGTCAGCAGGTTTCCCGTTTGCCGCCTTTTGCAGGGTAAAAGGCCACGTTTTACGGGCTGAAAGGTGGCCTTTCGGCGTGCGTTTTGCCGTGAGTTGGGGCTCATCCGCGGTTTAGGTGTAATGACTATGACATGCATAGGGCCTCGAAGAGGTCCAACGTTGCTTAACCGCATGTGAAGCGAAGCGGAACTTGCGGTATGTATGCGCCAATGATGTCGTCCCCGAAGAGGGCGAACGGCATTTACGGTTGTAAGGTTTAAGGTTATACGGTTATTGGGGTATACGGACATACCGCATAACCGTAAGAACCCGCCACCGCATAACCCAACACGCCATTCGCCCCCTTCGGGGACGGTAGAGGTGGTATCGGCTTAACCGCAAGTTCCGTTCCCTACGGTCGCTTCACATGCGGTTAAGCGGAGTTTGCCCCCTTCGGGTACGAACTTGGCGCATATTCATCATACGCCTAAACTGCGGATGAACCTGAGTTGGCGTGCCGCCACTGTACGGACAGGCACGTGTGTCCGCCCGATTGTTGGCCGATGCCGTCGTTGCGGGCATTTGGGCGGGCATGCGGCTACGCCCCCGCGGCGGCTGCGTCAGGCCGTTTCGCGGCCTTGGGATGAGTGAGGGGGTGGGTGCCCGGGCTGGTGGCATGCCGCCGTGCGCATGCCGTTGGCGGCGCGCTGCGGCTGAATAAATCGTGAAAGTTGTGGCGTATGATTGGCAAAGTCAATAAAAAGGATTATATTTGCAGACATAAATAAATTTAATGCATGATGATGAATACAAAGACCTTATTCCTTTCGGGCTTGATGCTGGCGGCCATGTCGCTGCCCGCCGCCGCCCAGACCGCCGACGGAGGCATATCGAAAGACATGCTCAGCGAAATCAGGCAGGCTCAACAGGGCACTGCGGCCGACCGCGCCTTGAAGAACGCCTTGGCCGCCAACAGCATCGACGCGCTGGCCAAGAACCATGCCAACCAGGGCGCAATAGACACTTACTTCAGCGTGGAGACGCCCAAGGCGAGCATACACGACCAGAAGCAGAGCGGCCGCTGCTGGATGTTCAGCGGCTTCAACGTGATGCGCTCTGACTTCGCCCGCCGCACTGACTCGCTCAGTGTAGACCTGTCTTACGACTACCTGTTCTTCTACGACCAGTTGGAGAAGGCCAACCTCTTCCTCCAGGGCGTCATCGACTGCGCCGACAAGCCCATCGACGACGAGCGTGTGCGCTTCTTCTTCAAGAGCCCGCTTAACGACGGAGGCACTTACTGCGGCGTGGCCGACTTGGTGTCGAAGTACGGACTTGTGCCCGCCGAGGTGATGCCTGAGACTTATTCGGCCGAGAACACGACGAAGGTGACAAGCCTGATAAAGTCGAAACTGCGCGAATACGGCCTGAAGCTGCGCGGCATGGTGGCCGACGGCAAGAGCAAGAAGGACATCAAGGCCGAGAAGACAAAGATGCTGGCCACCGTCTACCGCATGCTCGCGCTGACGATGGGAGAGCCTGTGACGGAGTTCACTTACGCCTTCAAGAACAAGGACGGGCGCACCGTGACAGAGCCGAAGAAGTACAACCCCGTGACGTTCGCCGCCGAAATTCTTGGCGACAAGCCCGTGATGGGCTCGTTCATAATGGTGATGAACGACCCGAGGCGCGAGTATTACAAGACTTACGAGGTGGAATATGACCGCCACACGTATGACGGCACCAACTGGAAATACCTGAACCTGCCGATGGAAGACATCGCGCAGTTGGCCATAGCGTCGCTCAAGGACGGGAAGAAGATGTACAGCTCTTACGACGTTGGCAAGTTCCTTGACACCAAGCGCGGGTATCTGGACATAAACAACTTCGACTACGGCTCGCTGTTCGGCACGGAGTTCGGCATGAACAAGGCGCAGCGCATCATGTCATACGACAGCGGCTCGACCCACGCCATGACCCTTGCGGCGGTTGACTTGGACAAGAACGGCAAGCCGGTGAAGTGGAAAGTGGAGAACAGTTGGGGCCCGGAGTACGGCCAGCAGGGCTGCCTCATCATGACAAACGAGTGGTTTAACGAGTACATGTTCCGCCTCGTGGTTGACAAGAAGTACGTGCCCGCCAAGACGCTGAAGCAGTATGAGCAAAAGCCCGTGATGGTGATGCCCGAAGACCCGCTGTTCTTGGAGGACGAGTAGTAGTTTTTAGGAGTTAAAGAAGTTAAGGGAGTTAAAGAAGTTAAAGACATTAGCCTTGTTGGTTGTTATTCCACAAGACATGCGTCTTTAACTTCTTTAACTCCCTTAACTTCTTTAACTCCTAAAAGCTTACACCAAGTGAGCCACCCACTCGTCCCTGTCGCCGGGCAGGAGGTCAACCACGGGCAGCTCAATCATCGTGTAGCAGCCGGGCTGCTGGCGCATGGATGCGCGCGCCACGTTGACAAGCACCTGCGCGGTGAGCGCGGGGTTGTTGATGCTCATGTTGAACTCGAAACGCTGGTTCTGCGTCTTTCCGCTTACGCCCTTGCGCACGAGGTTGACGCCATGGCCCATGTCCTTCACCGCGTCAACGCTGGGCACGGCGATGACGTAGGTCTCGTCGTTGGCGAAGTAGGGGTCGGCCTTTACGGCCTTGGTCACTTCATCGAGGCTTGCGCCGTCTTCCAGCTCTACGTAGACCATGCGGCGGTGTATGCCCTCGCCCTTGGGCACGGTAAGCGAGAGGGCGTCCTTGACGCCGGCCTTTGAGCGCACGCAGACAGAGTGGCCCATGCTCATGCCGGGGCCGAAGTTGGTGTAGCTGATGCCTTTGGGCGCGAGGCTCTCCATGAGGGTGCGCACGACGCTGTCAGACCCGGGATCCCATCCGGCGGCTATTACCGCCACGCGGCCGTGCTGCTTGCAGAGCGTCATGAGGTTCTGGCGGTATTGCGCTATCGAGGTGTGTATGTCGAAGCTGTCAACGGTGTTGATGCCGAGCGGCAGGATTTTGGTTGCGTACTCTTCGCAACTGCGCGTCGGGGTGGCCAGTATGGCCACGTCAACGTCTTTCAGTTCGGTTATGTCTTTCACGACGTCATATTGCGCCAGTTCGGCGGGCTTGTTCTCAGCCCCGTGCCGCCTTACTATGCCGGCAATCTCGAAGTCGGGGGCCGCCTCGAGTGCTTCTACTACGAATTTTCCGATGTTGCCGTAACCTACTACGGCTGCTCTTATCTTCTTCATTTTCTTACAAATGTTTGGTTGTTTGTCTGTTATGTTGTGCAAAGATAATGCAAAATCATGAAATGACGGCATTTTGTTAATATAAGAAATGTAAAACTTACATTTGTTCCGGGCGTTGAAGCTGCACGCTGTATGCGGCGGCTGTTCTGATGGCTGCCGGCTTCTTGCTTTTCAGCGTGGCGTAATGCGTCTTGCAAAACACGGCAAAACGCCTTGCGAAACATGGCAAACGGCGGCCTGAAAGGCGGCAAACGGCAACGCAAAATGCCGCCTTTCGCAATGGTAGGCGTAAGTGGTTGACAGTCAGGATGTTGGCGGCATCACGTTTGCGTATTTGTGATGCGCCTGTTCGATATAAGACTTATTTGTTTGCAAATGTCTCAGACCTCCGCCGTAGGGGCAGACCCGTGTGTCTGCCTTCATTTAGCCTCGTTTGCATTTGGCAGGGCGGACACATGGGTCCGCCCCTACGGCGGGTGCGTGATGTGTTTTACCTTGTCAGCGAGAACTTCATGCTGAGGCCGAAGTCTTGCGTTGTGGTGGGGTAGCTGCTTGACGAGAGCAGCGGCGTGTTGGTCTGGCGGTCGTAATAGAAGCTGAGGGTGAGCAGGCGTGACAGCGTGTAGTCGGCCGAGAACGACAGCTTGAAGGCCGTGTTGCCGCTGCTGGCCGAGCTGGTCATAGAGGCGATGTCGCGGCAGATGGCCGCCTGGTTGCGGTAAGACAGGTCCAAGCGCAGGTTGAGGTCGGTGTTGAAGCCGCTGTTGCGGCGGTTGTTCGCCGACGTGTTGTTCTCGTTTTCGTCGTTGTTGCGGCGCGAGCGCACGCGGCGGCGACGGTTGCCGCCGAAGAGCTTGAAGTTGTTGATTTTGTAACCTACGCCCACAACCCAGTCGCTGCTGGTGGCCTCGTTGAGCTGTATGCTCGTCATGCTGAGGGTAAGCACGCGCGTCTTGCGGTACTCAAGCTTGCAGGTGAGGTTGTTGCGGAAGGTCATGTCGATGCCCAGCAGCGGCGAGAACGACTCGTTGATGCTGACGGTGCTTACGTTGTACATGCTGCTCGGCGTGGGGTTGCCCGTTGTGGCGTCGCTGATGAAGCCGAGGCCGTTCATGTATTCCATGAAGGTGCTGTAAGAGCTGTATGAGCCTACGGCGTAGATGCTCTTGTAGGCGTGGTTGACGTTGAAGCTCTTGAACACGTCGCGGAACCACGGCAACTGCGCAAGGCCGCTGTAACGCACCGTCCAGTTGGGCAACAGGCGCGACAGGGCGGGGAATATGCCGAGCGAATTGCCGCCCATCGAGGTGTAGGCGGAGAGGAACGCCGGTATCATGACGTCGGCACTGTATTTGCTGACGGAGCCGTTCTTCGGGTCGAACTTCTGCCCGGCGAGGGCCGAGCCGGCGGGGTATGTGGCGTTGGCGTATTGCGCCTCTACGCGGTTGCGGAAGCCGTCGAGCGAGCGGCAGAACTTCTCGAATGTGGCCGAGTGGTAGCCGCTGGTGGCGTCGCCCATGCCCTCGAACGCGCTGCCGAGGCTTATAGTGGTCATGGTGAGCGTTCCGCTCTGCGTCGTTGGCGTGCCGGCGTACATGTATTGTATGCTGCGCGCCTTTGTCTCGGTGCGGCTGGCGTTGAGGTCGATCTTGAGGTTCTTGACCGGTTCGAGCGTGGCTCGCAGTTGCAGGTCCTCGGTCAGGCTGGTAGTGGCTGGCGTCGCTATGCTGTCGTTGTTGAGCAGCCAGCCGCGTTCGGAAGCCTTGTTGATGTAGTCGTCGCCTACGAAGCCGAACGCGAAGTCGAGCCCGGGCGACATGATGTCGCCGCCGCGCTGGCCGAACATGTCGCCGATTTCGGGCATGAAGCCTGGCACGTACATGCTGTACTGGTTGCGGTAGGTGAAGCTGACGTTGCGCACGAGCATCAGTCCGCGTGCCACGCACTGCGCAGCCTTGTACCACTTGTTCTCGTCAAGCGGGGCTTTGGGCGTGACGGTGAGCTTCAGCGTGGTGGCCGTGTCAACCTTCGAGGTTATGCGTATATTGTTGTTGTCAACCTTCTTGTACTTCAGGCGGAAGGCCTTGCCGTCCTTCGTCTTCGCGCTTACTATCAGGCGTTTGCTCTTCTTGCCGTGTGCTATGGTTATTGTGGTGTCAGGCATGAGGGTTATTTCCTTCTCGAAGCTGCGCTTGTTTTTGGGCAACACCTTCTTTTCCTTGTCTGATGCCTTGGCGTCCTTCTTGTCTTTCGCGTCGGCCTTGTCGTTTGTCTTGGCGTTCTTGTCGTCTTTCTGCTTGCGCTTGTTGTTGCGCATGGGGTGCGCCGCTCTGGTTGTCTTGTTGAAGCGGTCGTTTGCTTTCTTCAAGAAAGGTATGTGGTTGTAAAGCCGCTCAAGGTTGAACGTACCGTTGACGTTGAGCGAACGGTTCATCGTGATGGCGTTGCCAAGCGATGTTCCGTCGTCAAGGTCTGTGCCTCGCGTCCAGTTGTATGTGGCGTTGTAGTTGGCGTCGGCGTTCAGCCAGTCGAATATAGGTATGAGGTTGAGCGGCAGTTGGTAAGAAGCCGTGAACGTCTGGTTGTAGTCCAACGGGCGGCCGAAGTCCTTGATGCTTGTCCACACTGAGTCTTTCCACGCCGAGTACTGGTCGGGGTATAGGTCTTTGTTTACCGGCGTGTAGGGTTCTTCGATTTCGGCGTTGGTCGCGCTGCTGAAGTTCATGTGCAGGTTCTTGGTCAAGTCCCAGCGAATTGAGAACGACCTGCTCCACAAGAACTGCTCGCTGAACGTAAGAGGCAGCTTGTTGCCCTCGGTGCTTTCCATGTCGCGCTCCTGCAGTTCGTAGTAGTTGCGTGTCATCTCGGTGTCGAACGTGATGTTCTGCGGCAGCCAGTTGATGCCGAAACGCTTCAGTATGTCAAACCATTTGCTCTTGCTCTTTATGAGTTTGCGGAACGGCTCGAACGGCTTGTAAACGGGCGTGTAGCTGTAGTTCAACGCTCCGCGCCAGTTGTCTTCGTTCTCGTATACGGTTGTTTCGCCGCTTGTGTGGCGGTGGCTGTGGCTGTAGCTGAAGGTGAAGTTTGCCGGGTCGTATGGCATCGGGTGACGCTTGGTCTGTATTCCGAAGCGCACGTTTGACAAAGAGAAGTTGGTGTTCTTAGTCTTTGTCACGGCGATGCTTTCTATGGAGTCGCGCTCATGTGTGTCGGATGTGCCTTCAAGTGCGTCGTCGAGCAGCATGTCCGTGTCGAGCGGATTGTACTTCGGGCGCGTCTCCTCTTGCGTTATTGAGTAATAAAGCGGGGCTGTCACCCTGGCTTTGTCAGGGAAGAACTTGCCAAGCTCCACGTTTGCCGTGATGCTGTAGGTCTTGTAGTCGTCTTGCGAACGCTCGGACACGCCGTCCTCGATGCCGCCGAAGCCGTCGGTTACAATCTTTCCGGTGGCGTTGAACGAGCCTACGTCAGACAGTTGGACGTTGAGCGCGCCTTGCGCAGCCCAGCCTCCGGTGTTGTCATACTCCCTGAGCCTAAGCTCGTTGACCCACACTTCGCCTGACTTGATTTCACCCGCGAGGTTGCGCACGCCTATCATCATCGTCTTGATTTCGCCGAGGGTCGGGTTGCCGACTATGCTTATCTTGTTGTTCGGCTTGTCGGCGTCATAGCTGCTGTACACGTTGTTGTATGACGCGAGACCTTGCGACTTGGCAATGTTGCGCTCTTTTTTGAGGGCGGTGAACACGCTAAGCGGTATGTCGAGCATGTTCTCCTCAGGCCACACAATGCGTGCGTCCTCAACCGAATAGCGGCTGTATTGGCCCGGCGCGGTCAGCTTCAGGGGTATTTCGTATTCATAATAGTTGTTGCGGTAGTCGCTTCCGAGGCGGACGAATATTGCCAACTGGTTGTCTGCGAGGTTGGTTGTGTTCTGCTCGAATGCGTTGGCGTGTACGAACATCTGCAGGCGTTTGTACTGGCGGATGTCCAAGGTCGTGTTCTTGTATACGGCCTTTGCCTCGCCGGTAGAGAAGTTTGAGACGGAGAAACTCAAGGCTTGCTCGTTCTCTTCGGACAGTTGAGGCTGTGTCGGGTCTTGTCCGCGTTCGATGCCCGGCGGCAAGATGTAGTTTACCGGGGTCTTTTCGTTGTTCTCCTCGATGCTGACCGCGCTCACCGACATGCTTCCGCTTTCGTTTGAAGAGTTGTTGAGCGGTTGCTCGTAGGTGCGCCATTCGCCGCGGACGAGGTCGAGTGTGGCGAATCGGAGTACGATTGGCTTCTTGAAGTTGGTCATGAACATGCGCATGAAGCGTATCGACGTGAAGTCGTTGATGCCGCCAACGCGCTCGTCATAGTCTTCAAGTGGTATGCGGAACTGGTACCATGTGGCGTGTCCCCGCTGTCCGTTGCGCAGCCTTGGAGACGTTTCTCGCTTGTCAACGATGAAGTTATGCCCTACGACAAAGTCTTCAGGGCGCATGCTTATGCGGTACTGGTAGTATTTTTCGTATTCGTTCAGGGTGTAATCCTGGTTGATGTCTTCCACGTCGGGGGTCGTCTTGTACGATGTGTCGTAGCTTTCCGTGCGGTTGTTGCTGTCGGGCGAGTTGCCTTGCGGGTTGTTTATGCGCTTGTAGCGGTAGAGAATGGGAGCCTCGATGCGGTCGAAGTCAGACCCGCGGAAGTAATGGTAGTTGTCGTTGGCGGGGTCGTTCATTATCGAGTCGAGCTGCACCGGTGACACCTTGCCCTGTATCGCGGTAAGGAATTCCTGGTAAGGGCCGAACTCACGCTCCTCCGCGTCGGTCAAGCCGTTGTATCCCACGTCTTGCATTTCGCGCGAGCCGTCGGTGGTGGCGAAGGCGTATGTGACGGTGGCTTGTGTCGGGATTTTACCCCATTGGGTGGTGGTGAAGCTCTGCGAGCCGTCAACAGGCATTCCGCTTTCATAGAACTTGCGGCCGTCGCGCAGGATGTCCTCGCTCACTTCGCCGAGGTTTATGTACAAGTCGCCGCCGTATTGGTTGGCGTCGGCCTGCTCGTTTGAGTATATGAACGGGTCGAGCAGCCAGAACTCGATGTACTCGATGTTGGCCGTCTCGAAGTCGCTTGTGTCCAGTTTCCTCATCATTCCGCCCCAATGTCGTTCCGGGTTTTGCAGCGTTCCGTCATAATTCAGGTTCGGGTTGAAGTTGTACGGGCCGCGTTCGTCAGGGTAGTAGGCGACGTTGAGGATGGGAATGGTGGATATCGCGCCGTTGTAGGCGGTGTTGTTGCGTGCGGGGAACAGCTCCCTTACGTACACTTCGCGCACGTAGTAGTTGCTCAACTGGTCAAGGTCGCCCTTTATGTGCGACGGCGTCAGCGACGAGCTGCGGCGTGTGAACAGGGGGTCGATGTTGTACCACGCCAGCAGTGAGCGGTTGTATCCGCTCTGCAGCGTCGTCTTGTCGCTTTGTTCGGGGAACATCGATGGCACGCTTGACAACACCCAGGACGTCGGCGTTGACACGTCGATGGTGCTTTTGGTGTTCTCAAAGTCGTCGATGTAAGAGGCGTTGTCTTGCACTCCGCTGGCCTGTCCGGCTATGAGCTGGGCAAATTCGCCAGTGAAAGATATTTGCGAAGGTTGCGTGCAGTGCAGGAAAGGCAGCTTGTCGAGCAGGTTGGTCAGCCATTGGCTCTCGTGTTTCCAGTTGATGTTGAGCCCCCAGAGGGTGTTGTTCAGCGGCTCTGAACCCATTGCCACTTTTGACGTCAACGCCTGTTCCGACAGGTGTTGCAGCGTTCCGCTTATTTGGAAGTTCTTAGAGAAGTCGTATTGCCAGTTCAGGCCGAGGAACGTCTTGCGCTCTTGGGCGTAGTCGGTGTTGCTTTCAAGCGACACGTTGACTGACGTTCCGGCGTCGATGATGCTTTGGTTGAGTATTGTCACCTCGCCGGCGGAATAGTCAACGGTGTAGTCCGTCCCTTCGGTCAGCGTCACTCCGCCGGCCGTTACGACCACAGAACCTTGCGGCACGTTGTACGCGCCGAGCGAGATGACATTGGCCAGCGTTCCGCGGAACTGTCCGCTGATTTGGTATTTGTTTTTCTCGGTTATCTGTTTGGCCACGGTCTTCGTGGAGTCATACAGCTCCGTGTAGCTGTATTTTTCCGCGATGGCGGGCGATATGCCCTTGCTTGTGAGGGCTTTGTACATGTTGTCGCCGAAAGGTTCGGCCTTCGGGAAGAACACGCGGCCGTTGTCAACCGTGTATCCGTCAACGTAGTCAAAGTAACCGTTGCTGTTCGGCTTGTTGTTATTGTCCAGGCGGTCGGCTCCCAGCAGCTTGATTATGGTCATGTCCTTGACCTGCTGCTCTGGGATGTATGAGACGTAGACGCCTGTCGTGTCGCTCTGGAACTTCACGTCAAGCCTGAACTTGTCTTTTTCAACGGATGAAGCCAGGTAGTACACGTTCTTCATCATCAAGTCCCAGTTGCCCTGTTGAGGGTTGTTGCTCGTGTTCTTGAGCGACTTTACGAACAAGGCTTGGTTGACATCCTGTACGTCTGACGCGAACTCGCCTACCTGGTAGGTCACTCCGCCGTAGGTATATTCGTATGCCACGGCAAGCACCTGGTCGGTCTGCAGCGTGGTTTTCAGCGACACGTAGCCCAATGCCGAGTTCAAGGTGTATTCCGTGCTGTTGAGCAGGCGCGCGCTTTCAAGCTTCTCATAGTCAGTTCCGCCGGCGAATCCGGGCACGGCGTCAAGCACGGAGCTTGTCTGGTTGATGTCGCGCGCCGCCGCGTAGCTGTTCACCATCGTTGAGTATTCGCTGTTGGCGTTGTTGCTCGGCACGGGCTGTCCTGTCACTCCCCACATCGGGTTGCTTACCGACGAGTTCTCGCCGAGGTCTGTAAGTGCCACGATGTCACGCGAGTTGGTGGTATTACCGGTCTTGTTGGTCACCCAAATCTCCACTCGGTTGATTGTTATGCCGGTGGTGATGTTGGGCAGGTGCGACATGGCGTCGTCGTACCTGTCGCGGAAATACTTTGACAGGAAGAAGTGGCGGTTCTCCTCGTAGTCGGTGACGTCAAACTCGAAAGGCGTGAGCTGCGTGCCGCCTTTTGACGATACGCTCTTCGTTGACGACTTCTTCTGTGATACGACGGCCTGCAGCGACAGTTTGCCGAACTGCAAGTCGGTGCGGATACCGAACAGCGACGTGGCTCCGTTGACAAGCGACGAGTTGCTGGGGAACGACACGTTGCCGCCCTCCACGAGCTTTATGATTTCGTCCTCCTTGCCCTCGTACTTCAGCTTCATGTTCTGCGAGTCGAAGTCGAATGTGGCGTCGGTGTTGTAGTTGAGGTTCATGTTCACCTTGTCGCCCACCTTTCCGTTGACGCTCAGGTTGATTTTCTCGTCGAAGTCCATCGCCGTTGTCTTGCGGTTGCGTATCGGTAGCGACGGGTTGTCGATGTTTTTCAGGTTCACCCCGAACTTCAGCTCGGCCGTTCCCTGTGTCTTTATGCGCACGCCGCCGGGGCCGAAGATCTTTTCGGCCGGCCCGAGGTCGAAGTGCATGTCGGCGAACGAGAACTTGTCTTTGCCGCCTTGCTTGATCATCGTGTCGTTCTTCTCGCGGAAAAAGCGGTCAAACTCTTTCTTCTCGCTCCATTTCATGTATTCGTCTGGCGACATCACGATGGGCGCAGACAGGTAGTTGTCGCCCATCTTCGAGCCTATGTAATACCTGTTGAGTGAGTCGTTGTACACCACTTCCTGCTTGATGTTGTCAGGCATGGTGAGGTCGGCGGGGTAGGTGTCGAGGTCTTTCTGTGTTATAGGGGTTATGCGTTGTATCTTCCAGCGCGGGTGCAGCAGCGAGTCGGGGATGGAGTCCTCCTCAAGCACGACCACGGGTTGCGCCTTCACCTGCATGGCCGAAGAGTCGCGCCGCGCCGTCGAGTCGTTGGCGGTGGTGCGGCGCGCGGCGTTCTGCCGTGTCCTGTCGCTCTGCTGGTAAGGCACGGTGAAAGCGTAGCTTGCCACGCTGATGGCAAACAACACAAACAAAAGCCCGTATATAGTTTTTCTCATTCTACGTTATTCAATAAGAAGTCAAGGGTCTGGATATGTCAAGTGAGTCAAGGCGAGGCTTTGGTGCTATATGCAACTTAATAACCGTAAAACCCCACAGCCCCTGAAAACTACTTTATCTGCTTCAAGGCCAGCTTCACGACTTGCTCCACAGGCAGTGTGGGCTGCTCTTTCAGTATGGCTATGACCACTTTTGCCGACGGGGCTGGCGCGAAGCCGAGCATCGTTAGCGCGCCTACGGCTTCGTCTTTCACTTCCTTGTCCACCTGCACGGCCGGTTGCCCTGCCTGTTGCGGCGCGTCGTCGGCGAAGCCAAATGCCGTTATCTTGTCTTTCAGGTCAACTATTATGCGCTGGGCCGTGCGCAGGCCGATGCCCTTCACGGTTTTCAAGACCTTCTCGTTGCCTGACGAGATTACGCCGCAAAGCTCGGCGGGTGTCATCTCAGAGAGTATCATGCGGGCTGTGTTCGCGCCTACTCCTGACACGGTTATCAGCAGCAGGAACATCTCCCTTTCTTCTTTTGTGGCGAAACCGAACAGCGTGTAAGCGTCTTCGCGTATGTTCTCGTAGGCGTACAGGCGCACGTCCTTGTGCCCCTGTATGGCCGAATAAGTGTTGAGTGTTATGTTGAGTCCGTAGCCGACGCCCGTCGTCTCAACCACGGCGTATGCTGGGGTAAGCTCAGCCAGTACGCCCTTTATGTATTCTATCATCGTTTGGGTGTTGCAATAATTTGTCTTAGATAAAACGAACGTCTGCGCCATTTATTGCACGAAGCGCATTTATTTAATGTAAATACGCGCCTTGCGCTCGGGTTGAATCAGCTTGTCGGTTATGTCGGACTTGCCGCAGTGATTTGCGGAAGGCCGCAAATCGCCCTTCAAAAGGCGGCAAATAGCATAGGAAAAGGGCATCTTTCGCATTGCGAAAGATGCCCTTTTGCTATGTGGTTGACAGTCAGCTATTTGTGACAGTGTTACCAGGTGATGCTCATTCCGACGTTCAGGCTGGCGTTTGAGCTGAGCGGTATGAACTCTTTGCTGGTCTTTCCGAGCAGGTGGTCCATGCCGATGAAGAAGTTGTAGCCCTTCGGGTGGATGTTGAGAACCCATCCCATGCTTGCCGTGAAGCTGTTTACGGCGAAGTTTACGCCGCCGTCGAGCCAGTTCAGCGGCTTCCAGTTCGCGCTCAGGCGGCCTTCAGTCCATGTGTAAGCTCCCTTTATGCGGGTGCTGCTGAGCAGTCCGAAGGTGATTTTGCGGTACACGGGCAGGTTGTATTCAGCACCGAAGTTGAGCGTCGCCCCTATGCCGGTGGTGCGTCCGCCCTTGTCGCCGTTGTCGCGCAGGTTGATGAAGTCGGTAATCTGGTCGCCGTAGTTGTCGGCCTGGTCGTCAAAGGAAACGCCCGTTCCGTCGTTGACCGAGATGTCATGGAAACCGTCGAAAACGAACTGGTCGGCTCGGTTTACGGCTTGTGCGTTGTCGCTCCAGCTTATGAAACCGAGGTCGAGGACTGACGCGCTCACCCTCCAGTCTTCGTTTATCTGGTATACCGCGCCGAGGTCGATGGCCATACCGAAGCCGCCAAGGCCGAAGCCGTCGATGTCGATGTCGTTGACCTTCTCGTATTCGCCCTTGTTCGGGTCGTTGTATTCGTCTGTTTCGCTCAGGTATTTGAAGCCTTTCACCGACACGTCGGCCGTGGCTTTGCCTGATACAGTCCACTTGTCGTTTGCCGCCAGGTCAGCCTTCATGTCCTGAAGCTTCAGGTCTGCGCGGCCGAGACCGAACAGCAGCTTCAGCTTCGCGCCTACGCGCAGCTTCTCGTTGATTTGGCGCGAATGGCCGAAAGCCAGTTCTGCGTATGACATCGCGTGGGCGTTGATGTCGCCGATATTGTATGTCTTGTTGCCCGTGTTCTTGGCAAACTCAAACATTTCGTATGGCAGCGACATGCCGAAAGATGTCTTCGAGCTTATCTCTATGGTGTTGTATCCGCCGAAAGCCTTGAAGCCTCCTGACAGGATTGTTATGCCAACGTCGCCCACAATGCGGTTGTTGCCCTTGCTGAAGCCGTCAAGCGCGGTGCCGGCTGATATGTAAGGGTTCAGGAAGGTGGTCATCTTCTTGTCGCTGCTGTTCGGGTACATCGGGTTGTCAAGCACCACGTCCTGGTATCCGAAGTTGCCGTGCAGGTTGACGTTGATGTTGCCTAAGGCTGGTATTGACACGTAGTTCTGTTCGTTTCCGAAAGCCGGGTTCATGTCATGGCGGAACTTGTATTCGTCAGTGAAGTACGCCGAGTTGAGCCCTTGGGCCATGGCTCCGCCCGCAACGGCAAGCATGAGGGCGGCGGCTGAAAGTCTTATATGTGTAAGTTTCATTGTCTTCTTTGGTTTTATGGTTAGTTAAAGTCGCCTATTATCTTGCCAACAAGCTTCACGGTGATGTCGCGTGCAATGAGGAAATGCTTGCGGGCGTTGAGCGTCTGGCCTGTAACGGGGGTTTTGCCTCCCTCTGAAGATTGTGCGGCGGCGGCCACGCGGAATGTCAGTCCGTCAAGACGCTTGAATGCTCCTTGCGTACCTTCGGTCACGACTACGGCGAGAGGAGTCTCTGCCGACTGGCCTTCTTTTGCTGATGCGAGGACCTCTGTGCTTACTTCAACCTTGATTTCGTCGTCGCTCATCTCGTTGCCGTTGGCGTCGATTGCCTTCACTTCGAGGTTGAGGTATGCCGGAACGCGGTTCTCGATAGTTGTGTTGAACTCAATCTTTGCTCCCTCTGACAGGTCGAAGTCCTTGATGTCGTCGTTCCATCCGTCAAGGGTGTCCTTGTAAACTATCTTCGCGTTTTCCGCGAAAGTTATCGGGGCTTCGAACGAATAGGCAGGTTTCACCTCGTATTTTTTGCCGAACTCGAAGTAGCTTTCAGTTGACTGGTCGGCGCGTGCGCTTGCGGTGAACGTTATCTGGTCGGGAACTTTTTTGATAAGTTCAGACAAGTCGTCAACCTGCATTGACACGTCGCCTTCTCCCAGGTTAAGAGCTTCGGGGTGGCGGCAGATGTACACGTTGGTCATACGTGGCTGTCCTGACACAGTTGAGCAGTTGATGGGGATGTTCTTGAGTTCAATCGACTTTATCACGTCACCGTCTTTATATGATGTCACCGTACCGTTGATTATGCCGTTTACGGCCATGTCGTTTGACACTGACAGCTTTATAATCGGGTTGTAAAGGTCGATGTAAACCTCGTTGTCGTCCAAGAAGTCGGGTACTCCTGTCACGTCAACCGTTCCGAGGTCGTTGAGTGTGATTTCAGGGGCGAACACTCCGCGGGCGTTGTTTATCACGATGTCGCCCATGTCAAGCGTGCTTCGTATGCGTTTGCCGTCAACATTGGCGGCGGCAGAGCTGTTGATGTCGGCCGTTACGTCAACTTTGATTTGGCCTGTCATGTTGATTTTGTAAGCGGCATCGTCAAGCGTTATGCTGCCGAGCGACTTGTCTTCGGCCTTTATGTTGAAACCTGTTACGTTGGCGTTCACTGTGAGCGTTCTGTTGGTGGGCACGTTGGTGAACACCAGGCGTGAACCGTCAACTGTGTATGCGCTTGACGAGCTGATGTCGCCAAGCTGCATGTACGCCGGTAGGGTTATGCTCAGTTGCTTTATGCTGCTGCATGCCGAGCCAAGTTCTTGCGGAAAGGTCACGTTTAGGTTGATGTTCCCGCTTGTGCCTACGGTTGACAGGCTCTTCACTTCCTCGGGTTTGTCGCCTGAATACTTGAATGATTGCGCATTGCCTGATGCCGACACGGTGTATCCTCCGGCTGCGGGAGCTACGTGCAACACGATTTCGCCCTCCTCGGGAGCTTCTGTCTTTGATACTGTTATCTTGTCAATCTGAGGATAAACAGGGTCTACGTTCTCGCCTTCCTGCTTGAAAACGTAGTCGCCGTTAGGCTCTTCGACAACGCAGTCTGAATTTTCGAGTTCCAGAACGTCGGCCAGCTTGATGGTGTCTGTTGAGTTGACGGGCAGCGTGAGGCCGTCGCCGCCAATCCCCACGGTGGCGTCTATGTTGTTGAAGTCATAGTCGCTGTCCGTACAACCCGTCAATGCGATTGCTCCGGCCATGGCAACGCAGGGCAGGAGAATTGTCTTAAAACGATTGTAATTCATTGTGTTAGTTGTAATAAAATTATATATTCGGGTTTTATTTGATTTCTTTATCTTGTTTTGTATTTGCGGTAATTCCTTTCATGGCGGATGTGCCGCTGCGCAATCAATTCAGGTGTTTATGTTGGTGAACGTCAAGTTTTAAATTTCCGCAAAAATACAAAAAACCTTTAATTTTGTGGTCTAAAACGACTTAAAACATGTTAAATTTACTGCTTTGTAGTAAAAACGTGCAAAAATAAACAACGAGTGTAAACAACGCAGATACACTCGTTGTTTGTTCATGATAAATGCGCAACTGGTAGGAACATGAGTGCCAGTTGCGCATGTAAGTGGTGTTTTTGTCTTTATTCGCTTTTTTGTGTACCGTAAAGGTTGCTGTACCAGTCGCCGTATTGCAGTGTTACGGTGAATGTCCTGTCTTTCCCTGTAGTGTTCGGCTCAACAGTTACATACAGGAATTCGTCCTCGCGCTTTACGGTCAGCCATCCTGTCGTCTTGTTGAAAGAGTGTTCGTAAGCGCAAGCCATGCGTTCCTCGTAGCTTGCGGGGTGAATGTCGCCGTCGATGTCTATTTCTACTATGCTCCAGTCTTGCTCCCCGCCCGTGGCGAAACGTTGTGTGCCGCCCTCGGCTGTGAATGTCGCGCTGTCAGCCGAAAGCTTGATTTGGTCAGGCCATTGGCCTATTTTTATCATGTTTTGCTTGCCGGCTATGGTGTCCGTGTAGTATTCAGTTTCAACTGTTATGCTGAAAGTCCTTGCTTTCCCTGGGTTGGGCTTTGCGGCCAATGTAATCTTGTGGCTCTCGCATTTCACGGTCAGCCAGTCGCATTCTTTCTCGAAATTCCCTGTGTTCAGCAGCGTTTCTTTTTCTTCTTTTGTCAGCGAGTAGCGGGTTTCGCCATTCAGGGCTATGCTGCCAATCCACCATTGCTTGCCTTTGGTGCTTATGTTGATGGTGTCGGCAAAGCCGTCAAGCGTCACGTTGTTGAATGACAGGCCTATGGCTTCGTCCAATGTCAGGGCGTTTTGGCTGCCTGTAACCGTGACGGTGTCGCTTTGGCTGGCCAAAATGATGTTGAACCTGCGCTCCGGTCCGTTGTTCGCTGTCGCCGTGAGCTGTATGTTCCCATCGGCGTATGATACGGTCAGCCATTTGAACGAGCCTTCGTATCGCCCGTTCTCGGCCGTCAGTTTTTTCTCGTTCTCGCCCATGGCGGCTGTTTCGTCGTCAACCGTCACGCTTTCAATCCACCAACCTTTGCTGTCTGTATGTATCACAGTGGTGTCGGGCTTTGACGTGAATGTTATCGTTGAGTCAGACAAGGCTATGCCTGTCGCAATGCCCGTATCCCCGGGAACTGTCCCTCCAGGCTGCGTGATGTCGTTGTCGTCTGAACATGAAAACAGGCACATCGCGATGATTGGTAGAATAAACAAGTTCTTCATATTTTGTTCTTTTATTGTTATGCGTGTATTGTTGTTTCATTCGACCTCGTGTTGTGATATTGGTTGACGTGTGTTCTCCTCTAACCCGTCGAGGTCTGTACTGCACGAATGGAGAATAGTGAATAAGACCAACCCGATAATGGTGTAAAAAGGCCTTTTTATAATTACTTTGTTTTATAGTTTAGATTTTTGACAAAATTACATAAATTAAGTGCATGTGTCAAGCCTTGTTTGTTATATCTTGTTAAAAATAGGTATTTATGGATATAAATTCAATATATTTGCAACAACGGTATGTTAATAAGTCGAAAGTGAAAAATGAAGACATTTGGATTTCCTGAAGGCGAGGCCCGCCAGTCATGGCGGGCCGGCGACACAGAAAGCGAGGCTTTGTATGCGGAGCTTCGCGGAGGCAAGTATTCTTATTACCCTTTCAACACGCACGACCTCGGTGAGGGCATGGCCATGGTCGAGGAGGTGATATGCGGCTACTGGAAGCCTCGTTATCTCGTAGACAACGAGGCGGGGCGTGCCTTCGAGTTCATGGATAGCGGCGAACACTTGGCCACCGTGGGGCTTGGCGACATAGAGTGGGGCACGCTGGAGGGGCTGCCTGGCGAGGTATTGGAACGCGCACGGCGGTTGTCGGCGCATTTCCCCACGATGGTCAGCAGGTTTGAACACGGCGTGGCCGAGGTCAGTTGGACGTTGAACCCTGACGGCATGTATTACATGGACGACGACGGTTACGGCATGACTGACGACGAGGAGGTGAAAGTTTACGGATATATTGACAGGGGCGGGCGCGTGTCGGCCAAGTTCCGCATGATAAACGACTACTCCGAGCTGAAAGCGATGAGGGCTGAAGCTGAGGCCAAGGCCGCAAGGTGAGGCTTTGCGCCGTGGCCGTAAGCGCAATGCCTGCAGATAGCTTTAATTGCATGTAACACGTTGCCTGTCAGTTATTTGCGTCCGCTTGCGCATGGCTCGCGGTCGGGCGTTTTGCGGTTTGCCGCCTTTTAGCTTGTAAAAGGCGGCAAACCGCAAGGCAATACATGGCCTTTCAGGCGGCGTTTTGCCGTCTTTTGCAAAGCGTGCGCTGGCGTGGCCTTTTTCAGGTTGCGGTCGGGCGTGTGCCGTGCGGCTGTCATATATATAATAAGATGTTGCAAATCGTAACTTTCTTTTTGCACCGTAAAGGTGGTTTTGCGTGCTTTTTATGAAGCGTCAGTGCCCGTATGCGCATGGTGCCGACGGTCTTTTGATTTATTAGTGTCAATATATGGAAGAGCGACAGTTATGTTCTTTTTTTCTAAAAAACGAATTATTATCACGATTTTATTTTGAAGTTTCCCGTACATGTACTATATTTGCACAAAAAGACGGAAAGTGTGCGGTTTTTGGTCTGCCATCAGTCATTTTGCCGTTGGTTTTCGCCTTTTCACTTAAATCTTATTAACCATGACAATACGAAATTTTGACGATTTAACCAACATGCTCGCCCAAGCGCATGGACGCAAGCGTGTGGTTGTTGCTAACCCGGCCGACTCTCATACGGAATACGTTGTGGAGCGCGCCCTCAACGAAGGCATCGCCGACTTCATCCTGGTTTGCGTGGAGGAATGCAAGCCTGAGTTCGAGGCTCTGCGCGGCCGTTTCGGCGGACATGTAGAGGTCGTTATAGAGCCGACCATCGACGATGCGGCCCGCCGCTCTGTTGCCATTGTCAGGGCAGGCGACGCCGATGTGCTGATGAAAGGCACGATGAACACTGACAACCTGCTGCACGCCGTGCTGAACAAAGAGCATGGCATACTTGAGCCGGGGCGCGTGTTGAGCCACGTCACGGTGACCAGCATCCCGGCATACGGCAAGCTCGTGGTGTTCTCTGACGCAGCCGTGGTGCCCCGTCCCACGCTCGACCAGTTTGACGCCATACTCGGTTACGCCGTTGACGTCAGCCACCGCATCGGCGTGAAGTGCCCAGGCGTGGCCTTGGTCAACTTCACAGAGAAAGTCAACGAGAAGTTCCCACATACCTTATATTATGAAGAGCTGAAGCGTCGCGCCGCCGAGGGGCGTTACGGCGAGGCGTGTGTAAGCGGTCCAATGGACGTTAAGACGGCTCTTGACTCCGAGAGCGGCAAGATAAAAGGCATCTCGTCGCCCGTTGTAGGCAACGCCGACGTGCTGATATTCCCCAACATCGAGTCGGGCAACGTGTTCTATAAGACTATCTCCCTGTTTGCCGGGGCTGACATGGCGGGCATGCTTTGCGGCACTACAGTGCCCGTGGTTGTGGCTTCGCGCGCAGACTCGTGCGAGTCGAAGTTCTACAGCCTCGCCCTCGCATGTGTCGATTAAGTAATTCATAATTCACAATTCATAATGCATGATTGGGTCGGGTTCAGACAATACGCAGAGGCGTATGCCAAATTGTGAATTATGAATTGTGAATTATGAATTAGCTGTTGTGGCATTATGAATTATGAATAAGAATAAAAAAGATATGCGAATTTTAGTAATCAACCCAGGTTCTACGTCCACGAAGATTGCCGTCTACGAGGATGACAAGTCCGTATGGATGACCGGCGCGCACCATCACGTAAGCGAGCTTGCCGCATTCCAGCATATAAGTGACCAGTATGAATACCGCAAGAATTTCGTCTTGCAGCGTCTTGCCGACGCCGGCATAGACCGCCATTTCGACGCTGTCATCGGGCGCGGCGGCTTGTTGCATCCTCTCGCCGGCGGCGTTTACGTTGTCAACGACAAGATGAAGCATGACCTGATGCACGCCGAGCGCGAGCATGCATGCAACCTCGGCGCGCTCATCGCGGCCGAAATCGCCGACGAGTGCGGCTGTCCCGCTTATATCGCCGACCCCGTAGTGGTTGACGAGATGCGCCCCGAGGCTCGTTATACGGGCTTCCCGGGAGTTGACAGGAAGTCGATTTTCCATGCCCTCAACCAAAAGGCCGTGGCGCGACAGTACGCCACTTCAGTTGGAAAGAAGTATGAGGACATGCGCCTGATAGTAGCCCACATAGGCGGAGGAATATCCGTCGGCGCGCACGTTTTGGGCAAGGTGGTTGACGTCAACAACGCCCTTGACGGCGAAGGGCCGTTCTCTCCCGAGCGTGCCGGCACCGTTCCGGCAGGCCAGTTGGTTGACATCTGCTTCAGCGGACAGTACACCAAAAAGGAGGTTAAGCAGATGATAAGCGGCAAGGGCGGACTTGCAGCCCTGCTCGGCGAGACAGACATGATAACCATCGACCGCAAGGCCGAGGACGGCGAACATCCTTACAAGGAGGTGATTGACGCCATGATGTACACCATCGCCAAGCAGATAGGGGCTATGTACGTAGCCATGGAGGGCAAGGCTGAGGCCATCATCCTGACAGGAGGCATCGCGCACAGTGACTATTGCATGCCTATATTGAGCCGCCAGATTGACTATCTCGCCCCAGTAGTAATCATGCCGGGCGAGAACGAGATGGGTTCGCTGGCCTACAACGCCCTCGGCGTGCTGCGCGGCGAACTGCCTTTGCTCGAATACGAATGATTTTTTGAATTAAGATTGAGGGCATTTTAAGTTAAGAATTAAGAGTTAAGGATTAAGAAAATCACCATAGTTAAATCATGGGCAAAGCATGTTTTCTTAATCCTTAACTCTTAATTCTTAATTATATTGTCTTTCCCTTGCAGCCGTAATGTAAAAAACGATAGATACCTTTGCCGTAGACTAAATGAGGTATCTGTATGTTTGATTTCTTCATAAACGTCATTTCACAGCGGGCCATGCCGGGCTTCACAGTAAGCCGGGCGTGGCCTTTTTGCATGTTTGGCGTTGAGTGGAGCTTAAAATGTTGACGGCATGAAGGCGAAAGTGTTGTTTGCGTTGCTGCTGTGCGCGGTGTTCATGGGCAGCGGAGTTGCCCGACAGACGGTTTTCAACGTGTCGGGCAGGGTGGTAGATACGGCCGGGCGGGGCGTAGCGGGCGTCGTTGTGAACAACGGGACGCGCTTCACTACGACCGACGAGGACGGGCGCTGGTCGCTGATGACCGACACATTGACGAGCAAGTACATATCAATAACCACCCCGGCCGACTTCTGTTTGCCTTCAACCGACGGTCTTGCGTCCGGCTTTTATGTGTCGGTGGGCGAGGCTCTCGCCGCCGGCGGGCACGACTTCGTGTTGGAGCGGCGCAAGGAAAGGGTTGAGAACTTTTATTACATAGCCATATCAGACCCCCAGGTGCGCGACGAGAGCGACATGCGCCGGTGGCTCGGCGAGACCATGCCCGACATCCGCCACACAGTGGACTCGCTCAAGCGGCGGCGCGAGGTGGTGGGAATCGCGCTGGGAGACATCGTTTTCGACAACATGCTTTTGTTTGATGATTATAGGCAGTCGGTGAGGAACACGGGCATGACCCTTTACCATTGCATAGGCAACCACGACTTCGACAAACGTTGGCAAGAGCTGCACAACATGCGGCTTGGCACTCCCGTGTACGCCGAGATGGAGTATAACAAACGGTTCGGCCCGACCGACTACTCGTTCAACATGGGCAAGGCGCACGTCGTGACGATGAAAAACATCAACTACGTTGGCAATGGGCAGTACATTGAAAGCATGACTGACCGGCAGATGGAGTGGCTCGAAAAGGACCTGAGCTACGTGCCGAAAGGCTCTCTCGTCATACTGAACATGCACGCGGCGGGATGGAACACCGTGGCGGGAAGCGGCAACATGCGCAACGCCAGTAGGTTGGCCGAGGTGCTGAAGGGCTACCGTGTACACGTGTTCTGCGGGCATACGCATTTCTTCCAGAACGTTGAAGTGGCGCAAGAGCTTTACCAGCACAACATCGGGGCTGCTTGCGGGGCTTGGTGGACGGGGCATATCAACCGCTGCGGCGCGCCCAACGGATACATGATAGTTGACGTCAACGGCGACGAACTGGCATGGCATTACAAGCCGACGGGCTTCCCTGTGAGCCGACAATTCGACGTCTACGGGCAAGGCCGGTTCCCGACGCAAAAGGATTACGTCGTGGCCAACGTGTGGGATTATGACCGGAAATGGCGGGTGGAGTGGTTTCAGGACGGGCGGCCGATGGGCGCGATGGAGCGTTTCACCGACATTGACGGCAACTATGCTTCGCGTTTCGCCGAGCGTCAGGCCGACTCAGAGACGCCGCACCTGTTCCGCTGTCGCCCTGAAGGCAAGTATAAGGAGATAAAAGTCGTTGTCACCAACCGTTTCGGCGAGCGTTATTCAGCCGTGGTGAAATAGTTTGCATGAATGAGAAAAAGTATTCCTCATCGTATTTGTTTTAGTCCGTTTGCTTCAAGCAACCTGTCAATTTCTGTGGCTGATATGCTTTCGCGTTCGGACTTTTCATAGATATATAGCAGGTTTATTTCCGTTTCGTTAACTGAGGCGACCACTGTCAATGTAATCACCCTTGCTCCGCCGCTTTTCCCTTTGCCCTTTGAGGCTATGCGCATGCGTATTTTTCTTAGTCCGTTGCCCAAGTCTGTGCCGAGATAAGGGTTTGCAAGAATGTCGTCTCTCAGCATTTTAAGGTCAGACACTATTGAGCGGTAACGTTTGCTTAGGCGTTTGACTTCCCTGTCAAACGTAGCCAAAGACTCAATCCTATACCGCATTTTCCAATTCTTTTATCAGTTCGTCAAGTGGTCTTTTCCTGCCTGCTTTCATGTCTTTTAGGCCAGAGTCGATTCCTGCAAGGATTTCCTCTTTGCTGATACTGTCTTCTTTTTTGCTTTCCAAGTTCTCGTGCAGTTTTTCCAAAAGCCATTTCTGGTTGTTGACAGATAGGCTCTGGATGGTTTGCCACAGACTTTCCAATGATATTGTCGCTTTCATTTCCAGTTCCTCCTTTGTTTGTTTCTCAAATGCAAATATACTTATTATTCCTATAAGTTGCAAGAGTTTTCATGCCAATGAGCGGCTTTTTTTGTTGGCAAGGGTTGCCGTATGGTTTTCCGTTTTGCGGCCTTTTGCCGTGCGGAATGCCGCCTTTTGAGCGATGAAAGGCCGTCTTTTGCACGATGAAACGCGGCATATTGGAAACATGCTGACAGTCAATGCTTTACCGGCGTGCTGACGGCGTGCGCCCGAATGCGTCGCCGGCGGCTGCTTGGTCGGCGGTTTTAATATTCTGTTAAGATTGCTGCTGGCGGCTCGTTTCATTTTCACGGTTCGATGAAATTCCGTATTTTTGCAACACAGATTACAAAAAATCATTGTCATGAAAAGAAACTTTTTGTTTGCGAAAGTCCTCTTCCTCGCCGTCGCCTTTGCGTGCCTCGGCTGTGTGGGGGGCGTGGCGGCTGGTGCCGAGAGGCCGAAGCTGGTAGTCGGAATAGTGGTTGACCAGATGCGTTGGGACTACCTTTACCGTTATTACGACCTCTACGGCGAGGGCGGTTTCAAGCGTCTGATGGCCGAAGGCTACAATTGCGAGAACACGATGATCAACTATGTGCCCACCGTGACGGGCGTCGGCCACGCCTCTATCTTTACGGGCAGCGTGCCGGCCATCCACGGCATAGCCGGCAACAACTTCATCAAGGACGGCAAGATGATTTACTGCTGTGACGACTCTGCGGTGAGGGGAGTGGGCAGCGATACCGACGCGGGCCGCATGTCGCCGCGCAACATGCTGACGACGACCATCGGCGACGAGCTGAAAATCGCCACCGACTTCAAGGCCAAGGTGGTCGGCGTGTCACTGAAAGACCGTGCCTCAATCCTGCCCGCCGGCCATTCGGCCGATGGTGCTTACTGGATAGACAATTCCACGGGCACGTTCATCACCAGCACTTATTACATGGAAGAGCTGCCGCAGTGGGTTGTCGCCTTCAACAAGAAGTACGGCGGCAAGAGCGAGAGGGAGATAGGCTATTCAGCTTATGGCAACCTCATCACCGCCGAGATGGCCAAGGCCGCCATTGAGGGCGAGGCGTTGGGGCAAGATGCTGTGACCGACTTGCTCACCGTAAGCTTCTCATGCACCGATAAAATAGGCCACGAGTATGCCACGCACAGCCCAGAGATACGCGAAATATTCCTCGACCTCGACAAAAAACTGGCTGACTTCTTCACATATCTTGACCAAAAAGTGGGCAAGGGGCAGTATCTCGTGTTCCTCACGGCTGACCATGGTGCGGCCAACAACGCGCTCATGCTGCGTGAACACGGCATTCCGGCTGGCGGGTTTGTAGCTTCCGAGGTGAAAAAGGCCCTTGACGACTATCTTAAACAGAAGTTCGGCGTGCAACGCAGCCTCGTGGCAGAGGTTGCCGATTACAAGGTTTTCCTTGACCGTGAGGCTGTCAGCGCGCAGTCGTTGCAGTTGGCCGAAGTGAAGGAGGCCGCCATCGACTGGCTGAAGTGTGACCCGCAGTATGCTTACGTGGTTGACCTTGAGCATGCGATGGCCGCCACGCTGCCCGCCGTTGTCCGCGAGAGGCTCGTAAACGGTTACCACCGCCTGCGCAGCGGAGACATACAGATTGTGCTTAACCCGGCGCATTATGAAGTGGGTTCAAGCGA
The DNA here is from genome assembly GCA_944319935.1 of uncultured Prevotella sp. GTDB lineage: Bacteria > Bacteroidota > Bacteroidia > Bacteroidales > Bacteroidaceae > Prevotella. Next base: position 158,760 of record CALUFM010000003.1, read on the forward strand.
AATCGGCCGCGGAACGACGCACGGCGTATGGAATCCGTATGACTCGCACATCCCGTTCATCCTCATGGGGTGGCACGTTAAGCCGGGAGCAACCAACGCAAAGACAACCATCAACGACATTGCCGCCACCGTCTGCGCCATGATTCACGTGCAGATGCCCAACGGATGCATAGGCAACGCGGTGGAATTTTAGTCCGGAAGTTATAGAATTTAAAGAAGTTACAGAAGTTAAAGCCATTACCATTAATAAATAATGTGCCATTAATGCATTTTGCTTTAACTTCTGTAACTTCTTTAAATTCTATAACTTCTTTTATCCTCTTTCAGTAAATCGTTTTGTTTTATCAGTAAATCGGATACGGCTTTTTTCTTTGTTTTTGTGTAATTTTGCAACAGGAAACAAAACAAAAGGCATAAAAACATGAAACTTATAGCTAACACCGAGTTTGGTGGCGAACGCCCGTTGTTCGCCTCGCACGACCTTCATCTTGACAATGTTACTATCCGCGAGGGCGAGTCGGCCATCAAGGAATGCAGCAACATTGTGGCTACCAACTGCCGCTTTGAGGGCAATTATCCCTTCTGGCACGTCCACGGCTTCACCATCCAAGACTGTTATTTCGCCGTAGGGGGCCGCTCCGCCCTGTGGTATTCTGACCACTTGAAGATGAAAGACACGGTGATTGACGCGCCGAAGATGTTCCGTGAGATGAACGACATCGACATTGAGAACGTTGAGATGAACGATGCCGATGAGGTGTTCTGGCGTTGCAACCGCATCAACGTCAAGAACCTGAAGCTGCACGGGGGCACTTACCCATTCATGTTCAGCAGCGACATCCGTGTTGACGGCCTTGAGAGTGACAGCAAGTACGTGTTCCAGTACGTGAAGAACGTTGAAATCCACAACGCAAAAATCACTACGAAAGACGCTTTCTGGGAGGTGGAGAACGTCACGATTTACGACTCTGAACTGAACGGAGAGTACCTTGGATGGCACTCCAAGAACCTGCGTCTCGTGAATTGCCACATCTCCGGCGAGCAGCCTCTTTGCTATGCGCACGACCTTGTGCTTGAGAACTGCACTTTCGATGCCTCTTGCGACCGTGCGTTCGAGTATTCAACGCTCAACGCCGACATACGGGGTGCCATCACGAACATTAAGAACCCCACATCGGGTCGTATCGTGGCAGATTCCATTGGGTCGGTAACGCTTGACGAGAACATCAAGTCTCCCGCCGATTGTGAAATCAAGACAAGGGGTTAGAAATGTAAAACTGTCCCTCCTGCCGTCACTTACGAGAGTGCATGAACTGTTTTCTTGGCAATCGGCTCTTCCCTGTTTGAGATGCTGGGATGAACTTCCCTTTCTTCAGTAAAGCCTATGGCTGTCGTCATCGCCTACTTTCTCATTTATGTGGTGTGGGGCTCTACCTACTTCTTCATAGGTGTCTGCCTGCGCGACTTGCCGCCTTTCGTGCTTGGCGCGGCGCGCTTCGGCGTGGCCGGAACACTCCTTTTATTGGTTTGTTGGCGGCGTTGCGAGTGGCTGTTCAACAAGAAGCTGATGCTGAAGTCGGCCGTGTGCGGCGTTGTCTTGCTGTTCATCGACCAAGCGGTCATCATGTTCGCCCAGCGGTTTGTCAGCAGCAGCCTGGTCGCGATAATGGCTTCGTCAACGGCGGTATGGATTATGCTGCTTGATGTTCCTGCCTGGCGGCGCAATTTCAGGAGCTTTGCCACGGTGGCGGGAGTGATGTTGGGCTTTCTGGGAGTTGCGCTTCTGTATGTCGAGCAGTTGTTGAGCGAAGCCTCGTCAGGCGCGCACAGCGAGTACGGAGTATTGCTCTTGATGGGCGGATGCGTGTCATGGGCGTGCGGAACGCTTTACTCCAAGTACAGCTCCTCAGCCGAAGAGGCGGTCGGCGGGCTTGCCGGCGCGGCGTGGCAGATGGTTGCGGCCAGCGTGGTTTTTGGCCTTTTCGCCTGTGCCACGGGAAGTTTCGCGGAAGTGAAGCTGTCCGAAGTGTCAACCGGAACATGGCTTTCGCTTATTTACCTGATAATCTTCGGCTCGCTGATGGCCTATACCGCATACGTGTGGCTGCTCAAGGTGCGTCCCGCTTCCGAGGTGGCAACCCACGCATACGTCAATCCCGTGGTGGCCGTAGTTCTCGGGGCGGGGCTTGGAGAAGAGCGTGTCACGGCGGTGCAGCTTGCCGGCCTGGCGGTGATATTGCTCAGCGTGATGCTTGTCAATAGGCGAGGGAGGCAAGCATGTGGGTGAAAACAATGCGAGGCTCTTTACCGTTCGGGCATTGTTTGCCCGTTGTTCTTGGCGCAGGCCGGATGCGCTTGTCGGCTTGCCGCATGTATATTTGTTCGCTGATTAAAAGAAAACACGATGGAAAAAGTAAGATATTCGCCCGTAAAACCTTCTGAACGTTACGTCATCCTGGATGCCTTGAGAGGTTTTGCGCTTATCGGCATCTGCCTTGCCAACTACCCGGAGTTTTCCCTTTACACGTTCCAGCCCGCGGAAGTGGCGGCCGCCATGCCCTCGGCTGGTGTTGACCGGGTGGTCAGGTTCTTGCAACTTGTCTTCGTTGACGGCAAGTTTTATACGTTGTTCTCCCTGCTTTTCGGCATTGGCTTCTCCATAATAATAAGCCATGCAGCCCAGCGTGGCGATGGCGGTTTCCGTCTGTTTTACCGCCGCATGGCCGTATTGGTGCTGCTCGGTTTCGTTCATCTGATGTTCATCTGGAGCGGCGACATACTCATGTTGTACGCATTGACGGGCATGCTGCTGCCGCTGTTCAGGCATGTCAGCGACAAGGGGCTGCTCCGTTGGGCGGCTTTCTTCTTGCTGTTGCCCGTCTTTGTCGATGCCGCCACGTCGCTCCTGGGCGTCAGCCTGTCAGCCCCCGCAGTGAGGGCGCAGTGGCATTACTGCCGCATGTACGGCATTACGGAAGAAAACTTCGGCTATTGGCTGCGCGACGCCGACACGTACGGCGAGGTGTTCCAGTTCCTTGTGCAGGGCGCGCTGGTGCGTGTGCAGGAGTTCGTTGACGGCAACCGCTATTTCAAGGTGATGGGTTTGTTCATCCTCGGCTTTTACATCGGGCGGCGAAAGCTCTATGCCGACCTCGCCGCCCGCAAGGCTTTGCTGCGCAAAGTGGCCGTCACGGGCTTCGCCGCCGGCCTTCCGCTGTCGGTGGTTTACGCCTGGAGCGCGGCCAGCGGCCATCCTTTCGGCCTGGCGGGCCACTCCGTCCTTTACCTCGTCAGCGTCTATCCGTTGGGCATGGCCTACATGTCGGGGCTATGCCTCCTGTACATGAAGAGCCGCGAAGCGCGCCTGTGGAGGTGGCTCGCCGCTCCGGGCAGGATGGCGTTGACCAATTATGTCGGCCAGTCAGTCGTCGGCATGTTCCTCTTCTACGGCATAGGCCTCGGCCTTGGGGCGGGCGTCGGGCTTGCCGCCACCGAACTTATAGCCCTCGGCGTGTTTGCCTTTCAGATGCTGCTCAGCAAGATTTGGCTGCGCTACTGCCAGTTCGGGCCGCTTGAGTGGGTGTGGCGCATGCTTAATTACGGCCGTGCTTTCAGCCTGTTTTACAAGAAAGCAAATTAAAAATTGGGAATGGAGAATTGAGAATTGGGAATGGAAAATTATGATTTGTCTTGTGGATTAACGGACTGCAGAAGTAATCATAATTCTCCATTCCCAATTATCAATTCTCAATTTAATTTGGAAAACCGCCTCGCGGCCAGTGTGTCGCCCATGGCTTTGACATCGACCGTGGCGAAGTCAACCTTGCCCTCGGGGTCGATGAGGTAGAGCGTGGGTATCCACCTTACGTTATACAGCGTGGCATACGCGCTTTCACGCCACGGCTTGCCCTCAAGGTGCTGCATCCAGTACAGCCCGTTCTCCTCGATGTACGCGCTCCACTGCTCCTCGTCTTCGTCAAACGATACGCCCACCATCGTCAGCCCCCGCTCGGCGTAGGCTTCATATATGCGCTTCATTTCGGGCGTGGCCTCCTGGCAGTCGGGGCACCATGACGCCCAAAACTCTATCAGCACATACCCGCCGCGCAGTTCGCTCAGCCGGATGCCGTCAGGCCGTTCGGCCGTCAGGAGCGTGATGTCGGGCGCGGCCGTGCCCTTTTCGAGCAGCCCCTTGCCGTACTCGCTCGTGCCGTGTCCGTCTATCGTACACGAGATTATGCATAAGGCCAAGGCCGCGAAAGCCAAAATATTCTTCATGATGACATTCTCCTTTTTGTATGGGCAAAGGTAATGCAAAAATCCCGTAGGGCGAAGCGAAACGCCGTTTTTTTCGTTTCCGTGGACGGTGAGGAACAGAAGGGCGGCGTCATGGCAAGCCTTTTTGTGCGGTTGCGCCATGCTTTTGCGCCATGTTTCGCCATCCATTCCACGCCATGCGGTGCGGCCTTTGTAAAAGCCTTATAATCAGAGAGTTGCCAATATGCCATGTTTTACATTGCAAAACGCGCTCTTTCACAGCGCAATAGGCGGCAAATCGCATCGCGAAATGCCGCCTTTTGCTTTCTCTCTGTCCGTGCCGCCCGTGGCGTGTCCTTGCGGGCAGTCAGCCCGTTGTCGCCACGTCGGCTTTCTGCTGGTCTCTGTTTTTGTGTTGTTTTGTGTTGGCTGAGATGTCAATCTGTCCGTTAGCCCCATGTCGGCGGCCGCTTCAGCCTTGCCGTTTGGGCTTCCGTATGCAAATATAAGCAATTGCCATGTCAAGCAGCAAATCCGTTTTATCCGTTCCATCCGTTTTATCCGTTTATGCGATATTTGTTGCCCGTTTCGATGATTTTCCTTATTTTTGCCAAGATTTAGCGGCTTGCGTTGAGACAGACGCACGCATTGCGCCCGCAGTGTGGCGCAGTCTCAGCGTATGGAAACAATACAAGGAAAAACAGAGAATGTTGCCATCACACATAAAGACACTGGTAGAAAGGCGGTTTGGCAAGACCATTAGATATTCGTCAGACATCGAGGCGTTGAGCTATGACATCGAGGCAAACACTGGGTTACCCGTCAGCGTCAACACGCTGAAGCGGCTATGGGGCATCGTGTGTGACGTCAAGAAGCCCCGCCTTTACACGTTGGACATAATAGCGAAGTATATTGGCGCGGACACTTGGGACGACCTTGCCAACAACAAGCTGGAGGACAACTGCAATTCCGGCTTCAACCGGGTTGACGTGGGCGACGCCGTTGACATCGGGCAGGGCGACATTGTTGAGTTCTCGTACAAGCCTGACCGCAAGGTTGTGTGCCGTTGCGTCGGCGGCAACTCGTTCCTTGTCGTTTCGGCGGAGAACAGCAAGCTGATGCCGGGCGACAAGATAGAGGTTGAGCATTTCGTCTTGAACTATCCGTTGATGGTGCGAAGCGTCGTGCGTGACGGCATCCAGTTGGGCCGCTTTACGGCCGGCAAGACTTCGGGCATCACGTCGCTACATGTAGTAAAGGCCAAATGATGGCGCGGCGGCCGCTGGTTTATGGCAGAAAAACACTAACTTTGCATCTGAAATGGATGCATTCGACACTTCTTCTTTTGACGCAGAGCGTGGCGCGTTTCCCGTTGGTGACGCGCAGCCCGTGGCCGGCCACAGCCTGACGGCCGACCTTTACCGTGTCAAGTTGTACGGCAAGTGGCATTTCCTGAAGAAGCTCAAGCCCGAGCTTGCCGGCAATCCGGCATACGTCGCGGCGTTTGAGAAGGAGTTTGACATCGGTTTCAACCTCGACCATCCAAACATTGTCAGGTACGTTTTGGTGGGCGATGACGGCACAGCCCCTTATCTCTTGACGCAATATGTTGACGGACTCACGCTTGCCGAGTTTGTCAGCAAGAACCCCGGATATTTCAAGAACAAGGCGCATTTCAGGGCTTTCGTGGCCCAGGTGCTTTCGGCCGTGGGCTACATGCACAGCCGGCAGGTGTTGCATCTCGACCTGAAGCCAGGCAACGTGATGCTGACCAACGTTGACAGGCAGGTCAAGATAGTTGACCTCGGCTTCTCTTACAGCGACCTTTACCAGCACGACACGGCGGGCTATACGGCCACGTTTGCCGCCCCGGAGCAGTTGGCAGGGGGAGAGAAGGGCACTTGGACTGACGTCTACGCCGTCGCACGGCTGTGCGTGTTCGCGTATACTGACGGGCAGGGCGGTCTTGCCGACATGCCGTTGGTGTGGCGCAGGGTGCTTGGCAGGTGTCTTGTTGACGAGCCTGAACGCAGGGTTCAGACGGTGGACGATGTTGAGAAGCTGATTGCCAAGGGGCGCGTCGGGCGGCGCGCGGCGTCAGTGGCCGCGCTCATCGTGGTGTTGGCGGCCGGCATGGTGTTCGCTTTTAGCGGCCGGAGCGGCGTTGGTGCTGTCGCCGTAGTTGACACTGTGTATGTGAAAAGCGACTCGGTTAGGGTGGTTGAGGCCTCGCCTGAGACGGTGGTGGTTGACAGGCCGGAGGCTCGGCCGTCGGAAAAGCAACTGCGTGAGGAGTATGATTATTACAGGGCGGAAGCCGGCAAGATATGGGACGCCAACCTGATTGCCGCCAATGCCCAAGACAGCGTGGCCTTGGAGCGCAGCATCAGCAGCACGCTCACAGGTCTGGCGAGGCTCGCCGACGAGGCGGAACGTCGCTGGCCGGGCAGCCGCAGACGCTTGTCGCCGTTGAGAAGCCAGTATGAATACGCCGTAAGGCAATACCGCGCGATGAAGCTGTCGTCGTGGCGGAAGCAGTTGGTGTGGGAAAGAAGCAAGGCTGACACGGCAAGGTAAGTCGCCCCTTTGTGGCGTGTCGGCTGTTTGTCTGTGTAACATACTGGCATTCAGTGAGATACAAAAGGCCGCCTCTTGCGACGCAAGAGGCGGCCTTTTACCTTGTAAAAGACGGCCTTTCATCATGCTGTTCGCCGTCTTTGGTGTTCAGGCAAGCCGTCGGCATTCGCCCATGTAGGGTGAAGCCTCAGCTCTGTGGATGGCGTCAGTAGATGATGCCGTCGCCCGCCGGTGTGTCGTCAGGACCGAAGCTGTCGGCCATGTATTGTATGCACATCACAACGAGATTGTCTTTGCCCGTGTTGCGCAGCGAGCGTTTGCCTGCCGGGGCAATGCGCACGAGGCTGCCTTCGGCTATCGGGAACACCTTGTCGTCAACCTTGAACTCGCCTTCGCCCTTGATTACCATGTAGAGTTCCTCGTGTTTCTTGTGTGCGTGGACGAAGGGGCTTTCCTGTCCGGGAGCCATCGTTTGCAGCGACATCTCCATGCCCGTGGATTTCAACGCCGCGCCTGTGAACACCTTGCCTTTCACGGTTGCGCCTCCACCCATGGGCAGTTCAAAACCGCCAAGCTCGTCAAAACTTCCTGCGGAGACGGCTGTAAAGTTGGCTCCTTCTCCTAAAACTTCAAGTTCTTTCATGTCTTTTGTCCTTATGGTTGTTATCGTTTACAGATGCAAAGATAATGCGTAAATCAATGACATACAAGAGGTTAACCTGGCGTAACACGGTTACGCCAACGTTACCATTGCTGGTTTGCAGGGTGTTGCAATTTAAGGTTTTACAATGTTTAACCTTTGTGGTTTCGTTTTTTAGACCTATAATGGTTACTTTTGTAAACCTTAATGGAGGTTGTTTATGAATAGAACGGATACAGACATGGCACTCTTCCCGCAGTGCCCGATAAGGAATGTGTTGTCGAGGATAGGCGACAAGTGGTCGATGCTGGTGCTTTTCACGCTTGAAAAGTATGGTGTCCTGCGCTTCAACGGTCTGAAGCTGTACATCCCCGACATATCGAAGAAGATGCTTTCCGCGGTGCTGAAGACGCTTGAGGCTGACGGCTTGGTGTCAAGGAAGGTGTACGCCGAAGTGCCGCCGAGGGTGGAGTACGGCCTGACGGAGCGCGGGATGACGCTCATTCCGCTTATTGACAACCTGATAAATTGGGCAAAAGCCAATATGGATGACATATTGGCGGACAGGAACAGTTATTTAATTCATAATGCATAATGCACAATTCATAATAAGGCCTGTGGTCAATGAGGAGACGGTGCGCAGCTTTATTATGAATTGTGCATTATGCATTATGAATTGAAATCACTTTTTGTCGTATGCGTGCAGCGGGTAGTCGATGGTGAAGTGCAGGCCTCGGCACTCCTTGCGCTCGATGGCCTGGCGCGTGATGAGGTAACCCACGTTAATCATGTTGCGCAGCTCGCAGATGTCGCGGCTTGCCTTTACACGCTTGAAGAGGGCCTCTGTCTCTTCGTAGAGCAGGTCGAGGCGGTCCCAAGCGCGCTTCAGGCGCAGGTCACTGCGCACGATGCCGACGTAGTTGCTCATTATTTCGCCAACCTCTTTGACGCTTTGCGTTATGAGGACTTTCTCCTCGTTGGTCATCGTCCCTTCGTCGTTCCACTCGGGGACGCGGTCGTTGAATCCGTATTCGTCAACGTGGGCGAGGCTGTGTCGTGCCGCCGCGTCGGCGTAGACGACGGCCTCGATGAGCGAGTTGCTGGCCAGGCGGTTGCCGCCGTGCAGTCCCGTGCATGAGCATTCGCCTATGGCGTAGAGGCGGTGGATGCTCGACTCGCCGTTGAGGTCAACCTTTATGCCGCCGCACATGTAGTGGGCCGCCGGGCGCACGGGTATGTATTCCTTGGTTATGTCGATGCCTATGGAGAGGCATTTCTGGTAGATGTTGGGGAAGTGGTGCTTCGTTTCCTCGGCGTCCTTGTGCGTTACGTCCAGGCATACGTGGTCAATTCCGTGTATCTTCATCTCCTTGTCGATGGCGCGTGCCACTATGTCGCGCGGCGCAAGGGACAGCCGCTTGTCGTATTTCTCCATGAACGATTCACCCGTGGGCAGCCTCAAGATGCCGCCGTAGCCGCGCATGGCCTCGGTGATGAGGTATGCGGGATGCGTCTCTCCGGGGTGGTAGAGTGCCGTAGGGTGGAACTGTACGAACTCCATGTCCTGCACCGTGCCCTTGGCGCGGTACACCATGGCCTCGCCGTCGCCGGTGGATATGATGGGGTTGGTGGTGGTCTGGTAGACGGCTCCGCATCCGCCGGTACACATTAGGGTTACTTTGCTGAGGTAGGTGTCTACCTTCTGTGTGTCGGGGTTCAGCACGTATGCGCCGTAGCACTCGATGTCGGGTGTGCGGCGGGTCACTTCTATGCCCAGGTGGTGCTGCGTGATGATTTCCACGGCGAAGTGGTTCTCCTTTATTTCGATGGCGGGATTGCTGCGCACGGCGGCCATGAGGCCGCGCTGGATTTCGGCTCCCGTGTCGTCGGCGTGGTGGAGTATGCGGAACTCCGAGTGCCCGCCTTCGCGGTGAAGGTCGTATTCGCCGCTCTCGGTCTTGTCGAAGTTCACTCCCCATTGCACCAGTTCCTTGATTTGCGCCGGCGCGTTGCGTACCACTTGCTCAACGGCGCGGCGGTCGCTGATGTAGTCTCCGGCTATCATCGTGTCTTCGATGTGCTTCTCGAAGTTGTCAACCTGCAGGTTGGTGACCGACGCTATGCCGCCCTGGGCTTTCGCCGTGTTGGCCTCGTCGAGTGTGGTTTTGCAGATGATGCAAATCTTTCCCTTGTGCGCTCTTGCTATCTTGAGGGCGTAGCTCATACCGGCGACACCGCCGCCGATAATCAAAAAGTCGTACTTGAATACCATTAGAATATATTTAAGTTGGCAAGTGGACAGGTTGCGGGCATGCAAGGGCTTGCTTGTCGGCGTCCGGCTTGCTTGGCGTTCGGGCTTGTCTGCTTGCTCCTTTTGTCTGCCTGTTTGCTGAATTTTGGTTGCAAAAGTAATAAGAATATCCGAAATGTTGATACGGCGTAGGCCGATTTTAGCATATAAAATGTTGCTTTATGCGCTGATAATGTGACTTTTAGTGATAAAATGACTAATTTTGCACCGATGATTACTAGCCGAATATTCCGTCACAGGGCTTTTCTGCCCTGCCGTGCCGCCGTGGTCGCGGCTGTTGTTTCCCTGTTGTTGATGTCTTCGTGGTGTCCTGCCGTGGGGTGGGGGCGTGCTGTCAATGCCATAGCCGGTGGCGGCAAAGACACCGTAGAGGTGGATTCCGCCGGCGGCGACATCCTCATTTCAGAGCCAGACAGGCTTTGGCCGCTTGATGTGCAGTCGCGTCTTGAGACGTTGTTGGAGAGCAGCATCTTCGAGACTTCAACCGTGGGGATGATGGTTTACGACCTTACGGCCGACTCTGTGATTTTTAGGCATAACGAGCGGCAACTGATGCGGCCGGCCAGCACGATGAAGATGATGGTGGCCGTGGCGGCTCTCGACCGCTTGGGCAAGGACTACAAGTATGAGACAAGCTTGCTGTACACGGGCGACGTGGACGGCCACACGCTTGACGGCGACCTGTTTTGCAAGGGCGGGTTCGACCCGATGTTCGACTCAGGCGACCTCGACGTGTTTGTTGACAGCGTGCGCAGCCTTGGCGTTGACACTATAAGCGGCGACATCTACGCCGACGTTTCGATGAAGGATGACGACCGGTTGGGCGAAGGCTGGTGCTGGGATGATGACAATCCGGTGCTTTCGCCGCTGCTGCTTTCACGTGAGGACGACTTCTGCGAACGGCTGAAGAGCCGCCTGCGCAGGGCCGGCATTGTGGTGACAGGTGAAGTTAAGACGGGCCGCACGCCGCGCCGCGCCCGTGAGCTTTGCATGGTTTCGCGCCGGTTGGACGATGTATTGCCGCGCATGATGAAGAAGAGCGACAACCTGTATGCCGAGTCGGTGTTCTATCATCTGGCCGCATCGGCTGGCTCGTCAGCACCGGCCACGGCGAAGACGGGGCGCAACGTGATGAACGGCCTTATAGAGCGGCTCGGCTTCAAGCCGTCAAGGTATTACATAGCCGACGGCAGCGGACTATCGCTTTACAACTACGTGTCGCCTGAATTGGAGGTGGCGTTCCTCAAATACGCCTACAAGCATGACCGCATTTACGCGCCCCTGTACGCCGTAATGCCGATAGCCGGGGTTGACGGCACGCTCGGCAGGCGTATGCGCCACGGCTACGCCCGCGGCAATGTGCATGCGAAGACGGGCACGGTGACGGGTGTCAGCGCGCTGGCAGGATACTGCAAGGCGGCAAACGGGCATGTGCTTTGCTTCTCAATCATCAACATGGGCATACGCCATTCGTCGTCAGGGCGCAACTTCCAGGACCGTGTCTGCGAGGCTCTTTGCCGGCCGTAAGTCTTTTTTTGGAAGTTAAAGAAGTTATAGAATTTAAAGAAGTTAAAGACAAGTGTTTTGCTGCTTGCGTTTTTTGGAAGTTAAAGAAGTTATAGAATTTAAAGGAGTTAAAGCCAAATGCTTTGCCGATTGCGTTTTTTGGGAAGTTAAAGAAGTTATAGAATTTAAAGGAGTTAAAGCCAAGTGCTTTGCCGCTTGCGTTTTTTGGGGAATTTAAAGAAGTTATAGAAGTTAAAGGAGTTAAAGACAAGTGTTTTGCTCTTTGTAATCAATTGATAATCAGGGGTATTGCAAAAGGGCATCTTCCGCATTGCGGAAGATGCCCTTTTAGCGTGAGTTTTGTGGCCTTTCGCACGGCGAAAGGCCATGAACTGCAAATACGGTGATGGCTTATTGCTTGATGTCGAAAGCTTGCGCGCATGATACGAAGACAGCCGTCATGGCGTGGCGAATGGTTGGTCGCCCACTGCCTGACGGCTGTCGTGATGTTTCAAGAAAGCTCCTTTACTCAACCTCGGCTTCCGCTGCGCGGAAGTTTACAAGGTCTTCGGCGATGAAGCTCTTCACGTATGTGTAATGTCCTACAACGTCTTCCTCGGCGTAGCGCACGTACACGTTCGCGCTCTTTGTGAAGAGCTGCGGCGCGCGGGTGGCGTCGTCGAGTATGAGCAGCGACATTAGGATGTCTCCGGTCATGTCGTACAGGCGGCGTCCGAGGAAGTCGTGAGCCTCCTGGCTGCCAAGTTCCTTCACGTAGTTCACGGCCTGTTCGTACAGTTCCACCATCTTTCTGACACGCTCCTGGAGCGGTTTCAGCTCTTCGGCAACCTCGTTTTCAAGCATCTCTTTTATTATTCCGAGGTAAGTTCCGTTGGTGATGTAGCGGATGGCGGCCACAACCTGAAGCTGCGTTGTGCCCTCGTATATAGAGAAGATGCGCGCGTCGCGGTAGAGACGCTGGCACTTGTACTCCATGATGAAGCCCGAACCGCCGTGTACCTGAATGGCGTCGTAGGCGTTCTGGTTGACGTATTCTGAGTTCATACCCTTGGCCACGGGCGTGAAAGCGTCGGCCAGGCGTGAGTATTTCTTCAGTTCCTGACGCTCCTCGGCCGTCAGTTTGCGTTCGCGCGAGATGTCCTCGAGAGCCTTGTAAATGTCAACGTAGCGCGCCGTCATGTACAGGATGCTGCGCCCTGCGTCAAGTTTAGCCTTCATGTGCGAGAGCATGTCATACACCGCGGGGAAGTTGATGATGGCCTTGTCGAACTGCTTGCGCTCCTTGGCGTATGCCAACGCCTCGTTGTATGCGGCCTGGCTTACGCCCACGCTCTGAGCTGCTATGCCCAAGCGCGCGCCGTTCATCAGTGCCATCACATATTTTATAAGGCCAAGACGGGTGCTGCCGCACAGTTCGGCCTTGGCGTTCTTGAACACGAGTTCGCAAGTGGGAGAGCCGTGTATGCCGAGCTTGTTCTCTATGTGGCGCACAGTAACGCCGCCGTTCCTCTTGTCGTAGATGAACATCGACAGTCCGCGGCCGTCATGTGTGCCGGCTTCGCTGCGGGCGAGGACGAGGTGTATGTCAGAGTCTCCGTTCGTGATGAAACGCTTTACGCCGTTAAGCAGCCAGCAGCCGTCGGCTTCGCTGTACGTAGCCTTGAGCATTACGCGCTGCAGGTCAGAGCCGGCGTCAGGCTCGGTGAGGTCCATGCTCATCGTCTCTCCGGCGCAAACGCGTGGAATGTACTTCTGCCTCTGCTCCTCGTTGCCGAACTCATAGAGTGTCTCTATGCAGTCCTGCAAGCTCCAGATGTTCTGGAATCCGGCATCGGCGGCGGCAACAAGCTCTGAAGCCATCGAGTAGGGAGTCACAGGCATGTTAAGTCCGCCGTAACGGCGGGGCATCGACAGTCCCCAAAGGCCGGCCTTTCGCGTTGCGTCAAGGTTCTCATAGGTCTTTGATGCGTAGTGCATGCGGCCGTCAACGAGGTGCGGCCCTTCCGTGTCCACTTCCTCGCTGTTCGGTTCAAGTATGTTGGCGGCGATGTCGCCGGTGATTTCCAACACTCTCTTATAGTTCTCGATGGCGTCCTCATAGTCAACGGGCGCGTCTGCGTATTCATCCTTGTCGGCGAAGTTGCGCTCCTTCAGCTCGACAATCCTTTTCATGAGGGGATGGTTGAGGTGGAACTCAAACTCAGGATGGTCTGTATAATAGTTAGCCATTGTTTTGATGTTTTTATTGAAGTTAGCAGGAGTTAACGGGAGTTAGGCGCTTCGCGCCGGAGTTAACGGACATGTGCCTTGTTGCTGATTACGGCTATATGTCGTCTTTTATTCCGTTGTTCTTTATTATTCCCTTACAATATGAATTCAGATACCAACTTGTTTTTCAATCAATGCCTGAAGGCTTTTCGCGTCTTCGGTAGTTATGTATTTCAGGTCTGTTGCCAAGATGATGTAATATCTGCATTCTTCCAGACTACCTTGGGCTATATTCAGAAATCTAAGTTTATCCGCTTTACCCAATTTTCTGTATCCTTCAGCTATGTTTGCAGGAATAGACACCGCTGCTCTTTGGAATTGTGAAGTTAATCCGAATGCTTCTGTGGAAGGAAACTTTTTCGTCATTTCATATACGGATAACACAAATTCATGTGCTATCTGCCAAGCTACTATGTTTTTGAAGTTGTTTGTCATAAAAGCATTTGTCTGTTAACTCCAGCGAGCGTAGCGAGCTAACTCCTGTTAACTCCAGCTTACTCCTTATTAAAAATGTTACTTGCTGTTCTGTTTGTAATACTTGATGAGCTTTGGAACGACGTCCTCCACCGTGCCAACTATCACGTAATCGGCTATCTGGTTGATAGGCGCGTCGGGGTCGCTGTTGATTGAAATGATGATGCCTGAGTCCTGCATGCCGGCTATGTGCTGGATTTGGCCGGATATTCCACAGGCGATGTAGACTTTAGGATGCACCGTAACGCCGGTCTGTCCGATTTGCCTGTCGTGGTCAACGAAGCCCGCGTCAACCGCGGCGCGGCTCGCGCCGACTTCTCCATGCAGTTCTTTGGCGAGCTGGAATAGTTGGTCAAAGCCCTCTTTGCTGCCAACTCCGTAACCTCCGGCAACTACGATTGGCGCGCCTTTGAGGTTGTGTTTGGCTGCCTCTACGTGGCGGTCGATAACCTTGACGATGAAGTCTGCCGGGTCAGTGTACTTGCTTGCGTCGGGATATACGACCTCGTTCTTCGCCTCTCCGTCATACAAAGCCTTCTGCATAACGCCGCTGCGGACGGTCGCCATCTGCGGCCTGTGGTCGGGGTTTACGATAGTCGCCACGATGTTACCGCCGAAAGCGGGGCGTATTTGGTAAAGAAGGTTGTCATAATGTTTGCCCGCTTTCTTGTCGTCATAGTCGCCGATTTCGAGTTGTGTGCAGTCGGCGGTGAGTCCGCTGGTGAGCGATGACGATACGCGGGGACCCAAGTCGCGTCCTATCACGGTTGCGCCCATGAGGCAAATCTGCGGCTTTTCCTCCTTGAAAAGGTTCACCAGGATTGACGTATGGGGCGCAGACGTGTACGGGAACAGTCCTTCGGCGTCGAAAACGAACAGCTTGTCAACGCCGTAAGGCAGGATTTGGCTTTCAACTTTGCCCTTGATGCCAGTGCCGGCAACCACGGCGTGCAGCTCTACGCCAAGCTGACAGGCGAGCTTGCGGCCCTTGGTGAGCAATTCTTGAGACACTTCGGCAACGGTAGTGCCTTCTATCTCGCAATATACGAATACGTTGTTCATGTTTTCTTTAAGAATTTATAGAATTTAAAGAAGTTATAGAAGTTAAAGCCATTTGCTTTTATGGATGTATCATTCCATGGTTTCGCAGAATGTGCTTTCTTTGATTTTCCTGCTGTAGGCATTCAAAAGTCTGCTTGTGTTTTCTATTTCTTCACATAGCAAAGCATACCTTTTTGGGTCTATGTACCCCAAATCATGCGATAGTATGATGTAATACCTGCATTCTTCGAGACTGCCTTGTGAGATGTTCATAAAACGAAGTTTGTCAGCCTTGCTTGTCTTTCTGTAACCTTCAGCAATATTGGCGGCAATAGAAACGGCCGCCCTTTCAAATTGTGGGCATAGGGCAAATCGTTCATGTCTTGGAAATAAACATGTTGTTTTGTATACATCCAGTACGAATTTGTGTGACGCTTGCCATGCCAAAAGATTTTGAAAGGTGTTGCCCATTTTGTTTTCTTGCTGTAAAGTATCCATGCCTTGCTGTCTGCCATGAAAGGTATTGGCTTTAACTTCTTTTACTTCTATAACTTCTTTAACTTCCCAATGAATTTATCCAATTATCTTTTCTTCGAGCAGTTCTTTTATCATTCCTTCCACGTCGGTGTCGCTGCCGGTGAGGGTTTTGCTCTCTTTGGCCTGGAACACTATGTTCTTGACGGCTTTCACCTTGGTGGGCGAGCCAGCGAGTCCACATTGCTGCGGGTCGCCGTCGATGTCGGCTACAGACCATTGGTTGAGCGTCAGGTAGGGTCGCGTCTCATACAGTTCGGCGTGCGGCGTCTCCGGTGTGCGCTCGAGGGGCACGGTGGCGTATTTGTATTTCATCACCAACTTGGCGTTGCACGGGCGGCATGGTGCCGCGCTGCCGTTGACGGTCACAACGATGGGCATCGGTGCTTCCACCGTCTCCACTCCGCCATCGATGTGGCGGCGTATGGTCAGCTTGCCGTCTTCGCATTTCAGTATTTCTTCGGCGTATGTCACTTGTGACAGTCCGAGCTTCTGGGCTACCTGGGGGCCTACCTGCGCGGTGTCGCCGTCGATTGCCTGGCGGCCTCCGATGATGATGTCAGCTCCGCCGATGTGTTTTATTGCCGTGGCGAGAGCGTAAGAGGTGGCGAGAGTGTCGGCACCGGCGAACAGGCGGTCGGTCAGCAGCCAGCCTGTGTCGGCTCCGCGGTAAAGTCCTTGGCGGATGATTTCAGCGGCGCGGGGAGGGCCCATTGTAAGCACGCCTACGGTAGAACCGGGGTTCTGCTCTTTCAGGCGCAGGGCCTGTTCGAGCGCGTTTAGGTCTTCTGGGTTGAAGATTGCGGGCAGTGCGGCGCGGTTGACCGTCCCTTCGGCGGTCATCGCGTCCTTGCCCACGTTCCTCGTGTCGGGTACTTGTTTTGCAAGTACGATGATTTTAAGATTCATAGTAGTATATTAATAATGTAAAGTTCTATGTTGCAAAAATACACTTTTTTTGCGTGTCGGCAAAAGAAATGGGATTTTTTTAGGAGTTAAAGGAGTTAAGGGAGTCAAAGGAGTTAAGGACGCATGCTTTACGTGTTGGTAACCAACAGGGCATTTGTCTTTAACTCCTTTGACTCCCTTAACTCCTTTAACTACGGTCTTTTTACCTTTTCTCCAAGGTCATTACGGTCTTGCCGTCGGCAGTCTTGAGGTTCATTTTGCCGCCGGCCGTGATTTCGTATTTCTCGATTTTGCCCATTGCGCCAAGCACTTTGTTCTCGGTCTCCATGTCGGGGCACATCATCCTTGTGCTTCCCGTCTGTCCGAATGACATCGTGCCCTTCTTCGGGTCGGCCTGTATGCCGCCCACAAGGTTGTTGCATCCCGTGCATCCGTACAGGCGGTTGTCCTTTACGCTGAAGCCTATGAAGGCTTCCTTCTCGCCGGCTTTCTGCGTCAGGGCCTGTCCGTCAATTGTCGTGATTTTCCATTCTCCGTCGAGCGCGCCGAGCGTAGATGCGGCGTTGCGCGCCGTTCCGCATGATGTCATTACTGCGAGTACGCCCGCCATGCACAGGGCGATTAGTGGCTTTTTCATCTTTTTGTCCTTTCTTTTTACTTTAAAAAACATTCTGTTTGGCTCTCGTTCCGTCACGCTTGCGCGTTAACGGGCTGCAAATGTAAGCCTTTTTGCGCAACATACGGCGTGGCGGCAAGTTAAGAAATGTGATTAACCGAAATGCAGTATAGAAAATAAGGCATATAGGATAAGCCGCGCCGCCGTTGTGACGCTTTGACATGCGCGCCCCCGTTTGCGCTTGCGTTTTGATTTGCCCATGTGCTTCCATACGGCGGTATTTTCAAAAACAAATTGTTCATCGGCAAATATCGCAAGGGTGAGTGTGCAACGCTAACAGCTTGCAGTTTATGCCTTTAGGTGCGTTTGACTGTAAGATGTGCAACGAAATGCTGTCGCCGTTGTTGCTGTTCACGGCCTTTTGCAGGGCGAAAGACCGCATGTTGTGTTGTCGTTGACGCCCGATGATGGTGGCAAAAACGGTCTTTTTGTGGCGTTTTTGCGGTTAAATACGGTTAAAAATACGCTTCGCCGTGCAGTATTTCATGCTTTTCGGCATCGTCGGAGGCCGTGCCTTATGGGCGGCAAAGCCTGTTTCGTGGATTTAGGCGTGCGTTTTTGTTTTGCCAAGATGATGCGTGTCCGTGCTGTTTTGGTTTCATTTTGACACAGTGAAGGTAATCGTAAGTCACGTTTCCCGATAAGGTTAAATATTCATCCATATTGTGTTTTTCTTTGAGCTTGGCGGTTGATTGTTGATTAAATGTGCTATCTTTGCAAGGCATGGGCGGGGCAAGCCTGTCCAAGACATTGCCGGAAGTTTGGCGATGGAATAGGGATGGTTGTCCCGATAGGAGTCTCGCGGACAGCGTGAGGCGCATTGAAACGACACTATGATAGACAAAGCCACTATTGACAAAATCATGGACGCGGCGAACATCGTTGACGTCGTGTCTGAGTTCGTCACCCTGCGAAAGGCCGGGGTGAACTATAAGGGGCTGTGCCCGTTCCACAACGAGAAGACGCCTTCGTTCGTGGTGTCGCCCTCGAAGGGCTACTGCCACTGTTTCTCGTGCGGCAAGGGCGGCAACGCCGTGGGCTTCATCATGGAGCATGAGCAGATGACCTACCCCGAAGCCCTGCGCTGGCTGGCCAAGAAATACAACATAGAAATCCACGAACGGGAACTGACCGACGAGGAGAAGCGCGAGGAGAGCGAGCGCGAGAGCCTGTTCATCGTGAACGACTGGGCCTTGCATTACTTCCAGGACAACCTCATGAACACCGAGCGCGGGCGCGCCATCGGCCTTGCGTATTTCCGCTCGCGCGGCTTCCGCGACGACACCATCAGCCGCTTCCAGCTCGGTTACGCCATGCCTGAGCGCGACGCGCTGGCCAAGGCCGCAAGGGCGAAGGGCTTCAAGGAGGAGTTTCTCATCACCACGGGGCTTTGCTACCGCCGCGATGACGGCACGCTGCAAGACCGCTACGCCGGGCGCGTCATCTTCCCCGTGCATACCGTTACGGGGCGCGTCGTGGCCTTCGGAGGCCGCATCCTGGAGAACAACAAGAAGGCGGCGAAGTACGTCAACTCGCCCGAGTCGCTCATCTACCACAAGAGCAACGAGCTGTACGGCATATACCAGGCCAAGCACGCCATAACGAAACAGGACCGGTGCTACCTCGTAGAGGGATATATCGACGTCACGTCGATGCACCAGAGTGGCGTTGAGAACGTCGTGGCGTCGTCTGGCACGTCGCTCACCACGGGGCAAATCCGCCTAATCCGCCGCTTCTCTACCAACATAACCGTGCTTTACGACGGCGACGCCGCCGGCATACATGCCTCCATCCGAGGCATCGACATGCTGCTGGCCGAGGGCATGAATGTCAAGGTGTTGCTGTTGCCTGACGGCGACGACCCTGACAGCTTCGCCCAAAAGCACCCGGCGGAGGAGTTTCGCAATTACATCGAAGCCCACCAGACTGACTTCATCGAGTTCAAGACCAACCTGCTGCTCCGTGGCGTCACCGACCCGGTAAAACGCTCGGAGGCTATCAGCAGCATAGTCAAGAGCGTGTCGGTTGTGCCCGACCAAATCACACGAGCCACGTATCTGACCGAATGCGCACATCGTCTCGGCATGAGTGAATCGACGCTGATAAACACCGCCAACCAGTTCATACGTGGCGACATTGAGGAGAAGCGCAAGGAACAGCGGCGCGAGGAGGCCAAGGCCGACGGCCCGGTGAAGCCTCTGCAGCCGCTAAACGCCACAGCGGGGCAGCCCTCTGTTGAGTACATGTTGATGCAAATGGTTGTGCGCCACGGGCAGGAGACGCTTTACAAGGACATCGAGACCGAGGACGGCGGCAAGGTTGACCTCAGCGTGTCGCAGTATGTCAGTTACGACCTCGGGGCTGACGACCTGAAGTTCAACAACGACCTGTACAACCGCATGTTGGCCGAGGCCGTGGCACACAACGACGACGAGGGCTTCAATGCCGAGGCTTATTTCACCCATCACCCCGACATCGACATCAGCCGCACGGCCACAGACATGGCCATCGACCATTTCCAGTTGAGCAAGAGCCTGCAAGTGAAGCGCGACGAGGACACCCTGCGCAACCAGGTTGAGCATCTAATACTCGACTTCCGCATGGATTACGTCGAGCGTCACCTCAAGGAGCTGCAGCGTGAAATCAGCCTCGCGGCCAACGATACCGACAAAGTGATGAAGCTGATGGCCGAATACAAGGACATGCAAGCCATACGCAACGAAATCGCGAAAGAGCTTGGAAGCGACATAATAATTCATAATGCATAATTCACAATGCATAATTTGGGCATACGCCTTGGAGTTGGATGGTGAGAAACAAAGAGTTAATCCGCAGGCAATTATGCATTATGCATTGTGAATTATGAATTGAAAAAGATGATTTACCTGCACTGGTTCATATTTGTGTTGTACGTCTGTGTGGTGCTTGTGACGATGGTCACGGTGCTGATGGACAACCGGCAGCCGGCCAAGACGATGGCTTGGGTGCTGGTACTCATCTTCATGCCCGTCATAGGCATCGTGTTTTACTTCTTCTTCGGGCAGAATACACGCAAGGAGAAGTTCATCGGCCGGCAGAGCATGGACCAACTTACAAAACGCTCGATGCTTGAGTTCGCCGAGCAGCAGGGGCTGAAACTGCCTGAGGAACACGCCGTACTAATCAAGCTCTTCGCAAGCCAGAACTGGGCGTTGCCATTCAAGAACAACGAGACTGACATACTTACCGACGGCCACGACTTCTTTTGCGCCATGCTGCGCGACATCGGGCGGGCAACCCATCACATACATCTTGAGACCTATATTATCTGCGACGACCCTCTCGGACGCCTTGTGGCTGATGCCCTTATTGACAAGGCGAGGCGGGGCGTGGAGGTGCGTTTCATTTATGATGACGTGGGATGCTGGAACGTTCCCAACTCGTTTTTCGAGCGGATGCGCTCCGCCGGCATCGACGTCCACGCCTTCATGCCCGTCAAGTTCCCGGCGTTCACCAGCAAGGTGAACTACCGTAACCACCGCAAACTGTGCGTCATCGACGGTCATGTCGGGTATATCGGCGGCATGAACCTGGCCATACGCTACGTAAAAGGCTCAAAGGGCACGGCTTGGCGCGACACTCATCTGCGCATACGGGGCGGCGCGGTGTACGGCATACAGCGCGCTTTTCTGGTTGACTGGTATTTCGTTGACCGCACGCTTATCACCAACCGCTGTTATTATCCCGTGCAGGACCGCTCAATCAGCAACGACTGCATAATGCAGATTGTGACGAGCAGCCCCATAAGCAAGTGGCCGGAGATGATGCAGGGCTATGTCCGCATATTGCTTGAGGCCAAGCGTTACGTCTACATGGAGACCCCTTATTTCCTCCCGACAGAGCCTGTCATGTTCGCCATGCGCACCGCCGCCCTCGCCGGTGTTGACGTAAGGCTGATGGTGCCGCTGCATTCTGACGCCAAGTTCGTCGAGTGGGCGAGCCGCTCTTACGTGCAAGAGGCTGTTGACGCCGGTGTGCAGGTGCATCTTTACGCCGCCGGCTTCAACCACTCGAAGCTCCTCGTGAGTGACGATTCGCTCTCAACCTGCGGCTCTACGAACATCGATTTCCGCAGCTTTGACAACAACTTCGAAAGCAACGTCTTCATTTACGACCGCGACATGGCTCTGCGCATAAAGCAGGTGTTCACTGACGACTTGGCGCACTGCGTAAAGTATGAAGACTACATGCGCACGCGCCGCCTCTCGTTCACCCACCGCCTGTGGGAATCGCTTGTCCGCATGTTCTCGCCGTTGATGTAGTTTTGGGGTATATGGTTGTGAGGTCTTATGGTTATGCGGTGTCGGCAATGCGGCGACACGTATACGTTGTATGCCTATTCCCTTGACTGCTGGTAATCGCTTGGCTGTCAGTAGGATAGCGGTTGGTCATGTTTTAGCTTGCGGAACATGGCCTTTGGGCTCGTGAAAGACGGCCTTTTACCATGCAAAAGGCCGCAAACTGGAAGGCCTGTTGGATTTGTCTGTCACGCGGTTGGTTGAAAGTGGCGTGTCTTCTTCAAAATTTCCACAAAATCAGGCACTATCTTTGTACCGTTTGAAACAAAAACGGCAAACATCCGTTTTTATCAAAAAAGACGGCTGACAGCCGTCATGCAAACTGTAAAAACCAATAGGACTATGTGGAAATATTATGCGCTGCTTTCCGCATTCTTTGCCGCTCTGACGGCAATCTTCGCCAAAATCGGGGTGAAAGACATCAATTCAGACCTTGCCACGGCCATCCGTACCGCCGTGATATTGCTCATCACGTGGGGCATCGTGCTGTTCGGCAATCATTTAGGTGAAGTCAAGGCCATGCCTCGCCACGCCTGGCTGTTCCTCGTCCTGTCAGGGGCGGCCACGGGCTTGTCGTGGCTTTTCTATTTCAAGGCGTTGCAGACGGGCGACGTTTCGCGCGTCGCGCCGGTTGACAAGCTTAGCGTAGTGATGACCATCTGCTTCTCGTTCCTGTTCCTGAAAGAGCCAGTCAGCCTGCGTGTCATCATCGGCGCGCTGCTGATAACGGCTGGCAGCATCGTTATGCTGGTGAAGTAAGAGGCTTGTTTTGCCGTTCGCTGGTGGATTTTTCATAGCGAACGGCTTTTCTGCCGCGTGGTTTATAGCGTTTGTTCTTGCTTTTGCGGGAAAGTAAACCGTGCCTTTCCGCAAAAGTATATTCATGTTTAATATAATTGTCATGTAATGTTCAAATTTTCCATAAATGGTTATTGTAATTTTGCGCCGTTGAAGGTAAAATGGGATATGGTGACTTTTTGTGAACTTATTGGGCTGCTTGACGGTATTGACCGCTCGGTCATGTTGGCGTTGAATTTTGACGGAGGCAGCGTGCTTGACGGTTTGGCCGTTGTTTTTTCATCGCGTTTGGCCTGGGTGCCATGGGCGTTGTTGTTTGTGTATTACCTCTTGTTCGTGCGCAAAACAGGGTGGCGTCGCACGGTTGCGGTGATGGTCGGCATGGCGGTTGTGGTCGCATTGTGCGACCAGGTGTCATCGTCGCTGCTCAAGCCGCTTGTCGGCCGCTTGCGTCCGTCTCACGATGCCGATGTCTGTGGCATGCTGCATTATGTCGGGAGTTACCGTGGCGGGCTTTACGGTTTCGTTTCGAGCCATGCCGCCAACGCTTTCGGAGCGGCCACTTTTGCGTCGCTTGTGGTTGGCAATAGGGTGTTTGCCGTGTCCATTTTCGCCTTTTCGGCCTTGGTGGCCTACTCGCGCATCTACCTTGGCGTGCATTATCCGGGCGATGTTTTGGGTGGATGCCTGTTAGGTGTGTTCACTGGCGTGTTCTGTTACAGGATGTACCTGTTTTCAATATGTGGCATATCGGCGTTCAAAAAGTGGTCTTTTGAAAGGCGAAAGGCCACATTTTGCAGCGCAAAAGGTGGCCTTTCATAATTTGTTTTGAATGTGAATTGTCTGCCATCTGTCAGTTCCCAGCGTAAGTTGTTGGTTCATAATCTGTTATGGACTGACAGGCGTGTGGCTCGACTTTCAGTGCCTGTCAGCCTCCTGACGGATGCTGACAGATGAAAATGCCATCTGTCAGCCTGTAACTTGTTTGTGGTCAATGTGATACGGGTGAAACTGACAGATGGCAGATGTTTGCGCTTCAGGTCTTAATGTTATTCGTCAGCGTTTTGGCCGATGTCTTCCGCCCGCTTGAACAGGCTGAAGTTGACGCTGCCGTAGGCGCGGTGTTCAATGAAGCCGGGCACGTCGGTGAATGAGTTGTGCTTGCCATGCTCGAATACGAACACGCCGCCGGGCTTGAGCATGCCGCGCTCCATTATCATATGGGGCAGCGTGGGGAGTTCAGGCAGGGCGTAAGGCGGGTCGGCGAAGATGAAGTCGAACTGCTGGCGGCAGCTCTTTATGAAGCGGAACACGTCGCCGCGCAGGGGCACGCATTTGTCTGTGCCTAACTTGGCGAGGCATTGCTTGATGAATGCGTGGTGGTCGCGGTCGGCTTCGACGCTTATCACCGAGGCGCAGCCGCGCGACAGGAGTTCGAGCGATATGCTGCCCGTGCCTGAGAAAAGGTCCAATGCCGAGACTCCGTCAAGGTCAATGTAGCCGTTCAGCACGTTGAAGATGTTTTCCTTGGCGAAGTCGGTTGTCGGTCTCGCCTTGAACGTTTTGGGTATGTCGAAGTGACGCCCCTTGTATATTCCGGTTATTATTCGCACGGTTCTGGATTTTGAATTGAAAGTTTGTAGGCAGGGAGTGGCATGCCATGAGTGCTTAACTCCTTAGGAAATACGTCATCAGGTCGTAAGGCAGATTCTTTATTTCGGTTATCGGCGCGCGGTTGAATTCGGCCTTGGGGTTGATGACATACACGTTTTGGATGAACTGGCGCAGCTCTTGCAGCAGCCCGTCACGCTCAGGCAGTTCGCCTACGAGGTGCAGTTCGTCGCGGCGGTTGTCGAAGGCAAGCTGTTTCCACACGTTCAAGAGGAAGTAGACGGTGTCGGCGGGAAGGTTGGTGTCAAAGCTGTTGGTGAACCTAAAGCGGTTTTGGCGGAAGCTGAACACGTCGATTTTCTTGTCGTGGAAGTATGCGTACAGCTTTTGCCTTACGCCTGTGAAGCTGCGGCGGTAGAGGTGGTTCCACACCGGCGTGCATACGTGGGTGAAACGCACGTCGCTGAAATTGTCGTCTATTACGAGCTTGAGGTCCTTGTTCATTGAATACACCGCTACGGCGTTGAGCGACGGCAGCACGGTTGACATTACCGTTTCGCCCTCGTGTCCGGTTATGGCGTGGTGGTATAGCAGCTCCTTTTGTCCGTCCTTGAACTCGTCAATCGGTATCATCAGCACGGGCGAGTCTGTCATTACCATCGCCCTCTGCCATCCGTTGCGCAGCAGGTCGATTTCCTTCAATGCCTCCCTCAGGTTCGCGGCCATGGATATTCCGCTTCTTACGGTGTAAGGTTCGAATATGATGTTGTCGCCCTTTTCCTGGTTCAGTGCTGAGAATGACAGCGTGTGGCGGCCTATGCGTATTGTGAGCCTCGGCTTTTTCAGTATCTTATTCCCAATTTCCTGCATTGTCGTTAGGTGTTGTTATGTCTCCTATTTTCAGTCCCGGGTAGCGTCCGGCGTTGTTGGCCTCTTCCGTCAGGTTGGCTATGCTGCCCGCGTCAAGCCCTGACAGGTAGTCGTCGTATCCGGCGTAGCACTCCATCAGCGGTATGTGTTTGCCCGACTTGCTTATTTGCGTGCTTACGGTTATCTGGAATTTCTTGCCGTCCGTGAACGGGATGTATTGCAGCGAGTCGGCCAAGTAGCCGTCTTTCACCAGCGTGTTGAAGTCGTCGGTGTACGCTCCGTGGGCCTTGCGGTATTTCTCTTCCGCGAACCTTATTTTCACCAAGCGTTCTTTCACTGCCTGTTCGCGCTTCGCAAGTTCCTTGCCGAACCGTACGGGCGTGTATATGCTCAGCGCGCATGCCGCCGCAAGGGCGAACGCGAGGATGGCCAATATGTGGTTCTTCTTGACTCTCATTGTAGCGGTGTTAGTCTGATTTAGGGGCTTTCAAATGAATAAAAACGCATTTTATTCATTTGTCAGACATGCTCTTTCGGCATTTTTCCGTATGTTTGCATGACGCTTTGCGCTTGTTATGCGCAGCAAAAATACACCAAATAATCCGTAAAATCAAACCTTTAGCCTGAAAACTGATGATTGTAGACGAACTGGCACGCCAGATAACAGTTTCTTTCGGCTTTGCTCCCACGGCGGAACAAGCCGCCGCCGTGGATGTGTTTTGCCGTTTCATGACCGACACCGACGACCATGCGGTCATGATATTGCGAGGTTCGGCGGGAACGGGCAAGACCACCTTGTCGTCCGCCATCGTGAAGACGCTCGCCCGCTTGGGGCGGAAGCTCGTGTTGCTTGCCCCCACGGGGCGTGCGGCCAAGGTGTTCTCGCTGAACTCGGGCAAGCGGGCGTTGACCATACACAGGAAAATCTACCGCCAAAAGACATTCGCCGCCAGCGGGGGATGCTTCAACCTTAACGACAACCTCGCTCAAGATACGCTCTTCATAGTTGACGAAGCGTCGATGATAGCCAACGACGGGATGTCAGACACGATGTCGTTCGGCACGGGGCGACTGCTCGACGACCTCGTGTGTTACGTCTACGGCGGGCGCAACTGCCGCCTGATGCTTGTAGGCGACAAGGCGCAGCTACCGCCGATAGGCGAGGATGAGTCGCCCGCCTTGATGTCCGCCTACATGGCCGGTTACGGCCTGAAGGTGTATGAGTGCGACCTGACCGAGGTGTTGCGCCAGGCCGAAGGCTCGGGCATATTGTACAACGCCACGGTTGTGAGGCGGATGATTACCCATGACGAGATGACCCTCTTGCCGAGAATCACCTTCTCGCGGTTCGCCGACATACGCATGGTGCCGGGCGACGAACTCATCGAGCAGCTTGCCGGTAGCTACTCGGCGGTGGGCGAGGACGAGACAATCGTCATCACGCGGAGCAACAAGCGCGCCAATATCTACAACGCCGGGATACGCAACATGGTGCTTGGGCGTGAAGAGGAGCTGTCAACGGGAGACATGCTCATGGTCGTGAAGAACAATTATTATTGGTTGGAAAGGGAAAAACAGGCCATCCTTGTCTCGCCGGCGGGGATAGAACAGGCAGTCGGCAGCGGCGGTCAGCCTTCCACGCGCGGCGATGGCGGCGTGGGGCTGTTCATCGCCAACGGTGACAGGGCTTACGTGCAGCGTGTGCGCAACGTGCGTGAGCTGTACGGTTTCCGCTTCGCCGACGTGTGGCTGCAGTTCCCCGATTACGACGATTACGAGTTGCAGGTGACGATGATGGTTGACACGTTGACGTCGGAAGCCCCGGCGTTGACCCGCCAGCAGAACGAGCAGTTGTTCAATGCCGTGCTTGAGGACTATCAGGACGTGCCCCGCAAGGCCGACCGCATCAAGCGCATACGCGAGGACATGTACTACAACGCCCTGCAGGTGAAGTTCGCCTACGCCGTGACCTGCCACAAGGCGCAGGGCGGGCAGTGGGCGCACGTGTACATCGACCAGGGCTACATGACTGACGACATGCTCACGCCTGACTACATCCACTGGCTTTACACTGCCTTCACCCGCGCCACCGAGCGGCTGTTTCTCGTCAACTGGCCGAAGGCGCAAACTCTTTTTTTAGCAGACGAGTGACGAGCAGACGAGCAACAAGCAGACGAGCAATAAGCAAACAAGTGACAAGCAACAAACAAATCACCTTGTCTGCTCGTCACTCGTCTGCTTGTCTGCTTAAAAAGAGGCTTGTCTGCTGATAAAAATCGTAAGCAATTCAGCGTGTTTTCGTTTCAATTCCAAAAGGTGGCCTTTTGGCGTGCGATTTGCCGTGTCTTGCAATGTGAAAGGCCACCTTTTGCAATGCCGTTTGCGCCCTTCTGCCGTGTTGCGGGGTGCTGGCTTGTTTTTGTCCGTGCGTTAAGTCGCCGGCAGGGAGGCGTCCGCCTGATTTTTACTGGGAACTTTTGCGCATGTCGTTTGTTTTTCGTAATTTTGTGGAATGATAGTTCCGCATGGCGAAATTGTCACTGTGTAAGACCTGATTAGTGTAAAAAGACATGGCAAATGACATTTTAGAAGAACTGAAAGGGAAACTTGGCAAAGGTAATTTTGCCGACAGTGCGGTGAAAACCGACTATGTAAAGAAATTCAAGGAAATCGCCGAGATGCTTTTGAAAAAGGTCGCAATCCGTAAAGGCGACAAGACATATTATATCAGGGACATAGAGTTTTACTTGTATGCCGACAACCACCGCGACATAATTACCTACCCGAGGGTTTGCAAGGCCGGCCAATGGTTCTTCCATTCCAGCGGCGTTGACATCTCGTTTGAGAGCTGCGTAAAGACCATTGATGACGAATACGGCCTGTTCAGGCCCGTGCTTGACAGGGATGCGTTCTTCGGCGGGGTGCTGTTCAGGCAACTCTATCCTGCCGGGAAAGCTCCCGATGACGCTAAAAAATGCCGTCTTGACGGGCCGCACAAGGTGGAATGGGAACTGTTCGACCAGTTCGACGCTTTCAACGAGGTGAAGGATTTTCCGCATATTGTTCCGTGCGAGCATGAAGCGAAGGTGGAAGACGGGACTAAACGTTGTAACTTGTTGCCCTCAACCAAGGATGCGGGGCAAAAGGTCAGAGACATATTGAAATACAATTACGCTGGAAGTGAAATACCGGAGGCGGAATTGGAGAAAGCATTCAAAGATTTAAAAGAAGAGAAATACCGTTTTACCGTATGATAAACGATTGTGACACAAATATCGTCTATTTGTCGGAAAGGCTTGCGAAAGGGAAATACAGCCATCCCGAATTTTTCAAACAACTTACCGACTTGTTTGACAGCGTGGGCATACGCTGGGATGTCCTGAAGCACACCAAAGATTATTGGGTGCGCGACTTCATGCCCGTGCAAATATCGAAGGACGATTTCCTGAAGTACAAATATGCCCCGGATTACCTCGTAAAGAAAAAAGGGCTTGAAGGTTTTATAACCGACTGCGCCGAGGAATGCGAGGAGTTGGGCATCAAGTGTCGTGAGACCGACATCGTGATTGACGGCGGCAACGTTGTGCTTTGCGGCGATTGCGTCGTCATGACAGACAAGGTGTTTGAGGAGAACGGCGTGGAAAAAGGCGACGCGCGGCTTACACACGCCCTTGAACAGGCCATGAGGCACAAGGTAGTGTTCATCCCGTGGGTGAGGCACGCGCCGCAAGGCAACATCGAGGATGATGTTTTCGGCCACGCCGACGGCTTCGTCAAGTATTGCGGCGGGAACAAGTTATTGATGACAAACCACAGGGAAGCCTATCCCGATGAGGCCGACGCCATCCGCCAAGTGCTTGAAGACAGCGGGTTTGAAGTGACAGAAATGCTTTTCAGCGCGCCCCGCCTGAACCCTGACTTGAATTGGGCGTACATCAACTTCCTGCAAGTGGGACGTGAAATCATCATGCCATGCTTCGGCATCGGCGAGGACGAGCAGGCCGAACGGTACGTGCGCGAGGCTTTTCCTGAGTGCAGTGTGCATACAATAGGGATGGAAGAAATCGCCGTAGAGGGTGGCGCGCTGCACTGCCAGACGTGGAACATCATGCGCTGACGGCATGAAGCGTAAGGTAAGAACATTTTAAACTTTATTGGATAGATAATGTCTATATTTCTATTTTTCATTGGGGCGTTGGCCGCTTCGGGCGTGTTCATGTTCTTGAACCAAAAGAAAGACAGGCTGAACGCCAGCCGCATGGCCGGTCTTTCGGCTGAAAACTCCGCCAAGCAGCGTGAGGTTGAGCTTCTTTCAAAGCAACTTGAGGACTGCAAGCGTGAGCATCAGCGGCAGTTGGACGAGCTGAACCGCCGCAACGAACGCGACAAGGCTGAGCTTCAGGCGATGCTCGACAGGCAGTTCGCCGAGCGTCTCAGGCTCGTGCAAGAGCAGCTTGGTACGACTACGGAGCGTCTTTTGAAGCAACGTTCGGAAGAACTTGACAAGACGAACCGCACGCAGATGGACTCGATGCTCGCCCCGCTGAAGGCCGTCATGGCTGAGATGAAAAAGTCGATGGACGACAACCGCGAGTCGTTCACCCGCTCTACAGCCTCGCTCAGCGAACAATTGCGCCAGATGCACGCCTCGGCCACGAGCCTCGGCGTGGAGGCCGAGAAGCTGTCAAAGGCCCTTCAGGCCGGTCCGAAGGTGCAGGGCGACTTCGGCGAGATGAAGCTTAACGACCTGTTGGATAAATTCGGCTTCACCAAGGGCGTGGAGTACGACGTGCAATACACCATGCGCGACGCCAAGGGAAACGTCATCCGCAACGACGATACCGACGACATGATGCGCCCGGACGTCGTCCTGCATTACCCTGACCACAAGGATGTAATCATCGACTCGAAAGCGTCGCTCACCTCTTTTATATGTTATGTCAACGCCGAAAGCGACGAGGAGCGCAAGCGTAGCCTTGAGGAGCATGTCAAGAGCGTGCGCCGCCACGTTGACGAACTGTCCGCCAAGAACTACGGCAAGTATTCGATGGACGGCGGCACGACGCTCGATTTTGTCATAATGTTCGTGCCCCAGGAGGCCGCCGTGCAGCTTGCCGTCTCGGCGGACGCCACGCTTTGGAGTTACGCCTTTGACCGCAACGTCATCATTACGGGCGAGCAAAACCTCTTCTCGCTGTTGAGGCTGCTGCAAATAGCGTGGACCCAGCAGCGTCAGGCCGACAACCAGAAGAAGGTTTTCGACATAGCATCGGCTTTGGTGCAGCGTGTCCAACTGTTCATGGAACGCTTCAGCAAGGTCGGAGCTGAGATAGACAATGCCCGCAAGGCGTTTGACGACACGCTGACATCGGTTGAAGGCAATCGCGGTTTCCTTGTTTCAGCCCGCAAGTTGGTGGACATGGGGGCAAAAGAAGACCCTAAAAAGAAGAGGCTGGCAAAGGTTTCGGATGACTGACGCTCTTTGAATAACGCATGCGTGCTGTTTGTTTATGGCCAGGTAGCGGTTTTCCGTTCGGTTGGGCATTCATGTTTCGTGTAATAATATTGTAACACTGATGTAACAGGTATGAATATATTAACCGCTACTTTTGCAACAGGTATAAAGAAAAAGACTTATGGACAACAATTATCGAATATTGGTCGTTGACGACGAACAAGACTTGTGTGAGATTCTGAAGTTCAATCTTGAGACTGACGGGTATGTGGTTGAGACTGCAAATTCAGCCGAAGAAGCCTTGAAGATGAACATCGAGAGCTTCGACTTGCTGCTGCTTGACGTGATGATGGGCGGCATGTCAGGCTTCGCCATGGCGAAGAAGCTCAAGGAAGACCCTGCCACCAAAGACATCCCCGTGGTGTTCCTGACGGCCCGTGACACAGAGAACGACACCGTGACCGGCTTCAACCTCGGGGCGGATGATTACATCTCAAAGCCTTTCTCGATAAGGGAAGTGCTGGTGAGGATACGCGCCGTGCTGCGCCGCACAGCCGAGAAGAACGGCGAGCAGCAGGCCAACGTGCTACGTTACCAGGGGCTTGAGCTTAACCTTGACAAGAAGACGGTAAGCATCGACGGCGAAGACGTGCCGTTTACGAAGACTGAATTTGAAATCCTCCACCTGCTTCTCGACGAGAAGGGGCGCGTGTTCTCGCGCCAGGAACTGATTGACCGCATCTGGCCAAAGGACGTGCTTGTGCTTGACCGCACCGTAGATGTCAACATAACCCGTCTGCGCAAGAAGATAGGCAAGTTCTCGAAGTGCATCGTGACGCGCCTCGGCTTCGGCTATTATTTTGACGCTTGATATTTCGGGTGGTTGAAGGAGTTGGGGAAGTCAAGGGAGTTAAAGGCAAATGTCTTTCTTTCTGATTTTTCCCAAACGCTGCGATAAGGCATCTGTCTTTAGCTCCTTTGACTTCCCTTAACTCCTTTAACTCCTAAAGAAAAGATGTTCAAGACCCATGTAGGCACCCGCCTTTATGTCAGCGTGCTGTCCGTGTTCGTAGCGTTCGCCGCTGCCTTCATCATCTTCCAGCATGCCCGTGAGCGCGAATACAAGATAAATTCGCTTAACGCGCGGCTTCAGGACTATAACTCAAGGATGATAGAAACCCTTGAGTACATAGGCGACCACTCGGAAAAGACCCTTGACCGTTATGTGAAAAACCATCACATGCACGGCCTGCGCGTAACGCTTGTCAACCGTGACGGAAGCGTCGTGTACGACAACATGTACAAAGACTACGCCAAGATGGACAGCCACAAGAACCGCGACGAGGTGCGTGAGGCGTTTTCCGACGGCAGCGGCTATGACTTCAGCCGCATGAGTTCAACGATGAACCAGACCTATTTCTATTCTGCTACCTACGTGCCGAAGTTTGACCTCGTAGTGCGCAGCGCGTTGCCTTATGACAGCAGTCTTGCCGAGACCCTCAAGGCAGACCAGCATTACCTTTGGTTCACGCTCGTGGCCATGCTGATTCTCGTGTTCATCCTCTACCGCTTTGTCAGCCGCCTTGGCGACAATATCACCAAGCTGCGCCTTTTCGCCAGTCGCGCCGACCACAACGAGAGCCTTGACACGGAAGACCTTGTGGGCTTTCCGGGCGACGAGCTGGGCGAAATCGCGGAGCGCATCATCAAAATCTACAAGCGGCTGCAGCGCACGAAGGAGGAGCAGAACGTGCTGAAACGCCAGCTTACGCAAAACATAGCGCACGAGCTGAAGACGCCCGTGGCCAGCATACAGGGCTATCTTGAGACCGTGCTTGAGAACCCGGGCATAAATCCGGACACAAAGCAGCAGTTCCTTGAGCGGTGCTACGCCCAGTCGCAGCGTTTGGCTTCGCTGCTGCACGACATCTCGACGCTCAACCGCCTCGACGACGCTCCCGACATGGTTGACTTCGAGCGGGTGGACATCAACACCATGGTGGACAACATCATAAAAGACACCACGCTGCAACTGTCGGAGCGCGGGATGACGTTTGACAACCGCCTGCCGCATAACGTCGTGGTCAGCGGCAACCAGTCGCTGCTGTACAGCGTGTTCCGCAATCTCACCGACAACGCCATCGCCTACGCCGGCGAGGGCACTACGATTACGCTCCTGGCCGTGCCGGAGAGAGGTTTGTGGCGTTTCACGTTCAGCGACAACGGCGTGGGCGTGCCTTACGAGCATCTGCCGCGGCTCTTCGAACGGTTCTACCGTGTGGACAAGGGGCGCAGCCGCAAGATGGGCGGCACGGGTCTCGGTCTCGCCATCGTGAAGAACGCCGTCCTGCTGCACGGCGGAACAATCACCGTGAACAACAACATCGGGGGCGGCCTGCGCTTCGACTTCACGCTGAGGCGTTGACTGCCATCCTGACATATCCTGTGACCTTTGTAACTGCTTGATTTCAAGCGTGTTGTGAAAGGCGGCCTTTTACGTTGCGAAAGGCCGCTTTTTGCGTCCCGTTTTGCCGCCTTTCGCCGCCTGTCAGGCCGTCTCCAGCAACGTTTGCGCACGGATGTGACAATGTGTCATGCGTCTTTTTGCGCGATGTTTGGCCGCCGCATGTCGTGTAAATGCAATTTTAAAGCTCTTTTATCATGTTTTATTTTGTATTTCGCCCGACATGCACTATCTTTGCGGACGGAAACAATACGTGTAACCATTAATGGACGAAATTTTTATAATACTGCTATTGATTCTGCTCAACGGCATATTCGCCATGTCAGAGATAGCGGTTATCCAAGCGAGAAAAACTACTTTATCTAACGACGAGAAGAAGGGCAGCAAGGGGGCGCGCATGGCGTTGCGCCTCGCCAACGACCCTGACCGTTTCCTTTCCACGGTGCAAATCGGCATCACCCTTATCGGCATCTTGACTGGTATTTATTCGGGAGCGTCACTGTCAGACAAGTTTTCGGACGTGTTTGAGAGTTTCGGCATGGCCGAGCGGTGGGCTTACCCGCTGGCCCAGGGACTGATTGTCATCATCGTGACCTACCTCACCATCATCTTCGGCGAGCTTGTGCCAAAGCGCATCGGCATGAGTGTGGCCGAGCGCGTGTCGAAGGTCATAGCCCGCCCGATGTACGTGCTGTCGGTCATCGCGGGGCCGTTCGTGTGGGTTCTGTCAAAAAGCACGGAGGTGATGGTCAATCTGCTTGGCGTCAAGAACGCCGAGACGAAGGTCACGGAAGAAGACATCAAGTCAATCGTGCAGGAAGGCAAGGAGGATGGCGAGGTGCAGGAAGTTGAGCAGGACATCGTTGAGCGCGTGTTCATGCTGGGTGACCTGACCGTTGACTCCATCATGACCCACCGCTCTGACGTGGTCGCGCTCGACGTGAACATGACCGCCGACGAAATCAGGAACGTACTCAACGAGAACATGTACGAGGCCTACCCCCTGGTAGAGCGCGACATGGACAACATCCTCGGCGTGGTGCTGCTCAAGGACTTGATATTCCGCCTCGACAACGGCACGCCCGACCTGAAAAGCATCATGCACCCGGCCGTGTACTTTTACGAGAATATGAGCGTGTACAAGGCTTTGGAGCAGATGAAGGAAAAGAGGCTAATACAGGCGTTCATCTGCGACGAGTTTGGCAGCTTCCAGGGATTGATTACCTTGCGCGACATCCTCGAAGGCCTTGTCGGCACCATCGAGGGGGTCAACAACGAGCCAGAGATTGTAAAGCGCGAAGGCTCTGAGAGCTGGCTCGTTGACGGCCAATGCTCGTTCTATGACTTCCTTTCTTATTTTGACAAGGAAGACCTTTACGACAGCGACGAGCAAGACTACAACACCCTGGCCGGACTAATAATAGAGCAACTGAAGCACATCCCCCAAGCAGGGGAACGCACGGAATGGAACGGATTCCACTTCGAAGTGGTTGACATGGACGGCGCGCGCATCGACAAGGTCATCGTAACCCTTGACGAAAGCCCGCGTGAAGAAGAACAATAACGCAAGATGCCGCCCGCGGGCGGCATCTTTGTTTTCTGCGTTCGTACATGAAATACACTTCTTACTTTTTCTTAATTCTTGCCCTTTAGTTACAATTTGATTTTGCGGTTTGCCTTATTTTAATTATTTTTGCAAAGTTGATAAATCTTTGCAATGGAAATACAAGCAGCCCAAAAACATCAGTCGCTCTCCATAGCGCGGCTAATCATGCAGGCCATGAATTACGACTGCTGTCGTTACTTCGCAGGGCCTGACCACACGCTTGACGATTTCGAGCGTGTCATGACAGAGCTTGTCCTGTCAGACAACTCACAATATAGTTACTTGAATACGCTTGTCGCCCTTGACGAAGACGGCGGGTTGTGCGGCGCGTGCGTGTCATATGACGGCGCGCGGCTGCATGAATTGCGCGCGGCTTTTATCCGCGCGGCCAAGGAAAGCTTCGGGCGCGACTTCAGCGGGATGGACGACGAGACCTCGGCCGGCGAGCTTTACATTGACAGCATAGCCGTGCCCGAGAGCTGCCGGGGCAAGGGCGTGGCCACGCTTCTGCTCAAGGCTACAATCGAGAAGGCCCGCGACATGGGTCTGCCGGCCGTCGGACTGCTTGTTGACACAGGCAATCCCAAGGCGGAGAAGCTGTATTCAAGGCTGGGCTTCGAGTATGTTGGAGACAACACTTGGGGCGGACATCCCATGAAACACTTGCAATACGCCATCTGATGGCACGGCTGGCCGTACCTCGTGCGTGGTTCGGCGGCATGGCATTGCGCCATAACAACCTTATTAACCGTAAACTTATGCAAGACAGCAAATATTTGGTAGCAACCGACCGCGACGCCCAATGGGGGCTTGTGGTCAACACCGTGGGATATGACGAAGTGTCGCCCGAGGAGCATTACCCGACAAAGGGGCATGCCGACGGCTACAACTTCGACATCGAGCGTGGGCGTATCCTTGACGAGTATCAGATGCTTTACTTGCTCGAAGGTGAAGGCGTGTTCTCCTCAAAGCACGTCCTTGATGTGCATATCAAGGCCGGCGACATCTTCTTGCTGTTCCCCGGCGAGTGGCATACTTACCATCCGATGCCCGGAAGTCCGTGGAAGAGCTATTGGATAGGCTACAAGGGGCGCAACATGGACGACCGCCTGAAGTATGGCTTCCTGTCGCTTGAAAAGCCGGTGTACCATGTCGGTTTCAGCAACGACATCGCGTACCTGTATGACTCGGCGATAAAGACGGCCAAGGAAGAGCCAGCCCACTGCCAGCAGATACTTGCGGGGATAGTCAACAACCTGCTCGGACTGATGTATTCGCTTGAGCGCAGCATGGAGCTTAGCCGCAAGGGAGGCTATGTAGACATGATAAACAGGGCGCGCTTGCGCATCCGCGAGGGTGTGGAAGAGAAGATAACGGTGCAGGAGATAGCCGCCGGCTTGGGTTCAAGCTACTCTAATTTCCGCAAGCTTTTCAAGGAGTTCACAGGCATTTCGCCGGCGTCTTACCAGCAAGACCTGAAGTTGCAGCGCGCCAAGGAGCTGCTCTCAACCACCGACATGAGCATAAAAGAGATAGCTTACCGCCTGAATTTCGACTCGCCTGATTATTTTTCAAGCAAGTTCAAGAACAAGATTGGCTGCAAGCCGAGCGAATACAGGGCGAAGACGAGATAAAAAATAATTAAGAGTTAAGAACTAAGGGTCAAGAAAATATGCATTCTTACATCTATTGAATGTGCATATTTTCTTGACCCTTAGTTCTTAACCCTTGATTTTTTTACAGTCCTATCACGGATTTTTCAACCCAATAGGCCAATATTCCGAGTACGTATCCGATGAATGCAATCCATGAGACGCGCTTCATGTACCATACGAACGTTATCTTTTCCAGTCCCATCACGACCACTCCTGCGGCCGAACCGATGATGAGCATCGAGCCGCCGACGCCGGCGCAGTAAGCCAGGAGCTGCCAGAAGATGCCGTCCTGGGCCATGTCGCCCACTTCGGCCATCGGGTACATGCCCATGCATCCGGCCACGAGAGGCACGTTGTCAACGATGCTCGACAGCACGCCGATAAGCCCGGTCACAAGGTAATGGTTGCCGTCGAACGTTGTGTTGAGGCCCTTGCCGAGTGAAGCCAGCACGCCGATTTCCTGCAGGCAGGCCACGGCCATCAGTATGCCGAGGAAGAAGAGGATGGTACTCATGTCGATGCGTGAGATTATGCTTGCTATGCGCTTGTGCGTTCCGCCCTTCTCGTCGTGTTCAGGCAGGTGGCGGTAGAACATTTCCGTAGCCGTCCAAAGCACGCCAAGCACGAGCAGTATGCCCACGAACGGAGGCAGGTGGGTGATTGACTTGAATATGGGCACGAAGATAAGGCCGCCCACGCCGAGCCAGAACACCGTCTTGCGCTGGCCGTCAGAGAAGTTGGCGGCCACCGTGGCAGTGCCGAAGTCAGCCTTGGCCGCAACCTCGCCCTTGAGGTGCAGCGACAGGAGGTATGCCGGCACTACTACTGAAACCAACGAAGGTATGAACAGTTCCTTGATCACTCCGGCTGCGGTAATCAGTCCCTTGTTCCAGAGCATTATGGTTGTTACGTCGCCGATGGGCGAGAACGCGCCTCCCGAGTTGGCCGCAATGATGATGAGCGAGGCGTAGATGAGGCGGTCGTTGCGGTCGGAAATGAGCTTGCGCAGGATCATCACCATCACGATGGCCGTCGTCATGTTGTCGAGAATGGCCGAAAGGAAGAACGTGAGGATGGTTATTCGCCACAGCAGGGCGCGCTTGCTCTTGGTCTTCATCATGTCGCGCACGAAGTTGAAGCCGCCGTACTGGTCAACGGTTTCGACTATTGTCATCGCTCCCATGAGGAAGAACAGTGTGGTGGCGGTGCTTCCCAGGTGGCCTTCGATGGCCGAACTGGCCGTCGAGGCGATGTCGTCAGGCGATATTCCGATGGGGAAGTTGCCCGGGTCGAACATGTAGATTGTCCAACAGGCGACAAACATCAGCAGCGCAACCGCGGCCTTGTTGACTTTCGTAAAGCTTTCCAAGGCGATGAAAAGGTATCCGATGACGAATACCACAACGATAGTAAGTGTTAATGTTGACATTTTGGTTTTGTTTAAAGATTAGTTGTTTTCATTGTGCAAAAATAATGATTATTTCCTAATATGTGTGTTATTGTGACAAGAAAATGCTTTTTCAGAATGTTATAAATTGCAAAGTCCACTTCGCAATCAGGGACTTCGCCCCCTCTGCCTGGCGTTTCCGCCAATGTCGGCGGCCGTTGTCCGCCGCATGTTTGCGGCCTGTCGCCAACATGGCTTGATGACGGCGGCTAACCGCCTGAGGCTCAGCGGCTTCCCCGTTTGCCGTGTTTCGCGTCGCAAAACGTGGCCTTTTACAACGCAAAAGGCCACAAAACGCACGCTAAAATGGCATCTTTCGGGTTTCATCCGCAAACCTTTTGGATGGTACATAAAAGTCTATCCTGTCCCCGAAGGGGGCAAACTCCGCTTAACCG
>CALUFM010000004.1 GCA_944319935.1 uncultured Prevotella sp.
CTGCATATCCTTGTTCTGCTGCCTTGGTGTACCAAAAAACAGCTTTTTCGTAGTCTTGTGGTACGCCTTGCCCCTTTGCATAACGCAGGCCTAAATTGGTTTGAGCAGCTGCAATTCCTTGTTCTGCAGCTTTGGTAAACCAATAAACAGCTTTTTCGTAGTCTTGTGGTACACCTTGACCTTTTGCATAACATACGCCTAAGTTATTTTGAGCAACTGCATATCCTTGTTCTGCTGCCTTGGTGTACCAAAAAACAGCTTTTTCGTAGTCTTGTGGTACGCCTTGCCCCTTTTCATAACGCAGGCCTAAATTGGTTTGAGCAGCTGCAATTCCTTGTTCTGCCGCCTTGGTGTACCAATAAACAGCTTTTTCGTAGTCTTGTGGTACACCTTGACCGTTTTTATAACATATACCTAAATTATTTTGAGCACTTGCATATCCTTGTTCAGCTGCCTTGGTGTACCAAAAAACAGCTTTTTCGTAATCTATTGGTACGCTTTGACCTGTTGTATAATCCACACCTAAACTGTTTTGGGCAACAGCAAACCCCTGTTCTGCTGAATTTTTCCATAAAGAAAATATTTCAGGTGTGATAGAATAACAACCTGAAAGTCTGTTGCTTGCATATAAATAGATACCATGCCAAAAATCAGAAGCAATGTCATTGCTCTTTGCATAAAATTTGGCAGCACTTTCAATGGAGTGTATTATACGACTATTATCTTCAATATCTTTCTTTCTATTAAAGAAACTTTGTTTTCCAAACAATAAACAATGTATTTTTTGTGGTTCGATGCAACCTTCTGAATTTACGATTATAAACGCAGCTAAAGCAATCGATAATTGTTTATTATTAGATAAACAAAGAAACTGACTTATAAATTCTTGTGAGTCATCTTTCAAAAAAGCGTCATAATACCGATACTCAACAGCCATCGCTTTTAGAATAAGCAAGATTTTTAAAGCCGCATAATCATCTATATGACTATTGAAATCTGTCTTTTTCATTAGCGGATGCTTATAAAATGGCGTTCCGTTTTCCCTGGAAAACTGTCCGGCCATAGAGGGTACATACATACCATCATAATCCAACAAAATTATTGAACCGTCATCTTTGACTAAAATATTGTCGGGCTTTAAATCTCCGTGTGCAAGTGATTGCATCAAAAGCCAACAAACAAGTTCTTGAAAGTTGTCAGCCAATTGCTCAAGTTTTATTTTATTGTCACTTATTTTATTCGTATAGGCATCCAGTGACAAGCCGTCTACCCAATCCATAAGCAAAACAGGAAATTCGGTTTCGTCAGTTTGCGTTGAATCAACAAACAATTCTTTTTCGTAATATGTCACCGATAACAAATACGATGATTTGTCAATATTACTTATTGCTTCGGATATTTGTTTATATGCTTCTGCCCGCCCCTCCTGCTCGCGTGTAAAACACTTAACGGCATACAATTTGCCTATTTTTACGTCTTTCATCTTGAAAACAACAGCGAAGTTGCCGCTTGACATTACGGGATTGCCGCTATTGTCAAGTACGGGGCGCAGGCCATTTAACTTATCGAAGTTGTATTCCGCCGAACGGATTGCATCAACGTATTCTGATATTAATGGGTATTGCATAATTTTACTTCATTATAAACAACGAATTCTTTGTATGTCTGATTCACCTTTTTTATATAATGTTACAATTTCTGCTTTATCCATATCAACATTGTCACCTACACCAAGAGTGCTATCTTCACTACAAGGTATAAAACAAGGCTTAGCATTCCTTAGGTTAAATTGAACAGAATTTCCATACTTGGAACTTACAATAACAGCGTTGAAGACCATATCTTTTTCTTCTTTGGTGAATTTTCTGATGTTTTTTATAGTCCATTTGCTTTTAATATGATACTTCATCTGTATTTTTCCTAAAAGCGTCATCTTTGGTTTTTTCAATAATAATAAGTTGAATGAAACTATAAGATATTTTTGTAAGAGGGTAATCATAAATAATCCGATAAGGGCGTTTATCTCAGTATGCTCTGATGGGAAAATGGATTTTAATAACTCGCAAGATGACAAGTTGCGGTAATCGCTTTCGGAAAAAAGGAGGCGGTCGGACGCACCGTATTTGTCTAAGAGTGACGGGTCGGATGCTATAAGGCGGAGAGAAAGGAGAATTGAAATTGCAGGAAAGTCATCGATGTGTTCGTTGAAATCATCTTCCGTGCGCAGGGGATGGCGGAAGTCGGGGCAGCCAAGTTCGCGCGACTTCTGCCCTTGCATGGCAGGAACGAACATTCCGTCGTAGTCAACGAGGGTGAATGAACCATCTTCATATACAAGGATGTTGTCAGGTTTCAGGTCACCGTGGGCGAAAGGTTGCGGCAACAGCCACATTGCAAGGCGACTGAAATTGTATGCAAGCATTTCGAGGGCATACGTGTCGTTGATGTTCCGGCGAACGTAGCGGTCGAGTGTCTCGCCCTCAACCCAGTCCATCAGCAGCACGGGAAACTCGCTGTCGTCAGAGCTGTTGGTGTCTACAAACAGCTCATGGTCGTAATATCTTACCTTTGCAAGATAGGTAGACTGCACAAACTCAAGCTCATCGGCAATCTGGCGGTAAGCCTCCTCACGCCCTTCCTGCTCGCGTGTAAAACATTTCACGGCGTACAGACGGCCGTTTTTCACGTCTTTCATCTTGAAAACCACAGCGAAGTTGCCGCTCGACATTACGGGATTGCCGTTGCCGTCAAGTACGGGGCGCAGGTCACTTAACTTGTCAAAGTTGACTTCCGCAGAACGGATAGCATCAACGTATTCTGATATTAACGGGTATTGCATAATTTGCGTGTTGACTATATTCATTTTTCAATGTCAACAAAGTTAAGAAAAGAATCACAGACTTATGCACTGATAGGCAAAAATCTGTGATTTAAATGTGAGATAAAACTGTAAAACGCAATTAATTATAGACTATGCCCTATTCGTGACTTTTTAATATGTCTATCATACCGACCCTCGGCAATATCGCCAACCTCTTTGAAAGTATGACGATGTTTAATTCCGTCAAAAGGCTGTCGGCTCTCCGCATAACCACAAAGCAATGTGCCGACAGATTTCCGCTGTCCGACAGTTTCGCCATATTCCTGCATCACGCTCTTGATGTCGGCGGCTTCGGACGGGGCGAAGAACAACT
This sequence comes from uncultured Prevotella sp., assembly GCA_944319935.1. Classification (GTDB taxonomy): domain Bacteria; phylum Bacteroidota; class Bacteroidia; order Bacteroidales; family Bacteroidaceae; genus Prevotella. The sequence goes on from CALUFM010000004.1 coordinate 3,195, forward strand.
TGTGCCGTTCCGTGCCGAAACTGATAACCGCGTCTATGGCTCGCTTAAAGACCTCGTTTGCCTTGTAGAGAATGTCGGCAAGCAAATTAAGAATATCCCGGCTCGCTTTCAGCGCACTTTGCAGCAAACGGATTGTCTTGTCTTTCTCCGCCGTGGCACGGTTTACGGCAAAGTCTATGCGCTGCCGCTTGCCGTCCTTTTGCTCCTGAAGTTCCCTTACCGCCTTGTCCCTTTCAATGGCAAGTGAACGGCTCTGCATCAAAGCCCTGTCACGCTCATCTTCGGCTTCCTGTTTCTCAGCAACCAATACCTTTGCCATTTCCTCTACCTTAGTTTTTACTGCATTCGGAAAGGCTTTTCTGATGCGCTCGTTCTCGGCTTTAAGTCTGGCGATTTCCTTTTCCATAGCGGCCGACTTACCGACTCCTACGAGGCTGCCGAAGCTGTCAAGTATGCTGTCCACTTTCGCCTTGCGCCCGTCCTTTAATTGACGTTCCTTGTCGGCAATGTCTTTGTCAAGGGACTGGCGGTATTCCTCTTTCGCCTTGTTCTCTCCCTCGATGAACTGCCGTTCCGTTTCGGCTTTCTCTTTGGCAGCAAGGGCTGCTTCCTTTTCGGCTTCCGCCTTTTCCGTCTCCTGCTTCTGCTTGTTGATGATGAAGTCCGTGCGTTCCAGATGCTCCTTGCCTGTTACCTCCTTTGAGGTGCCCCTTTCCATTTCAAGGCACTCAGCCAGAATAGTCTGCATCTCGCTCATGGCTTTCTCGTCTAATTTGCAGGACTTGCCCGTTTCGTGGTTCATCCAGTCCCATACGATATGGGCGTGCAGGTTGGGCTTCCATGTTGCATTATCACCGGGCGTTCCGTAGTGCCCCTCGTCACGATGGATGAACACCTGCAGGGCGGTTATGCCCCAACGTTCCCTGCACACCTCACAGAAACGCCGCAACTGCTCCATCGTGGTGTCACCCTTTATGACGACCACGCCCTCCTTGAGCGGAGTGCTGCCACGGACGATGGTCACCTTGCCCGTCTTCTTGTTCACCCGTTCCCGGTCTTTGGTCTGCATCGCCCGGCCTGTCTTTTCCTTGACTATCGCAGCAATACGGTTGTAACGGTCGGTGAGCGTGGCTTCACTGAAATCAGGTGATACCCATGTTTCGTTTTTCGCCATGAGGTCGGTGCGGATGTAGAACTTCTCCTTGCGGATGTTGGCGAGGTATTCGGTTGTCCGCCTGTTGTGCGCCTCGCTGCTGCCGATGTTGCACGGCTTGATGTTGATGGATGTCTTTGCCATAGCTTGTCTGTTTTTTTGAGTCTCACAAAACGGGTTATTAGGGCTGCGCTTTAATCGGAGGGTGCAGGGAGAGGGTCACTTCCTGCTTGGGGTTCTCAGGGCAAAAGCCACTGAGCGGAGTTTCCAAAGAGAGGGTCACTCTTTGGTCGGGTTGCAGAGGGCTGAAAGTCCTTGCCGGGTTCTTAGGGCAGCGTCCTAAGCCCCTCGGGAGAGCCCACAACTTCGCAGCTTGCGGAGAAGTTATAGTGGGCTATATCTGGGCAAGCCCAGTCTGTCAACGCAACGACAACGGAGTACCGCTGAAATCCTGCGCTGTGCGCCCGTCAATTCCTTCAACTTGTGTCGGGTTTATCCACACCGCCAATCGTGTCATCCTGCGCCCCTTTCGGGCTTCCTTTGGGATTATTGCCATGTAGCCATTTACCGTCGTCTACGATGTGATTATTTTCATTATTATCTTCTTCATCCAAACTGTCAGAAGCAACTGGAAGAAGCAAGGGCGGCTGCTCTGCCAGATGTCATACTTGTATTTGTTATTTTAAGAGTCATGTGATTGTTTATTTCCCGTTGATTTTGTTGACTTTGTTGAGAGAGTACCGACAAAAGGGGAAATAAAAATCGCATCCAACGGTTTAGGATTCTGCTTTTCTCTTTTGGCCAGCAATTTCTGTTGAAAACTGTTGAGACTATTGTTGAATCATATAAGCCTTGCTCATATATGTTTTCCCATATATTTCATCAAATTCAACAAACTCAACGGTAATCTTTCAAAATTTCCCGGGTGACGGTGTAAAAGCGACCGACTTTCTTTGTTGATGCAGAATACTTCTGCCCCGGCAACACGGATATTTGGTAGGTGGAATAAGACAACGCATTGGGTGCAGGTTCCAGCTTCCAATATTGTTGCAAGACATTCCTCATCTGATGACGTTCTATCTTTACCATTGAATAGTTGAACAACGACAGCAAATCGTTGATGCAGAAATCCACCACATCCACCTGCATGCTATCCATGATGTCGAGCAGCAATTCTGCCATGTCAAGTTCTATGCGGCTCCGGTTGCAGCGGATGATTTTCTCCAATGCTTCCGTGCGTATGAGTGAGGGCGAAAACCACATTCGACTTTCTTCTTTGGTCGTTAAGTCACGATGCAACAAATAGTGCAGAAATGCTGGGATTTCATCTTTCAATTTCTGTAGAAACGAAGTATCGTCTTTCTCCAATCGACTAATTTTCCTTACCCAATAACGTGTTTCCTCCGGCTCAATGTAAACGGGGAAATTCTCGTTATTGGAACACAGCACGAACTTAGCGAAGAACTGCACTTCATAACGGTCTTTTCCCTTTGCCTCCAGCTTATATGAATGGGCCGTACTCAGGTTTTTCAACCGTTCGCTATCCTCACGACGGTTGAGCAGCACTTCATCCACCACTATCATCAGCTTGCCTGCCCAATCGGCATTGAATTGGCTGCGGAAATCCTCATTCGTATTGAAAGTAACATTATCCTGAAATAATGCCTTCAAGAAGTTCAGGAATGTACTCTTGCCTGTATTCCGTTCTTCAGAAACCAATAAAAGTATCGGCAGCTTCTGCGTTGGCTTTAGGTATAGCAGTTGAAGATAGTCCATTCCCATCTCATACTGCTCGCCGAAAATGTGCTTCACCAGCGAGCGGATATGCTTGAAATCGCCCTCAGTAGGAATATGGGTTATCGGCTCGTAAAGGTTATAGAAACCAGCAACTTCTTTTTGATAGTTAATATGGCTTGGCACTGTGCAAAAGCCATTATACTTGGTGATGGGAGGGATGTTATCCTTGCCATAATCTTGCCTGATTGTGCCAAAACTCCATTGTATCCTGCGAGTAGTCGTCGTTCCGTCAGCCAAAGGCTGCTGCACTACCTTGTATATAACAGTGCCCACGCGGATATACTGTTCTTCCATAATAATGCTTCTTTAGGTTAAACTTTCAAGTTGTCACTGCGTGAACCTTGAACTTTTGATTTCACAAGTGATGTGATTTCTTTTTTGGAGTAAAGGTTACGACCACCCAACTTGTGAACGATAATTGTACCCTCTTTCTGCATACGCCACAAAGTGGTATAAGTGATGTGGAGCCGTTCACAAACTTGGTCACGCGTGTAGTATTCATCACTCTCTTCCGGTGTCAAATCAGTTTGAAATTTCTTCCCTATCAGTTCTTCCACCAATTCAGAAACAACCTGCTTGAGGTCGTCCTTCTGTAACATTATAAAATTTCCCTGCATATTATGTTGCTTAAAAGATTATGCTGCGAAATTACAATGAAGCACAAAGAAAGCACCTCGGTAAAAATCATGACGATTTCTGCCGAGGTGCTTTTAACAAAAACAGATGTTTCTTTTAACTGTTTGAGTGTTGTAATGTGAAATCAAGATACGTCAGGGGAAAGAAGCATTCTTAACCTGATGCTTATCAACTTCGCCTGTTCCCTTCCTGTTTGAATAGCATTTTCAGATAAGCTCAAATTATAACTGTAGCCATCCTTACTGATGATGGCATTATAAAGCGCTTCTGCCCAATCAAAGCCGGGCTTAAATCCCAAAGAGGGAAACTTCTCTAAAATAGCCGTGTGGAAGGTGCGATAATTGTATGAGTCATTAAGCAACTTACAATTGGTTAATGCTGCAAAGAGATATGCAAGTATGGAATCTGTATCATTTATTTCCTTCCATTCGGTAAGTAGCACTTGTATCTCTTTGGTAAGACGCTCGGCATGAGGCTGAACAAGCATCTCCTCAAGCAGAACACAGACTTGCTTGCGCCCACGATGTCCTTTGGAATTTTTCAAGGTGGAATTGACAACCTCTTTTGCCTCGCCCATTTTGCCCATAGTTTTCCATGCGCCTTTGGTGTAGGCGGCCTTGTCAAGACTGGTAAGCATCAGCGACCTTACGAATTGTCCACCAAAACTTTTCTGCCAGATGGAAGAGTTGTCGTCCATCATTGTCTTGGAAAGTAAATCCGCCATCTTTACAAATCCGTCATCAAATATAATCCAGTAGAACGCACTACACAAAAAGGGATTGTTGTGCAATAGTTTCTGTTTGGTTGCTTCTTGATTAAACGTGGAAGCGAACAGAGTTGTCAGTTTCTCATAGACTTGCTGGTTATTGCTTGCAAATTGAGCTTTATCATAGCTATCAGTTCCTGGACAAAGACTTTCCAACAATTCTGTAATACCCTTAATTCCATTGAACGAAACAATCTCTGTTAAATAAGAAATACCTTTGAGAATAAAAGTCATATCGCCTTCGTATGTCTTGGCAAAGAAGTTTATGAACTCTTGGTACTCTTCCGGATGGTCATAGTGCCAACGGCGTAAACTCAATAAATTCAAATCCTTGTTGACTGCCTGGGTTTCGCGCCTTTTGTCCTCCCAATAGGCTTGGATGCCAGCTTTGATGTATTTTGCATCCTCTGATTTCTCAAATTTGGTCATGGCATATTCTATTTCATTAAGCCCATTGTCCAGTTCCAAATAGCAATACAAACAGCAGGCAGACACATTCCCTTCTTTTATGGCATTGGAGAATTTGTCAACCATCTCATCGGCAGTAATCCCTTCTTCTGTGGTCATTATCTCCAAGATTATGCTTTGTAGTGTGCTTGTCTCATCGTCTATCTGTTTATTACTGTGGTTATCACACAACAGATTCTTTAAGATTGATTGAATCTTACTCTTAAAGTCTGTATAGATTTCTCGATTCGCTTCAAGCCATTCCTGCATTTTCGATTGACCGGGATAGTCATCATGGTGAAGTTCCTTCATCATATCATCGTCCATATAGACAGTTTCGCTAAATGGTTAATCTTTGAGACATGCCAAGGGTATCACTTTAACTCCATCGGGACGAGAGTATGCCATTGTTCCGCCCGTCATCACAATAAGCAAGTCCGGCTCCCGAATAGGCATCTGCCTTTCCGTTTTATTGTGTTCCTGTATGAGTCTTTTTAGTTCGAGTAAGTGTTTAGCTCCGTCATCAATTTCGCTACTACCAAGTTTGCACTCAATGAGGGCATAACGTCCATCTTCCAGATGTAGCACTATGTCCGCTTCCAAGCCGTATCGGTCATGGTAGTAAGATACATGACTGTTTAAATCAATGGTGTACGCCTTTAGGTCACGAATACACATCTGTTCAAAGATAAATCCAAATGTCCTAAGCTGCATACTTAATGATTCGGGAGATAGGCCCAAAAGGGCAATCGGTATAGAAGGGTCACAGAAACATCGTTTTACACTGCTTCTGATAGCGGTCTTGCTTCTTATGGCAGGACACCATGCACTTATGTTCTGGATAACAAATAGTTTTTCTAAAGCCGAAACATAATCATCAAATGTATCTACGTGGCAACTTACTTCGCCAGACGAGGTTACATCATCCAAAAGAGATTTTTTCTTGACCAATGTTGAAACATTCCTGGCATAAGCCCGAAGTATCATGCTAGTCAGTTTGGCATCTCTTTTCTTTCCATCAATACTGGAAACGTCGTCAGAACAAATGGTTTGTACATAGTTCTTTGCCACAAGTAATTGAGCTTTTGGAGTACGAGCCAACAATGAAGCCGGCCATCCGCCTCGGGATGCAGCAAAGATTAGATCTTCGACAGTCATCTTAGACATTTTACCGTCAATATCATAATCAGGATTGTTGAAAAGTTCTTTCAATGAAACTTCACCCGTGGATTCTTGCGACTCCCACAAGCTCATAGGCAACATACGCAGCCGGGCAATACGACCAGCTCCGGAATGATGTATTTGAGATTTATCAACAGCATTGGAACCAGTGAGTATAAATTGTCCGGGAATTTGGCGGTCATCAACAGTTGTTCGTACCGCATCCCACAACATTGGAGCATCTTGCCACTCATCAATAAGACGAGGCGTATCTCCTTTTAGCAGAATGGACGGCTTAGTCCTGGCTGTGGCTAAATACTCCTCACGCATACTTGGGTCTTGCATTCTCAAAATACTATTGGCAAGTTGAGATGCCGTAGTGGTTTTACCGCACCATTTGGGACCTTCTATCAATACTGCCCCAAATGCATCCAGTAAATCTTGCAGCAGGGCATCGGCTGTTCTTTTATAATAACTCATATAATACTTTTTTCAATGGCAAAGGTACACATTTTCTGCGAATTGTATAACTAATTCGTGTTTTTTGTGGAATTTCAACCTGTTTTTTTGTGGTATTCCATTCGGTATTTTTGCGGTATTCCATTCGGTATTTTTGTGGTATTCCACTTGGTGCTCTTGCTGTAAACGGCTATAATTAGTCAGATAGATTAGCCATTAGTTCCATCCGCTCCTTTTCGCTCAAGCCTTTAAGCATATCAAGCAGGGCTTTCTTATCAACGGCTGTAGTCTCTTCCTTAGGTTTCTCGTTGAGAAGATAATAATTGTACTCCAGCATTTTTGCAAAAGGGTAGGCTCCGATGTAATTTGAAGTTATGTCTCCGCCGCCGCTATGTCCAATGCTGTCGCTTATATATTTGTAAGGCACGACTCCCGAATTATTAAGATTGGTGGCAAAACTGTGCCTTGCCCATGTTGGCGAGGGCATTTGTTCCATTCCCAACAGTTTGGCAACCTTAGCCATGTGCTCACGTATGTATCTGTTATAACGTTGGATAACCCATATTTCTTGTTCAGGTGTAATAAGTTCACTCATTATGGGGAATACCCTTCGCCCAAGTTTAGGAGCATTGCCATACCTGTTAAGTATCTCTTGAATTTCAGGAGTAACAGGAAATATCACTTCGCTGGCACTCTCGTTCCTATCACGGGTCTTGTGCCGGAGAAATCGTAATTGTTTGCCATGAGTGGCAAAATATAATTCATCGTATGTCAGGCGGAGAGTGTCGGCAAGGTTTTGCCCGTCGCCTAAATACATAAAGAGAAACAATCCGAGGTCACGGAATATGGCATGTTTCTCTCGTCCAAGAAACAACTCGTTTCCGTCCTTATCTTTTGCCTCATCAGCTTTCCAAAAGTCATAAAGTTTGCGCATGGTAGCCACATCAAGAAACTCATGCTTACGACTTTGTGCCTTGTTGTAACCTGTATCTTTGAACATTTCCTTGGTATCTCCTTTCATCAAACCGTTTGCGATACAAATATTGATAATGGTTCTTAGGCTACGGAGTGCGATGGCGATAGTTGTAATACTCAAATCGTTTTTCTTCATGACTTTTACCCACTTTAAGATAAGGTCACGGTTTATATCGGAAAACGATATATCCGTTCCTAAATCTTTGATAAAGCGGTTACGTACATCCTTGCTACAACGAGCTGAACCTACCTTACCTTCATTGGTCTTAGATTGGATATAGGAATCCCACACAGTAAAGATTGTGCTGCCGTCGTCTTTCCTGCCTTGAAATCTGTCTTGCAGCTTACGAAGAGAGAAGTTGTTTTCTGAAATAAGTTGATTGGTTATAAGCTCCACTCTTTCCATTAAATTCTTCATGTCGTTTCTCTCTGTCAGTTGAATACGGCGACCATTTTTCTCGTAATAGCAAAGAGTCAACCACTCTTCCATAGTGTATGCTTTACCCAAACGAAGAAATATTTTCTGTCCGGCATGACATACACGCACGGCAACCGGTAGCGGTTTCGAATAATCTCCTGCTTTCCGTATATCAAGAGTCAATGAACCATATACGTTGCCATTCACAGCAGTGAATTTGGCAAGGCATTTTTCGCCTCTTGAAGTGGACTTTACTTCCTTATTTGCCATTTCGGTGACCTTATCTGTTTCATCTTTCTTCATAATGCGTTGATTTATAAGCCAAAAATTACTCGCTTTGGTGACCTTGAGGTGACCTTTTTGGGAGCAAACTACTGCAAATATACGCATTTTCATGAAAACCACAAAATATGTAAAATGCTGTAAATCAGCATATTTGTATTACATTAGATTTTATGAAATATAGTTCAAACAGACTCATAATCTGGAGGTCCCAGGTTCAAGCCCCGGATGGCCCACTGAAGAAGACTTTTAATAGGTTGAATATCAGCAACTTACTAAAAGCCTTCTTTATTTTTGTCAACCGTTTGTCAACCAAATGTCAACCGTTGTTGCCACACAAACCATGAACCACAATATTTGCAGCGGTTATTTCATGCACAAAAATAATAATTTTAACTCAAATGATTTTATTGGTATGTATATTATTTGTACATTTGAAGACTAAATCTAAATAACACGCAACAGGGTGAAACAAAGTCGCATTGGTTTGCAATTACAACCGCATGGAGGACGCCAACACCGGCAGGGATGAAACAAAAACGTAGACCGACGCAACATTACGCAACACCATGCGCGCAGCCGGCAAACTGAAGGCCATACGCCTGACGCACTGCAAACCGGGTTCATCCGCAAACCTTTTGTATGGTACATAAAAGTCTATCCCGTCCCCGAAGGGGGCGAATGCGTGTTGGGTTATGCGGTGGCGGGTTCTTACGGTTATGCGGTATGTCCGTATACCCCAATAACCGTATAACCTTAAACCTTACAACCGTAAATGCCGTTCGCCCTCTTCGAGGACGACATCATTTGCGCACACATACCGCAAGTTCCGCTTCGCTCCACATGCGGTTAAGCTACGTTGGACGTCTTTGACGCCCTGCTACGCATTGTTGCCATCCAAAGGATTTGCGGATGAACCCAAACCGTGGCCTTTCACGCCGCAAAAGGCCACCTTCCGCATTGTAAAAGGCCGCCTTTCGCAGCATGAAACGAGGCATATCAGAAAGGCGTTGACAATCAGCAGGTTAGCAATGCGTCAACACCTATTGCCCGACAACTGTCTACACGCGCTGCCATGGCCGCACACGCCTGGCGAAACAGGGCACGGCAAGCAGGCGGAAACAACAGGTACGACACGGCGGCAGACGCCATACGGAAAAAACGGACATAGTTAAAAAATGTAGCTTACGTTTAACTTTCGACCGTTCGCCATGTCTTATAGATAAATAACCGGCATACTTGCGTGGCGACACGGCAAGCAGCAATGATGTAGAACAATAAAAACATTGAAAACAATGAGAACAATATCGAAACTGAAAATAATGGCAGCGGCCCTGGTGATGGGCCTGTTCTGCTCGTCATGCGTTATCCACAGAGACCACCCGCGGCCTCCGCGCCACAAGAAACACCACAAGCACAGGAAGCCGCCACGCAAGCACCACAAGCACCACCGAGCCGACATCGGCACGGAAATGAGGGGAGGCACTTTCTACGCCCCGTGCTGGTATGCGTGAGGGCTGGCGGTGACGCCGCCCAGGGACGCCGGCGCATGAAAAATAGCAGCAGTGTATGCGTATTCTCGAAAAAAATGTGTAAGTTTGCAGGTAATTTGTGACAACCCGCCCGGCGGGCACAGACCAAACCGCTAAACATCATACCACATCATGCAAGAAACAAGACAAAACCGGATAGCAAGGCTGCTGCAAAAGGAGCTGAGCCTGATATTCCAGTCGCAGACACGCGCAATGCGCGGAGTGATGGTAAGCGTTACACGCTGCCGAATAAGCCCCGACCTGAGCGTATGCACGGCTTACCTGAGCATATTCCCGTCAGACAAGGCCGACGAACTCATAAAGAACATCACGGCGAACGAGAAGACCATACGCTACGAACTGGGCACGCGCGTGCGCAACCAACTGCGCATCATACCAGAACTGCGCTTCTTCGTTGACGACTCGCTTGACTACATAGCCCACATCGACGAGCTGCTGAAGAAATGAATTTCCCGTTTTACATAGCGAGGCGGTATCTTTTCTCAAAGAAAAGCACGCACGTAATCAACCTGATAAGCGGCATAAGCGCGGTGGGCGTGGCCATAGCCACGGCCGCGCTGGTCATCACGTTGAGCGTGTTCAACGGCTTCCACGACCTCGTGGCGTCGTTCCTGACGGCGTTTGACCCGCAAATCGAGGTCGTGCCGGCAAAGGGGAAGACCGCCCCGGCCGACGACCCCATACTGGCGAAGATACGCGCGCTGCCCGAAGTTGACGTGGCCACCGAGAGCGTTGAGGACCAGGCGTTGGCCATATACAAGGGCAACCAGGCCATGGTGACGGTGAAGGGGGTTGACGACAACTTCGACCAACTGACGCATATCAACGACATACTGTATGGCGACGGCGAGTTTTCGCTGCACGCGGCCAACCTGCAATACGGCACGGTGGGCATCCGACTGGCCGACCAGCTCGGCATGACGGCCGACTGGGACGGATTCTTGAACATCTACGCGCCGCGCCGCGAGGGGCAGTTGGACATGATGAACCCGACAGAGGGCTTCGTGGTGGACTCGCTGATTTCGCCAGGCGTGGTGTTCTCGGTAAGGAATGGCCGCTACGACCGTGACTACATACTTACGTCGATAGCGTTCGCACGCAACTTGTTCGGGCAACAGGGCATGTTGTCTGAACTTGAGCTGAGGCTGAAACCGGGCTCTGACCTCGACGCCGTAAAGGCGGAAATGCGTGAAATAGCGGGCGACAAGTACCGTGTGCTTGACCGCATGGAGCAACAGGCCGACACGTTCAGGATAATGAAAATAGAGAAATTCATCGCTTACATATTCCTTACGTTCATACTTGCCGTGGCGTGCTTCAACATCATCGGCTCGCTGTCAATGCTCATAATCGACAAGAAGAACGACGTGGTGACGCTGCGCAACATGGGCGCGACCGACAAGCAAATCACACGCATATTCCTGTTTGAGGGGCGCATGATTTCAGTAATCGGCGCGGTGGCGGGCATATTGTTGGGCTTGCTGATGTGTTGGCTGCAACAGACTTACGGCCTCGTGGCCCTCGGACAGAGCAGCGGCTCGTTCGTCATTGACGCTTATCCCGTAAGCGTACATCCTGAAGACATCGTGATAGTGTTCCTTACAGTGGCTGCGGTGGGCTTTGTCTCGGTATGGTATCCCGTAAGGTATTTCGCCAAGAGGCTGCTGTGATATTGAGTAGTTAAAGAAGTTAGAAGGAGTTATCGCTCACTGCGTTCGCTGCGGAGTTAAAGACATTACCTTTGCTTAATGACTGCAACATGAAAACAGCAGCAGGGCATGTGTCTTTAACTCCGCAGCGAACGCAGTGAGCGATAACTCCTCCTAACTACTTTAACTCCTAAAAAATTCTACTTTAACCACCAAGAGCTGTGTCATCTTTCCGCCCAGTCACCCCTATCAAGGTTGCGATAGCTGATGGCTTCGGCCAAATGCTGCGGCTGGACGTTGGGCGAGGCGTCAAGGTCGGCTATCGTTCGCGCCACTTTCAGTATGCGGTTGTAAGCTCGGGCTGACAGGTTGAGCCGCTCCATGGCGGCGCGCAGCATGTCGATGCCGGCCTCGTCGGGTTCGGCGTACTGGTGAATCATGCGCTCGGTCATCTGCGCGTTACAGTGTATTCCCCTATGTTCACGGAAGCGTTGCTCCTGTATCTGCCGCGCCTTTATCACCCGCTCGCGTATGCTTGAGCTGCTTTCGCCCTGCGTGGCGCGCGATATGTCCTTGAAAGGCACGGGCGTTATTTCTATCTGTATGTCGATGCGGTCGAGCAGCGGGCCGCTTATCTTGTTCAGGTAGCGTTGTATCTGCCCTGGCGTGCATACGCATTTGTGCGTCGGGTCGTTGTAATAACCGCACGGACAAGGGTTCATCGATGCCACGAACATGAACGAACAGGGGTATTCCACGGTGTATTTCGCCCTCGATATGGTGATTTTGCGATCTTCGAGGGGCTGGCGGAGCATCTCAAGCGTGGCCTTGTTGAACTCTGGCAGCTCGTCGGCGAACAGCACGCCGTTGTGGGCAAGCGATATTTCCCCTGGCTTGGGGTTTGCCCCTCCGCCGACAAGCGCGACCTGGGAAATCGTATGATGGGGCGCGCGGAACGGGCGTTGGGATATGAGCGACATGTTTTCGCCCAACTTTCCGGCCACAGAATGGATTTGCGTTGTTTCAAGACTTTCGGCCAACGAGAGCGGCGGAAGTATTGAGGGAAGCCGCTTGGCCATCATCGACTTGCCGCTGCCCGGCGGGCCAATCATAATCATGTTGTGCCCACCGGCCGCCGCTACTTCCATGGCGCGCTTGACATTCTCCTGCCCGCGCACGTCGGCAAAGTCTAAATCAAAACTGCTCTGGTGTTCATAAAACTCACGACGGGTGTCGATGATTGTAGGTTGAAACGTCTCTTCGTCGTTCAGAAAGCGAACCACGTCAAGAAGGTTGTCCATGCCATACACGCTAAGGCGGTTGACAACAGCGGCCTCGCGGATGTTTTTCTCAGGCACTATCAGGCCCTTGAACTCCTCCTTGCGCGCTTTTATCGCAATGGGCAACGCACCCCTTACAGGCTGGATTTTACCGTCAAGGCTCAACTCTCCTATTATCATGTACTCTGAGAGATGGTCTGGCTTTACCTTGCCCATGGCGGCAAGCAAGCCGATGGCCAACGGCAAGTCGTATCCGCTGCCCTCCTTGCGCAGGTCAGCCGGTGCCATATTGACGGTGATGTCGGCCACCGGGAACTTTATTCCGTTGTTCTTCAATGCGGCAACAATGCGGTCGTGACTCTCGCGGACAGCCGTATCGGCAAGCCCGGAGAGATGGAATTGCACACCCCGCGTCATGCTTACTTCAACGGTCACGGTCGTAACGTCAAGCCCGTTTACCGCCGCACAGTATGTCTTGACAAGCATGGCTTGCTCAGTTTAATAATACTTTTATTCTTGATTCAAGGTCTTCAGGCTTCAGGTCGCGCTCCAAAACGTGCCCTTGCGCATTGAACAATATGTTCCCCGGCACTCCGTTAAAGCCAAACTGCTCAAGCAACGGACTGTCAAACATCGCTTGGTCGCATATTGTTATGGTTGAAGTTGAGTCGTTGCGGATTGCATTCTTACAGTTTGTCACGCTGGGGTCAAGGTTTATCCCCATCAAGGCCAGCCTGTCGCCGTAATCACGCTTCAGGCTGCTGAGCTTGCTGCGCATGGTGCAACTCTCATAATTCCAGTTCGCCCAGGTAAAAACTACTGCGACCTTGCCCCTCAACATGGCGTCTGACACATTGTTCCCCTTTATGTCTTTTGCCGCGAACGACGGCATCTTGGCTCCAGGGAAGCCACGCTGGATGCTGTTGACGTAACGTAACATGCGGGCTACTTGGCCGTTCTTCTCTTGCGCCTTGTACACAATGTTGACAAGTTCGGCCACCTTGCTGGCATCAACATAACGTTCGCCGCCTTCCGGCGCGATGAAATATCGCCTGAGAATGTAAACGCTTACAGGGGATTCAGGATTGTTCTTGACAAACTGTTCTGCGTATTTGACCACTTCAGGAGGTGACGCCTTCGCTATTTGCTGGCGGAAAGCGTTCATCTGTTCGTTGGCGTCAGTACCGTCGATTTCGATTTCTTTCAGGCGTGACGCACTACCTTTTATAGTCACAGATTTGCCGGGTTCGGCGAAAACAGGCTGCTCGGAGAAGTTGGGAAAGACTATGATTATCGTTCCTTCTTCCTTGCACGGCGTTTCAAAAGTGAAGCGTCCGCCCTCAACCTTTATCGTGTCAACCCCGTCAAAAACGCCGTCAGGGCTGTAAACATAAAACTCACCTTGGTTTAGGTTGAGTAATCGGCCTTCCAAACTGAAATGACCGCTGCGCGAACCGCAGGAAACCAAAACCAAGGTGAGCGTAAAGATATATATAAGCCGCTTCATGCGTCAGCTTCGTTTATTTGCTGACTTTTGACAGCTCAAGGTCGTTGTTTGCGTAAGTTGAAAGTGACGGGTCTTTCTGCAATGCGCTCTTCAGGTAAGAAGAAGCGGCGTCGTTGTTGCCCTGACGAGCGTTGAGGATAGCCTGCAGATAGTCTGTCATGGCGTCCTTGTTCTCGATATTGTTCAGGGTGTTAGCCGCGCCAGCGTAGTTCTTGTTAAGAATTTGAGCCAAAGCGGTTGTGTTGCAGTTGATTCCGTTCAGGTTCTGCTCAGCCGTAGCGTAGTCACCCTTTGCGAGGTTGAGAGTACCAAGCACCTTGTTGTAGTCACCAGCAGTGTTGCCCTTTGCGATGTAGTTCTCAGCTTCGCTCAAGTTGCCGTTCTTCAAAGCCAAGAGACCGAGGTTGGCGTTAACCTCACCAGCGTTGCCGCTTATGCTCTGAGCCTTGGCCAGATACTTCTGAGCCTCAGCGTCGTTGCCCTTTGCGAACTCGATGGCAGCTACGTTGTTGTAAGCGCGGTAGTCATTAGGATAAACCTCAGTTGTCTTCTTGTAGATAGCTTCCTTGGCGTTAACATCATTCTCCAAAGTTGCTGCATAAAGCATTTCGTCAACGCTCAACTGTGTAGCGTCAGCCTTGTACTGTTCCTTGATTTGGTCGTCGCTGCGTCCGATTGTCTCATAGTTGATGATAAGACGTGAACGACGGAGTTCGGGCAGGATGCCGTCAGCCAGTTCACGGAAGCCAGCAGACATGTTGCGGATTTGCTGCTCACGCTCTTCCGGGTCCTGATACATTGAGAGGACACGCAAGATGACGTCCTTGTCCTGGATGTTTGAGGCAGCGACAAGCTTCTGGAAGCCGTCCCAGTCCTGAGCGGTGTACTTGCCTGTAACGTCGCCTTCGAGCTTAGCACCCTTGAGCTGCTTCTCTGCATAGTCAACAGAAGCGTTCTGACGCCTGCTTGCCAGCTTGTCGTTGAGTTCAACACCACCATCAGGAGAAGCGTAAGCGAGAACCTCTACATTCTTCAGGTTCAGCTTTTCCTTGTCGTTGTTTATGTCCTTGAGCAGCTTTACGAACTCCTGTACAGAGTTGTTCTTCAGCTCGCTCTTGCGCAGGTTGGCCTGGTTGATGAGGAACTTGATTTGCGCTTCCTGCCTCTGTGCGCGTACTCGCTGGAACGTATCGGGAGCTATGCATGCGCCACTGCCGGCGAGAGTGTTCTTGTAAAGTTCTGATGTAGCAACAACGCCCTCAGCAACTTTGACTGCAGGAACTTCAATCTTTTTCTTCTTCTTGCCATAGTAAGCGTCGAAAGTCATGTAGAGGTCGCTCTTATGCATCTCGGGAACATACTTGAAGGTAGACTTCATCGTATAGTTTCCACCCATCTTGTAAGAGATTGTCTGGTCGTTGCCCTCCACCTTTTCGCCTTGGAATGTGGCAGCTTGGCCTTGTGCGGCCTGGTCGTTGCCATAACGCAGCTCGGGAACTACAGTCACGACAGCCTTTTTCTTCAAATACTTCTCGGGGAATGTTCCGTTGATGGTGACAGCCACCTGGCCGCCCTTTGACTCGAGCGGGTTCGGAACGACATTGAAGTTGTCGGCAGAAAGTTCTCCAAGCTTAGAAGAACAAGACGCCAGCGCAAGCACTGATGCTGCCGAAACAAGTAAGATAAGATTTTTTTTCATAATGAAAAGGTTTTAAATAATAGTGCCGCGAGCGGGACTCGAACCCGCACAGCCATTTCTGGCCAAGGGATTTTAAGTCCCTCGTGTCTACCAATTCCACCATTGCGGCATCCATGAGCGGCAAACGGGACTCGGACCCGCGACCTCAACCTTGGCAAGGTTGCGCTCTACCAACTGAGCTATTGCCGCAGCAAAAAGTTATGCAAAGATAAACCTATTTCTCGAAAGAGCAAATTAATTTACACATTTTAATATTCAATGTGTCAATTTGTAACTGACAATACGCCTTGCGGCCCGGTGGTGTTCGCCCGATAACGTATCAGCTTGTCGCCGCCGTCGCCGCTTACCACGATGCCGCCGTTGTTCATGTCATACTTGCGGTGGCAACTGCCACACTCGGCCGTCCCGTCCGTGTTCATCGAGAGCTGGTATCGGGGCAGGTTAGTGTTCTTGTAGCAGTTGGGGCACTGGCTGTCATAGGCATAGAACGTGGCAGGGTTGTTGAGGTTGCCAAAACCGACCATGATGCCGGTCTCGTTGTACACGCCAAGCTCCACGGTGCGCTGCTTGTCAATCTCCGTGCGCGCCACCCTGTCCGTCAGTCCCTGGTTGGTAGAGAAGCTGTAATAGTTCTCGCCCGACGTTGTGACACGGCAGAAGATGCCCGGCGACATGATGTTTGTGGCCGAAGCAAGAGCCGGACTGCGGCTGCCCGTGTTCTCAAAAATGAAGTAACAACGGCGGTTGCTGTACTCATACTCGGTGTCGCCGCACGACGCGAGCGACATCAGGAGTGCCAATATATAATAGGTGTAACGCTTCATTCCCTGTCCAGATGATGTTAAACGCAAAGACACACGCCACCATCAATACGGCAGCATGGCCAAGGCGTCGGCTATCTTGTCAACGCCGTCCTGCAGCTTGCCGCCTATCATGGGTTTCAAAAACACGGGGATGTCGGCCTTCACCGTAACCCGCATCTTGCACGTGGCGTCGGTTACGGGCAAGAGCTGCACCCAAAGGTTGAAAGGCACGGGCGAGTTGGCCGTCTCAAACTTGATGCACTTCGGCTCTTCGCGCTCTATGATTCTGAGCGTTATCGCGCCCACGGGCGGCACGCTTATGCTCACCGTGTCGTGGTCGAATGTCAGGTCTTGAACCTTGTCCGCCGGTATGCGGTCTTTCACACGCTCTATGTTGTTGAGGTCGCTCAACGTGTCATACACCACCTTCTGCGGATGGGGTATTTGCTTAACGCCACTTTCGTATTTGCTCATATCTTTTTTAAGTTGACAAGAAACAAGCAGACGAGCAGACAAGGAGATTTGCCTTGTTACTTGTTTACTCGTTACTCGTTTACTTGTCTCTTGTCTCTTGTCTCTTGTCTGCTCGTCTGCTTGTTACTTGTCTGCTTGTCTGCTTGTTACTTGTCTGCTTGTCTGCTTTAGAACTCGTTTATTTAAAGTTTGCCGGGTCTTTACGCCACTCGTGCAGCAGCTCAACGTCCTTTTCCGAGATGTATCCGGTAGCCACGGCCTCTTCAACCACATGCTCGTAGTCGGTCAAGGTCACGAGCGTCACGCCGGCATCCTCAAACGCCTTCTTGGCCACGGGGAAGCCGTAAGTATATGAAGCCACCATGCCAACGACCTCGAAACCGGCCGCGCGCAGAGCCTCAACAGCCTTCAGGCTGCTTCCGCCGGTTGAGATGAGGTCTTCCACGACCACCACCTTCGCGCCCTCGGGCAGTTGTCCTTCAATCAGGTTGCCCATGCCGTGGTCCTTGGCCTTGCTGCGCACGTATGCGAACGGCATGCCAAGCTCGTCGGCCACGAGCGCGCCCTGCGCTATGGCACCCGTCGCCACGCCGGCCACGGCCGTAGCTTCGGGAAAATGCTCCATCACGGCGTGCGCCAGCTCTATCTTCACAAAGCTGCGCAAGTCAGGGAAAGACAGCGTCTTGCGGTTGTCACAATAGAACGGCGACTTCCATCCCGAAGCCCACGTGAAGGGGTTGTCCGGCTGCAGCTTTATCGCCTTTATCTTCAGCAGTTTCGATGCCAATG
The DNA here is from genome assembly GCA_944319935.1 of uncultured Prevotella sp. Lineage (GTDB taxonomy): Bacteria > Bacteroidota > Bacteroidia > Bacteroidales > Bacteroidaceae > Prevotella. The sequence goes on from CALUFM010000004.1 coordinate 21,043, forward strand.
CTTTTTTCAGTGCGTCCATGTCTTTATTTTTATTGTCCTCAATTCGTTTTGCTTGCAAACTCCCAAAGAGCGCAACGGCTGCGCCTTGCGCACGGCTTGCATCGTGCAAAGTTAAGCTTTTTGCCTTGTAATACAAAATAAATCAACCTGTTTTTAACCCAAACAAGAATCGCCACGCTGCGAAACATGGCCAAACGGCTTGCAAAAGACCGCCTTTCATGGCGCAAAAAGCCGTCTTTCACAACGCGAAAGGCCACGTATCGAAAGCCCTGCGATACGGAATGAAAATCCCGTACACGCCGCAATAAAGAACAGCATGCAACGTTTATAAGTATGCAGGCGGCGTTATCTCTTTCCGCCATTCCTCAAACTTGCATCCGAATGCGCGCATACGTGTTTCCCTTACTTGCCCTGGCATGCGCCGTTGCGGTTGACGCCGCAGCGCAAACGGTGTTGGCGCAGCGCATTGACAGCATACTGTCCGTGCGCGAGGAAAAGGCTAAAGCCAAATATGACACGGCGTTCATAGCAAAGCCAGGCCAGAAGTGGACCGTGAAACCGCGCGTAAACACTTCGGGGACAGACCTGTCCGCAAAGGGCGTGATAGGCGACAGCCGCTTCAGCACAAGCCTCAGGGCCGAACTGAGAAGCACCCTCGGCGCGACAGTCAGCTACCGCGGGCTGTCCATAGGCTTCGCCCTCAACCCGGCGAAGCTCAGCGGAAAGAACAAGGACAACGAATTCAGCCTGTCGTCTTACGGCAACCGCTGGGGCGCGGACTTGGTGTACACGTCGGCAAAGACTTTCAGCGGCACGGCCGAACTCGGCGGCGCGAAGTATGACATACGCCCCGGCACGGTCAGCATGGAGATGCTCCAGGCCAACGCCTACTACACGTTCAGCCACCGCCGCTTTTCCTTCCCGGCGGCGTTCACGCAGAGCCAGGTGCAGTTGCGCAGCAAGGGGTCGTGGCTGTTGGGGCTTTCGGCCTTCGCGGGGCGCATCGACACAGGGAGCGACGTCGTGCCCGGAGCATCGAAGTCGCGGCTGTTGGCGATAAACGTGGCCGTTGGCGGGGGCTACGCTTACAACCTCGTGCTAAAAAGGAAGTGGCTAATCCACCTCTCGGCCATGCCCCACATCGTAGTGTACTCGCGCAACAAGCTGACCGTAGGCGACGTGCGCCAGCGTTCGCCGTTCCGTTTCCCGTCGCTAATCAACATCGGCCGTTTCGCCGCGGTGCGCAATTTCAAGAACAGCTTCATCGGCATGTCGGCCGTGGTGAACCTATGGCATCAGGGCGACAGCGGCGAGATGATGATTGAAAGCGTAAAATGGCGCGCCCGCCTGTTCTATGGCGTAAGGTTCTGAGGGCGCGAAACAAAAACGCGACGGCTGTTGCCGTCGCGTCGCTCACATTGTGGAAAGACTACTTGTATGACTTCCTCAGGATTTCAACGCAGCCCTCATGGTCGAGTTCACACGGATTGCCGAGGAACAGGCCGCCCATGGTCTCGCGGGCGTTCTCGGCCAACGTATCAAACTCTTCAGGCTTTATGCCGTAATCACTCATCTTCAGATCGACCACTCCGCACGCTTCCTGCAGGCGCACAAGCATGGTGATGAAGTCTTCAGGCTTGCTTGCGTCTGCCATGCCCATGGCCTGAGCCATGCGCACAAAGCGTTCGTCACAGGCGTGACGCTCGATGAAATATTCATAAAACGCCTTTGAAATCATGATAAGGCCGGCTCCGTGGGGCAGGTCGTGGTGGTACGCGCTCATGGCATGCTCGAGCGAATGCTCAGCCGTGCAACTGCAGATGTTCATCACTATGCCTGAAAGCGTGTTGCCGAAAGCCACGTGTTCGCGGGCCTCAAGGTCGTTGCCGTCGGCCACGGCGCGCTCAAGATAGCGAGCCACGTTCTCAATGGCTGTCAGGGCGTACATGTCGCTCATGGCGTGGGCTGTGGCCGAGATGTAGCACTCGGTAGAGTGAAACAGGGCGTCGAAGCCTTGGTAAGCCGTGAACATGGGCGGAACTGACAGCATCAGTTCAGGGTCTACAATCGAAAGCACGGGGAAGTCGGCGTGGAAACCTATCTTCTCGTTGGTCTCGTCGTTGCTGATTACGCCGTAAGCGTCGGCCTCCGAACCTGTGCCGGCTGTCGTGGTGACGCAGACGAGTGGCAGCGGCTCGGCCTTGCGTGGCCGCGCCTTGCCCGTGCCTCCATAGATATAATCCCACACGTCGCCGGGATTTACGGCCATGAAGGCCATCACCTTGGCGGCGTCCATCACGCTTCCGCCGCCGAGAGCCACCACAAAGTCGCACCCGTTGTCGCGGGCGAAAGTCGCGCCGGCCATCACAGTTGACTTCAGCGGGTTGGCCTCAACGTGGTCGAACAGCACCGTCTCAACGCCGGCTTGCCTCAGTTCGGCCTCAACGGTGTCAAGATAGCCGTTGGCCTTGGTCGATTTTCCGTTTGACGTTACAATCATCGCCTTCTTGCCGGGCATCTGCTGCTTGTGTAGTTCCTTAACCATGCCTGAACCGAACATGATATTCGTAGGCACGTATGCGCAAAAACTTTTCATCATTTTATCCTCCGATGTTTGTTATTGGTTTTTCTTTTCCAAGTGCAAAATTATCAATTTAAAACGTAACACGGTGTAGACGGATTACTGGAAAAACGCCCAATATTACGGCAAAAACAGCCATCCGCCACAGCCGGCCCAGCCAAAAGCCTCGCGCGCGGCACGCCCATGCGGCGCACGGTTTCGCCTGACAGGCATCCGCCACGAGCAAACAACGTATCCGCCTGATTTCCAATGCGTTGCGAAAGGCCATGTTTCATGCCGCAAAACATGGCCTTTCGCGCTCCGTTTCGCGGCCTTTTGCAATGCGTTTCACGCCCTTCCGCACCCGCGCCAAATCCCAAAGGCAAGCCACAGCTTGGCACGCCACGCACGAGCGGGCGCATAAAATATGGAAAGATACGTTAAATTTGCATGATAATGCAAAGCGCGCATGGCAAAATTCGGCTATTTGTGCTAACTTTGCAGACAAGTATCAACTTTTATGTTTTTTATCTGATAAATGAGCAACGAGATTAATCCGCTATTCAGCAACCCAAGAGGGTTGACGGATAACGAAGTAGCGAAAAGCCGTGAACAGCACGGCGAAAACACCCTTACACCCCCTAAGAGAACCCCGCTGTGGAAACTCTACCTTGAGAAATACAAGGACCCCATCATCAAAATCTTGCTTGTGGCCGCCGTCATATCGCTGGCATTGGCGGCTATCCACGGCGATTTCGTTGAAACCATCGGCATCATCCTGGCCATCATCCTGGCCACCACCATCGGTTTCTGGTTTGAGATGGACGCCGCCAAGAAGTTCAACGTGCTTACCGCGCTTGGCGAAGAGTCGCCCGTGAAGGTGCGCCGCGACGGCAAAGTGGTGGAAATAGCACGCAAGGACGTTGTCGTGGGCGACGTCGTAATCATAGAAGTGGGCGACGAAATCCCGGCCGACGGCACGCTCATAGAGTCAACCGACCTGCAAATCGACGAGTCTTCGCTCACTGGCGAGCCTATAATCACCAAGCACGCCGACCCTGAGAAGAACGACAAGGAGGCCACTTACCCCTCGTCGAAGGTGCTGCGCAGCACGATGGTGATGAACGGGCGCGGCTCGTTCCAGGTGACAGAGGTGGGCGACGCCACCGAAATCGGCAAGGTGTCGCGCGCCAGCACGGAAATCACATCCGTCAAGACGCCGCTCAACATACAGCTCGACAAGCTGGCCAAGCTCATCAGCAAGTTCGGCATAGGCATATCAATCGCCGCCTTCGTCATCTTCCTCGGCCGCGACATTTACCTTGACACCGACGGCATCTGGGCGTCAACCGACTACCTGCGCATGGCCGAAACCGTGCTGCAATACTTCATGATGGCCGTCACCCTCATCGTGATGGCCGTGCCCGAGGGCATGCCAATGGCCGTAACCCTGAGCCTCGCGCTCAACATGAGGCGAATGCTGAAGAACAACAACCTCGTGCGCAAGCTGCACGCCTGTGAGACAATGGGCGCGGTGACGGTGATTTGCACCGACAAGACTGGCACGCTGACGCAGAACAAAATGCAGGTGGCCGACATGAAACAGTATGACGCCGACAACGCGCTTTTCCGCTCATGCATAGCCCTGAACACCACCGCCCACCTCGACGCAGAGGGCGGCAAGGGCATAGGCAACCCTACGGAAATAGCCTTGCTGCTGTGGCTCGAGAAGAACGGCGTTGACTACAAGACGCTCAGGAAGGACGAACACATCGAGGCGCAACTGCCCTTCTCCACCGAACGCAAATACATGGCGACCATCGGGAACGTGGGCGGACGACGAGTGCTGATGGTCAAGGGCGCGCCTGAAATCATCGCTTCGTTCTGTGACATCGACGCCGACGGGCGCAAGGAAATCAGCGAACGCCTAACTGGATACCAGAACCAGGCCATGCGCACGCTGGCTTTCGCCTACAGGGTGCTGGCCGACGGCGAACAGGTTGACATGAGCGGCATCGCATCCGGCAAGAAACTGACATTCCAGGCGGTGACGGCCATCAGCGACCCCATCCGCGCCGACGTGCCCGACGCCGTGAAACAGTGCATCAGCGCGGGAATACAAGTGAAAATAGTGACCGGCGACACGTCGGCCACGGCTATCGAGATAGCGCGCCAAATCGGCATCTGGGACAAGGACACGCCCGCCGAGGCGCAAATCACAGGCCCCGACTTCGCCGCCCTTTCTGACGAAAAGGCGTTTGAACTCGTGCCCAAGCTGCGCGTGATGAGCCGCGCGAGGCCGACTGACAAGCAGCGTCTTGTCAACCTGCTGCAGAAGCATGAGGCCGTGGTTGCGGTCACTGGCGACGGCACAAACGACGCCCCCGCCCTGCACCACGCCCACGTAGGCCTTTCTCTCGGCTCAGGAACTTCGGTCGCGAAGGAGGCCAGCGACATGACACTTATCGACGACTCGTTCCGCAGCATAGTGAACGCCGTGATGTGGGGACGCTCCCTTTACAAGAACATCCAGCGTTTCCTCTTCTTCCAGCTCGTGGTCAACGTCACCGCGCTGCTGCTCGTGTTGGGCGGCTCTATAATAGGAACCGAACTTCCGCTCACCGTCACCCAAATCCTTTGGGTCAACCTCATAATGGACACCTTCGCCGCCCTTGCGCTGGCATCGCTGCCCCCGTCGCGCGAAGTGATGAAGGACAAGCCGCGCAAGCAAACCGACTTCATCATAACGAAGGGCATGGCCAAAGGCATCGTGGGCATCGGCGTGGCGTTCTTCGCCGTGCTGTTCGCGTTCCTCTTGCACTGCAACCAAAGCGAAAGCGACATGCACATACACGAGCTGTCGCTGTTCTTCACCACGTTCGTGATGCTGCAATTCTGGAACCTTTTCAACGCCAAGGCGTTCGGTTCAAACCATTCGGCCTTCCACGCCTTCACCCATGACAACGGGCTTCTGCTCGTCCTGCTCATCATCTTGGGCGGACAGTGGCTCATAGTGACCTTCGGCGGCGCGATGTTCCGCACCGACCCGCTGTCACTGAACGAATGGGTCACCATCATCGCAAGCACTTCCTTGGTGCTGTGGATAGGCGAAATATGGCGTGCTATTAAACGTTTGACAAAGAAGAATGCGTAACATCATATTCGATTTCGGCGGTGTCCTCGTCAACCTTGACCGCAAACGCTGCATTGACGCGTTCACGCGGATAGGCGCAGGGGCCATCGCCGGATATGTTGACGAGTGCCGGCAGGAAGACCTTTTCCACGACCTTGAGGTGGGAGACACGGGCGTCGGCCAGTTCTGCGATGCCGTCAGACAGGCTTGCGGAGGCTGCAACGCCACTGACGAGGACATTTGCGGGGCGTGGGACGCGCTGCTTACGGGCATCCCCAAACGGCGTTTGGACAAGCTGGCGGAGCTGAAACGAGACTTCCGCCTCGTGCTTTTAAGCAACACAAACCCGATACACTGGCGCAAGGCTGTGGACGATTACTTCACGCAAGGCGGCCTAAACGTCAACTACTACTTTGAAAAGACATACTTGTCATACGAAATGCGGATGCTGAAACCTGACGAAGAAATCTACCGCAAGGTGCTTGACAGTTCGGGAATGGACGCCGGCGACACGCTGTTCATCGATGACTCGAAAGCCAACTGCGCGGCGGCTGAGCGATTGGGCATAACCTCCATGCACGTGACTTGCGGCGACGAATGGACAGAAAGGCTGTGAGCAGGCATAAATCAAGACAAGGACAAAGGCGTTTTACATATTCAGAACCACAATGAACAGTGATTTGGTAGCCACGATTGGCTTCTTCGACGGCGTACACCGCGGGCACAAGTTCTTGATAAACAACGTCATCGACTGCGCCAAGCGGAGCGGCGGCATGCAGTCGGCGGTGATAACTTTCGACCGCCATCCGCGCCTCGTGCTGCACAAGGACTTCCAACCGCAACTGCTAACGACTGCCGACGAAAAGGCCGAACGGCTGAAAGCGACTGGCGTTGACAGGTGTTTCATACTGCATTTCGACGAGGAAATGGCCTCATTGTCGGCCTACGACTTCATGAAAACAGTGCTGCGCGACCGCCTGAACGTGCGCAAACTGATAACAGGATACGACAACCGCTTCGGCCACAACCGCTCGGAGGGCTTCGAGGACTACGTGCGCTACGGCCACGAATTGGGCATAGAAGTGGCCCGCGCCGAGGCTTTCACGCTAAACGGCGTACAGGTCAGCTCGTCGGTGGTGCGCTCATTCCTGTCCGCGGGCGAGATAAGGATGGCCTCGATGTGCCTGGGTTACAACTATACGCTGACAGGAAAGGTGGTGGACGGACACCACGAGGGGCGCAAGATGGGCTTTCCGACGGCGAACATCGAGGTCAACGACAGGCTGAAACTTGTGCCCGAAGCCGGCGTCTACGCCGTGAAAGCCGTCACGGACGGCGGCGCGCGGACGTATGGAGGCATGATGAACATCGGCACGCGCCCGACTTTTGACGGCACTGACACTACGCTTGAAGTCAACCTGTTCGGCTTCGAGGGCGACATTTACGGCAAGACCGTCAGCGTGATGTTCATCGACCGCCTGCGCAAGGAGCGCAAATTCAGCTCCGCGGCCAAGCTCGCCGAACAACTGAACGCCGACCGCGACGCCGCGCTCGCCATATTGGAAAGAGAAGGATAAACCGTTTTTAGCATACAAAGAGAGAGATGAAAAAGGCACTTTTATACCTGTTCCTGTTCATATTCATACAGTTTTTCGTGCAATGGGCAGTGTTCGCCGCGTGGATGTTGGCGTCCGGCGACGGCGTGGACGCCGTCATGCGCGCCTTCGGCGGCGGCAACATGTCAGCCATAACGCCGCCCATGCTCGTTGCAGCGTCAGCCGCATCGAGCGCGGCCGCCATCGCCCTGTTCGCATGGCGCAGGTTCGCGCCGATGTCGCCCACCTACCTCCGCACGCGCCCGTGGGGCGTATTCTTCTGGTGCGCCGTGGCATCAATCGGCACAATCATACCCTCGGCGGGGCTGCAAGAGCTGCTGCCGGCATTGCCCGACTTGTCAGGCGACACGTTCAAGGTGGTCATGGACAACGACTACGGCTACTTCGTGCTGTGCCTGCTCGTGCCGTTCGCCGAAGAGGTGGTGTTCCGCGGAGCCATACTGCGCGCCCTGCTTGAGAAGATGAAGAGCCACTGGGCGGCGATAGCCGTGTCGGCGTTGGTCTTCTCTGTGGCCCACGGCAACCCGGCCCAGATGCCCCACGCGCTGCTGGTGGGGCTGTTGCTCGGATGGATGTATTACCGCACGGGCAGCATCCTGCCCGGAGTGGCCCTGCACTGGGTCAACAACACGGCCGCGTACGCCATCTACATACTGTTCCCCCACTCTGCCGACATGCAACTGTCTGACATGTTCGGCGGCAACACCAACAACGTTGTGCTGGCCGTGGTGTTCTCGCTGTTCATACTCCTGCCGGCCATCTACCAACTTAACATCTGGATGAAGCGCGCCGACGCGCCACGCATCAAGTAAACCGAGACTGCAAGAAACGTAACAATAACAACAGAACAAAACACTACAACCTATGGAATTTATCATAGACTTCATCATGCACATCGACCAACACATGATTGAGATTGTGCGCGACTACCACTCATGGACTTACGCCATACTGTTCATCATCATCTTCTGCGAGACGGGACTCGTGGTGACACCGTTCCTGCCAGGCGACTCGCTGATATTCGTGGCCGGGGCCATCGCAGCCCAGCCCAACATGCCGCTCAACGTCCACCTGCTCGTCCTCATACTGTTCGTGGCGGCCGTGGTGGGCGACTCGTGCAACTACGGCATCGGGCACTTCTTCGGGAAAAGGCTGTTCAGCAACCCGAACTCAAAGATATTCAAGCAAAGTTACCTTGACAAGACCCACGAGTTCTACAAGAAATACGGCGGCAAGACCATCATCCTTGCACGCTTCGTGCCCATCGTGCGCACCTTCGCGCCGTTCGTTGCGGGCATGGGCAAGATGCATTACACATATTTCATGATGTACAACGTCACCGGCGGACTGCTCTGGGTGGCGGCGTTCGCCTACGCCGGCTTCCTGTTCGGCAACCAGCCGTTCATCCAGAACAACCTGAAACTCGTCATCGTGGCCATCATCGTCATCTCGATACTGCCCGGCGTGATAGAGTACCTGCGTGAACGCCGCAAGGCGAAAGCGGCCTGACAACACGCCGCAGCACACAAGCAACAATACGACACGCGGCCTTTCGCAATGCGAAAGGCCGCGTGTTGCAAGATAAAAGGCCGTCTTTCGCTGTACGAAAGACGGCCTTTTGCAATATGCCTGATTGCCAAGCTGTTACAAGCAGACGGACACCCGTCACGCCTTGCCCGCCAAATAACCCTCCATGTTGGCGATGACCTTGTCGGCAAGGCGGTGGTATGACTGGCTCGTAAGCCCTGACGACACACGCACGCAACGCATGTGGGGATGGCTGAGGAAACGCTCTCCGCCGGCCGCTCCAACGGTGTCGCAGAAGCAGAGGTTGTCGCCGTCGAGCCAGCGGGCGAACGGCTCTTCGTCCCACGCCGGCGAAAGCCCCGTGTTGAACAGCAGCTTGTGGTTGCCGAGGCGGGCGAACTCGGCCTCATGCAGCAGCACCGTGTTGCGGTTCAAGCAGCAGAACACCACGTCGCTGCGCTCCAGCAGGTCGCCAAGCGGCGTGAAGCGGTAGCCTTTCTCCTCGGCCCACGGCTTCGCACTACGTGCGAAATAAGCCACATCCGCGCCGAAGAACTTCATCGCGTCGGCTATCATCCCGCCTGACTTTCCAAGTCCCACTACACCAACTCTCAGCCCCGTTATCTCGCTGGGGCTGCCGAACCAAGGCTCTTGCCCGAAGCCGTGAAGACAGCGCACAAGCTCGCTCACGACGTATTCAATGACGCCCTCGTCGCCATAATCGCGTATTCCCTTGACGCAGACGCCGCGCCCTTCGGCGTAACGGATGTCAACGTTCGCGCTCTCGGGCGAATACAGCGAGCAGCACATACCCACATACCGCAGGTTGGGGCATTGCTCCATAACCTCTTTCGTAAGCCGTGACGTGAAGCTGAGCAGCACGGCGTCGGCGTCGCCGACGCGCCTCAGGATTTCATCATCGCATGAGGGGATGTCCTTGTAAGTGACAACCTCGTCGGCGTAAACGGCCAACCTCGCCTCGTCTTCAGGCAACATGTTGACCGGCTCGATAGCCACCAATTTCTTGAATTTGTCCATATCCTAAATCAATGTTTGCCACTTCTCTTCTTAGGCGCGTCAACAACCAGCCTTATGCTGTCGTCGCCGATGGTTATCAGGCGGCGTTTGTACAGGTCGCCGATGGCCTTCTTGTAATTCTTCTTGCTCACGTGGAACGCCTGGTAGATGTCGTCCGCCGGGCTTTTGTCGGTCAGCAGACACACGCCCCCGTTGGAGTAAAGGTATTCCATGATGACGTCGGCAAGGTTCTTTGTCATGCGCCAACCCGTAGGCTGCAGCATTACGTCGAGCTTGCCGTCCTCGCGCACAGTGTCGATATAGCCCGGCATGCGGTCGCCTGTGCGTATGTCCTTGAACACCTGGTTGCCGTACACGAGGCCGGGATAGCGGTTGTCAACGATGACCTTGAAGCCAAGGTCGGTCTTCTGCCACACGAGCAGGTCAACCTCGTCGCCGCTCTTGTAGGGCGGGAACGACGTGTCAAAGTAGTGTTCCACCTTCGCCGAGGCCACGATGCGGTAGCTCTCGTCGTCGAGATGCACATGCACTATGTAACGCTTGCCCTTCTCCATCTTCATCTTCTGCTCGCGGAAAGGGCAAAAAAGGTCTTTCATCAACCCCCAGTTGAGGAACGCCCCGTACTCGTTAACCCACGCCACCTCAAGGCAAGCGAAGTCGCCCACCTTGGCCAACGGCGTCTGCGTGGTGGCCACGAGCCGCTCCTCGTTGTCCAAATACACAAAGACATCAAGCTCGTCGCCCTCCTTGCATCCGTCAGGCACGTATCTTGCGGGCAACAGCACATCGCCCTCGTCGCCGCCGTCCAAGTAAACTCCGAAGTCAACTTCCCTGACAACGGTCATGCGGTTATAATCACCTAATCGTATAAAATCCATGGTCTTATCTTTTTTACTATATACAAGAAGTTAAAGGAGTCAAAAGAAGTCAAAGGAGTTAAAGACAATAGCCCTATTGACGGCACAAAATCTTAATTCGACAAAAGTATTGTCTTTAACTCCTTTAACTCCATTGGACTACTTTAACTACTCCAAAACATTTTCCATTTCCAGCATCCCGTCCCTCATTTTTATGGTCCTGTCGGTTATCTTTGCCAGGCTTTCGTCGTGCGTGACGATTACGAATGTCTGCCCGGTCTTGTCGCGCAGGTCGAAGAACAGTTGGTGCAGCTCGGCCTTGTTCTTTGAGTCGAGGCTGCCCGAAGGCTCGTCGGCCAGCACCACCGCCGGCCTGTTGACCAGAGCGCGGGCCACTGCCACACGCTGCTTCTCGCCTCCCGACAGTTCCGATGGCTTGTGCCCGGCACGCTCTGAAAGCCCCATGAAGTCTAAAAGTTCCATCGCGCGCTGCTTGGCCTCGCCCTTTGAAGCTCCCGCGATGAACGCCGGTATCATGACGTTTTCCAACGCCGTGAACTCAGGCAGCAACTGGTGGAACTGGAACACGAAGCCCACACGCTTGTTGCGGAATTCTGACAGCTTCTTTGAACTCAGCTTGCCGACGTCTGTGCCGTCAATGATGATTTCGCCGCTGTCGGGCTTGTCAAGCGTGCCTATGATTTGCAGCAACGTGGTCTTGCCGGCTCCGCTCGGCCCGACGATGCTCACCACCTCGCCCTTTTCAATGTGCAGGTCGATGCCTTTGAGGACTTGCAGTTGCCCGAAACTCTTTGTTATGCCCTTGATGTCTATCATTTCTTGCGGTTATTGGGTTTTGCGGTTATGCGGTTTTACGGTTTTCAAAGCCATAAATTTTCAATGCCGGAACACGAAAACCGTATAACCTCACAACCGTAAGACCGTAAAAACTTATTTAAACTTCTTCCTGAACCACGTCATAAGCACGTCATACGCGCTGCGCTGCTCGTGGTGCTGCGGGTCGGTGAAGGTCATCGTGCCCACAGGTTCGCCGTATTGGTCGGGGAAGATTATCATCAGGCTCTTGCCCGAGAAGTGGCGCGTAAGCTCCTCCGGGAGGCGTTCAAGCGCGGACTTGTATGAGATTGTGCCCTTACGCGCCGTCACCACGACGAACAGGTGGTCGTCGTTGACCACGCTTGACAGCTTCGGCATGTCAATCCAATGCGCCATGTAAGCGTATTCGGCGCGCACGTTGGGATGCCGGTTTTGCACGTATTCGTTGATTAGCGACAGCGTTTCGCGCTTCGCGTGGAACTGTATGCGGCACTCAAGGTTCTCCGCCATGCGCGACAGACGCTCCAGCCAGCGGTGGAAACCGGGCTCGAGCTCGGCGCGCGACGGCACCGCCACCTGTATGCGGCGTATGGTGTTGATGGGGCGCAGGCAGCGCACTATCATGATTTGGCGGTTAAGTCCGCTGAAAAGCCCCGGTATGAACTCGCCCCAGAAGCGGCCTCCCGTCTCCTCCTCGCCGTGCATGCCCATGATGATTTCAGAGGCGTTGAACTCCTGGAAGGCGTGCTTTATGCCGTTGATGACGTTTGTCGCAATCCTGACCTGCGTCTGCACCATCACCCCAAGGCCGTTGGCCACCTTGGTGACATGCGCAAGCAGGTTGCGCCCCCGCTCCTGATATTTCAGCCGGTTGGTGTCGTCGTAAACCACGGTGAGGGCCACTATGCCACGGTTAAGCTCCCTGTTGCGCATCATCACGGCGAGAGACACGAGCAGGTCTGACGTGCCGCCGTGCCTCATGGGCAAGAGGATTTTCTCGTCGTCGCCGACAGTTTCTTCCGGCACTGACGGCCGTTCCTCAAGCGCGATTGACTTGGAGGCGCGCTCGGTCATGAACGAACTGAAGATGCACGTCACGAGAATGAGGATTACCGTGCCGTTAAGCACGTCGTCGTTGAGCAGCCGTCCGCCGTCGGGCATTATGAGGTTGTAGCCCACCATGACGGCGGCCAGCGTCGCGCCGGCCTGCGCGTTGCTAAGGCCGTAGATGAGTTCGCGCTCCACGGCACGCATGCCGAAGATTTTTTGGGTGAACAGCGAGGCCACCCACTTGCTCACGAGGGCCACCACTATCATGACGGCGGCCACCTGGAGCGTGCCAAGCCCGCCGAAGAGCAGCTTCACGTTGACGAGCATGCCGACGCCGATAAGGAAATAAGGTATGAAGATGGCGTTGCCGACGAACTCGAGATTGGCCATGAGAGGCGACAGGTTGGGCACGTAGCGGTTAAGCACCAAGCCTGTGAGGAACGCCCCCAGAAGGCCCTCCATGCCGATAAGCTCCATCAGCCAAGCCCCGAGGAATGTCATGGCAAGCACGAAGATGAACTGCATCACGTTGTCCTCGTAACGGTGGAAGAAGAACCTTGCGATACGCGGGAAGAAGAAAAAGATGACGAAGAACACGGCGGCGATTTTCAGGAACAGCAGCACCCAGAAGCCGCCCGTTATCTCACCCTTGAACATGCCGCCGACTATGGCCAGCACGAGCAGCGTGAGCGTGTCGGTTATGGCCGTCGCGCCGACGGCGATTGTGACGCTGCGCTGGTGGGCGAGACCGTAGCGCATCACTATGGGATAGGTGATGATGGTGTGCGAGGCGTACATGCTGGCCAGCAGCACGGAGGTCACCACGCTGTAGCCGAGCAGGCCGCGGTTGACGAAAAAGCCCATCACCATCGGGATGACGAAGGCCATCAGGCCGTGGGTGAACGTGCGCACGCGGTTCTTCATGAAGTTGGCCATGTTCATCTCAAGCCCGGCGAGGAACATGATATAATACAACCCGACGTGACCGAAAAGCTCGAAAGAGTCGTCCTTGGCGAGGATGTTGAAGCCGTAAGGCCCCACGGCCACGCCCGCCAGCACCATGCCGACGATGTGGGGGATGCGCAACTTTCCCATCACTATCGGCGCGAAGAGAATGATGCACAGCACGACGAAGAATATCATCGTGGGCGACGTTATGGGAAAATACTGCGACAAATCAGGCATGAAATGTTATCTAAGTTGCGTATTTGTATGCAAAATTGCAAAAAAAAATCATCATTTTACAACGTTTGGGTTAAAAGTTGTACTTTTGCAAGCAAAAAACAACTTTCTGGAAGTTAAAGAAGTTAGGAAAATCAGAGGAGTTGGAGGCTGACGCCCTGCATGCCGAGCGCAAGCCGGCGGCGTTGGCGCGGGGCGCGGCTTGCGCCGGACAAACCACCCAAACGCCACCACGGCACAAGGCATACGGCTTTAACTTCCATGACTTCTGTAAATTCTTCAACTTCAAACAGACACAACCAAAACCAAAATAAAACATGAACGTAGCAATCGTAGGCGCAAGCGGCGCAGTAGGACAAGAGTTTCTCAGGGTACTCGCGGAAAGGAATTTCCCGATAGACAACTTGGTGTTGTTCGGCTCAAAACGGTCGGCAGGCACGAAATACACCTTCAAAGGCAAGGAATATGAAGTGAAGCTGCTGCAGCACAACGACGACTTCAAGGACATAGACATAGCCTTCACCTCAGCCGGGGCGGGCACGTCGAAGGAGTTCGCGGCAGACATAACCAAGCACGGAGCCGTGATGATTGACAACTCAAGCGCGTTCCGCATGGACGACGACGTGCCCCTGGTGGTGCCCGAGTGCAACGCCGAAGACGCGCTCAACCGTCCGCGCGGCATCATAGCCAACCCCAACTGCACGACGATAATGATGGTCGTAGTGCTGCAGCCGCTCGAACGGCTCAGCCACATACGCCGCATACACATAGCCAGCTACCAAAGCGCAAGCGGCGCGGGCGCGGCGGCCATGGCCGAACTGCAGGAGCAGTACCGCCAGCTCGTCAACGGCGAGGAGGTGACGGTAAGCAAGTTCCCCCACCAGTTGGCCTACAACGTAATACCGCAAATCGACGTATTCCAGCCCAACGGATACACGAAAGAGGAAATGAAGATGTTCAACGAGACACGCAAAATCATGCACAGCGACGTAAAATGCTCGGCCATGTGCGTGCGCGTATCGTCGCTCAGGTCTCACTCAGAGTCCGTGTGGATTGAGACCGAACGCCCGCTCAGCGTAGAGGAGGCGCGCGCCGCGCTGGCCGCAGCCCCCGGCGTGACGCTCGAGGATGACCCCGACAACCTCATATACCCCATGCCGCTCGACACGGCGGGCAAGGACGACATCTACGTTGGACGCATACGCAAGGACCTGGCCGACGACAACGGCCTCACCTTCTGGCTCTCGGGCGACCAAATCCGCAAGGGCGCGGCCCTCAACGCCGTGCAAATAGCCGAATATCTTGTCAAGGTAGGCAACGTGAAATAACGCCGTGCGCATAACACACTGAGCCTCAACGTATTACAAAAGGCCGTCTTCCGCAGTGCGAAAGGCGGCCTTTTATTGTGCGATACACGGCCTATCAGGCGGCGAACTGCCGCATATCGGGGTTCATCCGCAAACCTTTTGAATGGTACATAAAAGTCAATTGTCCTGTCCCCGAAGGGGGCAAACTCCGCTTAACCGCCGGTGGAGTGAGCGCAGCGAACGTAACCTGCGGTAAGTCGAAACTACTCCAATCGTCCCCGAAGGGGGCGAATGGCGTGTTGGGTTATGCGGTGGCGGGTTCTTACGGTTATGCGGTATGTCCGTATACCCCAATAACCGTATAACCTTAAACCTTACAACCGTAAATGCCGTTCGCCCTCTTCGAGGACGATATTATTTGCGCATACATACCGCAAGTTCCGCTTCACTCCACATGCGGCTAAGCTACGTTGGACGTCTTCGACGCCCTGCTAAGCATTGTTGCCATCCAAAGAGTTCGCGGATGAACCCATATCGGAAATCGTCCCAGGCCAAAGGCTTACGCCTTTCCCCGCAAGGGAACATCCGCAAACAGCCCCAACCCACTACGGCAACGATTTGCAAAAGCAAACATTTCACACTGTCAGGCTTGAAAATCCGACGCTTTTTATTAGCTTTGCAGAAGCAAGAAGCACCGCAACAGCCCTTGGAGACCCATGGATTAACCCATGCCGGCATCAGGCGTGACGCGCCACGGCCGGTCTTAATCTTTTTTAGCCCTAAAAAATTGCCCGTTCAAAAAACAATGGCTACCTTTGCAGCCGGATATTGATGAAATAACATAAAGGAGCAAAACGGGGATTCCGACATTGAAAGAAATGCCGGAATTCTCTTTTTGTCTATCCTGGAAAAAATAACAACTAAAATCTTAATAGCATTATGGCTTACATGTCACAAGAAGGCTACGACAAGTTAGTGGCCGAACTTAAACATTTGGAGTCGGTGGAACGCCCCAAGGCGTCGGCGGCCATCGCCGAGGCCCGCGACAAGGGCGACCTGAGCGAGAACTCAGAGTATGACGCGGCGAAAGAGGCGCAAGCCCACCTTGAGGACAAAATCAACAAGCTGAAGCTTGCTATATCTGAGGCGAAAATCGTTGACACGTCGCGCCTCAGCACCGACAGCGTGCAAATCCTCTCGAAGGTGGAGATGACCAACATGGCCAACAAGGCAAAGATGACTTACACCATCGTGAGCGAAAGCGAGGCGAACCTGCGCGAGGGAAAAATCTCCATAAAGACGCCTATCGCGCAAGGGTTGCTCAACAAGAAGGTGGGCGACGAGGTGGAAATAAAAATCCCGCGCGGCACCATCAAGCTGAGGATAGACAAGATAACTGTTGAGTAAAAATCAAAGCAGACGAGTGACAAGCAAACAAGCGACAAGACAAAGAAACCAGTCTGCCCGTCACTGTGAAATTGTCAACTAAACAAAAAAGCAATGGACATATTTTCAAAAATAGCAGTCGGGGAAATACCCAGCTACAAATGCGCAGAGAACGAAAAGTTTTACGCATTCTTGGACATCAACCCACTCGCAAAGGGACATACGCTGGTTATCCCACGCCGTGAGGTAGACTACTTCTTCGACCTTGACGACGACGAGCTGGCCGAAATGATTGTGTTCGCCAAGCGCGTGGCGAAGGCCATAAAGGCCGCATTCCCATGCCGCAAAGTCGGCATGGCCGTACTCGGCCTTGAAGTGGCGCACGCCCACATCCACCTCGTGCCGATGCAGAGCGAGGGCGACATGAACTTCGCCAACCCCAAACTGAAACTCACCGACGAAGAGTTTGAAGAAACAGCAAGGAAGATAAGGGAAAACTTTTAAAGATAAAAGGGTAAAAAGGTAAAACGGGTATGTGGTATATTAAAACCTATCCGTTTTACCTTTTTACTTTTTTACCGTTTTACCTTTAAATAAATTCTTCTCCGTACTTTACCTGCACCTCGTTGACATACTTGCGTATCAACGCCGAAGAATCCTCCTTCTTGCAAATCAGCAGCACGTTGCCTTTTTCCGCAACGATATAACCGTCAAGGCCGTTGATTACGCCCAAATGGTCGTCTGGCAACTTGATTATGTTGTTATGGCTGTCCTCCGTTATCACGCGCGAACCTATAACGACATTGTCGCCCTCGCCCTTGCTCATGCCCTCGTAAATGGAATGCCACATGCCAAGGTCGGCCCAGCCGAAGTCGCACTTCATAACGTAAACCCCATCGTTGTTCTCAAGCAGCCCGTACTCAATCGACAAGTTCGGGTAAGAAGGGAAATTGTCATTTATGAACTTCAGCTCGGCGTCTATGCTGTAAGGCACGCCCTCCTCGTCCTTGAAGTTGCGCAACACCGGGGGGAACACTTTTTTAAGGCATTCGCGCAGATACGACACATTGGCCAAGAACAAGCCCGTGTTCCACAAGAACTCGCCGCTCTGCATGAACATACGTGCAAACTCACGGTCGGGCTTCTCTGTGAACGACTTCACCTCAAACACATTGCAACACTCAGCGGCGTCGCCCATCTGTATGTATCCGTAACCAGGCTCAGGACGGGTCGGCCTGATGCCCATCGTCAATATGCAATCACGCCCGCCGACAAAGTCAAGCCCCCCGAGGACATTCTCCCTGAACAAGTCCTCCTTGAACACAGCCTGGTCCGACGGCACAACGGCAAGCCTCGCTTCCGGGTTGACATGCAATATGCGGTGTACAGCCCACGCCAGGCTCGGCGCGGTGTTCCTGAATATCGGCTCGCTCAAGATGTTGTCGTGAGGCAGCTCAGGCAACTGTTCCGCCACAATGTCAGCATAAATCTTATTCGTGCTGACATAAACATTGCCCGCAGGCATGATGGCCGCCATGCGGTCGTATGTCTGCTGCAACAAAGTCCTGCCCGTTGAAAAGAAATCAAGAAACTGCTTCGGCCGGCTCTCACGGCTGCAAGGCCACAACCTGCGCCCCTTGCCCCCCGCCAAAATCAGGCAAAAGTTATTGTTGTTTACATTCATAGCATTACAGATTTAAAGATTTGATTCTCGATACGAAGATACGCAAAAAAGCCATCACCGCCAATTATTTTAAGAATTTTCTATTAAAAATTTGTCAATTCAGATTTTATCCTTATCTTTGCACCCGCATTGAAGCCCAGATGGCGGAATCGGTAGACGCGCTGGTCTCAAACACCAGTGGGGCAACCCGTGCCGGTTCGACCCCGGCTCTGGGTACTGAATTAGAGAAAGACTTTTGTCTTTCTCCTTTTTCTTTTTCATCCCCTCGCAACTCGTTTGTCTGCTGATAGATAAGGTCAAGCACCTTGTTGTAAGAGTTGGTTCGATATTTTTCTCCGTCAAACTCGATTCTTTCAGGAAACATCGAACCAAGAATGTATAGCAATATGCCGCTTTTCACAATGTAAGACGCAGCCTTTCACACGGTAAATAGCGGCATATTGCAAACTGGGAATGCTTTTATGAATGCCTGCAATTGTCCTGTCAAATATGACAATGAGTTTTTACGGCAAGGCATTTATCCTTTTAAATCCTTAGCGAATGCAATGAGCGTAGTTTTCTTGAGCGAAGCGAAAAACTCCCTTGGCACCTCCAACTCCTATTTAATGGGAGCCATGCGGACGTTCATAATGTTTTTTATTGAAAGTTTTAATATCACAATGTCACAAAGCAGTATAAGATATTGGGAACCATGGCATTACGTGGTGACATCATGAGAAACGCCACTGTCATAACCTTCACGCTCAATGCTTGCGATAGTTGTGAAGGTAGGAACAAACGTAATGTCACGGTTTAAACCATTGGTAATCAATGAAATGCGTGCGGATGTGACATTGTGATATTAAATCTGTATTCAAATTATATTATTACTGCCCACTAAAACTTTTCGTGCGAATAAAAATCAGGGCCGGTTTCCACACCTGGGGAGCATCCCTAATTTTCTATTCTGAAGAGCTACTTAATATCAAGTTGGTAATTAAAGCGCAATATCCAATTTCTTTCCTGTCAGCATCATGCTCTTCAGTCTAATGACTGATTTTGGATAAAAGACATATTGCCTAAATCAAGAAACTGTTGATTTCATCCACAAGATGTTTGATTTCGTCAACAAGCCCATTCGCCGTATGTTCAATATCGCCTTTTGTCATCACGTTCTTAAAATCTTTGAAACCCAACCATTGCGGCTCAGTTACATAACTGAATTTGTCAAAGCACCCGAGCGTTGACATCCAACGAATTACGAAAGGCCGCTTTTTGCACTGCAAAAGGCCTTTCAAATGGCGAAAGACGGCATCAAAATGCAAAAGCGGCGAACAACAGACGCAAACAACCGCAAGAGAACTGACACGCAGAATTTATTGTATCCTGTATGAGAAAATGCTTTAAAATCCGTATCTTTGTCAAAAACGGACATCAGCCTAACGGTTCTGCTACAGGTCCTGCGAGTTGTGATTTGCTTTAAAATTCGTATCTTTGCGCTTAGACAAACATCGTCGAGCGAAGTCTTATATTCGGCGTAACGGTTGTGATTTGCTTTAAAATTCGTATCTTTGCGCTTAGACAAACATCTCACAATGATTTTTATCAACTCTTTTTTCAGTTGTGATTTGCTTTAAAATTCGTATCTTTGCGCTTAGACAAACATCCCATAATTTTACGGAGCTTGTAATTATGTTGTTGTGATTTGCTTTAAAATTCGTATCTTTGCGCTTAGACAAACATCACTCGACATATTTTCCACTGAGGTTACGGCGTTGTGATTTGCTTTAAAATTCGTATCTTTGCGCTTAGACAAACATCTTGCAAAACTTCATAAGCTGTTCGTCAGTAGTTGTGATTTGCTTTAAAATTCGTATCTTTGCGCTTAGACAAACATCCTTTTCAATTAGTATGTCCCTTATGCAGTAGTTGTGATTTGCTTTAAAATTCGTATCTTTGCGCTTAGACAAACATCCTTTGCTTAAAACACACTTTACTGATTATGGTTGTGATTTGCTTTAAAATTCGTATCTTTGCGCTTAGACAAACATCTTAATTCACCAGCAAGCAAAGTTCCATTGCGTTGTGATTTGCTTTAAAATTCGTATCTTTGCGCTTAGACAAACATCATGACATCTATTTGTTGTTCAATCAGAATAGTTGTGATTTGCTTTAAAATTCGTATCTTTGCGCTTAGACAAACATCCTAATGGCTTCTTTCTTTTCATCGCCATCAGTTGTGATTTGCTTTAAAATTCGTATCTTTGCGCTTAGACAAACATCACGATCATCACCTATACAAGGTTCGCCATAGTTGTGATTTGCTTTAAAATTCGTATCTTTGCGCTTAGACAAACATCTAAAATCTGCAACGTCATCGACGGGCGGACGTTGTGATTTGCTTTAAAATTCGTATCTTTGCGCTTAGACAAACATCTATAACGTTAGCATAAGAATGAACAACACCGTTGTGATTTGCTTTAAAATTCGTATCTTTGCGCTTAGACAAACATCCCGTAACATCAGTAAAGTCAGCAGGAGTAGGTTGTGATTTGCTTTAAAATTCGTATCTTTGCGCTTAGACAAACATCTCCTGACAATTCCTCAAGCTCCAATTCCAGGTTGTGATTTGCTTTAAAATTCGTATCTTTGCGCTTAGACAAACATCCTCCTTTTGGAGGTTCTCAACCCAATAGTGTTGTGATTTGCTTTAAAATTCGTATCTTTGCGCTTAGACAAACATCCTATCAAACTCAGGTATTGCGTAGTCTGTGGTTGTGATTTGCTTTAAAATTCGTATCTTTGCGCTTAGACAAACATCGTCATTGTCACAAAATAGCGGTATTCGCTTGTTGTGATTTGCTTTAAAATTCGTATCTTTGCGCTTAGACAAACATCATTCTTTCGTGCGCCGCTTATATGTTCTGTGTTGTGATTTGCTTTAAAATTCGTATCTTTGCGCTTAGACAAACATCTTAAACTGTTTTTCAAGCATCTTCTCCTGCGTTGTGATTTGCTTTAAAATTCGTATCTTTGCGCTTAGACAAACATCTCAAAAAAAGTTCCGACCTCATAAGAGATGTTGTGATTTGCTTTAAAATTCGTATCTTTGCGCTTAGACAAACATCAAGCATTGATTGTATCTGTGCCGGCAGAACGTTGTGATTTGCTTTAAAATTCGTATCTTTGCGCTTAGACAAACATCACAGTGGAACAGTATTGGTGCCCAGATGCAGTTGTGATTTGCTTTAAAATTCGTATCTTTGCGCTTAGACAAACATCAATGACCCCAATATGCAACAAACGCAGGAAGTTGTGATTTGCTTTAAAATTCGTATCTTTGCGCTTAGACAAACATCTAAAATGCCCATTTATTAATGGCTATTTAAGTTGTGATTTGCTTTAAAATTCGTATCTTTGCGCTTAGACAAACATCGTCGGCAAATGTGCAGCCAACCCCTCTGCAGTTGTGATTTGCTTTAAAATTCGTATCTTTGCGCTTAGACAAACATCACCACTTTATAGGTGTCCGCTTCAAAATCAGTTGTGATTTGCTTTAAAATTCGTATCTTTGCGCTTAGACAAACATCTTTTGTTCTAAGCCTTTTAATTCCCAAAGTGTTGTGATTTGCTTTAAAATTCGTATCTTTGCGCTTAGACAAACATCGGAACATGGTTATTGTCGTACGTAAGAGAGGTTGTGATTTGCTTTAAAATTCGTATCTTTGCGCTTAGACAAACATCACGCCGAAATGCAGGGGCTGCTGCAACGTGTTGTGATTTGCTTTAAAATTCGTATCTTTGCGCTTAGACAAACATCGGAATAAAATAAGTGCTATTAAGATACTGGTTGTGATTTGCTTTAAAATTCGTATCTTTGCGCTTAGACAAACATCAATCAATCAATGTATAGTTAAATGCACCACGTTGTGATTTGCTTTAAAATTCGTATCTTTGCGCTTAGACAAACATCTTAAACTGTTTTTCAAGCATCTTTTCTTGCGTTGTGATTTGCTTTAAAATTCGTATCTTTGCGCTTAGACAAACATCTCCCCGTATATTTCCTAGCGACATCAAACAGTTGTGATTTGCTTTAAAATTCGTATCTTTGCGCTTAGACAAACATCGCACGATGCAAAGCATTGCTGAATCTCTTGGTTGTGATTTGCTTTAAAATTCGTATCTTTGCGCTTAGACAAACATCAATTTGGCGAGGAAATCCAACGGCCAACGGTTGTGATTTGCTTTAAAATTCGTATCTTTGCGCTTAGACAAACATCAAAAGTGCCTACCTTTGCAATGTCCAATTAGTTGTGATTTGCTTTAAAATTCGTATCTTTGCGCTTAGACAAACATCAATACAAAGAAAGAGAATTTGGAAATTACAGTTGTGATTTGCTTTAAAATTCGTATCTTTGCGCTTAGACAAACATCTGATATACAAAACCTTTTTTCCCACGCTCAGTTGTGATTTGCTTTAAAATTCGTATCTTTGCGCTTAGACAAACATCCAATTAATTGGGATTGCTCAAACCTTTTGGTTGTGATTTGCTTTAAAATTCGTATCTTTGCGCTTAGACAAACATCTTCCAAACGCAGCGCGAGTTTATAAAACATGTTGTGATTTGCTTTAAAATTCGTATCTTTGCGCTTAGACAAACATCACAATATCAGCAATACGCTGATAATCAGTGACATACGCAGCAAATTAGAAAATAAAAAATGATGGTTGTCGAAACAAGAAATCCGGCTAAGAGGCCGGATTTCTTGTTTTAGGCGTATTGCTTGCGAACAACAAAAACACTACCTATAAGACAGAAAAAAGACCGCAGCATTGTTAAACTATCATAAAAGCGCAGTAAAAATCAAAACAACTCGAGCTGCTGCCCCGGGGCGTTTGGCTCAACGGGCTTCTTGCCGTAAAACAGCTCTATCGAGCCAAACTGCTTGTCAGTAATACACAGTACGCCTACGTGTCCAAACTTCGGAAGAAACGACTTTACCCGCTTTATATGCACCTGGGCGTTCTCCATGCTGGCGCAGTGGCGCACGTAGATTGAGAACTGAAACATCGTAAAGCCATCGCGCTGCAGGTTCTTGCGAAACAAGGCATACGCCTGCTTGTCGCGCTTTGTCTCGGTGGGGAGGTCAAAAAACACGAGAATCCACATAATCCTGTATTCACTGAAACGGTCTGGCATGTCTTAAAGGTGAGAAAGTGAGAAGGTGAAAGAATGAGACATCCTGAGCATAAGAAAGTCATGACGTTCGCCAAGCAAGACCAACCGCACAACCCTGCCACCACATGAGCGCAAAGCCTCACGGGCGCAAGTCGGGATAAGCGATGCGGCGCGCCTCGCCTGTAAAACATTTGTAAAGCGACGCCGTAGTCTGCGTTGCCGCCACCATGAGCGGACTGCGCTTGCCGCCCACCCTGACGTCAATCACCGGTATGCCGAGCAGACGCATTTTCATTTCTTTTGTCAAGTCGCCGGGCAGCTCACCGCCATACTCCCTCACCATGCCCAGCACCAGCTCGTCAACATACGGGCGGTAAGGCTCCATTATGTCGTCGGCCAGGCAATAGGCGTTGTAGCGGTTGTGGTGATGGATGCCCAGCGTGGGCAACATCCCGCTCGACACAAGCGAACGGGCAATTACGGCACGCAATATGGCATAGCCGTAATTCAGCAGGTTGTTGGGCGGCATGCCGTTCCTGTCACGGGTGAAGCCGCCAAGCTCCGCCACCCCGGCGAACAAGTTACGCCAATAATAAACCGCCGCGCGGCCTTCAAGGTTGTCAGGGTCGCCACTGCGCACATCGGCCGCCCACCGCTCCATGCACCCAGTCTCAACCCCAGGCAACGTTGAAAGCAGTGCGGCCTGGTTGTCTATCTTGGTCTTCACCGTCTGTTGCCAAAGCTGCTTCTTCAACGGCAACGAAGCCCCTATCTGGTCGCGGAAACGTTCGCTCTGCACGGTGTTGCCGCATAGGGGCAGCATAAGCCCGACGGGCAGCCCGCGACTGTCGCAAGTAACTACGGCGCAGTTGTTCTCCAACAGGGCCTCAAGCAGTCCGTGCGTCACGGTTATCTGCCTGTTGTCAAGCACCACCACGCCGATGTCTTCAACAGGCACAGTCCTCACCGCCTCTTTCTTCACGACATCGGGCACATCGCCCTTCTCCACCTCTGGCAAGCGTATCACCATCTGCCTGTCTTTCAGCGAAAGATAGGCAGGATTGGTGAAACATAATGTGCGTTTAATCATAATCGTATCGTTTTATGGTTAATATTCACCTACAGAAACTATCTGTCCAAGATGGTTTACACGGACTTTGACAAGCTCACCCAATCCTTCTGGAGTTCGAATATTTTTCCATGCTATCCCCTTTAACTCCTTCTTATCCTCAACACTTGTTTCCAAATGGTGTCTGAAAAAATAGTTCTTTGTTGACAATTTCTGCACCCTATACAAGTTCTTACTTATCTCCGCATAATTCCTCGGGTCAAGCAAATCGATTTCTTTCGGGTCGAAACCTGTCCCGCTGTTGGGGAAAACAAAATATTCGTTTTGCTTCATCGTGAAAAGGAACTGCCAGCCTTCATCTTTCTTATAGTCCTTGTCTATTACGGGCAGGTGCTGGATGGCTCGTGCCGTGGCCTCGTAAAACGAAACGACATGTTCCTGCAGATTACCTTCAACGTCACGGAATATGGCCACATGGTGGTTGTTGCTCGTGCTTACAAAGTCTACAGGCTGCTTGTTGCCGTCCTTGTCCAATATCAATCGGCCAAGATTGTCGCGCTTGTCGTGCAAAGCCACCACGTTGCTCTTTCCCGTTATGGTGACACGCTTCACCTGTATGCCTTTCTCCTTGTTCAGCCAAATGGGGTTCTCGTCAAGGTTTGAGAACGCCTTTACCTTGTCGCCGCCATATTGTTGCAGACGTTCTTCAAGCAGAGTCTTTACCTTCTTGTCAACCACCTTATCCAAGTTAAGGTCTTTGTTCACTTCCTGCCTTTGGGTGTATACAGTTTCAAGAGTGACAGTCTTCACCTTCAACGGAACTTTCTCCGTATGCGTCTCGTCAGTAAACAAAGGATTCTTGTCAAGGGCGTTGCGACCAGTAAACGCCTTTTTCGGGTCGCCATAGCAAAGCCTCAGCCTTTCCAGCAGGGCTTCACGGTAACGCTTGACGGCCACAGTCTTGATTTTCTCCTCGTTGAACGAGGCGTTGACTTTTTCATATTGCGGATTGTAACGCCTGATACAGCCGTATATGGTCTCGTTGTGCAACTGTCCGCGCGGTGTCAACTGCACCTTCTCATGTTTGCCTTTCTTTGCCTTTGTGATGTTCACATTGCGGGTGACAACCTTGTTTTTCGCCTTGATTGAAACCAATACACCCTCCAACAGGCGTTTTGCTTCGGCGCGGAACTCATCCAAAGGCATAGGCGGACAGAACCTCAACTTGCCATTCCCGTCACGGTAAAGCTCTTTTCTCTCTATTCCATATATGCTTCCGCCCTTGTCACTGCGGGCATTCATATTATTAAGATATTGTATGAAGCTCGGCTTCGTGAAAGCTATCGTAAGAGCATCCATGGCATGATGGCGGTGGTCGTTGCGCTTGGTCCAGTCCTTTATGTGGCGGATGCGCCGCCCGTCACGGTCGGTCACAATTTCGGTGAGGCCGAGACGGTCATACTTGTCCCAATTAAGCTCTTTCATAACGTCAACAAGTTGCCAATCCTCACGCAAGCGGTCGGTCACAGAACCCGTAGTGGCAATCACTGTCCTCACCACTTCTTCCAATATCTCACGCGCCTTGCGGGCGATGTATTGGGTGTCGTTCAGGTCGCGGTTGATGAATCCGTCAGGAATATCGGCCTCGGTTGTAAGCAACCTCTTGCGCTTAGTCTTGCTTATCGCGCCCTTGTCGCACAAGGCTTCCACACGCTTCTTGTAATCATCGAGTCCAGCTTCTCCATATTTTCCTTTAACATAATCAAAAGCCGTCAAGTTGCTTTTTTCAAGGTTTGCGCTACGGGCTTCAAGTGTCTTGTTTGCGAACGAGTCATCAAACAATTTAGCTTGGGGGATGATATGCTCGACGTCAAAATCCTTGCTGAACAACCGTTCACGCTGTATGTACGTATTTGAATAAAGCGTCTTATAACCGTTTTCTTTCAATTCAAGGTAAAGGCGGTATTTTATTATGTCATTACGGCTTGGGTTAGGTATTCCAAACTCTTCTTGAAGCGTCTTGCGGTACTCTTCGTTAGCATCGGAAACTTTCTTGATTGCTTTCACCATATCTTCGCGCTGGGCAGCGGTTTTCTTCAATTCACGCGCCATTTCTATGCGTATCTCGTCAGGCCGTCCGTATGTCTTTATTGCCGAGTTGACAACATTAATCATCTGGTTCAAGATTTTCTCCACCACAGGGTTGCGCAGACTGCCACGCGGCAACAGGTCAACCCTGTCTTTCAAAGGCTTGCTGTCAAGTTCTTCTCTTGTAAGCGAACGTGCCGAATGACGGTAACCGGCAAGTCGGCAAGCCTCGCTGTATTCTACACCTTCACGCATGTAAGGCAATATCTTGCGCATGGCTTTTGCGCTAAGACTGCAATAATCAGAATCAAATGTCAAGGAAGCTATCACTTCAGCGTACTCTCTGCTGAATCCGAAAAGACTTGATATTTTCTCAACCAACTTCTCGTTGCCAGTCTTCGACTTGTCACCTTCATACGAATACAGCAAATGCCACAACCTGTAAGCCGGCTGGGCGATGAACGCCTTGCCCTCAAGCGACGAGTCAAAATGCAGTATGCCGGTATTTATGCCTAACATCTTGAACACTGGCTCTATGATGCTCATTATTTCATCCGCGCTCATCTTGGCAAAGTCATACGTACCGTGGCCGCTCATTTCCAAAATTGACTGACACGCCTTTAGCAACGCGGCACGTGTAGTGTCACCTTTTATTTCCTTGTAATTCAAATCAAGTTCGGAGTAATTCTTGAACAACAGTTTTAGTATATCCTTCTTGTTCATCTTCTCCCTGCATGACAGCTCCTTAAACAACACGTCTTTTTCTTCTTTTTCAAGGAAACGCTTGCCGTACTTATAACTTGCCGACATACCGAACAAATCAGGCTGGGCTTCCGGAACAATAGGACCAGACACCTGCACGTTGTTTATCACCTGCCACAGCTTGAACTCCTGAAACAGCGGAGACGACTTAGGGCAGACGCGCAATCCGACAGTGCGCGTTTTCTTTTTCCCGTCCACATCAACCTCCACCTCACGGCTTTCAAATTCACAAAAACTTATAAGACCTTTCTGCGATTTCAGCGGACGCTGATAGAAAATTACGGTGTCACGCACATCATGCTTCAACTCAGGCGTGAGTTCCTTATGGAATTTAGCCTGCGTCTCCCATATCCGCTCAAACTCGTCAAGATAGTCTTGCCTGTAAAAGACCTCGTTCTTCAGGCTGTGATTGGGGTCCTCGTCAAGCTCGGCCATCTGGTATTGCCCCACTGTCATCCCCCTGAAATACAGTTCCTTACTGCGGTCACTTATTGCGCCGAGGTATCCGCTCGAATTTTTGATTTGTCCGTTCACCTCCTGTAACACAACCGCAAGTCTCTCAAAATCCATCTGACGTTTCAGTGCTTCGTCACGCCACACATAGTTTTCTTTTTTCTGTTCCCAACCTTTCGTCTCACGCTTAATGCCTTTTATGCAAAACGGCTTGGCGCATATCGCCCACGTTTGACTCTTGTTCTTGTCATGAAGCTCAGATTTCAGACTGTCGGTCAATATGTCGGGATGAAACTGTTGTTGGAAATTCCATATCCTGTCAAACTCCTCTTGCAGGTCTGAACGGTAAAAGTCGGGCACATACTTCTTGCCTTCCTTCATCAGCGACAAGACATATTGGCCAGGGGTCAGGTTCTCGTCATACAACTTCTTGGCTACGTCCATGCTGTCAATCAGCCGTCCGTCCTCGCCGTCCTGTTTAGCCTTGCGGTTGCTTTTGTAGCCACGCTTCTTGTTAATCATCAGTAACACGCGGGCCAGTTGCTCAATCGAAATTTCCTCCGTAGCGGCTTTTGCCCTCAACCTCCGCGTCTCAAAAGTAGTGCTGTTCCCGTGTTCAGCCAGTATTGTGTCGTCATTTATCCAGCCGTTATCTTTCAAAAGCTTGACAAGACAGTCACGGCGCAACCTGTACCGTTGCAGGTTACGCCTCATTCCCCTCTTCAATGTCCTGTCGGCATTGGTAGTGATAGGTTTTCCTTTTTCAAAGTTTGTTTGCTCATCTACGGTAAGCGGATTAACCCTAACACCTAATTTTACTATCGATGAAGATTCTCCTTCCTTATCTTTTTCATTCACAACAGCCCAGCCGATACTGCCAGTACCAAGGTCAAGTCCCAATATCTTTTTCATAGTGAGAGTCGTTTAATGGTTAAGTTTTTCAAGAGATAATACCGACGCTTTTTATGCAATAAAAATATTTACAAACTTCACGCCGGCTTACATCATGCAAATATATAAAAAAACGATGAAAACCTTTGCGGTTAGATTAGTTTTTACTATCTTTGCCGATAGAATTTTAAGCAAATCACAATAAGGATTATTCCGTTGTGAAAACATTAGGTTTGCCCGTCGTCCTTCAACGGCGGGCTTTTTTGTGCCGTTACGTGCCATTCACATGCCTGAATGGCGGCTTTCGCTTGAATATTCAAAGCAAAAACCTTATCTTTGCGGAGGAATATCATCATTCAAGACTAAACCTTACAATCATGAAAGAAAACAGAATAACAAGGCTTTTCGGAATAAAGCATCCCGTCATTCAGGGCGGGATGGTGTGGTGCAGCGGCTGGCGGCTGGCTTCGGCGGTGAGCAACGCCGGCGGGTTGGGCTTGCTCGGGGCTGGCTCCATGCACCCGGAGACGCTTGAAGAACACATCGCCAAGATGCGCACGGCCACCGACAAGCCATGGGGAGTGAACGTTCCGCTGATGTATCCAGAGATTGACCGCCTCATGCGGCTAATCATTGACAGCGGGGTGAAAATCGTCTTCACGTCGGCGGGCAGCCCCAAGAAGTTCACGCCGATGCTCCATGAGGCCGGCGTAAAGGTGGCCCATGTGGTGTCGAGCAGCAAGTTCGCGGTGAAATGCGAAGAGGCTGGAGTTGACGCCGTGGTGGCCGAGGGCTTTGAGGCGGGCGGACACAACGGCCGTGAGGAGACAACCACGATGACGCTCATCCCCCAAGTGCGCCGCGCCACGAGCCTGCCGCTAATAGCCGCGGGCGGGATTGCGTCGGGCGAAGCCATGCTCGCCTCGATGGTTCTCGGCGCGGAGGGCGTACAGATAGGCACGCTGTTCGCCCTGACCGATGAGAGTTCGGCCTCTGACGAGTTCAAGCAGCGGTGCATATCGCTGCAAGAGGGCGACACGATGCTGTGCCTGAAGAAGCTCGCCCCCACCCGACTTGTCAAGAACTCGCTTTATGATAAGGTGAGGGAGGCTGAAGATGGCGGCGCGTCGGCCGACGACCTGCGCGCGATTTTGGGCAAGGCGGCATCGAAGCGCGGCATCTTCGAGGGCGACACCGAGGGCGGAGAGCTTGAAATCGGACAAATAGCGTCGGCCATAAAGGCGGTGAAGCCTGTGGCCGAAGTGATGAAAGAGCTTATAGAGGGATACGAGAAGAGCCTGCACGCCATTATCGGTAGTTAAAATAGTTAGGGTAGTCAAGGGAGTTAAAGGCAAATGCCTTGTTGTTGATGTGGTCTATTATCAACAGCAAGGCATTCGTCTTTTACTACCTTGACTACTTTTAACTACTCTAAGTCCTTTAACTACTCTGAGAAATAAAGCAACAAGGCATTTGTCTTTAACTCCCTTAACTACTCTAACTCCTTTAACTCCTAAAGGAAACAAAGCAACAGGGCATTTGTCTTTAACTACTTAGCGAGTGAAACGAGCGTTAACTACTTTAACTCCTTTAACCACCCAATAAAACTCCTTTAACTACCAAAAAGAACTTTAACTCCCCATATTATTAAACCCCTTCTTCATCCACTTGCCGCTGAACAGGCGGACAAGGAAGATGGTTCCGCGGAACGTCAGTTCCACGGCCATAGCCGTCCATACGCCGAGCAAGCCGTAAGTTGGGGCAAGATAAGCGGCAAGCGTAAGCCTCACCAGCCACATGCTCGCAAGGTTCATGCACGCCGGCAAGAGCGTGTCGCCGGCCCCAAGGCATACGCTGTAAGTCACGATGGCGGCGGCGAACATCGGTTCGGCAAAGGCCTCTATGCGCAACGACTGCGCCCCGAGCAGGCGCACCTGCTCGTCAGGCGTCATCACGCCTATCATCTCAGGGGCGAAGACATACATCACCGCGCCCATTAAGGCCATCACGCCCATGCCCATGAACACCGTGCGGTAAGCGAAGCTGCGCGCCAACTGCGCACGCCCCGCGCCTATGCTCTGGCCTACAAGCGTCGTGGCGGCGTCGCCTATGCCGTAGCCGGGCATGTAGCAGAGGCTCTCGGCGGTGATGGCCAGCGTGTTGGCCGCAATGGCGATGTTGCCCAGCGGGGCCACGATGATGGTGCTTACTATCTGCGCGCCGCTCATCATCATGTACTGCGCGCCCATAGGCAGGCTAACCTTGGCGGCGTTGCGCAGGTAATTCCACATCGGCGCGAATGTCCACTTCTCGCCTTTGAGCGACAGTTCGGGCGACTTGACCGTGGCGAACCACACGAGCATCACGCCCGTCACGGCGTAAGCCAAGGCCGTGCCCAAAGCCGCGCCGGGCACGCCCATGCCAGCTCCGGGCATAGTCATGCTGACGCCCAGCAGCGTCACGGGGCGCGTCTCGTAAATCAAGAAGTAATTGAAAACAACGTCAAGCAGGCACATCAGTATGCTGACCATGCTCGGCACGCGCATGTTGCCCGAACATTTCAGCATGCTTGACGACAGTATGCCGATTTGGTAAACGGGCAAGGCGAGGCAGTAAATGGTGAAATACGCCGTGGCGTCGCCGCAGATGTCGGCCCCGCCGCCCAACCACCGCGGCAGCGGGCCGGCTATGGCCACGCAGACCGCCGTCAGCAGCAGCGTGAACAACGCCGTGGCCATAAGCCCCTGGCGGAACACGTCACGGGCCTTGCCGAAGTCGTTAGCCCCTATGAAATGGGCCACCTGCACCGAAAAACCCAGCGCGGCGGCCGACGTCAGCCCGCCGAAGAGCCACGTGGTTGACTCCACTATGCCTATCGACGCCGACGCCCTCGCACCGAGCGACCCCACCATCGAGGCGTCGATGTAAAACATCATGATTGTGGTTAGCTGGGCGAGGATTGACGGCACGCTGAGCTGCACTATCAGTTGCAGCTTCTGGCCGCCGCTCATCTCTCCGCCGTTGCGTATCATCGCAAGCAGCGCATTGTCTTTGTCACTTGAAAACATCGTGCGAAATTACTACTTTTACGCCAATTACACAAACGTTGGACAACAAAAAAAGACGGAAGCCACATTACCGGCTACCGTCAATATTTGTCAACATTGATTATGAAAACTTACATTCAAAAAGAATCGGAGGCCGTGCCTGTTACTGCTTTCTCCCGCCCCCGAGACCTGTTGCTGTATGTACAGCAAACAGGATTTCTCTCACATCTTGTTACCTAAACAAATCTTTTACCCTAAACCTAATGAAAAACATCCATGCCTCACGGCATCCGTCATCCTTAAACAAACAATCTACACTTACCTTTATAACTTAATACCTATTGAATAACTAATACCTATTTGTCTTGTTTTGACGGTGCAAAGATACTACTGTTTGCGCACACAGGCAAGAAAGTTGTCCTTTTTCACACCTTACCCGACTTTTTTTTGATTTACATCAAGTTCTTCCTTGCGGAGCAAAAAATATCAGCAAACATGGTTACAACAGTCCCGCACGCCGCCAAGGCATGAGCGGCGGCGCAACCGACTGTGGCACAACGGATTGCGATATGCCATGTTTTGGAGTGCGAAACATGGCGTTTCACAGCGCGTTTCGCCGCCTTTTACAACACGAAAGACGGCGAAACGCGAAAAAGAATCAAAGCGAATTATAGCGGTTTATCAGCTTGCGGCGGAAAAAACGGCCTACTTTCACATAGTCGATATTGTCAAACGGAGGGAAAAAGCGGCACACATTGTCGCGCACCTCAAGCAGGTAGTTCACGTTGATGATGAACTTCTGGCCCACCTGCACAAAACTGTCGTCAATCCCGAGCAGTGTGTCTTTAGTCACGTTGCGCTTCAGGCGCAGCGGACGGTCGCACCCTGCGGCGACAGCCGTCCACACACGGGTGTCATGGTCGTAAATGAACACGCAGATGTCGCATATCCGCACCAGCCTGAAGTCAACCGAGTTGGTGTAGAACAGCAGCTTCCCGCCATCACGCCTCACGGGCTCGCCTGTTTTCGCCTGGCGCGGAGCGTCAGCCACGTCGGCCGAGAAGCGTCTCATTATGGTGTCAAGCTCGCCCTCGTCAACGGGCTTCAGCAGGAAGTCGAACGCCTTGTTCCTGAACGCCGGCAGCATATAGTCGGCGTAAGCCGTGTACATCACCACGTGGCACGCCCCGTCAGCCGCGCCGTTCATGCGCTCAAGAAACTCTATGCCGGTCATGTCGGGCAGCTCTACGTCCAAGAACAGCAGCTCGGGCTTGCGCCTCGCCACCTCGCGCAAGCCGTCCTCGCCGCACGTTGCGGTGGCCACAACCTGCACGTCGGCGTACTTTTCCAACTTGTCGGCAAGGCAGACTACCGCCGCGTCGGAATCGTCTACAATTACAGTGTTAATCATTCCCTTAGATGTTTGATGTCATCCTACGCAAACGGACTTCAGCCCCAGCGGCACAGCCAACGCCACCTCGCATCCCGCGATGCCCCCGCCAGGCGCGGGCACGTTGCGCACCATGAGCCTGATTTTCCGCTTGTTTTCACGGTTTATTATGTTGATGGTATTCCTGATGACCTTCAGCCCGGTCTTCGTTGACGACGGGTCAGAGCGGCGAATGTCAAATCCCGTGCCGTTGTCGGCCACCGTTATGTTGCATGTCGCGCCGTCACACGTCACCGTCACACGCAGCCGCTTCTCCCCCTCGCGCCCTTTCAGGCCGTGCTTTATCGAGTTCTCCACAAGTATCTGCACGAACATTGACGGCACCATGACCTCCTCAAGCACGCTGTCGGACGGCGCGTCGATGCCGAAGTCAAGCCCGCCGCGCAAGTCACGGCCTGCGACGCTGACGTAAAACCTCACGAAGTCAAGCTCTTCTTTCAGCGAAACGAGGTCGCGCCCCGACATGTTCAGGTTGGCCCTTATCAGCTTGGCCAGCGTCATAAGCTCGCCGGCGTCGTCAGGCGAGGTGCGTGCCAGGCGGTTGTTAAGCACATTGAAGATGAAATGCGGCGATATGCGCTGCCTCACGTTCATCAGCCTTAGCTGCATAAGCTGCATGTCAAGCTGCAGCCTGCGCTTCCTCGCGAAAGTGTATCCGTAGAGAAACAGCAGCACAAGCACTACGACGAGCAGCCCGCCTACGTACAGCCAGAGCGTTACGGCGCGGATGTCGGCGTCCTTGGCTTGCATTTCCAGCGTGTGGTGCAGTTGCAAGGTGTCCTGCTCATAGCGCATCATGATTTCGGAGGCGCGCATGTTCGCTATGTTGTGTTTCAGCGAGTCGTTGCGCTCCACGCTCCTGCCCAGGTTCTCGTAGGCCGCCTTGTAGTCGCCGCGTTGCACGTAGTATTCGCGCAGGTAACGCTGCCTTATGTTCACGATGTTGAAGTCTATCGTCGCATTGGAGTCACCGCTGTCGAGCAGCCGCCTCACTGTGGCCGTGTCGCCCTCCTTCAGCGCAAGCCCCATGCGGATGGTGTGGGCGTAGTATACGGCCGTCTCGTCGCCGAGCTTCGTGAAGAACGCCTCGGCCGGTTCAAGCGTCTTGCGCGCTAAGTCATACTGCCCGAGGTTCAGGTAGAGGTCGGCCATGTTCACCAAGCACAGGTACATGTCGTAACTGTCGTGCATGCCGTTGTCCTCAACCAGCTTCTTCATGCGCTGAAAAACGGCCAGCGACGCCTTGTAGTCGCCCGTATAATAATAGTAGTTGCCGTAATTTGTCAGGAAGTAGAGCTGCATGTTCAGCGGCATGAGCGAGAAGTTGCGGTCTGCCGTCCTGTAACATTCAAGCGAAGAGTCATGGTCTCCGAGGTTGAGGTATATCCTGCCAAGCCCCAGGTACAGGCTTATGTTGTCTTTCTCGGGCTGTTGCAGCGAGTCGGCCAGGAACAATGCGCGGCGGTACCAGTAAGCTGCGCGCGGCATGTCGTTGGCCGACACGTAAGCGTCGCCAAGGTTGGCGCACACGTCGGGGAGGCGTTTTTCCGCGTCGCTGCCGAACAGAAGCGAGTAAGCCTCGCTGTAAGCGCGTATCGCCATGCCCGGTTCGTAGTGCAGCTTGTAATAATGACTGCCCTTGATGTTCAGCAGCATGCCCCTCATGCCGTCAACCCTCGGCGTGCGCTTCTGCCTTGCCAGGTAAGCGTCCACCTCGTTCCAGCGCAGTGCCAAAGTGTCTGGCATGCCGCGCTGCACGGCATATCGCATCATCCTCAGGTACCAGTCACAGCGCGTGAGGCTGTCGTCGGCACTCTCGAGACCGGCTTTCAGCATGTCGAGCGAGCGTGGAGAGTTGGCCGACAGCGAGTCGTCAGCGGCGGCGAGGGCGGCCGTTTCCTCGGCGGTGCGCATGCCGTCGCCGCCATAGCCTCCTCCACAAGAGACGGCCAAGCATGACACCAGCACCGCCAACACGGATTTAATGTATATCACACAAGTCCTCATTGCCCCTTAACACGCGCCGAGGCGCG
The DNA here is from genome assembly GCA_944319935.1 of uncultured Prevotella sp. GTDB lineage: Bacteria > Bacteroidota > Bacteroidia > Bacteroidales > Bacteroidaceae > Prevotella. Next base: position 56,172 of record CALUFM010000004.1, read on the forward strand.
CCTGACTCCTTGTTTTCATTACGACATTAGATTATCTTCCACCTGAAATTTAGGTTGTGCAAAGATAACAAAAAACATTTAAAATTTCGCATGAAAACCTGCGCCAAACTGTACATTTATCGACATTTTCAAACAGAAAAAGGCCGAACTGTAAACGTTTGGTTTACAGTTCGGCCTCATGCCTTACGCCAACACGGCTGTCATCCCTGCTTAACCATCCAGCCGATGATGCCGTCACAGGCATCCTCAATCAGGTCGAGAGCCAGTTCGAAGTCCTTGTCGCCGCCGTAATACGGGTCGGGCACAGTGTCATATCCCGGATGGCTGGTCATGAAGTCGGCGGCGCACATCACCTTGGCGCGCTCCTCTTCCGTGCGTGCGAGGCGGCGCAGGTCGGCCATGTTCTCATGGTCCATGCCGAAAATGTAATCGAAGCGCGCAAAATCCTCCTGCTTGATTTGCCGCGCTATGCTGCTGACGTCATAGCCCCGGCGCGCCCCGTGGCTGCGCATGCGGCGGTCGGGCAACTGCCCCTCGTGCCAAGAGCCTATGCCGGCCGAGTCAACATGCACGTCGGCGCATATCGGCCAATGGCCTTCCAGCTTCTTTTTCATTATCGCCTCGGCGGCCGGCGAGCGGCAGATGTTGCCAAGGCAGACAAAGAGAATGGACAGGCTTTCGCCATGACATGCGCCCGTACCTTCTTCAAAAGAGGGCGTTCGATTATTTCCAACAGTATTCATTGATTGCTGATTTGATGTTATTCGCCTACCTTTCTGATTACTTTCGCGGGATTGCCCACGGCCACGCAGTCGTCAGGGATGTCTTTCGTCACCACGCTGCCCGCCCCGATGATGCACCGCTTGCCTATGGTGACGCCGGGGCACACGATCACTCCGCCGCCAAGCCATGTGTCCTCGCCGATGGTTACGGGGTAAGCCGTCTCCACAGTCTTGCGCCTCAGCACGTGGTTTTCAGGATGGTGGGGCGTGTAGAGCTGGCAGTGCGGGCCGATTTTCACGTTGTCTTCCAGCGTGATATAGCCTCCGTCAAGCATCGTGCAGTTGTAGTTGACAAACACGTTGCGGCCTACCTTGATACCGTTGCCGTGGTCGCAATGGAACGGCGGGCAGATGGTGCTGTCCTCCGGGATGCCGGGGATGAGGTCTTCGATGGCTTCACGGTAGCCGTCGCTTGTCAGCGTCATCGTCTGCAACCGCGTGCATACTTCCTTTGCATGTCTGAGGCTCGCAAGGATTTCCGGGTCGGAGAAGTCGTACAGCTCTTGGCTGCGCATCTTTTCAAATTCGGTCATGGTTGTATGTGGTAGTTAAAGGAGTTAAAGTAGTTAACGCTCGTTTCACTCGCTAAGTAGTTAAAGACAAATGCTTTGCTGTTTTGTTTCTTTTAGGAGTCAAAGGAGTTAATGTAGTTAAGGGAGTTAAAGACAAATGCCTTGTTGCTTATGGGTTGCTTGATTTTCATTTTTTTAATTGTCAATTGCCGCTTTGCGGCTTACTATGACCGCCGGGTTGCCCTTTACGGTGCAGCCCGGAGGCACGTCATTGCTCACCACCGCGCCCGCGCCTATGGTCACGTTGTCGCCTATGGTGACGTGGCCGAACACCGTCGCGCCGGTAAAGACCTTCACATTGTCGCCGATTGTGGGACGGCCGTCACGTCCGTTGCCGAGGGTGACGAGGTGCAGGCAGTAGAAGTTACGGCCTATGCGGTCGGCGTTGAGGTACGTGGCGTAAGTATGCTCGAGGTGGCATCCGGGGCCGATGTCAGGACAGGTGATGTGCAGCGTAGGGTCGCCGGGCATCAGCCACTTGATGAACACCGAGCGGTATTCGCCCAGACGATAGTAGAACAGGTTGCGGAACACCTTTTGCCGGGTGCATACCTTGATGAACGTCGTCACCGAACCGCGCCCCTCGCCATACCGCTCAAGGTCGGCGTCAATGGTCTTCTTGAAACGCAGATACCATAATATGTGCGGCAACATGCGCAGCGTGGAGGCCGACAGGAGGGCAAACTGAGTGTAGGGATTCATCGCATTGTCGTTTATTTCGCCGCAAAGTTAATCATAATCATCGGAATAAGCTAAGATTTTGCGCACTCAGTTTTGAGCATGGTTGCCTGGAACGGGGAATACGCTGACAGCCAGACTGTTAACCCGGCACGGCAAGCGTCAGTCCAAAAGGCGGCAAAACGCGGCGCAAAACATGGCTTTTTACACGCCAAAAGGCCATGTTCCGCAATGCAGAACATGGCCTTTCACAATATCATGCAAACTGTTCCGTTTCGCCACCAGTGCCGCCCTACCGGCCGCCGCGTCACTTCTTCCTGCCGAAGTCGGCGGGTATGTCGCCCCACTTGCGCGTGTCCCACTGTATGATGGGCACACGGAACTGATGCGTCCTCAGCCACGCCTCGGCGCGCTGGATTACCTGGTGCAGCCCGGCAGTCTTGGGGTTAAGCTCAAGCTTGGTCTTGCACTGCATCTTCCTGACCCACGTTATGGCCGTGAAACTGTCGCTGTAGATGGTCTTGCGCAGCCCTTTCTGCTCCATAAGGGCGAGGGCGTGGACTATGGCGAGGAACTCCCCGATGTTGTTCGTGCCGAACACGGGGCCGTAATGGAACACCTGCGCCCCCGTGGCAAGGTCTATGCCGCGGTACTCCATCTTGCCCGGGTTCCCGCTGCACGCCGCGTCAACGGCGATGGCGTCGGCCGAAACGTCAGGCGGTAAAGGCAATACCGTATCGTTGCGATAATCAGGAGGATTGATGATTCCTTTTTGCATGGGTTGATTGGAATATATGCCCAATGAGCCGAATAAGCCCAATGAGCCGATAAACGGCTTCCTTAATTCTTGACTTTTAATTATTACGGTGTCACCCTCTCCTCCCCTTAGGGGGAGGTTGGGAGGGGCTTTATTACATACGTTCCGGCATTTCTATTCCCAAGAGAGCCATGCCGTTCTTCAATGTCTTGGCCACATTTGCCGCAAGAACTAAGCGGAGGACTTTCTCCTTGTCGCTTTCGGCGTTGAGGATGCTGTAGTCATGGTAGAACTGGTTGAACTCCTTGGTCAGCTCGTAGCAGTAGTTGGCTATGCCGCTGGGGCTGTAGTCCGTGCCAGCCTGGCGCACGGCCGCGCCGTATTCGTTCATTTTCTGTATGAGTTCCGTCTCCTTCTGGTTTACGGGATAGTCGCCGTCAAGCGTAGCCGGGATGTCGATGCCCTGTTCCTTGGCCTTGCGCATTATGCTGCGTATGCGTGCGTAAGTGTACTGGATGAACGGACCCGTGTTGCCGTTGAAGTCGATACTCTCCTCAGGATTGAACAGCATGTTCTTCCTCGCGTCAACTTTCAGGATGAAATACTTCAGCGCGCCCATGCCCACTATGCGTGCAACGTTGGCGCGCTCGTCGTCAGTCATGTCGCTGAACTTGCCCAGCTCTTCGCTCGTCTGGCGCGCCTGGCGTATCATTTCGGCTATGAGGTCGTCGGCGTCAACCACCGTTCCCTCGCGGCTCTTCATCTTTCCGTTGGGCAACTCCACCATTCCGTAAGAGAAATGGACAAGCTCCTTGCCCCACTTGAAGCCGAGACGGTCGAGCAGGATGGAGAGAACCTGGAAATGGTAGTTCTGCTCGTTGCCAACAACGTAAATCATCTTGTCGATGGGATAGTCGTTGAAGCGCATCTCGGCGGTGCCGATGTCCTGCGTCATATAGACCGAAGTGCCGTCGGAACGGAGCAGGAGCTTCTGGTCAAGACCCTCGTTTGTCAAGTCGGCCCACACGCTGCCGTCCTCCTTGCGGAAGAAAAGTCCCTTCTCCAAGCCCTCTTCCACCTTGGCCTTGCCTTTAAGATAAGTCTGCGACTCGTAATATATTTTGTCGAAGCCTACGCCGAGAGCCTTGTAGGTCTCATCGAAACCGGCGTAGACCCACGAGTTCATCTTCTCCCAGAGGGCGCGCACCTCGGGGTCGCCCTGCTCCCACTTTACGAGCATCTCGTGGGCTTCCTTGATGAGCGGGGCCTCGTCCTTGGCCTTCTTCTCGGCCTCCTCGTCGGCCATGCCGCCAGCCATGTACTTCGCCTTCAGCTCCTTCACCTCCTCGCGGTAGTGCTTGTCGAAGGCCACGTAGTAGTCGCCTATGAGGTGGTCGCCCTTCTTTCCGCTCGACTCGGGCGTCTCGCCGCCTCCGTATTTCAGCCAAGCCAGCATCGACTTGCAGATGTGTATGCCGCGGTCGTTCACGATGTTGGTCTTCACCACGCGGTTGCCGTTGGCCTGCATGATTTGCGCCAAGCTCCAGCCCAAGAGGTTGTTGCGCACGTGGCCGAGGTGGAGCGGCTTGTTGGTGTTGGGCGACGAGTATTCAATCATCACCAACGGGGCGTCGGCTTCGGCCTTCTTTTCGCCGAAATGCTCGTCGGCGTTGATGTCGCCGAGCAGCGCAAGCCAGGCCTTGGGCGACACCGTCAGGTTGAGGAAGCCCTTGACCACGTTGTAGGCGGCCACCGTAGGCTCGTTGTCAACCAAGTACCTGCCGATTTCCTCAGCCGTTTCCTCGGGCTTCTTGCGTGATATTTTCAACAGTGGGAACACCACCAACGTCAAGTGTCCTTCAAACTCGCGCTTCGTCTTTTGCAGTTGCACCATCTTTTCGGGCACGTCCTGCCCGTAAAGAGCCTTCACCGCGGCAATCGCCGAACGGCTTATTTCGCTTGCGATATTCATCTTTCTTACCTTAATATTATTAATATTCAGGCTGCAAAAATACGAAAAATTGCCGACATTAAGCGTGTTACGCATAAAAAATGCCAAACAGGACAACAACAGCCGGCCGCCTGACGCCATTACAATCATGCCCCTCACGGAACTCCCCTTACGCCCGCCCTTCTCCAAAAGGCCGCCTTTCACAACGCGAAAGGCAGCAAAAGGCACGACAAAAGGCGGCAAATCGCATTGCGATTTGCCGCCTTTTGCAAACAAGAGTATAACTTGCTGTCCGTCAGAGAGTTACCCTTGCGCCCACAATCACCAGCGAACAGCCAAGCCACTCACATCTTCAATATGCGCTTGCGCTCGTCTTCGGGAAACTTCTCGATGGCGTAACGCAACATGGTGCGCGGCATTTTGGCGTAATACTCATATACGAAGTCACGCAGACGGGCGAAGTCGCGCTTGCCGGCCTCGCGCAGCATCCAGCCAACGGCCTTGTGCATCAGTTCGTGCTTGTGCCCCATCAGGCGCACGGCAAGCGTGAAGGTGTCGTCAAGCCGGCCGTCCTTGATGAAGGCGTAGGTCGACACTATGGCTATCCTGTTGTCCCAAAGCAGGGGACTGTCGGCCAGCTCATAGAGTATGTCATGCGGCTTGTCTTTCAGGTATCCGCCGACGACTTGCGGCGCGGAGAGGTCAACCAAGTCCCAGTTGTTGACCCTCGCCGTGTTGGAAAGATACGTGTCGAATAGCTGCTTGGCCTCTTCGCCTCGCGCTTTCTTCATCTTCTCCACCATTATGAGCAGCCCGCAGAGCCGCGCCTCGTGCCATTCCGCCTGCAACAGGCCTACGGCCACGCTGAGGGGAGCGTCCTTGTGACGCTTGGCCACAGTCCTCGTAAGCGGCACGGGGATGCCCAGAAACTTGTCGCCGTAGCCGTATTGCCCCTCGCCCGTCTTGAAAAAGCCGCTCAGCACGCGCCGCTTCTCCTCGTTACCGAGGGCGGAGAGTTCGTCAAGTATCATGTCGTGTTCGTTCATCTTGCTTTATGTCAATAAATGGTTTACGGCCGCAAAAATAAACATTTATTATCACATCCTAAACATGAATGAAGCGCAAATGCCGTAATTTTGCAGAGCCGCAAGGCTGCGCAATCAACAAATGAAAAGTAAAAATCAAACAACCAATAAGCAACAAAGCATATGTCTTTAACTCCTTTTACTACTCTAACTCCTTTAACTCCTGAAAATGACTCCTTTAACTCCTGAAAGAAACAAAACAACAAGACATACGTCTTTAACTCCCTTAACTACTCTAACTCCTTTAACTCCTGAAAATGACTCCTTTAACTCCTAAAAGAAATAAAACAGCAAAGCATTTGTCTTTAACTACTTAGCGAGTGAAACGAGCGTTAACTACTTTAACTACTTTAACTACTTTTTATATATGATAAAAGCACTGTTCTTCGACGTTGACGGCACTCTCGTCAGTTTCAAGACCCACCAAATCCCGCAGTCAACCATCGACGCCCTGACCGAGGCGAAGCGCAAGGGCGTAGGCGTGTACATCTCGACTGGAAGGCCCATGCGGCTAATCAACAACCTCGGCGCAATAAGCCATCTCATAGACGGCTACATCACGGCCACGGGAGCCTACTGCACCATCGGCGGCCGCGAAGTGAGCCGCATCACCATCCCCGACGACGAGGCGCGGGCCTTCGTCCGCATGTCTGACGAGATGAACTTCGCCACGCTCGTGGTTGGCGTGGGCGACCTTACGGTAATCAACCCCAACCCTGACGTTGACCGCCTTTACCGCCAGATGCTCAACGTGAACTACCTCGGCGAGGGCGTAAACATGGAAGACGTGCTGCGCGAGGGCGTAATACAATTTACACCCATCATCGACATTGAGACCGAACGGCGGCTGATGCCGATGATGAAGCACTGCGTTTCGTCACGCTGGTATCCCGACTTCGCCGACATCACGGCGCACGGAGCCGACAAGGGCACGGCCCTGATGACCATGGCCGGCCGCCTCGGGCTTGACGCTTCAGAGACGATGGCCTTCGGCGACGGCGGCAACGACAAGACCATCATCGCCGCGGCGGGCGTGGGCATAGCCATGGGCAACGCCACCGACGAAGTCAAGGCCGTGGCCGATTATGTAACAACAAGCGTTGACGACGACGGAATAAGAAACGCGCTGAAGCACTTCAACATCATATGAAGGCAAGCAAGCGGCAAGGTGAGGATGCGAGACAAAATGCAAGAGGCGGCGTTTCGCCTCGCAAAAAGCGGCAAACGGGCGCGCAAAAGGCGGCTTTTCGGAAGGCGAAAGGCCACCTTTTGCAACGCATTGAGCGTCAAGACGTTGCAAGAACGATGAAAAAGCTGCATTTCAGCAACCTTGTTTTACGCGACTTATGACATATTGTCACATTAGCACCGTAGATATATTTCAAATCAAAAGAAAAGACATTTATTTCACAACAAACGTAAACCTTTGCGCATAAAATAAACATTTAATCATACAAAAACATTTCACCGACAAGCATATTGTTGTATTTTTGCAAACGACAAAAGGCAAAAAGAAACCAAGGACAACAAAAAGCAATCAAAATGGCACGTCAAGTTGTTAAGTTCACGAAGATGCACGGGGCCGGCAACGACTACATTTATGTAAACACCATGCTGTACCCCATCCCCTCGCCCGCCGCGGCCGCCACGGCATGGAGCGACCGCCACAAGGGCATCGGGAGCGACGGACTCGTGCTGATAGGCGCGGCGAAGGCCGCCGACGCCGACTTCTCGATGCGCATATTCAACGCCGACGGCTCTGAGGCGATGATGTGCGGCAACGCCTCGCGCTGCATAGGGAAATATCTTTACGAACGCGGACTGACGCGAAAGACTGCCATACGCCTTGAAACACTGTCGGGAGTGAAGACATTGCAACTGCACGTCAGCGGCGGCACTGTTGACAGCGTAACCGTTGACATGCTCGCCCCGAGGTTCTGCGAGCCTACGCAATACACGCCCGAACTCTGTGATGCTCCGGGCGGCAGACTGCTTGCCGACGGGTGCGAGTTTGCCGGCACATTCGTCTCAATGGGCAATCCGCACTTCATCACGTTCGTTGACGACATACAAGACATCGACGTCAGCCGCTACGGCAGACTGCTTGAGCGTCACAAGGCGTTCCCCGAAAGGTGCAACATCGAGTTCGCCCATGTAGAGGATGACGGCAAAATACGTTGCCGCGTATGGGAGCGAGGCAGCGGAATAACCCAGGCATGCGGCACGGGAGCATGCGCAACGGCCGTGGCCGCGGCAAAAACAGGCTGCGCAGGGCGCACGAGCAGCATCGTGATGGACGGCGGAACGCTCAGCGTAAGGTGGGACAAAGACGACAACCACGTGTACATGACGGGCGGCGCGGAATTCGTATTCGATGGTGAAATACCGCTGCCGTAGGCCGCCGCAAGGCGGAATTGACAAGTAACAATTAAAAAGCAAACAACCCATAAGCAACAAGGCATTTGTCTTTAACTCCCTTAACTACATTAACTCCTTTAACTCCTAAAAGAAACAAAGCAACGAAGCATACGTCTTTAACTCCCTTAACTACGTTAACTCCTTTAACTCCTAAAAGAAACAAAACAACAAGGCATTTGTCTTTAACTACTTAGCGAGTGAAACGAGCGTTAACTACTTTAACTCCTTTAACTACCCAATAAAACTCCTTTAACTACTGAAAAAGAAACATGGCTCTGATAAACGAACATTATCTGAAACTGACAAAAAACTATCTCTTTGCCGACATAGCGAAGAAAGTGAACGCATTCAAGGCCACACACCCAAAGGCCAACGTCGTAAGCCTCGGCATAGGCGACGTAACCCAGCCGCTGTGCCCCGCCGTAGTGGAGGCCATGCACAAGGCCGTTGACGACATGTCACGCAAGGAAACGTTCCACGGCTACGGCCCTGAACAGGGATACATGTTCCTGAGGAAAGCCATAGCGGAAAACGACTTCCTGCCGCGAGGCATACACATAGACCCGAGCGAGATATTCATCAACGACGGGGCGAAAAGCGACACGGGCAACATCGGCGAAATCGTGCGCTGGGACAACAGCATAGGCGTGACCGACCCAATCTATCCCGTGTACATAGACAGCAACGTGATGTGCGGCCGCGCGGGGACATTGGACGGCGGACGGTGGAGCAACGTGACGTACATGCCATGCCGGGAAGACAACAACTTCGTGCCGCAAATCCCCGACCACCGCGTTGACATGATATACCTCTGCTACCCGAACAACCCCACGGGCACGACCATCAGCCGCGAGGAACTGCGCAAGTGGGTGAACTACGCGCTGAAGAACGACACCATCATCTTCTACGACGCCGCCTACGAAGCCTATATCCAAGACCCCGACATACCACACTCAATCTATGAAATAAAGGGCGCGAGGAAAGTGGCCGTCGAGTTCCACAGCTATTCCAAGACTGCCGGTTTTACAGGAGTGAGATGCGGATACACCGTAGTGCCGAAAGAACTGACCGCCGCCAGCATGGACGGAAAGGAGCGTTACCCGCTGAACGAGATGTGGCTGCGCCGACAATCGACCAAATTCAACGGCACAAGCTACATCAGCCAACGCGCCGCCGAAGCCATATACACACCCGAAGGGAAGGCGCAGGTGAAGGCCGTCATCGACTATTACATGGGCAACGCGCGCCAGATGAAAGACGCGCTGACGAGCCTCGGTCTGAAAGTTTACGGCGGAGAGAACGCTCCTTACCTGTGGGTGAAGACGCCCGACGGCGTTGACAGTTGGACGTTCTTCGAGCAAATGCTCTACGGAGCGCAGGTGGTATGCACTCCGGGGGTGGGCTTCGGCCCCAGCGGAGAAGGCTTTGTGCGCCTCACTTCGTTCGGCGACAGGAACGATTGCGCCGAAGCCCTGCACAGGATAAGCCAATGGCTGAGCAAGTAAAAGGCATGTATTGCTGTATGTGTCACACCCATTTACTTGTTGACACGTTTTATCCCGGAGCGATAACAAAATGCGCATTTATTCCCGAAAAACGTGATTTAAAATGAAAAATAGCAGTATCTTTGCACCAAACAAGCAGACAAGTAACCACAAACAAGCAAACGAGCGGCTTAGTCAAACTACAAAAAAGGAGCAACAAGCTTGTCTGCTTGTCACCGTAAACTTGTCAACTAAATAAAAAGATGATGACAAATTTAAGATTTCAGGTTGTAGAAGAGGCTTTCAAGAAAAAGCCATTGGAGGTTGCCACACCCAAAGAACGCCCGTCAGAGTATTTCGGCAAGTATGTGTTCAACCGTGCGAAAATGTACAAATACCTGCCCGCCAAAGTTTACGACAAGCTTATCGACGTCATCGACAACGGCTCACGCCTCGACCGTTCGATAGCCGACGCCGTGGCCGCGGGCATGAAGCAATGGGCCGAAGAGAACGGCGTAACCCACTACACGCACTGGTTCCAGCCGCTGACGGAGGGCACTGCCGAGAAGCATGACGCCTTCATAGAACATGACGGCAAGGGAGGCATGATAGAAGAGTTCTCCGGAAAGCTGCTCGTACAGCAGGAACCTGATGCCAGCTCGTTCCCGAGCGGCGGCATACGCAACACGTTCGAGGCGCGCGGATACTCCGCATGGGACCCCACATCGCCCGTGTTCATCATCGACGACACGCTTTGCATACCAACAATCTTCATCTCTTATACCGGCGAAGCACTTGACTACAAAGCCCCATTGCTGCGCGCTCTGCACGCAGTGAACGTCGCCGCCACGGAGGTTTGCCGCTACTTCGACCCCAACGTGAAGAAAGTGACCTGCAACTTAGGCTGGGAACAGGAGTATTTCCTCGTTGACGAAGGGCTTTACTCGGCGCGCCCGGACCTCATGTTGACGGGCCGCACGCTGATGGGACACGACTCGGCGAAGAACCAACAGATGGACGACCACTACTTCGGAACCATCCCCGACCGCGTGCAGGCGTTCATGAAAGACCTTGAAGTGCAGGCTCTCGAACTGGCCATCCCCTGCAAGACGAGGCACAACGAGGTTGCCCCGAACCAGTTTGAGATAGCCCCAATCTTCGAGGAGACCAACATCGCCAACGACCACAACATGCTTTTGATGTCGCTGATGAAGAAAGTGGCGCGCAAGCACGGCTTCCGCGTGCTGCTGCATGAGAAGCCTTTCGCGGGCATCAACGGCTCGGGCAAGCACAACAACTGGAGTCTCAGCACCGACACGGGCGTCCTGCTGCACGCCCCGGGCAAGAACTCGGAAGAGAACCTGCGCTTCATAACGTTCATTGTTGAGACCCTTATGGGCGTATACCGCCACAACGGGCTTATCAAAGCCAGCATAATGAGCGCGACAAACGCCCACCGCCTTGGCGCGAACGAAGCCCCGCCAGCCATCATCTCATCGTTCCTCGGCAAGCAACTTAGCGAACTTTTGAACCACATCGAGAACAGCGACAAGGACAACATATTCAACGTGGCGGGCAAACAGGGCATGGAACTCGACATACCTGAAATCCCCGAACTGCTAATCGACAACACCGACCGCAACCGCACGTCACCCTTCGCCTTCACGGGCAACCGCTTTGAGTTCCGCGCCGTAGGCTCAGAGGCCAACTGCGCCAGCGCGATGATTGCGCTGAACACGGCCGTGGCCGAAGCCCTTGCCGACTTCAAGCGGCGCGTTGACGCGCTCATCGCCGAAGGACACGACAAGACCGACGCCATAGTTGACATCCTGCGCGAGGACATCAAGACGTGCAAGCCGATCCGCTTCGACGGCAACGGATACTCTGACGAGTGGAAGGCGGAAGCCGAAAAGCGCGGACTTGACTGTGAGACGAGCTGCCCGCTCATCTTCGACAACTACCTGAGCGAAAGCTCAATCAGGATGTTCGAGGCCATGAACGTGATGAACCGCAAGGAGCTTGAGGCGCGCAACGAGGTGAAATGGGACACTTACACCAAGCGCATACAGATAGAAGCGCGCGTGATGGGCGACATAACGATGAACCACATCGTGCCCGTGGCAACGCACTACCAGAGCCGACTGGCCAAGAACGTAATGGACATGCGCCAAATCTTCCCGATAGAAAAAGCCGAAAAGCTGTGCGCGCGCAACATGAAACTCATAGAGGAGATTGCCGAACGCACACAAGCCATCGAGACGGGAGTGGAGGAACTGACCAACGCACGCAAGGTGGCGAACAAAATCGAGAGCGAAAGGGAGAAGGCGATAGCCTATCACGACACCGTAGCACCGAAGATGGAGGAAATACGTTACCAGATAGACAAGCTGGAACTCATCGTCGCCGACGAGCTGTGGACGCTGCCCAAGTACCGCGAGCTGCTGTTCATCAGGTGACGGCAATACACAGGAATGAACAAGGACAACGATTTTTCATTGGACTAATCTCCATAAACATCATTGATTTTTCATGGTTTAGGTGAAGACGCGGACGGCTGTGAAGCCTTGTCCGCGCCTTTTTTCATGCGCACATCAGCAAGCGCGCAGACATGCGCACGTAACACCCTGACGGTCAACAACTTACATCGCACCATACAAAAGAAGACCTTTCAACTTGCAAAACGCCACATTTCACCACGCAAAAGACGACCTCTCACAACGCGAAAGGCCGCCAACGGCACAGCAGCCAAAAACCGCACAATAAAAAGGCAGACACAAACATGCATGGAAAAATAAACTTTCACCACCGCAAAACGTCTATATCTGTAGACAAAACCGCCACAAGACAACATCCGCATGGCGAAAACAAACCTTACAAAACGACTAAAAACAACAAGAAAATGAGCATCAAGACAATGATTGCCGCACTGGCATTGGCCGTGATTACGCCGTTGGCCGCATCGGCGCAAGAACAAGGCAAAGCGGGCAAGAACAAGAAGAAGGAACGCTGGACATCGTTCGCCAAAAACGCGAAAGACGCTTTTTTCACCACCGCCGAAGCGGCGCGCATAGGCGACAACCTCCTGTTTTACCAGCACGCCACGGGCGGATGGCCAAAGAACATGCAACTGCAAAACCCGCTGACAGACTCCTCACGCAAGAAAATCAGCGAACTGAAGGACGGCAAGCGTTACGCCACGATTGACAACAAGGCCACAACTACGGAGATTGTCTACCTCTCACGCCTGTACAACACCACCAAAGACGCGAAATACCGAGATGCCGCCCTGCGCGGCTTCGGCTACCTGTTCGAGGCCCAGTACGACAACGGCGGGTGGCCGCAGTTCTATCCCCTGCCGAAAGGATACTATACACACATCACCTACAACGACGATGCCATGGTGAACGTGCTGAAGCTCATGCGTGACGCCGCCAAGGGCAAAGCCCCCTTCACGTTCCTGCCCGACAGCGTGAGAGCCAAGGCCAAGGCCGCGCTCGACAAGGGCGTAAGCTGCATATTGAGAACCCAGGTTGTGCAGGACGGGCGCAAGACCGTCTGGTGCGCGCAGCATGACGAGAACACCCTGCAGCCGGCCAACGCCCGTGCCTACGAACTTGCGTCGCTGTCAGGCCAAGAGAGCGACGACATAGTGCTGTTCCTCATGTCGCTGTCAAAGCCGTCAATGGAGATACGCCAGTGCGTGGAGGACGCCGTGGCGTGGTTCAAGAAGAGCAAGATAACGGGCATGCGCCTTGAAAGGTACACCAACGCCGAGGGCAAGAAGGACACTCGCTTAGTGCCGTGCGCACAGGACGACGCCCCGTGCGAGCCGTTGTGGGCGCGCTTCTACACGCTGGAGGACAACCGCCCCTTCTTCTGCGACCGTGACGGCATGAAGCGTTACAGCCTCAGCGAAATCGGATACGAGCGCAGGAACGGCTACAGTTGGTACAACTCTGACGGCGTGGACGTGCTGAAACGGTATGAAACGTGGCGGCAGAAGTATGGCATTGGCAAGTAACCAGGATAGCTTTCATCAGGAGTTAAAGGAGTTGGCATGGGGGAAATAAAGGAGTTGACACGAGGAGTTAAAGGAGTTAAGGAAGTTAAAGGAGTTAAGGACAATAGCATCACAAATCGTCCTATAAGAGTTGGGCTTTATCAACCAGCGAAACATTTGTCTTTAACTCCTTTAACTTCCTTAACTCCTTTAACTCCCCAAATCCACCTCTGCAACTCAAGAAACAATTCAAAAAGAAATGGAATACTTCATCTATAAAGACAACAAGCAGCAAGGCCCTTACACCATAGGGCAGCTCGCCGAAATGGGAATTACGTCAGAAACGCTTGTGTGGAACGAGAGCATGAAGCAGTGGACGCCGGCATGGCAGGTGGCGGAACTGAAAGACGTGCTGGCCGCAAAGGCCGCAACAACGCCCGCCCCGCCGCCAGTGCAGCCCCGGGAAGAGGCTCAAGGCGGGCAGGAAGAGCCTCATGCCGAGAACGAAAAGCAGCCTTGCGCCGGCATGGATGCCGCCGCTCCGCACACCGACAGGCGCAAGCGCAACACGGCCTTGCGACTGGGCGTGGCCGCGTTGGTGTTTTTCCTGCTGTTGATGACCTGCCCCGACGAGCGCAAGCACCGCGACGCCGTGACACACGAAATCATGGAAGTGGTGCAAAGCGAGATGGGCTCTCCCGACACAGGCAGCCCTACGATTGACCTGCTTGGCGGAATGTTCGGCGGCGCGATAGCCAAACAGATTGTCAACGCGGCCGTCGGGCAGTTCATGGAGGTTGACAACTACCTCATCTTCTCTGTCAGCACGGTGCATTACGGCGACGAGTCGAAGACCGTTTCGTTCGGCATCCTCGGCCATGTGTTCACCTTCAGCTCCGACGACCTGCGCAAGGCGATTGACAGGGAGCAGCCCGTGCCTGACACGATGGCGTTGTAGCCAAGGACGAAAAGAACAAAGGTAAAAAGTACAAAAGGATAACAAAATTATGAAGAAAAGCTTGATAGCTCTCGCGTTCGGCACTCTCGCGCTCGGGATAGCCGAATTCGTGATGATGGGCATACTGCCCGACGTGGCCCGAAGCCTCGGCGTAAGCATACCCGAGGCGGGCCGCCTGATTTCGGCCTACGCCGTAGGCGTCTGCTGCGGCGCGCCCCTGTTGGTGGTGGTTCACAAGTATCCGCTGAAGAACATCCTGCTCGCCTTGTCGTGCATGATACTCCTCGGCTCCACGCTGGCGGCCTTCTCGGCCAACTACTGGATGCTGCTTGCGGCCCGGTTCATATCCGGACTGCCCCACGGCGCGTACTTCGGCGTGGCGTCAATCGTGGCCGTGCGCCTTGCCGACGAGCATCACAAGACGGGTGCCGTGTCAATAATGGTTGCGGGCATGACCGTGGCCAACCTCTTCGGAGTGCCCTTAGCCACAGGGCTTAGCTCAACGGTCTCATGGCGGCTGCCTTTCGTTCTGGTGATGTTCGTCAGCCTTATTGTGGTGTACTACATCTGGAAATGGGTTCCGGGCGTGGGCGCGCTGCCTGACAAAGGCTTCCGCCACCAGTTCGCCTTCTTGAAAAACGACGCCCCGTGGCTCATACTTGCGGCCACGATGCTCGCCAACGGGGGAATATTCTGCTGGTACAGCTACGTCAGCCCGCTGCTCATCAGCGGCGGCTTCAGTGCCGACACGCTGCCCGCACTGATGATTGCCGCCGGCTTCGGCATGGTGGCCGGCAACATGATAAGCGGCCGCCTGTGCGACCATCACCGCCCGGGGCACGTGGTGGCCACGACCCAGTGCGTCGCGATAGCCACGCTGCTGCTCATCTTCTGGCTGGCCGACTGCGGCTGGCTGTCGGCCGCGCTGATGGTGGTATGCACCGGATGCCTCTTCGCCGTGAGCAGTCCGCAACAGTTCCTCATCCTGAAATACGCCCCGGGCGGCGAACTCCTGGGCGGGGCGAGCATACAGGTGGCCTTCAACTTGGGCAACGCCTTGGGCGCATTCTGCGGCGGACTGCCCATCGCCGCCGGCCTTCCGCCCCGCTACGCGGCCTTGGCCGGCGTGCCGTTCGTCATGCTGGGACTGCTGTCGTTCGTCATTTTCTGCCGGAAATACGAAAAGGCAAAAGCCTGAATGACACTCTCCCGTGGATTGCATGGAGCAAGGCTGCAACAGGCTTTGGGCACAAACTCCCCACCACCCGCCGCCATGCCACCCGCATCTCCCTGCAAACGGCATAACACCCTGACATCCAACGTATTGCGAAAGGGCATCTTTTGGCATGCAAAAGATGCCCTTTCGCATTGCCGTTTGCGGCCTTTTGTAAAGCGAAAGGCCGTGAACGGCAAAAATGCTGGTGGCGGGCGAAAATGAAAAAAGCAATTGTCTTTAACTACTTTTACTACTTTTGCTCCCTTAACTCCTGAGAAAACGCCTATCTTTGCACTTGTGGACAACTATTCATCATCACCCGTACAGGTCCTCATGCAGCACAAGCTGCTGCTTGAGATGGAATACAACTGCGAGAAAGAGGAGTTCCGCCGCCAGTCCGAAGCCATGGGCTTGCAGCGCAAGGTGAAGCGCGGCGACGCATGGTTTCCCGTCAGCGTGGGCAAGAGTTACTACAACTCGCTGAACCAGTTGGCCGTGGAAGTGCTGCGCACGCAGGACAACGAGATTGAACACAACTTCGAGTTCGGCCGCCCCGTGGTGTTCTTCGTTCAGAAGCCCCTCCCAACCTCCCCTGTGGGGAGGAGTAAGGACACCAAAGAAGACAAACCAAGTTCCTCCCCACAGGGGAGGCCGGGAGGGGCTGATTTCCTCTTCACGGGCACCGTAAGCTACGTTGACGGCGACAGGATGGTAGTCACCGTGCCTGACAACGCGCCGCTCGCCAAGCTGCAGACCACGGCTGACGTGGGCGTGCAACTGTTCTTCGACGAAACCACTTACAAGCTGATGTTCGAAGCCCTGAACCGTGTCATCAACGCCAAAGGCAACCGACTGGCCTACCTGCGCGACCTGTTCGGCTCGCGGCAGAAGGCCGAGACATTCTCGTTTGCCCCCATACGCTTCCCCTGGCTGAACCCTACGCAGGAACAGGCGGTGAACAACGTACTCCGCGCCAAGGACGTGGCCATCGTACACGGACCGCCGGGCACGGGCAAGACGACAACCCTCGTGGAGGCCATCTACGAGACGCTGCGCCGCGAGAACCAGGTGCTTGTGTGCGCGCAGAGCAACATGGCGGTTGACTGGATTAGCGAACGGCTCGTTGACCGCGGCGTCAACGTGCTGCGCATAGGCAACCCCGTGAAGGTGAACGACAAGATGCTGTCGTTCACTTACGAACGGCGGTTCGCCGACCACCCCGACTATCCGCAACTGTGGAGCATCCGCGAGGCAATAAGGAAGCTGCGCCAGAACCGCAACAGGCGGCGCGACGACGGCTACCACCAGAAGATGGAACGCCTGAAAAGCCGCGCCACAGAGCTTGAAGTGCGCATCAACGCGCAACTGTTCGGCGAAGCCCGCGTCATAGCCTCAACCCTTACGGGCAGCGCGAACCGCCTGCTGGCCGGACAGAAGTTCGGCACTCTGTTCATCGACGAGGCCGCGCAAGCCCTCGAGGCGGCGTGCTGGATAGCCATAAGGAAGGCCACCCGCGTCATCCTTGCGGGCGACCACTGCCAGCTTCCGCCGACGGTGAAGAGCATAGCGGCCCTGCGCGGCGGCCTGGCAACGACGCTCATGGAGCGCATAGTGAAGCAGAAGCCCGAGGTTGTGACGCTGCTGAAGACGCAATACCGCATGAACGAACGCATCATGCGCTTCTCAAGCGACTGGTTTTACGGCGGAATGGTAGAGGCCGCGCCACAAATCAAGTACCGCGGAATACTCGACTTCGACATCCCGATGACGTGGATTGACACGTCAGGGACTGACGGCAAGGAGGAGTTTGTCGGCGAGAGCTTCGGCCGCATCAACCGCGCCGAGGCCGACCTGACGCTCGGCGTGCTGCAAGACTACTTCACGAAAATAGGCAAGGAGCGCATCCTTGAAGAGCGCATCGACGTAGGCGTAATCTCGCCTTACCGCGCACAGGTGCAGCTACTGAGGCGACTCATCCGCAAGAAAGAGTTCTTCAAGCCCTACCGCAGCCTCGTCACGGTGAACACGGTGGACGGCTTCCAGGGGCAAGAGCGCGACATCATCATCATATCGCTTGTCAGGGCGAACGCCGACGGGCAGATAGGCTTCCTGTCGGACCTGCGCCGCATGAACGTGGCCATCACCCGGGCACGCATGAAACTCATCATAATGGGCGACGTGCCGACCATGACCCGCCACCCGTTTTACAAGGAACTGTATGAATATGTCTTATCAAGTAGTTAAAGTAGTTAGAGTAGTTATCGCTCACTGCGTGAGCTAAGTAGTTAAAGACAAATGCTTTATTCACAGTGACAAGCAGACAAGTGACAAGTATACGAGACCTTCGCAAAAAGCAATATGTTTACTTATAGCCGACTTATTAATACAAAGCATTTGTCTTTAACTTCTTTGCGACCACAGGGAGCGGGAGTTTCCTTGAGCGAAGCGAAAAACTTCTTTTAAATTCTTTAACTTCAAAATAAAAACAATTATGCTCCAACGCGACTATATACAGCGGCTTATCCGCGAGTTCATGGCAGCCCTGCAGAGGCTCATAGAGAAAAACGAGGCGGGCGAAAGGCAGGAAGAGGTGCGCCGCCTGTTCACACAATACGTAGGCGACTACACCTTTTACCACACCGCCACGCTTGAAGACGTGATGCAGTCATTCGGGAAATACCCTGAAGAAGAACGCCTTGAACGCATCAACATGCTGGCCGAGCTGTATTACGCCGAGGCCGACTCACTAAGCGAACCGGCACGCACGGCGGTGCTGGACCGCGCCTTCATGCTGTTCGACTTCATCGACCGACACAGCCGGACGTACTCACCCGACAGACTGAAGAAAATGAACGACATAGACGCACGCCGCAGAGGCGTTTACGATTGACGCCCTTTCGCATTGCAAAAGGGCGCAAACGGCACGCCAAAAGGCCGCTTTTCGCACGACGAAAGGCGGCCTTTTGCAAAACCGCAGGAAAGCACACACCGTGGCTGTTGGCTGAGGAGACTTTACATATGTCAAAAAATCAGGCTCTAAGGACACAAACCAAAGTTTTCAGCACATCATTAACGCTAAAAGCGTTAACTTTGCCCAAGTCTTAGCAAAAGTATCAGTAACAACCAACTTAACCAAGGAACACAGCATGAGTCTGAACATAGAAAAAGGCGACAAGAAGCGGGTCGTAATAGTAGGAGGCGGCTTCAGCGGCCTGAAAGTGGCCAACAAGCTGAAGCACTCAGGCATGCAGATTGTGCTAATCGACCGCAACAACTACCACCAGTTTCCCCCGTTGATATACCAAGTGGCGTCGGCTGGCATGGAGCCAAGCTCCATCTCCTTCCCGTTCAGGAAAATCCTGCAGCGCAGCAAGGACATTTACTTCCGCATGGCGGAGCTTAGGGCCATATATCCGGAGAAGAAGATGATACAGACTTCAATCGGAAAGGTAGAATACGACTACCTCGTGCTGGCGGCGGGGACAACCACAAACTTCTACGGCAACAAGAACGTAGAGGACGGGGCGATGCCGATGAAGACCGTGGCCGAGGCCATGGGCCTGCAGAACGCCATACTCGCCAACATCGAGCGGGCCATAACATGCGCCACGAAAGTGGAGCAACAGGAGCTGCTCAACGTGGTGATAGTAGGCGGAGGGGCAACGGGCGTGGAGGTGGCCGGCGTGTTGTCGGAAATGAAACGCACGGTGCTGCCGCATGACTACCCCGACCTTGACCCGAGCCTGATGAACATCTACCTGATAGAAGCGGGCAACAGGCTGCTGTCAGGCATGTCGCCCGAGTCGTCGGCGGCCGTGGAGAAGTTTCTCCGCAGGATGGGCGTGAACGTGCTGCTGAACAAGATGGTGACCGACTATCGCGACCACAAGGTCACCCTGGCCGACGGAAGCGAACTGGCAACGCGCACGTTCATCTGGGTGAGCGGCGTGGCCGGAAGCCCCGTAGGCAACATAAGCAAGGAGCATCTCGGCCGCGGACAGCGCGTAAGGGTTGACCGCTTCAACCGCGTGGAGGGCATGGACGGAGTGTTCTGCATAGGCGACCAGTGCATCATGGAGGGCGACGAGGACTACCCCAACGGGCATCCGCAACTGGCGCAGGTGGCCATACAGCAGGGCAAGAACCTGGCGCGCAACATCAAGCGCATGGAGAAGGGCAAGGACTTGCGCCCGTTCAAGTACAAGAACCTCGGCTCTATGGCCACCGTGGGGCGCAACAAGGCCGTGGCAGAGTTCTCAAACATCAAGATGAGCGGCTTCGTGGCGTGGGTTATGTGGCTCGTGGTACACCTGCGCTCCATTCTCGGCGTGAGGAACAAGCTGGTGGTGCTGCTCAACTGGATGTGGAACTATTTCAACTACAACCAGTCGCTCCGCATGATATTCTACCCCAAAAAAGCAAAGGAGATACGCGAGCGCGAGGCGCGCGAGGCCGTAACCCACTGGGGCGACGACCTGAAAGCCGACGCCTGACGCTCGGCAACGGCTTATCTTACTGACATTCAACGCAATGCAAGAGGCGGCCTTTTGAAGTTCAAAAGACCGCCTCTTGCATTGCAGTTTGCCGCCTTTCATGAAGCGAAAGGCGGCCTATTGCGGTTTCATTGCCTGTTTGTGCGCATGGCATTTCCATTCAGCCCAACACGGGGAAGAACGTCTCTGGCTCGCGCCGGACTGAGAACGCGCTTACGAACTTGGCCTCGAACCCCCTGTAAGCGTCGCCCCCGAAAGCGCGCGAACGCTCAGGGCACACCACAACGCACCGCCCGCAGGCTATGCACCTGTCGCCGTCGGTCGTCCAAGGCGAACCGGCCGGGATGGCCTCCATGGGGCACTGGCTGACGCATGTCATGCAACGGCTGCACGCATCCTTGTCGCCCACGGGGCTGAACGTTGACGCCCCGCCCTGCTTGTAAGGGCGGTTGCCCTTGACGTTGAGCCGCGGCAGCGATGTTACGTCGGCCGTGCGGCCAAGCAGGTCGGCGCAGCGTGACGCGAAATCGGCCACCTTGCGCATGTCGTCGGCATCGGGACGGCCGGCCGCCACCTTGGGAAATATGCAATGGCGGCCTATGAAAGCCCCGGCGGCCACCGTCTTGAAGCCGTTGGCCTCGATGATGTCCTGCTCTTCCACAAGCGCGTCGTCATAGTCGCGGTTGCCGTAGACGCACACGGCCACGGCCGGCGTATGCGCGCCGCGCAGCATACCGAAAGCCCTCGCCGCGCGCACGGGCAGCCGCCCGGCGTAGACTGGCGCGCCGACAACGAGCAGGTCGCCCTCGCCGTCAACGCGCAACTCGCCGAAAGGAAGGCCGCACGTAAAGTCATGCTCAACCACGCTTGCCCCAATGACGCGCGCAATCTCACGCAACACCCTGCGCGTGGTGAACGTCGCGCTGAAATAAACCAAATGGATGTTCTTTATCTCCATAATCCTTGATTTTTGTATACTTAAACGATGAATGTACTGTAGTCATGCAAAAATAAGCATTAAACGGGAGTAACGGCAAGCAGCGGATGAAAATCAGTAAAATATATAACAATAAACGTAAGGCGGCTACCTTGCGGACGCGCAGGAATGAGTAACTTTGCAACAAGGAAACAATAAAAGCGAACAAGACATGACACTGCAAGATTTTTTGGAACTTGTCAAGACGGGAAAACCGTTGGACACGCCCGAAGTGTACAGCCTGATGGACGAAATGAGCAACGAGGCCAGGAGGCTGACGTTCAAGCTGAACTCGGCCTACCACAGCCAGGAGGAAATAAACGGACTGCTGGAAGAACTGTTCGGGCACCCCGTAGGCAAGGGGTTCAAGATGTTCCCGCCGTTCTACACCGACTTCGGCAAGAACATACACATAGGCGACAACGTGTTCATCAACGACTGTTGCCACTTCCAGGACCACGGAGGCGTATTCATAGGCGACCGCTGCCAAATCGGGCATAACGTGGTATTCGCCACGCTCGACCACGGACTGAAGCCCGAAGACCGCCGCAGCATGACGCCCGCGCCAATCGTTTTGGGCAAAAACGTGTGGGTAGGCTCAAACTCGACTATACTGAAAGGCGTCACCATAGGCGACAACGCCGTGATTGCCGCGGGGGCGGTGGTCACGAAAAACGTGGCGGCAAACACCGTGGTAGGCGGCGTGCCGGCCAGGAAAATCAAGGATATCGAATAATTGTTTTCAGCAGACAAGCAGTCAGCAGACAAGTGACAAGCGTTCAGCAGACCAGCGACAAGCAAACAAGCAGACAAGGAGATTTGTATAACCGGTTGTTGATTTACAGCTTCTTCCTGGTCTGCTCGTCACTTGTCTGCTTGTTTGCTTGTCGCTGGTCTGCTGAACGCTTGTCACTTGTCTGCTGACTGCTTGTCTGCTAAAGAAATCAAAGCCACGGCATACGCGCTGATTCCCTCCTCGCGACCGGTGAAGCCGAGACGCTCGGTGGTTGTAGCCTTGATAGAGATACAGTCCTCGTCAACGCCCATGACACCGGCAAGGCACGCCTTCATGGCCGGCACATGCGGGTTGATTTTAGGCCGCTCGGCGCACACGGTGGCGTCAATGTTGCCTACGCTGTAGCCCTTTGTGGCAATCAGTTCCACCGTCTTGCGCAGCAAAACCTTGCTGTCAACGTTCAAAGTGTCAGCCGAAGTGTCAGGAAAATGATAACCTATGTCGCGCATGTTGGCCGCTCCGAGCAGCGCGTCGCATATCGCATGTATCAACACATCGGCGTCGCTATGCCCCAACAGGCCCATGCTGTGTTCAATCTTAATGCCGCCAAGCCACAAGTCGCGCCCCTCAACAAGGCGGTGGACATCGTAGCCCAGACCTACTCTGATATTCATATTGAAAATGCTTTAAGGGTTAATGAACAATGAAGCGCAGAAGCTAAGACAAACATTTGGCAAAACGTATTCTCTGATTGAATACAATCCATGAGACATTTGTCTTAACTGCTGCGCTTGATTATTCCTTTATTCCTCGATAATTACCTTCTGAACAAATCCTTGATGCCGTCCATGTCGAACGAAAGGGTGAAGCGGAGCGTCTGGTCGAGCGGGTTGCTCTTGGCCGTAGCCCACACATATCCGCAGTCAAGGGAGAACGCGCTCATGCGGAAACCCGCACCAAACGTGAAATACTTGCGGTTACCCTTGTTCTCAGACTCGTGGTGGTAACCGGCACGAAGCGAGAACTTGTCATTGTAAACATACTCCGCGCCGACGCTCCAGCGTATCTCCTGCAGCTCTTCCTTGAAGCCGCCGGGCGCGTCGCCGAAGCTCTTGAATATTCCGGCGATGCTCGATATGTCGTAATAATCTTTCTGGACACGCTGCTCATAGTCCTCTCCTGACTCGCCGTCTTCCTGTATCGGGTACGTGGGGACAAGCAACTTGTTGGCGTCAGCGGCGATGGTGAAGCGGTTGTACTCGTCGATTGGCACCATCAAGGCCGCTCCGAGACGCATGTTCGCCGGTATGAACTCGCTCTGGTCGCTGCCTCCGAAAGTGATTTTGCTACCTATGTTGCTGATGTTCAGACCCAAACCAAGCTGGCATTCACGCTCGCCTATCATTATGTAGTCGTTGTAATAACAAGCGATGTCGGCCGCAAACGCGCTTCCTGGCGACGTATCGTCGGTGTAATCGTACGTAAGGTCAGAGTAAATCCACCTCACCGCGGCGGCGATTGAAAACTTTTCGCTCAGCATAAGAGAGTAAGCGACGTCCACGGACATCTCGTAAGGATTGATGGTCATGCCGTCGCCGTCACTCGACATCACCTCTCCCAGCGAGAAATAACGAAGAGACGCCGACACCGCGCTGTAATCTCCGATGCGGTAATAGCCCGCGAGATAGGCCAAGTCCATGTCGTTGACGAGCTGGCGCAGCCAAGGCGTATAGTTGAGGGCCACCCCCGCGCGGCTGATACAGAACGGATACTTGGCCGGGTTCCAGTATTGCGACACCACGTCAGGGTCGGTCGCCGCGCCGACATCACCCATACCGGCGGCACGGGCGTCAGGGGCGATGGTCTGAGACGTGACCGAGTTCTTCTCGGGATTGAATATGTCGGTCTTCTCCTGGCCGTATGCGCAGACAGAAACAACCGCCATCAACATCGTAACGAGTATCTTATGAAAATTTTTCATCGTGTCTTTTGATTTTCAATGACATTTATGACAGCACGTCTTTCCATGCCATCCGCATGCATGGAAAAGGCGTCCTTCTTAATAACTGATTTTTTACTTTATTATTGTACGGCAAAGGCTTGCAAACGAAAATTAACAGTCGGGAACTCGGCAACCCACCACACGCAACAGCTTCAATTGCCAAATTCCCGACCGCCAGACGCCACTTGCAGCGCAAGAGGCACACGTTTGTCAGTTGATTATTATGAGTTTCTTCGCCTTCGACACCATTCCGCTGCCGTCGCCGCCGAGCTTCACGCGATAGATGTAAACGCCTGTGCCCAAGCGTCCGCCATCGTTGCCGGTAAGGTCCCAGTCAACCGTGTACGCGCCTGACGCCGACACGCCGCTCTCGGCATGCTTCCACAGAGGCCGCCCGCTGACGTCAAACACCTCAATCTCAACGTCGAGGTTGCTTCCGGCACGGTCATGCGTGATGATGAACGTCGTGCTTGTGGTGGCGGGATTTGACGTACAATCGATGCTGTAAAGGCTCGGCGACAGCCCGCTGACGACATTAAATGTCAGTTCGGCGGTAGAAGAATTGTTCAATATGTCCCAAGCGCGGAACTTCAGGGTGTGCTTGCCCGGTGTCAACGCCGGTATATTATAATAGGTGCGGCCGCGCGTGTAGCTGCCGAAGTCGTACTCAAAGTTCTCGTTCAGCACGTAAGTCTTGGCCATGTCGCCGTCGATGGTCAGCACGAGGTCATGCCCAACGCCGCTGCCGGTGGTGTTAAGGCCGTCCTTGTCGGATATTTCGGCCACGAAGTAAGGCGTGGTGTTAACGTTGCCTCCGTTCACAAAGGCTGGAGAATTGAGATAACAGTAGATGGACGGACCTATGGAGTCATTGCCAAGCGCGCCCGTGCCGCCCACGATGAAGTCGCCGTTGCTGCCGTTCACAGCCTCAAGCGTTGAGGAATTTACCGCCACGATGTTGATTAGACCGGTATCGTCACTGTAGTCAATGTCCCTCGGAACGGCGAAAGTTATGGTGAACTCGCCGCCGCGAACGCTGTCGTTGCCGTTGAACAGCACCGTGCTGCGGTCAGAATACCTGAACGGCGTGCTTGCGCCGTCAGCCGAAGTGTCGTTCAGGCGGCATTCCACTTCCGTCTCGGCGTCTCTCACCAAGGCCGTCACCACTCCGCCGAACGACGTGTCAGTGCCGCCGCCGGCAGCCTCGATGTGCCCTTTTACCGTGACAACAGAGCCGGCAGAGATCTGCGGCAGCTCGTCAGCCTCGGCCAGGTTGACGCCGTTTATGCTGTCAATCACGGCTCCGGCCTTAGGCACGTTAAGCTTCAGGGCAGGGTCGCCGAGCAGCGAATATTGCAGCTTGTTCTCTGTCCTGTCAGCCCCTGTCTCAATCAGATTGTTCTTGGCGAGCCTCTGCGCCTCGCCTATGGATACGTATCCGCCGTCCCCGGGCGTGAGCAACGCCCTCAGGTAAGCCTTGTTGATGGCGTTGTTACGGTCGGTGAAGACGGTTCGTGTTGTGCCGAAGAAGGCCACAGCCCCGCCGTGTTCGTTAAGCACGGCGGTCTCGCCGATGTTGGTCTCAAGGCCGTCAAAGGGCATGATGTCGCACGAGGCGGTAATCCACAGGGGCAGGTTCTCGTTTGTGAACGAGGCGAAGTCGTTGACGGTCAGCACCCTCTCGTGTGACATCTGGTCGGGGCGGCCGTGCCCGCAGTAGTTCATTATCAACGCCCCCGAAGCCTGACGCTGCTTCACTATGCGGGTGACATCGGGGTAAGAGTTGCCCGTAGACGAACTCTCGCGCTTGTAGGCGTCCCACATTATGCGCTCCACCTGGAACGAGTGGTTGATGCTTTCGGTCAGCGTGGCCATCTGGTCGGCGTCGTCCATGTGCCTGTTTTCGTCGCCGTCGTCGCCCATGAAGACGAACAGGTTCTGCCACGCCCCGGCGTTCTTATTCTCGGCGTAGCGTATGGTCTTGTCAACCATTATCTTGGCCTCGGCAGCCGTGCGCACGGGGAAACGCCCCACGGCCACGTCGAGCTTGTCGGTCTCGCTCGGGTTGCCGCCCTCACCGTCGTCAAGACAGCAGAAGAAGCCGTCGTCAATGTAACAATCCACGTAGCTGAACGAGTTCTCGCTCTCGTGGCATAGCAGCAGGTCGTCGGCGTTGAGCCCTTGGCATTCGGCCGTGTTCAGGCGGTTGTCCCACACGCAGTCGCCGAAGAGCAGCAGGTACGACGGCATGTCGGCCTCTGTCTCGGCGCGGTCATACATCATCTTGAGATACCTGCGGTATGCGTTTGCGTCAGGCGTGCCGCTCGAGAACTCGTTGTACAGCTCGTCGGCCGGCACGATGTTCACCCTCATGCCGTCCCTCTGCTCGTGAAACTCTTTCAGCCTTTGCGCCTCGGCGGTGAGCTTCGCCGTCGTGGGCACTATTATCACCATGTCGGCCTGGGGGTCGGCGTGGTGGTCTTGGTTGGTTATGTTGTAGACGTACTCAGGCGAGGGGAACGACCGTCCGGCCAGCGTCGGCCTCGGAGCGGGGTTGGCATAGCTGGCCGAGATGTAGTCAAGGTGCGCCGGCCCGCCCGAAACGGTGGTCAGGGTGATGGTGTCGGCGATGCCGGTGTTTTGTATGTCATACGTCTGCATCACCTCCTTCCCCTCGTCATAATCTGAGAATGACTTGAACTCAAGCGTGCCTACGTCAACGCCGTTGATGGCGACCCTCACCGTTGACGGCTGCCCCACGGTGGCCGCCACTGTCACGCTCGCGTCGCCGGGCACGGCCGACGGGGGCGCAAGCACGTAACTCTTTGACGCCCCCAAGTTTATAGGGTCGTCCTCGAAGAGGTTTCGCCCGCCCTGGAACCAGGCGAAGTTGTCAACCTCGTGCAGCGCATGGTAATCGTCAGCCGAGGGATAGAACGAGTCTACGAAGGCCGTACTGTCAACCGTGAGCGGATCGCCGTCGCTCTCGGTCAGGAAGTAATAGCCGTAGTCCGAATAGGGGTTGCGCGTGCGGCTCCTGGCTTTCTCGCTGCTCCATGACACAGGCCCTTGGGCGTGGAACAGCCTGCGACCGCCCACCATGCAGGTGGGCACCTCCTTGAGGTCGTCGTATTTCACGAGGTCTTCTTCCGTCAGCACCTCGTTCTGCAAAGCTCCGCCGTAGCCGTACACCTTCACACGGCTGATGTCGCTCAGCCCCGCGCTGCGCACCAAGGCCTCGGTCAGCTCGTATACGCCGGTTGACGGCACACGTATTTTTGCCCACGTGCCCGAAGCCAGCACAGAGTGAGCCGCGTAGCGGTCGGCGCGCGACCTTGAGGCGGCGGCCCTCGTGGCGGCCTTGGCACGGCCAACCGGGCGCGACTTGACATCGAGCATGAAGCTGACGAGCTTCATCCGCTTGCCTCCACGCTCCACCAGCGGCACGAACGCCACTTCAAGATGCCCACGCCTGCGCTCTACCACAACACGTGAGGTGACGGCCGGCAGCGGCGGCAGCGGCTTGCCGGTTATCTGATCGTAACGCCCGGCGTCGGCGTCGCTCATCTCCAGGAACTCGGGATACTCTATGCTTACCGTGTAAACAGAGTCTTCCCACGCCCCTTCGAGCGGCATCGAGTATGTGAAATATGGCAACACGCTGTCAATCTTAACCTCGTCAGCCGTGAGGTTAAAGAACTTTTCCGACTTTCCGCTGACACCTGTCACACAGAAAGCCAGCAGCGCGAGCAGCGGCAAAAAAAGTTTAGCTTTTATCATTTTACATTGAAATCCAATACCTTGCGGTCTTCTATCCAGCCCTCAATATGGTCGTTGACGCTGACCGGACCTACCCCGGCCGGCGTGCCCGTATAGAGCAGGTCGCCCGTCTTCAGCGTGAACCAGCGGCTGATGTAGGCAATCAGCTCGTCCACCTTGAACAGCATGTCGGCCGAACAGCCTTCTTGCACGGTCTGCCCGTTCCTGTCCAGGCGGAAGCGCAACGCCTGAATGTCCCTCAGCTTGGCCACATCCACCCACTCGCCTATGACAGCCGCTCCGTCAAAACTCTTGCACAAGTCCCACGGCTTGCCCTCGGCGCGCAGCTTGCGCTGCAGCTCGCGGGCGGTGAAGTCAACGCCGACGGTCACCGCGTCGTAATACCTGTGGGCGAACCTCTGCGGTATGCTCTTGCCCAAACGGCAGATGCGCACCACCAACTCGCCCTCATAGTCGATGCGCCCGAGGTCGTCAGGCATGAAAAACGGCTTACGGTCTTTCAGCAAAGACGAGTCGGCCTTGGTGAAAATCACCGGTTCTTCTGGTTTATATAACGCCCCGTCAAGCTCTTTATTGTGCAGGATGTAGTTCATCCCTACTGCAAAAATCTTCATATCCTATCACCTTATATATATTGGCAGGAGGCCGCCCGAATATCACCGCATGCGCGCCCATATTGCAAAACACGGCAAACAGCCTCGCGAAAGGCCACATTTCACGCCGCCGTTCACGGCCTTTTGCAACGCGAAAGGCCGTCTTCCGCAAACCCGCCTGGCACGGGTGGCGCAACCGAACGACGCGGCACGGACAACGCTCCGCCTCTGCCCGCAAAGATAACACTTTTCAATGAAACCGCAAAATATATAAAGCAGACGAGCGGACAGGGACGAGCAGACGAGCAGGCAGTAACAAGCAGACAAGCAGGCAGTAACAAGCAGACGAGCGAGCAGGGACAAGCAGACAAGTTTACAGTAACGAGCAGACAAGCAGGCAGGGACAAGCAGACGAGTTAACAGCAACAAGCAAACGAGCGGGCAGCGACAAGTGAACGAAAGAAAAACGAGCAGACAAACAGCAAGGCAAATCTCCTTGTCTGCTTGTCTGCTCGTAACTTGTCTGCTCGTCCCTGTAAACTTGTCTGCTGTTCCTCGTCGCTTGTCTGCCGGAAAAGCTACAACAGCGTCAATATCGTTTCAAGGTTCTTGTCACGTGTGGCGTCCATTATCAGGAAAATGTCCACTATCCACCATATATACGCACCTCCACAAGTCAACAACTTGCCCACGCCAATGCCCACGGAACCGATGTAAAACCTGTCAACTCCGAAATAGCCTAACAAAATTGACAGGATCAAGGAAATTGTGGGGTCTTTCAGTTGTGACATTACGATACTCGCGCGCGTTGCGTCGTTGCACCTGCACAACTTCTCACGCACAATGTCAAAGCTCCCAGGCGGCAGCTTCGAGCCGTGTATAAGGAGCAACTGCTCCACCCTTTCACTGTCCATAAGCCAAATGTTTAGATGTTACGGGTGTTTCAAACCCCCAAGACGTTTCTTACGACAAACCAAATGCAGAATGTCACGATGTAAAAGTTCACAAGCCACTTGTTCTCGATGAAGTCGCCCACCTTGCGCTGCCACTCGCCCGTAAGCACCCAACGCTGCACGACAAACGCCATGGCGTAAGGACCGGAATACACCAAAAAGAAGTTGTACTTCACGGCCCCGGCCACGTCACCGTGCAGCAGGGCGTGGATAGCCCGCTGTATGCCGCACCCCGGACAACTAAGGCCGGTAAGCATCTTGAACGGGCACTTGGGCATCAGCACGTACTTTACGGGGTCAAGGAAATAAAGACCCACCACAACGCCGACAGCCAACAGAAGCACCCACGCTCGTGAGAACCTCACCTACTCTACTGCGTTTACAACGAATACAATGCCGCGCCATAAATGAGAGTAAGCGCAGCATAAGCGATGCCAACTACAAGGCCTGCCACTATACCTATTATGCTCCACTTCTTTGCGTCAGCGGACGCCTGCATGGCAAGGTCATACTGCTTCAGCATGTACAGCGAATTGACTTTCGACGCCTTCACAATGCCTACTATTCCGAAAGGAAGGCAGCAGAAGATTGTTGTCAAGATGGCCAAAGCCATGTAGTTGTTCGGCTTCGGCGGCATGGGAGATTGATTGTATGTTTCCATGATTTTAAAGTTTATGTCGGCAGATGACACAATGCAATCCGCCGAGGATGTTAATATTGCAAATATACTAATAATTATCCATACGGCCTTACATTTCACTCTGTTTTTCGCCTGAAACACAAAAAAAGGCGTCCGTTTTCACAAACGGACACCCCTTAACACATGAAAAGTTTTATTATTCTTGCTTTTGCTTTATTATTCAGCACGCAGCGTGAAACGCTTGAAAGCAACAACCGTAAGCTCCTTGTCGGCGGCGCGCAGATAATCTGCAACGCTCATCTTGCTGTCCTGGATGTACTCCTGGTTCAGCAGGCAAGAGTCCTTGAAGAACTTGGCCATACGTCCCTTTGCGATGTTCTGAACCATCTGCTCAGGCATGTTGGCAGCCTTCTGCTCGGCTGTTTCCTTCTTGATTTTGCGTATTTCCTCGGCCTGGGCCTCAGTGATGTTGCCCTTCATGATGCCTTCGTTGATATGCTCTTCGTTCTCTGCGATGTAGAGATTGAAGCCGGCTTTCTTCAAAGCTGCCTCAACAGCCTTGTTGACTTGCTCTTCCTTGGTCTTCTCGATGGCGACTTTCAGCTCGCTGTCCTTAACCTCCTGGGGTACGCTTGCTTCGTCGAGAGCCACAGGGTTCATGGCAGCCACCTGCATTGCGATGTTGTGAGCCTGCTCTTCGGCGGGCTTGTTGGTCTGCACCATCGTGCAAAGCAAGTGCTTGTTCATGTGGTCGTAAACAGAAACATTGCCTCCCTCAAGGTAGAGGTAGCCGTCAAGTTCGGTCTTCTCGCCGGTAACGCCTGAGCGAGATATAACCTCATCCTGCACCGTGCTGCCGTTCAAGGGCAGAGCCTTAACCTCGTCAAGAGTCTTGGCCTTTGCCTCGACAGCGGCGTCGAGGATGCTCTGTGTCAGGGCGATGAAGTCCTTTCCGTTGGCAACGAAGTCGGTCTCACACTTCAAGGCAATCATTGCGGCGAAGCCGTCAACGGCCTTTACCAGCACACAACCGTTAGAAGTCTCGCGGTCGCTACGCTTTGCGGCGATGGCCTGACCCTTCTCGCGGATGATTTCAATCGCCTTGTCAAAGTCGCCGTCGCTCTCGGTGAGAGCCTTCTTGCAGTCCGCGAGGCCGGCACCGGTCATCTTGCGGATTTTCTGTATGTCAGCTATTGATACAGCCATAATTGTATTTTCTGAATAAGTTAAATGTTACTTTCATATAAGGTAGGCAAGTCACAAGCTACGGCTTGTCTCTTGCGGCTTGCCCGCCTGTTTGCTTTAAATCAAAAATCAAGCCTCTGCGGGAGCTTCCTCAGCGGCCTCTTCAGCCTTGGGAGCTTCTTCCTCCTTGGCAGGAGCGTCCTTGCGTGCCTTGCGTGCGCGCTTGGGTTTGTCCTCCATTGCTGCAGCCTCGGCCTGTTCCTTGGCAGCCTTCTCGTCGGCTTTCTCTATTTTGCGCTCCTCAAGACCTTCCGCTATGGCGGCGCAGCAAGCGTTGAGGATTACCTCTACGCTGTCCTTTGCGTCATCGTTTGCGGGTATCACGAAGTCGATGTCACGCGGATTTGAGTTGGTGTCAACGATGGCGAACACGGGTATGCCGAGCCTGTTGGCCTCTTTAACGGCGATGGCCTCTTTCATGATGTCAACCACGAAGAGTGCAGAAGGCAGACGTGTGAGGTCGGCTATTGAGCCGAGGTTCTTCTCCAACTTGGCGCGCTGGCGTGTGATTTGGAGGATTTCACGCTTTGAGAGGTTTGAGTATGTGCCGTCGTTCATCAGCTTGTCGATGGAAGCCATCTTCTTTACGGCCTTGCGGATGGTGGGGAAGTTGGTGAGCATACCGCCCGGCCAACGCTCTATCACGTAAGGCATGTTCACTGATGTGGCCTTTTCGGCGACGATTTCCTTTGCCTGTTTTTTAGTAGCAACAAACAGAATTTTCTTTCCCGACTTTGCGATTTGCTTCAGTGCGTCGGCAGCCTCGTCAATCTTGGCGACCGTCTTGTGAAGGTCGATGATGTGTATGCCGTTGCGCTCCATGAAGATGTAGGGAGCCATTGCGGGATTCCATTTGCGTTTCAGGTGGCCGAAGTGGCAGCCAGCCTGCAATAACATATCAAAATTAGTTCTTGACATTTTGTTCTTTTTTTAATTGTTGTTGTTTACTTTCCTTTTAGTTTTGTTAGAACCAGCCGACAAGTAACCGCTTTGCGGATTGCCGCGCGAGGGGCTTCATGCAGCCGCGGCGCGCCTGAGAGCCGCTTTCGTGGCGGGTCTCGCCGGTTTGGATGCTAAACGCGAGGCGTGCGTACCCCCGCAGGGGAGGCGCATGCCAAACATTAACGCTTGCTGAACTGGAAGCGCTTGCGTGCCTTCGGGCGTCCCGGCTTCTTGCGCTCTACGACGCGTGCGTCGCGTGTGAGGAAGCCATGGTCTTTCAAGTTCTTCTTGTCTTCGGCGTTGATTTTCACGAGGGCGCGTGCTATCGCGAGGCGCAGAGCCTGGCTCTGGCCTGTGAAACCGCCGCCGTCGAGGTTGGCCTTGATGTCATATTTCTCAGCCACGTCGAGCAACTGCAGGGGCTGCTTTACGACATACTGCAGTATGGCAGACGGGAAATATACGGAAATGTCCTTCTTGTTTATCGTGATTTTGCCGGTGCCTTCGGTGAGGTAAACACGTGCCACAGCACTCTTGCGACGGCCTATTGCATTGATTTGTTCCATTGTCGCTTCAATTATTTGTACTGGTTAATATCTATTGCCTTGGGCTTCTGGGCCTGCATGTTATGCTCAGTGCCGTCGAAAATCTTGAGATTGTTCATCAGGCTGCGTCCGAGCGGGCCTTTGGGCAGCATGCCCTTTACGGCGTGGCGGATGATTCTCTCCGCACCGTATGAGTGCTTGCGCAGCTCGGCGGGCGTGTTGAAGCGTTGTCCGCCAGGATAGCCAGTGTAGCGTGTATACACCTTGTCGGTCTCCTTCTTGCCTGAGAAGACAACCTTGGCGGCGTTGATGATGATTACGTTGTCACCGCAGTCTACGTGCGGAGTGAAACTCGGTTTGTACTTTCCACGCAGGATTTTGGCTACCTTGGAGCAGAGACGGCCTACAACCTGGCCAGATGCGTCAATCACGACCCACTCCTTTTTAACCGTTTCCTTGTTGGCGGAAATAGTCTTGTAACTTAAAGTGTTCATTTCTAATTTTAAAATTACTACTAAAAAACGTTTTTAATTCTCTTTGAACGGCGATTCACTAACCATCGCACTCGGCCAAAAGTACGACTATTAACACTCCGTTCCAGGGGCTCTAAGCGTACCCCCGATAATAATCGGCGTGCAAAGGTACACATTTTTATTACATACGGGCAAACACGCACTGCCCAAATACTCAAACATTACATATATTTAACATTATTTATTACTATCAAACGTCATTCCCCTGTCGCAGGCTTGACGTTGAGAAGCTAAAAGCAAGGCGCGCCGGCAAACCGTAACGGCAGTGCCTGCCCATACGGCAGCGGTTTGCAACCCGCTTGAACAATACTGGCTGCGAACTTGCACGTGAGATGGCATTTCAAGGTTTGCCCGCCATGAAACCGACCCGCGGACAAGCCATCAGCCTTATACTGAACCTTCATTATATATTAAGGTGAAACGTATTAACTGCAAACCGAGCCGCAAGAGGAGGCTCGTCCGCGCTTTTGGTGTATGACGTGCAAATGTAGAGCCCGTCCCCGAAAGGGGGCGAACTTTGCTTAACCGCATGTGGAGCGACCAACGGGAGCGGAACTTGCGGTAGGCCGTGACACTATAAGCCGTCCTCGAAGAGGGCGAACAGCAATTACGGTTATAAAGTTTGGGGGCATACCGCATAACCACATAACCGTAAGACCGTTCAATCCAAAATCCCATTCGCCCTCTTCGAGGACGATGCTTATGGCCGTTTGATACCGCAAGTTGCGCTTCGCTCCACATGCGGTTAAGAAAAGTTGGACGTCTTCGACGCCCTGTTGCCATAAGAACTTTTACACCAGAACTGCAAACCGAGCCGCAAGAGGCGGCAAACGGCAAGGCGAAAGGCCACGTTTCACGTTGCAAAAGGCCATGTTTTGCAAGGCGAAACATGGCCTTTTATAACGCACTGAATACCAACACGTTACAAACGCAGCCAAAAGAAGGCGGCTGACTGCGCGGCTGCCGCGGCGCGCGCCGCCATGCGGCAAATAGCAAATTATCAGCGCGAGCGGTGCCCTTTTACGCGGAAAATAACTACATTTGCAGGAAATGTCAGGGACTTTTGAAAACAACAAGCGCATAGCGAAGAACACGCTGATGCTTTACTTGAGGATGCTGTTCACCATGGCGGTGAGCTTCTACACGTCGCGCGTGGTGCTTCAGGTGCTTGGCGTGTCAGACTTCGGCATATACAACGTGGTCGGCGGCCTGGTGACGATGTTCACCTTCGTCAGCGGAGCGATGACCACGGCCACACAACGCTTCCTCTCCATAGAAATAGGCCGCGGCGAGGGGGGCGACGTCAGGCGAATGTTCTCAACGGCGGTGATGGTCCATGCCCTGCTGGGCGTGGCAATCATAGTGGCCGGCGAGACGGCGGGCGTATGGTTCCTGAACAACTACATGAACTTCCCCGCCGACCGTTACACGGCCGCCAACTGGGTGTACCAGCTCTCGCTCGCCACGTTCGTGATTGACGTGATGAGCGTGCCTTACAACGCCGCGATAATAGCCTACGAGCGGATGAAGGCCTTCGCCTACGTCAGCATAGTTGACGTTACGCTCAAGCTCGTGGTGGTCTACCTGCTGACGCTCACCACTTACGACAAGCTGGTGGTCTACGCCGCCCTGCTCGGACTCATTGCGGTGACCATCAGGGTGATTTACGGCTTCTACTGCAAGCGCAATTTTCCCCAGTGCCGCTGCGACCTGAAATGGGACAAGGCGCGGGGCAAGGGCATGATGTCGTTCCTCGGATGGAACCTCATAGGCTCGATAGCCGGCGTCGGCAAGGAGCAGGGCATCAACGTGGTGCTTAACATCTTCTTCGGCAGCGCGGTCAACGCTGCGCGCGGGGTGGCTTACCAGGCCATGAACGCCATCGCCGGGTTCGCGGCCAACTTCCAGGTGGCCATGAATCCGCAGATAATAAAATCATACGCGGCGGGCGAGCGCGGCGACATGTACAAGCTCGTGTTCCGCGGCAGCAAGTATTCGTTCATGCTCCTGCTCGTCCTCTCGCTGCCTGTGGCCGTCGAAGCCCCGTTCATCCTCGGCGTTTGGCTGAAGGAAGTGCCTGAATACACGGTGGTGTTCCTGCGCCTCGTGCTTGCCACCACGCTCATCGACTCGCTCTCAAACCCGCTAATCACGGCGATGCACGCATCCGGCAAGGTGCGCGACTACCAGATTGTGGTAGGCGGCCTGTCGCTGCTCACGCTGCCCGTGGCCTACGTCCTCTTCAAGCTCGGCTATCCGCCACAGGCCGCGATGTGCGTGGGGCTGGCCATGTCGGTCGTCTGCCACTTCGCCCGCCAGTTGCTCTTGCGCCACACCATCGGCTTCCCCATGGGGCTGTTCCTCAGGACGGTTTCGCTAAGGGTTTTCCTCATAGCCGTGGCTTCGGCCTTGCCGCCGTGCGCGCTGGGTGCGGCCATGAACGGCGGATGGGGCGAGTTCTTCGCCGTCTGCACGGTGTCGGTCGCGTGTACGGTGTTCTTCTGTTACAGGTTCGGCATGGGGACGGCTGAAAAAGAGTTCGTGCGCGGCAAGCTGGCAGGGCTGTTAAAGATATTCAGCAGACATTTTACAAATGAACATAAACGGGACTAAAGACTGCTACGGGTGCGGCGTGTGCGCCACGGCGTGCCCGAAAGGCATAATAGAGATAAGCCTCAACGGCGACGGTTTCTACGAGCCACACGTCACTGACACCGCCCGGTGCATCGACTGCGGCCTCTGCGTGAAGGTGTGTTCGTATGCCGACAACGCCCTCGCCGCGCCCAACAAGGTTGTGAAGAGCTACGCCGCGTGGAGCCGCGACGCCGGTGTCAGGCGGCGATGCTCGTCGGGCGGGGCGGCGTTTGAGATTGGGCGCAGCCTCATCGGGCAGGGCTACAAGGTGTGCGGGGTGAGGTATGACGCCGCAAAAGGCCGCGCCGAGCATTACACGGCGTCGTCGGCCGACGAACTGGCGGCCACCGCCGGCAGCAAATACATACAGAGCTACACGGTTGACGGCTTTCGCTCTATCGACCTGAAAGGCCGCTGGCTCGTCACGGGAACGCCCTGCCAAATCGACTCCCTGCGCCGTTTCCTGCGGCTGAGGAGGGCCGAGGAACGCTTCGTCCTGATGGACTTCTTCTGCCACGGCGTGCCGTCGATGCTGCTGTTCCGCAAGTATCTCGCCGAGAAGTCGAGCGGATGGCGGCGCGTAACGTCGGTGTCGTGGCGCGACAAGCAGACGGGCTGGCACGACTCTTGGGTCATGTCAATCGACGGCGAACGGCAAGACGGCGGCCAGCATGGCGGCAACGGCTCAGCCACAGGCGGCGTCACGGCCGTGCATACCTGCACTCGCCTGTCGCAGGGCGACGCCTTCTTCCGCCTGTTCCTCTGCGACCAGTGCCTCGGCAAGGCGTGTTACGAGCGTTGCAAGTTCAAATATGACCGCTCAAGCGCGGACATCCGCATAGGCGACTTGTGGGGAAACACGTTCTCCACTGACGAGAAGGGAGTCACCGCCGTGGCCGCATTCACCGACAAGGGGCGCGAGGCCGTAGAGCAAAGCGGCTGCGAACTGACCGTGTTGCCGTTCGAGACAATCGCCGAAGGACAGATGAAGACGCCGCCAAAGCGCGACTGCCGCTACGCAAAACTCGGCAAGATGGCGCGCGACGAGGCTGTCACCACGGCGCAGATGACCGCCGCGCTCGACCGCCACGACCTCCTGATGCGCCTCACCTACCCCATGCGCCACCCGCTGAGGATGATGAGGAACATCGTGATGAAAAGGATTTTAAGAATCAGGAAATAAATGAGGATAAGAACGATAACATGCCACGACGTGTGCAACTACGGCGCATCGCTGCAAGCCTACGCGCTGATGACGTACCTGAAGGACAGGGGGCACGATGTGAAAATCATCGACTACCTTCCTGACTACAAGCCGCCGCGCCACTCGCTGACCACCTTCTACAACTCAGGGCACGCCGCCACAGTGTACAAGTACGCGCCGTGGGCGAAGCCGCTGATGGCCTTCTGGCAGAACAGGGGCGAGCTGCGGTTTCAGGGAAGGCGCAAGGCTTTCGCCGAGTTCAAGGCCTCACGGCTCGACGTTACGGCCAAGACATACCACAACCTGCGTGAACTGGAACAGGGAATGGCATCCGACGAGGACATGGCGGCCGACCTTTACATCGCCGGGAGCGACCAGATATGGAACCCGTATTACGGCAACGGGCGCGACGCGGCTTATTATTGCGCCTTCGTCAACGACCCTTCGCGCTGCATTTCTTACGCCGCCAGCTTCGGCAAGAGCGACATCCCGGCCGAAGAAAGGCCGTTCATGAAGGCGCAGTTGGCCAACTTCCGCGCCGTGTCAGTGCGTGAAGCCACGGGCGTGAAGATAGCCCGGAGCATGGGCGTTGACGCCGTGCAGGTGGTTGACCCGGTGTTTCTCCTGGGGCGGGAAGCCTGGGAACGGCTCTGCAAAGAGCCGCCCGTTGACGACTACCTGTTAGTGTATGACTTCCTGCACAACGACCCGAACATCGACATCCTGGCGCAAAGCATCGCGAAGAAAGAGCGTCTCAAGATTGTGTCGGTCAACGACGGGGCGTCGCTCAGCTACGCCGACAGGAACGTGAACAACGCCGGACCGGAGGAGTTCATCGGATACATACG
This sequence comes from uncultured Prevotella sp., assembly GCA_944319935.1. Classification (GTDB taxonomy): domain Bacteria; phylum Bacteroidota; class Bacteroidia; order Bacteroidales; family Bacteroidaceae; genus Prevotella. The sequence goes on from CALUFM010000004.1 coordinate 94,197, forward strand.
CCACGCAAGGCACGTGATAGCGTCGTCGTTCCACGCCGCCGCCTTCAGCACCATATTCGAACGTGACTTCTACATCTTCCCCCTGAAAGGGCACGGCAACTCCTCACGCATGACCGACTTCCTCGACATGGCTGGCCTCGGCGGGCGGTTCATGGCCGGGAACGCCGCCGAAGGGCGCGCCCCGATAGACTACAGCCGCGTCAACCGCCTGCTGGCGGAGTGCGTGGAGGAGTCGAAACAGTGGCTAACAGCACAGTCAGCAACACGATAAAAACAAGCACAATGGAGATAGTTTGCAGCACAGACAACAACTATGTCATGCCGACGGGCGTGATGATATGCTCGCTCTGCGAGAACAACCACGACGAACAGATACGCTTCCACATACTAAGTTCTGACATTACGGACGCCAACAAGGCGAGCCTTGAGCGCATAACAAGCGGGTACGAACAGCGAATAGAGTTCCACAAAATCAACGACGCCGACCTGGCCGACTTCCCCATAGGCCGCGAGGGGCAGTCGTCGCACATCTCGTCGCTGGCCACTTACTACCGCCTCTTCCTCGGCGACATACTGCCTGACGACATAAAGCGCGTCATCTACCTTGACGGCGACATAATAGTACGCGGTTCGCTGCGCCCGCTTTGGGACTTGCCGATGGACGGATGCGCCATAGCCGGCGCGCCCGACACGGCCAACAACGGCGTGGAACACTACAACAGGCTGCTCTACCCGCAGTCATACGGCTACTTCAACGCCGGCGTCCTGGTGATAAACCTCGACTACTGGCGCAGCCACAACGTGAAGGAGAGCTTCTTCAAGATAGCCCGCGAGCATCCCGAACGCCTGCGCTGCCACGACCAGGACATACTCAACTACACGTTCAGGACGTGCAAAAAGAGGCTCGACGCCAAGTACAACTTCCAGAACGACTACCTCTTCGAGCATCAATACCAGCTCTTGACTTACGACATAATCAGCGAGATTGACGCCGCATTGGACAATCCCGTCGTCATACACTACATCACCGGGCCGAAGCCCTGGCAGCGCGACTGCATACATCCGTACCGCGACGAGTTCACGAAATACCGCGACAAGACGCAATGGCGCGGCATGAAGCTGACGAAGGGCGACCCGCTGAAGGTTAAAGTGAAGCACTTCCTCGTGAAGAAACTTGTAGACTTCGGCTTCTTCAAGCGTGAAAGCTACGTGGCGTACAAGTACCGCAAGGACGCGAAACTGAAATAGCTGCTGACGCAAAGCGCGCCGCGCGGCTTGCGCCATGCGCCCCGTCAATACTCGTAAAACGCCTCGTAAGCCTGCTGCATGCGGCGTATGCCGAACTTCGAGCGGGCGAAATCCTTGGCCTTCCTGCCCAAAGCATCGCCTGGCGCACGCTTCCCCAGGCCGCCGAACAGCGCGACGTACTGCCCAAGGTCGTTTCCGCTGACCATCAGCGGCCAGTCGTCAGGCAGGGTGTCAGCCAGTCCGGGGGCGCGGTTGGCGATGACTGGCAGCCCCGCAAGGCTCGCCTCGATGGACATAAGGCTAAGCCCCTCGAACTCTGACGGCATGAACATATAGTCGAACGACGACAGGACGGACGCCAGCCCGTTGACGGGTGGACGCAACGTTACGCACGGCAAGCCGCCAAGCTCACGCTCCACGTCGGCGCGCAGACTGCCGTCGCCCACTATGTGGAAATGGAACCGCTCGCCGTACCTCATCCTCTTCACCACCGCGATGAGCGTGGACACGCCCTTCTGAGGCTCAAGACGCCCGGCGAACAGTATGTTGACCTTGTCTTTCACCACCCATTCACAACGGCGTTGCGCCGTCTCCGCCACACCATTATATATAATAGGTGGCCGCTGGCCGTACTCTTTCGCGTAATTGTCACGCACCGACACTGATATCGCCACGTTGGAGTGGTGGCGCATGAAGAACCGTTCCACCCTGCGGCCGGTGCCCTTCAGCCCCGTCCACAGCCGGGTGTTGTGAATGGTGCGCACCACCTTGCAGCCCACGAGCAGCCGCGGGAACAGCGTGAAAAACCACCACACGGCCAAGTCGGGCATCTCGGTGTGGCTGTGGACAACGGCCGGACGATGCCTCAGGAACAGCGGCAAGAACCACAACGGGAACACAACGGCGGCCAGACGCTCGAAGACGTAATGCCAGCGCACGTCGGGCACGTGGGCGCGGTGGTAGCGTATGCCGGCCGCACGGAGTTCGGCCACAAACTCACGGGTGAACGCCGAACGCCCGCGAATCAGCTCTACAATGTGATATTCATACCCCGCCGTGGCCGACTTGGCGATGTTCACCGCCACACGCTCAGCCCCGCCGACATCGAAATGGGATATTATGTGAAAAACTTTCTTCATCTTTGCGCATTTTCAAGGGCGGCGTCCGCCCTATGCAAAGTTAGCAATAATCACGTAAAAAACGGCAAGAACTATACGCTTTAACGCCATATTTCAACCCAAACACCCGCATCGCCACCACACGCACGCCACATGCGCCGGCACGCCACGCTCAAGCCGCCTTGCGAAAGGCCGTCATCCGCGCTGCAAAAGGCCACGTCTTGCACGTCAAAAGGCCATCTCTTGCGTCGCGAAACGTGGCCTTTTGCAGAGGCGGAGGCAACATGCTGGCTGTCAATAGCTTACAGAGCGTAAGCTGACAGTGGCCGACATGCCGCAAAGCAACGCCCCGCCACAACGCCGCTACACGCTCCAACATGTCACGAAAAAAGGCGGCTGAATGCCTGATTATAATAAAAACAACACGAAAAAACGCAAGAAAACAACCGCGATGCATTATTTTTCAGTTTTTATTCGTAAATTCGCCGTCGCATGTTTGCATTACCATGAAACATTAATCACACTAAAACCATTAGCTTATGAAAAACATCTTTTACTCATCTCTCTCGCGATGGCCACACTTACGGCCAACGCGCAAACTAAACCGGCGGCTAAAATCACAGGACTGAAACCGGCTTCCATAGAAGCTCCGCTGTCGTCTGTGTCGGCCAACGGCAGGTATGCGGCGGGCGACTTGGGCGCGGTCACGCTGCTCGACCTTGAGACGGGCGAGGAAACAACGTTCTGGGAACAGGCCAACGAGGGCAGCACGGCCAAGGGCGTGACCAACGACGGCATGTACAAGGCCGAAACGCTGCCCTACCCCAAGGAGGACATCTGGGGGATGAGGCCGCAGATGGTGGTATGCTACGGCCTCAGCAACGACGGCACGAGGGCCTACGGCAAGATAGTTGACATGACGGGCTTCGTAACGCTCGGCATAGTCTACAAGAAAGGGGTCGACGGCACGTGGTCGTATCAGACGATGGGCGAGGACTGGGTCATCATCAGCGACAAGAACCCTGGGCCTCAGCCGCAATTGGAAGACTACGTGACGGCCGAGGAAGGCACGGAGGAATACTGGCAGCAGATAGCCGAGTTCGACTTGATTATGATGGACTGGAACATCGCCGCCCACGATTACGCCAAGACAAGCACAAGCCCGTACAGCCAGATGATGATATGGCAGAACAGCATGAGCGGCAACGGCAAGTGGCTGGTGATGTCACAACGCCTGACGAGGGCGTGAGGCTTTACGACGTTGACGACATGACATACACCATTATCCCAGGAACTTCGGGGCACACGGGATGCTCGGTCACCAACGAGTGCGACGTCATAACATGCTCGCCCTACATGTCAACTTACCGCTCGGCCTACATCTGCCTCGGCGGGAAAGAAGCTCCGGTGAACCTGCGCAGTTGGGTTGAAGAGAACTACGAGGTGACATACGCCGGCGACGACAGCGACATAACAGGGCTCGGGACATGCAGCACGACGCCTGACGGAAAGACCATCGTAGGCTGGAACTTGCCGCAAATGGAGGACATGATGTACTCGGCCGCCATCGTGCAGCTTGGCGACGACGTGCCGCCTACAAGCATAAGGAATATCGACAGGAGCAAACAACCTACGGTAGAGGACGGCGTCCTGTACATACCTGACGGCAAGGCAGAAGTCAGAATATACAACGCCGGCGGCACGCTGACGGCCACATTCACGGCGGAAGGCAGCGTTGACCTGGCACAACACGCCAAAGGCGTTACAATAATAAAGGTGCGCGCAGGCAAGCTTGACAAGACTTTCAAGCTCACGCTGTGACGAAACGCAGGGCCGGTTTACAACAAAAAATGGGCAGACGCTGGTGTCTGCCCATTTTGTTTGTCTACATTTACAATAAGACTCACCCTCTGAACTTGACATACTTCATAACGGCGAAGCCTCCGAATACTTGCACGAGGATGCCAGGCCAGCCGAGGCGGATGTCCTGAAGGGCGGTTGTGAGCGAACCGCTCATGCCCCACTCGGCCACAGTTCCTACAGCCTGATATGCCACTACGGCCAAAGCCACGCCCAAAAGGGTGACGCGGCGCGCCCTTGAAGCAACGAAGGCGGCGGCCAAGGCGAGCAATACCGACTTGGTGAGGATTACCGGCAACATGGCGGCGGCAGGCATTCCGAACAGCAGGTTGTTAGCCAACGGCGAAACGACGGCTGTCAGCAGTCCCGCCGTAAGGCCAAACTTATACGCCGCTACGAGCGTGAAGAAATAGATGGGAAGCCACACCAAGCCGCCCTGCGGCATCAAGTGGCACAACTGGGGCAGCACGATGTTGCCCACAACGAACAGCGCGGCGGCTGCGTAAGTTCTCGCTTCGCGGTAGCCCAGAGAGCAAACCGCAGTTGTTGATGTTGTTTTCATTGTTGTTATAATTAGTTGAATATTTTTCATTTGGAAGTTATTGAAGTCAAAGAAGCTATCGCCCGCCGCGCTCGCTAAGAAGTAAAAGCCGTATGCCTTGCGTCCTGTTCTCCATCACCGGGGCAACGGTTATAACTTCTCTGGCTTCTTTCAGTCCTATAAATCCTTTCCTTTCAAAAACTCTTTTATCAGCCCATACGCCTCATCGGGCGACGACGTGCCGGCCGTAAGCTTCTCAACGGGGCAGATGTCGGTGCCCGTGCGGTTGATGATGTTGGCCACTTGCGCGCCGAACGACACTTCCACGCCGGCCGAACGAAGCACGCCGAGCGCGCCGGAACTTATGACTTCGGCGTAAACTTCACGCGCGCCGCCCTTCAAAAGCAGCAAGGCCGCACCACGACCGATGACCTTGTCGGCCACGGACGCCCCACAGAGGAAGCCCGGTTCGTCAGTGACAAGGGCGAAAAGGTCGGCCACGCCGCGCCTCTCAAACCTGCGGATTTCGCCCTGAGCGGAGCGAGCCACACCCCGGCATGAGCCTGAACGCAATATCGCTTTTAACTGTTCCATATCCATTTTTCAGTAAACTGTTTTTCAGCAGACAAGTTCACAGTGACGAGCAGACAAGTTCACAGTGACGAGCAGACAAGGAGATTTGCCGTGCTTTCTTGCAACCTGTCAATGAGTCGGCGAGACATATACCCTTGTCTGCTCGTCACTGACTGCTCGTCTACTCGTCACTGACTGCTTGTCTGCTGAACTAAACGTCCTGTTTGAGCGTCTCCACGAACTTGTCGATGCGTTGCATTTCCTTCGGGATGTCAATTCCCTGCGGACAATGGTCAACGCATTGGCCGCAACCTATGCAGTGGCTGGCCTGGCGGAGGCGCGGCACGCTGCGGTCATAGCCTATCAGGAAGGCGCGGCGGGCACGGCGATACTCACTCTCAGCAGACGAGTTACGCGTTGACGAGTTGACAAGCCGGTTTGCCTTGTCTGCTTGTCCCTCGTCACTTGTCTGCTCAATTACAGGCATGTTGCCCTCCTTTATGCACCTGTTATAGTGCGTAAGGATGCCCGGAATGTCGATGCCGTAAGGGCAAGGCATGCAGTATTTGCAGTCGTTGCAGGGTATGGTCTTCAGGCTGTAGATGTCGTCGGCAATCTCCATGAGGAACTTCTGCTCCTCGTCCGTCAGCGGCTTGAGGGGCGAATAGGTGCAAAGGTTGTCGCGCAGATGCTCCATGTAGGTCATGCCAGACAGCACGGTAAGCACGCCGTCGGGCGTGCCGGCGAAGCGGAATGCCCACGACGCCACGCTCTGTTCAGGCTCGCGCTGCTTCATCTTGGCCACGATGGCGTCAGGCACGTTGGCCAGTCGGCCTCCGAGCAGCGGCTCCATGATGACCGCCGGTATGCCGCGCTTCTTCAGTTCGCCGTACAGGTAGACGGCGTCGGTGTTGCGCTCGTTGATTTCGTTGGCGTAGTTCCAGTCGAGATAGTTAAGCTCGATTTGCACGAAGTCCCAATGGTAACGCCCCTCGTCGTGCCATTTGAGCAGCATGTCGTATATTTTCACGTCGCCGTGATACGAGAAGCCGAGGTTGCGTATGCGCCCCTTGCGCTTCTGCTCTACGAGCCAGTCGAGTATGCCGTTGTCCATATAGCGGCTGTTGAACATGCCGAGCGCGTCTTTGCCCTGCCCTATCGAGTGCAGCAGCAGGTAGTCAACGTAGTCTACCTGAAGCTCCTTGAGCGAGTTTTCGAACATCTTTATCGACTCTTCGCGCGGCCAAGTCTCGGGCGCGAAGTTCGACATCTTGGTCGCGATGAAATACTCTGACCGCTTGTGGCGGCTCAGGGCGATGCCCGTGGCACGCTCCGACTTGCCTTGGCAGTAGGCCGGTGACGTGTCGAAATAGTTGACTCCATGCTCCATGGCGTAGTCAACCTGGCGGTTGACCATGTCCTGGTCGATGTCCATCTCGCCCGTACCGGTTGACGGGTCTTTGCCTTCGTTCTTGTCGGGCAGGCGCATCATGCCGTAGCCCAACAGCGAAACGCGGTCGTTGTTGTTGGGGTTCACCCTGTATGTCATCTTCCCCTTCTCCGGCTCACGCTGCACGGTGGCCGTCTGCTTGTCGTCCTTGCAGGCCGCAAGCAAAGCCGACGAGGCCACGGCTCCGCCGCCGAGTGCCTTCAGGAAGTTGCGTCTTGATATGTCTTTTGCCATAATTTTCTTATTAGAAGTTAAAGAAGTTAGAGAAGTTTTTCGCTTCGCTCAAGGAAACTCTCGCTCCCTTCGGTCGCTAAGAAGTTAAAGACAAATGCCTTGCCGACGACCTGGCACCGCTTCACTTCACAACTTCCTCAACCTTATTTCTCATCTCTTTATTTTCATTTGGTAACTCATTGTGTATCAACGCTTTGCATTTTGCCGTGCAAAAGATGCCCTTTCATCCCCTAAAAGGATGCCTTTTGCAATGCGAAAAGGCGTCTTTCGCACGGTGTTTTGGCATTTTTCTCACAAACAGAAGTTTTATTGAAACGAAAGTTCGGATTTACCTGCAAATAAAATCTCCATCCTTCACTCCCCCACCGGGGAAGCGGGAGGGGGGCTGTTTTCACTTAAACCTCCCTGTGAACCTCGTGACCCTCTACGTAAATCGCGCTGAACGGACGGGCGGGGCACAAGTTCTCGCACGCTCCGCAGCCGATGCAGCGGGCCTCGTTGACAGCGGGTATCTTCGGCGAACGCTCGTCCTTGGGGTTCAGAGGTATCATGGTGATAGCTCCCGTAGGGCAATGGCGCGCGCAGTTGCCGCACTCCACGCCGTCAGTCAGCGGCACGCAGTTCTTCTTGAGCCACACGGCGTGGCCGATTTGCGTGGCCGACTTGATGGCGCGCGTGATGGGCTTGATGGCTCCCGTGGGGCACACCTCGCCGCACTTGGTGCATTCCGGACGGCAATATCCACGCTCGTATGACATTGTGGGCTGCATGAACGTGGACAAGTCTGTTGACGGGCGCAGCACGCCGTTAGGGCAAGTTGACACGCAGAGCTGGCAAGACGTGCAGTGCTGGGCGAAATGCTGTGCCGACAACGAGCCGGGAGGCGTAAGCGGAGTGAGCCTCCTGGGCGCGACCTTGTCCTCGATGGCCGCCAGTCCGCCGTCAACCTTCTTCTTCTCTTGCGCCAAAGCCGCACCCGTGGCGGCCACGGCCACGCCGAGAAGGAACGAGCGGCGGCTTTCGTTAGTAGACAAGACACCAGCAGACGAGTTGACAAGGAGATTTGCACTGTCGGCATTTTTGCTTGTCTGCTTGTCTGCTTGTCCACTCGTCTGCTTATTAACTTGTCTGCTCGTCCGCTTGTCTGCTCGTCTGCTTGAAAGGCTTATCGCCCCCTTGTGGCACTTGCCTATGCAGTCGCCGCACACCACACAGCGGCTGTAATCTATCTTGTGGTTCTTGAAGTCGATGGCCGACGCCTTGCAGTTCTTCGTACACAGGCCGCAGTTGACACAATTCGAGCCGTCGATGCGCACCTTGAACCAAGAGAAACGGGCAAGGAAACTGAGGATTGTGCCCACCGGACAGATTGTGTTGCAGTACGTCCTGCCGCCGCGCCAAGCCAAAACGGCGATGACAACGAGCGTCACCGAGGCTACAATAAGCGTGGGCAAGCTCTTCAGCCACACGTCAACACTGTAGAAAGCGTAGCTGTTCACGCTCTCGGCAATGGCCGCCAGCACGTTGTTCCCCGCCTCGTAAACGGGCTTCATCAGGCTGCCCGCAATGCGTCCGTACGAGCTGTACGGCGCAAGCAGCGACACTACGGCGTTAACCCCGGCCAAGGCGGAGACTATGAAAACGGCCAACACGGTGTAGCGCAGCCACCGCTTCTCCTTTGAATAAGTGAACCTGTTCTTCTTGCGGATGCCGTGCAGACGCGAAACGACATCCTGCATCACGCCGAGAGGACAGATTATAGAGCAATAAATGCGCCCGAACACGAGCGTAAGCACCACCAACAGTGCCAACACTCCTACGTGCAGGGCGAGCAAGGCCGGCCAGAACTGGATGCTGGCGAGCCACCCGAAGTACTTGTGCAGTGTGCCCGTAACGTCCAGGAACAGCAACGTTATCAGCACGAACACGACAAGCGCGAGGGTTGTTCTTATTCTTCTTAGCATAAATTCATGATGTTTTTGACAATATTTGTAAGTGGTTAGAGGAGTTAAAGAAGTTTTTCGCTTTGCTCAAGGAAACTTCGCTCACTGCGTTCGCTAAGTAGTTAAAGGACAAATGCCTTGCTGCCTAAGCCGCATTTCTACCGTTTTACCCTTTCACTTTTCCACCTTTAAGCGTCAGTTTTTACCGTTTTACCTTTTCACTTTTTTACCTTTAACAACGGTTTTCTTTACTATTACCACGCTTACCTCGTAAAGCAGCCAGATGGGCAGCGACACAACGAGCAGCGTAAAAGCGTCAGAGGTTGGCGTGATGACCGCCGCCACCGCCACTATGGCCACTATGGCGTGTCTGCGGTAACGGCTCATCCACTCGGCCTTGAGCAGACCGAAGCGCGCCAAGAGCCAACAAACCACCGGTATCTCGAACACTATGCCGAACACAAGGCTCATCATCGCCAACGTGTCAACATAGGAGGTGAGCGTAAGCAGGTTCTCCACGTCGGCACTGACAGAGTAAGTGCCGAGGAAACGGACCGTCAACGGGAAGATGACGAAGTAATTTACAAGCAGCCCTACGATGAACATCGCGTAGGCGGCGACCGTCAACCTGACCGAGACCCGCCGCTCGTTGTCATACAGCGCGGGCGAAATGAAGCGGAACAGCACATATAATATATAAGGTGAGGCTATCAGCGCGCCGGCGACAAAAGCCACCTTGACGTGCGTCATGAACTGTTCGGTCAGCCCGGTGTTGATTAGCTGTATGCTGAAAGGCTCAGCCCCAAGCAGCCTGTAGGTAACAAATCCGCTGTCGCTCGGGGCAAGCACCACGCCGAACAGCTCGTCCTTGAACACGAAAGCCACCACACCCGCCACGACGGCGGCCGCCAACATGCGGATAAGACTGCCGCGCAAGACGTCGAGATGCTCCCAGAACGTCATCCCGCCGCCGTCATTCATCTTTCTTCTTGGGTGCTTCCTGTTCGTCTTCCAACTTTCCGTTCATCCCGTCCTTGAAGCTTTTCACGCCCTTGCCGAGCCCTTTCATCAGCTCAGGAATTTTCTTGCCGCCGAACAGCAGCAGGATAATAAGGGCGAGGATGAGTATTTCTTGCATTCCTATTCCCATTTTCCTTTATTTTAGTTACAAGTTGACAAGTTACGAGCAGACAAGGAAACATGCCTTGCTTTCTTCCTACCGACAGGACAAATGAGCTTGTCTGCTCGTTCCTTGTCTACTTGTCTGCTTATCAAATATTTATATTCACGCCACCCATGAATGTCGCCTTGGGCATCGGGTAGCCGTAGTTTATTTCATATTTCTGCGCCAACAGGTTCTCGCCTTTCGCCCAGATGTTGAGCCATGGCAGCGCGCGGTAAGCGGCTGTGACGTTCAACTGGAGGAAGTTCTCCCGCACTTCGGTGGGGTCAACCTGCGTGTACAGGCCGTCGATATATTGCAGTCCGCCGGACAAGAGCCACCGTCCGCGGCGGTAATCGGCACCGACATACGCCTTGTGTTCAGGCGCGGCAAGCACCTTGTTGTGCATGTGCAGGTAGCTGTAGTTGGCGTTCAGGCTAAGGTAACGGCTGGCATGCCAAGCCAACTCGGCCTCAACGCCGCTGTTCTCGACAGCCCCCGTGTTGACATTCATCGGCCGGCCGTCAACCATGGCGGTCTGGATTATGTTGTCGCCGTTGATGTAAAACAGGTTGACTCCATACGAGAATGCCCCGCCGCAAAGCCTTTGCTTCCATGAAAGCTCGTAGTTCACCATGCTTTCCGGGCGCAAGTCGGCATTCGCCGGACGCCAAAGATACATCTCACGGATGGTCGGGTTGCGGAAGCCCTTGCCCACCATGGCCTTCAACTCGCCGTCGCGGACGACGCGGAACACCAGTCCTCCTTGCGGCACCCACTCCGTCCCGGTCTGCGAATGGTGGTCGAGGCGCACGCCGGCGTCCACCGTCAACCAGCGGAACAAGTCCTGGCGGAAGTCCACATAGCCCGCCAACTCGTTCTCATGGTGATGGCCGATGCGGTTGGTCACGGCCCGCGTGGCGATTGACTCGTTCCAAGCCTTGCCGTAAATGTGCTGATAATCAAGGCCGAATGTCACGCGGTTGCCCTCAAAGAACGTCGCGCTCTGGTATACGGAGAAGCCCGTCAGTGCGTCGTTTGAGCGGAAATAGTCAGTTTGGGCCTCTTCCCCGGGAGCGTGCCCGTCGTTGATTTTATGGCGTCCGAAGTTGTGATACACGCTGATTGCGCCCGAAGTGTTGCCGTAACGGTTCTCAACCACGGCCGAGGCCACGCCGCGCGTTATCCACTGGCGCGCGTCCAGCAGTGGCTCATGCGTGCTGCCGGGGTATGACGAGTTGAAATGCGTCACGTTGACATCGGCGTATGCCGTCCAGTGCGGCGAGAAGTCATAACCCAGCTTCAGGTATCCGCCGTATTGCTCGAAGCCGAAGTTCGGGCGGTTGTTGTCGCTGCGGCCATACTGCCCTGACAAGACGCTGTAAAACTTGCCGCTCCTCACACGGTTGGTGAACTCGCCCTGGAACGTGCCATACGACCCCGCGCCGAGGTTTATGTCGGTCTTCACGCCGTCGGCCGTCATCTTGCGGGTCACTATGTTGACAACTCCGCCCATCGCGTTAGAGCCGTAAAGCACCGACGCCGGACCTCGCAACACCTCCACCCTCTCGGCCATCATCGTCTGGTAAGAGTCGCTGATAGAGTGGCCGAAGATGCCCTGATACTGCGGATGGCCGTCAACAAGCACCATCATGCGCCCCGCCGAGCTGCCAAGTCCGCGCAGGCTGATGCCTCCGGCGGCACCGTCGCTCACGGCGTAACCCATCATCGAGCGTGAGGTGACAAACAGTCCGGGCACTTGCTCGGCCAATGTCGGCAACACGTTGACGCGCTGGCTCCCGGCAAGCTTCAGCCTGCCGACCACCGACACCGTCATCGGCAGGTGGCGCACGTCGGCAGTAGAGCGCGTGCCGGTCACCACGACATCGGCCAGCCGGTGCGCCGCGGTGTCACGCTGAGCTTGCGCCTCCACCGCCACGACGGCCAACATAACTGCTGCAAAAATAAGTTTTTTCATCAAGAACCAAGAATTTTATATTTTAAAAAATTGTTATCGCAAGATATTTCAAACGCCATGCGCACCGCCGCGGGACGGCCACGCGACTACAGTGGGACGTGAGGAAAATAAGCGTGGCGTACTCGCGCTCACCGCGACCGCCACGCATTGAAGAAGTTATTGATTGTCTATATCTATGAGGACGCAAGCCTTGCTCCCAAGGCCCGCCTTCTCCACATAGCCGATGATACATGCGCCACGCCGGCGGCCGGCACTCACGGCGGTCTGATTCACGCCGCATGCACGCCCGAAAGCCGCCCTGCCAGGCACGGCGGCGCGTGACACTTTCCTGCCAGAACGGCTTGACACTGCCTGCATAGCCGCCGCCCCGCCCTTAGGCAAGAGGCTTGGCACAGAAGCGGATGCCACCATCAGCACCGCAAACAGCAACAATGCAAGCCCATTCATGACATATAACTTTTACCATATATTTTCACATTGCAAAAATACAAATAAAAAAAGATAAAGACGGTACATATTTTACCGTTTTAACTACCAATTTCACCTGAAAACAGTTCATTTCAGATAAATTTGCAATTGACCGCCTTTTACGCCGCAAAACGTGGCCTATTGCCGTATGAAAGGCGGCCTTTCACACGGCAATAGACCACATATCAACGCCTGTTCCGCATAAGGCCTGATTATCTGCAAATATCCCAAACCGCCGCCGTAGTGGCAGACCCGTGTGTCTGCCCTGACTAATGCGGCAAGAGCAAGATGAAGGGCAGACACACGGGTCTGCCCCTACAGCACAGGCTTAAAGCCCGCTTGCATGATACAGGCGACGAATTTGTACGGGAAGCGGCATTTCATGGCTTGCCTGTCATGAAACCGAACCACGGACAAGCCATATTTCTCACATCGAACCGGCGTATATCTTACTACACGTGAGCTTTCGCCTCAAGCCCCGACCCGTACCGACATGTACAAAAACAATCCCCTGAAGCCGCAATGGCTTCAGGGGATTGGATATTACGAAATAAAAAACCAATCGGACAATCAGTGGCTTCCGCCTTCGGCGTCGCCGCCCTCACTTGCTATGACGGGCACGCTGATAACCTGCTCTACGCCGTTGCTGTTGTACACGAAAGCAACGACATGCATGTTCTCAGCCTTCCAATCCTCGTCAAGCTGGTAGGTGTATGTCGCGGTCTTCTCCGCACCATAGCTCACGGGGAACGCCTCGCCGTCGTTGCCGTTGACAGCGGCGCGCAGCACGTGGTTGTGTTCATACTCCATGTTCATCGAGCCGTCAGGCATAGCCTGTATGTCGATGATGTTGTTCTCGGTCAGCCAAACTTGCAGCGAACCGTCCACATTGTCCGTACTCGAAGCCGTAACGTCGATGGTCACCGTGCGCGTTGAAGCGTCATACTGCGTCGTCGCGCCAAGCGTAAGCGGAGTGGTCATCTGCAAATATCCCTCGACAAACGTCGGCCAAAGCGAGAAAGTGTTCTGCACGCCGCTGCGCCTGTCAATTATGCCCGCCGGCTGTGAAGCCCCGCTGGCGTAAGTGTTATAGTAATGGTCGCCGGCCTCGGTCCACAACGACAAGGGCGTGCCCGACAGCGTTTTTGAGAACGGGCCGCTGTGTATGGCCACGGCTATCACGTTGTCAGCCCCGTACAGTTCCTGTATCTGCCCTATCGTAATTGACGCATTAGGACAGTTGATGCAACGCTGGCCCGTGAAGTCCTCTATAAGAACGTGCTTCGATACCTCTACAATGGGAGTTTCTATGTAACGGTCGTCCTCGTCTATCTCATTACATGCCGTAAACGACAACGCCGCAAGGGCGCATACGGCGGCCTTGGTATATATGCTATTCAGTTTCATTTCCTTATAATCAGAAGTTACAGTTATACGAAAGTGTCACACCCCTGCTTGCGGGCACCCAGCGGCATACGCCTCCGGCGCAGTTGTAACCCGCACGGGTACGGCCGTAACCGAGCTGTATGCGGTGAGAACCGGTTGAGAACGTAACCAAGCCTTGGTAATAGTGGATGTCCGTCTCGCCGCTGTTGTACATGTCAGACACGGTGAACATCCAGTGAGGCAGGAACGAAAGCTCCAGCAAACCGTACCACCAGTCGCCTTTGTCGTCGTCAGTCGAGAGGTATTGAACCTCGCCGCGGAGCGTCAGCTTGCGGTTGAACTTGTACTTGGCGTCAACAACGAAGATGTCAGAATGCACCATTCCGCCCTCGCCCTCGACGATGGTCTGGTTGTAGAACTGGTTCATGTACATCAAGTGAAGGTCGAAAGAGCGTGAGAACTTCTTGTCGATTTGCACGTTCAAGTCCTGATAATATGTGCCGCCCTTGCCCCACTTCCAGAACGCGGAGCCGAAACCGTTGGTGCCGTAAAGCTCGCCTGAACGCTGTTCGGCAGCCAAATCCATGTACTTGTCGTCACCATCGATGCCGCGGACATACGAGTAGTTGACCTTCAACTTAGTGCCATACTTTCCGCCAAGGAAGGTGTGACGCTTGAAGTTATAGCTGAACTCGGCCTGGTAAGCCCATTCGCCGTCAGGGTTGGTGGCGTAAGGATACATGGCGGCCAAGGCGTAAGTCTGGTCCATGGTGAACGCGGGCAGGTGGTTAATCATAGACGACGTGCCCGTCATGGAGCGGCGGCTGCGGAACGACATGTTGTCGCTGCGCTTGGCCTGGAGCAAGAGGCTCATGCCGCGCTTTGAGTAAGAAGCCGACAACATGGCCACAGTTCCCTTGCGGTAGATGTAGTTGTTGTCGTTGGAAGGGTCTTGGGTCTTCCACGCGTACTCGGCCAAGAGGTTGAAGCCGCCCTTCTGCAAGCTTGCGCGAACGTCAAAAGCGTTGACCGAAGTGGGGAGGTTGAGCCTTGAGGGGGCGTCAAGTCCAAGCACGGGAATGTTCTCGTCGCCCTCGTACTTGTTAACCCACGACGCGCCGAGCGTGATGTAAGTGCCGCTGTTGCTCAAGCCCTTGAACCACTGGTCGAGGCCAAGCTCGATGTCTGCGCCGGTCACCCAGGCGTCATTGTGCGCCCAATACCTGCGCTGCTTTCCGCTGAGTACCTTCAAAGAAACGCCTTTAACGGGCCTGATGGTGAAGCGTCCGCCGAGCAGGGAGTTGTCGATGCCGAGCGTGCGCTCCTCGTATGTGCGGAGGATGAAGCCCGAACCGAACTGCTCGTAGAAGTTACCGAGGGTCAAATCCCAGTTCTTGAAGTGGGTCTTCAGGTAGAAATAAGGCACGCCCCAGCCCTTGTAGTCGCGCTCGAAGCCGGGCAGAGGGTGCTTCAGGAACTCGAAGCGGGCACCTGCGTCAACATGCTCGCTCATCACGTTCACGTCGGCAAACGTGTTGGTCACAGCCCATTCGTCAATCCTGTCGGTCTCCGTCTGGATTTTCGAGTCAAACTGCGGGATAAGCACATCGCTCTGGATGCTACCCGACACGGTTACCTTGTTGCCTTCCGTATTCTCTTGTTCGTCTTGCGCAACGGCCGATGTAAACGCCGGGGCAAGCGCAACGAGGAGGCATATCAGTTTGCTTTTGTTGTACATTATTTTAGGTTATTCGGTTGTGAGATTGCAAGATTATGCGGTATAACGGCTTTTCGGTTATGGGGTTTTACGGTTGTAGGGCTGTAAAACTTTACGGTTGTGAGGTTGCAAGGCGTTCATCCGCCCTTGCAACCACACAACCTCACAATCGCTTAAAGCCGCATGACCTTATTATTTAATAAGCTCTCTTACTTTTTCAATGAGTTCCTGCTCGTCGCCTTCCTTGTATCCATTGTGCTTGTACACGATGTTTCCCTGGCCGTCGCAGATGATTGTGTAAGGTATCATCTGTATGCCGAGGGCGCGCTTGAAGTCGCTGTTCGGGTCGAGCAACACGTAGTAAGGCCATTCGTTGCCGTCAACGAGGGGGCGCACCTTGTTGATGTTCTGCGCCTGGTCGATTGACACGGCGATGAGTTTCACGCCGGTCTCCTCCTGCCACTCCTCATACACTTCGTTGATGGCGTTGAGTTCGCGGTTGCACGGGTGGCACCATGTGGCGAAGAAGTCGATGATGAACGGCTTGCCGTTGTTCGACAGGGTGTCTGTCCTTACTGTCTTGCCGTCAATGTCCTTCAAGGTTATTGACGGGAGCTGGGCGTTTGCCGTGCAAACGCAGCCGAGCATGATAACGATTGATAATAAAAACTTTTTCATCTTATTAGGTTTTACATGTTTCACTTTAACAAAAACACAATCTCCAACCGACAAAATTATACATATTTCCGTTAAGAACAAAATTTTAAAACAAAAAAAACATTTTTAAAACACACTTTTACAAACTGCAATATTTCAGCTTTTTAAATGAGACGTTTGAAAGAATGCAAGGTTTAAAACTTTCAGTTTTCATGCGCTTTCATGTAAAGAATACACTTTATTTTACGGTCATACGGTTGTGGGGTTATGAGGTTTTACTGTTATCGGGTTGTGAGGTTTTACTGCCATTGCCTGCACGCCACGATGTCAACGGTGGTTTTTCGCCTCATGAAAGGCCACGTTTTACACGCTAAAAGGCCGCCAATCGCGATGCGATTGGCGGCCTTTTAGAACGGCGGATATAACACTCTGTCTGTCAGATGGTTGCGTTACGGTCAACAGTCATGCGCAATGTGGCCTTGTCAAAGGTGATCCCTGACCGCTCGACAAACGCCGACAAGGCCCCGCTGTCGGCCAACTGGCGCGGCGTGCCGGTCTGCAACGCTCCGCCGCGGGTCATCAGCCACAGCGTGTCGGCCGTCTGCAAGGCCAGCTCTATGTCGTGGGTTGACATGAAGATGGTCTTCCCCCCGTCGTGGCTGAGGCGCATCAGCAGGAGCATCGTCTCCACCTTGCTCGGATAGTCGAGAAAAGCCGTCGGCTCGTCAAGGAAGATGACGGGCGTCTGTTGCGCCAAAGCCTTTGCTATCATCATCTTCTGGCACTCGCCGTCGCTGAGCGTCGCCACGGTGCGGGCGGCCAGCGGCGTTATGCCCACCTGCTCCATGCTCTCCTCCACAACGCGCTTGTCTTCGCCGCCGAGCTTCCCCCAGAAGCCCGTATAGGGCGTGCGACCGAGCGAAACGACCTCCCTGACCGTCATGTTGAGCGCGTCGGGGCGCGTCGTCAGCACGACGCCGATAATCCTGGACAGCTCTTCGGCGGAATATTCGGCCAGGTCTTTACCTTTTATATATATATGCCCGCC
The DNA here is from genome assembly GCA_944319935.1 of uncultured Prevotella sp. GTDB lineage: Bacteria > Bacteroidota > Bacteroidia > Bacteroidales > Bacteroidaceae > Prevotella. The sequence continues at coordinate 111,580 of CALUFM010000004.1, forward strand.
CAGCACCGGCTGGAATGCGGCCAGCGTCCTGAGCAGCGTTGACTTGCCCGCCCCGTTCTGGCCGATGAGGCATGTCAGCTCTCCATCGCGCAACGTGGCGTCAATGCCGCTCGCAACCGTCTTGCACCCGCCCTTCTGGCGGTAGCCGATTGAGAGTGAGGAAAGGGTGATTGATGACATGTTTTATCTTTAATTGAGAATTGAAAATGAATGATTGAAAATTATGATCTGCTCGAATGGAGAATTGAGAGTTGAGAATTGAAAATTATGATTTGCTTGAATGGAGAATTGACGGTTGAGAATTGAAAATTATGATTTGCTTGAATGGAGAATTGACGGTTGAGAATTGAAAATTATGATTTGCTCGAATGGAGAATTGACAGTTGAGAATTGAAAATTATAATTTGCTTGAATTGACTGTTTAAGTTTTAGAATTGCGAATTTACCACTATCATGACAACCGTGAAAGGTAATCATAATTGTCAACTTTCAACTGTCAATTCTCCATTCAATGGTAATCATAATTGTCAACTTTCAACTCTAAATTCTCAATTTAAAAGCTTCCTCGCAAACTCGATGATCGTGTCTTCGCCGCGGCGGAAGTCGTCGTCGGTCAGGCTGACGGCGTAGTCTGGCTCGATGCCGAACTCCGTACACTGCATGTCCTTGTCGTACATCGGGCACGCGCTGAACCTCACCGCCCAGCCGTTAGGCAGCTCCGCGCTCATCGGCATGCCGGCTCCGCCGCCCGTCCTGTCGCCCACCACGGTGACGTTGGGGCAGCATTTCATATACTTTACGAACTCGTTGGCCGCGCTGAACACCTCGCGGTTGGTCAGCACCACCACCTTCTTGTGCCACCGTATGCCGGCCGACGGTTTCAGAACCTGCGCCTCGGGCTGCGAGAACTCGTCGTGCCCGGGGCCTGTCTTGTGGCAGATGTAGCCTACGGTGACGGCCTCGTCGGTGAACCTTCCTGCCAGTTTCTCCGCCGTTGTAAGCATTCCGCCGCCGTTGCCGCGCACGTCCACAATCAGCCCTACGCACGGGGCGAGGTACAGCAGGGCCTCGTCAAGGTTGCCGTCGCCGATGCCGTTAGAGAACGACGGGCAGTAAATGTAGCCCACGTTGTCGTCGAGCTTGCGGTATTGCAGCCCCGACGCGATTCTGTAATCAGTGCCGAGATACCGCCGCAGGAGCGAATCGCTGAAGTTGGCTGGATAGTCTTCCTTCCAGCTCCAATAGCGCGCGTTGTCAAACGGGGAGTAAAGGTTGACGTGGCCGTCGCGCAGTTCGCCCAACATGTTGCCCAACACCTCGAACAACTGGTCTTCGGTCATGCCGTCGTCAACCTGCCGGCTGTACCTGGCTCGCACCTCGTTCCAGTCTAACCCGTACTCTTCGTTCTTGTAACTGAAGAAGCAATAACGCTCGTCAACAATCTTCCAAAGGGCCTCAAAGTTGCCTTTCGGGTCGTCGGAATACTCGTCCACGTCAACGCATGACATGGCCACGAACACCGAAACGAGCATAAGCAACAGGCTGGTTATCTTCTTCATGGGATAATGTTAGTAAGTTTGAAGCTGCGGACAAAGCCTATCAGCAGCATGTTTGAGTAAGAATGGTATTTCAGGTTGTTGACTTTCGCCTGGCGGAAGTCGCCGAGATAGCCTATGCGCAACGTCGTCCGGCCGAGCGTGAAGTCAAGAGTCAGCATCTGGCGGAGCGACGGCGTGCTGGCGATTGTTGTCGGCACGATGTTGTGGTCGTAGTCGCCGCGCGAGAAAATCTCGTAATATGACTGCCCGTAATTGGGACTGAACATCACCCCGAAGAGGGGCGCGTTGACCTCGTAGCGTGCCGAGAACGGAGTGTTCCACAGCCTGAAGCGGTATCTCACGGCTGCCGACGGCGATATGTTCAGGGCCAAACGGGCCTGTGCGGGGTTGTTGCTGTTGCGCATGTTGTACAAGAAGCCCACGTCAACGTCGGCCTGTCCGCCCGCCATCACGTTCAGGCGGCCGCCGAGGAAGTCCCAGTTGTAATGCACGCCGTAGGTGAATGTGTACATGCCGGCTATCTCGTTGCCGTCGCCCGAACGGCTGTCGGCGTAGGCGAAACTGCCCTGATGCACCAGCATGCGCGACCAACGGCGGCCTTCGCGGCGGCGCAACGTATGGGAAATGTAGCGCACTTCCGTGCCCGAATATTTCTCAGGAGAGAGGTAAGTGTCAAGTATGCCCGCGCTGCCGACGCCGAGCATCTGGGCGTTTGTTATCACCTTGTCGCTCGGTATGGTGTCGGCCTCCTGCGCACTTGCCGCAAAAGGCAGGGCGATAAGCACCGACATGAGAAATGAACGTATTGCTTTCATCATTCTAATTGCAGCCCCTCCCGTCCTCCCCTGTGGGGAGGGGCATGGTTACTTGTGATTTGTCCCACGTTCCCTCCCCGCCGGGGAGGGTCAGGGCGGGGCTTTTATTCGTCGCCGAACAGGTTGAGCTGGCCGGTGATTTCGTCTATAACCTGCTGCTGGCTCTTGCCCGCGTCAGGGTCAAGGTTCTCGTTTTCCGTAGCGTCAGGCCGCTCTTCATCGTCAGTCTCGCCGCCGTCGGCGTCATCGTCGGCGCGCTTCAGCGGCTCAAGTTGCTCGATTGTGTCAACAGTCCACGTGGTGAGACGCTTTCCCTTGGCCTTGAATCCCTTGACGGCGACAAACTCCTCAGCGTCAACTTCCAGCGGGTCGCGGTACGCATCGTTGCCTCCGAAGGTCAGGCGGAAGCGCGGATAAGGCTCGTCTGTCAGCAAGACAAGGCGGCTGTCCTTGTTTTCGCCGATGTAGTTCTGCTTCCTTTTCGAGCCTTCCATCATGAAACGCTTGAGGTAAGGGTAGCCTTGCTGGTCGGCATCGTAAAGCACCGCCGTCCACACTTTGTGTTCGTCGTACTTCTCTATTACCTTTATGTTGTCCTCATAGTGGTTGTTCGCGTCGAAGTTTGACAGGTAGAAATCGCCGTCTTCGAGGATTACGAGGATGCTGTCACCCTCGTTGAACTCGCCGAGAAGCCGACCGTGGTCGTCGTAGTTGAGGCGTTTCACGTCAGGGTCGAACCAAACCTTGCGCCCGCCGAGCGTGCTGTGGCCGTGGCTTTTCAGCGAAATGCGATGCACGTTGAAGCGTGTCATCACAACGCCCTTGGCACTGCGCCCCTTGATGGCCACCTCGGAGAAGTCTTTCTCCTTAAAGATGTTCTTCAGGCGGGGTGCCGGGTCGAGCGTGACTTTGATGACTTCGGCCTCGCCGTTGGGGTTGGCGGTGAAGTAAACGACGCGCGAACCCGGCGTGCCTTGCGTCAAGTCATACTCTCGGTCGCGGGTTATGCTGGTGACATTGAAGCGTTTCATGTAGTACCGGCCTTGCTTACCGTCGCGGTAAACCACATTATATATAGTGCGCTTATCGTTCTTCTTGAACACGGCCACGTGCAGGATGTTCTTCCCGACGAAGATTTTGTCGGCCACTTTCACCACCTTGTACTTTCCGTCTTTGTAGAAAATGATGATGTCGTCGATGTCGGAACAGTTGCAAACAAACTCGTCTTTCTTCAACGCCGTGCCAATGAAGCCGTCGTTGCGGTTGATGTACAGCTTCTCGTTGGCCTCGACAACCTTGGTCGCCTCGATGGTGTCGAAGCTCTTTATTTCGGTAAGGCGCAGGTGGGCGGCCCCGTATTTCTGCTTGAGATACCTGAACCAGTCGGCCGTGACCTCGACCATGTTGGCGAGCTTGCGGTCGATGTCTTCAATTTCGGCCTTTATTTTAGCCATCAGCTCGTCGGCCTTGTCCTTGTTGAACTTCAGGATGCGCGCCATCTTTATGTCCATAAGGCGCAGTATGTCGTCTTTGGTCACCTCGCGGATGAACTGCGGATAATACGGCGTCAGCCGCTCGTCGATGTGGGCGCAGGCGGCGTCCATGTCGGGAGCTTGCTCGAATTTGCGGTCCTTGTATATGCGCTCCTCGATGAAGATCTTCTCAAGCGAGGCGAAGTGGAGCTGCTCCTGCAGTTCGTGCTTGCGGATTTCAAGCTCCTTGCGGAGAAGCCCCATGGTGTGGTCAACCGAATAGCGCAGCACGTCGCTTACCGAAAGGAACTGCGGCTTGTCGTCCTCTATGACGCAGCAGTTGGGCGAAATGTTGATTTCACAGTCTGAAAAGGCGTACAGGGCGTCAAGCGTCTTGTCAGAAGATACGCCTGGGGCGAGGTGGACAAGGATTTCAACCTGCGCCGCCGTGTTGTCGTCAACCTTGCGCGCCTTGATTTTCCCCTTCTCGATGGCTTTCAGGACAGAGTCGATGAGCGTGCTGGTCGTCTTGCCGTAAGGTATCTCGCGTATGACGAGCGTCTTGCTGTCAAGCTTCTCTATTTTGGCCCTCACCTTCAGCACGCCGCCCCGCTGGCCGTCGTTATACTTGCTCACGTCGATGCTTCCGCCCGTGGGGAAGTCGGGATACAGCGTGAACGGCTCGCCGTGGAGGTAGCTCACGGCGGCGTCGCATATTTCGTTGAAGTTGTGGGGGAGTATTTTCGACGACAGGCCGACGGCTATTCCCTCCGCGCCCTGCGCCAACAGCAGGGGGAACTTGGCTGGAAGCGTGATGGGTTCCTTGTTCCTTCCGTCATAGCTTAGCTGCCATTCGGTGGTCTTGGGGTTGAAAACCACGTCCAAGGCGAACTTCGACAGCCTCGCCTCGATGTATCGCGGGGCGGCCGCGCGGTCGCCGGTCAAGATATTGCCCCAGTTACCCTGGCAGTCTACGAGCAAGTCCTTCTGCCCCAACTGCACGAGCGCGTCGCCTATGGAGGCGTCGCCGTGGGGGTGGAACTGCATGGTGTGGCCCACGATGTTGGCCACCTTGTTGTAGCGTCCGTCGTCCATGCGCTTCATCGAGTGCAGTATTCGCCGCTGCACGGGCTTCAGTCCGTCCTCGATATGGGGCACGGCTCGCTCAAGAATCACGTATGAGGCGTAATCCAAAAACCAGTTCTGGTACATTCCGCTGAGGTGGTGTACGGCGGAAGCGTCAAACCTGTTGACAGGCTTGTAACTTGAACTTGCGTCGGCAGGGGGCGTCGCGCCGCCCTCCGGCTCCATAATTTCGTCGTCTTTTATATCGTTGTCCATGTAATAAACGCGCCTGAAAATGCTTTATGAAAACACCTGCCGACAAGCATCGCGTAAGCGCAACGCCGCGCAGGGCATAGTCTGCATCCTTGCAAATTTACGCAAAAAATCCGACAAAACGGGGCTTTTCATTCAAAAATGCAGGATTTTTATGTTCCCACACATAACCGTAAGACCTCGCAACCCGAAATCGCGTCCGCCTTATTCGAGGACGATGCCTATGGTCGTTTGACACCGCAAGCTACGCTTCGCCACACATGCGGCCAAGCAACGCTGGACGTCTTCGACGCCCTGCTACGCATTGTTGCCATCCAAAGGGTCTGCGGATGAAACCAAGAGGCGGCAAACGGCAGGACGGAAGGCGGCAAAACGCACGACAAAAGGCCATGTTTTGGAACGCAAAACATGGCCTTTCGCAAACCCGCTGACAGCCAACGCGTTACAGGGCTTAAGTCTTTTTCATGGAAGTCCGCTCTGCCCAACCTTTCATCACAAGGAGCTTTTACGGCAAAACATGCGTCCTTTAACTCCTTTGCGAACCAAGCGAGCTTAACTCCTGTTAACTCCTTTAACTCCTAATATGCCTTCTTGTATACAGCTATGGCATTGCCGCCGTATTCAACGCGGCTCACGGGCACTGCGCCATCCGGCAAACGGGGCGCGCGGGTGCCGCCGCCGACAGTCTTGGGCGAGGTCTCCACACGGATTTCGTCCCACCAGTCGGGGCGTTCAAGGAAACGCCTGTGGGTCTCCGCGCCGCCCTCCACGATGAGGCTTTGCACGCCTTTGTCATACAAATAACCGAACAGTTGGGGTATGACAGGCTGCGAGAAGTCTGCCGACGGACTGAACGGGCGGCCCCGGTCGATGACCACGCGCATCGGACTTGGCCCGCTCCAGTGGCGCACGTCGAGGCGGGGCTTGTCGCGCTCGGCCGTAACGCGGCCTACAAGGATTGCGTCATGCTCGGCGCGGAGCTTGTGAGAGAGCATCTGGGTGAACGGCGTGGAGAACATCGTAGGCTTGAAATTGTCATCAAGGAAACCGTCAGCCGACATGCACCATTTCAACAGCACGTATGGCCTATGCCGCTCGTTGAACGTGACAAAGTGCTTGTTCAACTCCAGGCACTCGCGCTCAAGCACGCCTACGGTGACGTCCACGCCGGCGTCAAGCAGCTTCTTCACGCCAAGTCCATGCACCTTGGCAAACGGGTCAACGCATCCCACCACCACGCGGCGCACGCCTTTCCTCACGATGAGGTCGGCGCAAGGCGGCGTGCGGCCGTAATGGGCGCAAGGCTCAAGGCTGACATACATCGTAGCCCCGGCCAGCAGGGCCTCGTCTTCGGGCTTCACTGAGGCGAAGGCGTTTACCTCGGCGTGCCCCTCGCCGCACCTTACGTGAAACCCTTCGCCTATGACGCGTCCTTCGCGGCTCACTATCACCGCCCCCACCATCGGGTTCGGCTTGGCGTTTTGCCGTCCGTTGCTTGCCAACTGGAGGCAACGGCGCATGTATCTTTCGTCTGTTTCTCGTTGTTCCATGATGCAAAAGTAGTTTATTTTTAAGGAGTTAGAGTAGTTGGAGTAGTTAAAGTAGTTAAAGACAATGGTCTTTTCCAAGGAGTTAAAGGAGATTTTATTAGGAGTTAAAGGAGTTAGAGTAATTAAAGGAGTTAAAGACAAATACCTTTTTCCAGGGAGTTAAAGGGGATTTTATTAGGAGTTAAAGGAGTTAGGGAAGTTAAGTGGGTTAAAGACAATGGCCTTGCTGGCCGTCGTCAAGTGTTAAGATTTGGTAAATAACATGGCCTACGATAACACCGTAAGCCGAAAACACATATCTTTGTAATATCAAAACAATATCATAGAAAACATTAACCAAAACATAAAAAGACAATGGAAAACCAAGAATTTGCGTTCTCAGGACGCACACTTAACGGCATTTGGATGCTCGTTTTCAACCTGCTTATGTACGTTGTGGGCATCGCGCTCATCGTGCTTGCCTGCGTTTCGTTTGACGGTGGCGCGGCTGCCGCCGCCGGAACGGGCGGCGGATTGCTGGTGTTCGCCAACCTTTTCGTCAGTTGCGGCTTCCTGCTCGTAGAGCCGGGCGAGGCCCGCGTGATGATGTTTTTCGGCAAATACCGCGGCACGTTCACCCGCTCGGGGTATTATTGGGTTAACCCCTTCCTCTCGGCGAAGAAGCTGTCGCTACGCGCACGCAACCTTGACGCGGAGCCAATCAAGGTGAACGACAAGACGGGCAACCCCGTAATGATTGGCATGGTGCTGGTGTGGAAGCTGAAAGACACGTACAAGGCCATGTTCGACATCGACGCGCAGACGATGGCGGAGTCAAAAGCGGCGACCGACGCGGCTGCAGCCGGGGCGAAGACGGCCAACATAATGAACGCCTTTGAGAAGTTTGTGCGCATACAGGCGGACGCCGCCCTGCGCCAGGTGGCCGGCCAATACGCCTACGACGACGGCGAACAGGAGGGCCACGAGCTGACACTGCGCGACGGCAGCGACGAAATCAACAAGGAGCTTGAGGCGAAAATCGACGAACGTCTGGCCATGGCGGGCATCGAAGTCATAGAGGCGCGCATCAACTACCTGGCCTACGCGCCCGAAATAGCGGCCGTGATGCTGCGCCGCCAACAGGCCACGGCCATCATAGCGGCGCGCGAGAAGATTGTGGAGGGCGCGGTGTCGATGGTCAAGATGGCCTTGGACAAGCTCTCTGAGGAGGACATCGTCGAGCTTGACGAGGACAAGAAGGCGGCCATGGTTGGCAACCTGCTCGTTGTTCTCTGCGGAGACGACACGGCGCAGCCGGTAGTCAACACGGGCACCCTGAACCATTGATTCAATGCATAATGCACAATGCATAATCCATAATCGGGTTGGCACGATGTAACACATGGCTTTTTGCATTGCGATACATGGCCTTTTGCACGATAAAAGGCCGTGTATCGCACGGTGAAAAGCCACGTTTTGCAAGGCAATTCGTAAGGCGTTGATATTCAGCAAGTTAAAAGTACGTTCATGATTGGTGTTTTTCGTAAGAGGAAAAAGAATACAAGGAAGATGGCGTTCAGCCGCGCCCCCAAGCAGGACGGACTGGTTGACTTGGCCTTCGGGCTGCCGCTGGCCGCGCTGTGGCTGCTGCGCTGCCATGAGCTTGACTGCTGGACTAACGGCACTACCATACTTTCATACATCTACTTGGCGTTCATCATCTTCGGCGGGGCGTACAAACTGCTGTTCCGCCGGGGCGCGATAGAAGACGAGGTGACGCTCGGCGGCTTCTACAACCGCATGTACCTGCGCCTCGGGTGGCTGTTCGTGCCGGCGGGCTTGGCGGCGTGCGTCGTGGTTTATACGGCCTTCGTGTTGTTGCTTGAGTCGGTTGACAGCGACTTCACGGAGCTTCCCCTCGACGACCTTCAGCATGACTCTACGGCTACGGCATGGTTGCTGATATTGATGATGTACGGCGTCGTGACTACATATTTCAGTTTCCGCGCATTCTACCACTCGCCGGAAGAGTCGCGCCACGAGGTTGACGATTAGCGATTTGACTGTAAACAAAGACGACATGGGATTCTTCAAACGAAATTACGGAGCTGCGCGCATGGTGAAATATACGTGTTCGCCCAGGCTTGAAGGCAAGGTCTACACCGCCGTGGGGCTTGTCATGGTGGCCGTGGCTGTGGCGTCCGCCGTGGTCGGCGGCCACAACGCACTGACGGGTTGCGTCTTCGGCGGCCTATGCTTCGCCGTGCTTGCCGGCGTCGGCGTGTATTACTGGAAGTTCCGCCGGCGTCCGCTGCGCCGTGAAATCGTGGTCGGCACGTGGTACAACCGCCTCTACCTGCGCAGCCGTTGGCTGTTCCTGCTTGCCTCGGCGGGCGTTGGCCTGTTTGCTTACGTCGTCTGTTTGTTCGTCGTGACGCTCGTTTTCGACGGCACGGACGGACTTTACGCCGCTTTCATCAGCAAGTTGAAATCATGGGCCTCGCTGCTTGTCATCCTGCTGATAGGCGTCTGCCGTGACTTCGCCAACTTCTACCGCTATTACCGTTCGCCAGAATGCCGCCGTCAACAGGCGGAAGACGGCGGGGCACGAAACGCTCGTTAGCAGTTAAAACAAAACGTGTCTGCAATGAAGAAAGAGAGTAACACAAAGAGCTTCGTCCTGAGAGTTGACGCCGACACGATGGCCGCCATTGAGAAATGGGCGGCTGACGAGTTCCGCTCTATCAACGGACAACTGCAATGGATAATAACCGAGGCATTGCGGAAGGACGGCCGTCTGCCTAAGAAAAAACGAAAGACCGATGATGAATGACAACCTTTACGACAGCCGCGCGTGGCGAATGCTCGTAGCAAGATACGGCGAACGTGAGGCTCACGCCATAGTTTACTACGTGATGGAAGTGGCGTTCAACATAAAGAAAGCCGACTTCCTGATTGACGGTATTGACGCCCTACTCCCCGAACAGAAGCCAAAGCTGTTCGCCATACTTTACAGCGTGGGCGAAGGAACGCCGGTGCAATATGCCGTGGGAGTGGCCGAATTCGGCGGCCGCCACGGCTGGATGTCCGTAGAAGTGCGCCCCGGCGTGCTTATACCGCGCCCCGAGACGGCCGAGCTTTGCGACATAATCATAGACGACTGCGGGCAAACGCCCGGCCTTGACATCGTTGACATAGGCACTGGCAGCGGCTGCATAGCCCTCATGTTGAAGTCGGCGATGCCAGAGAGCCGCGTCTTCGCGTGGGACAACTCGCCCGAAGCGTTGGCCGTGACACGTGAGAACGCCACGGCGAAGCGGTGCGACATCATAATAGAACGCCAAGACATGCTCGACCTCTGGTGTACCGACCGCCGCTGGGACGTCATCGTAAGCAACCCTCCCTACATCCTTAACAAGGAGAAAAAGGACATGGAGGAGCATGTCAAAGGCCACGAGCCGGACTGCGCCTTGTTCGTACCCAACGACGACCCGCTGAGGTTTTACACGCCCATAATACAGTACGCTGCCAAGACTTTGCGCCCCGACGGCGCGCTGTATTTCGAGCTTAACCCCCTGACTGCTGACAAAGTGGCCGACAAGGCGCGGCAAACGGGCTTCAAGGACGTGAGCATAATAGAGGACAGTTACGGCAAGCTGCGCTTTGCCAAATTGAGAATAAACAAGTAAAAATCGAACAACAAAGCTATCGTCTTTAATACCTTTAACTCCTTACAGATGTAAATCGACAAGACATTTGTCTTTAACTACTTAGCGAGTGAAACGAGCGGTAACTACTTTAACTCCTTTAACTACTAAAAAATGACCGAACAACAAGCCTACCAAAAGCTCTCGGCATTGTGCGCAAGGGCTGAACACTGCACATACGAGATGGACGAAAAGATGCGCCGATGGCAACTGCCGGAAGACGAACGGCGGCGTGTGATTGACCGCCTGACCGAAGAAAGGTTCATCGACGAAGAGCGTTACTGCCGCTTCTTCGTGCGCGACAAAATCCGACAGAACAAGTGGGGGCGGCGCAAAGTGGAACAGGCTCTCTACATGAAACGCATTCCAGAAGACAGAGTGGCGCGCATCCTCGACGAGGTTGACCGCGAGACGTACATCGAAATACTGCGCCCGCTGCTGCAAGCGAAGCGCAAGACGGTGAAAGCCAACAGCGACTATGAGCTTGAATGCAAGCTAATCAGGTTCGCCCTCAGCCGCGGTTTCAGCGTTGACGAGGCCAGGGAGAGTCTTTATTTATAGGAGTTAAGGGAGTAAAGGGAGTTAAAGGAGTTAAAGACAAATGCTTTGTAGATAATTACGAAACAACCAACTAAGGTATTGTCTTTAACTCCTTTAACTCCCTTTACTCCCTTAACTCCTGATAAAAACTACTCTAACTACTAAAAATCAAGCATAAGAGTGCATCCCTCCGAGGAAGTAATTGACTCCGAAATACGTCATTATGATTGTCAGGAAGGCGAGAACCATGAATAGGTGGAAACCAACGGGACGGCGGAGGAACGGCAGAGAGGCTTCATGCACGGCCACAGCGTAGACCAGGAGGGTGACAAGCCCCCACACTTCCTTGGCGTCCCAGCTCCAATATGTGCCCCATGACACGTTCGCCCAGACAGCCCCGACAAACACGCCGACGGCCAACAGCGCGACGGCGGGATACAGAAGCAGGCGCGAAAGCAGGGCGAGCGAGTCGGTCTGGACGTCAATTCCCGGCGCGTTACGCCCCCTTATAAGGCGCAAAAGGAGAGCCGTAACACCACAGACGAACGTCAGCGACAGCAGGGCGAACGACATCATGATGACCGAAACGTGGACGCTGAGCAGCGGAGACTGCAACACCGGCATGACGTGGGTTATCTGCGGGTTCATGTAATTGATGTGCGACACGAGCAAGAAGAAGCCCGACATCAGCAACCCGAACGGCACTATGATGCGGAAACGGCGGCAGACGACAAGCGAAAGCAGCATGACCGACCACGCCATGACGAGCATAGTCTCATACCCGTTGGCCATGGGCACGCGCCCGCCGGCCACCCAACGCAGGGCGAGACAGGCCGTAAGAGCAGCCAAGGACACGACGCTTACCGCCACGCCGGCAACATTTGCCACCTTCGCAGTTTTCCCAATACTCCCATTTCTCCCATTATTTCCATTCCCCCTTACCATGAAATAAATGGCGAAAGCCACCAAAAGCACGCCCGCCGTGAGGTTGACCATGAACAGGATGGTGGCGAAGGGCACGGCGTTGTACACCCTCTCGGCCTCAACCTGCGCGCCCGTAGGCAGCGACGAGCCGCCGTTCACCTGCTGGTATTTCAGCATCTTGTCGAAGATGGCGTCAACATGTGCGATGTTTCCGGCCAGCACTTCCTGATAGACAAGCGAAAAAACGCCCTGCATGTACTTGCGGTGCAGGCTGTCAACAGCCACGCCGTCAAGGTTGTCGGTAGGCGCGTACCACGTCGTCTTGCCCCCAGCCGTCACGGGGAAGACCTTCAGCAGAGTGCCGCGGCGCAGGTTCATGACCATCATCAGGCGGTCGTCGATGTCGGCGACATGCTTGTGGAACTCGTCCTGTTGCCCTTGGTAATACTCTTGGACGTAAGGCCCGAGGATGTATCCGCCCAGCATCTGGTTGAAGAAAGTGTTGACGGAGCAGTAGCGGGGCAACTGCAACGCGTCTTTCAGCGCGCCCGACTTCACCCTGACCACAGGCTCCGCGCCCCACTCGTCGCCGTAAAATATGAAGCCCGTCAGCACCTGCTCGGCCGTGAACCCCTTGTAACTCGAGCTTCCGTATAGCTTCTTGGTAAAGTCAACGGCGAACGTCTGCACGGGACACACGCGGTTGTCGTAGAGCATGTACAGTCGGCCGAACTTGTCAGCCGTCTCTTTCGGCAACACCTTTACAGCCCCCGCGCCCGTAGAAAAGGCCGTTACGGCGAGCAGCGACAGCACCCCACGCCTGAGCAAAGGACTGCGCAGCAGGCGGCGGTAAGCCCCGCGCGGGTCTACGAGCGTCCACAGCAGCGAGAGGAACAGCAGCCCGTAGCCGGCGTAGGTCAGCGGTATGCCCCACGGGTCGTAGTTCACGGCAAGCGTGCTTCCGAGCCGGTCGCGGTCGTAGTCGGCCTGGTAGAAGCGCATGGAGCGGTGCGTGTAGATGTTGTTCATCGACACCTCGGCCTCAGTGGCCACGCCCCCGTCGGTCACGGTGAACTTCGACACGTAGTCGGCTTCGGCCTCCGTGCCGTCGTGGTAGCGTATGTCAAACGTGTCAAGGCGCATCGTGAACGGCAGTTTGCGCTCCTCAATGCCGCCGTCACGGCCGATTACCGAGTATGCGTCAACGGCCACGCCGCAGCGCAGATGCACCATGCCGCGCTCACCCGACACGTGGGTGGCCAGCGCGCCGGCCAGTATGAGCAGCAGGGCGAGGTGCAGGGCGAGGACTGACGGACGGCGCACGCGCCTCCTTACGATGTAGGCCACGGCAGCGGCGGCCAGCAAAGCCCACAGCGCGACGAACCACCACGCCGAGTAAACGGCGGCGTGGGCGAAGTCGGTGCCCCGCCATTTCTCGATGAAAGTGGCCGCAGCCATGGCCACGATGACGAGGATGTAAAGGGAAGAAAGGAGTTTTTTCAACATTGTTTTCAGGAGTTTTCTTTAGGAGTTAAAGGCAATAGCTTTGTTGTTTTGCTTCTTTTAGGAGTTAAAGGAGTTAATGCAGTCAAGGGAGTTAAAGACAAATGCTTTGCCGCTTATGGGTTGTTTGATTTTTAATTGTTACTTGCCAATTCCGCCGTAAGGCGTCTCCTGTTTCGCCATAGGCGGCAAAACGCACGGTGAAAGGCCGTCTTTCAGCCTGTAAAAGGGCATCTTTTACGGGATAAAAGATGCCCTTTTGGCAATGCGTTGATTATCAAGCTGTTGCCAGCCATCAACGAACGGGGTTATATCGACTGCAAGAACTTCACCACAGCGTCCCTGTCTTTCTTGGGCAGGTTGTAGAACTTCTCGGCCGACTCGTAAGCGTGGCTCTTCTTGCTGTAAGCGTGCCACATGATGGCCTCAACCTCGTTGCGCGCGCGGCAGTCGTGCAAGCGGTCTTCCGCGCCCGTGTTCACGCGCGAGAGTCCGCGTCCCCAGAGCGGCGTAGTGCGGCACCATGAGCCGTGGATGTCGTTCTTCATATACAGCTTGTGCTGCATCATGTCGCTGTACGGCCATATAGTCTGGTTCTGGTAGCGCGGCAGCGGACGGTCGGCTATGCACTCGGGCGTCCAGTAGTTGTCGTCGCCGGTAGTCCAAGACGGACGGTGGCACGAGGCGCAACCCATCTCCATGAACAGCGTCTTGCCGCGCTGCACATCGGGGTCGTTCAGGTTGCGGGCGCGCGGGATGGACAATCCGCGGTGCCATACCATGAGGGCGTAGAACTGGTCGGTGGTCATGTCCGGCTCGAAGTTGTACCACTTGTTGTCAAACTGGTTGGTCGAAGGGCTCAGCAGGTTCTTCACGGCGTCGGCTATTCCGGCGTCAGTCCCGTCGGCGAAATACGGCGAAGTGGGGTCTTGCTTGATGGCGTTTATTACGTCGCTGTTCTCCGACATGGCCTTCGCCCATGCGTCGGTGGTGTAAAGCTTGGGGCGGTCGGGACGGCTCACGTTGGTGATGTTCCATATAGCGTTCGCGCCCGGGCCGTCCTGAAGAGTGGCGCGCGTCAGGGCGTAAGTGAACCTCTTGACCATCCGCTCCGCGCCGGGCGAGCCGTCAGCCATGCGTCCCGCGCTGCCGAACGTGGTGTACCACGCTCCTGAGGCGAAGTCGTTGGCGGCCGCGTCCCAGAAGCTCGGGTTCACATATTCAGCCACGTCAAGCCCCTTGTCCTTGTAATACTTCGCCGTGGCGGCGTACTGCGCCTTGATGTCCTCTTCCTCGATGGCGTCAAGCAAGCCTGTGCCTATGATGCCGATGGTTGACTCAAGGCGGATTTCTATGTCCTCAGGCTTCGGGTTTGTGTTGAATGCCGTCTGCGGGATGCTCAGCTCGGGGTAGATGAGTTCGTACTTCTCGCCGTCAGGGAACTCAAGGGGCAGACCGCTTTCCATGGCCGTCACCTTGTCCCACCGCATCTGTATTTGGCTCTCGTCAATCGGCGGCAGGAAGGGCGACGCGGCCTGCGTCTGCGGCATGGCCGTCACCTCGCTGATGTAAGGGCCGTCGTTAGAGCCGGGAGAGAGCGGATGGTAGATTACGAGCAGGTAGCCGTTGCCGTTTCCGTAGGCCGTCGTGTACGTGTCGAAACGCTTGCCGTGGCCGTAGCTCGGGTGGCAGTCAAGGCACGAGCGGCGCGTGCTGGCCGGGCCTAAGCCCTTGAACGGCGGCGTGTTCACCGTGAAACTGCGCTCGAAAAGCATCTCGCCCTCGTTGAACTCGTCCATCAGTCCCTGTGCCTCCGTTGCCGGGGCTTCGTCCTCGTAGCAACCGGCAAGCACGTTTTCGGTTGTTCCCAACTTTCCGCCGGGATACCATTCGTCGGCCGTGAAGACGCCTTGCGCCGTGCCGACATAGTTCGCGTCGGTCTCAACCCTCAGCGCAACCGTGTCGTCATCGCTGCATGCCGACAACGAAAGGATGGCCGAGGCGAGAGCCAAAGGATAAAAAATCTTCTTCATATTATAATGTTTTTGGTTAATAAGTGCCTGAAGTCAGTTTCCCGTCACCTCCCCGTTATACGGAGAAAGCCAATAGCTCCGCAAGCAGCAGAGCCATTGTCTTTAACTCCTTGGCGACCGTAGGGAGCGTTAACAGCTATAACTCCTTTAACTACTGAACGCCTTTAGCTTATTGTTTCTCAATCCACTGAGCCGCAGCATTAAGCTGGTCGTTGAGCGCGTCAACGGCTTCCATGGCCGCGCCGGCCTGTTGGTGACCCGGAGCGTCAACGAAGGCGATGCCGCTGTTGACGCAAGTCGTCAGCTTGGCGATGGCGTCGTCAAGCGCGGCCTGCAGCTCTTCAGCCCCATCGTAACCGTTGTCGCGGAGGAAAGTCATCACAGACTTCGCCTCAGGCTGAGCCTGGTCGATGTTTCCGTAAAGGCTGTTCTTGATGCTGTAGATGTTGTCACGGTAGTCGATGTACGACCTCTTGCTGTACGGCGACTCGATGTAGTCGATGGCGTCAGGCTCGTTCGGGTCGAGCGAAGGCGCGCCCGTGGCCACACGGTAAGCCTGTCCTATTTTCTGGCTGGCCACCTCGTTGGCGATGTTTCCGCACCCTGAAGCACCTACTATGGTTACAAGAGCGGCGTTGATAGAGGCATACGAGCTGCCGTCAGTGCCCGCAAGGAGCATGTCCGCGCCGTAGAAATAGCCGTTATTGTCAAGCGCGTGGGTCTTCACTCCAAGCTCCCTGACACGCGCCTGGTGGGCGGTTGGGGCTTGAAGGCCGAGCCATGACACCTCAAGGCGGTAACAGTTGTCACGCACGTCGCCGGCCACCGCCACGAGGAAAGCCAGCTCGTCGGCGCATTTCACCGCCGGCTTGTTGGCGAAACTGGGGTGGTCTTCATTGCCGTCGAACACCGAAGCCTTGCGCGGCGCGCCGTCACGGAACAGCACGAACTCAAGTCCGTGGAAGCCGAGGGCCGTGTCGAAGTTGGCGTTGTTCTGGTTGACGAAGGCGATGGGGTCGTCACTGTACAGCCCGGCGACCATCGTCGGGTTCGACATGAAGTCAGCCATCTGACCCTGGTCGAGCGGCCATGAGTCCATGTGCGGGTCGAGGTTGTAGTCTGTGGCGGCACCGTAGAGGAAGGCTTCGCTCTTCTCCCAATACTCGCGGGCGGCCTTGAAAGCCTCACATGCGGCCTCGACGTCGGCGTCGGTCAGCGTCCCGGCCGAATGTTTTTGCTGCACGTTGACAGCCTGTTCATAAAGAACGTCCGCGCTGGCGGCGAGGTTCTTGTACGTGGGGAACACCACTTGGTTGACGTACTGGTTGGCAACCTCCCACATTTCAGCCTGCACTCCCGTCCACTGGTTGCCCACTGTGGGGTTGTCTTTGTCACCTCCGAGGGTGATGTCGTCGTCGTCATCGCTGCACGCGGTGAACGATGTCACTGCCAATGCTCCCATGAAGAGCATGGCAAACAAATTAGATATTCTTTTCATCTTCGTTGTATAAATTATAGGTTGTTATTGTCTTATCGCACGTTTCCAGAGGTTTAGAGGAAGAAGCCCTCGTAAGCCACGCCGATGTTGATGGCCGGCTCGTCGTTGTATTGGCTCTTGAAGAAGCGGTGGTTGTACTCAGCCTTGACCGCGATTTGGGGAACGGGGTAATAGTTGACGCCCGCCGCCACGATTTGCTTGCTGGTGTAGGTGTTCGTGGCGTTGTTGACGTAAGAGTCATAGTACTCGTAATGGCCGAAGACATACAGCTTCTGCCCCGAGCGGCGCAGCTTCTCAAACTGCGAGAACACGTTGTAACCGGCCTCGACGCTCACCGCCACGGCGTGCGAACCGAACGCCGTCTTGCGGTAGGGCGACGTGCCCGACGACTGGTTTGCCTTGATTGAGCTGATGGCCGAGGCGTCGCTCACATAGCCGTAGTCGGCGTATCCGCGCGCGAGCCAGTTGTGGTCGTTGTACGTGAAGTCGAAAGAACCGAGCCATACGTTGCCCTCCACGTCCTTGTAGCGGTTGCCGTCGTTCTCCAGGTCGTGCGGGAACGTGTTGTGCATCGCCTTCCCGTAGTATCCGCTCAGGCCGAGGCGCAGGCCGGGCACGGTGTAGTTGTCGATGCGGGCGAGAAGTCCGAACTTGTTGGCCACCTCAAACTCCCACGGGCTTTGCGCCCCCTTGCCTATCCAGTAGGTGCGGTCGAAGAACATGGCGTCGAGCCCTCCGGTGAACTGAAGCTCGTAACGGAAGTCGCCGGCGCGTCCCCAGAACGAGATGCCCGTCTGGTGCCACGTACTCGGAATGATTGTCCGCTCGCCTTCGGGGCGGTAAACGGTGAAGAAGTTGAGCGGCTCGTGGTGAGCGTTGGTCAGTCCGAAAGGCAGCACGATGTGGCCGAAGCGGATGTTGGCCCAGTCGGCGAACGACTTCTGAACCCAGAACTGCTCCAGCTCTACCTCGCCGCCCTTCTCGGTCTCGGCCTCCCATTCGCCGCCTTCCTCGGCCTCCTTCTCGATGGCTCCGCCGCTGCCGCCGTGTTCAAACTCTATTTCCATGCCAACGCTCCAGCCCTTGCCGAAGTCGTAGCCGAGGTAAACCACGGCATGGGGGATGTCGAAACGGCCGTGCGACGGGTCGTTCTTATAATATCCCGGGTTGGCGTAGCGGAAGGGATTGTCGCTGTAAAAGTTGCGCGAATACGTCAGTTCGCCGTATCCGCCCACACTGAGG
This sequence comes from uncultured Prevotella sp., assembly GCA_944319935.1. GTDB lineage: Bacteria > Bacteroidota > Bacteroidia > Bacteroidales > Bacteroidaceae > Prevotella. Next base: position 129,740 of record CALUFM010000004.1, read on the forward strand.
CGGTTGCCCTTGGCGTGCTGGTAAACGCTGTCGGCAGCCGATGTCTGCGCCTGGGCCGTGCCCGCAGCCAGGCAGAGCGCAACCGCGCAGAGTGAAAACGTTGTCTTAAACTTACTCATGTATTGCTTTTTTAGGTTATTATGCGTCATGATTTCCGCTGCAAAGGTAGCCCAAATATAAAATGTTAGCAATACTTAAAAATCGGTAAAAAGTACGCACGGCGCGCCGCCGCGCCGCTAACAACAAATGGTGACGCCCGTGGTGGCGTGCGAAGGGTGGCTTGTCCGAAAAGCGAAATGCGTTGTCCTAAATTTCCACAGACCGCTTTTTCCACCGCTTCGCGCCGCCCCGTGATACCTGAAAATAGGTATTACGCCGCAATACCTACATATAATTACAAACCGACCTCCGTCCTGTTTGTAAACGCCTGAGAACCAACCGCTTTGCCACTTATGGCCTTTCGCTTTGCAAAAGGCCGCATGTCACACGCCAAAAGGCCACCTTTTGGAAATCAAAAGGCGGCCTTTCAGCGCACATCCGCAGCCTGCACGCATGGCCGTTCATCTTACGCCCGACGGCGCGCAGCGGTCAGACGCTGTGCGACAGGCAGGCCACGCGCTCCTTTTCCTTCATCCTAAGCTCTACCTTCAGCCCGTCCTTCTCGCGTATTTCCACGCGGCGGATTTTGCCGCTGATGGTCTTGGGCAGCTCGTCAACAAACTCGATGATGCGCGGATACTTGTAAGGCGCGGTCTCACGCTTGACGTGAGCCTGAAGCTCTTTCACCAAGTCGTCGCCCGCCTTGCCCTTCCATTCCTTTCCAAGCACGACGGTGGCCTTGACCACCATGCCGCGGATGTCATCGGGCACGCCCGTTATGGCACACTCAACGACAGCCGGATGGGTCATCAGCGCACTCTCCACCTCGAACGGCCCTATGCGGTAGCCGCTGCTCTTGATGACGTCATCGACGCGCCCCTCAAACCAATAGTAGCCGTCACTGTCGCGCCACGCCATGTCGCCCGTATGGTAAAGGCCGTCGTGCCACACCTGGGCGGTGCGCTCCCCGTCACGGTAATACCCCTTGAACAGCCCCAACGGCTTGCCGCCGTCAACGTGGATGACTATTTCCCCCTTCTCTCCGTCGCCGCAAGGGGTGCCGTCAGGACGTACAAGGTCGATGTCATACTGGGGGTTGGGCATGCCCATGCTGCCCGGCTTAGGCGTCATCCAAGGCATCGTCCCGAGGGTCATGGTGGTCTCGGTCTGGCCGAAACCCTCCCTGAGCATTATCCCCGTAAGCTCGAAAAACTTGTCGAACACGGCGGGGTTGAGGGCTTCGCCCGCCGTGCAGCAGTAGCGCAGCGACGAGAGGTCGTACTTGGTGAAATCCTCATGAATCATGAAGCGGTAGACCGTAGGCGGCGCGCAGAGCGACGTTATGCGGTATTGTTCGATTTTGCGCATGATTTTGTCGGCGGTGAACTTCTGGTGTTCGAAGACGAAAACCACCGCCCCCGCGAACCACTGGCCGTACAACTTGCCCCACGCGGCCTTGCCCCAGCCCGTGTCGGCCACGGTCAGGTGGATGCTGTCTTCTGCCAGGTTGTGCCAGAACACGCCCGTGACGATGTGGCCGAGGGGGTAAAGGTAGTCGTGAGCCACCATCTTCGGCTCGCCGCTGGTGCCGCTGGTGAAGTACATAAGCATGGTGTCGCCGTTGCTGTTGGCGTGGGCCGGACGGACGAAAGGCGGCGCGCCGCCCCACTCCTTGTGCCAGTCGTGAAAGCCGTCATACACCTTAGGTCCTACGCTGACCAGCGTCTTGAGCGACGGGCTTCGGGCTACAGAGCCTTTGACCTGCGCCATGACGTAGTCGTCGCCAACGCAGACGATGGCCTTCACGCCGGCCATGTTGTTGCGGTAAACTATGTCGTGCGTGGTGAGCATGTGCGTGGCGGGCACGGCCACCGCGCCAATCTTGTGCAGGGCGAGCATCGACAGCCAGAACTCATACCTGCGCTTGAGGATGAGCATCACCACGTCGCCCCTGCCGATGCCGAGCGTAAGGAAGTAGGCCGCGGCGCGGTCGCTCTGCTCCTTGAGGTCACTGAACGTGAAGCGTATGCATTCGTCGTTGTCGTCAGTCCACAGCATGGCCAGCTTGCCGGGCTTCTCTTCGGCCCAGGCGTCAACCACGTCGTAGGCGAAGTTGAAGTTGTCTGGCACTATGAAACGCAAATTCTCCCTAAAGTCCTCAACTGACGTAAACTCTGTTTGCGTCAAAAATCTCTCTATCATAACCTCTTTACCCTTTTGTTTTGTTGTTGTCCATGGTGAAATGTCTTTCTTGCGGCCGCCGCAAATGCCTCTTGCGTGGACGCCACGCCGACAGAGGCGATGCCCCGCAAACGTCATTTTCATTCACGCTGACGGCAAAAATAATAATAAATCATCGTAAAAACAAGCATTTTGTGATAAAAAGTTATATTTTCATTGGATATATATAATATTTGCAACTATAAACACTTAAATTGTTTCACTTTGTCAAACACCAGCAAAACGCCGACGCGCCTGAAGGCAAGCCGTGCGAAAGGCGTTCACAAAAGGTGGCCTTTCGCACGCCAAAAGGCCATCTTTTACGCTGCAGTTTGCGGCCTTTTGCGGCGTGAAAGGCCACCTTTCGCGGCACGGGCGGATTTCGGCCATGAAACCACAGCCTACACCTTATAATATGACATGCCCGCAGGGGCGGCCCCACACGTCCCCATGCTTTATAATCTTTAACTCGCGGCGGGCCGCAGGAAAGGCGGATTTTCATTATTTTTGCATCAACATAAATACGCGAACAGCGGCAAGAAGATGGAAATAAACTACAAGATACAGTTCCCCGACATGATGAAGGGGAAGAAAATCCTTTACGTTCACGGCTTCGGCTCGTCGGGACAGTCGGGCACGGTGGCGAAAATCCGGGAGATGCTTCCCGGCGCGACGGTCGTTGCCCCCGACCTGCCAATACACCCGGCGGAGGCCATACAACTGCTGAAAAGCACCTGCGCAAGCGAACAACCAGACCTCATAATAGGCACGTCGATGGGCGGGATGTACGCCGAGATGCTGTACGGATATGACCGAATACTGGTCAACCCGGCGTTCCAGATGGGCGACACGATGCTGAAACACGGCATGGTGGGCAAAAACACGTTCCTCAACCCGCGGCAGGACGGCGTGCAGGAGTTCATCGTGACCAAGGCCATGGTCGAGGAATACAAGGAGGCGACGGCCCTGTGCTTCTCGTCCGTGACGCCGGAGGAGCGGGACAGCCGCGTCTTCGGCCTGTTCGGCGACGAAGACCCGGTGGTCCACACGATGGACATCTTCGCCTCCCACTACCGCAACGCCGTCAGCTTCCACGGCGAACACCGCATGAACGACAAAGTCCTGCTGCACTCGGTCATCCCCGTAGTCCGCTGGATTGACGACCGCCAGGATGGTCGCACGCGCCCCATAGTCTACATCAGCATCGACGCCCTGCGCGACGCGCGCGGCGGCCAGCAGTCAAGCGCGATGAAGGCGTTGACCTTCCTGCTTGAGTTCTACGACATCTACATCGTAGCCCCGTCGCCGACCAACAACCCCGAATACGTGACCGACGTCGCAGCCTGGGCGCAGAGGGTGGTCAACGTGCCGGCATGGAACCACGTGGTGTTCACCAACCGCAAGGACCTTCTTTACGGCGACTACCTCATCGACCCGTCCGACGACTTCGGCGCAACCGGCTTCGTGGGCACGCGCGTCCGCTTCGGCGACGACACTTTCAAGACTTGGGAGGAAATCATCGAGTTCTTCGGACGGTTGGGAGGACAGTAAATAAATGAATGAAAAATGAAGAATGAATAATGAAAAATCAAGCAAGTCAATATAAATACACTGCTATTAAATTTTTCATTATTCATCCTTCATTATTCATTTAAATAAATTTATATGAATTACTTATACGCTCGCATCGCCGACATCATCGGCTTTTACGGCTCTGTCAAGCCCGCCACGCTCAACAAGATGGCGCACGAAACGCTTGTGCTTGCGTGCCACGAGGGGCTGCGCGGCACGGGTCAGGCCTACGGGAACCTGTTCTCACAGGTTGATTTCCTATGCCGGAAACACAACGTAAGGCTTGCCGACAGGGTGCAGATACAGGCCATGCGCCGCCACACCAACCGCTCGGAGGCCATCCAGAGGGACGACTTCATGTATGACATGCGCGCCCTTTGCCGTTTCGTCTCAGCCGTAACGGGGCTTGATGTGCCCGGTGAGCTGCTGCGGCTGCTGCCCGCCAACGACCGTCCCCACGACCGCGCGGAGGGCTTGGACGTGCTTTACGTGCGCTGCATCGTCAGGGAGGCGGGCGGCGAATACGTCTACGTGTCGGCCGAGAAGGGGCTGCCGGGGCAGCTCCTGGCCGTTGACATTTCGGCTGACGACCTTGCCTACCTGCGCAAGATGGCGCATGAGGGCGTGCAACTGAACCTCTTGGACTGCAAGATGGGCGACGCGCCGGCCGGCAGCGAACCGGCAATGAAGGGTGCGGAGCATGTCATCGTGCCCGGGCTTGTGGTGTTCGAGCCTGACTATCTGATAGACATCAGCTCAATAGCGGCGTGCTTCAAGGACTACGGACACCACCCCCTGACATACACCCTGGAGCGCATGAGGCCGCGGGCGAACTCGTCCGCAATACTGCTTGGTAACCTCGCGGGGGCTGTACTCGACGGCATCGTCAACGACGGGACGGCGTTCAGCCTCAACGAAACGATGCGCTCAAACTTCGCCGAGAAGGCTTTGGAATACTGCGCATGCAAGGATTTCAGGGCTGACAGGTTCAAACAGGACATCAAGACGCAGGCAGACAACATCAAGGAGGCCGTCAGCGTGATGTTCGCCGACCATGACCGGAGCCTCGCCGTGCTTGAACCGTCGTTCGTCTGCGAGTGTCTTGGACTGCAAGGGCGCGTTGACCTCATGACAACCGACTTCCGCTTGCTCGTAGAACAGAAGGCCGGCAAGAACCGGAACGTGGAGAACGGCACGCCGGGAAGCCACGGCAGCAGCCAGCTTGAGCAGCATTACGTGCAACTGCTGCTTTACTATGGCGTGCTGAGATACAACTTCCGCCTCGGCTTCGACAAGACTGACATACGCCTTCTTTACTCCAAATACCCCCCGGCCCGTGGCCTCATGGCCGTGACTTTTTACCGTAAACTGTTCCGCGAGGCCGTAGCGTTGCGCAACAAGATAGTGGCCACCGACTTCATGATAGCCCGACGGGGCTTCGGGAAGGTTCTTCCGCTGCTCACGCCGGAGACCGTCAACACGGCGGGACGCGACGACATGTATTACCACACGTGGCTGCTGCCGCAGATAATGGAAGTGACCGAGCCGCTGAAAAGCCTACAGCCGCTTGAGCGTGAATACTTTACGGCGATGATGACGTTCGTCTACCGCGAGCAGTTAATGGCCAAGACAGGGTCGCAGGAGGGCGTGAGCAGATGCACGGCCGACCTCTGGAACATGCCGTTGGCCGAGAAAATAGAGACAGGCAACATATATACAGGACTGCGCATCACGGCGAAAGAGAGCAGCGCGGAAGGCCGCGCGCCCGACCTGCTGACGCTCGCCGTACCCGAACAGGGCGACAGTTTCCTGCCAAACTTCCGCCGCGGCGACTTGGTTTACCTCTACCAGTACCGCGACGGGGAAGAACCTGACGTGCGCAAGGCCCTGCTCTACAAGGGAAGCATTACCGAACTGCACACCGCCGAAATAAAAGTGGCCCTGGCGAACGGGCAGAGAAACCCCGGCATATTGGCCGCGCAGGACGACGGCGACGGCTTCAGCTACGCCGTGGAACACGCCGGCGGCGACTCGTCATCAGGCGGGGCGGCCAGGGGGCTGTACGAATTTGTCACCGCCCCGGCCGACCGCAAGGCCCTGCTTCTCGGCCAGCGCGCGCCGCAAAGTAACGCCTCGGCAACGCTGACGAAAGCCTACGACGAGGCGTATGACGACATCCTGCTGCGCGTGAAGCAAGCTGAAGACTACTTCCTGCTCATCGGCCCGCCCGGCACGGGCAAGACTTCAATGGCCATAAGGTTCATAGTGGAAGAGGAACTGCGGCGCGACGGTTCGTCAGTCTTGCTCATGGCGTACACCAACCGAGCCGTTGACGAGCTGTGCGCAATGCTCGCTTCGGCCGGAATTGACTACATACGCATAGGCAACGAGTACAGCGCGGACCCGCAATGCAAGGCCAACCTGCTGTCAGAAAAGGTGAAGCTAAGCCCGCGGCTCGGCGACATGAAAGCCTTGATGGCAGCGGCGCGCGTCGTCGTGGGCACCACTTCGATGATGGCCGCGCGGCCTTTCGTGTTCGACGTGAAGGAGTTTTCGCTCGCCGTTGTCGACGAGGCGTCGCAGATACTCGAACCGAACATCGTGGGACTGCTCTCCGCCCACCGCAAGGACGGCGAGGGGAAAGAGCGTTGCAGGATAAGGAAATTCATACTGACGGGCGACCACAAGCAACTGCCCGCCGTCGTGCAGCAGGACGAGGCGTCGTCGGCCACGGCCAGCCCGACGCTGCACGCCATCCACCTTGACAACTGCCGCGGGTCGCTCTTCGAACGGCTAATCCGCACCGAGCGCGCCGCGGGGCGCACGGAGTTCACCGGCGTGCTGCGCCGCCACGGCAGGATGCACCCCGAAGTGGCCGACTTCCCCTGCCACGAGTTCTACCATGACGAACACCTTAACCCCGTGCCGCTGCCCCACCAGCGCGAACATACGCTGCACTACGCCGACACCGGGCTGCACGACGGCCTGGACGCGCTGCTGCGCACGCACCGCATGGTGTTCATACCGTCACTGACGTGCCGGCGGCCAGACCTCTCCGACAAGGTGAACACCGACGAGGCGGCCACCGTGGCCGACGTGCTGAGGCGCGTAAGGCTGATGACGGGCGACGGCTTCACGGCGGAAAAGACCGTGGGCGTGATTGTGCCGTACCGCAACCAGATAGCCGTAATCCGCAAGGAAATCGAGCTATTGGGCATGAAAGAACTTGAGAACGTGTCGATAGACACCGTCGAGCGTTACCAGGGCAGCCAGCGCGACGTCATCATTTACTCGTTCACGGTGCAGAACGAATGGCAGCTTGAGTTCCTTGCGGGCAGTTGCTTCTACGATGGCGGACGCCTCATCGACCGCAAGCTGAACGTAGCCCTGACCCGCGCGCGCCGCCAGATGATAATGACGGGCAACGTGGGCGTGCTGTCAAAGAACGCCGTTTTCCGTGAGCTTATTGACTATGTGAAGGACAAGGGCGGATACCTTGCCGAAAGGGAGTAAACCCGCAAAAACAAAAAATGGGACTCCGCTGAGTCCCTCATTCCATTGTTAACCTTAAATCTAATACTATGAAAAACACAGTGCAAAGATAATGATTCCGTCAAAAACCTGCTACTTTTCTTTGATATTTTTACGAAAAGTACGCAAATAATTGATTTATGTCAAACATTCGGGCGTTTTACTGTCACAAACATGCATATTTCCGGCTTTCAGCATATTTATGGACACAAACCATGCGCCGCGCTTCCGGCGACACATGAAAACACCAACGGCAGCACGCAAACTGACACCCAGCAGCCACGCTCGCAACCAAAAAGGCGGCGAAACGGCCCGCCCGGCCGACACAACGCCACCCATGGCGCAATGGCCTGGCAGCCAGGCCATTGCCCACATGCCGCCTTTCGCCCCGTGAAAGGCGGCGTATTACACGACAAAAGGCGGCATCTTGCAGTGCAAGATGCCGCCTTTTAGATTTCATGTCATAAAATAATGTTTGGGCAAGTTTTTTTGACTTTCATGTACCATTTGAATAAATCCATATAAATCTTTTATTTCGCGCTGATATTCCATCGGGAAACTTTGTATATATTTATGTGGAACTACAAGAACAAGCCTTGAATCATGCATTTCTTTTAACTGATTTTTTGAAATTCCTTGTTGAAGTGTGAAAAGATATTTCACATCAACACGGTCGGCTTCTGTCAACACTTGCCTCCATCGGTCTTTACATGTAGTCTTTGCACCCAATACAATCAATTTTTCCGAAGGGAAACAAATATCATGATAACATTCGCCGTTTGGGAATATGAAATCTGGCTTTTTCTTATCTTCTGTTATGGCCTGTTCTTCAAATATCAGTGCGTTGCGTGTGAAAATGTCAGACAGATGATGCTCCAACGACTTGCCCGCGCGCGACTTTCGGCGGTTGAGTACCTCGTTGGCTATTTTTACGAATGATTCTATATCAGAGAATGGCTTTGCTATGACTCCAGAATAAACCCTTTCTTCCATATATCTGAAGAGTTTGAATTCCGTGTCAATCCAGTTCAACAATATTCCGTCAGGATTTGTTTTAATTATATTATCATTAACATTATAAGCTTTGTTGTAACATTCACGTGCCCCTGATGCCATCAATCTTGTTTCTGGAAATTTATCATATTGCGATACAAAATCTTTTAACAGGCTTGTAATCTTTTCATCTGGCTTAATGGTATTAGAAATGTTTATCAATTGGTTTGTCTCACTTGGGGAGATGTTGAAATACGAGAAAAAGCCATCAATATCTTCATCGGTAGATAAAACATAACCTTTATAATCTTCTTCGGTGAATTTTGCAATGACAAGCAAATCCCCAACATTGTCATCTTGAAAAAATGGGAAGTCACGTCCAAAACGTGTTATGCGGTATTCGTTTCGTGTCTTTTGCCCATAATATTTCATGCAACTTTCAGTCGTGAAATCGTCTTGCCATTCTATTTTTACCGTTTTTTCTTTGTTTTCGCCTTTTATTCCTGGTTTGTCAAAAAGAAGGTCCGATGCGCATTTTGGTATATAAAAACCCGCTTGATGACTTCCAGTTAAACCTGTATCATTTCCTGTAATAAAGTGACACCATGCCGCTTTAGATTGTTGCACATTTTGTATGCAAGAATTTAGTATGTCGCTCATAGTTATAGATGGTTTTGATAATTTGTTTTGAAACGTCTGTAATTAATGGAACAACTACAGAATTTCCACATTGTCTGTACGCTTGGACATCCGAAACTTGGTCAAGGCGATAAGTATCCGGGTATCCCATAAGTCGTGCGCATTCTCGAGGAGAAAGCCTACGTGGATTCTTTCCTTCACCTTGTGGTATCAATATTTCTGAACCGTCTTTATAATATCGCGCGCTCAAAGTGCGTGATATGCCTTCGAGGTCTACCATTCCATACCCAAAACCATTTCCTTTTGCACGATGTTTTTCTGCATAAGATTGTAAGTAGCTCCATAGCCTGTCACTAAGTGTGTATTTCTCATCAATATTTGGGTCTAAAATGTCCTTTATCTTAATAGGAGTTTGTTTCTTTTCAGGAAATGAGAAACTTTCTTCGCCATGATAAATGTCACAATTAAACCCGACAATCATTATACGTTCTCTGTGTTGAGGAACATAAGACTGTCCGTCCATTACGAGGTAATGAACAGAATATCTTAGTTCTTCAAGTGTACCTTTTATTATTTTGAAAGTATTCCCTTTATCATGTGATACAAGATTTTTTACATTTTCAAGAAAAAAAGCCTTAGGTCTGTGACGGCTAATTATTTCAGCTACATCAAAAAACAATGTGCCTTGTGTCTTGTCTTTAAAACCAGTTTCACGTCCAAGACTTTTCTTTTTTGACACACCCGCTATCGAGAATGGCTGGCATGGGAAACCAGCACATAATATGTCAAAATATTCAGGAATATAACTTTTGGTGGCTTCTTTGGTTATATCACCAAAAGGCATTTCACCAAAATTTGCGAAGTACGTCTTTTGGGCGTACTTGTTCCATTCCGACGAGAAAACACACCTTCCTCCTTGGGCTTGCATCGCGAGCCTGAATCCCCCCATACCTGCAAACAAGTCGATAAAAGTGAATCTCGGACGTTTGGGACTTGGGAATGGGACATTGAAAAAATCGGAAAACAGTTCATATTTTACAGGAGATTCAGAAAGTTTGTTTACAAACTCTTCTGTAATGTCTGTTTCATCTATATCTTTTTTCCTCCTTAGAAATTCACTTATGGCATTTATTACCTCCAGCTTCTTTATACAGTCAAGATGATGTTTTTTGTCATGCAAATAATGACTGAGTACAGCCATTTGATTTTCCCAACTCGTTTCTCCATAAATTTTTATTCCATTTTGCAAATCACTTTCTTCAGGAAAATCAACGAGTCGTAAACCTTTTATACCTGTATCTCTTGTTGCCATTTCATTAATCCTTATGCGTTTGCAAAAGTACATTTTTTTTTGAGAAAACGTAAATATTCACATACAAACATACTTCATAGTCAATAAATTTAATTTATTTGTTTATAGAAAAAGTATCCTATCTTATTTTCAAATGTCACCCTTTTGAAAAGTCAATAACATATTTATGCAGCTCACTGATGACCAACAATTTATATTTTGCCGCCTTTCGCCCCGTGAAAGGCGGCGTATTACACGACAAAAGGCGGCATCTTGCAGTGCAAGATGCCGCCTTTTGCAAGCGCGCCGATGGCGGCGCGCCGGATATGCGGTTACTTTCCGAAGTTCTCCAAACCCTTGTTCATGAAGTCCATGTACTTCGTGATGTCCTCGTCATAGCTGTAAGAGCCGGCCAGAGGCTTGCCCTTGGCGTCAATGATGACGTAGAACGGCTGGGCGTTCGCGCCGAACTTGTTGCGCTGCAGGTAGCTCCACTTGTCGCCAATGGTGCGCAGGGTGCGCTTCTTTCCGTTCTCGACAACCTCCATGGGCTTGTCAAGCGGGGTCTTGTCGTCAACGTAGAGCGATACCAGGACGAAGTCGTTGTTGAGCTTGTCGGCCACCTGCGGGTCTGTCCAAACGGCGGCTTCCATCTTGCGGCAGTTGACGCATCCGAAGCCCGTGAAGTCAATCATGACAGGCTTGCCCTCGGCTGCGGCTGCTGCCATGGCCTGCTCATAGTTGGTGAAGCGCGGCTTTACCTCGTTGTGGTAGAGGTTGAAGTCCTGCGTGTTCATAGGCGGAGCGAACGCGCTGACGGCCTTGCAGGGCGCGCCCCAGAGGCCGGGCACCATGTAAATGGCGAACGCGAGCGAGATAAGTCCCAACATTATGCACGGCACGGGCATGGCCTCGTTGGTGTCGCCGTCGCTCTTGAACTTGAGCTTGCCTATGAGATAGAGGCCGAGCGCGCCGAAGATGACAATCCAGAGGGCGAGGAACACCTCACGGTCAAGCAGTCCCCAGCCGTAAGCGAGGTCGGCCACTGAGAAGAACTTGAGGGCGAACGCAAGCTCGATGAAGCCGAGTACGATCTTGATGGTGTTCATCCAGCCGCCTGACTTAGGTGCTTGCTTGAGCCATGTGGGGAAGAGGGCGAACAGCGTGAACGGCAAGGCCAACGCTATTGCGAAGCCCAACATGCCGACGGCGGGGCCTACGATGTTGCCAGAAGTGCTGACCTCGACGAGCAGGAAGCCGATGATGGGGCCAGTGCATGAGAACGACACGAGCGTCAGCGTGAACGCCATGAGGAATATGCTGAGCAGACCGCTCGTTGAAGAGGCCTTGTTGTCAACCTTGTTGGTCCATGACGACGGCAGCGTAAGCTCGAACCATCCGAAGAAAGACAGGGCGAACACTACCAGCAACAGGCAGAAGAAGATGTTGAACACGGCGTTGGTTGACAGCGCGTTGAGCGCGCTCGCGCCGAGGATGAGCGTGATGGCGAGACCCAACACGAGGTAGATGACAACAATCGAGATTCCGTATGTGATGGCGTCGCGTATGCCTTTCTTCTTGTCCTTGGAGCGTTTCAGGAAGAAGCTGACGGTCATCGGGATGATGGGCCATACGCAGGGGGTGAACAAGGCCACAAGTCCGCCAACGAAGCCCATGAAGAATATGTATATCCAAGAGTGGTCGCCGCTGCCTTGGCTGCCGTTCATGGCCTGCAGCTCGTCGATGACGGGCGTCCAAAGGCCGGTGGTGTCAACGTTGGCCGGCACGGCCGCTGCCATGCTGTCAGTGGCGGCAGAGTCGGCCGCGGCTACGCCGGCGGTGTCCTCCTTGGCCTCTTCCTCGGCGGCTTCAGGCGCGTCGGCAGGGCCTTGCCCCTTGAAGTCGAACTCTACCTGCGTGGGAGGCATGCACATCTCGTCGTTGCACGCGCCGTACTCAAGATATCCCTTTACGTGGTAGGTCTTGGCCGTGATTTTGTATTTCTGCACGAACGTGGCCCTGTTTTCGAAGAAACGGAGGTTCATGCCGAACATGTTGTCATACTTGGTGATGACATTTCCCCTCGGCGTAAGGCTGCCTACAGCCTTCACGCCCTCGGTGGCGTCAGTGTGGATTGTGGCCGACGTGGGGCCGCCAGAGGGCATGCCTGTGGAATAGACGTGCCACCCGGCATCAATCTTTGCCGTGAAGATGACCTCGATTTCATCCGGCGCGGTCTTCTTCTGGCTCACGCTGAAGTGTACGGGGTCTTGCATCTGTGCGGCTGCCGACAAGGCGAAGACGGTCAGCAGCAGCGTAATGAATGTAGCCTTTAGTTGTTTCATATCGTTAGTTGTTATTGTTTTCTTTTTACAGGGAGGCTTTTTAAGGAGTTAAAGGAGTTTTTTCAGGAGTTAAAGGAGTTAAAGTAGTTATCGCTCGTTTCACTCGCTAAGTAGTTAAAGACAAATGTTTTGCTGCTTATGGGTTGTTTAACTCTTAATTGTCACTTGTTAAATCCCGCACAGGCGGCAATCCTTGCAGCCCTTGCCTCTACTTTTCCACCTTTTCGCTTTTCCTCCTTTCTTCCGCCTCTCAACTCTTGTGGGTCATTATGTCGAGTACGTAGCGGTCGGTCTCGTCCATTCCGCGGCGGCCGATTTCGGTCAGGTTGCGTATGCTCTTGTCAACGTCGTCGTCGATGATGCCCTCAACCGAGGTTACGTGCTTGTTCTGCATGGCGAGCATCGCGCTGAGGATGGCGGTGCTTACGCCCGACGTCAGCTTCAGGGCGCAGCTCGGTTTCGCGCCGTCGCAAATCATTCCGGTGAGGTTGGCAATCATGTTCTTGACGGCGAACGACATCTGCTCGTAGCTGCCGCCCATGAGGTATGTCATGCCGCAACTGCTGCCCGTGCTGGCAACAACGCATCCGCAGAGGGCGGAGAGCGCGCCGAGGTGCTGCTTGATGTAGATGGCCGTGAGGTTGCTTATTATGAGGGCGCGTATGGTTTCCTCCTCGGTGTTGTGGTTCTCCTCGGCGAACACCACGACGGGCATCGTGGCGCAGATGCCCTGGTTGCCGCTGCCCGAGTTGCTCATGACGGGTATCATCGCGCCGGCCATGCGCGCGTCACAGGCGCAACTGGTGGCCGAAAGCACCTTTGAGAATATTCCCTCGCCCATGATTCCGCGCCCGAGGGGGCTGCAGAGGGTCTTGCCCAACTGGTGGCCGTAGTTCTCGCGCAGGCCGTCGGCCGCGGCCGCCTCGTTCATCTTCTTTGCGTCGAGTATGAAGCGCAGCTCGTCAACGTCGGTCTCGGTGGCGAAGTCGTACACCTTCCTCAGCGTAAGCTCCACTTCCTCCTCGTCGGCGGCGTGGGCGGCGTGTACGGGTTTGTCGAGCATGACGTCGTCATCCTTGCGCAGGTACACGAAGTTGGTATGCTCGGTGGCGATGCGCGCCTCGGCCTCGTGCCCCCCGCCGCGGCATGTCACCACGATGTAGAGCTTGTCGGGGGCGTCCTCCTTCAGGCTGATGCGTATGCGCCCCTCGGCTATGTACTTCTTGCCGCGCTCCACGGCGGCCTTGTCACAGTCTTGCAGCACTTCCAGCCCAAGCTCCGGACGGCCTATGAGCGCGCCCAAGGCTACGGCTATGGGCAGGCCGGTCATGCCCGTGCCGGGTATGCCTACGCCCATGGCGTTCTTCAAGATGTTGGCACTAAGGTTAATCTCTATGCTCTCAGGCACCTCGCCGAGCGTCTGCCTGGCCTTGGCCACGCAAAGGGCTACGGCGATAGGCTCGGTGCATCCGATGGCAGGTACTACCTGCTTGTGTATCAGGGAGATTATGGCTCTCTTTTCTTCCGATGTAAGCATGTCTTTGTTATGTTTTTCCTTTCAACCTGCAAAAATACGAAATAAACCTTGAAAAAAAAGTTTTTTGCCATAAAAATTTACCTTATTTATTTATATATCGAACGGCTCTGATAACACATTGACAACCAGCGCATTGCAAAAGGCCATGTTTTACGGCATGAAACGTGACATTTTGCACGCCCGTTGACGGCCTTTCGCAACGCCGTTTGCCGCCTTTCGGATTTCGGCCATATCATGAACGCGCGACAGCACACATATGTCATTTCGCAATATTTACAATATTATTAAAAAAGAGAAAGAACATTGCAAATCAAGAATATTTATATATATTTGCAAAGTAATTAAGAAATTTTTAATAAAAACTTGACAGATAGCATGTCTACAACTATTATATACAAAACATTTATCCGGAATCAGGGTATAAAGGGCAGGACAAAAAATATCCAATATCCGACCCCAAGATTTCATTTTGGGATTTCATAATACTATAACATCCAAAACATAACGTCATGAAAACAATACATATTTTCACAATCTTGTGCTTCTTCTCTATCTTGACAACGGCGATGACATGTGGTGACGACTTTGACGAATCCTGCGATATTATTATAACCAACAAATCAGGCGACAACATATACATACAATCTTTTGTTTTTGATGACACCACCACACTTACCCCGATGCATGTATTTGAAAGATTTGAACCAGGGTACCCATATAAAATAGAAAACAACGGTGTGTTTCACGACCACCCAGTCATAGACGCATTAAGACAATCCGGAATGAAGTATCAGCTCATAATCTTCAAGCAAAGCACGATTGACAAACACAGCAAGGAGGAGCTGGTTGAGAAAAACATATTTGACAAACGCTACATCCTCACATGGAAAGACTTGCAATCCATGAGGTTCAACATAACATATACCGGCAAACGGTAATTCACGGCAAAGCACTTCGACAAGCGTTACGGCAGAGGGGCTTGACACACCAAGCCGCATGAACAAAGGGGCAAACGCGCCAACAAAGCCTATACCCGCAAGAAGGAAAAAAGGGAAACCGGAAGTACGCACACACGGACATCACCCCGAACAAAACGCCCGGCAAAGCGGCGGCGCAAAATCAAAAACAATGCGATATTCTTGTTTTTTCAACAAAAAGGATGTACCTTTGCACACGGTTTCGCGCCATCGCGGCGACGCACAAGCCATCAAAAGGCCGGCGACGCAGCAGCCGCAACCGCACGACCACGCGCCCGTGGCGAAATTGGTAGACGCGCCAGACTTAGGATCTGGTGGCTTACGCCGTGTAGGTTCGAGTCCTATCGGGCGCACCCTGATAAACGTTAAGTAGTTGACAATCAGCTATTTAACGTTTTTTAATTGTAAAAATTGGCGTGATTTTGGCGTGATGCGACCCTATACCATAATATAATATATGGATTCAGCAATGATTAAACGTGCAATTTTCATCATTTTTCCCTGCTTTACATTTGAAATACAAACGCCATTTAAACAAGTATTACGAATCGGAATTATTAACATCTGATTTATTGAAAGTGTCTTTTGCATATTGACAACAGTCTCTAATCACTTTATCCCAATGCCTAACCCTTTGCATATGTGTACCATTGTTTTCCCTTATTTGATCAGACAATTTATTATATCTCTTTTTCGTATACATGCACCAAAAAGCCATTGACTTATTACAAGGATCTGGATCCAGATGCTTATCTGTATTTGAAAGATAACCACAAAAAGCATATATAAAAGCAACCATGTCATAAGCCAATCCATTCCATCTAATTGTTGGCTCTTCACTTATATGTGTTTTCTCTGCATCGTCCAGAGTTCCACCTAATATAAAAATAAAATCTTCTCTGGAACAATCGATTTGTTTATTGATAATACTAATTTCCTTAATGATTAACTCACACGTTAAGCACTTAAATAAGCAATCAAGTGTCCATCTATAAAGACCATCAAACGAAACACTTTTGCCTTCTTTTTTACACACCAACACAAAACCTGCTAATACTTTATGTATTAAACTACCTCTACCTAACGGCTCTATTTTCAATTCATCAGATTCACTACCTTCTTTAGGCTGTTCGTTTTTAGAAGAAGTTTTATCTTCTGGTTCACCTCCTGTGGTATTTTCTTGAATGTCATTAATTGCATCTTCAGTGGTATTCTCATTGGCAGCTTCCATTTTTTTGCGAACAACATCCAACACACCCTCTATCATAAACATAAATAGCATTTTACTTTCCTGACAGTCTTCATCAATGATATCATTGGTTTTTGCTTCAATACCGCTAAAAATAAAATTTCGTTTTTGCCAAATATCATCAGCCTTTTTTCTTACAAAAGCAGTAATGGAAGCATCTGACAACCTAGCAAGAATATAAGTTTTATAATCTGCCAAGATTTTATTTGACAGACTTACCACTTCAGGTATCTTATCCTCTAAATTATGTTCTTGCCTTATTTGGTTAATAAGATTATAAAAATCGGTTACGGAGGGAGAAAAACAATAAAAGATTGACAGAAGTGCAGGATCCTCTTTATTATCTTGGAAAAACTTCTCTAAATAAGGCTGCATTCTACTGCTATTCAACAAAAGTGAATATATTATCATGGAAGGTTTTATATTTGTCGTTGCATTGACCTCTATTATGAATGTATGTTTATCCTTCGACACATAAGCCGCATATATTTTATGGAACGCACTTCCACTTGCAAACGACAATGCCCTACGAACATCAGAATCATTTAAAAAATCAAGTGCGTAATAAAGTTCTTCTGATGTAAATGGAGGCAATACACCTTTAAGACTTTCCAATTCTTGGTCACAATCAATATAATCTAACAACATCAAGGCTTGGCGATTGTGATACAAAATATCACATATTGGCTTTTGACATTGAAATATCGCATACTCTATTTTTATCAAAACATTGACAAACTGAATTATTGAACTCTTAAACGAAATAGACTTCTTGCCTTCTGCAACACTCATAAATTGCACACCATCACCGGAATAGCATAAAGAAGTTGTTTCCTTTCCACTATTTTTATATTCATTTATCTCTTTACAAACAGGGAGAGGCTTTTCGTCTTGAAAATATTTCTTACGAAAATCAACATCGCATTTATCATAAATTGCGAATAACTCGTTCATTAATTTTTCAATATCTGCTTTTTCCATAATTAACACATTATTTAAATAAAATCAATCAAAATCACAACACTAAAAACTGTTTAGGATTAGGATTTTAAACAATCAGTTATCAACACCAATATTGATTGTATGCAAATTTACTTTGTTTTTTTGATAAACCTGTTCGTAACAATAAAAACGTTAGAAATTTTTTATGTTCTAATCCATAAATCATCCCATATACCTAAGATAAAAATATGCACCATAACACTAAGCCTTTTAAACGAATATATGAATTGAAGTTATCCGCCACATAATATACATTCACTTTTAATCCCAACATAGCACATTGAAAGACAACAAATTAGCAACCTTTTAAGCACAACGGCATATTCAATTAAAATCAACGTTGTTCAACATTGAACAATCCTTTTCAACGAACGCCTCATTCGTCTTCAAATAATTATGCAGCCAATCTGAAAGACCATACCTTTGCATCATCAACGTTGACACACGCCATCGTCTTAAGGCCTTGAGGCAATGGGAATTTATTAACAAGCGATAGAAATACGCTTAAAACAAACGTATGAAGAAATCGCACAATAAAAAAGAAATGGGAACAAAAATCCAGTCAAGCTCATTAATGCTTGTTGACGAGAACGATTTGAAGAACCTTGTCTTCTTAGCAATAGATGAGGTCTTGGCAAAAAAAACGGAGGATTGCGCTACAGAAGCACACCTCACCTCAAAAGAGGTTGCAAAAACGCTTGGTGTCTCTTACTGCACACTGTGGCGGTGGAACAAGTCAGGGTATCTCTGCCATGTGAAGTGTGGACGCAAGTCCTTTTATAAAAAGTCGGACATAGATAAACTCATTAACGGAGATGAGAAGTAATAATAAGTCCTGTGACCGAACAATCGGAGCAGGCAACCGCTTACGCAGCGGCAGGATATTAATATCAATAACAACAATAAAAAGACAAAAATATGGAAAATAAAGTTGGAAAAGAAACGACGACAGGCCTCAGTAGGTTTACCGTCTACAAAGAGTCGGAGTTACGTTCAAGAGGTCACAGGTTCGCATCAATGAAAACAAACAGACCAATACAGAAGAACGCCCTTAACAAAAAGAAGAAGTCAATAAACAAGGCTGGAGTCTTATCGCCCTGTACTGTTGTCCCAGCCAGAAAATGCCTGTTGCAAGGCTTGGAAATTATAGACGAAGCAGGTATAGAAGTGACATCAGAGACTCCTGATTTGGATAAAATTCTTGTAATCGTCGATGGTGGGCACAGGTTTGAGGCGGTAAAGGAACTGAATCTTAAACGGTCTGAGAGTGACCGCATAGAATGCTACTTTACCCTGCCGTTCAACGATGATGTACCCGTCTACGAGCTGTTAAGGCAATCGAACATCGTGACGACACCCTGGGGCGGTTCCACTTACCTGTCAAGCCTCATAATGGCGAAAGACGAGGCGGCAAAGAACCAGATGTTGACATGGGTGGAGAGTATGTCCGGCATGAGCGGCGATACTGCTGCTTGGCAATGGGCTACATTGAAAAGGAAAGTCCCTACGAAGACACAGCTCATCAAGGCTTCAGGCGACGATGAAAAAGCGAAGGCGGCGTATTCCAAAATCAGCGACACGTCGAACTTCGAGGCAGGCAAGTGTCTGTACGAGGCTTTCAGGAAACACTTCAAGGCTGCGATATTGGGCTGCAAGTTCTTCCCTGAATGGGTCATTGAGAGGTTCGACGATCTTAAGGATGCCAAAGGCAAGAACGCGGCTGTTGAGACGCTCGTAAAGTTCGCTGAGAGTTTCAATCGTGACACTGTGGACGTAATCGAGGGGTTCAAGGGCGCAGACCGTGGCCGATTGGTGAAATCAAAACTGTCGGAACTGTACGCAGGGTTTGCTGGTACGGAAACGTTGTCAAAAACCGATGCCGAATGATGACTTACAATGAGATTATGGAAGGCGGATTCACAGTCTGCCTTCCCCAACAGCCCAGGAACATCGATAACGGTGTCATCAACCGTCTTCGTGGCATCTTAAAGTGCCGCGACGGGAAAACCGTCATCCACGTCCGTCACGCCTCATGCTGGTTGACAAGGCACAAAGGCAACATCGTGGACTGCAACGGCGATTTGGTGACGACGCTCGACCCCGACATTGACATGAAACTTGTCGTGGACGAGGACATCAACCTGTATTTCGCCCTCAAGGACGAAGGGCTGCTGGATGACGTCTGTGTTTTTCTTGAAATAATGGATTAAAGTTATGGACACTATTGATACATTGAAACAGATTATCAACTCCATACATGCAAAGAAAGGGGCTTACACGGGCAAAAGTGCCGAATACCACCTGATTTGCAATGAAATATGCCGGTCGGCTTCCATGTCCGGTACTCCCCTGGCCTATTTCGACGGTTGGATGCACCTGTTTACAGGCACACATTGGGAGAAAATCGATGATTTCGAACTCAAGATTTTCCTGAAGTTCGCATACGCCAAGCTCTGCGGTGACAACGTGTCAGCATCACGGAAAGAGTTGGTGAACGGGTTTGCCTCCCAGATGCCTTATACTGCGATGACGCTCAACTCGAGGCAGGTGCGTGGCAAGATAAATTTCATGAACGGAACGCTGGACTTGGCTTCGATGCGGCTTGCACCCCACAACTGCAACGACTTCTTCAGGTACGTTCTTACATACGGCTATTCACCGACGGCGGATTGTCCCATGTTCAAGCGTTACCTGAGCGAGGTCGTCCCTGAGAAAGAGGCCCGTGAAGTCTTGGCGGAATATGTTGCGTGGCTGTTCCTCCCCTGGCTTAAACTGGAAAAGGTGCTGTTCCTTTACGGCTTCGGATGCAACGGCAAGTCGGTTTTCGTAGACATCATCGAGGCTTTGGTCGGTAAGGACAATGTTTCACATGAGTCGTTGTCCGACCTTTGCGGGGAATACGGTGCAAACAGCAGGTCGAACCTTGCGGGAAAGCTGCTCAACACGTGTTCCGACGTTGCTCCGAACGCTTTTGCAGGCGACCTTTTCAAACGCATAGCGAGCGGCGAGCCTATAAGCACCAAGATTCTCTATAAAGACGTGACCACACTTGCGGACTATGCCAAGATGATGTTCTGCCTTAACGAGCTGCCCAAAACACGTGACAACTCCAACGGTTTTTACCGACGTTTCCTTATCGTACCGTTCAGGGTGCAGATACCCAAGAGCAGGATAGACCCTGACTTGCCACGTAAAATAGTCGGCAACGAGCTGCCGGGCATAATGAACTGGGTGTTGCAGGGAGCGAAACGGTTGGCCAAGAACAGGAGGTTCACGGACTCACCGATGGTAGACGAAGCCCTTGAAGAATACAGAGGCAGGAATACGAAAAAGAAGTTCTCACTGATTCTTCCGGCGCGGTTCAGGAAATGACACAACCGGGCTTGCGGAAAATCAAGCCCAATAACAGCCTACAAAGATGAAAAAGAATAATTGTAGGGCGAGAATTAGGCCACCGCCATGTTCTTGCCAAGCTAATGCCGTGCCTTGAAAAATGTTGCAGCATGGCGTGTAAGTATTTTAAAATAAATAACATAAGTATTTTACAACTATAAAAACTATGACAAAAAACAATTTAATAAAGCTGCACATTGACAGCTATACGGGTCAAGGCAGCACAACAAAATCAGGAAAGAACACGTTGCCAACCCAGCCGCAGGCATCATACGAGACGCTGTGTGACGCAATCTCGGAGTTTGACGACAACTTTGACATCTTGATGAACAATCTTATTAAAGACGTTAACAACAATCCTGGCAAATACAAAACGGGCAACTTCTACGGAAGTCCTACCTGTGGTTCTGGCGTGACGATTTTTCCTAATTTAAAATTGGGACATGGCTATACTGGACACATTGCTGCGTTATGGTCTAACCCAAACGGAACCATGGCCGCTACTGTGTCAAAGAAATTCCGTCTCAATGGCAACAAGAAGCAGTACACAATAGTGGGTATTGAACCCCCATACGGCGGAAAGCCTGGTTTTGGAATTTTCACGGACGGGTTCTTTAAGGAATATGCGTGTTCAACCGGGCTTGGCGAAGACGAGTTCATCTTTCATTCAAGCAGTAGCGGACTTCTTTCAGCACAAGGCGAAAATGTCAGGTGGATGATTGACAAAGGCTTATGTGCCGGGTATAAACTTGGATGTTTCTATTACTTCAACAAGTTCACGTCAAGTTTGATGTTCCCGTCAGGCAACCATACGAAAAAGGAGTTGAAGCAGCTCGAAAATGACATGTGGAACGTGACAATCTAACCACATTACTCTCACCAAGCCTCGTCCTGTTTCCTTGGTGTTTCAGGGCGGGGCTTCAATTCGCGGTCTTTTGCGTTGCGATTTACCGTCTTTCAGGCTTCAATTCACGGCCTTTTGCAATGCAATTTGGCACCTTTTGCGAAGCATAATAACCCAACAAAGTAAGTAACAAGTTAAAACTCTAACAATCAGGAAGTTATGGCATCAGTAAGAATCATGTTCAGACCATCTACGGTTGAGGGAAAGGAAGGCACTTTGTATTTCCGTGTCATCCATGAGAGAGTGGCGAGGACTGTCTTTACCGACTGCCATGTTTTCCGTGACGAATGGGACGACGTAAGTTCATCTGTCATCATTGCAGGGACGAAGGAAAGGCGGGCTTACCTTGAACTGACGGCCTCAAAGCTGAAGTCCGACCAAGAGAGGCTTGACAGAATCATTGCCGAAAAGGAGGTTTTAAAGGTGAAATTCACGGCCGACGATGTTGTCACGGAATACAGGAAGCAGCCTGAAAGTATGACATTCTCCACCTTCATACGCTCGATGGCTGAAAAGAAGACGGCTGCAAAGAGGTACGGCACCGCCAAGACTTACCGTAACGCTCTAGCCAGCTTCTCCAACTTCAGGAACGGCGAGGATGTCTCTTTCGACGCTCTTGACAAGGAGACAATCTGCCAATATGAAGCGTGGATGAAGGACAAGGGGCTGAAGTTGAACACCTCGTCGTGCTATCTCAGGACTTTGAAGACACTGTATCTGAAGGCCGTTGACATGGGACTTACGGACGACAAGGACATTTTCAGCCGAGTGTTCACCGGTTTTGCTACCACAGCCAAACGAGCCATAACAATCGAAGCAATAAGGAAAATCCTGAAGCTAAGGCTCAAAGACGGCTCCGCCCTCGCCTTCGCCCGTGACATGTTCATGCTGAGCTTTTACCTGCAAGGCATCTCGTTCGTTGACATGGCTTACCTGAAGAAGACCGACATAAGGAACGGCGTGCTGCAATACTCCCGCAAGAAGACCGGCCAGGCAATCACAATAAGCTGGGAAAGGGAGATGCAGGAAATCGTGGACGCTTATTCACACCTGGCGAAAGACACGCCTTACCTGCTGCCAATAATAAGGAAACGGGACGGGACGGAGCGCGAACAGTATGAGAAAACGGAGCATAACGTAAACCGGAATTTGAAGAAAATCGGC
This sequence comes from uncultured Prevotella sp., assembly GCA_944319935.1. GTDB lineage: Bacteria > Bacteroidota > Bacteroidia > Bacteroidales > Bacteroidaceae > Prevotella. The sequence goes on from CALUFM010000004.1 coordinate 152,656, forward strand.
GTGATGGCGGGCCTGCACATCCCCCTGACGACATACGTCAGCCGCCATTCGTGGGCTTCAATCATGCGCGACATGGGCAACGACATCTCCGTAATCAGCCGGGGACTGGGGCACGAAGACATCAAGACCACGCAAATATACCTCTCGGCAATCGACAACTCCACCGTGATGAGGGCCAACAAGAGGCTCATCGGCAGGATAACGAAGCATTGAAACTGAAGGGAAAATGTTTGACCAAAGTGGCAGTTTCATAAGTATGAAGCGGCGATTTGGGCGTAATGCGCTTTAAATCAAAACGTTAGCTTTTCAGAAACAGGCGATTAGTCAAACATTTCGCGTTTTAGTCCAACAATGCGGACAAATTTTTTATCAAAAAAAGTCACGGCAAAACGCTTGAAATCCGCTGTTTTTCGTATCTTTGCACACGAGTGGAGGTTTTATACTTATAAAGCGGTGACAAATCTCCACCCAGAAAGAGACTTAATTGATAAAGGAATGCAATAATCTTGTGGTATGGAGAATGTAATGATGGAGCGTAAAACGTTCCGTGTTTCTTGCCACATAACAACGGTTGGCCGTCGCTGCTGAGTTTCGTCCGGGACGCCGCCGTTAAGCCTGAAAGATAATGCGATAAAGCCCAATGAAAAATTGTTGCTTTACACTGTCTGTTATCTTGAAAAGGTACTTGGGAACTTTCATGCGATTGTCATGAGAGGAACGTGGAGAATGTTCTTTCCGTTAAGTCCTGCCACTTCGTCCTGGATATAACCACGCCCTTTTACTTTCCTGACACACAAATGAAGGACAAGCTGAACAACGTAGACTACCGCTGGTATATTGTCCGCACCAGGCCCCACCAGGAAAATATGATTGTGGAGCTTTTGGAAAGATATAAGGCGGAGAACAGCAACATCCTTGAAGTATATGCGCCGACACATACCACGGTAGATATGGGTTTCAGCAAGGAAGCGAAGAAAGGCCCGCTCTTTTCAGGCTTCGTTTTCGTACTGGCAACACAAAAGGCGTTGACGGATTTCATAGGGCAATATTCCTTGGAAGGCGTAATCCAGTACAAGCGCAAGACAATGGACGGACGGAAGGCCACGGTGAGCGTAATCCCCGAAGAACAGATGAGGACGCTGAAGGACTACAACGAAAACTACCCCGACATGGCAATCCCCCTCGAAAGGCCTTACACCGATTACGCCTTCAATCCAAAGACCAACGAGCCGAACGACATTGTGAAAGTAATAGACGGGCCTTTGGCAGGAACTGAAGGATACATCACGAAATTCAGGCGCGACAAGAGATTGGTTTATCACTTGAAAGGATTGGACATGGCGGTCTCAATTCCCAACATCTGGAGCTTTCATGTTGTAAGGGTTCACAATGCAGAAGGAGACAAACAGACATTGGGCACGGTTAAGGAACGTGCTGTTGACTTGCTTATAGGCTTGATGCAAGGCTGCGGTTATGGAGGCAAGACGCTTCCGATGCTTTATGAGTTTGTCGATGAACTTACTTTCAAGCCCTCGTTGGTCGATTTCTGCAATAATCTGTATAAGAAAGGCTACATGGAGCTAAGCCAAAGGTTCGCCAAGCTCAATACAAAGGACGCCGAACTTATATTGAACCTTGTCCGTTACGAGAAAGACAATCCTGGATATGTGAAGTCAAATTGGCAGAAACTCGTAATCAGGCCGTTCCTCACTCCTACTTCAGGCGTTGAATTTATTGAAGGGCAAGGCGAAGTACAGTTACAGCATAAATCCTTCACTGAGATAATAAGAAAGGTGGATATAACCGAGGAAGTGTATTATCCGAGCAAGGAAGAAGAAAGTACGGTTACTACTACTTATTACGCCCATATTGGAATAATACGAAACGAAAACAACAACACTTTCACTTTTTTTGCCAACTGGGATTATTTTCTCGATGAATACTACCTTACAGCAGGAAAGGCGAACGAAAAATTGGTCGGAGGAGAGCAACAGAAAGACAAGCAGATTGACTCTTTCAGGAACTACTCACCTACTTTATACAATGTGTTGACAGACGAAAGTTCAAAAGTCAAACCGATACAAAACTTTCAAATAGGCGAAGAAAGTCTCAACGTAATGGCTGTAATAAATGCTTCAAACGTTGAGGATGCAAAGGACGAGCTAATCAACACCTGCGTAAATATCTGCAAGGAAATAAACACCACGACCCATTTGGCAGTCTGGAGAAGGTATCTTAGGACGGTGTGGCTGCATATATAAAAGGTGAGAAGGTGAAAAAGTGAGAAGGTGAGAAATAAACAATGTACACGGAAAAGGAATTCAAGACAAGGTGGCAGGAACTTCATCACCCGACCATGAATGTAGACGGTGACGTCGCTTTTTATTACGGTGTTTACAGGCAGTTTCATGACATCGCAAAAGAAAGCGCAAATAACATGAACGAAGACTGTCTGCTTCAACTTGTGATGTTTGTCGAGGATGCCGCCTCCGTAAGCTTTGATTCTTTTTACGAGATGCGATACAGAAGTGTCGGGAAAATGGCGTTTTATTGGTACGACAAGTTGGGAGTAGATCTAAAAGGCACGAACCTGCTTTACAACACCATTACAAAAGCAGTGGCAGACGCACCCGAAAGCAGCCTGGAACAGTGGATAAAGGAATGTGTGTTGTCGGGTGAATTTCAAAGGTTGAAAGATGTGTCGATGTTTTATGCCGTTCAAGACAAAACAATAGGAATGCTTTATCCCAACCTCAAATACAGGAAGGCGGCATTTCTTGAACTTGCAGACGGTGACAAGGAAAAAGCAAAAGAGATGCTTGAATCCTACTTGGCTTTCAACTGGCGCGACAAGGATGGCGGGACTTTGCTTTCAAGACTGGCGGAGTGCTTTGACATTATGAAGGATGGAAAGGAAGTGGCTGCAAATCTAAGGACGGTACACCCCTTGCCCTTGGATTCATACCTGCCTTTGGAAATGAAGGACAACGGACGGACTGTGACAATAATGAAGAAGGACAACACCGTGCTTGATGTCATATTTCCTACTATCGTCTCAAAAAAGAAAGTTGATGAAATGTTCTTTGTCGGCCAACTTGTTTCTTATCTCGGAAAAACATACGTCAGCGGTCCTGTAGTCTGGTTGGATGCTTCGGAATTCGACTTATGGGACAGCGGCATTTTCTGGGACAGCATATACGAGGACGAGGAAGAAAGCTCAAGGCACGAGTATTTCACCACCGCCTATGGAAAGAAATACACCCGCCATCAAGACCTTTACGGTGAATTTGAAACGGACGGGAACGGCTTTTACACTGACGAGCCGAACATCTTTGACTTCCTTGATTGGCTTACACAAGAAAAAAGTCACTCAAAACAATAAACCGAAAGCCGTCAGATAAGCAACTACAAGCCAATGATGCAAGCTGAAGAATCCGGTTTCATTTCATACTCCCGCTCGTTCGTCTTAAAAATGCAGGACGAGGGAAGATACGACGCAGCCAACAAGCTGAACATGTACCTTAGGAAGTTCATTACCTTTCTTGGCAAGAACGAGATACCATTCAAGGATTTCGATGTTTTTCTGGTACGGAACTACAATACTTGGCTTGAAAACCAGAAGCTCGGACGCAACTCAATCTCGCTTTATATCCGCAACCTCAAAAGAATTTACCAGTTAGCTGTTGTAGATGGAGTAACAAATGAAAATCATCCATTTGAAGGCGTTGATGTAAGTTATCGTGTGAAGAAAGAGAAAAACAGGCTCACACCGAAGGAAGTGATACAGTTGCGCTATATGGACGTAAGCAATCTTCACCCATCCGTAATTTTCGCCCGTGACATTTTCCTATTCGCCATCTTCACAAATGGTATGACCGGCGGCGACCTGTTTTATCTCACCAAGGACAACATCAAAGGAGACTGCCTAACTTACACATCCAAAGCAACAGGCAAGGAAGAAACCGTAACTTGGAACACTTACTTGCAGGAAATCGTAGACAAATATTCCCGTCCCGACACACAATATCTCTTTCCTGTCATCACATCCAAAGACCCGAAAGAACAATGGAGACAACATGATGCGGCAATCCATAACATCAACCGAAATCTGAAAAAGGTAGGTCAAATAATCGGTACTTCCTTTCCATTGACCTTGACTGTCGCCCATCATACTTGGAAGAGCGTGACAAAAGGGCTGAATGTCGTGGATTTGTTATGAACAATATAAATGAGAACATAAATAACAGAAATTATGGATAAGAATATAAAAATTGCCGTAGCAGGAACAGGCTACGTTGGACTTAGTATAGCAACTCTTTTAAGCCAGCACCACCAAGTGACGGCGGTAGATGTAATTCCAGAGAAAGTGGACTTGATAAACCAACGCAAGTCACCGATACAAGACGATTACATCGAGAAATACTTGGCAGAAAAAGAACTCAACCTGACAGCAACATTGGACGGAGCAAAGGCTTATTCTGACGCTGATTTCGTTGTCATAGCTGCACCGACAAATTACGACCCGGTGAAGAATTATTTCGACACGAGCCATGTAGAGGAAGTCATCGAATTGGTGAAAAGCGTCAACCCGAATGCGATAATGGTTATCAAGAGTACCATCCCTGTTGGTTATACCGAGATGGTGCGCAAGAAGATGGACACAGAAAACATCATCTTCTCACCGGAGTTTTTAAGGGAAAGCAAAGCTCTTTATGACAACCTTTACCCAAGTAGAATAATAGTTGGTCGACCAGAAGGCGATGAAAGGTTGGATAAGGCTGCCCACGATTTTGCAGCTTTATTACAGGAAGGAGCGATAAAGGAAAACATTGATACTTTATTTATGGGTACAACGGAGGCAGAAGCAGTAAAACTCTTTGCCAACACCTACCTTGCCCTCCGTGTTTCCTACTTTAACGAGCTTGACACATACGCTGAAATGAAAGGACTTGATACACAAGCAATAATCAATGGTGTATGTCTCGACCCCCGTATCGGAACACATTACAACAACCCGAGCTTCGGTTATGGCGGTTACTGCTTGCCTAAAGATACCAAACAGCTTCTTGCCAACTACGCCGACGTTCCTGAAAACTTAATCCAAGCCATAGTCGAGAGCAATAGGACAAGAAAAGACTTTATTGCAGACCGAGTTCTCCACAAAGCAGGTTATTACGATTATTACAACCGTGGCGATTTCAATCCATCTGAAGAAAAGAAATGCGTTATCGGAGTTTACAGGTTAACTATGAAATCGAACTCAGACAACTTCCGACAATCAAGTATTCAAGGAGTAATGAAAAGGATTAAGGCAAAAGGTGCAGAAGTGATAATCTATGAACCAACACTTGAAGATAGCAGTACGTTTTTTGGTAGCAAAGTGGTGAATGACTTAAACACTTTTAAACAACAAAGTCATGCCATTATCGCAAATAGATATGATAGTTGTCTGGATGGCGTGAAAGATAAGGTTTATACGAGGGATATTTTCAGAAGGGACTAAAAATAACATATTATGTGTAACGATTATGGAGTAAGGAATGCAACAGGTCGCACAGCAAACCAGATTGCAGAATTAATGGAAAACGTTTATACGTCAACTTTTAAGTATGGTGAAACAAAAATAGATTATTATTGTGGAATTACACAAGAAGATGTGTCTGATAATCTTACAAGGCATCATATAACTCGTTATCTTGTTGCCTATCAATGTGAAAATGCAGAAATAGCTGCCGAGGTCGAAACAATATTAGGACAAAAGGGGTTTAATATTGGTGATGCAGATGGAGGAAATGGTGGAAATGACCAATCTGTTGTAGTTTATATGTACAAAATTACTGAAGATACGGTACAGTAATTAAATTTTTCTTATTCAAGATCTCTGCGAAAATCCGTTTTCATCACATAACCTCTTGATATACAGTAGAGCGTTTTTGCAGAGGTCTCCATTCATCGACAAATGCGAGCAAATTATAAAAACAGCTAATTTTCATTCTTCTAATTAGGTATATCACTTGAAAAAAGAATAGATGCAAAATTTAAAGGTTGTACAAAATCAAACTGTGGATTTTACATGCTAAAACTATGAAAATTTGTAATTTCTTTGTTTTACAAGATTTATCAACTTATAGAAAAGCGTTAATGGGTGTTGCTATTTTGTGGGTTGTATTGTATCATTTCGGCTTTCATACACCAATAATAAGCCATATAACAAGATTTGGATATGCTGGAGTTGACATTTTTATGTTTTTGTCTGGATTCGGTTTATTCTATTCAATGAATCACGATAGCAATCTACAACATTATTATAAGAAAAGATTTAAACGAATATTTCCTACGTATTTTATAATTGGTGCTTTTTTAAGTCTGTTTTGCTTTCCTAATGATACTTTCATCAGCTACTTATGGCGAAGTTCCACATTAGGCTTTTGGACAAACGGTGTTTACTATGAATGGTTTATACCTTCTATTATTTTATTATATGCATTATTCCCATTTACTTTTAAATTGGTTATATATAAAACGTGGATTTATGTATTATCAATAATATTGATTATATTAATTGCAGGTTACGGAGTTTTTGATTATTCATTTATTGATAATTGGCATTTTTTATTGCTGTATAGAATTCCTATCTTTTTATATGGATGTATGACAGCATACCAAATTAAGAATAACGAATCTTCAAAAGAGTATAATATTATATCAATTATAGGTCTATTCGTTTTTATTATTTTTTTCTTAATTCCCGATTTAAGGACAAGGTATTTCGCATTTACCTTTCTAACACCATTGTTGTTAATTATTATATGTACGATATTAAAAAATATAACTATAATTAACAAATTGGGGGGGGGGCAATTGGAGCTGCAAGCTTAGAAATATATTTAATACATTTGATATTCTTATTTTATCCAACATTAAAAACATGGAATCTAAGAGAAATATACTTTGATTTATCAACACTGCTTTTAACACTCGTTTCTGTTGTTTTAGGTGTCATAGCACACAATTTATTATCCAAATGTATTCATACATAAGAAACTTTTTTCAGGGGAACCAGCGTTCTGTTGCTGTCAAGAAAAACATTATAGGCTCGTTGGCGATAAAGGGGTGTAGCATTATCATATCCTTGTTGTTGGTTCCGATGACATTGGGATATGTTTCTTCCGAATTATATGGAATTTGGTTGACATTGTCGTCCATAATGATTTGGTTGAATTTCTTTGATATTGGTTTTACTTTAGGACTTAAAAATAAACTTACAGAGGCCATTGCCATAAATGACTGGAAAAGAGGTAAAGCTCTTGTCTCCACAACATATTTTATGATGGTTGTAATATTCATCCCATTATTGGTTGTGTTAGAATTGGTTATACCATGCATAAATTGGGCAAAGTTCTTGAATGTCAGTTTGCAATATAACGAAGATATAATAAAAGCTCTTTATGTTTTAGCTGGTTGCTTCTGTTTACAAATGATTGCAAATGTTTTGACAGCAGTGGTTGCCGCATTTCAAAAAGTGGCTTTGTCGTCTCTTTTTCCAGTCATTGGCAATTTCCTTTCACTCATTGCAATCTATATATTAACAAAATGTTGTCCGCCATCATTAGTGTCTTTAGCTTATGCAATATCAGTCGCCCCTATAATTGTTGTATTGATAGCAAGCGTTATTTTGTATTCTGGAAAATTCAAACGTATATCGCCCAACTGGAAATCCATAAACAAAAGCTATATAAAAGATTTATTCACTCTAGGATCAAAGTTCTTCATCATCCAGTTGCAGATTGTTGTACTTTACCAATCCACGAATGTTTTGATATCCAATGTTTCAAGTCCTGAAGATGTCACGGCTTATAATATTGCCTACAAATATTTAAGCATAGCAATGATGGTTTATACAATTATTTTAAATCCTTTGTGGCCGGCGATAACAGACGCCTATACAAAAAAAGACTTCAAATGGATGAATATGATATACTCAAAAATGAAAAAAATCTATTATTTATCTTTGGCTCTAATCATTGTCATGATTGTACTATCTCCGTTCATTTATCACCTATGGATTGGACAAAAGGCAGAAATACCATTTATAATGACGGTGGTTGTTGGTATATATATAATTATAAACACTTGGGATTCTTTGCAGGTTCAGTTGATAAATGGCATAGGGACGGTGAAATTACAAACAATTATAACATTGATAGGACTCGTATTTCATATTCCAATGTCTTTATTTTTAGGATGTTATTTAGGAGCTTACGGCGTAGTTGCTTCCATGATAATAATAACCTGTGTTTATGCCATTGTTTTTACTATACAGATTAACAAAATTTTACATTTAGAAGCTAGAGGTATATGGAAAGAATGAATAATCTTTTAAGATGTACTAACAATCGGGGGGTGAAAATTCTTCTTTTAACCAACTCCGTAACATTAGTAATCATGCTTTGCTTGTTGAAGACATGGGATATATACATAAGTTAAAAGTAGAGCTTGGATTGATAGAGGCTCCTTTTGCTCCGGATTACTGAGCAGTCAAAGGTCGGGAGAACACTATAAAACAATTGAACATACAGCGTGATATCGCTCTTTGGGGCAATTCAATCACTTATTACGGCAATTTTCAAACGGCTTATCCAGGTAAAAAAGTCATAAACTTGGGTTGTCCTGGTGACAACCTTGACCGTATGCTAAGTAGGGTTGAGACTTTGAAGGCTGTGTCTCCTGATATGATATTTTTAATGGGTGGCATAAATGGACTAAAAAATATGGATTTTCAAACGTTCAAGCATAAATACAGTCTACTTGTGGATTCGGTACAAACTGCATTACCACATTCTAAAATTTATCTGCAAAGCATACTTCCAATAAGTAAAATAAAGGAAAAAGATTATGGAAGCAATATGAAGATAGCAGAATGTAATAAAATAATCAAAAAAAATAGCAAAGGCAAAGCGATGCGTTTATGCTGATTTGTATAGGCTCTATGTGGAAAATAGTGAAATGCCTGAATCATTGACTGTAGATGGCATACATTTGCGTAAAAAAGATATATGGTATGATGCAGAACGACAGATAGTTGAGAAATGATTGGTTTAAAACATATTATAGATTATTTTATCCTCAAATATAAGTGGTCTGGAAAATTAAATTTTAGATTTCATTCCCGGATTACCATTTCGTCACAATTCGAAGGCGCTAACAAGGTTGAAGGAAAAACATTTTTTAATGGCTCTATGGGTTTTGGAACTTACATCGGAGATAATGGATACTTTTCAGGTAGAATCGGACGCTTCACTTCAATAGCAGCTAATTGTAGGGTTATTATTGGTCGGCATCCCTACAAAGCCCCATTTGTTTCTACATGCCCTATGTTTTTCTCTTTACTTAAACAAAATGGATTTACATTCACAGACAGACAACTTTATGATGAGTTCAAATATGCATCCCCAGGGCATATGGTCGTAATCGGTTCCGATTGTTGGATTGGAGATGGAGTGAGATTGATAGAAGGCATAAAAGTTGGGGATGGAGCAATGATTTTAGCTGGTGCTGTGGTTACAAAAGACGTACCACCGTATGCGATTGTTGGCGGAGTGCCTGCACAGATAAAAGGCTATCGTTATGACGAAGAAACGATACAATTCCTTTTGAACACGCAATGGTGGAAAAAATCTATAGAATGGATTACAGAACATTGGCAGTTGATGACGGACATAGAGGCTCTTAAACTTTATTATAAGACCAATGGCATAATTTAAATACTGCTGGTTGAGTAACAAATAAAATCACAATATTCTAATTCGATAAATAACATGATATTCAAAGGGCTGATTTTTCGGCGTGCGGTGTTAATACTTTTTAAGATAACGGGGGGGGGGGGTAAAACGACGCATATACAGTAAGCTTACAGTTAGTGACTTATTGGTACATAATGTGAATTTTTCCCCTAAAAAATGTCTTTTTATTGGTCGTACATATTTGCAAATAGATAAGACAAGTAAAGTTATTTTGGGTGATGGTTTCATTGCTCGTAGTGGTGTTAAGTCTGGAATTGATTGCGGTAACGGATGTAAAATAGTCGTTGCATCAAATGCTATGCTTCAAATCGGAGAATATTCAGGAATGACTAATTCTATAATTCAATGCCATGAAAAAGTGATAATAGGTTCCCATGTAAATATCGGTGCGGGATGTCTGATAATGGATTCAAACTTTCATTCTACAGATTGGCATGATCGCCTTGACAGAAGAAAAGACATTGAAAATCATCGTAATGCGCCAGTAATTATTGGAGATGTTGTTTTTATTGGCACTAAGTCAATAATTTGTAAAGGAGTGACTATTGGGGACCATGCCATGATAGCCGCAGGAAGTGTTGTTGTAAAAGATGTTCCTGCTAATGAACTTTGGGGTGGTAATCCTGCTAAATTTATAAAAAAGATAAAAGAGTAACTTTTATGTTAGGTGGCATATTATTGCTTATTGCAATTATTTTATATATTAAAGGGAATAAAAGATGGAGTTTCTTGATCTTCATCTCTTTTTGTGGTAGCGGTTTTTATATATTAACCGATAACATAATGGGGTTAAAGAATCAAGATACGGCACTTTTATATTCTATATGCATACTCCTGTATTCACATTTTTATGAGTCTAGAATTAGATATAAACACAATGAGCAATTAGCAAAATCTTTGAAGTTATTTTTTTCCTTTATGATTTTGAATGTTCTCTTTTCAATTTTTCATTATGGATTGGATTTGGTGCAAATTGTTCAAGGTGGAAGAAGGTATTTTATTCTTTTTTCTTTTTTCTTTTTGCAAAAGGTACGAAATTCAGATATAAATTGGCTTATTCGGTGTGTAATAAAAATAACATTTATCACTTCAATACTTTACATTATTCAGTGCCTCACAGGATTGCCTGTATTACCAGAAAGTGAACGATATTTCTCAAACGATAGTGTTGACGGTACTTTGAGATACTACAATTTCCCGCCATATTTGGACATCTCGATTTTTGTCCTTGTATTTAGTAATAAGTTTTTCAGGAAAAAGGTATCTTTACTGTATTTATTTACAATGCTAGTTGCTCTTTTTTGTACTCAAGGAAGAACATTTATTGTAGGAACATTAATTGTAATATTAATTGGTTTGTATTTAAACGGTTCTTTTTCCAAAACAATGAAATATGTAATATTGGGAGCAATGGTTCTAATACCTTTTATGCCTATACTTATTGAACGTTTTGAAAGTGGCGATAAATCCTCAACTGATGATTTGACATCTATCTTAAATGGTGATTTTATGAGGGCTGATGGTCAATTTTCAGGAACAATGACATATCGATTTGCATTAGTATATGAACGCATGAGTTATTTAACAAATCGTCCTATCAGTGAGCAAATATTTGGAATGGGGCTGTTAAGCGATCAGCAAACTCAATTAGTAAGGAGAATGTATAATTTCCAAATAGGCTTAAGAGACAGAGAAACTGGAGATATAGCACAATTATCAACGCCTGACATTGCTTATGGAAATTTAATTTGCAGATTGGGCTTTGTCGGAATGATATTATACTTGGCCATATGGGGTATGATGCTTTTTCAAGCATATAAAAATAAAAAACAAGATACTTTAGTTTTTTGCCTCTTTTTATATCTATTGAACTTTGTATTTACATCATTTTCAGGAGCAACGATATCTTATTCTGAAACAATAATATTACCGATGTTATTGATTGCTTATATGGATCATGAAAAAGAAAAAATAATTTATGGTATTCAATATGGAACGAAAAACAAAAGTGTCAATAATAACAGTCGTTTACAATGATGTTGCTCATATAGAAAAAACAATACTAAACGTATTGAAACAAACATATTCTAATTTAGAATATATAATTGTGGACGGGGCAAGTACTGATGGTACATTAGACATTATAAAAAAATACGAAAGTCGAGTTATTTATATAAGCGAGCCAGATAAAGGTATATATGATGCCATGCAGAAAGGAGCACGTATTGCCAGTGGAGAATGGATCTTGTTTCGTAATTGTGGCGATTATTTTATATCACCAGACGTTATAGATAAAGTTTTTACGATATATAAAGATTGTGGGGAAGACTTCATTTTATGCAATTCAAGATATTTTAAGAAGTATGGATATAAAGACGTTATGCCTGCAATATTGAAAAAGCATTATTTTGAAGCCATGCCGGTCAATCATCCTTCAACTTTTATTAGAAGGAGTACTCAACTTAAATATCCATTTCAGATTAAATATAAAAACAGTGCTGACTATTGTTTTTTTATTGAAGCATTTGAAAACGGAGCGACATATAAATATATAAATATCATTGTTGGATTGTTTGACAATGAAACAGGTGCATCGACTGACAATTATGATAAAAGTTTACTTGAAAATATCCAAATTCTCAAAAGTTTTTCAGCACCTCACGCTATAATTGATAGAGTCAAACGAAATTACATTAGATATTTGTATAAAAAAATTCTCAAAAAAATCCTTCCTTTTTATTCCTTATATCACAAATATAATTTGAAGAAGCAAGGATGGATAAAACAGTCTGTTGACCTAACACTTAAAAACGTATAATATGAGATTCACTTTCTCTCAACTATTTGAACGTATATTATCTATTCCTAAAAGTCTGTATGTAAGCTTACATTATTTTCCGATAAAAGAAGCATTTTATCTTCCAATAATGGTAAGATACAATTGTAAGCTCATTAAGCTTGGCGGATGTATAAATATTGTTAATGGGGGGGGGTAAAAACCGGAATATTATCATTGGGTTTTCATTCAGTTGGAATCTTTGACAAAAAATACGAACGGTGTTCTATACAAATCGAAGGATGCATGGAATTGTCTGGTAAAGCATATTTCGGCCAAGGGTGTAGAATTTGTATAGGTAAAGATGGCTGTTTATCTATTGGCGCAAATTTTTTTGCTACCGCTAATCTTTCAATAATTTGTATGAAAAAAATCACATTGGGGGATGGTGTTCTCGCAAGTTGGGAGAGCATAATAATGGATAGCGATTTTCATAAAACAATAAATTTGGACACAATGGCAAATTCAAATAATACAGAAGATATAAGCATAGGAAATAATGTTTGGATAGGTATGCGCTGTACAATCTTGAAAGGGAGTTCAATACCTAATGGATGTGTAATTGCGGCCAACACTGTTATATGTAAAAAGTTTGTTAAACCAAATTGTTTGTTAGCGGGTAATCCTGCAATATTAAAACGGACAAATATAACAATCAACAGGTGATTTATATAATTCAATTATATTTGATAATTTAACACTATTTGTTTCATGTTAGATTACTTAGATTACTTATATGCAAAAATTCCTCTATCTGGACATATGCTTAGAGGCATAAGGTATATTATACGGCTTATTGCAAATTTATATGCCCGTTATTTTATGAGGATTGAAAATGTTAATAATACAATAACGAATGACACATTAATTGTATCTTTAACCTCATATCCAGCCCGGATAAAAAATGTTTGGCTGGTTATTAAAACATTATTAAATCAAAAAGATATTGATGATTTTGCAATTATCCTTTGGCTGTCACGTGAACAATTCCCTGACGGAATGGATTCGTTGCCATACAATCTTAAACGTCTATGCTCAAATGGCCTGATAATACGCTTTGTGGATGATGATCTGAAATCTCATAAAAAATATTTTTACGCCTTTAAAGAAATTCCGAACAATGTCATTATAACCGTAGATGACGATGTACTTTATCCATCCAATCTAATCAACGTGCTGTTTACTGCTCATAAGAGATACAAAGATTGTGTCATTTGCAATAGGGGAGCAGTTATAAGCAAGAATTTGCCTTATAGAAAATGGGAACATATTAAAAATCATATGATTCCACAAAATGACATTTTACCTACGGGTATAGGAGGTGTTTTATATCCTCCTAAAAGTTACCATAAAGAAATTTTCAATATTGATGCAATAAAACAAACATGCATAAATGGTGACGATTTATGGTTAAATTTCATGTGTCGGATAGTTGGGACTAAAATAGTACGCACAAAAGAAAAATTTGGCTTTATCACAGTCATTTCGTCTCAAAAAAGTGCTTTAAGTATATCAAATATAGAGTGCGATAAAAATGACCAACAAATTTTTAATATATCAAGATGGGCTAAACTTACATTTTGTGTGGATTTTTTTGTAGGTATAAAAAATAGTAATTGAAATAAATTGTTTCAAAATCCTTATTTAAGGAATCAAGATTTCAATGTTATAAATCAACTGGATTTTAGACTTATGCATATTGTTATAGTTCAAACAGCATTGTCTTATTTGGACAACAGAACGTATAATCGACAAGAAATAGGCTTGGCAAAAGCTTTGTCCAACAATGGTTATAAAGTTTCATTAATATTTGCAGGTAAGAAAAAAAGCATTGAGAATGTTTGCAACAATGTTGATATATATTATTTAAAATGCTATAAACTCAACCAACAAATAGGAATATATAGGAATTTATGGCAGACATTAGATTTTTTACATCCAGATTTGTTGCAAATACATGAGATAGGAATGTTTATGTCTTATTATGCTTTTAAATGGTCACAGTCAAGAAATATAAAATGTGTACTTATTCAAGGCCCATATGAGTTAACTAGAAAAATCTTTTTTAAGCAGTTTGAGTTTCTTTTTGATAAATTATTTGGCACATATATATTAAAACATATTGCTGGTGCTGGTTGTAAGACTGAAGCGGCAACTACATTCTTAAAAGGGTTTTACAATCGTAGTTATTTGCCAACACCTGTTGGCCTAGATGAGTCACGTTTTAATATAAAAGAAAACAACGTGGATATAAAAGCTCAATATGGAATTAATGTCGATAGTAAAGTTTTACTATATATTGGAGTAATAGAAAAGCGACGTCACGTTGATGCCCTTATAAAAGCCTTAAGCAAGTTACCAAAAACATTTGTTTTGCTCATTGTTGGTAATGGAGGTGAAAAAAAAGCGAATATGGAATTAATGAAGAATTTACAAATTGAAGACCGGGTCTATTTTATACCGAAGCAGCCACAAGAAAAATTACCTTCTATATACAATGCAGCAGATTTGTTCTTACTTGCTTCTGATTATGAAATCTACGGAATGGTAATATTGGAATCAATGTATTATAACGTCCCAGTTTTATCAACTAAGACTGGAGGTGCAAGGTCTTTGATAAAAGATAATGAGACAGGTTATCTTATTGATTCTCTAAACAGTGACGAATGGGCACTTAAAATAAAAAGTATTTTTAGAGATACGGGGCTTTATAGTAAAGTAAAAAATACCATCCATAACTATGTAAACAATAATTTATTATGGGAAAAAACATGCATAAATTATATAGATTTATATAATAAGGCTTTAGATGATGACAATAAATTTGATTGATACAATTGGTGTCGAAACTGGTATGCACAAATACGATGACGCGTTTGTGACATTATGCGAGAAAGAAAGAACTAAAGTAAATATTATTTCAAACTATAATGGGAAGGATGTAACTTTATTATTGCATAATTATTATCATGGCAGCATATTAAAACGAATATGTTTTTTATTTTATGATTTTTTTCGTTTACTTATATATGAAATAAAAAATAACGATCAGTACTACATATATCAATCATTTGGTTTTCGCCTAATTGATATATTTTTTTATATTCCATTGATATTTAATTCAAAATCCTATTTATTAATTCATGATTTGTTTGAATTGAATGCACGCAATAAATCAGATGGTTTACGCCCTGTAAAGAAAATCTTATATAAAAAAATCAAAAGGTACATATGCCATTCAAAGTTAGTCAAAAACGACTTGGAAGAAATTACAACTTATAAATCTCATAAAATTATTCTAGTTCCTCATTTTGAATATACATATACAACAGATTACGATAACAATAATATACCATTGCCTGTCAAATCAGTTATTAATTCTCAATTAATCAATATACTGTTTTTTGGACAAGTAAGCAAGACTAAAGGTGTTGACATACTGTTGGAAGCTTTCCCTTTATTGAATGAGAATGTAAATGTAATAATTGCAGGAGTTGACAAGTCTGATATACTATTAAAATATACGCAAAATAAGCGTTTGCATTTTATAAGTCGATACATACAGGATGAAGAGTTGAACTTTTTATTTTCTAGTTGTGACATTGTTGTAATGCCATATCGTGAAATATATCAAAGCGGCGTATTGGAAACAGTTATTCATTTCCAAAAACCAGTCATAATGTCAAGCGTGAAATCTTTTAGGGAATATAAGTTAAGATATCCTTCATTTGGCGAATGTTATTATCCTAATACACCAGAATCATTGGCCAATTGTATAAATAATTTCAACTTGAATAAAAATTATTACAACCAAGCCGATTTATGCAAATACAATAAAGAACATTCTATTAAAATTTTATTGCAACAATTATAGTAAATTGAGTTTATTATGAAAATATTTGAAATAGGTACAGGCTACACCTCTATACCTGCAAGGATGGGGGCTGCGACTGAGATTGTTGTCGAGGAACTGACAAAATCGTTCCGTAAAATGAATCAGGATGTCACGATTGTTGATATTAAGGATAAAAATCGCTTGCCAAACGACCTTCCCATAATCGAAGCATATATGCCACAAGCGTTCAGCTCAACGGATGTAAAATTAGGCATTGTGCATAAGATGAAACGTGTCTTGTATTCCATTTCTTTAACGTATAAACTACATTCGTTAATCCGTAAATATGCAGGAGAGAAAATAATACTGCATTTCCATAACCAATACAACCTCTTCTTTTTCCTGAAACTTACACCTGAATCATTAAGGCAAAAGGTAACAATCGGCTACACCGTGCATAGTTACATTTGGTTCGGGAAATGGGAAGCAATAAAAGAAACTATCAAGAAACGATACTTCCAAGAGGTTTACTGCTGTCAGCATAGCGATAGAGTATTTGTATTAAACAACATCGTTTCAGATATGTTAAAGCAGCATTATGAGGTGAAGCAAGAAAACATTGTAACGGTGATAAACGGCGTAAATGTAGATGTTTACAATGATGAAAGCTCCGATAAGGTTGAGGTAGACAAGCTGAAGGACAAATATGGGTTGAATGGCAGGAAAGTGATAATCCAAGTGGGGTCAGTCTGTGACAGGAAGAACCAACTCGGAACGTTAAAGTTATTGCTGCCAATAATGAAGAAGCATATCGACCTTGCGATGATTTATGCTGGTGGAGTAATTGAATCTGAATACGAACAATCTATCCAAGAACTTGCTAAAAAAGAGGGAGTTAGTGACCGTGTCCTTTATATGGGCGAGGTATCGCCAGGCAAACAGCTAAATAACTTATATGCTTTGGCTGATGTTGCCATTATGAATTCCAAATCTGAGGCGTTTGCCCTTGTTATTGCAGAAGCATTATCTGCAAGGAAGCCGATATTTATTTGTGATGACATAATGCAAAGTTTGGCTTTTTGGGGAAAAAACGAAGGTAAAGGAATAATAAGGATAAAGTCGTCTTTTGAAGAAGACTTGAACAGGATTCTGACTGATAAAACTTATTACAAAGAGATGCAAGAAGCTGGCCGTAAATTTATTGTAGAAGAATTCAGTTGGGACGTGGCCGCAAAGATGTATCTTGAGAATTTCTGATACACAAGGAAAAATATATGCGACTTGCTTCATCCGATACATCTTATTGCCAAAATCAAAGCATTTTTACGCAAGGAATATGATGGATTGAAGGCACTTGTAGAGAATAAGCCATTGTAAGATTTCATAATGAAATTATGGTTAAATGACTTCCATTGGCATGTCGCTGTTAAAAACACCTGTATCACAGCTCAATACGCCATATTTTACATTGCAATATGTCATGTTTTGTATTGTAATATGCAGCATATTGAGGAATTGGCAAAATCCTTTTGTTGATTAATGTACGTTTGATTAAATTGTTAAAATACGTAAATATCTTATTTCCCAACAATTTAAATATTAAAGAAGCAAAATAAAATGGCTGACACAAAAGTTCCGCGTCCGACTGACGCAAGTATTATCCTGACGTATCGCTGCCCGATGCGTTGCCAAATGTGCAACATCTGGAAGAACCCGACAAACAGGCAGGAGGAGATAAAGGCAGAAGATTTGAAGTCGTTACCACAGCTCAAGTTCATAAACCTTACGGGTGGAGAGCCATTCATCCGTGAAGACTTGGACGAGATTGTAGAGGAGTGCTATAAGCATACACCTCGTATCGTTATCTCCACTTCAGGTTGGTTTGAGGACCGTGTGGTGGCTCTTGCCAAGAAATTCCCGAATATCGGTATCCGTATTTCTATAGAAGGCTTAAGCCAGAAAAATGACGAACTGCGCGGTCATGCAGGAGGATTCGACAAGGGATTGAGGACTTTATTGACATTAAAGCATATGGGACTGAAGGACATCGGCTTCGGCTGTACAGTCTCAAACCACAACTCTAAGGATATGCTTTCGCTCTATCAGTTGTCGTTGGCAATGGGAATGGAGTTCGCTACGGCAGCTTTCCACAACTCGTACTATTTTCATAAAAGCGACAATGTTATCACGAACAAGGACGAGGTATGCAATAACTTCAAGCAGCTAATCGAATGGCAGTTGAAGGAGAAGCACCCGAAAAGTTGGTTTCGTGCGTGGTTCAATATGGGATTGATTAACTATATCGAAGGCGGAAAGCGTATGCTGCCTTGCGAAGCTGGTATGGTAAACTTCTTCATCGACCCGTGGGGAGAGGTGATGCCCTGTAACGGACTGGAAGAGAAATATTGGAAAGAGAGCATGGGCAACATCCACGACAAGCCTTTTATGGAAATATGGGAGAGCGAGCAGGCGCAGAAGGTGCGCCAAATGGTGCGCAAGTGTCCGAAAAACTGTTGGATGGTGGGCACGGCCAGCCCTGTGATGCACAAGTATATCAAGTATCCAGCAAAATGGGCGTTGAAGAATAAGTTACGCTCCATACAGGGCAAGCCCGCTTGTATCGACCCGAAATGGTGTGATGTGGGACAAGACCCGTGTCAGGGAGATTTGAGAGAGAAGTTTTGACAAAGAAAGAATGTTTCGTAACCAAGCCAAATAATACCGTTTTCTTGAATGAAGAGAATCGTATCCATTGATATAGCCAAGGCTATTTGTATAGTCCTTGTCGTCGTAGGGCACTATGTGCCGGCAAATTCTCCCGCATGGTACGTTGCGCTTCATGACATTATTTACACGTTCCACATGCCGCTGTTTATGTTTGCAAGCGGCTATGTCTATATTGCGACAAAAAAGGACGTGGCGTATGGAACGTTTCTATGGAAGAAGGTACGACGACTAATGATGCCGTATATTGTGACATCAATGTCTGTAATAACCATAAAGCTGCTTACGCAGGATGGCATGAGTGTTGACAATCCAGTCACACCGATGTCGTATCTTCGGATGTTCTATCTGCCGGAAGCTGGATATTTTCTGTGGTTCATTTGGGCTTTGTGGTGGATGTTCGTTCTTGTCCCACTTTTCAAGACTCCACGTGCGCGGCAGTGGCTGTTTGCTATGAGTCTGTTGCTGCACTACGTCCCTTATGGACTGCCTCTGGAGTTCTGCTTAGAACAGTTCAAGAATATGATAGTTTTCTTTATGCTCGGTGTGGTGTCTTTCGAGTGTAAATTATTGTATCGGCTCGTCAATGACTTCAGCCTGAAAAAGTCTTTGATTGCAATAACGTTGTTTGTCGCCCTTCAAAGCATCAATATGTCATTCGGGGGGGGTAAAATAATAACAACATTGTTGCCTTATGTCGGAATATTCTTCGTTCTCGAAGTGTCAAAGCTGCTTTGTCATTATCAGACGATAGAAAAAGGAAGCGTGCTGTTGCTTGTATCGGCCTCGTCATACATCATCTATCTGTTTCACACAACGTTTGAAGGGTTCGCCAAGGCTGTGTTTCGCAAACTTCCATTGGATTCCAGTCTATGGTATGTGTTCGTACCCGAAGCCTTGATTGTAATTGTTTGCGGCGTTATCGCACCGATAGTTCTCTTCAAAATCTTCAAGCGTTACAAGGTTACAAGGGTTTTGTTCGGGCTGTAAATATCACTTCACTCTTTTACCCCTAAAGATAAGCCACAGGGCAGACAGGAATGACATGATAATGACACCTGCATATTGCATAGATTCTTTAATGCAACCAAGTGACTTGTATATTTTTTTTATTGTTCCCATTTTGCAAAAGTAATTATTTGTTCTCAAAACCAAGAAATCTTTTATGAAAATAGTTGTTACCGGCACTCGTGGCATCCCTAACATAATGGGCGGCGTTGAGACCCATTGTGAGGAACTGTTTCCGAGAATTGTGAAAAGAGGTTTCGACGTTACAGTGATACGCAGGACTAATTATGTCAAAGATGACCTGAAGGAATGGAATGGTGTGAAGTTGGTCAATATCGACAGTCCGAAGAAAAAGTCTTTTGAAGCAATCATCCATACTTTCAGGGCCATTAACGAGGCAAAACGACTTGGGGCAGACATCCTGCATATCCACGCCATCGGTCCTGCACTGTTAGTCCCATACGCCAAATTACGGGGGATGAAGGTCGTCTTTACTCATCATGGGCCTGATTATGACCGCGACAAGTGGGGATTTGCTGCAAAGACGATGCTGAAACTTGGCGAACGTATGGGCTGTATGTTTGCTGACGAAGTGATAGTAATTTCTGATGTTATCCGTAACTTGATAAAACGAAAATACAACAGGGTAAGCCACGTCCGCCTTATTTACAACGGTGTGTCACAACCTGAGATGTGTGATTATCCAGAATATTTCAATGAGCTGGGTATCGAAAAGGGCAAATATATTCTTGGAATGTGCCGTTTTGTACCTGAAAAGAACCTTCATCATCTCATTGAAGCATATACAAAAATAAAGGCGCATAATCCTGATACGAATATAAAACTTGTATTGGCAGGAGACACGGACTTTGAAGACGACTATTCACGTAGCCTTAAAGAAATGGCAAGGAAGAATGGCGTTGTATTGACAGGCTTTATCAAAGGACAGAAGTTACATTCACTGTTGACGAATTGTCTTTGTTATTGCCTTCCATCGAGCCACGAAGGTCTGCCCATTGCCCTACTTGAAGCAATGAGTTACGGCGTAAAAGTCATAGTGAGCGACATCCCCGCAAATATGGAAGTTGGTCTTGATAAGAATGATTATTTTCATGTCGAAGATGTTGACGCACTTGCGGATAAACTTACAATGGTGATGGAACGACCGTTGGAACACGTCGAGTATGATATGAGAAAATATGATTGGGAGAAGATTGCCGGTCAAGTAGCAAATGTATATAATGGGATATGATTTTATAGTGCCGAAACTTGGCAACATACTTTTATTCTCCATGTCCAATATTTTCGTAATATTTTTTTGCAATAGACAATAAGTCCATGAAAATCAAAGCAAATGTTCCATAAAATGATTAATTGTTTTTATCAACAGAAAGGGAACCTAAACGTCGTTCATGGATATTCTGCTAACGTAGTTCTGCTAGTGAGATTGATCATAACACAAATTTACTCTGAGATAACCCCTCTTTATAAGGAAACAGGTGTTTTCAGTAAGAATTAGTGTTATTTTCATTGATTCATTAGCAACACCTCCGGCCGATAGTTCCACAAGCGGCAAGAATGTTTTTCAGTTTTGCTTTTCACCGATTTCCAATATGCCACAAATTGAAAGATAAAACGGCATCTTTTGCATTACGTTTTGCCATGTTTTATGGTGTGATTTGATACCTTTTGCCATCAGCTTCCTAACTCTTTGATTCCCAGTTTTTTAGACCGAGCAAATAAAAGCAAGCCCCTTCATTCCATACCTTTTGTCTTGATATGGTTTGAAGAGGCTTTCTTGTTTTGTTTGTTTTAGCCGTCTTATTGTCTTGCCGCATTCAATTGGCTAATCCTGTATCTTTTTCCGTTCTCTTTCTTTTGGTACAACTCCGTTCTCTTGCTACCGAACTTTCCACGGTTTGAGTTGTAGTTGTTGATTGCCATTTCCTCTATGTCTTTCTCGTCTATCCCGTGCCTTCCGAATGTCGCTTTCAGATAGTCCACCGCATTGTCAAAAAGGACGCCGTAAAGACACAACCACTTGGCCCTTGAAAGGATTGACTTGTGCCTGTTTCCGTCCTTGTATGAGTCGGGATATTCCTTTCTCCAGAGTTTGTCAATATAGTTTGTTAGCTGCTTGTCCTTCCATCTCACCTGGAAAATTGAGTTGAGTTTCATTTCATCTTCTGTATGCTTGAACTCCTTGCTTGACCATCCCTTGTTGTAATCCTTCTTTGGCGGGTCAGGAATGCTTGGGTCGTAAACGAAATGGTAGAATGCAAGGTTGTTTCTGTTCGGATTTAGCCATATATCAGGGTCGTAGCTCAAGAAACACGTCCTGCTCAAATTGCCGCACTTCTTGTCAAATTCATCGGTGTTGGGATACAGTTTGAGCTTCACCTGTCAGAATAAGTTGTAATGGTGTTCAGGATTTGTGTTGTCATGGAGCATCGCAACCTTGAGGCCCTTGTTGCTTGCAGAGAACCAGATTGCATAGATGAAAAGACGGTCTGCATATCGGATTAGTTTCTCCTTGAATTTTGCAACAGCTTCATGGTCCGGGAATTTGTCAAAGTCAAGGATTAGGATGTTGGAGTATTCCTGCAAGTTGTTCAAGTCGTCGTTCCTGTAAGAGAATGTTCCAGAAGGCGCAATCATGGGGAGTTTCTTTTTCTCCTTCTTGAAATCTTCTTCGGTTGTTTGATTCCTTGTCATTTCCGTCTGTTTCCTAAGTTCCTCGTCCTTCGGTATCATTTCAAGGAGTACGTAATCAAGGTTCAGGTATCTCTTGCTTCTTGAGTCTTCCGAGTTGTTGTAGAAGCTGACCGTGTTTTTGATTTTGTTATTTGTTTCCATAGCTTTATTTTTTTATTTTATTCTTGGTTTGCCTGTAATAATTGGAATGTAACTTGCTCATTTTTTGTTGACATTCCATTGATTTTTCATCTTATTGTCATTGGCCTTGTTTTGTCTTTTTATATTCGTCAAACCAATAAAAACGGAAAGCGACATCATAATTCAAGGCGGCCTGTTGTATGTTTTTCTTTTTGTCATGGCTGTAATTTGTTTTGTTTTTCGTTGATGTTTGATTGTCTGTGAAAGGAACGTCAAACTAAAATCCCCATTCCATCTTTTAGTTATAACATCCAAGTTTGTTTTTGTTTTCTTGTCTTTTCCCCGACAACCAAAGAATGAATTAAATTTCTTATGTCTTTGTTGCATCATACGGACTAAGGGATGTAAAGGAAAGACAAGAGAGTGACTTCGTCCCTTTGGCAGTGGAGAGAAGAGAGTATTTTATTTGTCCATCTCTTTCTCCACTATCATACACTGCGAAGCAAGTGTTTTTGTTTTCTTATTTATCTTATTCTTAGGTACTATTTTTTACTTCTCTATAATATTAATACGTAGGTCGAAAAATAGTACCTTGTAATATTATCCACTCATTCCTGTCTTATTAGCTTATTTACAGGAAAAGAGGATTTTATATGTATAGGTGCTATTTTTTACTTCTCAATAATAGTAATACGTCTATCGAAAAAAAGCACCTTACAATATCATCCTTTTTTATCCTTGCCCTGTTTGCTTGTTTCACATCCAAGATAAAAAGAACAACATTTAATAACCCGGCTTTTTGAATCGAGTACCTAAGATAACGTGAGTTCGACGAATTATAGATGTCTGTAAATTTGGTGATTAGCGAAAATTGTTGTACCTTTATAGTGTTGA
>CALUFM010000005.1 GCA_944319935.1 uncultured Prevotella sp.
GGTTATTGGGGTATACGGACATACCGCATAACCGTAAGAACCCGCCACCGCATAACCCAACACGCCATTCGCCCCCCTTCGGGGACGGTTGGAGTAGTTTCGACTTACCGCAGGTTACGTTCGCCGCGCTCACTCCACCGGCGGTTAAGCGGAGTTTGCCCCCTTCGGGGACAGGATAGACTTTTATGTACCATCCAAAAGGTTTGCGGATGAAACCCAATCGCTGCCGCGCTCTCCAAACATGGCGTTCAAAGGCACTGGGACACGCCACGAAACCGTGCGCTGACGCCCGCCCCGGGCGGCAAAAAGCAAAATTCTCAACGCTTCGTTCTTGATTCTTGATTCTTATAAGTAATTTTGCAGCCGCTTTAAATTTCGATTAAGATGAGGATGCTTTCTGACGCCGAACTGGCGCAACTGTTGGATAAGGACATATTTCATGAGATATCAGCCGTGGCCGACGGGCTTGGCCTTGAGTGCTATGTCGTGGGCGGATACGTGCGCGACCTCTTCCTTGAGAGGCCGTCAAACGACATCGACGTGGTGGTCGTAGGCAGCGGCATCAGCATGGCCGAAGGCCTTAAACAGCGGTTGGGCAAGCGGGCCAAGCTGTCCGTGTTCCGCAATTTCGGCACGGCGCAGGTCAAATACAAAGACCTTGAGGTTGAGTTCGTGGGCGCGAGAAAAGAGAGCTACAGCCACGATTCACGCAAGCCCGTGGTGGAGGACGGCACTCTGGAAGACGACCAGAACCGCCGCGACTTCACCATAAACGCCCTTGCCGTGTGCCTGAACGAGGCGCGCTTCGGCGAACTGGTTGACCCCTTCGACGGCCTTGCCGACCTTGAGGACGGCATCATACGCACGCCGCTCGACCCCGACGTCACCTTTTCTGACGACCCGCTGCGCATGCTGCGCTGCGTCCGCTTCGCCACGCAGCTCAACTTCTTCATTGAAGACGAGACGTTCGACGCCCTCACGCGCAACGCCGCCCGCATTGGCATAATCAGCGGCGAGCGCATCGAGGAGGAGCTTAACAAAATCATGATGACGGCCACGCCGAGCCGCGGCTTTGTTGACCTGCACCGCTGCGGATTGCTGGCGCGCATACTGCCGGAACTTACCAACCTCGACATTGTGGAGACGCGCCACGGCCGCGCGCACAAGAACAACTTCTACCACACGCTCGAAGTGCTTGACAATGTGAGCCGCCATTCTGACAACCTGTGGCTGCGCTGGGCCGCCCTGCTGCACGACATAGGCAAGCCCAAGACGAAACGATGGAACAACGCGCAGGGGTGGACCTTCCACAACCACAACTACGTGGGGGCGAAAATGGTGCCCGACATCTTCCGCCGGCTGAAGCTGCCCATGGACGCGAAGATGAAATACGTCAAGAAGCTCGTTGACCTGCACATGCGCCCCATTGTCATTGCCGACGAAGTGGTGACTGACAGCGCGGTGCGCCGTCTGCTGAACGACGCCGGCGACGACATCGACGACCTGATGACGCTCTGCGAGGCCGACATCACGAGCAAGAACGAGGTGAGGAAAAAACACTTCCTTGAGAACTTCCGCATAGTGCGCTCAAAGCTGCACGACCTCAAGGAGAAGGACTACAAACGCCTGTTGCAGCCCTGCATCGACGGCACTGAAATCATGGAGATGTTCAACCTGAAGCCTTCGCGCGAGGTGGGCGAACTGAAAAAGCACCTCAAGGACGCCGTGCTTGACAACCGCGTGCCCAACGAGCGTGAGCCGCTGATGGCCCTGCTCATGGAGAAAGCGAAGGAGATGGGGCTGGCGTAAGGCGCATGAGGCTCAATAGTCGTCTAAGATTTTCTTTATTTTCTTGCGGCGTTTCTTTTGCTTCATCTTCTTGAACTGGAAAGAGTCGAAGAAGTCGAAGCTGCCGAGGCTGCCGCCGCTTTTCGTGGATTTCCGCAAGTTCCCCGTCGCCTTGTCGAGAGTGAAGCTGATTTTTGGCTTGTGCCCGATGACCACCACCTCGCCAAGCCTGCGCCCGTTAGGCAGCAGCCACACCGTGTCGGGCAGTTCTTCACGCGCCATCGAACGGCTTTCGTAACCATTGCCGGCGACTGTGAGGCTGTGGAAGTCTCCCTCTATGGTGAACCGCCCTTGCTTGTCGGTGGTCGTCTCGCCGTGCGGGTTGACGTACACCTTCGCGCCTTCGATTTGCCGTCGTGTCTCCATGTCGAACACCACAGCGGATGTCTGCGCCATAGACGCGCTTGCCATGGCCAGTAGCGGCGTTGTGAAAATGTAGCGTAAAGGGCGCATGCGGATGCTTTTTGGTCGCAAAGTAAGCAATTAAAATTGACAAAAGTCATTGAGAAGCGGAAGTTTATATGTATTTTGCATTGTTTCAAACGCTGTAACATAAAACCGTGTACGGCGGACGCAGTTTTTAAAGAATAGGGTCAAAAATTTGTCAGATACGTAAAAAAGAGCTACCTTTGCAACGATTTTTATACTTCAGCGGCTTACTATGGGAAAAAGAATGAGGAAACTTAAGAACGTAAGGATTCACCGCGAAGGCACGGACACGCTGCTCTACGGGCTCGTGGCGTTGGTTGCCATCGCGCTTATCCTTTGGTTCTATGTTGACTGTAAAATCCCGTTCTGGGCTTTTGTCATAGTGTTCGGCACAATCTATTCAATCGTGGTGAACTTCTTCCGCTGCCCCAAGCGTTACTATGATGGCGACACCGAGAAGATTGTCGTGGCTCCTGCCGACGGCAAGGTTGTCGTGATTGAAGAGGTTGTCGAGGACGAGTATTTCCACGACAAGCGCATTATGGTGAGCATTTTCATGAGCCTTTTCAACGTGCATGCCAACTGGTTCCCTGTTGACGGCAAGGTTAAGTTCGTGAACCACCAGAACGGCAACTACCACAAGGCTTGGCTGCCGAAGGCCAGCGAGGAAAACGAACACGCGGACATCATGCTTGAGACGCCTGACGGAACTGAGATATTGTGCCGCCAGATAGCCGGAGCAGTGGCGCGGCGCATCGTGACTTACGCCAAGGCTGAAGAAGACTGCTACATAGACGAGCATCTGGGCTTCATCAAGTTCGGCTCGCGTGTGGACGTGTTCCTTCCCTTGGGCACCGAGATATGCGTGAAGATGGGGCAGGCCACCACGGGTGACCGCACCGTGATAGCAAAGCTTAAATAAGCAAACAGGCAACAAGCAGACGAGCAAACAAGCGGATTTGCCTATATGGATTTATGTATTTTGAGTCCTTTTTTACTTATGGAAATTTCCTTGTTTGCCTGTCGCTGACATACTTGTAGACTGGAAAAATGATAAAAAAACACATTCCCAATGCCATTACTTGCTGCAACCTCGTTTCGGGTTGTGTCGCCACAGTGTTCGCTTTAGGCGGACAAGTCGGCATGGCGTTGCTGTTCATCATAATAGGTGCGGTGTTTGATTTCTTTGACGGGATGAGCGCGCGCTTGTTGGGAGTGTCTTCTCCCATAGGCAAAGAGCTTGATTCGCTGGCTGATGACGTTACGTTCGGCGTAGCTCCCGCCACAATCGCATTCTTCGAACTCGGCGTGATGGATTATCCCTCGTGGCTTGAGCCGGCGCGTGGAGTGCTGCCTTTCTTCGCTTACGTCATGGCGGCGTTCGCTGCTTTGCGGCTTGCCAAGTTCAATCTTGACGAACGTCAGGCCATGGGTTTCATAGGTTTGCCTACTCCGGCCAATGCTCTGTTCTGGGGTTCGCTTGTGGTTGGCATGGGCGATGTCCTTGAATCGTCGCCTTACATGGTGTTTGTTGTACTGGCGTTGATAGTGGCCAGCAGCGTTGTAATGGTGTCAGAGTTGCCCATGTTCGCCCTGAAATTCAAGCATTGGGGGTGGAAAGGCAACGAACTCAAGTATGTGTTTCTCATAACGTGCTTGCCCTTGATTGCGGTGTTCCGCCTGTCTGCGTTCGCCGTCATCGTGGCTTGGTATGTCATTCTTTCAATTTACGCAAACCGGAAAGGGACTAAGAAATGATAAACGTGCTTGGTTTCATATTGTTGCTGATACTTTTCGTGTTCATTTATGTAAGCGTAAAGGCTTACCGCATATATCGTTCGTTCCGCGATATGGCAAAAAGATTCACAGGCTCTAAGGGGCGTGATGACGGCTATGGGCGTGAAAGCCGGACACATAGGACCGACGGTGACGAGATAATAATAGACCGCCGCTCGTCTGAAGAAGCCAACCGTAAGATATTTTCGAAAAGTGAAGGCGAATACGTTGACTTCGAGGAAACGAAATGAAAACTGTCAAACCGTGACGCTTTAGCGGTTGGCGGTTGTTGTAATATAATAAGCTCAAGAACCAAAAACAAATCAAAGACATGAGAAAGGCAATATTCTTACTTTGCGCATGTTTGTCAGCATTGTGCGCAAACGCGGCCAATGACGGCAAGTACGGTCATCTGTACGAGAACCTTCCGTTTGAAATGCAACAGGTGACGGCACCTGTTTTTCCCGGCAACGAGGTCAACCTGAAAGACTTCGGGGCGAAAGGTGACGGCTCGTCGCTCTGCACCGACGCATTCGCCAAGGCCATCGACGCGCTTGCGCAAAAAGGCGGCGGACGCTTGGTTGTACCCCAAGGGGTGTGGTATACAGGGCCGATTACATTGAAAAGCAACATCAACCTGCACCTGGAAAAGGGCGCGGTGATACTCTTTTCGCCCGACCTCGACCTCTATCCGCTTATCAGCACATCGTTTGAAGGGCTTGACACACGCCGCTGCCAGTCGCCCATTTCGGGCTACAACCTCGTCAACGTGGCAATCACTGGTGACGGTGTGATTGACGGCAACGGCGAGTATTGGCGTCCGGTGAAGCGTGAAAAGGTCACGGACAAGCAGTGGAAGGCCTTTACCTCACGTGGAGGAGCGTTCAAGAACCCGAAGTTCTGGTTCCCGTCGGCTGGGGCGTTGAAGGGCGATTCGCTTGCAAACATGAACGTGCCCACAGGCGTAAAGACCGAAGCCGAGTGGAACAGCATAAAGCATTACCTGCGTCCGGTGATGGTGAGCCTTGTCAATTGCAAGAACGTTTGGCTCAACGGCGTCATCTTCCAGAACTCGCCGGCATGGAACATACACCCCCTGATGTGCGAAAACCTGCTTGTCGAGGACGTGCAAGTGCGCAATCCGGCTTTCGCCCAGAACGGCGACGGCATCGACATCGAGTCATGTAAGAATGTGCTTGTTGTCAATTCTACGTTTGACGTGGGCGACGACGGCATCTGCATCAAGAGCGGAAAGGACGAGGACGGCCGCCGCAGGGGCGTGCCTTGCGAGAATGTCATAGTCAACGGCTGCACAGTGTTCAAGGGCCACGGCGGCTTTGTCGTTGGCAGCGAGATGAGCGGAGGCGTAAAGAACATATACGTGTCCGACTGCCAGTTCCTCGGCACTGACGTTGGTCTTCGTTTCAAGAGTACCCGCGGGCGTGGAGGCGTGGTCGAGGACATCCACATCAAGAACATATCCATGTTCGACATACAGACTGACGCGATAACCTTCGACCTCTATTACGGCGGCAAGTCCGCCGTGGAGTCGCTTGAGGACGGCGACGAAAATAAGCAGAAAGACACCAAGAAGTTCAAGGTTGACGAAACCACGCCATGCTTCCGTGACATCAATATCAGCCACGTAATCTGCCGCCGCGCGCGCCGCGCCGCTTACTTCAACGGCTTGCCTGAAATGCCGGTGGCCAACGTCACGATTACAGACCTTGAGGTAAACAACGCCAAAGAGGGCATAGTGGTGAACAACACCAAGGGCGTTACGCTCAGCAACATAAGCGTCAGTGCGGAAGGGTACACATTCACGGCTCGCAACTCGGCCGACATCACCGTCAACGGCAAGGCTTATGGCAAGGTGGGAGGCGACGCCATGACGCTCGACTTCTGACAACTCGATTTCCAACATGCGGCCCTTCGCATTCTGAAAGGGCATATATCGCACAACGAAAGGGCATCTTTTACAGCGTAAAAGATGCCCTTTCGTTGTTTTGTTCGCAATGTTCTGATAATCAATGTGTTGTTGCTTGCCGAACCGTTGTTGGTGGCCAGTCAGGCTGCAAGCCGTCGCTGACTTGTCTGTGTGGCTGCATACAAGTGTTGTGTAGCCGTATGGCAAGGCGTATGCCGTTACCTCTTGTCGCGGAAAAAGTCCTGCATCAGCTTGCGGCATTCCGCCTCAAGCACGCCGCTTGTCACCTCGGCTTTCGGGTGCAGCGCGCCCGGCGCGTAGCGTGTGAAGCCCCGCTTCTCGTCAGCCGCGCCGTAAACCACGCGCCTCACTTGCGCCCAGCCGATGGCACCGGCGCACATCACGCACGGCTCTACCGTCACGTAAAGCGTGCAGTCACTAAGGTATTTGCCCCCAAGATATGCCGCGGCCGACGTTATAGCCTGCATCTCGGCGTGCGCCGTGACGTCACACAGCGTCTCGGTGAGGTTGTGCCCGCGTGATATAATCCTGTCTTTGCACACCACAACCGCGCCAATTGGTATCTCTCCCGACTCAAACGCAGCCTCGGCTTCGGCCAACGCCTTGCGCATGTATTGCTCGTCTTTTTGCTGTTGGTTGTCTTCCATTATTGTGTTTTTCCTGCAAAATTAGTAATTTGCGCAACAAACAGCCGCTGCGTATAGCGGAAAAGTTGTATTTTTGCAATGAAGATAGGGCGGTTTGTTGAAGTTGCAGCGGCAGGAGAGGGTAAAGCCAAACGTCGTGCAGGCTGCCATCCCGCCTTGTGAATAAGAGGTGACGGCTATGATTTCTCTGGCTTCCCCAACATCTTCAACTTCTAAAAAAGAACAACATACGATGGCTGAACACAACGAACGAGGGCGGTGGGGCGAGCAAAAGGCCGCCGAATATCTTGAGCGCAAAGGTTTCCGCATACTGTGGCGTGACTGGCGTGACGGCCATCGCGACCTTGACATCGTGGCCGTTGATGCAGACCAATTGGTCGTGGTGGAAGTGAAGACGAGGAAAAACGCCGACTTCACCGCGCCCGAAATGGCAGTTGACGCACGCAAGCAGCGCAACCTTGCCATAGCCGCCGACAAGCTGGCAAAGGCTTACGGCATAGAGTTCCCGTTGCGCTTCGACATCGTCGCCGTGACGGGAACGTGCGACGCCGACTGCCGCATCAACCATATCGAGGACGCATTTATCCCTTTTTGACAGCAGACGGGCAATGAGCAAACAAGATATAAGCATGGAAGAGGCGGGCGGATTGTCATCTGTGATAAAGACAATCAGGCTCAGTGAGACCGACTCGACCAACCGCTTCATGCGCGAATACACTGGTGAGGAGGGCGAACTGATGACCGTCGCAACAACCGACTATCAGACGGCGGGGCGCGGCCAGGGGCGCAACACGTGGGAAAGCGAGGCCGGCAAGAACCTGCTGTTCAGCATAAAGACTTATCCCCGGCGTCTTCAGGCGCGGCGTCAGTTTGTCATGCTTGAGGCCGGGGCGTTGGCCGTGCGCGACGCCTTGGCGGCGTATGCCGACGACTTCACCGTGAAATGGCCGAACGATGTTTACTGGCGCGACATGAAAATCAGCGGCACGCTGTCAGAATGCGCCGTAAGCGGCGGCCTTGTAGGCGGCTGCGTAATAGGTACGGGCGTCAATGTCAACCAGCGCGTGTTCACCAGCGGCGCGCCAAACCCGGTGTCGCTGAGCCAAGTTACAGGGCGCGACATTGACCGGGAAGAGCTGTTGCAAACGCTGCTTGCGCGCTTCGCTTGGTATCTCGGGCTTGTAAACAGCGGCAGCTATGACGACATCCACCGCCTTTATGCGGCTTCGCTTTACCGCCGCGAGGGCATGCACGCCTACCGTGACGCCACGGGCGGCTTCATGGCGGCAATCGAGCGGGTGGAGCCAGACGGACGGTTGGTGCTGCGCAAGGCTGACGGGGAACTGAAAGAATATCTGTTCAAGGAGGTGGAACATGTAATTTAAGTAGTTAAAGTAGTTATGAGTAGTCAAAGTAGTTAAAGACAAATGTCTTACAGCCTACTTCATATTGCGTTGGCGGTTTTGTCGTTAGCTGTTATATACAACCTTTGCTGCGGTAAGCTTTTGTGGCAAAGCATTTGTCTTTAACTACTTTGACTACTTCTAACTCCTTTGACTACTGTATATAATAAAAAAGTTATGGCAAAGTACAAAAGGATTTTATTGAAACTCAGCGGCGAGAGCCTGATGGGCAACCAGCACTTCGGCATCGACCCTGAACGCCTTGGCGACTATGCGAGGCAGATTAAGGAAGTACACGAAATGGGCGTGCAAATCGGCATCGTCATAGGTGGCGGCAACATATTCCGCGGCCTGAGCGGAGCGGGCAAGGGTTTTGACCGCGTCAAGGGCGACCAGATGGGCATGTGCGCCACGGTCATCAATTCGCTCGCGCTAAGCTCCGCGCTCGGCGCGCTCGGCGTAAAGAACAAGGTGCTGACGGCAATCCGCATGGAACCCATCGGCGAGTTTTACAGCAAGTGGAAGGCCATCGAGGCCATGGAGGCCGGCTATGTGTGCATATTCAGCGCGGGCACGGGTTCGCCTTACTTCACGACAGACACTGGCAGCTCGCTGCGCGGCATAGAGATTGAGGCCGACGTCATGCTCAAGGGCACGCGCGTTGACGGCATCTACACCGCCGATCCCGAGAAAGACCCCACGGCCGTGAAGTTCAGCGACATCACCTACGACGAAATCTACACCCGCGGCTTGAAGGTGATGGACCTCACAGCCACCACGATGTGCAAGGAGAACAACCTGCCCATCTACGTGTTCAACATGGACGTGGTGGGCAACCTCAAGCGCGTGATGGACGGCGAAGACATTGGCACGCTTGTGCATAACTGACCTGTACTGTACATGCATTTTCTGATTGACGGCCTTTTGCGTTGCGAAAGGCCGTCTTTTTGTTTGTGAAAGGCCGCCTCCTGCGCTCCAAAATACGGCCTTTCATATTCCAAGCTGCGACAAGGCATCATGCCGCTTCGCTGTTTTGTGCCGCAACTTGGTGGTTGCCAGCATTTTACATGATGGTAAAGTGCTGCGTGGCGGCATGCGCCTGACGTTGTCAC
Source organism: uncultured Prevotella sp. (assembly GCA_944319935.1). Taxonomy (GTDB): domain Bacteria; phylum Bacteroidota; class Bacteroidia; order Bacteroidales; family Bacteroidaceae; genus Prevotella. The sequence goes on from CALUFM010000005.1 coordinate 9,164, forward strand.
ATGATGCCGGTCAAGGCCGTTTGCTGCCGCCGTCAATACTAAGGCGGCTGTCTCCATACAGGCGACAAAAGCCTACCCGCACGCCGGCTGACGCTTGGTTTTTTGATACATTGACTTCTGTTTTTGGCAAACGGTGGTTTCGCCTTGTTTCAAAATGGTTACGGTTTGATAGTCGGTGCGTCCTGAAAGTAGACAATTTTATTAACCCTTAACAGCTTTTACTTTATGAGGAAAAGATTCATCTTGGTGTCAGCGTTGTGCGCAATGACCATGTTCAGCTATGCGCAGAAGGTTGACTTCGACATGAGTAACCGCCAACCCAAAGAAGTTACGGAGGACGGCTACCAGTCATGGGCTGTAAACCAGGCTCTTGCCGATACCGCAAGAATCGGTATCAACGAGACTGACAGCTTCACTGTCATCATCAACGCCGGGCCTGAAGGCACGGTTAACCGCATGTTGCGTCCGCAATGGAACAAGGCCCTCGTGACCGACGCGCGCAAGGCGCGCCTCGTGGGCGACGCCGTGGCGGTGCTGGGTGACGACGGCGACGGCAATACGCCTGAGCTTGTCAGCGAGAGCGCGACCATCAACCTCGTGCTGAAGGAAATGTCTGCCGGCCACCACACCATGCTGGCTTACATGAACTGCGTAAGGAACAAGCAGGGCGAGACCGCCCCGATAGACGTACTCGTTGACGGCAAGACGGTGCTGACAGGCGTCAAGATGACTTGCGACGCCGAGACACCTTCGGCTGCCGGCCAGGCGTATATTGAGTTTGATGTCGCAGAGGGCAAGGATGTGACAATATCATTCGTGTCGAAACCCGAGGCGGGAGTTGAATACCTTACTACGGGAATTTACCTGAACGGCTTGGTGTTCGACCAGCCCAACCCCAAGACAACCGCGCTCGACCCGACCCCGGCGAACGCCGACCTGCACTTCAACGCCGACGAAGGTTCTACCGAACTGACGTGGACAGCAGCGGCCATCGCCGTAAAGCACCAAGTGTACATGGGTACGTCGGAGGCCGATATGACGCTCTTGGCCGAGACAAGCGAGCCGAAATACAAGGTGGACAACCTTACCACGCACAACACTTACTACTGGCGTGTTGACGAGGTTGACGCCGACGGTAACACATACCAGGGCGAAACGTGGACATTCCGTCCCCGCCGTGACGCTTTCCCCGGAGCGGAGGGCTACGGCCGTTACGCCATCGGCGGACGCGGCGGCGTGGTTTACCACGTCACTTCGCTTGAAGACTACGTTGAAGGCACAGACAACCCCATCCCCGGAACATTCCGTTACGGCATCAAGGAGGTGAAAGGCCCGCGTACAATCATCTTCGACGTTGAGGGAACAATCCAACTGAAGTCGCGCCTGACATGCTCTGACCCGTATGTGACCATAGCCGGACAGACAGCCCCGGGCAAGGGCATACTCTTCCGCAGTTCGCCGCTCGGCGTGGCAAACGACGGCATCACGCGCTTCGTGCGCTTGCGCCTCGGCTACCACAACGGCGACACCAGCCGCGGACTTGACGGCATGGGCATGGCCGGAAACAACCACTCAATCATGGACCACTGCTCAGTGGGATGGACCATCGACGAGGCTTTCTCATCACGCAACTCTTGGAACATCACCCTGCAGCGCACTCTCATCTCTGAGGCGTTGAGCATCGCCGACCACCCGAACTACGGCAAGGGCACCGACCACGGCTATGCTGCCACCATCGGCGGACAAATCGGTTCTTACCACCACAACCTTCTCGCCCACAACTCAGGCCGCAACTGGAGTATGGGAGGCGGAATGAGCAACGGTGAGTATGCTGGAGCTAACGACATCTTCAACAACGTATGCTACAACTGGAAGAGCCGCGCTACCGACGGCGGTACGCACGAAGGCCAGTTCGTAGGCAACTATTACAAGATGGGTCCGTCAACATCGCAGAAGAAGCTGCTCCGCGCCCAGATAGAGGGCACGGCCCAGGGCACGCAGAAGTATTACGTGACGGGCAACATACGCGAGGAACTTGACGGAACGAAGACCCAAGACAAGTATGGCGACACATACGAGGAGGTTTGGTCAGCCGGACAGGAGAAGTATGACCCCGTGTTCGTTGACGCTCCTTTCTATGACTCACAGGCCACTGTGCAGACGGCCGAACTGGCTTACAAGTCTGTACTCTCTGACGTCGGCGCAAACCAGCCGTTCTTCGACGAGCATGACGTGCGCATGGTGAACGAGACTTTGACCAAGACTACAAGCAAGGTGGGCAGCGTTTCGGGCAACAAGGGTCTTGTTGACCGCGAGACTGACTCTGAAGGCTTTGGCTACTTCCCCGTAGAGGGACAGAAGCGCGCCGCCGACTATGACACCGACCAGGACGGTATGCCTGACTGGTGGGAAGAGGTGAAGGGAACTAACCCCGACGTGGCCGACAACAACGAGTGGCAAGACCCATTCGGATACACCAACCTCGAGCAATATCTCAACTGGATTGCAGAGCCTAACTACATCGTGAAACCGGGCGAGACGCTTAGTGTTGACCTGACCAAGCTGTTCGCTGGATACGACAAGAACCCGTGGTTCACGATTGAAAGCGACACTCCCGACGGATGGGACGTAACCATCAACGACAACATGTTGGTTGTCATACCGTCAGACAACGCCGTGTCATTGGCAACGCTCAAGGTGTCAGCCAACGATGACGAGGCTGCCAACGACGACCAGAAGATGACGCGCAACGTCAACCTCTGCGCTTCGTCAACGGCATCAGGAATAGTCAACGTGGCAGCCGACGAGGATGAGTATGTAGTAAGCGAGATTTACTCTGTTGACGGCACGCTCGTGCAGAAGGGCGGCAACGTAAGCTCACTGCCCAAAGGCGTCTACATCGTAAAGATGAAGAGCGGCGACAAGGTGAAGTCGAAGAAAGTTGTGAACAAGTAATTTCAGCAACGCTTCTTTATGGAAATGGCGCGCCGCTGACGGCGCGCCATTTTTCAATATGCGGCATATCGCAATGCGGTTTGCCGCATATTGCATTGTAAAAGGCGGCTTTTTGCGCATCAAAAAGCCGCCTTTTGTAAAGTGTTGAGTGTCAGGGTGCAGGGTGTAGCGTTACTTATGACAAACCGGAACTTATCGTTAGTTCATTATCTCCGTCAATAGCCGTGCTTTCTTCGTCTGTCTTTTTGTTCAACATTATTTGGAAATCGTTTGTTCCGTCTTTGCCTTTCAATATGAAATAATCTCCTGCCACTTCTCCTTTCATGTGTATCTTGCCGCCAATCCTTACGTTCTTGTATACGCAGTTGCGTATCTGTTGGCCTTTGCGTTGGAACGATATTTCTATCGGCCACGAATCATTTACGTCGGGGTCGCTCATTGTTCCAGCGAATTTCACGTTGACCCACTTGTCTTCTGGCATGATTTTGTTGACCTTCCTCTTGAAGGTTTCAGACAAGACGTTGTCCATCTCATAGTAGTCCAATGGGAAATAGTAGTCATAATGGATGGGAGAAAAACAGGCAAACGTGATTCCGTTAGGTGAAATTTCGAACCAATTGCTCGATGGAGTAATGCCATCCCAATAGTCACTTAAAAAGTTATACATCGCCTTCTCGCTTGTCGCAATGTCCGCAAAGGTCAAGTCGCGCCCAAGTTCGTTGTCATAATACATGTCACCCGTTATTTGCGTGGACGCACCGGCAAACTCTCCTGGCTCACCTACGCCCCAATCAACGAACAAGTATATGCCGAAAACATGCCAATCGCCCAACTTCCCTTTGTATTCAACGGTGAATTTCCCCTCATCTGCGTCTTTCTCGTCAAGTTCTTTTGCAAAGTTCTTTATGCAGGTGTTGATGTCATTGGTCTTGTAATTCGACACCCTGCTGATAATGCAACGCTGCAACTGCTCGATGTCATCCACCCCTTCCAATGCCAAAGGCCATTGGATGTCAACGTCCAAGCGTCCTTTTACTTCCTTGATGTGCTTGAAGTCGTTGGCCGGTTCGTCGTCAAAGGCATAGCCCGTGGTGTCGATGTATGACGTGTCTGTGCCCAATGAGTCAGCTCCGTATGCGCCAGACGCCCCGCCGCTGCCGCATTGCCTTACGCCGAAGATGACGGCTGCTACTGCAACCACCGCTATCGCGACGATAGTGACGATGCCCTTCGTGGAACTCCAGAACGGCTCTTTCTCGTTGATGTATGCGTTGTAGTCAACGTCCTGTTCGCTTTCGGCTGCCGCGTTTGTGGCCGGCGTAGGCGGCACGGGTGGTGCAGTAGGTGGCTGTGGGGGTGCTGCCGGTGTTTCGTTTGGCTTGTTCTTGCCAAGTATTTCAGCCTTTTCGGCCTCCATTTCTTCCTTGTTCAGGATGCCGGCCTCATAGAGTTGCTGCAAGTCTTTCAGCCTCTCGATGGTCGGTTTGTTCTTGTCTGTTATGCTCATGTCGGTTTATGAATTTAAGATTTTCTGTTTTTCCGTGTCAAATTCCTCTTGGGTAAGTATGCCGCCGTCAAGGAGTTGCTTCAGTTCCAACAGTTGTTCGGTCTTGCTTTTGCCCTGTCCGGCGTTGCCGGCCGGCGTCTGCTGTTGGGGGTGTGGTGCTTCTTGCTGTTGTGGTTGCTGTGGCGCGGCGTATTGTTGCTGCTGGTAATATTGCGTATAAGGTGAAACTCCGTCGTTGTATTCGTCGTCAAATGCCTCTTGGTCCTTGCAAAGCAGCACTATGCCTTCGATGAATCCGATTAGGCATAAGAGCAAAGAGAGCAGCAATGCGGGAGTTCCAGCCAGCGTGCTGAGTATCAGCGTGGGGTCGATGAACACGAAGAAGGGGCTGAGAACCATGCCCGCGATGCACAACAACTGCAAGACAAGGTAGACGAAACCGCTGCCCGTCTTGCCCAAATAAAAACGGTGGATGCCTAAGCCTCCCAAGAATATGGCGAGGATGGAAGTGAACCATGCCCGCCATGGAAGCCCTGCCGCCGACAATCAGTGCCGCCGCGAGCAAGGCCAGGCAGGTTATCATCGTAGGCTTGTTCTCCCTGAGCAATCCCAACATGTAAACTGCGTAAGCGGCAAGCCCCGCAACGGCGCACTACAAGGCCGTGGCGACGCAGCGTGACACATTGCGTATCATGAGGAGGTCGCTTTCCCGGAACTCGGCAGTGGGCATGCCCAAGTCCATGTCGTACTGTTCCGCCGTGCTGAACACGTCGCCCAGGATGGGGTCTGCGCCGAAAGCGGAAATCCAGAAAGCAGGATGCCGCATGTCGTCAAGCGTGTCAATGGCGAACTGCCACACGCAAGCGATGGCGAACATCACGGCGATTAGCGACAAAAACGTCTTCGGCACTCCCGTAGGCAACGGCGTTTGCCTGTAGAGCCGATGCCCTGACACGGTGTTGTTTGAAACGATGATTGCCGAAATAAGTATTGCGAAAGTCAGTATTAAAGCGAGTATTGCCATAGGCGTTGCTGTGTTTTAGGTGTTATTTGGGGCTTGTATGCATCCATGTTGCCCGTGAGACTTGTGGACACAAAACCCCAACTGAAGGTCGTAAGGATTGGGAATGTATGATTTGTTGTTCTTCATGACGTTGCCTCCTAATGTTTTTCATGCCCGCAAGTCCTTTGGGCGAGCGGTGCTTTTGTGTTGTGGAAGTTGTGTTTTAGGACTGTCCCGTCCGTCAATATGCGGTTTTTTAGGGCTTGCGTCCGCAGTCAATGGATGCTTGTCGGTGCGCTGCATGTATGCTCGCAGGCTGCCTCGTGCGTCTTGCCCTTATGCAAATATACGTTTTTTGCATGAAAATGACACACTTTTTAAAGGAATATTTGTGTTGTAACAGTTGTTTCCTATGAAAACACTCATTAATTTTCATCAGTGCAAAATATAATCGACGCATTTTGAGGCATTGGCTGACAGTATAAATGCATGCTCTAACGGATGCGCTGAGGACGTGGGAGCGGAGATGCTGTGTTGGCTGGTTGCGGACAAGTTGAATGTAGTTTTTCGCCAGTTTGCGGCTATGCCGCCACGTGAAGAGCCGTGCCGGCGTTACGTTTTCGTAACTGCCTGGCAGTCAGCCTGTAACGAGCCGTGTTGTAAAAGGTGGCCTTTTGCGCCTCAAAAGGCCACCTTTCAGACTCTGAAAAGCGGCCTTTCAGGTTGCGATATGCCGTCTTTTATGTTGTGGCCGATGCTGGCTGCGCTTTGCGCTGGCAGTGCTTGCCGATGGGGCGGTCATGGTCGTAGGCCTGTGGAAATGCGCGCCAGAATGAGAAAAAGACGTTTATTAACATTAAAAGTAGAAAAAAACAGGCGTAAAAGTTTGGTCATGTCGTGATAAGTATGTACTTTTGCAGTCGCTTAACGGTAGCGGGATGTAGCGCAGTTGGTTAGCGCACGCGTCTGGGGGGCGTGAGGTCGCTGGTTCGAGTCCAGTCATCCCGACCAAGGCAAGAGGTTGGATTTCGGCATTCAAGCTGTTTCCAACCTCTTTTTTTGTTTGTTTCCGTATAATGAAAAAACGTATAAAAGATACGAATATGGGTTTAAAAGTTGCCTTATATTGAAACTTTTTGCGTATATTTGCACTATGAAGAGGAAGATAATAACTTACGGTGGCTATTTTGAAAGGTTTATATCTACCTTGACGGACAAGGAACTGAAGAAATTAGACTATGTCATCTCGCTGCTTGAGTATGAGGACAGGTTGCCGGTCAAGTTCATTAAATACCTGCGTGATGGCCTTTATGAGTTGCGTATGGAATACAACGGCAATATCTACCGTGTATTTTTCATCTTTGATGAAGGTCAAATAGTGGTGTTGTTCAATGGTTTTCAGAAAAAGACACAGAAGACACCTCAATCAGAAATAGAAAAAGCATTAAAAATAAAGGAGGCATATTATGGAGACAAACAATCATCAAGTGAATGATTATAGTGCCGTTCTTGAGCAGAAATACGGCAGGGAAGGCACTCCTGAACGTGCGAAATTTGACGAAGAGGCATACGAGTTTTATACGTCACAGATACTGCTTAATGCACGGAAGGAGGCAAAGGTTACGCAGTCAGAACTTGCGAAACGCATAAATGTGACAAAGTCGTATATATCAAGGATTGAGAAAGGTGTGATAACTCCAAGCGTAGCCACGTTTTATCGGATAATGAATGCCTTGGGAATGAGAGTCGAGGTAGTGCGCCCTATTGTTTGACATTCCTTATTTGTTTGAACAAAAAACGCCGTGCAGCGTCTGTCGATGATGCCGCACGGCGTTTTTTGTATTCTTGCTGACTGTCAAGGATTAGTGGTTCGCATGTCATAAGCATTGCAAATGATGCCGTATGCGTTATTGCCGTATGGCCTTTTTAATCCAGTCGGCGATGTCTTGCATCACTTCGGGCGACATTGTTTCCTCTATTTGGGCGTATTCGGTTGGCAGGCCTGTCGTGCAGTGCTGGAAAAGATGGTTCAGTTCGTGGTATTCTTTTATGAGGTTGAGGCTGTTTGGGGGCAACAGGCGGCGTATGGCCGTGAGGTTGCCGGCGGCTGCCACCTGGGCGTCCTTGCTTCCGTTGATGGCCATCACGGGGCACTTCACTGAGCGGATGTCGGCCGACGGGTCGTAGGATATGAAGTATTTGAACCATGGCGTGCATTGCTGGATTACGGCTTTAAGGTTCTGCATGATTGGTTCGGGCAGGTTTGCGCCCGTCTGTTGGGCGGCTACATGCACGGCTATGTCGGGCCACTTCAAGGCACTTCCGTCCTTGATGCCGTCGAGTATGCGGCCAAGAGCCTTGCAGTAAGCGTCGGCAAACTGTTGGGGCACGCCCGCGCCTACCAACATCATGCGGTTTTGTTCGAGCAGTATGCTGTCTCCACGCACGCCCGGCCCAGCCATGCTGACGATGAAGTCGGCCTTGCCTTGTGCTCCGAGCATGAACGCTATGGTGCCTCCTTCGCTGTGGCCAAGCACTCCCACGCTGCCGAACTTGCCCGTGTGGCGTGCGAAGTCGATGGCTGCCAGCGCGTCTTTCATGTTGTTTTCAGTCGTTGCATTGGCCGCGTCGCCCGTAGACTTGCCCGTGCCGCGGTCGTCATAGCGAAGCGAGGCGATGCCGTTACGCGCCAGGAAGTCGGCCAAGACGAGGAAAGGCTTGTGGTCGAACACTTCTTCGTCGCGGTTCTGTTGCCCGCTGCCAGTTACCATTATGACTACGGGCACAGTCTTTTTCTTCATCTTTTCATAGTCTGCGGGGTAGGTAAGCGTGCCGCTCAGGGTGGCGTTGTCGGCAGTGTTGGTGAACTTCACTTCTTCGGTCGTGTATGGATAAGGTGCTTTCGGCGTCTGCGGGCGGTTGCGTTCCACCTTGCCCGGCTTCAGGTCTAACGGGAACGGCATGCTGCCTTGGCTGAAAGTGCCCTTCAACTGTCCGTTGGCCAGCTCGCCTTCATACGATGCCATGATGGCTGGGACGTTGATTTTCACATTGACGCCGTCGCTGACGGTTATCTCCGCAGGTATGCCCTTCGCGCCTTGGTCGGGGCTGTCGAGTGTGCAGGCGAGCTTGCCGCCGTCGGTCTTTGTTATGTTGAATACGAGGTTGAGCTGCGTCCCCATAACGTTGAGCTTGCCCGTCCAACTGCCTTCGATGGTCTGCGCCGATGCCAAGACGGCGGCAAAGAGTGTGATTAGGAATAAGATTGCTTTCTTCATGGCTTGTCTGTATTTTGTTGATTTTTGGCAAAGTTACGAAAAAACGGCCATTATGGCGTTGCGGAATGTCGTTTTTTACCTGTTTTGTGGTGGTTGGTTGCAAATAAAAAAGCATCCCCGGCAAACGTTTCCACGCGCCAGGGATGCCCGATATGAAGTGTAAGTTGTCTTAATGTCGTGTCCTTTATCGTGACAATGTCACGAAGAGCTGGCCGTAAATGGCTTTTGACGGGTTGTTTACGTCGTCGCAGATGCTGAACAACTTTTTGTCGCCCTCATAAACGTAAGCCATGAATACAGGCAGTTCAAGTACCCTTATGTAAGACGAATTGGTGAAATATCCGCCTGAAGGTCCCCAGAAGTTGATGGTTATGTTCTTGTGGGTTTGGCCTCCGTAGGTAAGCTCGGGATATACAATCGGTTCAGGATAGAGCATCATGAGCGATGTCTGCCCTACGCTTGCAAACACAAACTTGCCCGTTATAGTCTGGTCGGGTGCCTTCTCGATGGCCTCTTTCAGGTCTTTGTATTCATCGGGGAAGTTGAGTGCCAGCACCTTGCCCTGCACGCCGGTGATGACAAACGACGAGTCCATCCTTACCGAACCCATCACGCTCATGATGGAGTCGATCTTGTTGGGATTGTTCTTGTCGGTTATAGTGTCGTTGTAGAACTTCAGCTTGTTTTCATATCTGTAGTCCGATGTGGCCCCGGCATAGTTGCCGGCGATGCTCGTAAGATACTGCTGGTAGGTCTTGCTGTCAATGCCGTCGTCGCTGTCTATGCATGAAACCAATGACATTGCGCCGACACAGCAAAGGACAATTGCGAATAATTTGTTGATTTTTCTCATTTCCATTGATTGTTGTTTTTTGTATGTTTACTGTATATTAAACCCTCGGGACGTGAAAACCTTGCGTCTGAAAAGTAAAAAAATATTCAGCTTGCGGCTTTTCCCCATTTTATATGTGCTTGCCTTCGCTGTGGAGAAGGTTCATGAACTCTTCGCGCGTCTTTGCCTGGTTGAACGCCCCGGAGAAGTCGCTTGTGGTGGTGATGGCGTTCTGTTTCTCCACGCCGCGCATCTGCATGCACATGTGTTTGGCTTCTACCACCACCATTACGCCGAGCGGTTTAAGCGTCTCTTGTATGCAATCCTTGATTTGCAGCGTCATTCTTTCCTGCACTTGGAGGCGGTGGCTGTATATGTCAACCACCCTTGCAATCTTGCTCAGCCCGGTTATGTAGCCGTTGGGGATGTAAGCAACGTGTACTTTGCCGTAGAACGGTATCATGTGGTGTTCGCAGAGAGAGAAGAAGTCGATGTCTTTCACGATGACCATCTGGTTGTATTTCTCCTCGAACAGTGCGTCCAAGAGAACCTTGTGGGCGTCTTGGCTGTAGCCGCGCGTCAGTATCTGCATGGCTTTTGCCACGCGCATTGGGGTTTTCAGCAAACCTTCGCGGCTTGGGTCTTCGCCGAGAAGCTCGATTATGCTTTTGTAATGTGAGGCAAGGTCGTCAAGACCTTCGCGAAATTCTGTCTCAGGATTCATTTTATGTTAATGGTTTGTGTTGTTTCCGTCAGGTGTGCCGATTGTGCGGCCGGCGTCGTTTCCCAACGCGGCTCGCCATGTTCTTATATGCATGAAGCTGTCCTTTTGGAAACAGGAGTGTTAATATCTTACGGTTATTTTCCCTTTTACTATGCATGCTTGCCTGTACCCCATGCTTTTAATCTCTTTCAACACCTCGTTGGCTTCTTGGTAAGTGCGGAAGTTGCCGACACGGCATATCCATCGGGGGGAGTAAAAGTGGACGTATATCGGAAGGTCGGGGAACCTTAGTTTTATTGCGTTGCCGATGCGTTCGGCTCTTTGCCTGTCAGCCCTTGAGTTGCCGCCTGAGTATGCTTGCACGCGGTAGCCGGTCACTTTGCGTCCTCCGCGCATCACTTTCTTTGACGTGTCGATGGTTGGAGAGTCTGTTCCTGTGTCACGCCTGGTGACCGCATTGCGTTCGACATGTTCGTTGGTTTCCGTCTTTTTGTTTGCCGACTCGTGATTGGCCACGGTGTTCTTTTCGGCGTTGTTTGGTTTTGTGTCTTTTTCTTGGCTGTGGTTTACAGGTTGTGTCCTTACAAGTTTGGTGCTATTGACCAATTCGTCGATTTCAGGACTTTGGCTTACCGTGACCGTTCCTTGCCCCGCCTTGTTCTCCCTAAGGCCTTCGAGGAACGATTGCGCCACGGCGTTAGTCGTGAAACATGTAGCTAAAAGTAAAATTGCGGCGAATTGTCTCATTGCTTGTTTATGTTTGTTTTCATGACAGGAATAAAGGCAAGGGCGCGGCGGAGACTGTTGTCCTTTTGCCGTCTCCGCCCGCTCTTGCTTATGGATGTTGTTATTTCCAGGCGTTGATGATGCCCATGAAGTCAGCGGCTTTGAGTGAAGCACCTCCTATCAGGCCGCCGTCGATGTCGGGTTTTGCGAACAGTTCGGGGGCGTTGCTTGCCTTGCAGCTTCCTCCGTAGAGTATTGTTGTGTTGTCAGCCACGGCCTTTCCGTATTTGTCAGCTATGATGCTGCGGATGTAGGCGTGTATTTCCTCGGCCTGGTCAGCCGTTGCGGTCTTGCCTGTTCCGATGGCCCAGATGGGTTCGTAGGCTATGATTATGTTCTTGAACTCTTCTTCGCTGAGGTTGAACACGCTGCCTTCGAGTTCGGCCTTCACCACTTCGTTCTGCTTGCCGGCCTCCCTTTCCTCAAGGCTTTCGCCGATGCAGAAGATTACCTTCAGGCCGTTCTTCAGGGCGAGGAGGACTTTTTCTTTCAGTATTTCGGGAGTTTCAGCGTAATATCCGCGACGCTCAGAGTGGCCAAGGATGACGTATTGCGCGCCCGTACTCTTTACCATTTCGGCTGAGACTTCGCCTGTATATGCACCTTTTTCCTTGTCGGCGCAGTTCTCCGCGCCAAGTCCGATTACGTCCTGGTTGAGGAATTGCGCAATGCTGGCCAAGTGTATGAACGGCGTGCAGATGATGACGCCGCAGTTGGGCTTCTCGTTTGTCAGTGTGTCGTTGAGTTCCTTTGCAAGGGCGATGCCGTCTTGCAGGTTCATGTTCATTTTCCAGTTACCTGCTACAATTTTCTTTCTCATAGTCTTTTTGCCTTTAAAAAATTGATATATTCTGTTAGAATGTTCTTTTTCCCTTATCCATTGGGTCAGCTTCCACGTGCGGTCGACAAACGTGAGGAGCATCAGCGGCAGGATGTACCACAGCAGTATTTTTGACACCTTGCCGGCAACCGTATGCTCGGGTATGTGCCCGTATTCGGTCTTTTCCAAGTCGTCAGACCTGTAGTCGAGCTGGGGCAGGTCGTTGTGGCTCCATTTCCCGATGACGACGCCGTCTTTCAGCAACAGCAGTCCGGGGTTGCTTCTTATGATGGTTTTCAGCGTTATGTCGTCGGTCAGGTAGAAGTCGTATTCCGCCCCGGTTATGTCGCGCCAGTGCTGTATGGCCTCGTCGTTGCTTGCCGTCAGCGCGTAGAAGGGGTATCCGTGTTCGACGCTGTACTCGTAGATGGCGTCTATCTCGCCGAAGTTTGAGTCATCGGCCTTTTCCAAGTGCGGCGACACCATCAGGAAGGCATATCCTTTGTGGTTGAGTACGCTGTCCGTGATGTCCTCGCCGCCGTCGGTCGTCTGTATCGAGAAGTCGTGTATCGGCGGCACATAGCCCTCTTCGGTCTGCACGGTCTTGCTGTCGATGAACGTCCAGGTTGAGTCCGGGTAGTCGTCGAGCGTGAACTCTTTTCTCTCCCCGTTCTTTTCGAGGATGAAGGTTGTCTCAAACTGCGGCTGTTTCGCGCCTTCGGGAATTTCCATCCCCTTCTTTATGTCTGCCCCGATGTGGTACGGGCGGAAGTCGAACGGCGGCAGCGTGTAAAGGCTCGTGCTGCTTGACACGAGGATGAACACCACCGTATACGTTGACGCAATCCACTGGTTGGTGTGGCTGATGAATCTCGGCATCATCGGCGGACGCTTTACCAGCAATATTGTTGCGGCCAGCAGGACGACGTTTTTGTAAAAAGTCTCCCAGTTGGTCAGCACAACCGCGTCGCCGAAGCATCCGCAGTCTTTTATCGGGTTGCTGACGGCCAGCCACAGCGTCAGCGGCGTCATGACGGCCATCATCAGCAGCAAGAGCCTTGTTACGAGCCGTCTGCGTATGGCGAATAGCAGCATCACGCCGAGCCAGAACTCCAGGCCGCCAAGCAGAACCGACGCTCCAAGCGTTACATAGTCGGGCACATACTGCGCCAGTTGCATCGCTTCAAGGTAGTCTTGCAGCTTGTATTGCGTCCCTAACGGGTCGATGGCCTTGACGTATCCCGAGAAGATGAACGTCAACGCCACTACCAAGCGGCACAGGTTGACCGCCAAGGCTGTCATGACTTTCCTCGCGCTCATGCCGGTCAAGAAAGTTTGATTACGCCGAACACGGCATAGTTGATTATGTCCATGTAGTTGGCGTCGATGCCCTCTGACACGAGCGTGTCGCCGCCAAGGTCCTCGATTTCCTTGACGCGCTGGATTTTCGTCAGTATGAAGTCGGTGTAGCTGCTCACCCTCATGGTCCTCCAGGCCTCGTCGTAGTCGTGGTTCTTCCTGAGCATCAGCTCCAACGCCTTTGCGGCGAAGCCGTCATACAGCTTCAGGGCGTCGTCGGCCGACATGTCGGGCGTGTCAACAAAGCCCCGGTCTAACTGTATCAGCCCCACGATGCCGTAGTTGATTAGCCCGATGAACTCGGGCCGTATGCCTTCGCCCACGAGCGACTCCTTCTTCACCTCAAGGCTGCGTATGCGCTTGGCCTTGATGAACAGTTGGTCGGTAAGCGACGACGGGCGCAGTATCCGCCACGAGGGGCCGTAGTCGTGCAGCTTTTTTGCGAACAGCGAACGGCACTCGGCCATCACCGCCTTGAACTGTTCCTCGGTTTTGGATGTGTCTTTTGCCATTTGATATGTAATCTCGGTGCAAAGGTAGTTATAATAAAGCAGTTATAGAAGTTAAAGGAGTTAAAGAAGTTAAAGAGCTTTTTCACTCCTCCATCTTCTTCTTTATGTACTTTATCTTGGCGCACTCTACGTCGAAAGCGGCTTTCAGCGAGTCGCGCTTCACCCTCAGCAGGTTCACCGCCCTTAGCTGTTCCTCTGACGCCGCGCTCTTTTCGCGCAGCTTATCCACCTCGGCTTTCATCTCCTGATACTCCCTTTCCACACGCTGCAGGGCCGTGTCGGCGCGCTCAACCAAGCCCTGCGCGCGTTTCAGTTCCGATTCCTGGTACAGGCGCAGGCCCTTTTTGCGTGCCTCTATGGCTTCCGGAAAGTTCTTCCTGAGCGAGTCGATGGTAATCTTCACCTTTTCATATTCGCCCTTGTCGAGCATCTGCTGCGCTTGTTCCAGCAGTTCTCCCGCCTTCTTCTCTGCGGCGTTTTCGCCGCATCCGGCGAGAAGCAACATGGCGCAAACGGCCAGTATGGCTGTAAAATGTCTTGTCTTCATCATTGTCTTCATCTTTTTCACGTGACAAAGATAAGTATTTTATTTCATTACCGGCAAATGTTTCCCGTGCTTTTTTCCTTCCTTTCAGTCGTGGCATGCGTTGGCTTGCGCCTACGCTTGCAGCCGGTGTTTGCGCGGGTGCCGGCAAGTGCCGTTATGAAAGGCCGTCTTTCATCGTCCAAGAAGCCATCTTTTGAAGCCCGAAAGGCCACCTTTTGCGGTGCGAAAGGCAGCCTTTTGTAAAACGTCGGTTCGTGGCTGGCTGCGTAAAGTGCCTTTGTTTGGTGTAATGTCTTGATGCCCAAGGGATTATGTTGACTGACGACCGCTTGGTGTGCCCTTGCTCGGCATCCTGTCGGTGGCGTCATGTTACGGCCATGTTGTTCCGCCGCCGAGGCGTTTAAGAAAAGTTAACGTCTGCGAACAGGCTGTCATACAGAGGCTTTGACATCCGCAACGGAAACATGGATGATTTTTTCACATTATTATTTTGGCTGTCTCGTTTTTTCGTCTTAACTTTGACGCTCCAAGAGTGTAACCTCGAATAAAAGACATGCAAGATTTCGTCCACCTTCACGTACACACGTATTACAGCATCCTTGACGGCCAGGCCAGCATAAAACGCCTGGTTGACAAGGCCATAGCCAACGGCATGCGGGGCATGGCCGTGACTGACCACGGCAACATGTTCGGCATAAAGGAGTTCTTCAACTACTGCAAGAAGAAGAACGGCGAGCTGAAAGAGCAGGGCAAGCCGGAGTTCAAGCCCATACTCGGATGCGAGATGTATGTGGCGCGCCACAGCAAGGAGGACAAGGTGAAAGACCACGGCGACCAAGGCGGTTACCACCTCATCGTGCTGGCGAAGAACTACAAGGGCTACAAGAACCTTATCAAACTGGTCAGCCGCTCGTGGGTTGACGGCTTCTACATGCGCCCCCGTACCGACCGCGCCGACCTTGAGGCTTATCACGAGGGGCTAATCGTCTGCTCGGCGTGCATCGCCGGCGAAGTGCCCGCTAAAATCCTCAAGGGCGACATGGAGGGGGCGGAGGAGGCCGTGCAGTGGTATAAGCGCGTGTTTGGCGACGACTATTACCTTGAGCTGCAACGCCATGAGGTGAAAGACCCGCGCATCCGCGCCAACCGTGAGACTTACCCCCTGCAGCAAAAGGCCAACAAGGTGCTGATGAAGTTTGCCGAAAAATACGGCATAAAGCTGGTATGCACGAACGACAGCCACTTCGTTGACGAGGAGAACGCCGAGGCTCACGACCGTCTGCTCTGCCTGTCAACCAACAAGGATTTGGACGACCCCAACCGCATGCTTTACTCAAAGCAGGAGTGGTTTAAGACGCGTGAGGAGATGAATGAGGTGTTCGCCGACGTGCCCGAAGCCCTGGCAAACACGTGCGAAGTGCTTGACAAAGTTGAGACGTACAGCATCGACCACGCGCCCATCATGCCGTTCTTCCCCATTCCCGAAGAGTTTGGCACGGAGGAAGAATACCGCAAGCGGTTCACCGAAGAGCAGCTTTATGACGAGTTTACGCAAGACGAGAACGGCAACGTGGTGCTGTCGCGCGAGGAAGGCGAGAAGAAAATCCAAAAGCTCGGCGGCTACGACAAAATATACAGGATAAAGTTTGAGGCCGACTATCTGGCCAAATTGGCATACGAAGGTGCCAAGAAGCTCTACGGCGACCCGCTCTCCGACGAGGTGAAAGAGCGTGTAAACTTCGAGCTTTACATAATGAAGACCATGGGTTTCCCCGGCTACTTCCTTATCGTTCAGGACTTCATCAACTCCGCCCGCGACCAGCTCGGCGTCATGGTGGGCCCTGGGCGTGGCAGCGCGGCCGGTTCGGTGGTGGCTTACTGCTTGGGAATTACCAAGATAGACCCCATAAAATACGACCTTCTGTTCGAGCGTTTCCTCAACCCTGACCGTATCTCATTGCCCGATATTGATACCGATTTCGACGACGACGGGCGTGGAAAGGTGCTTGACTGGGTTACCGAGAAGTACGGCGCGGACAAGGTGGCGCACATTATTACATACGGCACCATGGCCACGAAGCTCGCCATAAAGGACGTCGCCCGCGTGGAGCGGTTGCCCCTGGAGGAGTCAAATCGCCTCTGCAAGGCCATTCCTGACCGTCTGCCTGACGGCATGAAGATGAACCTTACGAACGCCATCAAGTGCGTGAAGGAGTTGCGCGAGGCTGAGGCTTCGCCCGACCCGCGTATGCGCGAGACCATTGAGTACGCCAAGATGCTTGAAGGCAACGTGCGCAACACTGGCATCCATGCCTGCGGTACAATCATTTGCCGCGACCCTATCAGCGACTGGGTGCCCGTATCTACGGCCGATGACAAGGAGACAGGCCACAAGTTGCTCTGCACGCAGTATGAAGGCAGCGTCATAGAGGAGACCGGACTCATCAAGATGGACTTCCTCGGGCTGAAGACTTTGTCCATCCTCAAGGAGGCGGTGGAGAACATCCGCCTTACAACGGGCAAGACAATCGACCTTGACACCATACCTATCGACGACCCGGAGACATACAAGCTGTACAGCGAAGGCCGCACAATCGGCACGTTCCAGTTTGAATCCGCCGGCATGCAGAAGTACCTCCGCGAGCTGCATCCTACCGTGTTCGAGGACCTCATAGCCATGAACGCCCTCTACCGCCCGGGTCCTATGGACTACATTCCGCAGTTTATCGAGCGCAAGCGCGACCCGTCGAAAATCACGTATGACATTCCTTGCATGGAGAAATACCTCAAGGACACTTACGGCATCACCGTATACCAGGAGCAAGTCATGCTCCTCAGCCGCCAGTTGGCCGGCTTCACGCGAGGCCAGAGCGACACCCTGCGCAAGGCGATGGGCAAGAAGCAAATCGAGAAGATGAACCACCTGGAGGGCCTTTTCTATGAAGGCGGCGAGAAGAACGGCTACAAGCACGAGACCCTTCACAAGATATGGGAGGACTGGAAGAAGTTTGCCAGCTACGCTTTCAACAAGAGTCACGCCACGTGTTACTCGTGGGTGGCGTACCAGACGGCGTACCTCAAGGCGCATTATCCCGCCGAATACATGGCGGCCAACATGAGCCGCAACATCACCAACATAGCCGAAATAACAAAGCTCATGGACGAATGCAAGGCCATGGGCATAAAGACGCTCGGTCCTGACGTGAACGAAAGCCGCCAGAAGTTCAGCGTCAACAAGCAGGGGGCTATCCGTTTCGGCTTGGCCGCCATCAAGGGCATGGGTTCGGCCGCCGCCGAAGCCATCATATCCGAGCGCGAGAAGAACGGCCCTTACAAAGATGTGTTCGACCTTGTCCAGCGTGTCAACCTGGCTGCCGTCAACCGGAAGTGCTTTGAAAGCCTGGCTCTCAGCGGTGGGTTCGACAGTTTCAAGGTGAAGCGTGAGAGCTATTTCGGGCGCAACCAGAAAGGCGACGCATTCTTGGACACGCTAATCCGTTACGGCCAGTTATACCAACAGGAGAAGAACGAGGCGCAAAACTCGCTCTTCGGCGGCATCGACAGCGTTGACATAGCCGTTCCGCCAATTCCGGAAGGGGACACTTGGAGCAACATTGAGAAGCTGAACCGTGAGCGCGACTTGGTTGGCATATACCTGTCAGCCCACCCGCTTGACGACTTTGAGGTTATTCTCAACAACATGTGCAACACCCGATGCTCCGAACTGGCCGACAGGCAGGAGCTTTCGAAGAAGCAGGAAGTCGTGCTGGGCGGCATCGTCACCATGGTGCGCAGCAAGTTCACAAAGACGGGCAAGCCGTGCGGCTTTGTCACGATTGAGGACTTTGAGGGGGGCGGCGAGCTGGCTTTCTTCGGCGAAGACTGGGGACGATGGAGCGGAATGCTCATTGAGGGCAGCACGGTGATGGTGAAAGCGCCGTTTGTGCAGCGGTTCCGCGGCAGCGACCTAAAGGAGATGCGCGTCACCGACATACAGTATCTGCAGACCGTCAAGGACTTGCGCATAGAGAAACTTACCATCACCCTCGACTCGGCCAGGATTGACGACACCACCGTTTCCGACCTTGTGTCGATGGTGAAAGACTGTCCCGGCAACACGCAGTTGTACTTCTCGGTGTACGACAACAACAGCCGCACGCCGTTTACGCTGCGCAGCAAGAACGGGAAAGTGGACGTTTGCAAGGAGCTGATAACGTTCATCAAGGGCAACGACGCCTTGGGATACAAGATTAATTAATATATATTAAGGTGTAAAAAGACGCGGGAAGCATTGGCGCAGTTGGACACTTGGCGGCCGTGACGCCTGCACATTGAGGAAAGAAAACATATTATTAACCCTAAATAAAAACAAAACAAATGGAAGTAAAAATCACAAACGAGAACTTTGAGAGCTTGAAGAATGGTGACAAACCGTTGGTAGTTGACTTTTGGGCTACATGGTGCGGCCCTTGCAAGGCTATCGCGCCCATCATCGGCGAACTCGCCGAGGAGTATGACGGCAAGATTGTAGTAGGCAAATGCGACGTTGAAGAGGCTGACGAAATAGCCATGGAGTTCGGCATCCGCAACATCCCGACTATCCTGTTCATCAAGAACGGCCAGGTTGTTGACAAGTTCGTAGGTGCTACAACGAAAGCCAAGCTGCAAGAAAAGTTCGACTCTCTGCTGTAATCCCGCGCCTTGTCGGGTTACAATCATAAAAGGCGTGCCGCTCATGGCACGCCTTTTTTGTTTCCCAAAACAACCATGCGTACTTTGGGCAGGGGTTGTTTCGGGTTGCTGAAACAAAGGAATGGCCATGCCCCTGAAATGCTGACAAACTGCGAAAAGAGGCAAACCGCGTCGCGAAAGGCCGTGTCTTGCACGGCAAGAGGCCACCTTTTACACGCTAAAAGGTGGCCTCTTGTAATGTGTTGGAAACCAGTATGTTGCGTGCCCCACCGTTGGGCGGGGCGCAAGTGCATGGGGAAGGGCGGCAAGTATGGCCTTTCGCGTTGGTCAGCCGGAGTGTTTGCCCATACCTTATTTTATATATGGCATGTCGGTTTTGCAGTCGAACGGTTGCCGCCGGATTTTCGTGGACGGTGAAATTTGCGGGTGGCTGTTAATAGTAGTTAATCTGTTGGCCATGAAAAGTTTTTTTTGTTACTTTGCACCAAATTTGGTGTATTATACCATAAAGATAATGGGTAAAAAACAAAGAAGAACCCGCGTCCGCCACGGACTGCAGGGTGTGACACTATGCATAAGCACCGCCTTGGTGCTGATTTTGTTGGGGATGATTGTGTTCTCCGTCCTGACGGCGCGCAACTTGTCGTCATACGTCAAGGAAAACCTTACCGTGACCATGATGCTCGGCGAGGACATTACCGACCCGGAGGCCAAACAACTGTGCAACGACCTGAAGAAGCGTCAATACATAAGCCGCATTACCTATATAAGCAAAGAACAGGCCCTGAAGGAACAGACCGAAGCCATGGGCACCGACCCGAGCGAGTTTCTCGGCATGAACCCGTTTGTGGCTTCCATAGAGTTGCAACTGAAGGCGCAATACGCCAACTCTGACTCGCTGAAATGGATTTCGGCGGCCCTCAAGGGGGACAAGCGCGTGACGGACATAACCTATCCGCAGGACTTGATGGACAGCGTGAACAACAACCTCAACAAAATCAACCTTGTGCTGCTGGTGCTGGCCGCGCTGCTCACCTGCGTCTCGTTCTCGCTTATCAACAACACCGTGAAGCTGGGCATGTACGCCCGCCGCTTCACCATTCACACGATGAAGCTGGTCGGGGCGTCGTGGGGCTTCATCCGCAGGCCGTTCCTTGGCAACGCCATTGGCATCGGGCTGCTGGCCGCCGTGCTGGCTGACGCCGTGCTGGCCGCCGGGGTTTACGCCCTGTACACGTATGAGCCGGGCGTGCTTACGGTGATAACGTGGCAGGTAATGGCCATAACCGGGGGCACGGTGTTTGTCTTCGGGCTGCTCATAACGCTGTTCTGCGCATGGGTGGCGGTGAACAAGTTCCTGCGCATGAAGGCCGGAGACTTGTACAAAATTTGACAAACAGGTTCTGAAGTGATAATTAAGAAGTAACAATCAAACAACGTTGCAGGTCACTGACTGACGGCTTTCAAGGCAAATGTCCTTGTCTGCTTGTCTTTGTGAACTTGTCAACTCAAGTGAAATAAATAACAAATAGTAAAAAAATAAACATCGCGGCAGTGAGCAGACCCTTTAGTTTCAATGCGAATTTCCTTGTCTGCTCGTCTCTGTCTGCTTGTTTGCTTAATTAAAAGAAATGGATAGACGGAATTTTGCTTTCGACCGCATGAATTTCATTCTCCTCGCCGTGGGAATGGTTGTGGTAATCATCGGATTCATCTTAATGAGCGGCGGAGGAACTGAGGACGGCTCGTTCAACCCTGAGATTTTCAACGCCACGCGCGTAAAGGTGGCTCCAGTGGTGTGCTTTGTGGGCTTCGCGTCGATGGTTTACGCCATCATACGCAAGCCGAAAGACAACAATGGCGGCGGCGACTTGACAACGGAGAACTGACATTCGACAACAAAAACTATTAACAAAGGATTTATATGGATTTACTTCAAACCGTCATCATCGCCATCGTTGAGGGCTTGACGGAGTTTTTGCCCGTGTCTTCTACGGGGCACATGATTATCACGCAAAGCTTTCTCGGTGTCGAGAGTACGCCGTTTGTCAAGGCGTTCACGGTCATAATACAGTTTGGGGCCATCCTTTCTGTCATCTGCCTTTACTGGAAACGCTTTTTCTATCCCAACGCCGGGCGTGAGGGCAAGTCGTATTGGCGCGCCATGTTCGACTTCTACGCCCGTCTCGTGGTCGGCGTATTGCCGGCCGCTGTGCTGGGTTTCGCGTTCAACGACGAGATCGAAGCCAACCTCGGCAACGTCCAGTTGGTTGCGTGGATGCTTATTGTAGGCGGAATTTTCATGCTGTTTTGCGACCGCATATTCAACAAGGGCTCTGAAGAGACGCGCCTGACTTACAAGCGCGCTCTGGTGATAGGCTTCATCCAGTGCATCTCGATGATACCTGGCGTGTCGCGCTCGATGGCCACCATAGTCGGCGGAATGTCGCAAAAGCTCACCCGCAAGGCCGCGGCCGAGTTCTCGTTCTTTCTCGCCGTGCCCACAATGTTCGGCGCGACGTGCCTTGAGACATACAAGCTCATCAGCCACGGCGACGGCTCAATCCTGGCGCAAGGCAACAATTTGCAGATGCTCATCATAGGTTCGGTGGTGGCGTTCATCGTCGCCATACTCGCCATAAAGTTCTTCATCAATTACGTTTCGAAGTACGGCTTCGCCGCGTTTGGCTGGTACCGCATAATAGTAGGCCTGATAATAATCATCTGTTCGCTGTGCGGCATAGAGATGAAAATGACAGACTAAGGGCCGATGAACTTTCACGAAGGAGAGATAATATGCCTTGACAAGCCTTACAGGATGTCAAGTTTCGGCGCGTTGGCGCGTGTCCGTTATCTTATTTCGCAGAAACTCGGGGTAAAGAGGATGAAGACTGGTCACGCCGGAACGCTCGATCCGCTCGCCACCGGTGTGCTTATCCTTTGCACGGGGCACGCCACCAAGCGCATTGACGAGCTGCAACGGCACACCAAGGAATATACGGCCACGCTGCAACTCGGTGCCACCACAGCCAGTTACGACATGGAACATCCTGTCAATGCGACATATCCTACTGAGCATATAACACGCGAATTGATAGAGGAAACGCTCCAACGGTTTGTCGGCGAAATCCAACAAGTGCCGCCGGCGTACTCTGCCTGTAAGGTGAACGGCGACCGCGCGTATGACCTTATGCGCAAAGGCAGGGATGTGGAGCTGAAGCCCAAGACGCTGCGCATTGACGAAATCGAGCTTACGGAGTTCCTTCCTGAGGAGATGCGGATGTCAATCCGTGTCGTCTGCGGCAAGGGGACGTACATCCGCGCCTTGGCCCGCGACATCGGCGAAGCCCTTGGCAGCGGCGCGTATCTTACCGCCTTGCGCCGCACGAGGGTGGGAGACGTTAGGGTGGAAGACTGCGTCACGCTTGACGATTTTCCTGAATGGCTTGACAAACAGACAATAGAAGACAAAATAATGGAGGAAAACAAAATATGAAACTGTCACAATTCAAGTTTAAACTGCCCGAGGAACTGATAGCCCTCAACCCGCCTTACCATCGCGACGAGTGCCGCCTTATGGTGGTGCATAGGGTTTCAGGGAAGATAGAAATGTACAAGACGGACGACAAGGGAGAGCCTTTGAAGGACGAAAACGGCAATCCCGAGTATCTTGATTTCCGCAATATCCTTGACTATTTTGATGAAGGAGACGCTTTCATCTTCAACGACACGAAGGTTTTCCCGGCGCGTCTTTATGGCACGAAGGAGAAGACTGACGCCAAAATCGAGGTGTTCTTGCTGCGTGAATTGAACGAAGAGATGCGCCTGTGGGACGTCCTCGTAGAGCCGGCGCGCAAGATACGCATCGGCAACAAGCTGTTTTTCGACGACAGCGGGACGATGGTGGCCGAAGTCATCGACAACACCACGAGCCGCGGACGCACGCTGCGCTTCCTTTACGACTGTCCCCATGACGAGTTCAAGCGTGACCTTTACGCCCTCGGCGAGGCACCGCTGCCACATTATATCGTTGACCGCCGTCCTGCAACCAAGGAGGACTTGGACGACTTCCAGTGCATTTACGCCAAGAACGAGGGGGCTGTAACGGCTCCGGCTTCAGGCCTTCATTTCAGCCGTGAGCTGATGAAGCGCATGGAAATCAAGGGCATAGAGTTCGCTTTCATCACGCTGCATTGCGCCCTGGGCAACTTCCATGACATCGAGGTTGAAGACCTTACGAAGCACAAGATGGACTCAGAGCAGATGTTCATCAACGCCGACGCCTGCAAGACGGTCAACGACGCGAAGCTGTCAGGCCACCATGTGTGCGCTGTCGGCACAAGTGTGGCCAAGGCAACGGAGACAGCCGTGGGCACCGACAAGCTCTTGAAGGAGTATGAGGGGTGGACCAACAAGTTCATCTTCCCCCCGTATGAGTTCGGCGTGGCCGACTCGATGATATCCAATTTCTATCATCCCATGTCGCCGCTGCTCATGTCAACCGCCGCTTTCGGCGGCTACGAGCTTGTCATGGAGGCATACGACATGGCCGTGAAGAACGGTTACAAGTTCGGCTGCTACGGCGACGCGATGCTTATTGTAAACGACTAAATGAATTAAAAGTTAAGAGTTAAGAATTAAGAAAATTGCCGTTGTTGCTTCAAGACATATTTTCTTAATTCTTAACTCTTAATTCTTAATTAGATAAAATGCACACTGTCTATCTTGGATTAGGCACAAACCTCGGCGACAGGCGGGGCAACATGGACACGGCCATGCGCCTTCTGGGCGAGCGTGTCGGCTATGTCGTGCGTGCAAGTTCGCTTTATGAGACCGAGCCTTGGGGCTTCGCGTCAGACAATATGTTCATGAACGCCGCCGTATGTGTTGAAACTTCGCTCACTCCGCGAGGCGTGCTTGAGGCCACGCAGGCCATAGAGCGGGAGATGGGGCGCACCGCGAAGTCAACCGACGGGCAGTATCACGACCGCCTCATCGACATCGACATCCTGCTGTACGATGACCTCCGCGTGGACGAACCCGACCTGAAAATCCCCCATCCGCTGATGCGCGAGCGCGAATTTGTCATGCGTCCGCTCGGCGAGATACTTTTATAAGGCATGGAAAACAAACCTACAAGCAGCAAAACCGAAATAGGATGGCCCGACGTATTAGACATGGCCGGGGTGATGACGATGTTCTTCTGCTACTTCGTCAACAAGAAAGTAAGCCACACCCCGTGGCTGTACATCATTGGCGGCATGGCCGCCGTGGCCGTCGGGGCAGTCCGCATACGATACAACAACAGTCATAAGACAGGCAAGGCAAAGCGCGGCGGAAACGCTTGGGCGGCTTTTTACATCTTCATCGGGCTTTCGTTCATGGCATGCGGGATTATCCGTCTGTTTGCCTGACGCCTGCAAATCAGTCAAGGTTTTGCAGGCCTTGCAAGGCTTGGAAACACTAAATGCAATACAATGGACAAGGGAAAAATCTTGGATTGGATGCTCGTGCCGATATGGTTCGTGCTTATATTGCTGGTCATCGACGCCAGTCTTTGGTTCGGCTCCACGTCATATTTAGTGCTGTCAGGCGTCATCACGCTCACGGGCATTGTGGGCATGGCATTGTCTTTGGCTTGCCACGATGGCCTGAAAAGCCCCCGCTTCGCATACTCGGCCGTGGTTTTCGTTGGCGGGGCGGCGTTTACGGCGTTGCCGTTTGCGTGATTGGATAAGGGAATAAGCCCAATAAGACAAATGAGACGGATATGACAAGTGCGCCATTTACAACCACTGGGCATTTGGTCTTTAATTTCCTTAACTTCTATAACTCCTTTAACTTCCTGTAAGAAACGATAAAGCGCGAAACGGCATCATGCTGTTTCGCGCTTTCGTGTTTCTTTTCAATCTATCTTCTTACGCTTTCGCTTAACGGCGCAGACCAAGCTTCTTGATGATGGCACGGTAGCGTTCGATGTCGCGCTTGTAGAGATAGTCCAACAGGCGGCGACGCTTGCCGACGAGGATTGTCAGCGAACGCTGCGTAACGTGGTCCTTGTGGTTCTTCTTGAGGTGTTCCGTCAAGTGGGCAATACGGTATGAGAACAATGCTATCTGGCTCTCAGCCGAACCAGTGTCAGTGTTAGACGCACCGTAAGTGCCGAAGATTTCCTGCTTTTTAGCTGAATCTAAATACATTTTGTTGTGATTGATTAAAAGTTTTTAATTACATCCTTCGGTCGGCTTTACGCCTCAATCACGGGCGCGGCCGTCGTCGAATGCATCGGATTTTCCGAATTCGGCTGCAAAGGTACGACTTTAAATGAAAAATTAAAAATGAAAAATTAAAAATCTACTGGCGTGCAAGCGTTTTTTAACATTCGGCTTTTTGTAAAATCATATAACGCAAAACTCACGCCTGACGTTTTGCAGTGACATGGCGAAAAGCCGTGACACATTGATTTACATTGACGCTTCAGGGCTGCGTTCTTTTGCAAAACAAAACTTTCAGCGCAAATATCGCACGCAAAAGCGTGCAAAGTTAAAAAACAAGATACCAATAATTTACACACGTTGCACATGATTTGTGCAATAGAATGGCGCAGAAAACGCTGCGAAAGGCCGTGTTTCGCACCGCCAAAAACCGTCAACACGGCATCAAACGGCGGCCTACGCGCCAGCAATAGGCGGTCAATCGCATTGCAAAAGGTGGTCTTTTGCAAGGCGAAAGGCTGCAAACGGCAACGCCGAAGGCCATAAACGGCTATGCATGAGGACATTTCCTACCCACCCGTCAGCTATTTCATGCTAAACCGCCGGCATTCTTCCATTGACACATTGACATGGTTTCGCACCGTTATCATTGCTTTTTGGCACTGCTGACGATTTGCGACGACCGGGCGTAACGCCGTGTTACAAAACACTGAAAACATCCGCCGCAAAGTAATTTTCTTAACTCTTAATTCTTAATTCTTAATTTAAAGATGTAATTTTGCACCCGATTTTATTAAGGTATTAGTATGCAAGATATTAGAAACATTGCGATTATCGCCCACGTAGACCACGGCAAGACGACGCTTGTGGACAAGATGATGTTGGCCGGCAACCTGTTCCGCGATGGGCAGGACTTGAGCGGCCAGGTGCTTGACAGCAACGACTTGGAGCGTGAGCGAGGCATCACAATACTCTCAAAAAACGTCTCCATCAACTGGAAAGGGACGAAAATCAACATCATAGACACCCCGGGGCACTCCGACTTCGGCGGCGAGGTGGAGCGCGTGTTGAACATGGCCGACGGCTGCCTGCTGCTGGTCGATGCCTTCGAAGGCCCCATGCCGCAGACGCGCTTCGTGCTTCAGAAGGCACTGCAAATCGGCCTGAAGCCAATTGTCGTCGTCAACAAGGTTGACAAACCCAACTGCCGCCCCGAGGAAGTGTATGAGATGGTGTTCGACCTGATGTTCTCGCTCAACGCCACCGAAGACCAGTTGGACTTCCCCGTGGTGTACGGTTCGGCCAAGAACGGCTGGATGGGCGAGGACTACAAGACCCCGACGGACAACATCAACTACCTGCTTGACAAAATCGTGGAGGTAATCCCTGCCCCGCGCGCACTCGAAGGCACGCCCCAGATGCTCATAACCAGCCTTGACTATTCAAGCTATACGGGCCGCATAGCCGTAGGCCGTGTACACCGCGGCACGCTTACCGAGGGGATGAACGTTACCATCTGCCACCGCGACGGCTCGCAGGAGAAGACCAAAATCAAGGAGCTGCACACCTTCGAGGGCATGGGTCACGTCAAGACTGCAAGCGTGAAGAGCGGCGACATCTGCGCCATCATCGGCCTGGAGAAGTTTGAAATCGGCGACACCATCTGCGACTTTGAGAACCCCGAGCCGCTGCCTCCCATCGCCATCGACGAGCCTACGATGAGCATGTTGTTCACCATCAACGACTCGCCGTTCTTCGGCCGCGAGGGCAAATACGTCACCAGCCGCCACATCAACGACCGCCTGCAGAAGGAGTTGGAGAAGAACCTCGCCCTGCGCGTGGCTCCCTTCGGAGACTCTACTGACAAGTGGCTCGTCAGCGGGCGCGGAGTGCTGCATCTCTCTGTGCTTATCGAGACCATGCGCCGTGAGGGCTACGAGCTTCAGGTAGGCCAACCGCAGGTCATCTACAAGGAAATCGACGGCGTGAAATGCGAACCAATCGAGGAACTTACCATCAACGTGCCCGAAGAGTTTGCCAGCAAGATGATTGACATGGTTACCCGCCGCAAGGGCGAAATGACATCCATGGAGAGCCAGGCCGACCGTGTCAACATTGAGTTCGACATCCCCTCGCGCGGCATAATCGGCCTCCGCACCAACGTGCTGACCGCCAGCCAGGGCGAAGCCATCATGGCTCACCGCTTCAAGGAGTACCAACCTTACAAGGGAGACATCACCCGCCGCGTCAACGGCAGCATGATAGCGATGGAGACAGGCACGGCTTACGCTTACTCCATCGACAAGTTGCAGGACCGTGGAAAGTTCTTCATTGACCCGGGCGAGGAGGTTTACGCCGGCGAGGTTGTCGGTGAACACGTGCATGACAACGACCTCGTGGTTAACGTGACAAAGGCTAAACAGCTTACCAACACCCGCGCCAGCGGTTCCGACGACAAGGCGCGCATCGTTCCGCGCACCGTCCTTTCGCTTGAGGAAGCCCTCGAATACATCAAGGAAGACGAGCTTGTCGAGGTTACGCCGAAGTCAATGCGCATGCGCAAAATCATCCTCGACCACAACGAACGCAAACGGGCGAACAAACAGTAGTGCGCGAAGCGCAAATTAAGAATTAAGAGTTAGGAATTAAGAAAACATGTTTTGACGGTTGTCCGCCCATTGCATGTTTTCTTAATTCCTAACTCTTAATTCTTAATTTATAATAGTACGCCACGCCGACGACATCAGCTATGAACCATCCGATGGGCACAGCCCACCATATTCCGTTGACTCCTATCGAGGGGATGGCCGACAACACGTAGGCCAGAAGCACGCGCAAACCGAGCGAAAGCACGGTGAGGACTACCGGGAGCGGCGGCATGCGCACGGGGCGGTAATAGCCGTACAGCAAGAAAAGCAGTCCGATGCCGGCGTAAAAAGCCCCCTCTATGCGCAGGTAGTCAACGCCGATGGATATGATTTCTGTCTCGCCGGCGTCAACGAAGATGCCCATAAGCGGTTCGGCGAGGGCGAAAACTATGGCCGACACCGCAACTGAGAATACCGCCGAGACGGCCACCGCGCTCTTGATGCCCTGCCTTATGCGCATGCGCTTGCCAGCCCCGAAGTTCTGGGCGATGAACGTTGAGAAGGCGTTGCAGAATTCCTGCACGGGCATGTAGGCGAAAGAGTCGATTTTGACAGCCGCCGCGAACGCCGCCATGGTGTGCATCCCGAAGCTGTTTACAAGCCCTTGCACCATCAGGATGCCGAAGTTCATCACAGACTGTTGCACGCTCGTGAGCGTGGAGAACGACGTTATTTCCTTCATCGTCTTGCCGTCAGGATGAAGGTCGGCCATGCGCAGGCGCAGCACAGGCACTGACTTCAGCGTGTAAACCATGATGCCCACGCCCGAAACGGCCTGTGACGCTACCGTAGCCCACGCCGCGCCGGCCACGCCCCAGTTGAAGACGAGGATGAAAACAAGGTCGAGGGCGATGTTAAGCACGGCCGACACGGCCAGGAACCACAGCGGCGTGACCGAATCGCCTACGGCCCTCAACAGCGAGGCGTAGAAGTTGTAGAGGAATGTGAACACTATGCCGACGAAGATGGCCCACAGGTATGTGCGCATGGGGGCGTACACGTCGTGTGGCACTTGCAGGAGAATTAGAATTTCGTCAATCAGCAGGAACGACAACGCCGTCAGCGCAATGGTGGCCGCGCTGACAATGACAAACGCCGCGCCTACGCTCCGCCGTACACCTTCAGCGTCGCCCGCGCCGTACTTCAGCGACACAACCGTGCCGCTGCCCATCGACAGGCCGAGCAGGATTGACGTTATGAAGACCATCAAAGTGTAGGCCGAGCCTACGGCGGCGAGAGCCTCCGGCCCTACGAAACGCCCCACGATGAGCGTGTCGGCAATGTTGTAACACTGCTGAAGCATGGCTCCCGCTATCATCGGCAGCGTGAACGCAAGCAGCGTGCGCGTTATACCGCCCTGGGTAAGGTCTCCTTTCGCATTTTTCATCGCATCCTCTCAAAACTGACACGGCCTCAATCGGAACGCCGTAGCATCCCTTTGAGCCGTGCAAAGTTATAAAAAATCAGCGTCACGAGACGCTTGTTTGCGCATGTTTTTTCAGTCATTGTTGTGCGCAACGCAACTTATTGACAATCAGGGGCTTACGTTTCGTGTTGTAAAACGTGGCCTTTCGCCTTGCAAAAGGTCGCGTTTTTGCGGACAAAAGACGGCGTATTGCGGCGCGGAAGGCCGTGTTTTGTAGCATGCTTGGATTTCCTGCAAATTGCAACCTGTGCGTATGGCCAAATGCAAATATCGTATCTTGTTTCTTGTTCACGTGTTAATTTTCATGCCTTTGGATTGCGCTGTTTGCTTGAAAAATATTATCTTTGCAGCGAATAGGGCATCATGCCCTTTTTCATGACATAACGGATAAAGAAGCGCAATGCTTTTCTCGATGATGAAAACGTAGGAAATTTTCATGTAAAAGAGAGACAAAGGCAGGGTGGTTCTCACGCTTAGGCGTGGGGCACGATGGCTATATCTCTCTTTTGGGTTTTCCTACGACCTTCATCATAGACATGGCATTATTAAGCTCCACGCTTCATGTCCGTATGTGAAAGTTGCCCTTGGGGGCTTAGGGCACGTGTGAAAAGTATTGCAGTATCTATGATGGGTTTGTTTTTCAGGCGGCTGTTGATGCCCTTGTCCGCCTTAAATGCTGTTCCAAATGGTGGCTGCCGTTACAGCGGAGACTACCACGACGGCAAGGCGGTGTATTATTATGACGATTCGTCTGACGGCCGCATATACAATGGGTCGTTCCGTTTTTCGCGCAAGTATTATGTCCTTCCGCAGGGCAAGGTTGTCGAGACCGCCATCGGTTGTTTTGCCGGCGATATGAAAGAAGGCGAGTGGAGGTTCTCCAAGAAGTCGCGTGATGTGAAGAGCGTGTTGACGGTAGAGTATGCCGCCGGCTTGCGCTCAGGTTGTTATTCCTACAGGTCGGTTTGCAGTTCTCGGGCTTTTGTTTCGGGTGGTAGTGACATATTGTTGCGTATGAGAGTAGAGAATAACCACCCTGTCGATGCCGTTGAGTGCGTGTTTGATTATGGACGGCTTACAGGTGGATACGATTCAGAAGGCCGGCCAGACGGGTCTTGGACTTTAGTTCCTGTAAAGAAAGGCGGGACAAAGACGTATTACGAAGTTTGGGAACACGGCGAATGTAGGTCTTCTTACGCTTATGACAACTCTACGGGACGCAAGGTGGAGGCGCGGCAGTCCATGCCCGAGCTTGTGGCCGGCATCGTGAGGCGTGAATGTTTGTCGCTTGAAAAGATAATGTTCAAGGGGGCTTACAAGTTCGTTTTCTGATGTTTGCGCATGTCTGCGCACGCCTTTCGGCCGTAATAGGCAATAAACTTACGCTTTGCACGTTGTCTTTATGTTGCCCGGTCATGCCGGCCGGGCGGTGGAAAGATTGTTTTTGAGACATGGACAACCGCAACAAGCAAATTTTGAACATAGCCCTGCCCGCCATCGTGAGCAACATCACGGTGCCCCTGTTGGGGCTGGTCGATGTGGCCATCGTGGGTCATCTCGGCGCGGCGGCTTACATAGGGGCCATCGCCGTGGGCGGCATGACGTTCAATGTGGTGTACTGGATATTCGGATTTCTGCGCATGGGGACGAGCGGAATGACGTCGCAAGCCCTCGGACGGCGCGACCTCGGCGAGACTGCGCGCATGCTTGTGCGCTCTGTCGGCATAGCCTTTGCCGTGGCGTTCGCGCTCATAGCCCTGCAAATCCCGCTGCGCGAGGCTTCTCTCGCGATAATGCAGCCAACGGAAGAAGTGGCCCGCCTGACCACTGTTTATTTCAACATACTTATTTGGGGCGCGCCCGCCATGCTGGGGTTGTTCAGCCTTTCGGGGTGGTTTATCGGCATGCAAAATTCACGCACGCCCATG
Source organism: uncultured Prevotella sp. (assembly GCA_944319935.1). Taxonomy (GTDB): domain Bacteria; phylum Bacteroidota; class Bacteroidia; order Bacteroidales; family Bacteroidaceae; genus Prevotella. The sequence continues at coordinate 40,396 of CALUFM010000005.1, forward strand.
CTCATCGCCATAGTGCAGAACGTGGTGAACATAGCCGCAAGCACTTTGCTCGTGTTCGGGTGTGGAATGAAGGTCGAGGGGGTGGCTTTCGGCACGCTGACCGCCCAGTACAGCGGGTTCGTCATGGCCGTGGTGATGTGCCTGAAGGGCTACGGACGCTTGCGCGCCCACTTCTCTTGGCAGGGCGTGTGGCGGCGCGCGGCCATGTCACACTTCTTCAGCGTCAACCGCGACATATTCCTACGCACGCTCTGCATGGTGGCCGTGATGCTGTTTTTCACGTCAGCCGGCTCGCGCCAGGGCGAGGTCGTGCTGGCCGTCAACACGCTGCTCATGCAGTTTTACCTGCTGTTTTCATACGTGATGGACGGCTTCGCTTATGCCGGCGAGGCGTTGAGCGGCCGCTATTACGGCGCGCGCAACGGCGCGGCACTGCGTGACACGGTGCGTCACCTGTTCCGTTGGGGCTTGGCCATGGCCGCAGGTTTCACCCTCGTTTACGGCTTTGGGGGCGACGCATTCCTGTCTTTGCTCACTGACGAGCCGCATGTTGTTGCGGCGTCGCACACATATTATTACTGGGCTTTGGCCATTCCGCTGGCCGGTATGGCGGCTTTCGTGTGGGACGGGGTGTTCATCGGCTGCACGATGACGCGCGGCATGCTCGTCTCGATGGCTTTCGCCGCCGCCACGTTCTTCGTCTTGTATTACGCCTTGCGCGGCTCTTACGCCAACCACGGGTTGTGGATGGCTTTCATAGCATACATGGCCGTGAGGGGGATTGCGCAGAGCTTTATTTTCAGCAGACGAGCAGACAAGTGACAGGTTGATAAGGAGTTAAAGGAGTTAGGGGAGTCAAAGGGGTTAAAGACAATTGCTTTGTCGCATAATTTAAGCGTCATGGTAATGTCTTTAACTCCTTTGACTCCCCTAACTCCTTTAACTCCTAAAACTTCATTCAGGATACACCATGTTTTCCTCGCCGATGTTTTCAAGCACTTCGGTCAGGAACTTGCGTGCTTCGAGGCGAGCCATGGGCAGGTCGTGCAGCAGGTAATTGCCGCAGTCGCGCGGCGCGGCACCGGGCACTTCGCCGCTGAAGTCGGCTATGAACTTGAACGTGTGGCGCATGAGGGGCGCGATGTCGCTCGGCTCAAGGTCGCCACGCATCAGCAGGTAGTTGCCTGTTAGGCATCCCATCGGTCCCCAATACACCACGCGGTCGGCCCATTCGGGGTCGTTGCGCAGGTAAGTCGCGGCCAGATGCTCGATGGTGTGCAGTGCGCCCGGGTGCAAGGCGGGTTCGCGGTTGGGTTCTTTCATGCGTATGTCGAACGTGGTGACCACGTCGCCGCCCACCTCGTCCTTGCGCGAAACGTATATGCCGCGCAACAGGCGTTCATGATTGATTGTGAAACTTGGTATCTTTTTCATTTGTGTAAGTTTTTGGGGAGACGAAAGAAGCTGTGCAAGCAAACTCCTTTGTCTCCTAAAATAATCATAATGTTTCGACAAACCTCTTGGTCACGCCGAATGAACTTTCGGCCAGACGCTCCCAGAAGTCGTAGTATTGCGATGCCTTATGGTCGCTGAGGGGCAGGTCGCTGATGATGCGGAAGCTGATGAAAGGCACGCCGTAGACGTGGCACACCTGCGCGATGGAGCAGCTCTCCATGTCAACGGCCACGGCCTTGGGAAAGCGGGCTATGATGGCACGCATCTTGTTTTGCGTGTTGACGAACCAGTCGCCGCTGACAATCAGTCCCTTATGCACGGTCGTGGTTCCGCCGGAGAGCATGGCCTTGTCAACCAACTCGGCGGGAGCTGTGAACGAAGGGGGCATGCCCATAATCTGCCCGAACTGGCATTCGTCGCCGCAATAGGCGTCATGATAGCAGTATTCCGCGCCCACAACCACGTCGGTTACGCTCATCCTGTTGTCCGCCCCGCCGGCTACGCCCGTTGATATGATGACGTCAGGCTGGTAATTGACAATCATTTCTACCGCTCCTACGGCGGAGTTCACCTTGCCGATGCCGCATTTTTGCAGTACGATTTCTTTCCCGCCGATGTTTCCTGTGGTGAAATCCGTGCGGCCGCGGCGTTCCGTCGCCGCGTCGCTCAACAGTGTTTTCAGTTGCGCCATTTCCTTGTCCATGGCTACGATGATGCCTATTTTCATGTCCTTTTCTTGTTTTTGCGTGGCAAAGATAATGCAAACCGAGTGAAGTGCAAAATAAAAGCGAGTGGAACGAGGTTTTATTTTAAAGAATGTCCGCAAAGCTCCCATTCCATGGGAGTTAAAGGAGTTAGAGGAGTTATCGCTCGTTTCACTCGCTAAGGAGTTAAAGGACAAATGCTTTGCGATAAAAATCTTTCTAAAAGAAGATAGGACAAGTGCGGATATTCAGTTTGTTTTTTCACGGGCATGGCACAACGACTGCACTGCAACATGAAACCAGCCGCAATACGATAGGTCATGTTTTACGCCCTAAAAGGCCGTCTTTTATACGCCAATATGCCACCTTTGGGCTTGCAAAAGGTGGCATATTGACAACCGCTTGACAGTCAACGCCTTACAGACCAAGGACAAGAAGGCCTACAATACGATGCCGCCTTGACGCGAAAACAACAACGGAAACATCATGTTTTTATTTTGCACTTCACTCGGTTTGCATTATCTTTGCACTGCGAAACAATCAAAATAAAATAAGACATGACAATGAGTACATGGAAAAAGTTTTTGCCTGACGTCTTGGCCGTGGTGCTGTTCGCGGTCATCTCGGTGGCATATTTCTTCCCGGCGGACATCGAGGGGAAGATACTTTACCAGCATGACGCCGCAGCCGGAAAGGGCATCGGGCGCGAAATGGCCGAACACCGCGAACAGACGGGCGAGGTGACACGATGGATGAACTCGGTGTTCAGCGGCATGCCGACCTACCAGACCGCGCCCGAATACGGCAGCACCAAGGGCCTCGGCACGGTGATGGATGTTTATCACCTTTACTTGCCCGAGAACGTATGGTACGTCTTCGCCTACCTGTTGGGCTTCTACATCCTGCTCAGGGCGTTCAACTTCAGGCAGTCGCTTGCCGTGCTGGGCTCCATATTGTGGGCTTTTTCAAGTTATTTCCTCATAATTATAGCCGCCGGGCACATCTGGAAGGTGATGGCCCTGGCCTACCTGCCGCCGATGATAGCCGGCGTCGTGCTGTCGTATCGTGGCAAATACCTGCTCGGAACAATCGTCACGGCCATCTTCGCGGCGTTTGAAATCAACGCCAACCACGTGCAGATGACGTATTACTTCCTGTTCGTCATCCTGTTCATGGTCATCGCTTTCTTCATTGACGCCCTGCGCAAGAAGGAGCTTGCGCGCTTCGGCAAGGCCACGGCGGCCTGCGCCGTGGGTGCGCTCATTGGCGTTTGCCTCAACCTTAGCAACCTTTACCACACGTGGGAGTACAGCAAGGAGTCGATGCGCGGCAAGAGCGAACTTGTAAAGAAGGACGCCGCCAACCAGAGCGCGACCGGTCTTGACCGTGACTACATCACCGCGTGGAGCTACGGAATAGGCGAGACGTGGACCCTGCTCGTGCCCAACGCGAAGGGCGGGGCGAGCGTGCCGTTGGCTCAGAACGAGACGGCCATGTCGAAAGCCGACTATAATTTCGCTCCCATATATGAGCAGTTGGGGCAGTATTGGGGCGAGCAGCCGGGCACGAGCGGCCCCGTTTACGTCGGCGCGTTTGTGCTGATGCTGTTCGTCTTGGGGCTTTTCATCGTCAAAGGTCCTATGAAGTGGGCCTTGCTTGCCGCCACGGTGTTGTCAGTGTTGCTGTCGTGGGGCAAGAATTTCATGCCCCTCACCGACTTCTTCATTGACTATGTGCCGATGTATTCGAAGTTCCGCACGGTGGCGTCAATCCTCGTCATAGCCGAGTTCACCATCCCGCTGCTGGCCATGTTGGCGTTGAAGAGGATTGTGGACGAGCCAGACTTGCTGACAAGGAACATCAAGTGGTTCTATGCCAGCTTTGCCCTTACGGGCGGCATAGCCTTGCTCTTCGCGCTTATGCCAACCGTATTCTTCAGCGATTTCATATCTTCAAGCGAGATGAAGGCTCTCACCTCGCTGCCGCAGGAATACATAACGCCCGTCATCGAGAACCTTCGCGAGATGCGCCAGGCCGTCTTCACGGCTGACTGTTGGCGTTCGTTCTTCGTCATAGTGGTCGGTGCGTTGTGCCTGTTGCTTTACAAGGCCAAGAAGCTGAAGGCCGGATACATGGTCGGCGCGATAATAGTGTTGTGCTTCATCGACCTCTGGCAGGTTGACAAACGCTATCTGAACAACGACATGTTCGTGTATAAGAGCGTGCGTGAAGCCCCAATCGAAATGACTGACGCCGACCGCCTGATACTTCAGGACACAACGGACTTGCGCAATTTCCGTGTCTTGAACTTCGCTTCCAACACCTTCAACGAGAACGAGACGTCGTATTACCACAACAGCATAGGCGGCTATCACGCAGCCAAGTTGCGCCGTTACCAGGACATCATCGACTATTACATCGCCCCTGAGATGCAGAAGCTGATGCCGGCTGTTGCCCAGGCGGGCGGCGACATGTCGAAAGTCAACGGCGACAGCATATTCCCCGTATTGAATTTGCTCAACGCCCGCTACTTCATCCTGCCCCTGCAAGACGGCAAGACCGTGCCAATACAAAACCCGTATGTGCATGGCCCGGCGTGGTTTGTTGACAAGATAAGCTATGTAGACAACGCAAACAAGGAAATCGAGACCGTCGGCAAGCTCGACCTTCGCCATGAGGCTGTGGCCGACAAGCGGTTTGAGGGCGTGCTGAAAGTCGCCGCACGTCAGGACAGTACATCCCGCGTGAAGCTTGTTTCATACATGTCGGACAACCTGAAGTACGAGGTAAGCTCGTCGAAAGGCGGCGTAATCGTGTTCTCCGAGGTGTATTATCCGGGATGGACGGCCACCGTTGACGGCCAGCCTGTTGAGCTTGGGCGTGTTGACTACCTGCTACGTGCCGTAAATGTAGCTCCCGGCAAGCACACTGTTGAGCTTGCGTTTAAGCCGAAGTCGGTAACAGTGACTGAGACGATGGCTTACATCTCATACGCAATATTGCTCGGATTGATAGCCCTTGGGGTGTATATGGAATGGAGAAAGAAAAAAGCTAATTAAGTTAAGAATTAAGAGTTAAGAATTAAGAAAGCATGTTTTATTGCGGTGAAAGTGATTTTCCTAATTCTTAGCTCTTAATTCTTGACGTTTCAAAATAACGTTGCAACTTATGAAAAAATTATTGTCTTTGCCTCCTAACCTTGTCGGATGCTTTCATGAAATAACCGGATACGGGCGTGACGAGTGGTTCTGCACGAGCGACCCGGCCGGCCACCGCATCGGTTCGGGCGGCGGGTCAACGTGGCTTTTGCAGTCATGTTATGAGGAACATGCCGCCGGACGCACTTTTGACGAGTGGCTTTCGGCGGACAAAAGGCTGCTTCTTCACGCCGGAGGGCAGAGCCGCCGCCTGCCGGCTTACGCCCCGTCAGGCAAAGTATTGACGCCAATCCCGGTGTTCCGATGGGCTCGCGGGCAGAAGCTCAGCCAAGACTTGCTGTCACTGCAAGTGCCTTTGTATGAACAGATAATGAGCCTTGCGCCCGACAACATGCACACGATGATAGTCAGCGGTGATGTTTACATAAGGGCTACGCAGCCCTTGCAGCCGGTACCTGACGCCGATGTGGTGTGCTATGGGTTGTGGCTTGGCCCCGAGATAGCCAAAGACCACGGTGTGTTCGTGTCGAAAAGCGACACTCCTTCGACGCTTGAATGCATGATGCAGAAGCCGTCGGTGAAGACGCTCGGCGAACTCCTGAAAGATCATTTCTATCTTACGGACATAGGGGTGTGGCTCTTGAGCGACAAGGCCGTCAAGCTGTTGATGGCGCGCTCGATGCGTAACGGACAGTTGATAAATTACGATTTGTACTCTGAATTTGGCTGCGCGTTGGGCACCGACCCGTCAATCAAGGACGAGGAGCTGAACAGTCTGCGTGTGGCTGTTCTCCCGTTGCCGGGCGGAGAGTTCTATCATTTCGGCACAAGCCATGAAATCGTGTCTTCCACCCTTGCCATACAAAACCTCGTGAACGACCAGCGTGAAATCATGCACCACTCGCTGAAGCCACATCCGGCCATGTTCGTGCAGAACGCAGTAACCCGGACGCCCATCACCGAGGCCAACCAGAACCTGTGGATTGAGAACAGTTGGGTGGGCAGTGACTGGACGTTGGCTCACGAAAACATAATAACAGGAGTGCCGGAAAACAGTTGGCGCGTGGAGCTTCGCCCCGGCCAGTGTGTTGACATTGTGCCGGTGGGCGACAAAGGCTATGCCGTGCGACCTTACGGATACGGCGACAAGTTCCGCGGAGCGTTGCAAGACGAGCGGACTGAGTTCATAGGCCGCCCCTTCAAGGACTGGGCTGCGGAGCGCGGCATCAGCGTAGACGGCATAGAAGGTTCGGCCGACATGCAGACGGCGCGCGTGTTCCCGCTGTGTGAAGGCTCTTCTGACGACATGGGATTGGTGCTTCGCTGGATGCTCAACGAGCCTGGCCTTGATGCCGGAAGGCGTGTTTGGGAGCAGTCAGGGAAGCTGAGTGCCGACGACATATCAGCCCGCGCCAACCTCGTCAGGCTGACGGAGCAGCGGCGTATGTTGCGCGCCCGCAACTGGGAAGCACTCGCCCGCAACCACGAACACAGCGTATTCTATCAAGTGGACTTGGACAACGCCGCGCGCGAATTTGCCGAGTTCAATATCCCCGAACCGTCGCCAATATCAGAAAACGCGCCCTTGCTGAAGCGCATAAGCGATTCGATGTTCCGTTCAGAGCTGTCACGTATCAGCGGAAAAGACTTCAGACAGGCTGAGGACAAGGCCTTCTCGCTGCTCCGTGACGGGCTTACCGTGCAAGCCCTCGCCGAGAAACAGCGTCCGCGCATGTCCGTCTACGGCGACCAGATAGTGTGGGCGCGCAGCCCGGTGCGCATCGACATAGCCGGCGGATGGACCGACACGCCGCCTTACTGCCTTATGGAGGGCGGCAGCGTGGTCAACCTCGCCATCGAGCTTAACGGCCAGCCGCCCTTGCAGACATACGTGCGCCCGTGCCGTGAGCCGCACATCGTGCTGCGCAGCATCGACCTCGGAGCAGTTGAGGAAGTGCAGACTTACGAGCAACTGGCCGACATGCGCCACGTGGGCAGCCCGTTCTCAATACCCAAGGCGGCGTTGGCTCTGGCCGGATTCCTGCCCGGTTACGGCGAGGAGACGTTCCCCACGCTCGAAAGCCAGCTCCGCGCGTTCGGCTGCGGCATAGAACTGACACTGCTGTCGGCCATCCCCGCAGGCAGTGGACTTGGCACGAGCAGCATGCTTGCGGCCACGGTTCTCGGCGCGCTTAACGACTTTTGCGGCCTGGCCTGGGACAAGAACGAAATCGGCCGGCGCACGCTTGTGCTTGAGCAACTGCTCACCACGGGCGGCGGATGGCAAGACCAGTTCGGCGGAATACTGCAAGGCGTCAAGCTGCTTGAGACGCAGCGCGGCTTCGACCAGAACCCGTCAGTGCGCTGGTTGCCGTCAGACGTGTTCACCCAGCCCGAATACAAGCCTTGCCACCTATTATATTATACAGGCATAACGCGCACGGCGAAGAACATCTTGGCCGAAATAGTGCGCCGCATGTTCCTGAACCAGAGCGACGAACTGCGCCAGTTGCGCGAGATGAAGCGTCACGCCGTTGACATGTATGAAGCCTTGCAGCGCGTTGACTACGCCGCCGTAGGCCGCCTCGTGCGCAAGACGTGGGCGCAAAACCAGGCCATCGACAGCGGCACAAATCCCGAAGCCGTACTACGCATGACCGAACTTATCGACGACCTCGCCCTCGGCTATAAGTTGGCCGGCGCGGGCGGAGGCGGCTATCTCTACATAATGGCCAAGGACCAGGACGCCGCCGCGCGCATAAAAAAGACGCTCAACGCCAACCGCCTGAACGCCAACGCCCGCTTTGTTGACATGACTCTCAGCACCGTAGGCCTACAGGTTAGCCGCAGTTGACGCACCTCAATGACGCTTCTTTTTGCATCGGATGTAACACATTGACATCCAACGCTTTACGAAAGACCGCCTTTTACATGCTAAAAAGCGGCCTTTTGCCGTTCAATAAGCCACCTTTCGCAAAGCGAAAGGTGGCTTATTTGTTTTTGTTTGTTGGTTATGCTGTCCTTGGTAGGTATACAATCCACTTACCAAATGGTGTGTGCAATGGCGGTACTTGCTGTTTGAAAGCATTTGCATCGGTGTTATTTGAATATCATTTGAATAGAAACAAGTTGGTATTACGTTAATTTTAGTTAATTGTTTTCGGGGGGGGGAGGTAAAAACAGTTATCTTTGTGTCAAAATATTGATAAACCTTAAATGTCGGTGTATTTGTATATTCCCTGTAACAGCTTTTTGCCATTTCTGCTTGGTAATATTTTTATCTCGTTGGATGTTAGGTAGGGAAATAATTTTGTATTTGGACCAACTTGGACCAAAAATAATTTTGAATGAATATGAATTAATTGATAATTTTGCAAAAAATAGTAAAGATGAAACTGTTAAAGATTATCCTTTTATTCATGGCCTTGTGCCTTGTTGTGCCCGTTGGGGCGAAAAAGTATAAGTTTGACATCGATAGCCAGCGCAACGTCGTTGTGAAGCGCAGCGGCAGTCCTGGGCAGAAGATTGTCGAGGTTGTGGCCATAGCCGGCTCGGTTGACAAGGCCATCAGCCAGGCTTTGGTTGACGCTGTGGCGGCGTTGACGTTCGAGGGGGCCTCGGGTAGTGGCGAGATGGGTGCCTGCCCGCCTGTTTTGGCAGAAGGCAAGTCTGCATACGAGGCGAACAAGGGCTTTTTTGATGATTTCTTCAAGCATGGCGGTTTCTTGCGTTTTGTGCGCCGTGTAAGCAATGCATATCCTACGGGAGAGGACAATGTGAAAGTGAAAGGTGACAACCAGATACGCATTACGCTGATAGTAGACTGGCAGGGGCTTGCCAGTTATTATAATTCAAACGGGTTGAAAACAAGTATAGGGAATTTACAAAACTTCTGAAGATGAAAAGGATATTACTTTTTTTATTGACATTGGCATGTGTGTTTGTCGCCAATGCGCAAAATGACGGGTTGAAAATGCAGAAGCCCAAGGTGATGGTTGTGCCTGAAGAGGCGTATTGCATCAATTCGGGCTATTCAAAGACTGCCGCTGATGGCACAACGATAGCCGACTATCGCCGCGCCATGTTGGATGAAAATGTACTTGACGTAATCAACTCGTTTGAGAATATCATGGCCGGTTACGGCTTCGAATTGACAAATCTCCAGCAGACGCTTGACGAACTGAAGGAGGACGAGGCGTTGAGCAACGTGCTGACGGCGAAGGACGATGGCATGGTGCAGGAGGATGACTTGGACCGCCTCTCGCGCGTGGCTGGAGCCGACATAATGGTGAAAGTGTCGCCGAAGGTGTCAAATTACGGCCCCGAACGCATGCTCGAGTTGCGCGTTTCGTCGATTGACTGCGCTTCAAAGAAGGCATTGTTGGCTTTCGGGCCTGTGGCTAAAACGTCGGCTGGGTCGGTAAGCATGTTGTTGCGTGCTGCCGTCAGTGATAACATTGAAACTTTCGCGATGGGGCTTAACAAATATTTCGAGGGGCTTAAGACCAAAGGACGCGAGGGTACTATATATATAAAGGTGGCCGACACGTGCCCGCTCAACTTAGAGTCAACCGTGAAGTACAAGGGTGAGGAGGGTGAACTGGCCGACCTTATACAACTTTGGGTCAGTGAGAATGCCGTTGGCGGTGCGTTCACTGGTGGCAAGAGTTCGCGTTACAGCATGAAACTTGACCAGGTGCGCATACCCCTTGTAGGTAAAGCTGCTTTCGGACGGACAAAAGCTTTAAGCATGGAAGACTTTGTTAAGACAGGCCTTACGGCTCTGCTTGGCCGCTATGACATATCTGTCTCCACGCATGCTGTTGGCATAGGTAAGGTTTACATGACGTTGGGTGGAGAACAATAGTAAGGAGGAACGTATGAGAAGGTTTTTTGTTTTAATATTGTTCACCGCCGCAACGTTTGTCTGCGGCGCGCAAAACGCCGAGTTCGGACGGCTTACCATCACGCCGTACATAGCTCCTGAGAGTGGCTTTGACGCTTCGGCCTCGCGCCTGTTGCAGGAAAAGCTGGCTTACGCCGTGTCGTTGGCCAACGCCTCCGGCGGCTTTGACAAGCGGTTTGTCATCACGCCGAAGGTTGACATCTTGCAGTCAACTACCACTGCCACAATCCCCCAGAAAGTGTCATTGAGGGCGCAGTTCACGTTCTATGTGGGTGACGGAGTTGACGGGACGCTATTTTCTTCATGTCAGAAAGAAGTGACTGGGATAGGCGACACGGAGAAGCAAGCCGTGCTTTCGGCCATCCGTAAGATTAACGCCAAGGACAAAGAATTGCAGGAAACGATAACCGAAGGGCGCGAACGGATTGAGGAATATTATAAAAAGATGGCTCCGAAAATATTCGCCGAGGCGCGTTCCCTTATTTCTTCATATAAGTATGAGGAAGCAATCGCCGCCCTTGCAGTCATTCCCCGTTCGTGCGGCGACTATGAAAAGGCGCAAGAAATGATGGCCGAGTGTGTGTCGGCGAGCGTTGAAAACGCCAACAACGAGCTGCTTGTTAAAGCCCGCTCGGCGTGGAGCGCAAGCCCTGACGAGGCCGGAGCATCCGAGGCGGCTGCTTACTTGGCCGACATAACCAATCCTTCGGCGAAGGTTACGGCGGCCGTCAATAAGCTGACAGCCGAGATGGAGGCCCGCATTTCAGACATGGCGAAGCGGCGGCTTGCCGTGAAAAAGCAGCGTATAATAAGCGCGGAGAATGTAAGGAAAGAAGAAATCAGGGCCACGGAGCGGGTGGTAGGACGCATAATCGACGCCTATACGCCTGTGTACAGGGTGGCAAGATGGTTTTAGGCAACATGGATTTTTAGGACAAACAAAAACATATACCAATGCGAATAAAACATTTTTTACTGTCGTTCCTTCTGCTTTTCGCCGTGGAAGCTTCAGCCCAAAGGTTGTCGTTCGATTCCAAATACATCAAGGTGGGCGTCATCGACAACGGTGTTTACGACATGACGGTATTCCAAGCAGACCCGAACATACGTTATCTCGGCAGCGTGAACGCCCCGTTTAAAGAGAATATTGACGGCAGCAGGGCCTCGATGGAGGCTGCGGCACGCACGCTCACCGAGGCCGGAGCCGGCAAGCAGACGTTGGACTTGCTGCTGCAGCGCGACGCCGAGGGGCTGCATTTCGACCGGCTTTACGCCGAAGCCTTGACAAACACCACCATTGAGGAGGTCAACGAGGCAAAACTCGATGTCAGCGCGGAGACCAAGGACGTGCTGAAAAAGGAGATTTCGCGCCAGCTCTTGAAGAACAATTTCATCGTGTTGTTCTCGTACAAGGAGAAAAGCGACGGCAAGAAGAAGTATTATTGGAATGTTTTTAAAGTAGAGATAGACGACAAAATCATAGAGCAAGCCTTCCTTACGTGGAACGACATGGAGCGTTACGACCAGATAATAGTGCCCGTAAAGTATGTGGCCCGGGGCAAGGTGGACGACAACCTGGCGTTGGAAATATCAAAGAAAGTGCCCGAGTTCGCCGTGCGCGGCCCTGTGTACAGCCGCCATCCGTTCTTCGCGAGGGTGGGGGCGGGGCAAGGTGTCAAGTCGGGCGACCTGCTTTACATCTACCGTTCATATCTTGACGACGACAACACGATGTATTCAAGGAAGGTCTGCACCGTGCGCGCCACCGACGTTTACGCCGACAGTACCCGCCTTTACACGATAAGCGGCAAGTTCGCGTCACGCAAGCGCGGCGACATAGCCGTGTACAAAGGAGCGCATCGCTGGTCGCTTGCCGTGATGGGGCAGGCCAGTTTCGGCGATGACCCGCGCTACGGGGCACGCATGTTGTGGGAATACAGGGCCGGGCGGTTCTCGAAGAACGGTTTTACGAGCTACGTCCTCGTAGGGTTTGATTTCAACACGTTCAAGAAAGACCCAGAAGGCGTGTGGTGGGACACCAACGGCAACCCCAAGCAACCCATGCTCATGGGCGGAGCTTTCAACCTTGGCTACGGCTTGGGCTTCAACTTCCTCGGGCGGTTGGAACTGATGCCGTACTTTCTTGTGGGGCTTCAGTACGCCACGTTGACAAACCTGGACTTGCTGTATTACGACAAGGAGCAGGGCGGATGGACAACGCTTAACGACAACGGCGAGGCATATAACGGAACTCTTTTCGCCTCGGGGCACGCCGGGCTGAGGCTGAATGTCAACCTGTGGTATCCAGTTCAGCTTACCGTAGGCGCGGACTACAACTACAACCTGCCGTTGGACAAGAAGTTTGAGGCGGCTTACGATAACCATGAACTCAACCGCGTGAACTTCTACGCTGGTCTTCGTTTCAACTTATAAAAGGCATACTACAATGAGAAAGACATTCTTTATAAATACGATAGTTATCGCCTTGTTGGCGGTTTTCACGTCCTGCGAGTATGAATACGACATGCCAGACATGTCAGACGTGGAGTTTGAGTACAGGGTTGACGAACTGCCCGCTGGCCTGAAGGCCGAGCTTGTAAGCAAGATTGAGGCCACAGGCCGCCCGATGGAAGCTTTGACGGCAAAGTTCACGCCTGTGATAACCGAGAAAGACGCGGCCGGGAACATCGTGTACCAAGGCGAAGCGCGCAACGTGGTAAACAAGAACGCCAAGACAATCGAGCTGGCTTACCGCTGTGAGGCGCGGCTGCCGTCAAGCATCGACATGGCCTTTTCTTCCGGGTATTACAACATGGGGTACTTCAAGTTCAGCAAATCCTTCCCCGTGGAGCTGTCGCCCAGGGGCATGAACATAGGCGTGCAGAGGGGCGACGAGTACACAGCCGACTTGGAAACGGGCTGCTCTGTTTATTCCGTGAAGAACAGTTTTTATGACGTTATAGACAAAGATTTCGATGCGATAGGGTATGACTGGACTGACATTTCGTACACGATAGAGGAACGCGACGCCGACGGAAAGGTGATAAACACGCTGTCGCCGAGCAGCTTGAGCTATTGCTTCGCAAGCGCGGACAGCGCGAAGAGCGTCACCATATCTATGACGGTGGAAGGCCGTCCGGCTTCAAGCTATACGCAAGCAATTTCTGTGTACACATACACTTTCACGAAAAAGTTCGCCTTGGACGTGTTCAGCATCACGGAAATAGAGCTTACGCCCGACTTGGAATATACCCGCAAAGACCCCGACACGTCGTCGATGAGTTCGATATATACGGTTGAGAGCGACATGGGCGCACAAATTACAACCGACATCGAGGGCACGGGATACGAGATGTATGGCGTTGAATATGAAATTGTTGAGAAGGACAAGGACGGCAACGTGTTGCGGACGCGCAGCGACATCAGCACCCCTTACGGGTCGGTTGTCAGCGAAGCCGGGGCCGCGAGCGTGGAGATTACCATAAAGGCGTATGGCTCAGCACCCGGGAAATACAGCAAGACGCTGATTTACGAGTATAAGTTCACGCCCGTGAAGCTCGACCCGCTGAAGCCTGCCGGCATAGTGTTGTCGGAGGTGTTGGGCTACAACCGCGTGACGGCCGACCTTTCACAAATAAGCCGAGTGTACTCGGTGACTAACAAATTCACCACCGTAATATCCGACGTCGAGGCCGCCGGGTACGAATATTACGGCGTTGAATACACGTTCACGGAGAAAGACGAGCGTGGCAATGTGCTGAAGTCGTACACTGACATCAGCACTCCGTATGGCCAGGTGGCAAGCGAACCGGGGGCGGCAAGCGTGGAAATAACGGTCAAGGCGTACGGACTGCCTGAAGGAAGTTATAGCCGCGTGCTTGTCTACACTTACAAGTTCGCCCCGTTCAGGCTGACCCCGTTGCAGCCTACGCCAATCGTTCTGAGTGAAAATGTTGGTTACACACGTGAAAATGGATGATGCTTTTCTGTCCGTTATTGTCCGTATTGATAGCATGATGGAATTTGTCTGTGTAACACATTGACATCCAATACTTTACAAAAGGCTGCCTTTTACTCGCTAAAAGGCGGCCTTTTGTCGTTCAATAAGCCACCTTTCGCAAAGCGAAAGGTGGCTTATTGAAAAGAAGGTGGAAATATTGTGAGCCGCAGTATGCCTGTTTTTGGTGAAAAGATGTATATTTGCAGGGTTTTTGAAGAAATGGATATTAACGCTATATGCAATTCAGGACAAAGGTAAATGTTGAGAAACCGGGGTTTGAGATAGAGCCGTGCGAGGAGATGTTGTTCGTCGGCTCTTGCTTCGCCGACAACATGGGGCGGCGTTTCCGGGAAGAGAAGTTCCGCGCCACGGTGAACCCCTACGGCGTGATGTACAACCCGGCGAGCATCCTGCACACGGTGGAGCGGTGCGCTGACGCGCCGCGCGTGGCCTTGTTTACGTTGGGTACGAACCACGTTTACATACTCAACGAGACGGGAGAGATAGTTGACAACTGCGCCAAGAGGCCGCAACGGCTGTTCACCGAGCGAGAGTTGACGGTGGACGAGTGTGTGGGCTACCTGCGCAAGGCCGTGGATGTGCTTGCCGGGAGGCGTGCTGACGTGCGGGTGGTGGTGACGGTCAGTCCGATACGCTACGCCAAGTATGGCTACCACGGCAGCCAGTTGTCAAAGGCGGTGCTGCTCTTGGCGGCTGACAAGTTGGTGAGCGAGCTGCCCGAAAGGGTGGTGTATTTCCCCGCGTATGAGATTGTCAACGACGAGCTTCGCGATTACAGGTTTTACGCCGCGGACATGTTGCACCCCTCTGAACAGGCCCTAGAGTATATATGGGAAGTCTTTTCGGATGCGTATTTTTCGCCTGAGGCAAAGCGTTTTGTCGAGGAGTGGCGTCCGCTGAAAGAAGCCCTTGGCCACAAGCCGTTCCGTCCCGAGTCGGCTGAATACAAGGAGTTCATGAATAAAACAATGTTAAAAGTTAAGGCGTTTTCGGAAAAATACCCGAACTTTGTACTGTAATTAGGTTATAAGGTTTTACGGTTATGAGGTAATAAGGGGCAGGATGACTGTTTAGGGCGGTCTTGGCTGTTTGTTTTCAGTGTTCTTGTCGTGTAGTGACAGTTGACAAGTCATTTGTCCTTAACTACTTTAACTACCTCTGACTACTTTAACTACTTATTTATTATGTTCTATTCTATTGAGAAAGTTGCAGCCCTTATAGGCGCGTGCCGGTACGGCGCGGCCGAGGGCAATGTATGTTGGATACTGACTGACAGCCGCAGCGTGTGCTTCCCCGAAGACACTTTGTTCTTCGCGGTGAAGTCGGAACGCAACGACGGCCACAAGTATATAGCCGACCTTTACCGCCGCGGCGTGCGCAATTTCGTTGTCGAGGAGTTGCCGCAAGACTGTGACACGGCTTACAAGGACGCCAATTTCCTGAAAGTGGCAAATACGGTTGAGGCCCTGCAACGCCTCGCCGAGTGCCATCGTAATGAATTTGACATCCCCGTAGTGGGCATCACGGGCAGCAACGGGAAGACCGTTGTGAAGGAGTGGTTGTACCAACTGCTTTCGCCCCAGATGGTCGTTACGCGCAGTCCGCGCAGCTATAACTCGCAAATCGGCGTGCCCTTGTCTGTCTGGCTGCTCGACGGGCGCAGCCAGGTTGGCGTATTCGAGGCGGGCATCAGCCAGCCGGGCGAGATGGACGCGCTGCGTGACATCATACAACCTACCATCGGCGTGCTGACAAACCTCGGCGCGGCGCACCAGGAGAACTTCTCCTCGATGGAGGCGAAGTGCATGGAGAAGTTGAAGCTTTTCCGTGGAACACAGGCCATAGTGTACCCCTGGGACGACGAGACGGTGAGAAGTTGCGTGGCAAGCCTCGGCTACAAGGGCGAACAAATAGCATGGTCTATGACCGACCCGGCCGCAAAGATGTATGTTAAGTCGGTGGAAAAGAGCGGAATATCGACCACCGTCAGTTATGTGTTCGGTGGCGAGGAAGGCCGTTACACGCTGCCTTTCATCGACGAGGCGTCGGTCGCCAACTCTGTGACTTGCGCCGCCGTGGCCCTTCACTTGGGGCTTACCACTGGGCAGGTGGCCGAGCGGATGGCAGCCGTTGAGCCTGTTGCCATGCGCCTTGAGGTGAAAGAAGGCCAGCATGGATGCACACTGATAAACGACTCTTACAATTCCGACATCAACTCGCTTGACATAGCTCTCGACTTCATGAGCCGCCGCCCCGACCACGAGGGGCGCAAACGCACGCTCATACTGAGCGACATATACCAGAGCGGGAAGGCCGGCGAGGCGTTGTATAAAGAGGTGTCAGACCTCGCAAGGACGCGCGGCGTGCGGAAGTTCATCGGCATCGGCCCTGAAATCAGCGCAAATGCGGATGTCATAGACATACAGGAAAAGCATTTCTTCGCCGACTGTCATGAGTTCATCGCAAGCCAAGTGTTCGCCACGTTGCATGATGAAGTGATTTTGCTGAAAGGCGCGCGGAGGTTCAGTTTTGACCGCCTGACGGAACTATTGGAGCAGAAAGTGCATGAAACAATCCTCGAGGTCAACCTTGGCGCGGTGGTGAAGAACCTCAACCACTTCCGTTCGTTCATGAAGCCTACCACCAAAATCGTATGCATGGTGAAGGCCGACGCCTACGGCGCGGGGGCTGTAGAGGTGGCGAAGACGCTGCAGGACCACCGCGTTGACTATCTTGCCGTGGCCGTTGCGGACGAAGGCGTGACGCTGAGGAGGAGCGGAATAACATCGAACATCATGATAATGAACCCTGAGATGACGGCTTTCAAGACGATGTTCGACTTCGACCTTGAGCCGGAGGTTTACAGCTTCCGCCTGCTTGACGCCCTTGTGAAGGCCGCCCAGCGTGAAGGCATCACGGGATACCCCGTCCACATAAAGCTCGACACGGGCATGCACCGTCTCGGTTTCAACCCGCTGACTGACATGGACGAGCTAATCAAACGCTTGAAAAGCCAGAACGCGGTCATCCCACGTTCGGTGTTCTCACACTTCGTCGGCTCTGACAGCGACGACTTCGACAACTTCTCGGCCCGCCAGTTCGCCCTGTTCAAGGAAGGAAGCGAGAAACTTCAGTCGGCCTTCAGCCACAAGATAATACGCCACATGGACAATTCGGCAGGCATAGAGCATTTCCCCGAACGCCAGCTTGACATGTGCCGCCTCGGCCTCGGGCTGTATGGCATCGACAGCAGGGACAACTCCGTCATCAACAACGTATGCACGCTGAAGACCACCATCCTGCAAATCCACCCCGTGCCGAAGGACGAAACCGTGGGCTACAGCCGCAAAGGCATCCTTACGCGCGACAGTCTCATAGCCGCAATCCCAATCGGTTACGCCGACGGCCTTAACCGCCGGCTCGGCTGCGGGCATTGCTACTGCTTGGTGAACGGCAAGAAAGCCCCATACGTAGGCAACATCTGCATGGACGTGGCGATGATTGACGTCACCGACATCGACTGCAAGGAGGGCGACACGGTTGAGATTTTCGGCGACAACCTGCCCGTAACCGTTTTGTCAGACGTGATGGGCACAATCCCTTACGAGGTGCTGACGAGCATCAGCAACCGTGTAAAGAGGGTTTATTTCCAAGATTGATGTAATGTAAACGTAAGTCCTTGACAATCAAGGATGTAACTATACGCATTGTAAAAGACGGCCTTTTGGCTTGCAATATGCCGCATATTGCAAGCCAAAAGGCCGTCTTTCGTATTCTGAAAAGCCATGTTTTGCACGGCGACAATGCTGTTAAACTATTTTAACGAGACGCCATTCTTTTTTTAAGAAAAAAACAGTAACTTTGCCAAAACTCACTTAAACGCATACTATTAATCAAATTAATAACTGATGAATCCAATTCAAACTACTAAGATGACCAACTTCCGTTGGGTCATTTGCGCATTGCTTTTCTGCGCTACGACGGTGAACTACCTCGACAGGCAGGTTCTCTCGCTCACGTGGAAAGACTTTATCGCACCTGAGTTCCACTGGACTGATGCCGATTACGGCATGATTACCGGTTTCTTCTCTGTGTTTTATGCTATCGCGTGCTTGTTCGCCGGCAAGTTTGTTGACTGGATGGGCATAAAGAAAGGTTATCTTTGGGCTATCTTCATTTGGTCGCTCGGCGCATGTATGCACGCCGGTTGCGGTTGGCTCACCATGGAAATCGAGGGCCTTAACCAGCCTGGCATCAGCGCGGCTGAGGCTCTTAGCAGCGTGAAGGCCGGCAGTGCTATGGCCATGGCCATAGCTACGGTCAGTGTTTGGTTGTTCCTGGCTTGCCGCGCCATCCTTGCGCTTGGCGAGGCCGGCAACTTCCCGGCAGCCATCAAGGTGACAGCCGAGTATTTCCCGAAGAAAGACCGCGCGTTCGCCACTTCAATCTTCAACTCTGGCGCATCTGTTGGAGCATTGGCCGCACCGCTCACTATCCCAATCCTCGCACAGCACTTCGGGTGGGAGATGGCGTTCATCATCATCGGTGCAATAGGTTTCGTCTGGATGTTCTTCTGGGCGGGACTTTATGAGAAGCCTGAGAAATCGAAGCATGTGAACAAGGCCGAGCTTATCTACATCAACCAAGACGACGAGGAGGACGGCAAGGCTGCTGAGGCGGAAACCGCAAGCGAGGCAAAGACCATACCTTTCTTGAAATGCTTTACTTACAAGCAGACATGGTCGTTCGTTGTGGGCAAGTTCTTCACCGATGGTGTTTGGTGGTTCTATTTGTTCTGGGCTCCGGCTTATTTCTCTGACCAGTTTAACTATCCGTCATCGTCACCGATGGGCATGGCACTCATCTTCGTGCTTTATCTTATCGTGACAGTGCTGTCCATCTACGGCGGTTATCTGCCCAAGCTCTTTGTTGAGAAGAAGGGCATGGGACCGTATTCAGGCCGTATGCTGGCGATGCTCATCTTCGCGTTCTTCCCCTTGTTCGCATTGTTCGCACAGCCGTTGGGCGGTTATTCCGTATGGTTCCCGGCCATAATCATCGGTCTCGCCGGTGCGGGTCACCAGGCTTGGTCGGCCAACTTGTTCTCAACCATCGGTGACATGTTCCCGAAATCAACCATAGCCACCATCACCGGTATCGGCGCGATGGCCGGAGGTGTAGGCTCGCTGCTTATCAACCTTGGTGCAGGTGAATTGTTCACATACGCTGAGAATATGGGTGAGGCGTTTACCTTCCTCGGTTTTGAGGGTAAACCCGCAGGTTACATGATTATCTTCTGCATCTGTGCCGTTGCTTACTTGCTGGCTTGGATAATAATGAAAACGCTCGTTCCGAAGTACAAGCCGATCGTTGTCGAGTAATCATTACACATATATGAGCAAAAAGAGGATGCCCAAACGGGCATCCTTTTTTGCTTTTCAATATTCTTGACGGTTAGCTCTTGTTTGATGAAAAGCTTTTGTTCCAGTCGCTTTTTCGTGTTTTTTATGCTATCTTTGCAGCCGTTTCGCACGATGCGGGACGTTTTTTAACCAATTAAATCTTTATGTACAAAACAGTTTTCAACAAGCGCGAGAGCTTCAAGTTCAAGCATTTCAGCCGCAATGGGTATGCCTTGTTCGCGTGTCTCGGCCGAGAAGTGCTTGTCGGGACGCTGAGCGTCGCCACCCTGACTTACGCCAAGGCTGACGGCGTAAGCGTGCGCACTGACATGGTAGGGGCGCGTATGGCCGACTCAGTGCGCACCGTCATGCTCGACGAAGTTGGCGTGACAGCCTCGCGCGCGCCGCTGGCTGGAGGCCGCGTGCCGAGAATTGTAACTGTGCTTGGCCGCGACGAAATAGCCGCCGCGCCGGCGCAAAGTGTCAATGACCTGCTCAAGTATGCCGTTGGAGTGGATGTCCGACAGCGTGGTCCCATAGGGGCGCAGACCGACATCAGCATCCGTGGAGGTACGAGTGAACACATCTCAATCCTTTTGAACGGCATCAACATCTGCGACCCGCAGACCGGGCACAATGCCTTTGACCTGCCCGTGGACATCGGCGACATAGAGCGCATCGAGGTGATTGAAGGCCCAGCGGGGCGGGTGTTCGGCACATCGTCACTTCTCGGGGCGGTAAACGTGGTGACGCGCAGGGCTGATGAGAGTGGCGGAAGCGTCCATGCGGGCGGCGGTTCGTTCGGATACGTTGACACCGGGGCGCGTTTCAGCCTGTCAACAGGTAAATGGCGCAACTCGTTAAGCGGCGGATACACCCGCAGCGACGGTTACAGCCGCAGCAGGAGCGGTCATCTTAACGCCGACTACGAGGGCGGACGAGCCTTTTACCAGGGCGGATATGCC
The DNA here is from genome assembly GCA_944319935.1 of uncultured Prevotella sp. GTDB lineage: Bacteria > Bacteroidota > Bacteroidia > Bacteroidales > Bacteroidaceae > Prevotella. The sequence goes on from CALUFM010000005.1 coordinate 61,007, forward strand.
GACCGTAACTTGGATGTTAGCTGGCATGCGGGCATGAGCGTGAAAGGCTGGGGCAGCAATACGTTCTACAGCACGCTGTCAGACGAGCAGTATGAGCATACCAACAAGTATTACACAGCCGTGCAGGCTGAGACGACCGTGGGCAAGTTCCACCTGCGTTCGTCTGTTTACTGGAACAGATACCTTGACCGATATGAGTTTTACCGTGGCGCGCCTGACCGTTCGCCGTTCAACTACCACCGTACGGACGTAATGGGATTGAACCTCGGCGGCTGGTTCGACTGGGTGTTGGGGCGTACGGCTTTCGGCGCGGAGACGCGCAACGAGGACATCGTCTCGACCACGCTCGGCGAGCCCTTGGCCGCGCCCAAGCCCATCGGCGACACCGGTTGCAGCTACACCGTGGGGCTTAACCGCACCAACCTTAGCGCGTATCTTGAACACAATGTAAAGTTCAGGCGGCTCTCCGTGTCGGCGGGCTTCACGGCAGTGAGGAACACCTTGAGCGGGATGCCTTTCAAAATCTATCCCGGCATTGACGCAAGTTACGCCTTGACGGGCGACCTCAAGGCTTACGTCTCATTCAACATGTCGCTGCGCACGCCGTCGTTTACCGAGTTGTATTACTCCGTTGACGGCCACAAGGCCGACAAGCACCTCAAGCCGGAGGAGATGAAGGCCGTAGAGGCGGGGCTGCGCTACGCGCCGCGCGGCATCGTCGCCACCCTGTCGGTTTACCGCAATTGGGGCAGGAACATGATAGACTGGATAATGGACATCAATCAGGCAGATGGGCGAACGGGCTGGCAAGGGAATGGCGGAAGCCAGGCTGAAAGCGCAAGTAAGCTTGTCAACATGTCTGCCCGTAACTCGCCACAATATAAGGTGTGGACGTCGGTCAACCACGCCAAGGTCAATTCAACCGGCGTAGAGGCCGATGTGAAGCTTGACTTGCGCAGACTGGTGCCCGGGCAGCGGGTGTTGCGCTCGTTCAGCGTGGCTTACGCCTATATCGACCAAGACCAGAGGCGCGAGGAGGGCGTGCTGTCGCTTTACGCCCTTGAGTACCTCAGGCACAAGGTTGTGGCCAAGTTGGGTCTCAACATCCTGCCAAACCTCAACTTTGACGCAAGTTACCGTTATCAGGAGCGAGTCGGTTCGTATGCCGACACGGAAGGCGTCAGCCGCAGCTACAAACCTTATTCGCTCGTGGACGCGCGCCTGTCATGGGACAAGCCGCGATATGGTGTCTACCTGGAGGTCAACAACCTGCTTGACGCCAGCTATGTTGACTATGGCAATGTGCCGCAGCCTGGCCTTTGGATAATGGCCGGGGCGATGTTGAATTTCAGGTTTTAGCGTCATGCCTTGCGCATCGTAGCCGTGGCATGGCCCGCTGTTGGCATGACAAATGCCAACATGCGTGTAACTTGCTGATAATCAGCGGATAAATTAAAGGCGGCATTTTGCAACGCAAAATGCCGCCTTTTGTCGTATAGTTGACCGCCTTTTATGGCCTGAAATGCCGCCTTTGGAGTTAAATCACGGTGTCAGCCAGTCGTTTGGCCTTGTCTCTTAACGCGGTCGTGTCAGCGTCGGTGTCGCCGTAACAAAGAACTACGCCCATGCGGCGGCCTACATGCTGCTGTTGCTTTCCGAATATCCTGAGGCGTGTGTAGTCCTCTTTCAGCACGTCGAGCATGTTGTATTGAGGTTCATGGTTGGCCTCTTCCTTGGCCAGCACCACTGCGCTCGCTCCTGCGTGTTCAAGGTGTATGGCCGGGATGGGCAGCCCCATGACGGCACGGAAGTGCAGCTCAAATTCGTTGAGGTTGAGCGTGTGGCCGAGTGTTACCATGCCCGTGTCGTGCGGACGGGGCGACAGCTCGGAGAATATCACGCCCTTGTCCTTGCTGAGGAAGAACTCCACGCCCCATATTCCCGCTCCTGTCAACGCCTTTGTCACGGTTTCGGCCATGCGTTCGGCTTCTTTCAGGTCGGCTTCGCTGATGGCGAACGGCTGCCAGCTCTCACGGTAGTCGCCACCTTTTTGCACGTGGCCGATAGGCGGGCAGAAGAGTGTGGGGCCGTCTTTCTGGGTGACGGTCAGCAGCGTGAACTCGCTGTCGAAGTGAATGAACTCTTCTATTATAATCTCTTTCACGTCGCCGCGGCTGCCTTCCATGGCCTCGTTGAATGCCTTCTCAAGCTCGTCGGCACTCTTTACGATGCTCTGCCCGTGGCCTGATGACGACATCAGAGGCTTTATGACGCACGGAAAACCGATTTCGCGGGCGTGCCCTTTCAGCTCGTCAATGGTCTTGGCGTAGAAATATTTGGCGGTTTTCAGTCCGAGTTCTTTCGCCGCGAGGTCGCGTATGGCCTTGCGGTTCATTGTGAAATTGACGGCTTTTGCGCTTGGGACGACCTGAATGCCCTGCGCCTCGAAGCTAAAAAGGCGTTCCGTCCTTATTGCCTCTATCTCGGGCACGATGATGTCTGGGCGGTGTTTGTTTACGATGTTGTCGAGCGCGTCGCCGTCAAGCATGTTGAAAACTTCGCTCTCGTCGGCCACTTGCATTGCCGGGGCATTTGCGTAACGGTCGCAAGCCACGACGTATTGCCCGGCCCTTTTGGCGGCGATTACAAACTCTTTGCCCAATTCTCCCGAGCCTAACAATAGTATTTTCTTCATCTCTTATTGTTTTAAAGCAGGCAAGCGGACGAGTGGCAGGCAAACAAGGGGTTTCGGCTTTGTCGTAAAACGCCTTTTATGCAAATCCCCTTGTGCGCTTGTCACTCGCCCGCTTGCCTGCGGATTAGTTGCTTTACCATCTGCCATTCAGGTGAAACGGCCATCTTGCGCAAGTTCGCCTGGATTATTTTCAGCATCGTCTCGTTGCTCACGTGACGCTCGCGTGCAATGTCTTCAAGCGGTTTCACGTCGTTGCCGAACAGGCCGTAATACTGTTGCAGCATGTCCTCGTCGTCAGCGTAGACGAGGTGCATGATGTGCTTTATGTAGTGTTCCACTTTTTCGCTGACGCATCCCGGTTCCTTGCCGAGGCGGATGAGGAAGTCTTGGAGTTCTTGTGATAATGAGTCCATAGCGGTGAGATACAAGTTGACAAGCAAACAAGCAGACAAGCGGATTTGCCCTGCATGTTGTTGCTTGTCCGCTTGCCTGCTTGTCGTTTGCCTGCTGATGATTTATCTGTTGCCGTACATCTGTTCGTAATACTTCTGGTAATCGCCGCTGGTGACTTCGTTCACCCAGTCCTGATGCTCCAAGTTCCAGCGTATTGTCTTGACTATGCCGTCGGCGAACATGGTCTCAGGATACCATCCAAGCTCGTTCTTGATTTTTGTCGGGTCGATGGCGTAACGCTGGTCGTGCCCGAGGCGGTCGGCAACAAACGTGATGAGTCCGTCGTTAATCCAGCTTATGTCGATGTCGCCGTTGGCGTCTTTCACCTGTTTTTTCAGTATGTTGCGCAGGTTCTTGTCGCCTTCCATCATGTCGTGGATGGTCTTTATCGTGAGTTTTACGATGTCGATGTTCGTCATCTCGTTGTGTCCGCCGACGTTGTACACCTCTCCTTCACGCCCTTCGCGTACCACAAGGTCAATCGCCTTGCAGTGGTCTTCAACGTAAAGCCAGTCTCTCACGTTGTCTCCCTTGCCGTAAACGGGAAGCTGCTTGCCCTCAAGTATGTTGTTGATAATCAGCGGAATAAGTTTCTCGGGGAAGTGATACGGGCCGTAGTTGTTCGAGCATCGTGTGATGGTTACGGGCGCATGGTAGGTGTCATGGTATGCTTTCACAATCATGTCGGCACTCGTCTTCGATGCGCTGTATGGGCTGTGGGGGCACAGTGGGGTGTCTTCGGTGAAGTAACCGTCCTTGCCCAATGAGCCGTAAACTTCGTCTGTGCTTACCTGATGGAAGCGTTTTCCTGCTTTCCAGACGGGGTATCCCGTCTCGTCCTTGCCCGTAACCCATGCGCGGCGGGCGGCGTCCAAGAGGTTTTGCGTGCCCAATATGTTGGTCTCAAGGAACAACTGGGGGTTCTCTATGCTGCGGTCAACGTGGCTCTCGGCCGCGAAGTTGACAACATAATCTATATCGTTTTCGGCAAACAGCTTGTCGGCGAGTTCACGGTCGCGTATGTCCCCGTGTACGAATACGCACCTCTCACCGTCAACATCGTCTTTGATTGTGCCGTAGTTGCCGGCGTAAGTTAGCAAATCGAGTATGATAACCTTGATGTCTTCATCCTTGTACTTCTTGTAAAGAAGGTATTTGACGAAGTTGGCACCGATGAATCCGGCGGCACCTGTAACTAAGTAAGTTTTCATATTGTCGGTAGTTAAGTTGTTCATCGACGTGTATAACGTGGCAAAAGCTAAAAAATTGTGTCGCCTCCCCGCCTCGGGTCGCTTAATGTCACTACCTCGAGGTCTTTGAACTGGTTGCCGTCAACCGTCAGGCGCACTATAGTCCTGTCCTTGTGCCATCCCTGAAGGCCGGCTGCTCCGGGGTTGATGTGCAGCAGGTTGAGCGTCTTGTCGTATTTCACTTTCAGTATATGGGAGTGCCCTGAGATGAAAAGTTGGGGCGGACTTGCGTAAATCGACGCCCTTATGCTTGGGTCGTAATTGCCCGGATAGCCGCCGATGTGCTTCATAAGCACGTCCGCGTCCTCGCATTTCCACCGCAGTTTCTCAGGGAACATGCGGCGAAGGTCGCCCCCGTCACAGTTCCCGCACACTGCCCTGAACATGCGGAAGTCGGCCAAGCGTTCAGCAACTTCCATCGAACCGATGTCGCCGGCATGCCAAATCTCGTCGCACGGCTCGAAGTAGTGCAGGTACTTGTCGTCCCAGTAGGCGTGAGTGTCGCTGATGATGCCTATTCGTTTCATGATGTTTGGTGACGAGCAGACAAGCGACGAGCGAACAATGGGATTTCTCTTGCTGCCTGTCTGCTTGTAAACTTGTTACTTGTCTGCTGAAAAAAGTTTCTTCATTATAAACTCTTTAATGAACTCTTCAGTACCGTCCATGCCCAAGATGCTTGAGTTTATGCAAAGGTCGTAAGACGTGCTGTGCCCCCATTCCTTGCCCGTATAATAATTATAGTATGACGAACGGGTAGACTCTTTGCTCTCGATGATTTTCTTCGCCTCCTCTTCTGAGCATTCGTGGCGTTTGCAGACGCGCTGTATGCGTTCGTCCATGTCGGCGGTTATGAATATGCTTACTGTGTTCTTGAAATCACGCAGCACATAGTCTGCGCACCGTCCGACGAACACGCACGAGTGTTCTGCAGCCGCCTTGCGGATGGCATCGCTCTGGAATTGGAACAAACTTTCCTGTGACAGCTTGTTGTTGTAGAAGTTGCTGTCAGACATGAAAGGGGCATGTATGTGGAACAACGAGCGGAAAAAGCCTTTCTTCTCGTCGTTCTGTTCAAAGAACTTCTCGCTGAAGCCGCTTTCCTTTGCCGCCAAGTTGAGCAGTTCTTTGTCGTAAAAGTTGCATCCGAAGTCCTTGGCCAGCATCTTGGCTATCACCAATCCGCCGCTACCAAGCTGTCGTCCGACGTTTATTATTATCTTTTTGTCTTCCATAATCTGTATTTTTAGTGACAAGTGACAAGCAGACAAGTGGACAAGGAGATTTGCATTGTTGCCGTTTGTAAGAGTCGTACAGCATGTCTCCTTGTCTGCTTGTCAACTTGTTTGCTTGTCAACTGACATTTGTTTTTTGAATTTCCTCATGTATTTCGCCATCATCACGTATGCCACTACGGCGGCGATGGTGTCAGAGACGGGCATCGCCGTCCATACGCCGTCAACCTTCATTATTGGCGGCAGGATGACGAGCAGGGGCAGCAGGAAGAGCATCTGTCGTGAGAGCGACAGGAAAATGCTGATCTTCGCCTTGCCTATGCACTGGAAGAAGTTGGTGATTACCATCTGGCTGCCCACGATGGGGAAGGCCAGCATGTGTATCCTTATACCGTCGATTGACAGGTCTATCAGTGTCTTGTCAGTCGTGAAGAGGCGTGCGCACTGGTATGGGAAGAACTCGGCGATGACGAAGCCCACGGTGGTTATGATTGTGGCGGTTGTCAAGGCGTATTTAAGCACTTTCATCAACCTGTCGTAACGTTGCGCGCCATAGTTGTAACCGGCGATGGGGAGCATGCCCTGGTTAAGCCCGATGGTCACCATCACGAAGATGAACGACACCTTGCTGGCTATGCCATACGCGCCTACGGCCAAGTCGCCGCCGTAGTGTGACAGTCCGGCGTTGATGAAGATGACCACCACGCAGGCGCATACGTTCATTGCGAACGGCGACATTCCTATGCTGACGATGTTCTTCACTATGTCCTTTTTCAGCTTGTATATGCCCCGCTGGAAGTGGAGTATCTCGTCCTGGTTGCTGAACAGCTTTATTTGCCACATCAGGGCGACGAGCTGTGACAGGATGGTTGCGAAGGCCGCGCCCATTATTCCCATTTTGAGCGGCCAGATGAAGATTGGCGCAAGCACGATGTTCAGAATGACGGTCAGGATGGTCGCCGCCATGGCCTGTTTGGGCTTGCTGGCCGCGCGCAGCACGGCGTTCATGCCGAGGAACGTTTGCGACACGACGTTGCCCGCCAGTATTACGAGCATGTAGTCGCGTGCGTAGGGTATGGTGTTTTCGCTCGCGCCGAAGAAATACAGGATCGGGTCGAGGAAAAGCAGCGTGATGATGCCGAATGCGATACCTACCACGAGGTTCAGCGTGAAGCTGTTGCCGAAGATGTGTTCGGCCATGTTGTAGTCTTTCTGGCCGAGTTTCACAGAGATACAAGTTGAAGAACCGATGCCGACGGCCGCTCCGAACGCCGCGGACAGGTTCATCAGCGGGAACGTTATCGCCAAGCCGGAGATAGCCAGCGGTCCTACGCCCTGGCCGATGAAGATGCTGTCGATCATGTTGTACAGCGAAGAGGCCGTCATCGCCACAATGGCGGGCAGGGCGTACTGGGCCAACAGCTTGCCTACCGGCTTTGTCCCGAGTTCAAGTGTTGCCTGTTTGTTATCCATTTTGAAATCTTTTTTCGCCTGCAAAGTTACTGCAAGTTGAGTGAAATGCAAAATAAAAACGAGTGAAACAAGATTTTATTTTGCATTTCCGAAGCGCAGCGTAAGTTATCAAAAGTTACTGCAAAATTTCGGTTGGGCGAAATATTGGAAAGGTAAAAGAGTGAAAAAGTAAAACGGTGAAAAAGCGTTTGTGGCGCAAGGTGGACGGAAAGTTGATGCCGTCCGTGCGTTGCCGCCGTCCGGTGGTTGCTCCGCCTTGCAGCCTTGTCTGTTCGCTTTTTCGCCGTTTTACCGCTGGTTTCCTGCTTGTTTATTTCATTTCGTCGAAGCCTGCGCCGAACACGCCGTGGCAGAACGTCTGCGACACCATCGCCTTCGGGTCGATTATCTTGATGGTGTTGAGTATGTCGTGCGACTCGTACTTGCGCGCCAGCACAATCAGGATGTCCGTCTCTGTCTTCGAGTACCATCCCTTTGCCGGCACGACGGTCACGCCGCGGTGTATGTTCTGGTTAATCATGTCGGCTATCTTGTCATGCTCTTTCGAGATGATGATGAACTGCATGGTCTGCTTCGAGCCGTTCACAACGTAGTCGCAGGCGTAGCTGTAAATCATGGTGAACGCGATACCGTAGACAATCGGCTCCATGCTGTGGAACAGCAGGTATGAAGAACCTATGATGCAGGTGTCGATAAGCTGTATGGCGCGTCCGAAGTTCATGTGCATGTACTTGTTCAGCATGGCTATCAGGATGTCGGTGCCGCCGGTTGAGCCGTTGTGCGAGAATACGATGCCAAGCCCCGCGCCGCACAGCACGCTGCCGATGAGCAGGTGCATGAACTTGTCTTCGCCCGCCGTCACCATCGGGTAGGCCTCGAACACCGGCTGCAGCGCGCCAATCATGGCCGACAGGATGGTCACGCCGATTACCGTGCGCACGGTGAACTGCCGCCCGAGCGTCCTGAAGGCTATCAGCACCATGATGATGTTGATGCTCCAAATCGAGATTGCCGGCGGTATCTTGAAGCCGTAGTACAGCAACGCCGCGATACCCGACGCGCCGCCCATCACGATTTCGTCGGGCAGGATGAACGCCGTGTAGCCGAACGAATACAGCAATATGCCTATACAGATGAAGACAAGGTCTTTCATCCCTTGCTGTTTCAGTTTGACATGGATGTGTGTCAAGTCAGAAATCTTATTCATAACGTGTTTATTAGATTTGCATGCAAAGGTAGTAAATTAATCATGAGTGAGAAATTAAAAGCCGAATATTTTTTTACTTCTGCGCATTTTGTCCGCCGTCATGAGACTGATGCCAGTTTGCCGTCTTGGCGGCGTTGCTAAGCAAGGCCGCTTGCGATACACGGCCTTTTGGCGCGCAAAAGGCCGTGTATTGGCGTGCGAAAGACGGCTTTTCGCACGCTAAAATACGGCCTTTCGTAACATCCTGGCGGCCAGTCGGTTGCGCATGGGCTTATTGCTGGTGGCCGAAACATGCCAAGGCATCCGCCCGATGCTGCCAGTGCGGCCCGGCGGCAGTGTTGCATAGCCTTTTCAAAAACAAAGAAACATTAAATAGTTTTGCGGTTTGCCCCGTTTTTCTTACCTTTGTAAATGATTGCGTCCGCTGTCGGCCTGATGGTCGCCGGTGGGCATTTGTGTGGACAAAATAATGTGATTATGAAAAAGACGGTTTTCTCATTGCTTTTGACTATGCTATTGATGCCTGTCGCCGCAATGGCTGACGGATACGACGATATGTGGAAACAGGTGGCTGACGCGGCCAAGAAAGACCTGCCCCGCACCGCCCTGAAACACCTTTCGGCCATAGCCGGCAAGGCCGAAAGGGAGAAAAACTACGGCCAGATGCTCAAAGCCGAATGGCAGGCGATGATGACGTGGGGCGAAATCTCGCGCGACTCGCTCCTTCCGCAAGTCTCGCGCATGGAGCTGAAGGCCGAGAGGTACGAGAAGACCGACCCCGCCCTGGCCGCCGTCTGCTACGCCGCGCTGTGCAAGACGTGCGCCGAAGGCCGCTGGCGCATTGAGGGAAGCGACGCCCTTGTAGAGCAATACAGGCGCAAGGCGATGGCCGACCCGGCCTTGCTGGCGCAGAAAAAGACCGACGCTTACGTGCCTTTCGTCGTGAAGGGGCGCGACGCCGCCATTTTCAACGACGACCTCCTGAGCCTCGTTGGGTTCACTGTCGGGGCGTATAAGGAGATGCACTCTTATTACGCCACCACCACAAACCGCGCCGCCACGCTGCTTGCCGCCCTGTATGTGGTGCGGGTCAGCGGCGCGGAAAGCGGCGACGCGTACGTCCGCCGCATGGAAGGCTCGCGCTACGTTGCCTCGCTTGACTCGCTCATAAGCCTTTACGGCGACCTGCCTGCGTGCGGCGAAGTGGCCATTGAGCGTTACTCGTCCATGCATAAATGCGACGTCCCGGTCAAAGACCTCGTGGCATACGCCAACGAGGCGATAGCCCGCTGGGGCGCGTGGCCGCGCATGTTGACACTGCACAACGACGTGAAGCGGCTTGAAAACCCGCGGTTCAGTGTTGAGGCAGGGCGGCAGGTGTTCATGCCGGGCACGCCGGTGACGGCTTACGTCAAGCTGACAAACATCGGCAAACTGACTTTCACGCTGACCCGCCTGAACGTTGACGGCACAGAGGACGGCAACCCGGAGGACTCCAAGGTGTACAAGAGGCTGAAAGCGAGGTCTGCTGGCAGTGCGGCGCAGACCTTGGTGCGTACTTACGAGGGGCACGCCGCTTACGAAGAAGTGAAAGAATCCGTGGCTCTCGGCGGCCTGCCTGCCGGTGTCTACCTGCTCGAGGTGACATCCGACAAGAAAGGCGTAGCGCCGGGCCGAAGCCTCGTTTACGTCAGCAATATGTACTTCGTGCAGCAGGTGTTGCCCGGCGGCAAGGTGCGCGTGGCCGTTCTTGACGCCAAGACCGGGCAACCAGTGGCCGGGGCGAAAGTGTCTTATTCGCTTTCGGGCAGTGGTAAGAAGTATGTCGCGGCGTGCGGCGCGGATGGCGAGGTTGTTCTTGAGCTTGGCAAGGCAAGCCTCAATACCCTGCGCGCTTACACCGCTACTGACAATTATATGCCGCGGCTTTACTCGTATAACAATTTCAGCTATTACGAGGCTGACAACGAGGGCGGCAACCTCTCGCTCTATACCGACCGACGGATTTACCGCCCCGGGCAGGCAGTCCACGTTGCCGGCATACTCCGCAGCGTCAAGGGCGATGTCCGCAAGGCCGTTGAAGGCCGCACGGTCACGCTCGTGCTGAAAGACGCCAACTATAAGACCGTGGCCGAAAAGACCGCCACTACCGACGCTTACGGCACGCTGTCGGCTGCCTTCACGTTGCCAAAGGGCGGGCTGACGGGCACGTTCTCGGTGCGCGCCGAAAATGTACAGGGAGGCATGACGAGTTTCCGTGTGGAGGAATACAAGCGGCCTACGTTCTACGTTGAGTTTGACGAGGTAAAAGAAAAATATGAAAACGGTGATACAATCGTTGTTGTAGGCCGTGCCAAGACATACGCCGGAGTGCCCGTACAAGGGGCTAAGGTGAAGTACACGGTGGACCGCAACGCCGCGCTTTGGTGGCGGTTCGGCATCGATGGCGTTTATGCCCAGTCTACAGGCGGCAATATGGCCGAGGGCGAAGCTGTTACCGACGGCAACGGAGAGTTCAAGGTTAGGATGCCCATGGTGCTGCCCAAATGGGAAGACGACGACATGGGCATAGGCCGTGATGACTTTTATAAGATTGCCCGCTTCTATAATTTCACGGCAAAGGCCGACGTGACCGACCAGGCCGGCGAGACCCGTGGCGGCGAACTCACCCTGCCGCTTGGCTCAAAGCCCACCGCCTTCGGCTGCGATATGCCTGACAAGACGTTGCGCGACAGCTTGAAGACGCTCCGTTTTACCCTGAAAAATTCCGCCGGCAACGACATCGCGGGCGACGTTACTTATACGGTGAGCGGCGTCAGCGGCACGTTCACGGCCAAGGCCAATGAGGATGTCAGCGTGGATTGGGCTACGGCCGCCCTGCTATCGTCGGGCAAGCACACTCTGACGGCTGTCTGCGGAGCTGACACCGTGCGGCATGAGTTCGTGGTGTTCAGCTACGACGACGCCAGGCCTTGCGTTGATACGCCCGACTGGTTCTACCTCTCGGCGGAGCAATTCCCTCTCGGCGGCGAGCCTGTTTACATGCAGTTCGGCTCGTCTCGTGACAGCGTACACGTGCTTTACACCGTAATATCAGGCGAGAAAGTGCTGAAGAGCGGTACGCTCGACATGAGCGACGCCGTTAAGACCTACAAGTTGACGTATAAAGAAGAATATGGCACGGGGTTGCGCATCAACCTTGTTTGGGTGAAAGACGGCAAGGCGTACTCTCACAGCGTTGGAATAAAGAAACCTGAGCCTGACAAGCGGCTCGTGTTGAAATGGGCAACATTCCGCGACAAGCTGACGCCGGGTCAGCAGGAGGAGTGGACACTCAGCGTGACACGCCCCGACGGCAAGCCCGCCGACGCGCAACTCTTGGCCACGATGTATGACGCCTCGCTCGACCAAATCGTGCCGTTCTCGTGGACGTTTGACAACAGCTATTATTACGCTCTGCCTTTCGCGCAATGGAGTGAACCTGATTTTAGAACTATGTACATCTATAACAGCGCCACGCTGAAACTGCAAGACGTGCCCATGTTGGACTTCGGCAAGATGGCGACCACGCTCATCCATCCCCTTTACGGCGAAGTGTTGACGGCAAAGGAAGAAATGTCTTATGGTTATTATGATACTGGCGCAACGCGGGCTGTTGACCTTAGCTCGATAAAGGTGAGAGGCGGAAGAGCAAGACTTGCCGCGCCTTTGATGAAGAAAGACTCCATGGTGAGGGAAGAGTCGTTGACAGTCTCAAACGCCGCGGGGGATGATTCGGTAGTCGATGCCGCTGCAGTTGACGGCGGGGAAGGCGCAAACGCGGGTTTGCAAGTTCAGCTCCGCGAGAACCTTAACGAGACAGCTTTCTTTTATCCAGCGTTATGTACAGACTCTACGGGCAATATTTCGCTGAAGTTTACGTTACCCGAAAGCGTGACAACATGGCGGCTCATGGGGCTTGCCCACGACAAGGAGATGAACAACGGACAGATTGAAGCCACGGCTGTGGCGTCAAAGAAAGTTATGGTGCAGCCCAACGTGCCGCGCTTCGTGCGCGTTGGCGACAAGGCGCAGCTCTCCGCCCGCATCTTCAACACGTGCGGCGAGGGTGTCAAGGGCACGGCCGTGATGCAGATGGTTGACCCTGAGACGGAGCGCGTCGTGGTGGAGATGAAGAAGGATTTTGAGGTCGCCGCCGGTTCAACAGGCAGCGTCTCGTTCAATTATTATCCCGATGCCAATCGTCCGTTGCTCGTCTGCCGCATCTTCGCCGAGGGCAAGGACTTCAGCGACGGCGAGCAGCATTACCTGCCTGTATTGTCTGACGCTGAGCTTGTTACAACCACTGTGCCATTCACACAGCACGGACCAGGTGTCAAGTCGATAGACCTGAAGCCGCTGTTCCCCGACGGTGGCCGCAACGAGAAGCTCACCGTGGAGTACACCAACAACCCTGCGTGGCTGATGGTTCAGGCTTTACCTTATATAAATGACGCGCGCGAGGACAACGCTATAAGTCTTGCCACGGCGTTTTACGCCAACAGCGTAAGCGCGTATTTGCTGAAACAATCGCCGAGAGTTCGCTCGGTGTTCAACCAGTGGCGGCAGGAAGAAGGGCAGGAGAGCCTGATGAGCAGTTTGGAAAAGAACCAGGAACTGCGCAACGTTGTGCTTGACGAGACGCCTTGGGTGGCCGACGCCGACCGCGAGGCAAATCAAAAGCAGATGCTCGCCAGCTATTTTGACGAGTCAACGCTTGCCAACAATCTTTCAACCACGCTTGAAAAGCTGCGCAAACTGCAAAGCCAGGCGGACGGTTCGTGGTGCTGGTGGCCGGGCATGCCATACGGTTCGCCCACACTTACGGCAGCAGTGACCGAGACGTTGGTGCGCCTCAATGCCATGACGGGTGAACAGGCTGAGACCAAGGAAATGATAGCCAAGGCCATGAAATTCCTCGGGAACAGGGTTGTCAAGGAATATGAAGAAGCCAAAAAGGCAAAAGCCAAGGGTGAGGAGATATATGTTTATACGTACAACTGTCTGCACTACCTGTACATTTGCGCCTTGGGTGACTGGCAGCCGACAGCGAAAGAACGTGAGGCTGCTGACTATCTGCTCGGTGTATTGAAAGAGCATTACGCCGGATTGAACCTTTATTACAAGGCGATAATGGCCGTTGTCATGGCGAAACGCGGCGAGACGGAACTCGCCGGGGAGTATGTCAAGAGCTTGGACGAGTACACCGTTGAGACGGAAGAAATGGGACGTTACTACGATTCGCCGCGTGCGGGCTACAGTTGGTTTGATTACCGCATCCCGACTCAAGTCAGGGCGATTGAAGCGATGAAGCTTGTTGACGCCAAAGGCTACGCTGACACCATAGAGAAAATGAAGCGTTGGCTGCTTATGCAGAAGCGTGTGCAGGGCTGGGATACGCCGTTCAACAACGTGAACGCCGTGTATGCGTTCCTTGACGGCAACACAGCCGTGCTTGAAAACGGCGAGAACGCCACGCTTGCAGTTGACGGCAAACAGCTCGAAACGCCGCAAGCCACTGCGGGACTTGGCTATGTCAAGACTTCGGAAAGCTACGACAAAGGTTCTGTCTTCACTGCAACAAAGACCTCGGAAGGCACTTCTTGGGGAGCGGTTTACGCCCAGTCAGTGCAGAAAACATCATCGGTCGCACCATCGGCAGCCGGCATCAGCGTTACAAGGGAACTTGTTACGGCTGACGGAAAGCCTGTTTCTGGCTTGAAAGTCGGCGACCGTGTGAAGGTGCGTGTAACCATACGGGCTGACCGTGATTATGATTACGTGCAGGTGAAAGACAAGCGCGCCGCTTGCATGGAGCCTGTCAGCCAGCTCAGCGGATACCGTTCGGGGTCTTATTGTGCCCCGAAAGACAATGCGACTTGTTACTATTTCGACCGCATGAGCAAGGGAACGCACGTCATTGAGACTGAATATTACATCGACCGTGCTGGCAAGTATGAGACCGGAACGTGTACCGTGCAGTGCGCATACGCCCCTGAATATTCGGCGAGGGCGGTCTCTTTGACAATTGAAGTAAAATAAAACGACCTGTCCCGTCTTGTCGGGCGGGATGCAATTAACATAAAATTGAATAATGAACAAGAAACTTATATTCGCCGCAGTGCTGGCTTTCGCCGCTTCAGGCGTTTCTGCCCAGCGCATATCGGCAAAGCATGAAGTCATCGACTGCGGCAATGTGTTGTATGAAAACCCCGTCACTGCCAAGTTCGAACTGCGCAACAAGGGTAATGACTTGGTGATAGACACGGTACGGACAAGCTGCGATTGCGTTGTGGCAAACTATCCGAAGGGAGTTATTTCGAAGGGCGACAACTTCATCGTTGAGGTTACTTTTGACGCCCGTCAGTTAGGACATTTCCACAAGGAAGCGGCCATTTACAGCAACGCTTCCGACAAACCGTTTTACTTGACGATGCGAGGTGTCGTGACAGACCAGGTTACTGATTTCAGCGGAGTTTACGACTTGACTCTTGGCAAGGTGCGTGTTGACAAGAACAACGTAGAGTTTGATGATGTGAATCTCGGCGAAACGCCGGTTCAAAGGATACATGTCATCAACAGCGGGACAGAGAGTGTCAGTCCGGTTGTCATGCACTTGCCTAATTATCTTACTGCTACGGTGTCGCCGACGACCATCGCTCCAGGGCATACGGGTGTGGTTACGCTGACGCTTAACTCAAACAAGCTGCGCAGTTACGGGTTGACGCAGTCATCAGTTTACCTCGGAATGTACCCAGGCGACAAGGTCAGCGATGACAAGGAAATATCAGTCTCGGCTGTGTTGCTGCCTGAATTTAGGAACATGTCGGAGACACAGCTTGCCAATGCGCCGGTGATGAAGCTGTCAGCAGAGACGCTTGACCTTGGTTCTTTCGGCGACAAGGACGATAAAGACGGCACAATCATAATAGAAAACCAAGGCAAGAGCAGGTTGGACATCAGTTCAATGCAGATGTTCACGGCTGGTTTGAAGGTTAGCTTGAACAAGTCACGCATTGACCCAGGCGAGTCGGCGAAGCTCAAAATCACAGCTTACAAGAAGCGTCTGAAGACCGCAAGGAGCAAGCCACGCGTCCTCATGATAACCAACGACCCCAACAAGTCGAAAGTAGTGATACATGTCAAGGTGAAATAAAGAATTGTCAAGCAGTAAAGGAGTGAGGAGAAAAGTAGTAAGTAGCCATGTTTAAAAGTAGGAATGGAGCAAGTTGATTATTCTCATGGCAATCAAGCGTTTTTACTTACTCCTTTTATCATTACTCTTTTATTGCTAAAATAAATAATAATTTATTATCATGGAACATCCCGAAAACAGCAAAGAATACAAGGGCCTGACCGTAAATTCAGGAGTAGAGCAGCCTTCAATCGTCAATCCTTACCTGAAGCGTGGCCGCTTCAAGCGGCATGAACTGTCGGTAGGCGACATGGTTGAGGGCATACTGAAAGGCAACGTGACCATCCTCAGCCAGGCGGTAACATTGATAGAGAGCGTCAACCCCGACCACCAGGCCAAGGCGCAAGAGGTTATAGACAAGTGTCTGCCGCATAGCGGAAACTCCGTCCGCATAGGCATAAGCGGCGTTCCGGGGGCGGGCAAGAGTACATCCATCGACCAGTTCGGCATCCATGTACTCGACCGTTTTGGCGGAAAACTTGCCGTTTTGGCCATAGATCCGAGTTCGGAACGCTCAAAGGGCAGCATACTTGGCGACAAGACGCGCATGGAGAAGCTCTCTGTGAGGGAGGATGCCTTCATCCGTCCCAGTCCGACGGCCGGTTCTCTTGGCGGCGTGGCGCGCAAGACGAGAGAGTCAATCATACTATGCGAGGCTGCGGGTTATGACAAGATTTTCGTTGAAACCGTTGGAGTGGGGCAGAGCGAGACGGCCTGCCACTCGATGGTTGACTTCTTCCTGTTAATCCAGCTTGCGGGCACCGGCGACGAGCTTCAGGGCATAAAGCGCGGCATCATGGAAATATCCGACGGCATAGTCATAAACAAATGTGACGGCGAGAACGTTGACAAGTGCCACCTTGCGGCGCGGAACTTCCGCAACGCTCTGCACTTTTTCCCTGCCCCCGACAGCGGATGGCAGCCCAAGGTGTTGTGTTACAGCGGTTTTTACGGTACGGGCATAAAAGAGATTTGGGATATGGTGTATGAGTATCTTGACTTTGTGAAGGGCAACGGTTACTTTTATTACCGCCGCAACGAGCAAAGCAAATACTGGATGTACGAAAGCATCAACGAACACCTGCGCGGCAACTTCTACAACAACCCCTTGATACAGCAACGCCTGAAGGAGGCTGAACGCTCGGTGCTTGCCGGCGAGCGTACCAGTTTCGCCGCGGCGAAAGAACTGTTGGATGTGTATTTTAAAGACAAGTAATTTGTTTGGTAGTTAAAGGAGTTAAGGTAGTTAAAGGAGTTAAAGACAAATGCCTTGTATTTATAAAGCGGCAAAATGGTATTACGCAAGCGTAAAAACATTTGTCTTTAACTCCATTAACTACCTTAACTCCTTTAACTACAAAGATTAAATTAAAAACGATAAATCATGCAAATCGAGATAGACAGCGGCAGCGGGTTCTGCTTTGGAGTGACCACTGCCATACGCAAGGCTGAGGAAGAGCTGGCCGAAGGCAAGACGCTCTACTGCCTCGGCGACATTGTTCACAACGGGATGGAGTGTGAGCGGCTGCGGCGCATGGGGCTGAAAACCATCAACCACGATGACTTGAGCCGCCTGCACGACGTTAAAGTCCTGCTGCGCGCCCACGGCGAACCGCCTGAGACATACGAGCTTGCGCGGCGAAACAACATCGAAATCATTGATGCCACGTGTCCCGTCGTGTTGCAGTTGCAACGCAGGATAAAGCAGAAATACGACTCAAACCCTGACGCCCAGATTGTTATTTTCGGCAAACCCGGCCATGCCGAGGTGCTTGGCCTCGTCGGGCAGACCAACGGGCGTGCCGTCGTTGTGGCCGATTTGGATGGCGTCAAGGCGTTGGATTTCAGTCGTGACATATATCTTTATTCGCAGACGACGAAGTCCCTTGACGAGTTTCACCGCATAATCGACTACATATCGGCGCATATTTCGGCCGATGCCACGTTCAAGAGTTTCGACACAATCTGCCGACAGGTGGCCAACCGCATGCCCAACATCAGCGCGTTCGCCATGCGTCACGACCTGATCCTTTTCGTCTGCGGACGCAAGAGCAGCAACGGCCGCGTATTGTTCAACGAGTGTAAGAGCGTAAATCCCAACAGCCATCTCATCGAAGGGCCAGAGGAGATTGACCCGTCGTGGCTATCCGGGGTCGAGACCGTAGGCATCTGCGGTGCCACGAGTACGCCGAAATGGCTCATGGAGAAGTGCCGGGACAGGATGATGGAAAGGTAAAAAGGTAAAAAAGTAAAAAGGTAAAGAACATAATTTACCGCAAACGAAGATAGTTTTTGTTTTCTTTACCTTTTTACCTTTTTACTTTTTTACCTTTAATAATTTCCCTCAAAATATGCCTTATGGCCATCATCGGGTGATGCAACATCATGCGCGGTCCTGCGTAGCGCATTATTTCGCTGACATGGCGGCGCATGTCCGGGCGGTAACAATGCACGGTGCATAGGCGGCATGTAGGCTTTCGCTCGCCGAAGCGGCATGCCGACAGCCGCTTGTTGGCGTATTCCATCACTGCTTTGCAGTCATCGCAAAGCTCCTTGTTGCCCTCTTTGCGGCGGCAATACAGCCGCACCATGGCCTCCATGGTGCGTTTTTCTTCGTCAATCCTCGACCTCATTTCCCCTTGAATTTAATCTTGCAGTCGTCAAGGCTTTCGATTACAGCCAGCGATTCAACCCTTATGCCCGCTTCACGCAGACGGTCGCCGCCGTGCTGGAACTCCTTTTCTATCAAGAAGCCCATGCCCGCGAGTTCGGCTCCCGCCTGTTTGGCAAGTTCGATCATTCCCTTTGCGGCGTTGCCGTTGGCGAGGAAGTCGTCAATGAACAGCACCCTGTCGCCCTGCCTGAGGAACTCGCCGCTTACGCAGATGTCGTAATCGCACTGTTTCGTAAACGAGTAGACGCTCGTTGTCAGCATGTTGTCCATGGTGACTGGCCTTTTCTTCTTGGCGAACACCACGGGCACTCCCATCACGTAGCCAGTCATGATTGCAGGGGCTATGCCGCTTGCCTCGATGGTGATGATTTTGTTGACGCCTTCTGACGCGAAACGCCTTGCAAACTCCTCTGCCATCAGCTTCATCAGCGCGGGGTCCATCTGGTGGTTGATGAAGCTGTCCACTTTCAGTACGCCTCCCTCCAGGCATTTGCCGTCTCGTAGTATGCGGTCTTCCAATGCTTTCATATTCTTGTTGCTGTTTTTTGTGCTGCAAATATACGGAAAAGGCCGCCAACGTCAAAGGCTGGCGTGTGTTGTTTTTCAATAGGTGGCCTTTTGCTTCGTGAAAGGCCGTAAAACGCACGCTGAAAGGCCACCTTTTGCGAGGCAAAACGTGACCTTTTGCTAACATGTTGATTATCAGTCGTTTGGCTGCCGCTTGCCGCATGGTGCCAGATGCGTATTCAAACAATACATGGATAAGACAATTTGTCGCTTTTGAATGCCATAATGGCAGATATTGTGCGCGGGCACATATTTTGAGTTTAAGGTCAGTGAACGGCTGAACGGGCAAAGGCTTACGGGCTGACCGTATGGCCCTGCAACCAGAAAACCTTGCAGCCGTGTAACCGTAAAACCGAAAAAACAAAGAAAGGAGACAATGATATGACATTCGACAAATTCACAATCAAGGCGCAGGAGGCCGTGCAAGAGGCTGTCAACACAGCCCAGCGGAACGGCCAGCAGGCCATCGAACCTGTCCACCTGCTTAAAGGGGTGATGGCGAAGGCCAAGGACGTAACCGGCTTCATCTTCTCCAAGCTCGGCGTGAACGCCACGCAAGTGGAGGCGGTCATCGACCGCGAAATCAACCGCTTGCCCCGCGTGCAGGGCGGACAGCCCTACTTGGGCAACGACACCAATGCCGTGTTGCAGCGCGCTGTTGACATTTCAGGGAAGATGGGCGACGAGTTCGTGTCCGTAGAGCCGCTGTTGCTCGCCCTGCTCACGGTCAATTCCACTGCGTCGCGCATAATGAAAGACGCAGGATGCACAGAGAAAGACATGCGCGCGGCTGTCAACGAGCTGCGCCAAGGGCAGAAAGTGCAGTCGCAGTCGGCTGACGAAAACTACCAAAGTCTGGAGAAATACGCCAAGAACCTCGTTGAGGAAGCCCGCCAAGGCAAGCTCGACCCCGTCATCGGGCGTGACGACGAAATCCGTAGGGTTCTCCAAATCCTGTCGCGCCGAACCAAGAACAACCCTATATTAATAGGTGAACCGGGTACGGGTAAGACGGCCATCGTTGAAGGATTGGCCGAGCGCATAGTGCGCGGCGACGTGCCTGAGAATCTGAAAGACAAGCAGCTCTACTCTCTCGACATGGGCGCGCTCGTGGCCGGGGCGAAATACAAGGGCGAGTTTGAGGAACGACTGAAGAGCGTAATCAAGGAAGTGACCAACTCAGAGGGCCGCATCATCCTGTTCATCGACGAAATCCACACACTCGTCGGGGCAGGAGGCGGCGAGGGAGCGATGGACGCCGCCAACATATTGAAACCCGCCTTGGCGCGCGGCGAACTGCGCTCAATCGGCGCGACGACCCTCAACGAATACCAAAAGTATTTCGAGAAAGACAAGGCTTTGGAGCGCAGGTTCCAGACGGTGATGGTCGATGAGCCTGACGAACTCAGCGCAATCAGCATCCTCCGTGGCCTGAAGGAACGCTACGAGAACCACCACAAGGTGCGTATCCAGGACGATGCGTGCATAGCCGCCGTCAAGTTGTCTGAACGTTACATATCAGACCGCTTCCTGCCAGACAAGGCCATCGACCTTATGGACGAGGCCGCGGCCAAGCTCCGCATGGAGCGTGACTCCGTGCCGGAGGAACTTGACGAAATCACCCGCCGCCTGAAGCAGCTCGAAATAGAGCGCGAGGCCATCAAACGGGAGAACGACCAGCCCAAAATCGCCCAGCTCGACAAGGACATCGCCGAGCTTCGCGACAAGGAAAAGGCATTCCGCGCAAAGTGGGAAGGCGAGAAGGCACTCGTCAACAAAATACAGCAGGACAAGCAGCAGATGGAGCAACTGCGCTTCGAGGCTGAGCGCGCCGAGCGCGAGGGCAACTATGAGCGCGTGGCTGAAATACGTTACAGCAAGCTGAAACAGCTCGAAGACGACATCAAGAGCATACAGGCGCAACTGCGCTCGACCCAGGACGGCAACGCCATGATACGTGAAGAGGTCACCGCGGACGACATCGCCGAGGTGGTAAGCCGCTGGACGGGAATACCCGTTACGCGAATGATGCAGAGCGAGAAGGACAAGCTCCTGCATCTCGAAGAGGAGCTTCACAAGCGTGTCATCGGGCAAGACGAGGCCATAACGGCCGTCAGCGACGCCGTAAGGCGCAGCCGTGCGGGTCTGCAAGACCCGAAGAGGCCGCTCGCGTCGTTCATCTTCCTCGGTACGACCGGCGTAGGAAAGACAGAGCTGGCGAAGGCCTTGGCCGAGTATCTGTTCAACGACGAGACGATGATGACGCGTATTGACATGAGCGAATACCAAGAGAAGTTCAGCGTGTCGCGCCTCATCGGCGCGCCTCCGGGATACGTTGGCTACGACGAGGGCGGGCAACTCACCGAGGCCGTAAGGCGCAAACCTTACTCCGTTGTGCTGTTCGACGAAATCGAGAAGGCGCACCCTGACGTGTTCAACATCCTCTTGCAGGTATTGGATGACGGCCGCCTGACCGACAACAAGGGGCGCACGGTGAACTTCAAGAACACCATCATCATCATGACTTCAAACCTCGGAAGCCAGTACATACAGTCGGAGTTCGAGCATATCACGGACGCCAACCGCGATGCTGTTGTGGAGAAGACGAAGAATACGGTGATGGAGATGCTGAAGAAGACCATCCGTCCGGAGTTCCTTAACCGTATCGACGAGACCATAATGTTCCTTCCGTTGACGAAAGAGCAAATCGCCGACGTGGTAAGGCTTCAGGTTAACGGCGTGAAGAAGATGCTGGAGCAGCAGGACGTAACACTCGATGTCACTCCAGCGGCCATCGACTTCTTGGCCTCGGCCGGCTTCGACCCCGAGTTCGGAGCGCGTCCCGTAAAGCGCGCCATCCAGCGCTACATGCTCAACGACCTGAGCAAGCAGCTCCTTGGCGGCACTGTTGACCGCACGAAGCCCATCGTCGTTGACGCAGGAAGCGACGGACTGGCTTTTCGTAATTGAAAAATGAGAATGGGGAATGGATAATTATGATTACCATTGAAGGCTTTAACCTCTTTGGGTAATCATAATTATCCATTCCCCATTCTCATTTTTCAATTAATGTTTAATTGCATATCGCCGTCCACACGACGCTTGCCCCCATCCAGCATACAAGCAGCAGGAACATCAGGAACCACCAGCCGACGAGAACCTTCAGGGTGTACCACGCCGTGCGCAGCAGGCCGAAGCCGTACAGTTGCTTGTAGTCGTAGAGCAGGACGAGCATCAGCAGCCACGTGGGCATGCAGTACATATTGTCAAGCCACATGCTGCCTTGGGTGGCGACGAGGCACACCAGCGACACCATCATTAGCTGGCTGGCGATGAGGATTTGGGCGAAGAAACACTCGGTGAGGTTCATCTTCGGCCGCGACGGCGACCGGCGGAACACACGCACGGTAACCAAGGCGAACAGGGCGTGCCCCAAGATGAGTTCTATGGCCTGGTTCTGGCGGAAGAAGTCGGTAACTTTGTCGAACGCGTCGATAAAGTTGTTCATCCCCTCAAGGAAGTCTTTCTTTAGGGGATAGGCTTCTTCCCCCTCGGATACTTCGATTTTTTGCTCGGTTATGCGTGTGGTGGCATCGTCGTAAATCCGCTCCATCGCATCTGGGGCTACCACGTGTTGCGTTACGACAAACGCCGCCGTGACGAGGAAGAGCATCTTGATGGGAGGAAAATACGGTGCCTGGCGGCCTTCGAGATAGTCGCCTATCATGTAGCCGGGGCGGTAAATGAGATGCCATAGCGTGCGCGGCAGGCTGCGGTTGCCCAGTCCCCACACCTCCAAGGTCTTGCTCAGCGCGTGGCGGAAGGTGAAGCGCGCCACCGCGGCCGACTGTCCGCAACGCGGGCAGAAGTTGCCAGTGAATGCCGTGCCGCAGTTGAGGCACTCGTGTTTTTCTGCCGACAGCGGTTGCGCCTCAACGCTTTTCCGCTGCCACGCACTGAGGCGTGACAGGGCGTGGCGTATGTTCCCGTATGTTGACTTTATCCTTTTGATGGTGTTCCTGAAGATGTTTTGCATGCGATGAAAACGTTGATATGTGTGTAAAACGTTCGCAAAGATAATGAAAATCGAGAGAAATGTGAAATAAAAGCAGACGCAACGAGGTTTTATTCCAATTCCGGAGATGCCGCCGATTTTGCCTGATATGCGAAAATAAAAAATGCCCTGATGTCACATCAGAGCAATTCTTACTTTTTGAATGTCTTAGTCTTTAGTATCAATGTAGCATGTAATTCTGAAAATCTCTTCTTGATTACGGGAGCAAAAGTAGGCAAAAAAATCGACTTGTGTCAAAAATGTAAGTTTTTTAGTCAAAAAACTTACGTAAACGTTTACGAAAAAACAGTTGCGTAAAATATTTGAAACATAATTCGGCCGGGCGATGTTGTTGTCATGGCGGAGCGCGATGTGCATGCCGGCTGTAGTTTCTTGGCGGTTGTTTACCCGCGCGTCCGCGCCTGTATTTGTGCTTGCGTTGTAACTCGTTGGATGTCAGCGGGTTTGCGATATGCCGTGTTTCATGCCGTGAAACGTGGCATATTGCCACGCGTTTTGCGGCCTTTTGCGCCCTAAAAGACGGTCTTTGGCAAAACCAATGGTGAAAAGGCGTTAAAGCGAACAAGGTAAAGGCGCGTTTGTTTTGCGATTTAATTGAAATGATGTAATTTTGTACCTAAATATAATAACACACGAAACTTACGAATGAAGGAATTTGTTATATCCGAAGTCAAGGCCGAAACGGCCGTCCTCGTCGGGCTAATCACGCAGGAACAGAACGAAGCCAAGACCAAGGAATATCTTGACGAGCTTGAGTTTCTGGCCGACACGGCCGGGGCGGTGACCGTAAAACGCTTCACGCAGAAGGTGAACGGCCCCAACCAGACGACATACGTCGGCAAGGGAAAGCTCGAGGAAATAAAGCAATACATCAAGGCCGAGGAGGACGCCGAGCGGGAAATCGGCATGGTCATCTTCGACGACGAGCTGTCAGCCAAGCAAATCCGCAACATCGAGAACGAGCTGAAGGTGAAAATCCTTGACCGCACCTCGCTCATCCTCGACATCTTCGCCATGCGCGCCCAGACGGCCAACGCCAAGACGCAAGTGGAGCTGGCGCAGTACCGCTACATGCTGCCGCGCCTGCAAAGGCTGTGGACCCACCTTGAGCGTCAGGGCGGCGGAAGCGGCTCAGGAGGCGGAAAAGGTTCTGTGGGGCTGCGCGGCCCGGGCGAGACCCAGCTCGAAATGGACCGCCGAATAATCCTCAACCGCATGTCGCTGCTGAAGCAACGCTTGGCCGAAATCGACAAGCAGAAGACCACGCAGCGCAAGAACCGCGGGCGGCTTATCCGCGTTGCCCTCGTGGGTTACACCAACGTGGGCAAGTCAACCATCATGAACCTGCTGGCCAAGAGTGACGTGTTCGCCGAGAACAAGCTCTTCGCCACGCTCGACACGACGGTCAGGAAGGTAGTAATAGAGAACCTGCCGTTCCTCTTGGCTGACACCGTGGGCTTCATCCGCAAGCTGCCCACTGACCTTGTTGACTCGTTCAAGAGTACGCTTGACGAGGTGCGCGAGGCCGACTTGCTGCTGCACGTGGTTGACATATCCCATCCCGACTTCGAGGAA
Organism: uncultured Prevotella sp.; assembly: GCA_944319935.1. Classification (GTDB taxonomy): domain Bacteria; phylum Bacteroidota; class Bacteroidia; order Bacteroidales; family Bacteroidaceae; genus Prevotella. The sequence continues at coordinate 85,445 of CALUFM010000005.1, forward strand.
CAAATCAACGTGGTCAACAAAACGCTGGGCGACCTCGGCTGCGCCGACAAGCCCTCGATGATAATTTTCAACAAAATCGACGCCTACACTTGGGTTGACAAGGAGCCTGACGACCTGACCCCGGCCACCAAGGAGAACGTCACGCTCGACGAACTGAAGAGGACCTGGATGGCGAAACTCGACGACAACTGCCTCTTCATCTCGGCCAAAAACAGGACGAACATCGACGAGATGCGCAGCGTAATCTACAAGCTGGTGCGCGAACTGCACGTGCAGAAATACCCGTACAACGACTTCCTGTATTCAACGGACGTTGAAATGGAGGATTGAAAATGTGGATTTGAAAGTTATGATTATAATAAATGGTGAATGGAAAATTGATGAATGGAATTTATGATTACCTTTGTAAGGCGGAAAGGGATAAAGGCACAAACCATATCCTGTGAGGTTTGAAAATATGAAACATCAAGAGTAATCACAATTCTCCATTCCCAATTGTCAATTTTAAATAAAGGGAGGATGCCATGTACGACTACAGACCACTTACCGACGACGAGATAATGTCGCTTGAAGACAACGGATGTACGGCTGAAAACTGGACAACCGTCAACGTGGCCGACGACTTCAGTCCGGCTTATGTAAGCAATGTCAGGTTCTTCGGAACGGTGAACCTCGGCGTGTTTGAACGCAGCATAGAGGTCTCAAACGGCTTCTTCATGCACTCGGGCGTGCGCAACGCCACGCTGCGCGACACCACCGTGGGCGACAACTGCCTGATAGAGAACATCGGGAACTACATCAACAATTATACGATAGGCGACGAATGCTACATACGCAACGTCTCGACCATCGAAACTACGGCCGAGGCCACGTATGGCGAAGGCAACACCATATCCGTTCTCAACGAGGCCGGCAGCGGCAACGTGATACTATTCAACGGCCTGACAAGCAACCTCGCCGCCTTCATGGTGGCTCATTGGGGCGACGAGGGGTTCGCTTCAGCCATGCGGACGCTCGTCAGGGACAACATCGCCATGCGCTCGGCCGACTGTGGAAGCATAGGCAACAGGGTGCGCATAGTCAACACCACGGAAATCACAAATACCAACATATCAGACAATTGCGAGGTGAACGGGGCTTGTCGCCTCAGTGACTGCACCTTGGCCGCTGGTCTCGACGACAGCGTTTTCATCGGTTCGGGCGTCATTTGCGAGAACTCCATCATCACCAACGGCTCGTCGATACTCAACAGCGCGAAAATCTTCAACTGTTTTGTGGGCGAGGCGTGTCATATCACCAACGGCTTCACGGCTGAAAGCAGCTTGTTTTTCGCCAACTCTTACATGGCCAACGGCGAGGCGTGCGCGGCTTTCTGCGGCCCCTTCTCGGCGTCACATCACAAGAGTACGCTGCTTATCGGCTGCATGACTTCGTTCTACAATGCCGGCTCGGCGACCAACTTCAGCAACCATGCGTACAAGATGGGGCCGCTGCATTACGGCTCGCTGGAGCGTGGAACGAAGACCGCCAGCGGCTCGCATACGTTGCTTCCCGCCAATATAGGTGCTTTCTCGGTGTGCATTGGCAAAATCGCCAACCACCCGGACACGCGTCCGCTGCCGTTCTCTTACGTCATAGGCGACGGCGTTAGTACGTATGTTGTACCGGGGAAGAACATCACCACCGTCGGTCTTTTCCGTGACATAACCAAATGGCCGAGGCGTGACGTAAGGTTGCCGGCGTCGAAAAAGAGCGTCGTCAATTACGATTGGCTGAGCCCGTTCACGGTTGGTGAGGTGATGAAAGGGCGCGACTTGTTGGCTCAAATGCAGGAGGAGCAGGGGCAAGACGCGGCTGAATACATGTTCAACGGATGTAAGATAAGCCGTAAATCGCTGCAACGCGGACTGCGGTTGTACAACATGGCCGTTGAGATTTTTATCGGGGATGTGCTTGCTTCGCGTGACTTTGGTGACCAGTGTGTGCCCCAAGGCGCAGACGAATGGAGCGACTTGGCAGGTCTTTTGCTGCCGTCGGTGGAGGAAAACAGGCTTGCCGAGAAAGTGAAATATGGCATGTTGGGCAGCGTCTGTTCGTTGGTTGACATGTTTTCAGCCTACAATGACCGTTATCCTGATTATCTTTGGGCGTACACAGAGAGCCTGATGAGGCGTTATTTGGGCACTGACAGCCTGACTGAAGACGACTTCACGGCCTTGCGTGAGCGTGGAGCAGCCGCACGGAAAGCGTGGCTTGACGAGATACGCAGCGACGCGGAGAAGGAATACCGGATGGGAGACATCGACCGTGCGGTGCTTGACAAGTTCCTTTCGCAGCTTTCGTGAAACGCCAGCCGACAGGCGGACAAGTGACAAGCAGGCGTGAACGCCATCATCGCAAAGCATGAACAAAGCGTAAAAACATTCCTTATCAAATAATAAATGAGCAAATTGAAGTCAGCACTTTTTGTATTACTGCTCGCCATCGCGCTGCCGCTTGCGGCAAAGGAATACAAGTATGAGACCGTGCCGGGCGACCTTATGGCCACCCGAATATACAAACTTGACAACGGCTTGACTGTATATCTCTCGGTGAACAACGAGAAACCGCGCATCCAGACATATATCGCCGTGCGCACGGGAAGCCGCAACGACCCGCCTGAAACGACAGGTCTTGCACACTATCTTGAACACCTCATGTTCAAAGGAACGCGCCAGTTCGGCACCACAAACGCGGCCGCCGAGGCACCGCTTCTCGACTCGATACAAAACCGTTTTGAGGTTTACAGGACCATAAAGGACTCGCTCCAGCGTCGCGCTTACTATCATAAGATAGACAGCCTCTCGCAACTTGCGGCCAAATACTTCATCCCCAACGAGTACGACAAGCTGATGTCGGCCATCGGGGCGGAGGGAACGAACGCCTTTACGAGCAACGACATGACCTGCTACGTTGAAGACATACCGTCAAACGAGGTGGAGAATTGGGCGCGCATAGAGGCCGACCGCTTCCAGAACATGGTCATCCGAGGCTTCCATACGGAGCTTGAGGCCGTGTATGAGGAGTACAACATCGGCCTGGCAAGCGACAGGGAAAAGCAGTTTAACGCCTTTTCAAAGTTGGTGTTTCCCGGTCATCCGTATGGCACGCAGACCACTATCGGAACACAAGAACACCTGAAAAACCCGTCAATAGTCAACATCAAGAACTATTTCAAGCGGTATTACGTGCCAAACAACGTGGCAATCTGCATGTCAGGAGACTTCAATCCCGACGAGGTGATTGCCATTATCGACAAGTATTTCGGCTCATGGAAACCCAGCGCAAACCTCTCGCAGCCACAGTACGCGCCTGTTCCTGACCGCACTGCGCCCGTTGACACCACCGTGGTTGGCCAGGAGGCGGAGAACATTTACTTGGGTTGGAAGTTCGAAGGGTCGGCTTCTTACCAGGCTGACACGCTCAGCGTGGTGGCCAACATTCTGTCAAACGGCACGGCGGGACTGATGGACCTCGACCTCGACCAGCAGATGAAGTGGCTCGGCGGAGGTGCAGCGACGATGCCGCTGGCCGAATATTCAGCCATGATAATGATTGGATACCCGAAAGAAGGACAGACGCTTGACGAGGTGAAAGCCCTCATGCTCGGCGAGATAGACAAGCTGAAGCGCGGCGACTTTGACGAAAGCCTCATAAAGGCCGTCGTGAACAACAAGAAACTGCAATACTACCGCACGCTTGAAAGCAACGACGACCGCGCCTACATGATGGCCGACGCATTCATAACGAGGAAGAAATGGAGCGACGTTGTCGGCGAGTTAGACCGCATTTCGGGCATAACGAAGCAGCAAATAATCGACTTTGCCCGCCGTCACTTCACCGACGGTTACGTGACCGTGTACAAACGCATAGGCAACGACACCACAATCAGGAAGATTGACAAGCCCGAAATAACGGCCATTCCAGCCAATCGCGACCTGCAAAGCGCGTTCGTCAAGGAGATAACCGACTCGAAAGTTGAGCCGATCCAGCCAAAGTTCGTCGATTTCGACAAGGATTTGACGAAAGCCACGACGAAGAACGGCCTGCCAGTGCTATACGTAAAGAACACCGAAAACGGGCGCTTCACGCTGACATATCATTTCGACTTCGGCGGGGCGAGCGACAAGTGGCTGCCATACGCGGCAAGTTACTTCGACTACCTCGGCACTGACAAGATGACGGCGGAGCAACTGAAGCAGAAGTTTTACTCGCTGGCTTGCAGCCATGGGATAAGCATAGGCACGCGCGCAGCCAACATTTACGTAAGCGGACTGGCTGAAAACATGACCGAAGCCATGGCTCTTATGGACGACCTCTTGGCCAACGCCAAGGTTGACACGGCGGCATATAATAAGTATGTAGGCGTAGAACTGAAGTCGCGCGCGGACAACAAGCTCGACCAAGGAACCAACTTCAGCCGCCTGATGCAGTACGGGATGTACGGTGAATACAACCCGGCGCGCAACATTCCATCGTCAGAGGAACTGAAAGAGATGGAGCCGCAGCGGCTCGTTGACATGGTCAAGGCGTTCAACGGTTACAAGCACACAGTGCTTTACTACGGGCCGATGGAGCTGGGCGAGCTTACCGCCGCCATTGACAAACACCACAAGACGGCCAAGAGGCTTGTCGACGCACCCAAAAGCAGGAATTACATGATGCAGCAGACCGCGCAGAACGAGGTCTACATCGCCCCGTATGACGCCAAGAACATTTACATGGTGCAGTATCACAACGAGAACCGTCAATGGAACCCTGCCAACCAGCCCGTCGTCTCGCTGTTCAACGAGTATTACGGAGGCGGCATGAATTCGGTTGTTTTCCAGGAACTGCGCGAGGCGCGCGGCCTTGCTTACAGTGCGTTCGCCGACTACGGCACGCCGAGTTACGAGGGAGAGCCTGAATATGCCTACACTTACATCATCTCGCAGAACGACAAGATGACGGACTGCATCCGCACCTTCAACAGCATTTTGGACACGATGCCGCAGTCGGAAAAGGCTCTCGGACTGGCGAAACAAGCCCTTATGAAGCGTCTCGCCACGGCGCGCACCACGAAGGAAGGCATCATCAACGCTTACCTCAACGCGAAAGACTTGGGCATAGACTACAGTCTGAGCAAGAAAATCTACGAGACAGTGCCCTCGCTGACAATGGACGATGTAGTGAAATTCGAGCAGGAGACGATGGCCAAGAAGCCTTACCGCTACCTAATCCTCGGCGACGAGAAACAGCTCGACATGAAGGCGTTGGAGAAAATCGGCCCCATCAAACGGCTGACAACCGAGGAAATCTTCGGGTATTGACGCCGCTCTCACGCCATAAGATTAATTCTTGATTTTTAATTCTTAATCATTGATTTTCCAAAAGGTGGCCTTTCGCAATGCGAAAGGCCACCTTTTGCATTGTAAAAGACCGTCTTTTGGCTTGCAAAAGGCCATGTTTTGCAAGCCAAGCGGCAGCATACGGATAACTCTCTGATTATCAACGTGATACAAAAACAGGGAGCGCAGGCTTGCGCTCCCTGTCATATCATGCCGCACGCAGCGTGACACCGTCAGTTGCGAGGCCGGCCTTCGGTCAGAATTTCGTGGCCAGTTCGGCCGCGCGGCGGCATCCGTCGGTGTTGTCTATGTCGCCGACGTTGAGCACGCCGGGAACAAGCACTTCGCCGACAACGTCCCATTTGAGCAGCGCCGCCGACCGTTCTATCGGCACTCTGATGCCGTCCATCACCGCAGGGTCATCCTCTTCGCAGCACGCTATGAGGCCGCACTTCTTGCCGGCAATGTCCTTGCCGCCGACAACAAACGAGTACACGCGGTCTATGACGCCCTTGATTTGCGCCGGAATGGAATACCAGTAAGTTGGCATCGTGAACACTACGGCGTCAGCTTCGAGTATGGCCGGGGCTATAAGGTTGAAGTCGTCGTCAAACGAACATGCCTTGCCGGTCTTGAAACACGTCATGCACGCATGGCATCCACCTATCTTCATGAACGCCGCATCAAACCTCTTGACCTCGTGCCCAAGCTTTTCGGCCTCGCGGACGAAGGCATCCGTCATGGCGAAACTGTTGCCGCCCTTGCGCGGACTGCCTGTTATCACAACTATTTTCATGCCCTCGCCTCCTTATTTCTGTATCGTGTCAGAGTTCTGATTGTAGGCCTTGGCCACGCATTTCCACTCGCCGTCCATCTTCAACAGTAGCAGGTAGTCGGTGAAGTCGATGCGTCCACCCCACTTCTCTTCGAGCACACGCACCACGGCCAGCGACTCCTCGACGGCCACAACGTCAACGCGCGCCTTGAAGTCGTCACCTGCGCCTACGGTGTCGACGTTCCTATAAAACTGCTCTATCGACCCGTGCTCGAGCTTTCCGTCAAGATAGCCGAACAGGACGGCCTCGTCGGTAAACAGTTCTTTTGCATACTTGCTGTTGCCCTCGGCAACGCTCTTCACGAATTTCATAGCCGCAGCCTCTACTGCCTGATATTCTTCAATGCTTGCTCTCATGATAAATATGTTTTAAAGTTACGTTTACGGCACAAAATTATCAAATAGTCTGCGTCCTTGCAAGTACCGTAAAATTATTCATGTACTGAAAAATTATTCACCATACCACTTTATTCAGGGGTATGACGGCAGTTCAATGCAAAATCGTTAACTTTGCGGAATAAAACCACACAACCATGTATGAAAGGAAAATACCCGTCGACCTCGACTGCCCGTTGAGGCTGACAATAAGTCTGATAGGCCCCAAATGGAAGTCGTGCATACTCGACGAACTGCGCCACGGGCCGATGCGCCCCAGCCAACTGCACAAGGCTCTGCCCGAAGCTACGCCGCGCGTGCTCGACATGCAGCTGAAAGAGATGGTTGAGGACGGCCTCGTAGAGAAGACCATCTACCCCGAACTGCCACCCCGCTCGGAGTATTCGATAACGCCGCTCGGCTCCACCCTCATGCCGATAATCGACGCGATGATGGCCTGGGGCGAGCGTAACAAGGAGCTGTTCGAGCGCAAATACGGCAAGGCTGACGACGAACGTAAGTAAGCCTGCCGGCCTGTTGTTTTTTTAAAGGTGGCCTTTCGCAATGAGAAAGGCAGTTCATCCGCAGTTCAGGTGCATGGAATGATTGTGCATTCTTTCAACCTTATCATGGCAAATTTCAGTTTTATTATAGTAATTCCGATAAATATCTTACTTTAATCCAGGCTGTCAGTAACTGTCATTCCGGGCTTCGATCCGGAATCCAGTGTTCACAGACTATGCCGTTTGATACCTCGGATGCTTTCTGGATTCCGGGTCTATGCCCGGAATGACGGTTACCGACTGCCTAGATTGCAAAAGGATATAAACTGGATTGCAGAAAGATATAAACGGGATTGTACAAGGATATAAACTGGATTACAGAAGAATATGAGCTGTCGGCTTCCTTACCGAACATACACCTGAACTGCCGATGAGCCGCGAAAGGCCACCTATTGCATTGTAAAAGGCCATCTTTTGGAGTGTAAAAGGCCATGTTTTACAACGCGAAAGGTGGCATATTGGGAAATGCCTGACAGTCAGCAGGTTACAGACTTACCGCCTGTCACGGACTGAACGGCGGCGAAACAGCATTGCATTCAAGGTTAAATAAACGGCTGAAAGCCCCTGTTTTCGGAAAAATTGTATAACTTTGCAGGTGGAAAAAACAATTGGCTAAACATTATAAAACTTGAGGCTGCGGCGCAGACGGCGCATCGGCTTCCGCACACTTCTAATAAACAAAACATTATGGCAACACCTGATTTCAAGTACGCCCCTATGTTCCAGTTGGGCAAAGACGACACGGAGTATTACCTCTTGACCAAAGACGGCGTGTCAGTTAGCGAATTTGAGGGCAAGGAAATCCTTAAAGTAAGTCCTGAAGCGTTGACCATGCTGGCCAACGCCGCATTCAGGGACGTAAACTTCTTGCTGCGCCGCTCGCACAACGAGCAGGTGGCCAAGATTTTGACAGACCCCGAGGCGAGCGACAATGACAAGTACGTTGCGCTGACTTTCCTGCGTAACGCTGAGGTGGCCAGCAAGGGCAAGCTGCCCTTCTGCCAGGACACGGGTACGGCAATCATACACGGCGAGAAGGGACAGCAGGTGTGGACGGGCTTCTGCGACGAGGAAGCACTGTCGAAAGGCGTGTACAAGACTTACACGGAAGAGAACCTGCGCTACTCGCAGAACGCGCCCCTCTCGATGTATGAGGAGGTGAACACGCGCTGCAACCTGCCCGCGCAAATCGACATCGAGGCCACGGAGGGAGCTGAATACAAGTTCCTTTGCGTTGTGAAGGGCGGCGGTTCGGCCAACAAGACATACTTCTACCAGGAGACGAAGGCGCGCATCCAGAACCCAGGCACGCTCGTTCCGTTCCTCGTAGAGAAGATGAAGACGCTCGGAACGGCGGCTTGTCCTCCTTACCACATCGCCTTCGTAATCGGCGGAACGTCGGCTGAGAAGAACCTCTTGACCGTGAAGTTGGCTTCGACTCACTATTACGACAACCTCCCGACGACGGGCGACGAGACGGGACGCGCCTTCCGCGACGTTGAGCTTGAGAAGCAACTGCTCGACGAAGCCCACAAAATAGGCCTCGGGGCGCAGTTTGGCGGCAAGTATTTCGCACACGATATCCGCGTAATCCGTCTGCCCCGCCACGGTGCTTCATGCCCAATCGGCCTCGGCGTGAGCTGTTCTGCCGACCGAAACATCAAGGCCAAAATCAACAAGGACGGCGTTTGGATTGAGAAGCTGGACGACAACCCCGGCCAACTCATACCCGAAGAGCTGCGCAACGCCGGCGAGGGCGATGCCGTGCGCATTGACCTGAACCAGCCGATGAGCGAGATTTGCAAGCTCCTTTCACAGTATCCCGTGTCTACCCGCGTAAGCCTGAACGGCACAATCATCGTGGCGCGCGACATAGCACACGCCAAACTGAAGGCCCGCTTGGACGCCGGCGAAGACCTGCCGCAGTATTTCAAGGACCACCCCGTACTCTACGCCGGTCCGGCGAAGACCCCGGAAGGAATGCCTTGCGGCTCGATGGGGCCAACGACGGCAAACCGCATGGACCCGTATGTTGACGAGTTCCAAGACCACGGAGGCTCGATGGTCATGATAGCCAAGGGCAACCGCACGCAGGTTGTCACCGACGCTTGCAAGAAGCACGGCGGTTTCTACCTCGGAAGCATCGGCGGTCCCGCTGCCGTTCTTTCGATGAACAGCATCAAGAGCATCGAGTGTGTAGAGTATCCGGAGCTTGGCATGGAGGCGATATGGAAAATCAACGTGGTTGACTTCCCCGCTTTCATCCTCGTTGACGACAAGGGCAACGACTTCTTCAAGCAGTTGAAGCCGTGGACTCCCTCATGCAAGTGATTTAGCAAGCAGACAAGCCAACAGTGACAAGCCGGCAAGCCAACCTGTGAAATGCGAGAAATAGATGTTTGCAACATTGTAAACATCCATTAGTGTAGAGACGCAAAATTTTGCGTCTCTATATTTTTATTGATATTTTGTGATACGGCGGGTCTTCAAGAAACATGTTGACAAGCAGAAAACGGGCTGACAAGTAATAATGAACTTGTCAGCCCGTTTTCTGTATTTGCATTACAACAATGCCGCTTTACCATTTTGCTTTTTTACGTTTTTACCTTTCTTCCCATCCTCCTCCCAGGGCTTTGTAAAGGTTTACCGTGGCCAACTGGCTGTCAAGCAGGGCGTTGCTGAGGCCTATTTGGGCGTCGAGGTAAGTACGCTGGGCGTCGAGCAGGTCCATGTAGCCTATCGCGCCGTTCACATACTGTACGAGAGCCAACGACAAGGCCGTCTTCGACGAGCTTTCCAGGTTGTAGCGGGTCTGGTAGATTTCCTTCATCTTGTTGAAGTTGGCAATGGCGTCGTATGCGTCCCTGAATGCCGACAGCACGGTCTTTTCATATGCGTAGACGGCACGCTCGTATGCCGCCTTTGCCGCCTTGTGGCGCGCGCGGTTCTTGCCCATGGCGAATATCGGCTGCAAAAGGTTGACGCTGAGCAGGTGATACGGTGATTTCAGCAGGTCTTTCAGTTCTTCGCTCTCAGCCCCGAGGTTGGCCGTCAGCGTGATGTTTGGGAACATGCTCGTGTATGCCACGCCTACTGCCGCGTTGGCGGCAATCAACTTTTGTTCGGCCTCGCGCACGTCGGGGCGTCTCTCCAATAGCGATGACGGCAAGCCGACGGGCAGGCTGTCGGGGTAGCTAACCTCCTGCGGCAGTGACGAACGCTTGATGTGGTGGGGGTATTCGCCCGTGAGGAAAGCCAGCTCGTTTTCTTTCGCCGTGATTTGCCGCTCAAGGTCAGGCACAAGTGTGGCCGTGCGTGACAGCTCGACCTGCGCCTGGCGGTAAGTCACTTCCGACGTCAGTCCGCCTTCGTAGCGTATTTTTGCGAGATGTTCGCTCTCTCGGCGCGCTGTCACGGTTTGTCGCACGATTGACAGCTCGTTGTCAAGTGCCACCAGCTCGTAATAAGCCTGTGCCACTTGGGCGATGAGGCTCATTTGCAGGGCGCGCCGGTTTTCGATTGAAGCCATAAACTCCGCCGTGCTTGCATCGTGCGCCCAGCGTAGTTTTCCCCACAAGTCAAGTTCCCACGCGATGTTGGCTTTCAGGTCGAACTGGTTGTCGTCCGACGGACTGTCGCCTCCGTAGTTGTCTTTCTCCTTTTCGCCGTAAATGCGTAAGCCCAATGACGGGAACAGCTTTGCGTAGTCAATGCGCTTCATGGCAGCCAGTTCCTTTATGCGGGCTGCGGCCATCAGCATGTCCTTGTTGTATTTTAGGGATTTCCAAATGTGGCCTTGCAGTATGGAATCGGTATAGATTTCCGTCCACGAACGGTCAGCCAATGATGCCGAGTCGGTACTGTTTTCGTCGGTAAGGGTTGCCGGCAGTTCGATGTTTGGGCGCGTATAATGCCGCCCGATTTGGCATGAGGTTGTCAATACGGCCAAAAAGAAGATGCAGAGTGCGTGCCGTATCAGTTTTGTTTTGTGTGCCATAATCATTCTTGCTGTTGTATTGCTTTCGGGCGTATGCCTTTTTTCAGTGTCTTGGCCTTGGCTTTGCCCTTGTATATTGTGATGAAGAAGAACGGTATGAGCAGTATGCCCACCGTGACGGCGGCTATCATTCCGAAGAAGACGCCAGTGCCTATGGCTCTTCGGCTGGCTGCTCCAGGGCCTGAGGCTATCACCATCGGCAGGATGCCGAGAATGAAGGCGAACGATGTCATCAGGATAGGGCGGAAGCGCAGGCGTGCCGCATGAAGTGCCGCCTTGAATACGTTGACGCCTGAATCAACCTCGTCTTTCGCGAATTCGACAATAAGTATGGCGTTCTTTGCCGCCAATCCCATAAGCATCACGAGGCCGATTTGGAAATAAGTGTCGTTTTCCAGTCCGCAAACGGTAATGCCGAGATATGCGCCTAATGCGGCGATTGGCAGCGAGAGCAGCACTGCCACCGGGACGCTCCAGCTTTCATAGAGTGCGGCGAGGAAAAGGAATACGAACATGAAAACCAATGCCAGGACAAGCCCTGTTTGCCCTCCGGCTTGCTTTTCTTGGTATGACAGGCCGCTCCACTCAAGCCCGATGTTGTCTGGCAGGTGTTCACGCACCAGTTCTTCCATGACTTCCATGGCTTGTCCTGAGCTGTAACCTTGTGCCGCTGTGCCGCGTATGATGGCGGTGTTGAACATGTTGAAACGCTTGATGCTGCCCGGGCCGGTTGTGTATTCGGTGTTGCCGAGTGCGGTAAGTGGTATCATGTCGCCGTTGTCACCGCGTACAAAGTAAAGGCTTATGTCGTCGCGGTGTTCGCGGTAGGGGGCTTCGGCCTGTATGTAAACCCTGTATATGCGGTTGAACATGTTGAAGTCGTTGACGTAAACCGAACCCGTATATGCTTTCATCGTAGAGAAGACGTCAGCCAAGGGCACGCCGAGCATCTTCACCTTGTCGCGGTCAACATCGAAATATAGCTGCGGTATTTCCGCTTGCAGTGACGACGAAAGGCCTGAAAGCTCCTTGCGCATGGAGGCATAGTGCATCAGAGTGTCGGCCGCATGCACCAAGTCGTCATACGTGGCGTCGCCGTGCGCTTCGAGTTGCATCTCGAATCCGCCTGAAGAGCCAAGCCCGGGGATGACAGGCGGCGTTGAAAGATAGAACTTGCATTCGGGATATTCTGACAGCTCGCGGCTCACTCCCGCCATGATGTCGCCTATCGTCGCATCATCCCGTTCTTTCCATTCTTTCAATATGACGGTGAGTTGGGCTCTTGTCTGGCTTGTCCCGACGCGCGGACTTGTACCTGTCACGTTCTGTACGTATTCAACCGAAGGGTCTTTCATCAGGAACGCGATGGCTCGGTTGGTGACTGTACGGGTACGTTCGAGCGTCGTTCCTTCCGGCATTTCAAGCTCTATTGTGAAATAACCTTGGTCTTCGGCTGGCAGGAAGCTTGTCGGCGTGAGGCGGTAAAGGATGAAAATCATTATAAGTACCATGCAGAAACCTATGATTACGCGGCGTGGACTTTTTATTATGTGCGATATGCCTGACAGGTATCTGCTGTTGCCAAAGTCAAGCCAATGGTTTATGGCGCGGAAGACGCGGTTTTTCGGTTTGTTTTTGTCAACAGGCTTGAGTATGAGTGAACACATGACAGGGCTCAGCGTGAGAGCTACAACCGTGGATAGAAGCACGGATATTACGATTGTTACGCTGAACTGGCGGTAAAGTTGGCCTGTTATGCCTGAAAGGAAACTTACCGGGACAAATACGGCGGCAAGCACCATGGATGTCGCAATGAGCGCGCCGGTGAGCCCTTTCATTGCTTTTTTCGTGGCTTCATACGGGCTGAGATGCTCTTCCTCCATGATTCTTTCCACATTCTCAACCACCACTATGGCGTCATCCACAACCAAACCGATGGCCAAAACAAGTCCCAACAGCGTGAGCATGTTGAGCGAGAAACCGAATATCAGCATGAATCCGAACGTTCCTATCAGAGAAATCGGGACGGCGACCAGTGGTATGACCGTGGCGCGCCAGCTTTGGAGGAACAAGAACACGACGACAATGACCAATATGAGTGCCTCGAACAAGGTTTTGTAAACTTCATGGATAGACTCCGAAATGTAGGTTGTCATGTCGAACGGAATCTCGTATTTCATACCTTCGGGAAAGGTCTTGCTGATTTCGTTCATCGTTTCCTTCACCTTTTCGGCGACTTCCATAGCATTGGCTCCCGGCAACATGTACACTCCGAGTACGGCGGCGTTGCCACCGTTGATGCCACTCTCGGTGTTATATGATTGCGCTTCGAGCGATACGCGGGCCACGTCGCGCAGACGGATGAACGAGCCGTCGGTATTGGCGCGGAGTACAATTTCTTCGAATTGTGCGGCGGATGACAGTCGCCCTTGCGCCGTTATTGGAATTGTAAAGTCAAGTCCTTTAACGGGTTGTTGTCCAAGCACGCCGGCGGCAGACTCGCGGTTCTGGTCTTTCAAGGCGTTTTGCACGTCTTGTACAGTCAGTCCGAAGCTTGCCAGTCGTGCCGGGTCAACCCAAATCTGCATGGCGTAATAACGGCTTCCGATGTTTGATACGCGTCCCACTCCGGGTATGCGGCGCAACAAGTCAAGCACGTTCAGCGTGGCGAAGTTGCTCAAATAGATTTCGTCAAACTTCGGGTCGTTTGACGTAAGACAGATTGTGAGCAACTGGCTGGCCGCCTGTTTCTCTATTTCGATGCCGTTTTGCACAACCTCGGCCGGCAAGCGTGACTCGGCAAGCTTTATACGGTTCTGTATTTCGACCGCTGCGAGGTCGGGGTCGGATGAAATGTCGAATGTAACCGTTGCCGAGAATGCGCCTGAGTTGGAGCTGTTAGACTCCATGTAAAGCATTCCAGGCGTGCCGTTGAGTTCCTGTTCGATGGGGGTTGCCACCGCTTGTGACACCGTGAGGGCACTTGCGCCAGGGTAAGACGCGCTTATTTTCACCACCGGCGGCGTTATCTGCGGGTATTGGTCAATAGGAAGCATCGTAAGTCCGATGAGTCCTATGATGACAATAAGTACGGATATTACTATCGAGAATACCGGGCGGTCTATGAAGAAATTGACTTTCATTGGCTATGAGCTTTTGTTCAGCGTGCTTTTGCGCGTGCTTTGTTTTTCGGCTTGGCAGCCACACGCACTTTCATTCCCGGTGTCAGTTTGTGGTAACCTTCGCTGATTATTGTTTCACCAGGGGCGAGTCCGCGCTCGACTACAACTTTGTTGCCGAACTCAGGGCCGAGTTCTATGAAACGGCGTTCAGCCGTTGAGTCGCGGCGCATCACGTAGATGTAAGCTCCGCCTTTCTCTATGATAAGTGCTTTCTGCGGCACAACTGTGGCGTTTTCACGGACGTCGAGCAGTGCGTGGACCTTGGTGAACTGGCCCGGCAGCAACACATGGTCAGGGTTGGGCATCTCGGCGCGCACCGAGAATGTTCCCGTCTTCGGGCTTACCTGTGGTTCGGCGAAGTCAACAAGACCCTTGTAAGGATACACGCTGTTGTCAGCCAGTGTGATTGTTACGTTTGGTTGCCATGAGCGCGAGGAGTCGCGACGGCCGAGGATGATGTTGCGTTCTTTGCTTTTCAGGTAGTCAAGGGCGGTCATGCTGAAGTCTACAAGCACGGTGTCGCTCTTTACAACCGTGGCCAACAGCGACTTGCCACCGGTGCCCACCAGTGTGCCGAGGTCAACAAGGCGTTCGCTTATGTATCCTGAAATGGGCGAACGCACGTATGTATAACTAAGTTCCTGTTCCGCCTGTACAAGGTCTGCGCGGCTCATTCCCATGCTGGCCACCGCCGTTTCGTAAGCGGCCGTGGCGTTGTCGAGGTCGAGGCGGCTGGCGGCGTTCTGTTCGAACAGCGGGCGTATGCGGTCAAGGTCGCGCTTGGTCTTGAGTACTAGGGCCGAGTCCTTGCGCAGTTGGGCGCGCGCCTTGTCAACCTTTGCCTTGTATTGCCGCTGGTCTATGACGAACAAGACCTGGTTTTTCTTGACGTATGTTCCTTCTTCGAAAGCCATGCGCTCGAGGAAGCCCTCCACACGTGCGCGTACTTCAACGAACTGTTGGGCGCGTACGCGACCCACATAGTCGCCGTAAATCTCTACATCCTCAACGCCCACGGTCTCGACAGACACCACAGGGGCTTCAGGGCTTTTCTTTTTCGGCCATGTGAGAACCACATACGCTACCACCAATGCCGTTATGCAACACAGCATTATGATAATGCGTTTCTTGCGAAGCCTTAATTCTCTTTTCGTAAAAAAGCGTCTTATTTTCATATAAATCTATTTCAACATTTCATAGAGAAACGGAGTTTTGAAAGATTTATTTTATATGAACGCACTTAAATATGAATAAACTTCATGGATTTGCCTGTTGCCTTAAAGTTTGAAATCAATGAAACTCCCCGCTGTCATTTGTCCGCCTTGCCGTCATTTTTTTGCGTTTTTCGCGCCCAGCAATTTGTATCCGACGGCCCCACCGGCAATCGACGCGGTGAAAATTCCCAGCTTTGCTTGCAGCAGCATCGTGTCGTCGGTGAAGGCGAGCGTCGAGATGAACATCGACATCGTGAACCCGATGGAGGCCAGGAAGCCAAGGCCGATGATGCGGCGTAGGGTCAACGCCTCGGTCTTTTTCGCTATTCCGAGGCGCACGAGGAGCAAGGTTGACAGCATGATGCCGAGCGGTTTGCCGACAAACAGGCCCAAGGCTACTCCCAAAGCCACATTGGTTGAGAACACCGTCTGCACGTCGAGCCCGGCGAAAGACACCCCGGCGTTGGCCAACGCGAACACCGGCATGACGACGAACGAAACGAACGGGTGCATGGCATGTTCCAAGCGTTGCGACGGAGGTATGGCGTCGCGCGTGTCGTTCATCATGGTTGAGATGACCTCCACTTGCTCATGTTCAAGCGTAGAGACGTTGTTCGGCTTGATTTCGGCGAACCGCCGCAGGTTGCCAGCCGCCCTTTTCAGGTATAAGTGTTCGGGCAGGCGGGCGTCGGCCGGTATCACGAAAGCGGCCAACACGGCGGCTATTGTGGCGTGGATGCCCGACATAAGGAACGCAACCCACACTCCGCCGATGCCCAACAGGCCGTAAAACAAGACGTTCTTCACGCCCGCCTTGTTGGCCGCGAACATCACGCCAAGGAACGTCATGCCTATTGCGATGTTGATAAAAGATATTTCCGACGTGTAAAACAGTGCGATGACAACCACCGCCCCGAGGTCGTCAACGATTGCGAGGGTCGTCAAGAACACCTTGGCGGCCAGCGGAACACGGTTTCCGAGGGCGTAGATTATGGCCAAGGAGAAGGCAATGTCGGTGGCCATGGGTATCCCCCAGCCGCCGGCTGAGGGTGTTCCAGCGTTAAGCAGGGTGTAAACCAGAGCGGGGACGAGCATGCCCGCCACGGCGGCTCCGATTGGAAGGATTGTGTTGCGCGGGTCGGCCAGTTCGCCGCCGATGAACTCGCGCTTCAGCTCAAGCCCGACGACGAAGAAGAACATCGACATCAGTCCGTCGTTAATCCAGTGGTGAAGCGAGTAGTACAAGTACTGTTCGCCGTTGAAGGCGAAGCCTACCTTGTTTTCAAAGAAATGGAAATAATCCTCGCTCCACGGCGAGTTGGCTACGGCCATGGCTATTACGATGCTCACGCCCAGCACTATGCCGGCCGACTTTTCCTTGTTCATGAACTGCTGTAGCGGCGTTACTATGGCGCGCCTTATTTTTTCTTGGCGGATACTTGTCATATTATATAATAGGTGTTATGTGTCGCTTCATGCGCCAAAGACATATAAACAAATAAAAAGGGAATGTGTCTCTCTCGACACACTCCCTTCATTCTTAGTTCCGTAACAAGGAGTCTTATTACCATTATTCAAACATCCATATCAACAACTTGTTTTCTTCATTTCCCCTCATCTTGTGTAAAAAACATCTCCATGACATCAAACATTTACCATCTTATTCAGACTCCCCGTTACACGAAAGTACATCACACGTTCATCAGTTGTCTAATATCAGGTACGTCTGACATTTTCCAATATTTCTGAGACCGCAGACAACTTTGTATTATGTCTTTCTTTTATTCTGCTGTAAAGATAGTAACTTTTTCTTATACTTCCAAATATTTTGGCAAGAAAAAGCGATAATTTTACAATATTTTTCATTTTAAGGCCCGTAATATGCACATTGCGACTTTAATGTGCATGTTACAGAACTCGGTCATGCGGTTTGGCGGTCGTAAGGTCATGCGGTTTGTTTCTCCCCATTCTTGCGGTGACGTTGCGTTGCGACGACCTTGTAACCGTAAAACCGTAAAACCGTACAACCTCATTCAATGAATCCTTGCCTCTTCAGGGCTTCCATCATGCCGGCCGACATGGCCTCGTTGTCTTTCTTCGTGTAGCGTATGTCGGTGAAAACCTGCGCCAGCGTCTCCTTGTTGTTTATGCGCACAAACTCCTTGTTTTCGTCCAGCTCCTCCTTCGGGCCGTAGTAGCGGTCGATGTCCGCCGGCGAGTAGTCATGGTAAGTCTCGCCGTGTACAAACGATTCCAGTGGCAGGCGGTCGGTGAGCGGCGGCTGTTCGGCCGGCCATCCCAGCGTGATTGTGGCCACGGGCATGACGAGCTGCGGCAGGTTGAGCGCGTCGATGATCATCTGCGGCATGTAGACCGTCGTGCCGAGGAAGCAAAGCCCCAGACCCTCTTCCTCAGCGAGGTTGCAGAAGGTCTGCGTGTATAGCAGCGCGTCGGTGGCGGCGTTGATGAAGGAGAGGAAGTTGTCATAGCCCGGCTCAGCCTTGCGGCAGCGGCACCAGCGGCTTGCGCGGTTGAAGTCGGCGCAGACCGTCAGCACAACGGGAGCTTCGGTCACCATCGGCTGGTTGAAATGCGCGGGGGCGAGCTTGGCCTTCATTTCTTTTGAGCGTGTCACCACAACGCTGTAAAGCTGCATGTTGCCCATAGTCTGCGTGCGCGACGCCTCGGACAGCAAGCGGTTCAGCAACTCTTCTGAAACATCCTTGTCAGAATATTTGCGTATGCTTCGTCTTGTGTTAATTGTTTCCATACATTATATATATTGTCAATACCAACGTGCAAAGTTAATCAAAAAATCACAGAAAAGTCATATCTGAAAAGAAAATGTGTCGCCTTCGGTCTTGTGAAAGGCCGCCTTTTGTGATGCGATATGTCGTCTTTCGCCGTGTAAAAGATGACCTTTTGCATGGTGAAAGGCGGAATATCGGCAAGTGTTTGATTATCAAGGGTTTATGGAATTGTTAACTATGGCCGCGGCACTGCGCTTCGGCCGTGTGCCGAATGGTGCCGCCGCGGCGCGGGCAGGGCGTAACATGCACAATGCCAGGCGGCAAACGGAGTGGAGTGAACATTACATTTCACGTTGCGGCGCAACTCTGCTCTTTATCAACCTGTTGCGTCGTTTCGGGCTGAAAAGTTTTCTTTTTTGGAAAACTTTTGGCAAATTATTTATCGGCAAATAATCCGAAAAGTTCTTTTTTTTCTCGAAAAATGTTAGTAGTTTTGCACCATATTTTTTTTCTTAATCCATCATGGAAAATAAACAAACTTACTCTTTTGAGGAAGCTTATGAGGCTTCCAAGGCGTATTTTGGCGGCGACGAACTGGCCGCGCGCGTCTGGGTGAACAAGTATGCGCTGAAGGACAGCTTCGGAAACATATTTGAGAAGACCCCAACCGACATGCACTGGCGTATAGCCAACGAGGTTGCGAGGATAGAACGGAAGTACAAGAACCCGCTGAGCGCAGAAGAAGTGTTCGAGGTTCTTGACCACTTTAAATATATAGTGCCCGCCGGCAGCCCGATGACCGGCATTGGCAACAGCCACCAGGTGGCCTCGTTGTCAAACTGTTTCGTCGTAGGCCTTGACGGCGACGCTGACTCTTACGGTGCCATCTTGCGCATCGACGAGGAGCAGGTGCAGCTCATGAAACGCCGCGGCGGAGTAGGGCACGACCTGTCACACCTGCGCCCCAAAGGCTCGCCTGTAAACAACTCTGCGCTGACTTCTACGGGGCTTGTGCCCTTCATGGAGCGTTACAGCAACTCCACGCGCGAGGTGGCGCAGGACGGAAGGCGCGGGGCCTTGATGCTGTCAGTCAGCATCAAGCATCCCGACAGCGAGGCTTTCATCGACGCCAAGATGACCGAGGGCAAAATAACGGGCGCGAACGTGTCGGTGAAAATCGACGACGATTTCATGCGCTGCGCCACCGAGGACAGGGAATACGTGCAGCAGTTCCCCATTGACAGCGACAACCCGCAGGTGAAAAAGGCCATCAGCGCGAAGGATTTGTGGAACAAGATAGTACACAACGCATGGAAGAGCGCGGAGCCGGGCGTGCTGTTCTGGGATACCATCATACGTGAGAGCATCCCCGACTGCTACGCCGACCTCGGCTTCAAGACCGTGTCCACCAATCCCTGCGGCGAAATACCGTTGTGCCCGTATGACTCGTGCCGCCTGTTGTCAATCAACCTCTATTCATACGTTGTCAACCCGTTCACTGACAAGGCTTACTTCGACTATGGGCTGTTCCGCAAGCATGTAGCCCTGGCTCAGCGCATAATGGACGACATCGTGGACATGGAGCTTGAGAAAATCGACCTCATAATGGAGAAAATCAAGAGCGACCCGCAGAGCGACGAGGTGAAGTTCACCGAGTACCACTTGTGGGAGAAAATCAAGCACAAGAGCGGGTTGGGACGCCGCACGGGCGTTGGCATCACGGCCGAGGGCGACATGCTCGCCGCCATGGGGCTGCGCTACGGCACCCAGGAGGCGACAGACTTCTCCGTGGAGGTTCACAAGACGCTCGCCTTGGCGGCTTACCGCTCGTCGGTGACGATGGCCGAAGAGCGTGGCGCGTTCGCCGTATATGATGCCGAGCGCGAGGCCGGCAACCCCTTCGTCAACCGCATCAAGGAGGCCGACCCAGAGCTTTACGCTGACATGGTGAAGCACGGAAGGCGCAACATAGCCTGCCTGACCATCGCTCCTACGGGCACGACAAGCCTCATGACGCAGACTACGAGCGGCATCGAGCCGGTGTTCATGCCCGTATACAAGCGCAGGCGCAAGGTGAACCCCGGCGATACTGACGTTCATGTGGATTTTGTTGACGAGGTGGGCGACTCGTTTGAGGAGTACATCGTTTACCACCGCAAGTTCATCGAGTGGATGAAGGTGAACGGTTATGACACCGAGAAGCGTTACACCCAGGAGGAAATCGACGACCTGATAGCGAAGTCACCTTATTATAAAGCCACGGCCAACGATGTTGACTGGCTGATGAAGGTGCGCATGCAGGGTGCCATCCAGAAGTGGGTTGACCACAGCATCAGTGTGACCATCAACCTGCCCAACAACGTTGACGAGGCCCTTGTCAACCGCCTGTACGTAGAGGCCTGGAAGTCGGGCTGCAAGGGTTGTACCGTTTACCGTGACGGCTCACGCTCGGGCGTCATGCTTTCGGTTGAGAAAAAGAAAGAGAAAGGCGGCGAAGAAATCACCACCCAGCACCAGTTGCCGCCCTGCCGCCACCCCGAAGTGACCGAGGTAAGGCCGAAGGAGCTTGAGTGCGACGTGGTGCGCTTCCAGAACAACAAGGAGAAATGGGTGGCTTTCGTAGGCCTGCTTGACGGCTATCCATACGAAATCTTCACCGGTCTGCAAGATGACGAGGAGGGCATCGTGCTGCCCAAGACCGTGACCAAGGGCAAGATAATAAAGCAGACCGACGAGAACGGCAAGCACCGCTACGACTTCCAGTTTGAGAACAAGCGCGGATACAAGACCACCGTTGAAGGATTGAGCGAGAAGTTCAACCCCGAATATTGGAACTACGCCAAGCTGATTTCCGGCGTGTTGCGCTACCGCATGCCCATAGCTCACGTCATAAAGCTGGTAAGCTCGCTCCAGCTTAAGGATGAAAGCATCAACACTTGGAAAAACGGCGTTGAACGCGCGCTTAAGAAATACATAACCGACGGCACCGAGGCCAAGGGGCAGAAGTGCCCTGCTTGCGGGCAGGAAACCCTTGTCTACCAGGAAGGTTGCCTCATCTGTAAGAATTGCGGCGCGTCAAGGTGCGGATAATGTAGTGTCATGGCGCGGCAAATTATGAATTATGAATTGTAAGTTGAAATCAGGCTTTGTTTGCCTGAAGAACCTGCGTTTCCATGCGCGGCACGGCGTCTTGCCGCAAGAACGGGCCACAGGTGGAGAATTTGTTGTCAACATACGTGCCAAGTATCCGCTGGAAAAGGCCGTTGAAAGCGATGACGTCGCCGACACGCTCAACTACGCTGAGATGTTTGAAATCCTAAATAAGGAGATGCTTACGCCGTCCTGCCTGCTCGAACACGTTGCGGGCAGGATTGGCAAGAGCATTTTCAAGGCGATGCCGATGGTGGAGGCCATCGACATAACCGTTGAGAAAATCAACCCTCCCATGGGGGCGGACGTTGACAGTTCGGCCGTCGAGCTACACTTAATAAATGATAAAACTTTTTGAATTGTTGCAGTTTTTGTAAATAAAATAAGTAACTTTGTATTTACAATAAGACATTCATGGGCAAAAGGATAGTATATTTGTTCCTGATGATATTTTCATTTTCCGTCGCAATGTCCGGGGCGGAGAAACGCTTTACGCTCGTAATCGACCCCGGGCACGGCGGCCATGACTCTGGAGCGAAGGGGGCTTTCTCATACGAAAAGAACATCAACCTCAACGTGGCTTTGGCTTTCGGACGCTATGTGGAGCAAAACTGTCCCGACGTCAAGGTCATATATACGCGCAAGACGGACGTCTTCATTCCGTTGCACAAGCGCGCGAGCATAGCAAACAAGAACAAGGCCGACGTGTTCATCTCGATACATACGAACGCCTTGCCGGGAGGACATATCGCACGCGGGCTTGAAACTTACACAATGGGTATGCGCAGGTCGGACGAGAAACTGAGCGCGGCGAAGCGCGAGAACTCTGTCATCATGATAGAGGAAGACTACAAGGAGCATTATGAGGGCTACGACCCAAATTCCCCTGAAAGCACGATTATGTTCGCATTCATGCATTCAAGGAACATGTCAAAGAGCGTGGAGCTTGCTCAATACGTACAGAAGAACGTCTGCGCGATAGCCAAAAGGCCGGACAAGGGCGTGAAACAAGACGTTTTTTTGGTGCTGCGTGAAACGTCGATGGCGGCTTGCCTGATAGAGCTTGGCTTCATCACAACCCCTGACGAGGAACGTTTCTTGAACGACAAGAAGAACATCGACAAGATAGCCAAGGGCATATACAACGCCTTTGTGCAGTACAAGAACAAGTACGGGAAAGCGTGCGATGTGAAATACAAGCCGCTGAAAGACGACGATGACGATGGGCCAGAGGTAAAAGTGCGGCCGGTAGAGAAGCGCAAAAAGGCAGACCGTAAGGAGGATGACGAGAAGGTGTCGTCCAAGAAGGCGCGTGACAAAGAGCCGGAAGACGACGGCAAGCCCGTGTTCAAGGTTCAAATAATGGCAAGCGGCAATAAAATCAGCACGGGCAGTAGCGTGTTCAAGGGTGTTGAGGGCATCGACACTTACAACGAAGGCGGAATGGTGAAATACACTTGCGGCTCCTCCACTGATTACAATGAGATATACCGTCTGCGCAAGTCGCTGTTGGACAAGTTCCCGCAGGCGTTCATAATAGCGTTCAAGAATGGCGAGAAGATGGACGTGAGGCAGGCGATTAGAGAATTCAAGTCAAACAAATAAGATAGATTATGAAGTTTTTTAGCAAGGAAGTCAAGATTGCTTTGGTTGCTATATGCGGCTTGGTGATTCTTTTCTTCGGGATGAATTTCCTGAAAGGTCTTAACTTGTTCTCTTCCGCGAACAAGTATTACATATCGTTCAAGGACATAAGCGGCCTGTCGTCGTCAAGCCCGATTTACGCGGATGGATACCAAGTGGGCGTGGTGAAAGCCATAAAATACGATTACAACAAGGCTGGCGACATCATCGTTGAGACTGACATCAACGAGCAACTGCGCATACCTAAAGGCAGCAGTGCCGAAATCATAAGCGACATGCTTGGCAATGTGAAAATCAACTTGCTGCTTGCCACCAATCCACGTGAACGCGTGACGCCTGGCGATACCATACAGGGAGGCATCAATGACGGTGCTTTGGGCAAGATGAAGAACATGATTCCCACCGTGGCTGAAATCTTGCCGAAGATTGACACGATAGTCACCAACCTTAATATCCTGCTTGCCAACCCCGCGATTAACCACTCCTTGCAAAACGTAGAGACCGTGACTGGCAACTTGACCGTGACTACACGCCGCCTGAACAGTCTGTTGGCGAGCCTTGAAAGCAGCGTGCCGGGCATGGTGAGCCGTACCGACAGCGTGCTTGACAATGCCAACGCTTTTGCGAAAAACATCAACCAGATAGACGTTGCGGGGACGATGGCGCGTGTTGACGAGACACTTGCCGACGTGAAGAAGTTCACGGAGCAGTTGAACAACAACCAAGGCACACTGGGCTTGCTCATGCGTGACCCCTCGCTTTACAACAATCTTAACAGCACAATGCGTTCCGCCGACTCGTTGTTGATTGACCTGAAGGCTCATCCAAAGCGGTACGTTCACTTCTCGCTGTTTGGAAGAAAAGATAAATAAGTTTAAAAGCTGGATTTAAGAGTTGATGAAACATGACCTTTCGCAATGTTTCATTAACTCTTAAATGAAACTTTTTCGTTTATTTAAAAAACATCTAAATAAACGGCGTTGCCTCCGTAACGTATGGAAAAACTTGGAACTTGTTAATACATACCGTGTTCAGTCGGTATGCGGAAGTTGGGCGTTAACAGGACAGTTCACGCCCGTTTGTTTGTAACTTCTTATTTTTCAAATACTTCTATATACACAAATGGGGATGTTACATTTGGATGTCAAGAACTTCGCTTAAAGTGCCTTTATTCTGACATTTACGCCTTTTCAGCCAGCAACGTACAAAATACGGGTTTTGTACATGTCGTGTTTTTTTGCGATATTTGCACTCACTTAGAAGCCTCGCAGCAATACTAACCATAGTTATTGGACATGAATAATACCCCAAACGCACTTTGGGACAAGTGCCTTCTGCTGATAAAGGAAATTGTCTCAGAACAGCAATTCAACGCATGGTTCAAGCCAATCGCATTCGAATCGTTCAACAACAATACAAAGGTTCTTATATTACAAGCACCAAGCAATTTCGTTGTTGACTATCTCGAAGAGAACTATGTGGGGTTGCTGAACAAAGTGCTTGTCAAATATTTCGGCTCTGGCATACGTCTCAATTACCGTATAATGGTAGACAAGACGCATGGGCTTACGCAGGAAATTGCGCCTGAACCCATTGCTGACATCGACAAGTCAACCAAGAAGACGGCCCATATCAACGAGTCGCCCACGACGCTTGACGCCGCAAAACCTCAGGACATAGACTCGCAGCTTGACCCGAAACACACGTTTGCCAATTACATCGAGGGTGACAGCAACAAGCTGCCGCGCTCTGTCGGGTTGTCAATCGCCGAGCATCCAAGGTCAACCCAGTTCAACCCGATGTTCATTTATGGCCCTTCCGGGTGTGGCAAGACCCATTTGATTAACGCCATCGGTGTGCGCACAAAAGAGCTTTTCCCGCAGAAACGTGTGTTGTATGTCAGCGCGAGGCTGTTCCAAGTGCAATACACTGACGCCGTATTGAAAAACTGCACGAACGATTTCATCAACTTCTATCAGACCATCGACATGCTCATCGTTGACGACATACAAGAATGGGTGTCGGCGGCGAAGACGCAGGAGACGTTCTTCCACATCTTCAACCACCTCTTCCGCAACGGCAAACGCATAATTCTTGCGTGCGACCGTCCGCCCGTTGACCTGCAAGGCATGAGCGACCGCCTGTTGACACGCTTCAGTTGCGGACTTATAGCCGAGCTTGAGAAGCCGAACGTGCAGCTTTGCGTGGACATACTTAACAGCAAAATCAAGCGCGACGGTTTGCGTATACCGGAAGAAGTGGTCAACTTCATTGCCCAGACGGCCAACGGAAGCGTGCGCGACCTTGAGGGAGTCATCAATTCACTCTTGGCGTTCTCCGTGGTGTACAACTGCAAGATAGACATGCGTTTGGCGGAAAGGGTAATCAAGAGGGCTGTCAAGATAGACAACGAACCGCTTACGATTGACGACATTCTCGACACGGTGTGCAATCATTTCAACGTTTCCACCGCGGCGGTTACGAGCCGGAGCCGCAAGCGCGACTATGTTGTCGCGCGTCAGGTGTCGATGTATCTCGCTCAGAAATACACCAAGATGCCAGCCTCGCGGATAGGAAAGCTCGTCGGGGGGCGCGACCATTCAACCGTCATCCACAGTTGCACGCAAGTGGAGAACAGGCTGAAGATTGACAAACTGTTTTGCAGCGAAGTGCAAAGCATCGAGAACTCATTCAAGCTGAAGCGTTGATTTTTATAGCATTATGATGACAACGGGGACGGCATTCGCCGCCCCCGTTTTTTGTTTCCCGTTTTTCACGGCCGTGTTTGTAGCCCATGAAGGCGCATTCTGTCGGCTTGCTTTTGGCTTGGCGTGTTCCTGGTGTGTAACATGCTGATGCTCAATGTGTTGCAAAAGGCGGTCTTTCGGGTTGTAAAATGTGGCCTTTTGCCGTGTGGTTGATGGTCTTTTGCAGCGTGAAACACGGCCAAGGGCACGGCAACGGTTAGTTACCGGTTTTGTGTTTGATTTTTCGCCGCCTTGAAAAGAAAACGTCTCCGGGCGGCGTTATTTTGTCGGAAAATGCTTAACTTTGCCAATCGCAACATGTCGGAATACGGCATAAACATTACATGTTTTTATGGAACACAGCATAGGACAAATAATAGACCTGCCCAAAATCATAGACCCGCGCGGCAACCTGACCGTGGCCGAAGGCATGAGGAATGTGCCTTTTGGTGTGAAGCGTGTGTATTGGGTTTACGATGTGCCGGGCGGAGAGAGCCGTGGCGGCCATTCGCACAAGGCCTGCAAGGAGTTCATCATCGCCGTGAGCGGCAGTTTCCATGTCACGCTTGACGACGGGGAAAACAGGCAGACGTACCTGTTGAACCATCCATACCAGGGGCTTCTTGTAGAGACTGACACCTGGCGCACGCTTGACGATTTTTCTTCAGGCGCGGTTTGCCTTGTCCTCGCTTCCGAGTTTTACGAGGAGAGCGACTACATCCGTGATTATGACGAATTTCTGAAGTACGTGAAATGATAAACATATTCGACTTGTCAAAGGTCAATGCGCCGTACATGGCCGAGCTTTCCGCGGCCGTGGGGCGTGTAGTCAACAGCGGGTGGTACATCCGCGGGGCCGAGACCAGCCGCTTCGAGGAAGAGTACGCCCGATACACGGGCACCCGCTTCTGCGTAGGTTGCGGCAACGGGCTTGACGCCTTGACGCTTATCCTGAAGGCGTACATCGAACTCGGAGTGATGGCAGAGGGCGACGAGGTGATAGTTCCGGCCAACACTTACATAGCCTCGATGCTCGCCGTCACCCGCAACGGCCTTACGCCGGTGCTTGTAGAGCCGCGCATCGACACCCTGCAGATAGACGACAGCCTGATTGAGCGTGCCATAACGCCGCGCACCAAGGCCGTCATGATAGTCCATCTGTACGGGCGTTGCGCTTACACGGAGCGTATCGGGGACATCTGCCGGGCGCACGGCCTGAAGCTGATTGAGGACAACGCCCAGGCGCACGGATGCGGGTTCAACGGGCGCAAGACCGGCTCTTTGGGCTCGGCCGCCGGCCACAGCTTCTATCCCACGAAGAACCTCGGGGCTTTGGGCGACGCCGGCGCGGTGACAACTGACGACGAGGCCTTGGCCGAATGCGTCCGCGCGCTTGCCAATTACGGTTCTGCGCGAAAGTACGTGTTCGACCATGTAGGCGTGAACAGCCGCATGGACGAACTCCAGGCCGCCGTGTTGTCGGTCAAGCTGAGCCATCTCGACGCCGACAACGCCGCCAGGCGGGCCAACGCCGGGTATTATCTGGAGCATGTCAGCAACCCGTTGATGACCTTGCCGTCAAGAGACTATTTCGCGAACAGTGTGTTCCACATCTTCCCCGTGCTGTGCCCCGTGCGCGACAGGCTGCGCACATATCTCGCCGACAACGGCGTAGGCTCGGATGTCCACTATCCCATACCGCCTCACAAGCAGAAATGCTACGCCGCATGGAGCGGCATGAGCCTGCCCGTAACAGAGCGAATTCACGCCGAAGAGCTGAGCCTTCCCGTCAACCCTTCGGTCACTCGTGAAGAGCTTGGATATATAGTGAAACTGCTAAACGATTTCAAGTGAGATGAAAGTTACTGAAGTTTCAGCCGCAGAATACGGCGACCTTTTCGGCGAAGCCTCGCATGTGTTCAACTCGGTGGCGTTCGCCGAGCTTAACAGGCATAAGGCCACGTCGTTGCGCTACCTGTGTTTCGGCGACGCGAAAGTCAGGTTCGGCCTGACGCTCGGCGAGAAGGCCGGCGGCCTCTGCACCCCCTTTTCCGCCCCGTTCGGCGGTTTTGAGGTGCGCGGTGTGCAGCGTCTCGCCTACATGGAGGATGCCGTGTCGTCATTGAAAGACTATGTGCGGAGCGACGCTTCGCTGCCGTCGCGTCAGGTCATGGTCACCTTGCCACCGCTCGTTTACGGCGAGACGCAGCTCTCAAAGTGGGTCAACGTGATGCAGCGTTGCGGCACGCTGGCGCGCATTGACCTCAATTACCATTTCGACTTGTCACGTTTCCCCCGATACGAGAGCGTCATAGAGCGCAACGCGCGCAAGAACCTGCGCCACGCCTTGGCTGAAGACTTGAAGCTGATGAAGCTCGACAGCACCCGCACTGACGACATAGCGAGGGCGTATGAGGTGATAAGGCGCAACCGCGAGGAGCATGGCTATCCGCTGCGCATGTCGCTGCAGGATGTCGAGGATACGGTCAAGGTCATCCGCGCCGACTTTTTCGTGATGACCCACGGGGGCGTTGACGTGGCCGCTGCGCAGGTGTTCCATGTCGCCAAGGGCGTCGCCCAGGTGGTGTATTGGGGTGACTTGCGGGCCTATTCGCATCTCAGGACGATGAATTCGTTGGCTTACATGCTGTTCGCTTATTATCATGCCACGGGGCTGAAGGTTCTCGACATAGGGCCGTCAACCGAGGGCGGCGTGCCCAACCACGGCCTGTGCGAGTTCAAGGAGGGCATAGGCTGCAGTGTTACGCCCAAGTTCAGTTTCATGTTATAACGCTGAAACGTCATTTATGGAAACAAGACATTCTGGCAAGGACACGCTTTTCATCGTTTACATCATCTTCGCCGCGCTGTATCTCGGCGTGCAGATGTTCCAGGGACTGTCATATCGCGACATCGGCATCTACATGTCCGGAAGCCAGCATTTCAACGAAGAGCCTTATGCTACATATTATCTCGGTCAGTGGTTTCTCACTTACGGCCTGACAAACTGGCTGTGCCATGCCTTTTCCTTAAATTCATTCATGGGGCTGAGGGTGATGCATCTGGTCTTTGTCTTGTGTTCCCAGGTGTTGGTTTACTGCTACTTGAAGCGTCATGTCGCTCCGCGTCACATCGTTGCCGGCCTGTTCTTGGCCACATTGGCGCATTTTGGCAGTTACACGGAGATAAACTACAACGACTATTCCGCCGGGTTGCTTACTTTGTCGATAATGGCTTTCCATAGCGGAGCGTCCAAGGACAGGGCGTGGCTCGTGTGCCTTTCGGGCGCGGTGGCCGCCGTTGCGTTCTTTTTCAGGATAGTCAATGTCACGTTCATCGTGCTGCCGTTTGTATCATGGCTGGCGTCGCTACGCTGGACTGTGCGCATGGGCGTAAGGCGCAGGTTCGTGTCTTTCTTTTCCGGGTATGCCGTCGGTTTCTTGCTCGTGATGTCGCTTGTGTGCGCTTTCGGCGGCGAGATGGCCGATGTGTTCATGGCCACTTTGGCCGACATAGCGGCGATAGGCGGCGACGCGTCAGATCCCCACGGAGTGAAAGCCGTGTTGATAAGCATTTACACCCTGTACAAGGGCGAGGTGGCCGGCTTCTCTGTAGTGCTGCTGTTAGCCTTCTTCATGGCCTTGTCTTGCTACCGGTTGAGGCTGGCCTGGCGTCCTTTTGTCATGGTGCCGTTGGTTCTGCTGGTGGTTGTCAGCATATATTTCTGGGAGTCTCCGGCCAACATCACCATCGGCCTTTGCCTCTTTGCGCTGGCCCTTCTGTTCTTCGCTGACAACGTGGACGACTCTTTCGCCAACCTTTACGTCCTCTCGTTGTGCCTGCCCATGGTGTTGCCAATAGGCAGCAACGCCGGCCCTGACTTTTACGGCAAGGACATTTGCTTCATGTCATTGCCCATGGCGGTTGCCTTGGTGTGGCGTTTCCGTGCGCCCGGAAGGTACGCACGGGCGTATAAGTCGGCTGCGCTGGCCGCATATATTGCGATATGCCTGGGCATGGTTTACACCAACGTGAACAGGCCGCAGATGGAAGAGGGCAACCGCCTGGAGTGCAGGTTCGGGATAGACAGCCCCGTGGCGGCGCACATATTGACAAACAAGGCCAACGCTGACATGCACAATTACCTGATAAAAGAGCTTCGGCCGGTAGTGCCCCGAGGCAGTTACATGATTTGCAACTTCTCGTTGCCCGTGGTCTCGATGCTTGACTGCAAGATGTGGGGCGTGACATGCACGCTTTTCACCACGGAGAAGATGAACGAGCGGTACATCTCCGTGGCATACGCCCATACGCGCAAGCTGCCTTACCTGCTGCTTGACAAGCGTGCGGTTACGCCGGCCGATGCGCATGTGCGCGAGTGCCTTGAGCGGATAAGGCCGTACAAGACGGTGTGGGAAGACGATGATTTCATCTTGCTGAAAGACTGTTGACATCGAGTTATGTGGCAAGCGGCGTTGTGATACATGGCCTTTTGCACGCTGAAAGGCCGCTTTTTGCAAAACAATATGCCGCCTTTCGCACAGCGAAAGACGGCATATCCGTATATTGTTGGATGTCAGGCGTTTACACGTTGATTGCTGGCGTCAGTCCGTCAGTACCACCGTCACCCCACGTGCGGCCTGCGCCCCCATTACGAGGGCTTGAGCTATGTCGGCCGTTTTTGACGGGCCTGAGATGAAGCAGCCGTAGCCGTAGTCGGTGAAACGGATGCGCCGGTATGCCTGGTGCATGTTGCTGACTATGGCGTTGCGGCTGAGCAGGATTACGAGGTATTCTGAGATGAAGCATACGGCGCGCTCTTTCATCGTTTGTGGTATCCACACGCAGCCGTTCTCCGCCACGCCTGTTTCGCCCCTGATGATGCCCACGTCGGTGCCGTTAAGTTCGCCGGCCGAAGCCACAGTGTCGGGATTGAGCTGCGCCAGTGTGATTTCTGGCAGGTTGCTGGCGAAGACCTTGGCCTCGGGGTACAGCCTTTTTATCAGCATGTTGACGTCTTCGCCCTCTCCGAGGCTTACGACCTTGCCGCCAACAGTTTCGCTCATGCGGCGGAACTGTTCCACGGGGGCGGCGTATTCAACGCCTTTCAGCGCGTCGAGGTCGGGCATTTCATATCGTCCCTCCACCTTCATGTTGCGCCTGTATCTTGACAGTATTTCTTCTTTTGTACTCATTGTAGTGTGAATTTTGTATTGGCTTTTACATCCAAGGCTCTTTTTACATCCCTAAGTCCTTGGCTATCTCATGGAACGTCTTTTTCCTGAACTCTGGCATTTCGTGGCCGTAGCCCCATGCGTTGAGCTTGTTGTAAAGCAGTGTCCGTGGCAAGTAGTTGGCCAGCGGGGCGAACTTCAGGGCGGTGTTGTACATGGCCGGATGGGTGAAGAGGCATTTCATGCCCTTTGACATGGCCTTTTTCATTGGGTCGGCCTTGCCTATGGAGTCAAGCCCTTGCCGCCAGCGGTATATCTGTTCTGACAGGTTCACCTTGACGGGGCATACGTTGTCGCACGAGCAGCACAGCGTGCATGCGCTTACGTTGTCGGCGTACCGCCGCGCGTCTTTCAGCATGCCGAGGTTTATCCCGATAGGCCCGGGTATGAAATATGTGTACGAGTAACCGCCGCTCCGCCTGTATACGGGGCACGTGTTCATGCACGAGCCGCAGCGGATGCACTTCAGCGTCTCCCAGTGCAGGGGGTCGGAGATGATGTCGCTGCGGCCGTTGTCCACGAGGACGATGTGCATCTCAGCCCCAGGGCGAGCCTTGCGGAAGTGTGACGTGAACGACGTCGTAGGCTGTCCGGTGGCCGCGCGGCACAGCAGACGTTGGAAGACGGCCAGCGAACGGTAGTCGGGTATCACCTTCTCGATGCCCATCGCAACTATGTGCAACAGCGGCATGGAGGTTGACATGTCGGCGTTGCCTTCGTTCGTACACACCACGATGTCGCCCGTCTCGGCAACTCCGAAGTTTGCCCCGGTCATTCCCGCGCCCGCTGTCATGAACTCGTTGCGTAAGCTCAGGCGCGCTTGGTAGGTGAGGTATGTGGGGTCATAATTGCCCTTCTCGCTGCCCAGTTTCTCCTCGAAGAGACGTCCCACCTGCTCTTGGGTTATGTGTATGGCTGGCATCACTATGTGGCTGGGCTGCTTGTGCATCAGTTGCAGTATGCGTTCGCCGAGGTCAGTTTCCACTACTTCTATGCCGTTGCGCTCAAGGTAGGGGTTCATCCCGCACTCCTCGGTCAGCATCGACTTGCTTTTCACCATCTTCTTGACGCTGTGCGAGCGCAGTATTTCCAGCACGGTGGAGTTGAACTCATCTGCGTCTTTCGCCCAGTGTACCTTTACGCCGTTGCGTTCCGCGCTGTCGGCGAACCGCTCCAGATAGGTGTCAAGGTGGGTCGCGGTGTGGCGTTTTATCGCGCTTGCCGCGTCGCGCAGTTGTTCCCATTCTTCAAGTCCGTGCGCCATGTTGTCACGGTTGGCGCGCACCGACCAGAATGTGGCGTCGTGCCATGCGGCGTTCTTCTTGTCTTTCAGGAATTCTTTGGCCGCTTTTGAATGCTGTGTACTCATAGTCCTGCTGATAATATTTGTACGACATGTATGAATTTGATGCCCTTGCCTTGGCGTTTGGCCACGCCCTCGAGGTGCATCAGGCACGAACTGTCAGGCCCCGTGATGTATTCCGCGCCAGTGGCGATATGCCTGTCCAGCTTGTCCGTGCCCATCTGGGTTGACACTGCAGGTTCTTCCACCGAGAACATGCCGCCGAAGCCGCAGCATTCGTCCACCCGTTCAGGCTCGACCACGGTTATGCCATCGACAAGTGACAGCAAGTCCTTGATTTTGTTGAACTTGGGGACGTTGCGTTCTGACGGCGACGAAAGGCCGAGTTCGCGCACTCCGTGGCACGAGTTGTGGAGGCTTACCTTGTGGGGGAACCTGCCCGGCAGTGACGTTACTTTCATGACATCGTGCAGAAACTCGCAGATGTCCATCGTATGCTTTGCCGCCTCGCACTTGTGGCCGTCGCCGACCAAGCGCGGATGGTTGAGCCTTACGAAGGCGGCACAGCTCGCCGATGGGGCTACAACATAGTCGAAGCCGCTGAAAAGTTTGTCGTAACGCTTGGCCAACGGCACGGCTTTGTCTTCAAAACCGGCGTTGGCCATAGGTTGCCCGCAGCACGTTTGTCCCATGGGGTAAGTTACGTCAACCTGTAAATGCTTGAGTAATTTGTACGCCGCCAAGCCCACTTCCGGGTAAAGGGCGTCAACGTAGCAAGGGATGAAAAGTCCTATTTTCATATCATAAAGATTATCCTGTCCGCTGGCGATGTGCGTTTCGCCTTGTGCAAAAGTATAAAAAATAGCAAAAAAACGACCTTCATTGCCAGAAAATCATGCATTATTGCCGCTGAAAGATTTGTTAAAAGCGTGGTTTCCAGTGGCTGTATGGTGTCCTGTTCGTGACTTGTTGGCAGCGTCAACATGCTTGCTGTTGCAATGTGTTGATTTCCAGTGTGTTGCAAAAGACCGCCTTTTAGCGTGTGATTTGTGCCATTTTGCATGCTGAAATGTGCCCTTTTAAGATGTAAAAGGTGGTTTTCTGGTTTTGTCAATAGTTTAATGTGTATGATTATCCCTTTCGCAGGCCCCGTTCAATGACCGAGTGGGGTTAAATGAAATTTATGTTAAGGCTGGCATGGTTCTTTGGGGTGGATTGCTCTTTTCCGTTAAATTTGCAATTGGAAAAACATAAACAATTTAAGCCATGGGTAAAGAAAACTTTTTCAATGTCATCGGGGTGGCCGACATGGAACGTGTGCATTCAGCGGTGATAGCTTGGATGTTGTCTGATGAATGTGAAGCAATGAATGTCAATGAGCGTTCGGCGTTGCTGAATGATTTGTTCAAGCGTGACGGCCAAGGCTCTTTCGCGAGCATAAAGGCTTATGTCGAATGGAATGACATAGACATACTTGTTTTGACTGAAAACCTGAATGGGGACAATGAGTGTTGGGTGATAGAAAACAAAATCAAGACATCCCAACACAGCAACCAGTTGGAGAAGTACAAAGAAATCGTAGATGAAAAATTTAAAGACTGTGGCAAGCATTTTGTTTTCCTGACGTTGATAGGCGAGACCGCCTTGGCTGGAAATGGAGAATGGGTAAACACAACGTATGAAACGCTGATGAAGTCTCTTGAAAAGCATTTGAATGTGTCCCCTGACAATGCCGACTCTGTGATATTAGGTGAGTATTATAGGTCGATAAGACAGCTTGTTGGTGTTTCAAATGAATTCATTTCGCATCCTGAAAGTTATCCAACTGTATTTACAGACGGCAGCACGAAGAAAGAAGATAAGTCCGAACGGCATTATGATAATGAAACGAGTAGGTTTATAGGAATGAACGGCTTGGAGACGATTTTCCAAAAAATGTATTTTGCCCAGGTGCTTCATGATGTATTGAGCAGTTCTAACATAAAGTGTGAGAGTTGGCATATTGGCGAGACAAGGGGCAACGCTGATTTTGCCATTCATCTGAATGGATTGGCGAAAAACACATTCCTTTTTGATATGGCGTTCCAAAATGGAACGTTCAAGTTTGCCGTATGTCGCAATTATTGGACGGACACATCTGCAAAAAACATCCGTGAAGTGCTTGCTTGGAGTGACGACATGAGGGAATTGCAAAAGCTTTATCCTGATTATAGCCGCATGAACAGCGCAAGAAGTCGTGCCAGAATATCTGTTAGTAAAAAAATAGAAGTGAACGGTGGGCATTGGTATCAGATGCCACGTGACAAATTTTGTAGCCTTGTGAAGGCGGAATTTGAAAATGCATACAACATGATGAATGACATCGTGAAAATACATGAGGCCAGGATTGGCAGTGAAGATGTTTGATTTACAGAATGCTTTTGCTTGTCTGCCTGTATGCGTCAAGGATGTGGAAGTATGAAAAAAGCGGCGCGCTTCGTGCGAAGTGCGCCGCTTATGGTTGTAAGGCTGCCTTATTCGGCGGCCGCTTCTTTGTATTTCTCAAGCAACCAGGCCTTTTGCTGAGCTATTGTCAGGTGGCTGTTGTCAAGCTCTATGGCGTCATCCGCCTTGCGAAGAGGGGACACTTCGCGGTGGGAGTCGATGTAGTCGCGCTCTTTTACGTTCTTCAGTATTTCCTCATAGTCTGCTCTCATGCCCTTGCCTTTCAGTTCGTCGAAGCGTCTTTGGGCGCGCACTTCGGGCGAAGCGGTGACGAACACCTTGAGTTCGGCGTCAGGAAACACTGTCGTGCCGATGTCGCGGCCGTCCATCACGATGCCTTTCTCCTTGCCGATGGCCTGCTGCTGCGCCACCAACGCTTCCCTTACGAAAGGCAGGGCGGCTATCGGGCTGACGCGGTTTGACACTTCTATGGTGCGTATCTCGTTTTCCACCAGTTCCCCGTTGAGGTAAGTGTCAGGGCGTCCTGTCTCGGGGTTGAACTTGAACGAAATGCTGATTTCTCCCATGCGGGCTTTCAGCTCGTCGGTCTTGATGCTTCCGTCTGCGTTGAAGAGGCCGTTGCGTAATGCGAAGAGGGTGACTGAGCGGTACATCGCTCCCGTGTCAACATATACGTATCCGATTTCGCGCGCAAGGTCTTTGGCCATTGTACTCTTGCCGCATGACGAATAACCGTCGATTGCGATGGTGATTTTTCTCATAGTTTTCTTTATTTAAATAACGGGGATGAAGAGGTGATGTTTAGTTGATAAGTTAAAGGCAAACGCTTCGCCACAATGGCAGAAAGCCTGTAAGCACCTGGCATGGCTTCGCTTGTCAGCAGTGTCTGTCATTAGCCTTTAACCTCTTTGGCTTCTTTAAGTTATTTGATTTCTGGTCTTGTCACAGGCTGTAGCTTACGTTCACCAACAGCGAATTTGACGAAACGTGGTATTTGCCGTAAGCCAATTGTAGTTTGAAGCGTTCCAATTGCAGTCCCGCGCCGAACGACAGGCCGGCCATGTGGCTGCTTTCTTCGTCGGTTCCCTTCAGTGTCGTCATTTCGTCGGCACGCCTGAAGTTGTATCCCACGGCGGCGTAGATTTGTTGGGAGAACAGGATGTCGGCTCCCACGACAACGTGGTTGAGGAAGCTGTAGCCCCAATGGGTGAGGTCAACGAGCGTTGCCGAAAGCCTGAACGGCAGCGCGTTGAACCTTTTGCTGACGCCGAGCTGCACGTCTAACGGCATCTTCTCGTATTCGTCGTCATACGCCTTGAGCTGCCCCCCGAGGTTTTTCGCCACGACAGACACTGACCATTCACGCTCAGGGTCGTAATAGTTGAGCCCCAGGTCAACGCCCACGGCCCACGAACTGTAGTCGCCTATGTATGAATTTATGACCTTCGCCGTTATTCCTCCTGTGATTTTGTCGCTCAACATGTAGCTGAATACGCCGCTTACGGCTATGTCCTTGGCTGAGAATTCGCCCGTCTGCACGTTGTTCGCGTCCATTTCCTTCATCTTGCCGTAGTCCATGTATTGTGCCGTGACGGCCACGGTGGCTTTCTGTTTTATAATCCTGTTGTATGACGCGCTTGCGGTTGTGGCCCCGGCCATGTATGTCATGAAGTTCAGGTTGATGCTTTTGTCGCTTACTGAGGACAAAAGCGCGGGGTTGCTGAACATGAGTGAGGGGTCGTCTTCTATTATTGTGATGTTGTCTCCGCCAAGGGCAGCGGCGTGCGCGCTTACTGGCAGCCGCAAGAAATTGTACGCAGTCTGGCTCTCCTGTGCGTTGCCGACGGCTGCAAAGAAAGTCAACAGTAGCGGAAAAACGGCTTTTTTCATCTAAATCGGTATTTTTTGGCGCAAAGATACATCTTTTTCAAATATCTGAGTTACTTTTGCATAGTGAAAAAACGATGTCTTGCGCTTTGGTTCTTGTTAATAACGCAAAAAACGTCGAATTAGTATGTGCCCGGCGAAAGGCAGGGGTTTACGCAGCTTCAGGTGGAGATAAAGAAATCATATAAGGCAGACTTGGACAACAGGCGGGCGTCAGCGTTCCTGCTGGGGCTTGTCGTCGTGTTGTCGTTGTTCCTCTGCGCGCTTGAGTTTACGACACGCAACGGCGCGGCAGACATTGACGACGGCGTGCTTGACGACATTTCGCAAGACATTGAAATGACTCCCGTCGTCCATCGGGAAGATGTAGTTCCTGTAGTGTCAGGCGGCGCGAAGCCAGCCGACGGGGGAAAAATCAACGTGGTGGAAAAACGCCTGCAAGAGATGCCTGAGTTGAAGCCAAGCGACGGCAGCGACGTGCTTGAAGGCTTGTTGGGCATCGGTTCAAAGGGATTTGCCGATTTCCCTACAGCCATGTTGTCGCCCGTGTCAGTGGCGGAACAGGACAAACCTGTTGATTTCCAGGTTGTTGAAAGGCTTCCCGAGTTTCCCGGAGGCATGTCGGAGTTTGTACAATGGCTCACAAAGAACCTGCGTTACCCGGCCGCCGCGCAGCGTAACAAGCAGCAAGGCACCGTGCTTGTGGCGTTCATAATAAACAAAGACGGCACAACTACGGGGCACAAGGTGGTGCGTTCAGCCGCCACGGAGCTTGACAGGGAGGCCCTGCGTGTGATAAAAACGATGCCGAAATGGAAGCCGGGGGAAGACCACGGTCAGCCTTGCCGCACGTATTTCTGCATACCGATAGTGTTCAAATTGTAAGTAACTAACCAGCTTTTTCAAAAACCTTGACCATTATGTTGACAGCAAATGAAATCCTTGAGAAGATAAATTCGTATCTTGACAACCTGCCATATACGCGCAAACCGCAAAGCCTTTACGAGCCGGTGAAATACGTCTTGTCGATGGGGGGCAAGCGCATAAGGCCGTCGCTGATGCTCATGGCTTACAATATGTATAAGGACAACCCAGAGGACATACTGCCGGCGGCGTGCGCCATTGAGACGTATCACAACTACACGTTGCTGCACGACGACCTTATGGACAACGCCGGCATGAGGCGCGGGCGGCAAACCGTACACGTGAAGTGGGACGCCAACACGGCAATCCTGTCAGGAGACAGCATGCTCGTGCTTGCGTACAACCACTTCCTGAACAGTGGCGGAGGGCATCTGAAAGCCGTGCTTGACCTCTTTACCGAGACTGCTCTCGAGATAGGGGAGGGCCAGCAGTATGACATGGACTTCGAGACACGCACCGACGTCACCGAGGAAGAGTACATAGAGATGATTCGTCTGAAGACAAGCGTGCTGTTGGCGTGCGCCCTGAAGATTGGCGCAACACTCGGAGACGCACCCGCCGAAGACGCGGACAACCTGTATAAGTTCGGCGAACAGGTGGGGCTTGCGTTCCAGTTGCAGGACGACTACCTTGATGTCTACGGCGACCCGGCTGTGTTCGGGAAAGCCATCGGCGGCGACATCCTTTGCAACAAGAAAACATACATGCTCATAAACGCCTTCAACCGTGCCGACGAAGCTCGGCGCAAGGAACTTATGAGGTGGGTTACGGCGGATGATTTCGACCCAAAAGAAAAAATCGCCGCCGTCACTTCAATCTACGACGAGTTGGGCATCGACCGCCTTGCCGAGGAGAAAATAAAGCATTACTTTGAGGAAAGCCGCAAGTATCTTGCCGCCGTAAGCGTGGCCGACGAGCGCAAGAGCGTGTTGATTGACTACACGGACAGGATGATGAAAAGGAAATATTGATTAACAGCAGACAGGCAGACGATTTACAAGCATACAAGTATGGAGCAATGGATTATTGCGAATTGCAATGCAAACAGGCTTGCGTGCTTGTTAATTATCTGCCCGTCTGTTCATAAATAGCCCTAAAACAAATGCCTTACAGAAGACTCCCAAACACTGACGCGGCGCGCCTGAGGGCGTTGAAAACGGTGCTTGACAGCAACGAAATATACACCGTGCGCAACCGTTTCATAGACTGGCAGACCATCAACCGCGCCCAGCCGGCCTACGACAGGCTGCTCACCGCCTCTGAACAGTATCGCCTTTCGTATGCGGCGCAGATGAGGGGCACAGGCAAAATCGACAAGTTGCAACGCAACGCGCAGATGTATGTCAGCCATTTCCTGCAGGTCTTGTTGATGGCTGTCGAGCGCGGTGAAATAAAGAAATCCGCATTGAAGCTGTACGGCCTTGACGAAGAAACGACAACGCTGCCCCACATGAAGAGCATCGGCGGACTGTTGAAGTGGGGCGCGATGGCCGTTGAGGGTGAGAAGGCCCGCGTGAAGCAGGGAGGACGGCCAATTTACAACCCCACGGTAGGCATGGTCAGCACGCATCTTGACATCTTCCGTGACAGTTACGAGCAGCATAAACGCTTGCAGGAACGTACCGCAAAGGCGGCGGAAGCCCTGAAACAGATACGCCCCGAGGTTGACAGCGTGCTGTGTGACCTGTGGAACCAGATAGAAAAACACTTCAAGGACGAACCGGCGAAAGACAGGTTGGACAAGTGCAGGAAATTAGGCGTGGTGTATTATTATAGGAAAAATGAGAAGTCTTCAGCAGACGAGCTGGCAAGTAACAAGCAAACAGGCGGCAAACAGGCAAGCCGCTAACGACACAGCAAATATCCTTGTTTGCTTGTTACTTGTCTGCTCGTCTGCTTAATCACAATACAATATGTATTTTATCGACACCCATACCCATCTTGACGGTCACGAGTTTGACGCTGACCGTGACGAAGTTGTAGCCCGCGCCAAGGCCGCCGGCGTAGGCAAAGTGTTCATCCCGGCCATCGACTTGCCGTCGGTTGACACCGTATTGTCAGTGTGCGCCCGCTATCCGGGTTACGCTTACCCCATGATAGGCCTCCATCCGGAAGAGGTGAAGGACGGTTGGCAAGACGTGTTGGCGCGGATGAAGGCGCGGCTCGACGTCGCTGGCCATCCGTTCATCGCCGTCGGCGAGGTTGGCTTGGATTATTATTGGAGCCGTGAGTTCGAGAAAGAACAGCTCGAAGTGTTTGAGGAGCAGGTGCGATGGTCTGTTGAGTACCGTCTGCCGCTGATGCTCCACTGCCGAAAGGGGCAGAACGAGATGGTGCATATACTGCGCCGTTACGAGCGTGAGCTGCCTGGCGGCGTGTTCCACTGCTTCACTGGCAATGAGAAAGAGGCGGCCGAACTGCTCAGTTTCGACAACTTCGCGCTTGGCATTGGCGGCGTGCTGACGTTCAAGAAGTCACACCTGCCCGAGGTGCTTCCCGCCGCCGTGCCGCTGTCACGCATAGTGCTTGAGACCGACTCGCCCTACATGGCCCCCGTGCCGATGCGCGGCAAGCGCAACGAGAGCGCGTTCACGCTGTACGTGCTGAAGCGTTTGGCCGAGTGTTATGGCGTCAGCGAAGACGAAGTGGCCGCCACGACGACGGCCAACGCCGAGCGGATATTCTTCAACAAGTGAGGCCTGATTTGTCATAGGCGTTAAGCCAGTCATGGCGGGAAACATGTTTGTTGATGCCTTTGCGTGAAAATGTTTTTTTATGTAGCATGTTGAAATAAAATCCAATCGTTTTGTTTCAATTCCAATATGCCGCCTCCCGGCTTGTGAAAGGTCGCCTTTCACAAGCCGGGAGGCGGCTTTTCGCATTGCGTTTTGCCGTGTTTCGCATGGTGTCTTGCCGTATGTCGCATGTCGTGTGTCAACTGCCGTGGCGACGGTCGTAAGCGTTTTAGTGATGTGAAAATACGAAAAAATGAGGCGTGAAAGCAAAAAAGATGTGATTTTATGCTCGAAATAAGCGGAAAAAGGATAATTTTGCAACTCGTAAACCGCCGCTTGTTGTGCGGCGATGGAAAGATGCTCGAGTGGCTTAAGAGGCACGCCTGGAAAGCGTGTAGACGCCAAAAGCGTCACGGGGGTTCGAATCCCCCTCTTTCCGCCAACACATACCGGGGCGGGGCTCGTTGCCGTCCGAAGCGAAAAGTAAGAGTAAACGTAATTTTTTAGAATACACCTTAATCCTCAAGGATATGGACAACTTCATTGCAAAGATTGCAATAATCATGCTCCTTGTTTTTACTCAAAGTCATGTTGTGCTGGCTCAGGGCGGCAAACCAGCCGCCGCGCCCAAGGTTGAGGCCGCTGCCAAGGCTGCGGATGATGCCCGTCAGGGCGGCGTGAGCGTGGACGACGAAGCGTTGGACGAGGAGGCCGACTCTGCGGCGGCCGCGCTGATGGACGATTCGCTCGGCCTTGACATGGCCGAAGAGCCTGATTCTACGCTTGCTCCTGTCGAGAGCGTGGGCTTCCACAAGATGCTGAAGACCAAGTACATTGAGGGCAGCGCGGGCTTCATGTCGTTTGTGGCTCTCGCCTTGGTGCTGGGCTTGGCGTTCTGCATAGAGCGTGTGATTTACCTCACTTTGTCTGAAATCAATGCCAAGAAGCTGATGGCCGACCTTGAGGAGCAAATCATGCAGGGCGACATCGAGGGGGCCAAGGCTGTATGCCGTGACACCCGCGGTCCTGTGGCTTCAATCTGTTACCAGGGGCTTATGCGCATAGACGACTCGATGGAGGACATCGAGCGCGGCATAACTTCTTACGGCACGGTGCAAGCCGCCAACCTTGAGAAGGGCTGTTCGTGGATAACGCTGTTCATCGCCATGGCCCCGTCGCTTGGTTTCCTCGGCACGGTGATAGGCATGGTGATGGCTTTCGAGCAGATACAACAGGCCGGCGACATCAGTCCGACGATAGTCGCGGCCGGCATGAAGGTGGCCTTGATAACCACCATCTTCGGCCTTATTGCGGCCTTGATACTGCAAGTTTTTTATAATTACATCCTCTCCAAGATTGAGCATATCACCAGTCAGATGGAAGAGTCGGCGATAACCCTGCTCGACATCATAATGAAATACAAGTTGACCAAATGACACGTTTCTCTTTACACGGCATCAGGAAGCTCGACGCCGAACAGGTGTCAACACGAGTGCTTTACGTGCTGGTGGCGTTGGCGGTGGTCGTTTTCGGGGCGT
Source organism: uncultured Prevotella sp. (assembly GCA_944319935.1). Classification (GTDB taxonomy): domain Bacteria; phylum Bacteroidota; class Bacteroidia; order Bacteroidales; family Bacteroidaceae; genus Prevotella. The sequence goes on from CALUFM010000005.1 coordinate 127,334, forward strand.
TTTTCCTCATTGGCTATGACCAGCCGTATGAGGACGACCCGCAGTTTAACGCCCCCGTGCTGACCGATGTTGTGCTTGTGTTCATCTACGTGCTGGTTGTGGCGGCGTTGGTGCTGGCCGTTGTCGCCGCCGTGCTTGGTTTCAGGAAGCGTGACAGGTCGCAGGCTGTTGTCAACAACATACCTGCAGGCAAGATAACGTTGGCCACTGCATTGCTGCTTGTTGGCACGATGCTTGTCACTTTCGTGTCGGGCTCGTCAGAGCCGGTGGTCGTCAACGGCGTGAAATACGCCGACACGTTCTGGCTTAAAGCCACAGACATGTTCATCAACACCTCGTTCGTCTTGCTGTTGGTAGCCGTTTGCGGCGTAGCTTTCGGCGTTTCGGGGTATAACAGGAAGATAAAAATAAGGAAGCTGAAGAATTTGGAGAAGTCATAGAAGGCGAAGCCGAAAGCATGTTTGTATTTGTTTCATGCAATGGTAGCGGCTTCGGCATTCGTTGTTTTCCTAAGTTCTTTCACTTCTGGGAAGTGCAATAGTCGATGATTTTACGTCGCAACAGGCGCGTTGTGCCTCAGCTCAACACCACGTCAACGGCTGACATATCGTTCATCCTGCTGGTGTTTTTCCTTGTCATGACGTCGATGGACGTTGACAAGGGCCTGCAGCGCATGCTTCCTCCTGTGGACAACGACGCCATGGAAGAAGTGACCGACGTGCCTGAGAGCAACGTGTTGCAGCTCGAAATAACCCAATCTAATAAATTGTTGGCCGACGGCAAGCCCCTTGATGTCAGCCGCTTGCGCTCCCGTGTGCTTGCTTTTGTCGGTCGCGGCAGTGCCGGCAATGACCGCATGATTATGCTCAACGTCTCGCGTGAGGCGTCTTATGATTTGTATTTCAACGTCCAAAACGAGATAGTGGCGGCTTACAACATATTGCGCAACCGCCATGCGCGGAAGACATACGGCCGTGCATACGCCTTGTGTACGCCCGAACAGCGCGAGGCCGTGCGTGCCGTTTACCCGCAACGCTTGACAGAGGTTGTGGCCACGGGGCAGGAAGGAGGCGCGCGATGAGCTTCTTCCGCCGCACACGTCGCGAAGTGCCGCTGCTCAACACGGCGGCGTTGCCTGACCTGATATTCACCGTGCTGTTTTTCTTCATCACCGTAACGCACATGCGGCAAGTGACGTTGAAAGTGAAATACCGTGTGCCCGAAGGTACGGAACTTACCCGATTGGTTAAGAAGTCGGCCGTCACCTATATATATATAGGCAAGCCCACTGACGAAATGAGCCGCGTGGTAGGCGGCGATACGCGCATACAGGTCAACGACAAGTATGTTGACGCCGACGAGGTGGCTGACTATGTGGCAAGCGAACGTGACCGCATGTCGCCTGAAGACGCGCAGGCAATGAGCGTTTCGGTGAAGGCTGACCGTGAGACCGAGATGGGCGTGATATCCGATGTGAGGCATGCCCTGATGCGTGTGGGGGCGTTGCGGGTCAATTATTCTGCCGTGCAGAAAGGCGAAAAATGAACATTCTCTCTTTGGCAATGTTTTAATCTATAGCCTAAGATTGAAAAAATGCTTACAATTTGTTGTGGAAATGATATTTTTATCGTATCTTTGCGACAAGTAATATATCATATTGAAGTTAATATCTCAACAACAAATGGCACATCACAATTTAGATTCTTTAGACAAGAAGATTCTCAAGCTCATTGCGGAAGACGCCCGCATACCGTTTCTTGAGGTTGCACGTTCGTGTAATGTAAGCGGTGCAGCCATCCACCAACGCATACAGAAACTTTACAATCTGGGAGTGTTGAAAGGTTCAAAGTTTATTATCGACCCTGAGAAAATCGGCTATGAGACATGCGCCTACATGGGGCTTAACCTGAAAAACCCTGAGAAGTTCGATGAGGTTGTAGATGAGTTGAGGAAAATTCCCGAAGTGGTAGAATGTCATTATACCACTGGTGACTATGACATGTTCATCAAGATTTACGCCCTTAACAACCATCATCTGCTCAACATCATCCACGACCGCCTGCAGCCTCTCGGCCTTGCGAGGAGCGAAACGATTATTTCGTTCAATTCGGCGTTCAACCGCCAGCTCCCGATAGTCGAGATGCCGGTAGACGATACGGACGTGGTTTTGGAGTAGGGCCGTGTTTGAAAGATTAAAGGTGAGTAAATGAAAAAGATGTTTTTATTGTGTCTTGCGCTTGTTTTTTCTGTATTGTTTTAGCCGATGGCAACCTGTTTGGTTTGGACGGCAAAGTGTATCACCTGTTGAAAAGTGGAGCGGCTATGTGAAAGGAGACCTGAAAGCAAGGATTGAAAAGCTGCTTTAAAGGCAATAGAATAAGGTGTACAACGAAAAAGCCGAAGGCTTGGCGCATGCCAACCTTCGGCCTTTTTGTTTATTTTTCGTAATCGACAAAGGCGAAGTCGTAAGCGTGACGCTCGTCTTTTGTGTGTTGTTCCCGGCTTGTTTCGCGCCATTCCGAGTATTCGGGGAAGAACGCGTCTGCTCCGTCGGGCGTGTCGTCAACTTCCGTGAGGCACAGCCTGTCGGCCTTGCTTATGGCTTGACGGTAAACTTCCGCACCTCCGATTACGTATATGTCTTCATCTTCGGCGCAGTGGGCGAGGGCGTCTTCGAGCGAGCTGAACGTATCGCAACCAGGAAAACAGCCTACGGTGCGGCTCAGCACGATGTTGCGGCGGTTGGGCAACGCGCCTTTCGGCAGCGATTCAAACGTGCGCCGACCCATTATTATGGTGTGTCCGGTGGTAAGGGCCTTAAACCTTTTCATGTCGTCAGGCAGCCAGTAAATCAGTTTGTTGTCTTTGCCGATGGCGCGGTTGCGCGCCACTGCGGCGATAAGTGATATTCGCATTGTCTTACATTAATATCTGGTTGTAGAGTTAAGAACTAAGAGTTGAGAATTAAGAAAATCACCTTCAAGACATGTTGTCTTAATTCTTAACTCTTAATTCTTAATTCATTATACGCTCACTTCGGCCTTTATGTGCGGCCACGGGTCGTAATTTTCCAGCTTGAAGTCTTCGTATCTGAAGCTGAAGATGTCTTTCACGTCAGGGTTGATGGTCATTGTCGGCAGTGGCCGTGGCGTGCGCGAGAGTTGCAGTTTCACTTGTTCCAGGTGGTTGAGGTACAAGTGCGTGTCGCCAGTGGTGTGTATGAAGTCGCCCGGTTTCAGTCCCGTGACTTGCGCCATCATCATGAGCAGCAGGGCGTAAGACGCTATGTTGAACGGCACGCCGAGAAAAGTGTCCGCACTGCGCTGGTAGAGTTGCAGGCTCAGGCGGCTGTCCGCCACGTAAAACTGGAACAGGCAGTGGCACGGCGGCAGGTGCATCTGTTCGATTTCGGCCACGTTCCACGCGCTGACAACCATGCGGCGCGAGTCGGGGTTGTGGCGTATCTGTTCGATAACGTTCTTGATTTGGTCGATGTGTCCGCCGTTGTAGTCAGGCCACGAACGCCACTGGTGGCCGTACACGGGGCCGAGTTCGCCGTCGGCGTCTGCCCATTCGTCCCAGATGCTCACACCATGTTCCTGCAGGTATTTCACATTCGTGTCGCCGCGCAAGAACCACAGCAGCTCGTAGATTATGGATTTCAGGTGTAGCTTTTTCGTCGTCAGCAGCGGGAAACCGTCGTCAAGGCGGAACCTCATCTGGTTGCCGAAGATGCTGATTGTGCCCGTTCCCGTTCGGTCGTGCTTCTTCACGCCCTCGGTCATTATGCGGTTAAGCAGGTCGAGATATTGTTTCATTGTTTTATTTTTTTGCGGACAAGTGACGAGCAGGCCAGCGGACGAGCCGGAATGCCATGCCGCTTGTTACTGTATCCTTGTTTGCTTGTCACTTGTCCGCTTTGTTATAACTTCATTGTTGCCCTCCGGTGTGTGCGTGCTTTTTATCTTCCATTCGGCGGGGTAGAGGTTGTTGGCGCGGTTGCCGATGTTCTTCTCAAAGCCTAGGGGCACGCCGTTGTACCTCATGACGACATGTCCGCGCGGCGTGCCGTCAGGCAGTGCCACCGCCTCTTTGCGCAGGTAGGCGATGGCCTGTGCGTAGTCAAGCTCGACCGAAGGGAAGGCCGCGCCGTCAAACACCCTCGACAGTGCTACGGCTTGTGACGGGATGATGTCCTTGCCTTTCGTTTCGCCGAGCCTTACGCCGGCCGCAAGCACATTGAGCCGCGCGGCCGCCACGTCATACGTGGCGCGCCATGCTTTCGGTATGGCCGTCAGCGCGCTGTTGAGCGTCACCGTTTCAAACCTTTCAGGCTCTCTCAGCCACTTTGCGCAAGGGCTTTCGTCGCCGCCTTTTTTGCCTCCTCGTTGCTCTTTTTTCGGTTTCTTGTTCTTTGTGCGGGCGGTGTCTTCACCTTGTCCGCCGCGCTTTCGCATCACGGCCATGAAGAGACCTTCACCACATGTAAGGCCGGGCATGAAGCGGTAGACGGGCGCGTTGAAGCCGGCGAGCAGCGAACCGGTGACGCCCCATTCGCCGCTGATGTCAACGCTCAGCACCTCAGCCCCTAATTCTTCACATATATGCCTTACGTTCTCCTCGTCCTCCTTCGTGTTGAACGTGCATGTGGAGTAGATGAACAGGCCGCCCTCGCGCAGGCACGGCCATGCGTCGGCCACGATGTCGCGCTGCAGCCGCCAGCATTTCTCCACGTTCTGCAAGCTCCATTCGCTCACGGCTACGGGGTCTTTGCGGAACATGCCCTCGCCCGAGCATGGCACGTCGGCCAGCAGGATGTCAAACTTCAGGCCGCTGCGGCTGATGTCCCGGGCGTAATTGTTGGTCACGATGGCGTCCTCGTGGCCGAGTTTTGCCATGTTCTCGGCCAGCACCTGGGCACGTTGGCGCATGGGCTCGTTGCTCACTAAGAGCGAACCTTCAGGCAGGGCCGCCCTCGCCACCCCCGACTTGCCGCCCGGCGCGGCGCAGAGGTCGAGCATCGTGACGGGCGTGTCGCCGCCGTATTGGCGCAAGACGAGGTCGAGAAACATCGACGACGCCTCTTGCACGTAATACAGCCCGGCGTGCAGCATGGGGTCGAACGTGAAGTTGGGCCTTGCCGCAAGGTATCGCCCGCAGTCGCACCAGGGCACACGGCCGTCCTCGCCGCTGACGTTGGCCGCGGCGGTGTCACACTTGCAGGAGTTGAGCCTGATGCTTACGGGCGCGTCGCCGCCAAGCCCTTCTTGCAGGGCCTGCCACAGTTTTTCGCCCATGAAGGCGCGTGTCTGGTTGATGAAGTCGTCAGGCAGTTTCATTTATGCAAAGTTACTAATAATTCTGGAGTTAACCGCTTAAACGCTGGCAATAACTTTCTTTTGGCCGTGTTTTTGCCTGATGCGTATCAGCGCATGGGTTGAAGCAACGGTGTTGGGCCTGTTGTCCGGTTCATGCCGTAGTTTTTTTGTTTGTAACAGGTGGCGTGCGATGCAACATGCTGACATTCAATGTGTTGTAAAAGGCTGTCTTTTGCCTTGCCGTTTGCCGCCTTTTATGTTGCAAAAGACGACCTTTTAGCTGGCGTTTTACGGCCTTTTTCGGTTCATCCGCAAACCTTTTGGATAATAGTACATAAAAGTCTACCCCGTCCCCGAAGAGGGCGAATGGCGTGTTGGGTTATGCGGTGGCGGGTTCTTACGGGTATGCGGTATGTCCGCATAAACCAATAACCGTATAACCTTAAAACCTTACAACCGTAAATGCCGTTCGCCCTCTTCGAGGACGATATTATTGACGCATACATACCGCAAGTTCCGCTTCACTCCACATGCGGTTAAGCTTAATTGGATGTCTTCGACGCCCTGTTGCCGTAAAAATTCTTACACCTGAACTGCGGATGAACGGCCTTTCTCATGGCGTTGTGACATTTTTTCTTCATCCGTTGCAACTTTTTCGCCTCGTTTTACGTCTAACATGTAGAAACAAAAAACATGATGATATGAAAAGTTTATTGGTTACATTGGTTGCGGTCGTGTCGTTGTGCCTTCCCTCTGGCGTCCATGCCCATGCCGGGCGTAACGCCATGCCGCAAGCGTCAGTGGCCGCTCCCGTTGACACGGGCGGCATTGACGCTTACTCTGACACTACATCCATCGACACGGCGGCCGGCGCAAATATGGTTGGCCAACGCTCGTCGCACTCGCGCAGTTACCGCTATGACTTCTCGCTCGACGACGTGTCAGACCCCTTCGGGCTTGTGGCCGTCCTCACGGCGATGGGCTTCGGCGGCGTTGTAGTGGCCGTGCTGGTGGTGCTGTTCTTGTTGCTGGTGGTGCTTTCGCCGTTTATCCTCGTTGCCGTGATACTGTATCTCGTATTCAAGCGCAACAACAGGCGTTACAAGCTCATAGAGAAATCAATCGAGACGGGGCAGCCTTTGCCCGACGACGTGCGCGCCTCGCTGCTTGACAGCAAGGAGGTGTTGTGGCGCAAGGGCGTTAAGAACATTTTCATCGGCCTCGGCATTGCCGTGCTTTTCTTGACACTGGATATTGACGAGCTTACGGGCGTGGGGCTGTTGGTGGCCTTGTATGGCGCGGGTCAGGCCGTTATAGCACGCACGTCGGCGCGCAAGGATGAGGGAGACAAGGACGCGGAATGAAGTCGGTAGGCGACATATCGTTGGTTGCACGTGTGGTGGCGTTCGGCGACAAGCGGGCTTTCGACGCCCTTGTCAAGAGGCATCAGGCGGCTGTGCGCAGGTTTTTCATGAGTCAGACGCTCGGCGACGGGCAGTTGAGTGACGACCTCGCGCAAGACACCTTTGTCAAGGCGTACACGCATATAGGCTCATTCCGCGGCACGTCGGGCTTTTCAACGTGGCTGTTCCGCATAGCCTGCAACGTGCTGTATGACTATATGCGGTCGCGTAAGACCACTGACGGCATAGACGACGGCATGCTCAACCGCAGTGGCGGCGTGGCCGACGACGCCTTGAAGATTGACATCTACGCCGCTTTGCGGTTGCTGAAGCCTGACGAGCGGTTGTGCGTGACGCTGCAGTTGGTCGACGGCCAGCCAATCGGCCGCATAGCTGAAATAACGGGAATGCCGACGGGCACGGTGAAGTCGCACCTGGCGCGCGGCAAATCTAAACTTGCAGAATATTTAAAGGAAAACGGATATGACAGATGACAGGGACGAACTTATCGTGCGTAAGTTCTTTGAGGAAAATAAGATTGATGTGCCTGACGATGGCTTTTCGCGCCGTGTGATGCGCCGCTTGCCCGACCGTGAGCGGCGGTTGAGCCGCGTTTGGACTGCCGTGTGCGCCGTGCTTGGCGTGCTGCTTATCGTCAAGAATGACTGGCTTGGCGTGGTTTGGACGCACGTGCAAGGTTTGTTCGGCAAGGCTTCGGAGCTTCCCCTCGTGTCAGGCAGCCATGTCGTGATGTTCCTTTCGGTGCTTCTCGTCATATCTTTGTGGGGATACAAGGCGATATCGGAAGACTGACGAATGGCGGAAACATGGTTTGGCCGTCAGCCAAACCTTCCCGAAGAGAGTTGGTTTGATATGTTTTATACGAAAAAGAGCTTGGAGTTTGTTCTCATTCTCCAAGCTCTTTTTGCCTTATAGGGTAATCGGGCACCACCTTATTTAATAGCCTTTCTGATGTTGTTCATTCAAAATCGAAGTACAAGTCTTCCCCCTCGTCGCCTCCGTTGGCCGGTTCTTGCGGTTTCGGCGGGTTCTTCAGGTTGCCCTTTTCGTCGAACATGCCGTATGTGATGCGCAGCACTATGAACTCGGTTCGCCGGTTGAGCTGGTTGCATATCTCCTGTTTCTCAGGGTCAAGCTTCTTTATGAACTCCTCGGTAAGCACGTCGCCCTCTTTCAGCCACGGGTATTTTTCGGTCAGTTTCTTGCGTATGGTCTTGGGCTTCTCCTTTCCATAGCCCACGGGTGACAGGCGGTCGTTGGCTATCCCGTGTTCAACTAAGTAGTTGACCACGGCCTCCGCCCTGTGTTGTGACAGCACCTTGTTGTATTCTTCGCTGCCTTTGTAGTCGCAGTGCGCGCTGAGTTCTATCGTTACGTTCGGGTTCTCGTTGAGCAGTTTGACAAGTTCGTCGAGCGCGGTTTTCGATTTCGGGCGCAGCGTATACTTGTCGAAGTCGTAGAAGATGTTGTCTATCAGCACGGGAACGCGGATTGACGCCAGCGGGAATTGCAGCACGTATTCCTCTGACTCCTCAACTGGCTTGACGCGAAGTTCCTCCTTGTGGTTCAAGAAACCTTTGCATGTGGCCAGCATTATGTAATCAACGTTGGGCTTGATAACCTGCGTGAACGAGCCGTCCCCGCGAACTCCGAGCTTCAGGTTAGTGCCGTCGCTGCCCACCATGTACACCTGCGCCTCAGGCAGTTCGTAGCCTTCCATCTCGTAAACCCAGCCCTTTACTGTCTGTATTACTTCAGGCTTCTCAAAACTGTAGATGTGGTCCCAGCCTCTCGCGTCGCCTCGGTTGGAAGAGAAGAAACCGCGGTTGTGAGGCCCTTCGAATGTCATTCCGAAGTCGTCTCCTTGCGAGTTGAGCGGGTATCCGGGATGTTCAAGCACGAAACGCTTGGTTTTCGGGTCAACGGTGGCTATGTAAATGTCAAGCCCGCCAAGCCCTTTGTGGCCGTTTGAGGAGAAGTACAAATCGCCGTTAGGCCTGAACGTGGGGAACATCTCGTCGCCTTCGGTGTTGATGGGCGAGCCCAAGTTCTCGACACCTCCTAATCCGGCGGCGGTCAGGCGCACTCTCCAGATGTCGTAACCGCCTTTCCCTCCGGGCATGTCTGACGTGAAATAAAGCCACTCTCCGTCAGGAGATATGGCGGGGTGGGCATAGCTTGACAGCGTGTCTCGCGTTATTTCGAGCGGTTGGGGCTTAGCCCATGCGGCGTCGCTCCTGGCCGATGTCACTATGGTTGCGTATCTCGGATAGTTCGGGTCGGTGGTGCATTGTGTGAGATACATTTCCCGTTGGTCGGGCGTAAAGCAGCATGCGCCCTCATCGTATTCGGAGTTAAGGCCTGAACTGATTGTCTCCGGTCGTCCCCATTTGCCGTTTTCGTCCTTCTGTGAGAAAAAGATGTCACCGTTCTTTGTGCCCGTTATGCCGCTGAGTTCATCCCCTTCGGCCTCGTTGCGGGTTGAAGTGAAATACAGTTGGTCGTACTCTTCGCCGAAAAGCATTGGCGAATATTCGGCTCGGCGTGAGTTGAATATGTCCATCTTTTTCACGATGTAGCGTGAGCCGGCGGCCTTTTCCTCTTGCGCTGTCTGGGCTGATTGCAGTCCGGTCCTGGCGAGTTCGCTGTCAGGAAGCGAGTCCAAGACCAACTGGTATTCCTTTGCAGCCTCCTTGTAGTTTGCCGTTTTCATCAGCAGGCGCGCCAAGGCGAGGTGGGTGTTTATGCTGTCTTTGTTGTATCTTATGACATTCCGGTAGGCTGCTATGGCCTTGGCGTGGGAGTTTATGCGGTCATAACAATAGGCAAGCTTGGCCGCACGCTCGCCGCGCTTGTCCCTTTCTTTCGACGGGGTCTTGTTATATGCCACCTTGAATTCCTCCGCCGCGTCATAATATTCGCCTATGGCGAGGAACTTCTCGCCTTTTTTCATGTAATGGCTCGCGCCGCAAGAAGTGATGACGGCGGACAAGACACATATTATTATATATGTAGAGAGTTTTGAATTCATTCCTTTCCTGGTTAAGAATTAAGATTTAAGAACCAAACGAAAATGCCAGATGAAAGGCCGTAAGAGCGTTGCGTGTCAAGCAGATTGCGCGCTTTGCGCTTCTTTTCGTTTTTATATTCCTTGCTTTTTTGCTTCTTATTTCTTTTCTATTCTTAATAACTTGTTTTCCCGTTTTTTATTGTTTGAACGGCATTCGGAATGTGCATCCTTCGCGCCAGCGGTCGCATCCGTAGGCGGTTTTGCCTTTTATTACGTGCCCTTTGCCGCAAAGGGGGCACGTTGTGCCTATTATCGAGTCGTCGGCTGTTGGCGTTTGCGCTTGTTGCGGGGCGTTTTTTGCCGTGGCTGTTGCGGTGGTTTTCGTTTCACCTTTTGGCTTTGCAGCTTTCTTTTTTGTCTTTTTCTTCATGTCGTCGTCAGTCATGACGGTTACGTGGCGGTTGCTGTTGTCGGCCAGCACGTCGTTGACGATGGTGGTGATTTGCTGTTTCAGTTCGTTGATGAACTGCCCCGCGTCATATTTCTTGTGTTCTATGTCGCGCAGTTTCTTTTCCCAAATGCCTGTCAGTTCGCAGCTTTTCAGCAGTTCTTCCTTTATGGTGTCAATCAGTTCGATGCCCGTCGGCGTGGCCACAATGTTCTTCCGTTCACGCTTTATGTAACGTCTTTTGAACAGGGTCTCGATGATGTTAGCCCTCGACGACGGCCTTCCGATGCCATTCTCCTTCAAAGCGGCGCGCAGTTCCTCGTCGTCAACGAACTTTCCGGCCGTCTCCATCGCCCTCAGCAGCGTGGCTTCGGTGTAATACTTTGGCGGAACTGTCCATTTCTCGGTAAGCGTCGGCGTGTGAGGTCCGCTCTCGCCTTTGGTGAAGGCGGGCAACGTGCGTTCCTCGTCCTGCTGTTTGGCCGTGTCGTTGTCGGCTGTCTGCACGTCTTTTTCATACAACACGCGCCAACCCGGGTCGGTGATTTGCTTGCCTGTCACCTTGAACTCCACATCGTCAACGCTTCCCATGACCGTTGTGGTCGAGAACTTGCAGTCTGGATAGAACGCGCTGATGAAACGCCTGGCCACGAGGTCGTAGACGTGACGCTCCAGGTCGGTCAGGTTTGAGGCGGGAACGCCCGTTGGGATGATGGCGTGGTGGTCGGTGACTTTCGATGTGTCAAACACTTTCTTGCTCTTTGCCAGCGGCTTGCCGAGCAGCGGCAGGGTGAATTGTTCATACCCCCTAAGCCCCTTGAGCGTGGCCGGGCACTTGGGGTAGATGTCGTCGCTGAGGTATTGTGTGTCAACACGAGGGTACGTGGTGAGCTTCTTTTCGTAAAGCGACTGTATCGTGTTGAGCGTCGTTTCCGCGCTCATTGAGAACTTCTTGTTGCAGTCCACCTGCAAGGAAGTTAGGTCATAAAGGTGGGGCGGGGCTTCCTTGCCGGCCTTCTTTTGCACGTCGGTCACGGTGAACGGCTTGTCCGCGATTTTGGCGAACGACGCTTCGCCCTCTTCTTTGCTCGTAAACTTGCCCTTGGTGGCGGTGAACAGCGTGTCGCGGTACACCGTTGACAACACCCAGTAAGGCTCGGGCTTGAAGTTGTCAATCTCTTTCTGGCGGTTCACGATGAGCGCGAGCGTGGGCGTCTGCACGCGGCCGATGGACAACACCTGGCGGCTCTGTCCGTATTTCAGCGTGTACAGGCGCGTGGCGTTCATGCCGAGCAGCCAGTCGCCGATGGCGCGGCTCAGCCCTGCAAGGTACAGGGGCTGATACTCCTGCTGGTCTTTCAGTGTGCGGAAGCCCTCGCGTATGGCCTCGTCGGTCATCGACGAAATCCACAGACGCTTCACCGGGCACTTGGCCTGCGCCTTCTGCATCACCCACCGCTGGATGAGTTCGCCCTCTTGTCCGGCGTCGCCGCAGTTGATTATGCCGTCGGCGGACTGCATGAGGCGTTCAATCACGGCGAACTGCTTGCGTATCCCGTCGTCGTCGATAAGCTTTATGCCGAAACGCGCGGGTATCATCGGCAGGGCGGCGAGGCTCCACCGCTTCCACATCGGGGTGTAGTCGTCGGGCTCTTTCAGCGTGCAAAGGTGGCCGAAAGTCCACGTCACTTGGTAGCCGTTGCCCTCTATGTATCCGTTGTGTGAGGCCGTTGCGCCCAGTATGCGCGCTATGTCGCGCGCCACGCTTGGTTTTTCGGCGATGCAGACAATCATTGACAAATTAAGAATTAAGAGTTAAAAGTTAAGAAAAATGGGGCTCTTGAAATTATGAGTTAAGAATCAAGAGTTAAGAAAAATGCTGTTACAAGGTGGTTTTCTTAACTCTTGATTCTCAACTTTTAACTTACTAATACCCCAAGTCTTCGCCCACAAGCACCACGATGTGACGCTTTGCGGGGTGAGAGTTGCGCATTATGCTGATGTAGTTGCAGATGCTTTCGGGCGAGTTGCAGTTGTGGCACGTGCCGTCCACCTGGCAAGGCGTCTTGATGTCGAAGCGCGCTGCGTTTATGGGGCTGGCCGTTGAGCGTGCGCGGGCGACGGCCGCGCTGACGTCTTGCGCCACTTTGTTCAGTCCGATGACGAGTATCACGCGCTTCGGCCCGAACGTGATGGCGGCCACGCGGTTGCCGTTGCCGTCGATGTTTACTATCACGCCGTCCTCGCTTATGGCGTTCGCGCTGGTCAGGTAATAGTCGGCCGAGAACGCCTCCCGGTATATACGCTGCGCCTCGTCGCGGTCGGCGGCCAGGTCACGGTCCATTGTTTTCAGGTCGCGCTCGTGCAGCTTGGCCGTCAGTCCCATGTCGCGTATGGTCATCGAGCCGCCCCACGTCACGCTGCTGCCGTCGGGGATGAGGGCTGATACCTTGTCAACCGCCTCTGCGGCGGTGGGGCAGTAGTAAGCCTCGTAGTTGCGTCTCTCAAGGCTTTTGAGCATCTTTTGAGCCAGTTTGGCGTTGCGTGTTTCTTTTGGAGTCATGATGTTCTTGTATTAAAAGTTGTGCGTTGTCGAATGCAAAATTAGTGATTTTGCGCCACACACGGAAAGATTTTCCCGGATATGTGCCTTTCTTGTTTTGCGTTTTGCGGCAAACGGCGTTGCGAAAGGTGGCCTTTTACGCGGCAAAAGGCCACCTTTTGGATGACGAAAGGCTGCCTTTTATAACGTGTTGAATGCCAGTGTGTTATGCCGCTTGCGCCTGTTTGGCGGCCAGGCAGTGTGGGAAGAAGGGGGCTGCGGCGGTCAATTTTTTGAATTTCAGCCTCTTGGTTTACGCCAAAATGAGTTATCTTTGTACGCCAAAAACGACTAACCACTGATGAACAAGTGTTTATCCATATTGCTTCTGCTCGTCTTTTCGCTTGTCTCCGCAGGCCGTCCGGCCAAGGCTTCGCGCAAGGTGAAATACCCGGGCGGCAAGACATACATGTTCCGCGTCATGCTGGCCGACAAGCGGGGCACTCCTTTTTCCATCGACAACCCCTCGGCTTACCTTTCGGCCAAGGCCATTGAGAGGCGCAGGCGTCAGCGTCTGGCCGTCGATTCGACCGACCTCCCCGTCAATCCCGCTTACCTACGCATGATACGTTCTACGGGTGTTGACGTGGTGGGCGTGAGCAAATGGAACAACACTGTGCTTGTGCGCAGCCGCAAGCTCGACTGTTTGCGCAGCGTGTCGCGCCTTGCTTGCGTGAAGGAGGTGCGCAAGGTGTGGACCTCGCCCGACTCTATTACCGTGTCGCCGCCGCGGTCGCACTATCACACGGAGTTCAACCGCTGGGACACCGTGGCGCAAACCCATTACGGCGTGACGCGCGAACAGGTGGAGATGCTTGGCGGAGTGAAGATGCACAGCCACAGGTTTACGGGGCAGGGCGTCACCATCGCCGTGCTTGACGGCGGCTTCATGAATGCCGACCAGATACCGTGCCTCAAGGAAGTGGACGTTGTGGGATGGCGCGATTTCGTAGTGCCGCCGTCAAACGACATATTCAAGGAAATGGAACACGGCACGAAGGTGCTTTCGGTCATTGGTGTTGACGTGCCCGGCACGTATGTCGGCACTGCTCCCGACGCAGCCTTCTGGCTGTTGCGTTGTGAGGACAACGCTTCAGAGAATCTTGTGGAGGAAGACTACTGGGCGGCCGCAGCCGAATTCGCCGACAGCGTTGGCGTTGACATAATCAGCAGTTCGTTGGGCTTCCATGCCTTTGAAGACCCGTCGTGCAGCTACAAAATATCACAGCTCGACGGCCATACGGCCATGATTTCGCGCACGGCGTCGATGTTGGCCGGCAAGGGCATAGTGCTTGTATGCAGCGCGGGCAACGACGGCATGGCCTCTTGGAAGAAGGTCAACGTGCCGGCTGACGCCGACGACATACTGACCGTTGGGGCTGTCACTCCCGACCGCCGCAACGCCGCTTTCAGCAGCATCGGGCCTACGGCTGACGGCAGGGTGAAGCCTGACGTTATGGCCTTGGGCAGTCCGACGGCGGTAATCACCGGCCGCGGCACTATAATAAAGGATGTGGGCACATCGTTTTCCGCGCCGCTCGTGGCCGGCATGGTGGCATGCCTTTGGCAGGCTTTGCCCGGCATGACGGCGAAAGACATCATCCGCCTTGTGCGTAGCTGCTCTGACAACAGCTCCTCGCCCGACAACATTTACGGTTACGGCATACCTGACTTTTGGAAGGCTTACCTGACAGGCAAGGGTGAACGGGGCATGAAGAATTGATGACGCTTGAGTGCTGCGGAGTGCTTTGATTCAATATAAACAAACGATATGCGACAACACGACAGGTCTCAACATACGCTGTTCGGCATGGGCGGAGGCTCTGCTTCTCTCTTTGGCGATGGCGGCGGAGGCGGTAATGGCGGCCATTTGATGCTTTATGAGCTTAACTCGCTTGTGCGTGACGCCATTGAGCTGACCCTGCCCGGCGACTATTGGGTGGAGGCCGAGTTGTCTGAGGTCAGAGAGCGCGGCGGCCACTGCTACATGGAGCTTGTGCAGAAAGACATCGACGGAAACTCGCTTGTGGCTCGTGCTTCGGCCAAGTGTTGGCGCAGCGTGTGGCAGACGGCGCGCCCACAATTTGAGAAAGTTACGGGGCAGAGCCTCCATGCCGGCATGCAGGTGTTGCTGAGGGTGCATGCGCAGTTTCATGAAAGTTATGGATTTTCATGGATTGTGACAGGAATCGACCCCACGTTCACCCTTGGCGACATGGCCCGCAAGCGTCAGGAAGTCATCAAGAGGCTGAAGGCCGAGGGCGTGTTTGAGCTGAACAAGGAACTGCCCCTGTCGCCTTTCGCCCAGCGCATAGCCGTGATTTCAAGTGATACGGCCGCCGGTTACGGCGACTTTTGCAACCAGCTTGACACCAATTCGTTCGGCTTCGCTTTCAGTGTGACGCTTTTTCAGGCCGTCATGCAGGGCGAACGCACTGAGCGAAGCGTAATAGCCGCGCTCGACGCAATAAACGCCGACGCTGAAAAGTTTGACTGCGTGGTGATAATACGTGGCGGTGGGGCTGTGAGCGACTTGTCTGCGTTTGACTCCCTCGCCCTTGCCGAGAATGTGGCCAACTTCCCGTTGCCTGTGATAACGGGCATAGGGCATGAGCGTGACGAGTCGGTTGTTGACATGGTGGCGCATACACGGGCTAAGACTCCTACGGCTGCCGCGGCGTTGCTCATAGACAACCTGAAGCGCACCCTTGACCGCATAGAGGCCGCAAGGCAGTCGATGGCGGGATTGGTGACGCGCCGCATGGATTTTGAACGCATGCGCCTTGAGCGTGTCGCGGGGCGGGTGCCTGTGCTGTTCTCGCTCGTAAAGACCCGTCAGGACGCGCGTTTGGACAGTTTGTCGGCCAAAATCCAGACTGCCGTCAGGGTGCGCCTTGATGCTTGCGGGCATCGTCTTGAACGCCTGTCTTCGGCATTGCGGCCTTTGGCCGCGCGCCGTGTCACGGCCGAGAACCACCGGCTTGAGCTTCTCGCGCAGCGTGTCGCAGCAGCCGACCCCGCCAACCTGCTGCGCCGTGGCTATTCGATAACCTTGCATGATGGCCGCGCCGTGCGTTCGGCTGACGACCTGAAGCAGGGCGACGTGATAGAGACACGTTTCGGAAAAGGCAGTGTCAAGTCTGAAGTGGTATCGTGAAAGCATATTGAAGTTGTGTGCCCTTGAGTTTGTCAAGCGTGTGTTTTGCCGATATAAACAAATTGCCACAACCGTAATCCCCACAACCCATAACCGTAAACAACAATGAAATACGAAGAAGCGATAAGACAGTTGGAGGACATCGTTGCCAAGATGGAAAACGATGAATTGGACATTGACAGCCTGAGCCAACAGCTCAAGACTGCGCAACGCCTCATAAAGACATGCAAGGACAAGCTGACCAAAGCCGACGAGGACATTAAGGCCATACTTGACGATAATCAATGATTGTCGTGGCACTCCGTCTTCCTGGTTCCGCGGGCCGTTCCATGCATCGTTATAAAAATATATAAAAAAATTGCTCGTTCATGAGATTATTACTATTTTTGCAACACTAAATTCAACTTTTAAAATCGTATTATGAAAAATCTGGATTGGGCTAAATTACCTTTCGGCTACGTGCCGACCGATTACAACGTCCGTTGCTATTACCGCGACGGGAAGTGGGGCGAAATAGAAGTATGCTCCGACGAGTATATCAAGATGCACATGGCTGCTACATGTCTGCACTATGGACAAGAGGCTTTCGAGGGACTGAAGGCTTTCCGTTGCCCTGACGGCAAGGTGCGCGTGTTCCGCATGGACGAGAATGCCGCCCGTTTGCAGAGTACATGCCGCGGCATCCTCATGCCTGAAGTGTCAACAGAGTTGTTTGAGGAAATGGTTACTAAGGTGGTACGCCTCAATCAGGACTATATTCCTACATACGAGAGCGGCGCGTCGTTGTATATCCGTCCGCTGCTTGTGGGCATGTCTGCCCAGGTTGGTGTGCATCCGGCTTCTGAATACCTGTTCATGATATTCGTTACTCCGGTAGGCCCGTACTTCAAGGGCGGCTTCGCGACCAACCCGTATGTCATCATCCGCGAGTTCGACCGTTCGGCTCCGCTTGGCACAGGTATATATAAGGTGGGTGGCAACTATGCCGCTTCATTGCGTGCCAACAAGATGGCTCATGACCTCGGCTACGCCTGTGAGTTCTATCTCGACGCCAAGGAAAAGAAATACATGGACGAGTGTGGCGCGGCTAACTTCTTCGGCATAAAGAATAACACTTATGTCACTCCCAAGTCTACCAGCATTCTGCCGAGCATCACCAACAAGAGCCTCATGCAGTTGGCTGAAGACATGGGCATGAAGGTTGAGCGTCGCCAGATACCCGAAGAGGAGCTTGCAACATTCGAGGAAGCCGGAGCTTGCGGCACCGCTGCCGTTATAAGCCCGATTTCGAAGATTGACGACCTCGAGGAGAAGAAGAGCTACGTCATCAGCAAGGACGGCAAGCCGGGGCCGATATGCACAAAGCTTTACAACAAGCTGCGTAACATCCAGTACGGCATCGAGCCTGATGTACACGGATGGACGAAAGTTGTAATTGAGTAAGTATTTGACGGCAGAGAGTTAAGGGTTAAGAAAATATGCCTCACGCCAATTGGCAAAGCATGTTTTCTTAATTCTTAACTCTTGCTTGTTTAAATGTCAATGCTTTATTTTTTATTCATAACTCTTAATCTTGATTTAGATGTCAAAAGGAAAGTTAGCCAAGTTTGCCGACATGGCACGTTATGAGAATGTGTTTGAGTATCCTTATTCGGTGGTCGAGCAGGTGCCGTTCGACATGAAAGGCCGTTGGCGCGAGATGTATTTCCATAACGACAACCCGATAGTTCTTGAGTTGGGTTGCGGTAGGGGTGAATATGCAGTCGGGCTTGCGAGGCTTTTCCCTGACATCAACTTCATTGGCGTTGACATAAAGGGCGCACGCATGTGGTCGGGTGCGACGCAGGCTCTTGCAGAAGGGCTGAAGAACGTGGCGTTCCTGCGTACTAACATTGAGATAATCGACCGCTTCTTTGCCGAAGACGAGGTGCAGGAGATATGGCTTACGTTCAGCGACCCTCAGATGAAGAACGTCCGCAAACGCCTTACCAGCACGACGTTCATGGAGCGTTACCGCCGTTTCCTTGTCGATGGCGGCATCGTACACGTGAAGACAGACAGCAATTTCCTCTTCACATACACGTCATACATGGTTGAGCATAACCATTTGCCGTTGCTTTTCAAGACGGAAGACTTGTACCATGACGGCAGCATCGACGACGACACCCGCCGCATACTCGCCATACAGACTTATTACGAAAGCCAGTGGATAGAGCGTGGGCTGAACATCCGCTACATGAAATTCAGGCTTCCGCACAACGTCCCACTGTCAGAGTCGGGCATTGAAATCCCCGTAGACGACTACCGCAGCTACCGCCGCCAGGGGCGCAGCGGGGTGGAAATGCGGAAGTGACGATGCTAAACGTCCACAATGCCTTGTTCAAGCGATTTGCGGTGATACATTTGTCTTTAACCCTTAAATTTCCGTTTCTGATTTGATGTCACAATGTCACCGCTCATCCCAATCTGCTGATTGTCAACAGGTTGCATGGTGACATTGGCATACATGTGACATTCACCACTGTCACATGTCCGTATGCGTGATAATGGTGAATTTGGCACTGCTCTTGATGTCACCGCATAACGCTGTGGCTTTCAACGCTTTACGTTGTGTTGTGACGTTGTGATATTAATCAATTGGATAAATAAACCACTTATTGCGTGTTGCAATAAGCCGCCTATCGCTTTCGCATTTGCCCCTTTTCACAATGCAAAAGACGGCTTTTCATCGTTTGATATGCCGTTAACTGTAATTCGGCATGTCACGGAATGCCAGATGAACACATGCGTAATAAAATAACAAAACATCTTTCATCTTTCATCTTCGGGTGTAAACCGTTGATTATGAAGACGTTGGCGGCTGAAAGATGTGCCGTGCATCTTTCAGCCGTCTTTCATTTCCTTACATGACAACGGGCTGACAGCCGCGCATGACGTCTGTCAGCCTGTATCTTGCTGGCATGCTGGCAGATATGCGTGAAACTGACAGATGAAAGATATTTTATTGGATAAAATGTATTTGTAACAGGATAATTTTATAATTTTGCACGGTAAACTAAAACAAAAGATTTATGACGCTATATCCCAAATTGATACTTGACGCCTTGGCTACGGTGACGTATCCGGGCACGAAGAAAAACTTGGTGGAGAGTGAGATGGTGGCCGACAACATGCGCATTGACGGCATGAAGGTGTCATTCTCGCTGATATTCCCACGCGATACTGACCCTTTTATGAAGTCAACGCTGAAAGCCGCCGAGGCCGCAATACATTACCATGTCGGTGATGAAGTGGAAGTGACAATCACGGTGGAGACGAAATCAAAGCCTCGCCCCGAGCCGGGAAAGATGCTGCCGGGCGTTAAGAACATAGTGGCCGTAAGCTCCGGCAAGGGCGGAGTGGGCAAGAGTACCGTTGCCGCCAACTTGGCCATCGCTCTGGCGAGGCTCGGTTACAAGGTGGGGCTGCTTGATACAGACATCTTCGGCCCGTCGATGCCTAAGATGTTTGACGTTGAGGACGCGCGTCCATACGCCGTCAACAAGGACGGGCGCGACTTGATAGAGCCTGTCGAGAAGTATGGCGTCAAGCTTTTGAGCATAGGTTTCTTCGTCAACCCCGAGACGGCGACGCTCTGGCGAGGCGGAATGGCCTCCAACGCGCTGAAGCAGCTCATCGGCGACGCTGACTGGGGAGAGCTTGACTATTTCATATTGGACACGCCGCCGGGGACGAGCGACATCCACCTGACGCTTTTGCAGACGTTGGCCATCACGGGCGCGGTGATTGTAAGCACGCCGCAGAAAGTGGCCCTGGCCGACGCGCGCAAGGGCATCGACATGTACATGAACGACAAGGTGAACGTGCCTGTACTCGGACTGGTGGAAAACATGGCTTGGTTTACGCCCGCCGAACTTCCTGAGAACAAGTATTACATCTTCGGCAAGGAGGGATGCAAGAACCTTGCAAAGGAAATGAACCTGCCGCTCTTGGCGCAAATCCCTGTGGTGCAGAGCATCTGCGAAAGCGGCGACGAAGGCAAGCCGGCGGCATTGGACGCTTCGACGATGACCGGACAGGCCTTCATCAACCTTGCACAGGCCGTGGTGACAGTTGTCAACAGGCGCAACAAGGAGCAAAGTCCGACGAAAATCGTGGAAGTGAAAAACCAATAAGAACGTGAGTTCGGTATAAGACTTTTTTATTTGCAAACGAGCCGCAACCCGTAAAGTTGTGGCTCGTTTGCGCAATATTCCCAACTTTTCATACCTCACTCCCTATTCTCAGCTCTTCTTGTCCATCTTCCTCCATACGTATGCTATGTAGGCGAGGACAAACGGAATGATGAGTGAGACCACAGACATGACCGACAGCGTGAACTCGCTGCTGCAACTGTTCGCTATCGTGAGGCTGCTATTCAAGTCGGCGGTTGACGGGTAGTAGACCGTGTCGTTTAGTCCGGCGCACAACAGCAGGCTAAGCACAACGAGTACCGCGCCGATGCCCGCCGGCCATATACCGCGCAGGTAAGACTGCTTGAAGATGGGTTTTACAGCCCCGAAGAGGAACAGCACGACGCCGACGAGCAGCATTGCGGCCAAAGGCCACATCTCGATGAAGTTGTCGAAATACTTGTATGGCTCGATGTATATTGTGCCGTCGGCCGGGTCAACGGCGTATCCGTCTTGTATCAGGATGTGCGCCAAGGCCACGAGGAAGAACACAAGGAAAGGCACGAGGTTGCCCACTAAGCGCACTACGGCGCGTGCGCGTATGCCGTAGTTGTCAACATTGTTCATTATGTAAAGCACGCCGAGGACACGTGCCAGGAAGAACACCGCGAAGCCGAATATCAGGTTCCATCCGTTGAGCAGGGCGTCGAGGCCGTGGCTGGCGTTCGCCCAACCGCTGATAATCGGGTTGGGGCCGTCAAGGATGTTGCCTTTCTCGACGATGAAGTTCGCCCCGTTGAAGAACGTGGCCACGGCCACGCCGAGCAGCAGCGGGCCTACGGTGCCGTTGATGACGAGAAACCACTGGAACGTGCGCGCCCCGAGCAGGTTGCCGAGCTTGCCCTGGAACTCGTAGCTTACGGCCTGCAGGACAAACGTGAACAGGATAATCATCCACAGCCAGTAAGCTCCGCCGAAGCTGGTGCTATAGAAAAGCGGGAACGAGGCGAAGAAAGCTCCGCCGAAGGTCACGAGCGTTGTGAACGTAAGTTCCCATTTCTTGCCGGTGGAATTTATAATCATCTGCCGCTCACTGTCGTTCCCGCCGAGGGAGAACAGCACGGAGTTGGCTCCTTGGACAAACATCATGAAGACCAACAACGCCCCCAACAGTGATACGAGGAACCACCAGTATTGTTGCAAAAAATCGTATGACATAGTTCTATATTTTATAATTCGCTATTTGTTTTTTTGTAATCCGCAACTCACGTCTTGAGCTTTATGCGTGCCATGTGAAGGTTGGACGCGCTTGTAAGCTTCGCGCCTTGCGTTGCCGGTCATTCGTTGCTTGAGTATTCAGGCCCTTTCTTCACTGCCTTGCACATGATGCTTATCTCCACTGCCAGCAGCAGGGTGAACAATGCGAGGAAGATGAAGAACGTCAGCATGACCGACCCCGCGCTTACGTCAGACACGGCAACCCACGTAGGCAGCATGTCCTGTATCGTCCAAGGCTGGCGTCCGAACTCTGCCACAACCCATCCCGCTTCGCTTGCGAGATAGCCCAAGGGCAGCAACGCCATGCCCGCGATGTGGAGCCAGCGCATCTTTGTGATGTCCTTCTTGTAAGAAAGGAATGTCGATACGGCGAAGAACAGCAGGAAGAGCGTGCCCAAACCTACCATCACGCGGAAAGCCCAGAAGCACACGGGGATGAACGGCACGATTTGTTCAGCTTCGCTGATGTAGCCGTATCCGAAGTATTTCATGTTCTCGTCCAGGGTCTTGCGGTGGGTCGCCGCTGCGGCCTCGTCTTCCGCTTCCTTGGCTTCGCGGTAGCCTGACAGGGCCGCTATGGCGAGGCGTCCGCGCTCCATCTTCTCCTTGAGCGGCACGGCCGTGGTGCCGTCGGGCATGGTGTAGCCGCCTTTTATGATGTCGTTGATGCCTGGCACGTAGCCGTCCATGTCGCGTGTGGCGAGGAATGACAGCATCTTTGGCATGGCGAGCTTCATCGCCGGCTCTTCGCCTGAGGCGTAGTCGGGCTGAGTGAAGGGGTTGACGGCCGCCACTACGGTGAGTCCTTCGCCGTGTCCGCCGTCGTAAAGGGCCTCCATTGCGGCGAGCTTCATAGGCTGCGCCTTGGCCACCATGTAGGCCGAGCTGTCGCCCGTGTGGATGGCGAGGAGCGATGCCACGAGGCCGACAACCGACGCTATCCTCATGCTCTGCACGGCCAGGCGGCGGTCGTTGTCGGCCTGTCGGTCGTCACGGTGCTTCTTGAACATGAGGTAACAGCTTACGGCCACGGTGAATATCGCGCCTATGACCCATGCTGATATTACGGTGTGGAAGAACTTGTCGATGGCGAAAGGCGACAAGGCCACCTCGGCGAACGATGTCATCTCGTTGCGCATTGTGTCGGGATTGAACGCCTGTCCTACGGGATATTGCATCCATGCGTTGGCCACGAGTATCCACCAGGCCGATATTGTGGCCCCGAGGCCTGTCAGCCACGTGGCGGCCAGGTGGAAGCCGCGCGACACTTTCTCCCATCCGAAGAACATCACGCCGACGAACGTGGCCTCGAGGAAGAAGGCCACGATGCCCTCAACGGCGAGCGGCGCGCCGAAGATGTCGCCCACGAGCCATGAGTAGTTGCTCCAGTTCGTGCCGAACTCGAACTCGAGGATGATGCCCGTGGCCACTCCCATGGCGAAGTTGATGCCGAACAGCTTCTGCCAGAAGCGCGAAGCGTCTTTCCAGAACGTTTTGCCCGTGCGGTAATAACATGTCTCCATGATGCCCATGATTAGCGCGAGGCCAAGGGTGAGCGGCACGAAGAGCCAGTGGTAGATGGCTGTCAGGGCGAACTGCGCCCTCGACCAGTCAACCGTGCCGGTGCTTATGCCTAATAATAAGTCGTCCATATTGTTATGTTTTTAATGGTTGTGCTTTATTTGTCGCCGGCCGCCCTTTCCGTGATTTGCATTGACACGTAGGATGCCTTGTCGCCGTCGGCGGCTTTCTCGCTTAAAACGTCAGGCATGAAGAACAGCCTCAGGACGATGAAGATGACGGCGAGCTTCACGATTATTACCGCCCAGAGGGTCTTGCCAATGGTCATCTGGGCGAAGCCTTCACGGTAAAAGTTTATTATGTTTCTTATCATGATACGGTCGGTTGGCAAGGTTAAAGGTTGTCATTTGCCGGCCTTCCTTGCGCCGCGTTTGCCCGGCGACGCTTGGCCTTGTCTTTATCCGTTTTGTAAAAGGTGGCCTTTTGGTTTGCGAAAGGCCGCGTTTCGTGTCGTGGTTTGCCGCCTTTTGCACGGCAAAAAGCCACATATTGCAGACACGCCGGATATATGTTGTCTTTGCAAATATAATGAAACATTTTTGATTTTGTTCGAAAATTCGGTAAATATTGCTAATTTTCCCCTTGCTGATATTTATACTTCGGAATTTGTTATGATTTTTAATGGAAATAGGTTAATTTTGCATTGTTGTATAATATCGAAAAGGTAAAACGGATAAAAACAGTTAAGAAGATATGAACAAGAAAGTCATCATCCCCGCGGTCATTGTGGGCTTGCTGCTGTTGGGCGGCATCGTGTATCTCGCCATAAGCCTGAACCAGCAGAAACAGGCCAACAAGGACATGCAAGAACTGGCAGAGCTGGACAAGAAAGAGATGGAGAACGAGTATCAGATGTTCGCCGACCAGTACAGCGAACTGAAGACGCAGATAAACAACGACTCCATAATAGAGCAGCTCACACAGGAGCAACTGAAGACGGAGAAGCTGCTCGAGGAACTGAGGAATGTCAAGGCTTCAGACGCGCGCGAGATTGCAAGGCTGAAGAAAGAGCTGGCCACATGCCGCGCCGTGATACGCAGCTACATCCTTGAAATCGACTCGCTGAATCGCCTCAACCAGAACCTAACGGCCGAGAACACTCGCGTGAAGGGGCAGTACGCCGAGGCCACAAGGCAGATTGAGGGGCTTAACGCCGACAAGCAGACCCTCTCGGAGAAGGTGGCCATAGCCGCGCAGCTTGATGCCACGGGCATAAGCATGACCCTGAAGAACAAGAGGGGCAAGGCCACCAAGAAGGTGAAGAGGTGCAAGACGATACAGGTGAACTTCAACATAGCCAAGAACGTTACTGCGGCCAACGGCAACAAGACCGTCTACGTGCGCATAACCACGCCGACGGGTTCGGTGCTTTCGTCGGGCGGAACGTTCCCGTATGAGAACAAGAACCTGCAATACTCGATGAGGAAGGCCGTAGAGTACACGGGCAACGAGACTCCCGTGACGATGTATTGGACGGTCAAGGAGTTTCTCAGCGAGGGCACTTACAACGTCAGCATCTTCGCTGACGGCAACATGATAGGCTCAAGGAACTTCACGTTCAAGTAACTCCCGCGCCGTGCCGCCATGCGCCGCCGTGCGTGGTAGCCGGCTTTCGCAGATGTTATTGGCAAGAAAGGCAATTTTAAGACAATGAAGCATGGTATGCTGAATAACAATCTTGTGGCAAGGCTCGTTGGCGGGCGTTGCCGCTGTGGGGTGCTGTTGCTGCTTGTGGCGGCGGTGCTGCCCGCCAAGGCGCAACAGGTGTTGTCGCTTGACAGTTGTCGTGCCATGGCCCTGCGCAACAACAAGCAACTTAACATAGCCAAGCTGAAGCAGGACGTGGCGCGCGACACCCGCAAGGCCGCACGCACCAAGTACCTGCCGCATGTTGACGTGCTTGGCGGATATGAGTTCATGAGCAGGGAAATCTCCATACTCAACGACGAGCAGAAGGGGGCGTTGGGCGGCCTCGGCACTACGGCCGCCGGGAACATCGGCAACACCATGTCGTCAGTCATCTCGGAGCTGGTAGGGCAGGGCGTGATAACGCAGCAGACGGCCAACTCGCTCGGCAACATTGCCAACAAGCTGTCGCCAAGCATAGAACAGGCCGGCAACGCCATGGGCAAGACGATAAGCGACGCTTTCAGGACGGACACGCGCAACATCTTCACCGCTTCGGTGATGGTGACCCAGCCGATATACATGGGTGGCAGCATTGTGGCCGCCAACAAGATTGCCGACCTGAGCGAGCAGCTCGCCGCGAACGACATGGCCAGCCGGACGCAGAATGTAGTGTATGACGTTGACAACGCTTATTGGACTGTCGTGTCGTTGAAGCATAAGCAGAGACTTGCCGAAAGCTATCTCGAACTGGTGAAGAGGTTGAGCGGCGACGTGCATAAGATGATAAGGGAAGGCGTGGCCACGAGGGCTGACGGCCTGAAGGTCGACGTCAAGGTGAACGAGGCGGAGATGCAGCTTATGCAGGTTGACAACGGACTTTCACTGGCAAAGATGTTGCTCTGCCAGTTGTGCGGACTGCCGATATCGGGCGACATCGTTCTCGCCGATGAGGACAAGGATGACGTGTCGTCGGTTGAAACCGCTGCGGCGGCCGACGTTTCGGCGGCGTTGGAAAACCGCCACGAGCTTAAAATGCTCGAAAACACCGTTGACATAAGCCGGCAAGCCACGCGCTTGGTGCGTGCGGCATATTTGCCGCAAGTGGCTTTGACGGGCGGATACCTTGTCACCAATCCGTCGCTTTACAATGGTTTCGAGAAAAAGTTTTCAGGTGTTTGGAACATTGGCGTGATAGTCAGGATTCCGGTTTGGAATTGGTTTGAAAGCACTTACAAGATACGCGCCAGCAAGACGGCAACGAGCATGGCAATGCTTGAGCTTGACGATGCGCGCGAGAAGGTGGAACTGCAGGTGAACCAAAGCTCGTTCAAGGTTGACGAAGCCAACAAGCGGCTGGCCATGGCGAAAAAAAACACCGAGCAGGCTGATGAGAACCTGCGTTGCGCCAACCTTGGATTCAAGGAGGGCGTGATGGATGTCACCGACGTGATGGCCGCGCAGACGGCGTGGCTTCAGGCTCGTTCGCAGAAAATCGACGCCGACATTGACGTCAAGCTGACGCAGATAAACTTGAAGAAAGTGCTTGGAGAGACATTATATTGACAGGAGCAAGCAAAAGGCTTGTCCTTTCCGGTTTTATAAATACATTGATTATGGAAAAAAAGACACAACATAACAACATATTGCTTGCCACGCTCGCCTTTGCGGCGGTGGTGGTTATTGTGGGAGTTATCGGCTTGCTCACTTTCGGGCGCACGCCCGACGTCATCCAGGGAGAGGTGGAAGTGTCTGAATACAGGGTGTCAAGCAAGGTGCCCGGGCGCATTCTCGAGCTTCGTGTCAAGGAAGGCGACTATGTCCGTGTGGGTGATACGCTTGCCATTCTTGACGCTCCTGACATTGAGGCCAAGAAGACTCAGGCCGAAGGCGCGGAGAGTGCCGCCGCCGCGTTGAGCGACATGGCCGACAACGGTGCCCGCCGCGAGCAGGTGCAGGGGGCGTTTCAGGTGTGGCAACAGGCCAAGGCCGGCCTCGATATTGCCGAGAAATCGTATAACCGTGTGCAGCGTTTGTTCGACGAGGGCGTCATGAGTGCGCAGAAGCGTGATGAGGCATACGCAAATTACAAGGCCATGGAGGCTCAGGCCAAGGCCGCCAAGAGCCAGTATGACATGGCCGTGGCTGGTGCGCGCTGTGAGGAGCGGGCCGCCGCCGCCGCTCAAGTGAGAAGGGCGAAAGGTGCCGTTCAGGAGGTGAACTCATACATCCACGAGACCGTTCAGGTTGCCCAGATGGAGGGAGAGGTGAGCGATGTGTATCCGAAAGTTGGCGAACTGGTCGGCGCCGGGTCGCCTATAATGAGCATATCCATATTGAGTGACAAGTGGGGAACGTTCAATGTGCGTGAAGACCAGCTCAACGGATTGAAAATTGGAGACATGTTTACGGCATACAGTCCGGCGTTCAACAAGGACATCCGCATGAAAGTGTATTACATCAAGGACGAAGGCAGCTATGCGGTGTGGAAGGCCACGAAGAGCAACGGCCAGTATGACTTGAAGACTTTTGAGGTGAAAGCGCGCCCGGTGGACAATATCGACGGGCTGCGTCCTGGCATGTCGCTTGTAGTTAAGGGTAAGACTGTGAAATAGTGGAACGATGGAGCGCAGTGTCTTGGGCAGGATTTGCGACGTCGCCCGCCGTGAGTGCGGCATAATGGGGCGGAACAAGATGTACTTGTTCTGCATGGTGGTGTTCCCCATTGTCGTCATCGTGTTCTTCACTTCGCTTATGTCAAACGGCCAACCGACCGATATGCCGGTGGGAGTGGTTGACCTTGACAATACGTCTACTACCCGTGAACTTGTAAGGAGGCTTGACGCGTTCCAGTCAACCGAGGTCGTTGCCCGTTACGCCAGCGTCTCCGATGCGCGCAGAGCCATTCAGCGTAACGAAATCTATGCGTTTCTTTACATCCCCAAGGGCACTACCGCGGGGCTGTTGTCAATGCGCCAGCCCAAGATTTCGTTTTATTACAGTTCGGCGTCTTACACTGCCGGCGCGTTGCTTTTCCGTGACTTGAAGACAATTTGCACGCTTGGTTCTGCCAGTGTGGGGGCTTCTTTGTTGAGCGCGAAGGGCTTGACAGAGGCTCAGGTAATGAGTTTCCTACAGCCGGTTGTCGTTGACCTGCATACGGTGAACAACCCGATGATAAATTACAGCGTTTATCTTAACACGATGTTGATACCCGGTTGCCTGATGCTCTTTATCTTTTTGATGACGGCTTATTCGCTGGGCACGGAATTGAAGTTCAACTCCGCCAAGGAATGGCTTGCCGCTTCAGGCGACAACATATCGGTGGCGATTGTCGGAAAGATGCTCCCGCAGACGCTGGTTTACCTCGCCATAATGTACGTTTACATGTTTTATGTCTTCGGGGTGTTGCACTTCCCCCATCCCGGAGGCACTGGCTACATAATCTTGTTGGGGCTGCTTACGGTGTTGGCTTCACAGGGATTTGGCATTTTCGTGTTCGGACTTGTGCCGTCTTTGCGCATGTCCATGAGTATATGTTGCCTGTGGGCGGTGTTGAGCTATTCGCTTTCGGGCACGGCGTTCCCGTTGTCTGCCATGGACGCTGAACTCAAGGCGATAGCCTTGTTGTTCCCTTTGAGGCATTATTACATGATATACCAGCTCAACATATTCAACGGCTACCCGATAAGCTACTCATGGTTTTACGTGGGGGCGATGCTCTTGTTTGCCGCGTTGCCGCTGCTTGTGGCCGGTAGGATAAAGAAGAATGTCGTGGAATACCAGTATTTGCCATGACGCAGTTTGTGGCGTTCGATTGAGAAAATGAGATTAGGTTCACGTATAAAACAAGGTTGGGGCGACCTCTGCCATATATGGGCGGACGAGATGCGCACTACGTATAAGGATGAAGGCGTGCTTATATTCTTCATCCTTGTGCCGTTGTTTTATCCCTTGTTGTATTCCTGGATTTACACCAACGAGGTTGTGCGTGAGGTTCCCGTGGCCGTGGTTGACATGTCGCACAGCGCGATGAGCCGCGACTTCATCCGCCAGTTCGACGCTTCGCCAGACGCACGCGTGGCGTATTATTGCAACAGCCTTGACGAGGCAAAGGACGTTGTCGGCCGCCAAGAGGCGTTCGGCGTGCTGTATTTCCCCACTGATTTCCAAAGCAATGTGTTGCGTATGGAGCAAAGCCGTGTGAGCGTTTTTTGCGACATGAGCTTCATGCTTTACTATAAGGCGATATTCCAGACGGCGACTGCCGTGGCGGGCGAGATGAACTCTGAAATCCAGATAGAGCGCGCCGGCAACTGGACAGAGCGCGAGGACGAGATAACCACCAAGCCGCTTGACTTTGACGAGGTGCAGATATTCAACTCTACGGGCGGCTACGGCAACTTCATCATACCCGGCGTTTTGATGCTCATAATCCAACAAACCCTTTTGTTGGGCGTCGGCCTGTCGGTCGGCACGGCTCGTGAGCGCAGCAAGAGCGGCTCGTTCCTGCCTGACGCCGCGCGTTATGACGGCGTGTTCCGCACGGTGCTTGGCCGCGCGCTGTGTTATTTCATGATATACGTTGTGGTTGTGGCATACGTCACTCTCGTCGTGCCCCGCATGTTCAGCTTCACCACTTTGCTGCGGCCTGGCGACACGTTCTGGTTCATGCTGCCATACGTATTGTCGTGCGTGTTCTTCGCCATGATATTGTCGTGCCTCATCCGTTACCGTGAGAATGTCATCCTCGTGGTGGTCTTCACGTCCGTGCCGTTCCTTTTCATGTCGGGCGTGTCGTGGCCTCAGAGTGCCATTCCTCCGTTCTGGCAGTGGCTGTCGTGGCTTTTCCCTTCAACGTTCGGCATCCGCGGCTTTGTCAGGATGAACACCATGGGCGCGCTCCTTTCTGACGTAAGGACAGAATACGTAGCACTTTGGGCGCAGACCATAGCTTATTTCTTTGTCACTTGCCTCATGTATCGCTGGCAGGTGATAAAGAGAAGGCGGGCGGCGTGAGTGCCTGAGGAGGGTTGTCAGTGAAGTGTTTTCCAGGTGCCTGGCTGCGTTTTTCTCAGCCAATCAGTTTCATTAACTTGCTTTCTTGCGCGTAAGGCAGCATCTTGCCGAGATGCCGCGCCATCCTGTCGCGCGATTCTTGCGGCGTGCGTTTCGTGTCGAGCCGTCCGTAAAGGCTTTCTGGCGTGGTGTATCGCGCCACGCCCCAGCCGTAAGGCCGCCCGTGGCGGTCGGTGTTATACTCAAAGTCGGATATGACGATGCGCAGCCCCATCATCAGGCGCGTCAGTATTGGGTCTAACGAGATTTTTCCAGTTTCGGGCATGTCGTCAACCAGTTCGTCAGCCCTGCGCCGTCCCCGTCTGCGCGCGAAGCCGAGCATACGCCTCAGTTCTTTTACCGTCGCGCTGCCTTCCGATATGATAGTCTGCAGCACAACGTCGTCAAGCGCGGCCGTGTCCTCGTCCTTTGCGTAGCGCAGCGAGCGGCGGTAGTTGGCCAGGTCAGGCAGCCATTCAAGGCTGACGTAGCCCGCTTTCTTGTTGAACAGCTTGCCGTAGGCGCAGTGCCCCTCGCGGATTACCGGGCCTTTCCACTCCCACGGTCCGTCCTCTTCGGCCGAGAACCACAGCTCGCTGGGCGTGTTCTCTTCAATGGAGAACCCCGCTATCCCGCAACTGAAGAACGGCATGAAGCCATTCTCCATGACAAGCCGCTCCATGTCAATTGAAGAATGTATCATAGGCTTGTGAAATTAAGAATTAAGAGTTAAGAATTAAGAAAAGCGGTTTTGCTGTTTACGATGGGCCAAGCATGTTTTCTTAATTTTTAACTCTTAATTCTTAACTCTTAATTATTTTAGTTCCTTTCCGTCCTTGAATGCGTTGCCCGCCTTTTCGCCTATCAAGAGATAGTCGTTGTTCACTGGGTCGAACACGATGGGGCGCAGCTTCGCCGGGTCAATCTTCCCCTTTTCGTTGAGGATGCTCTCGTCGGCCGACACGTTCACTATGCGTCCTACCAAGTGGCACGTCTCCGGGTCGTAAGACACAAGCTCGCATTCCACCGTCATCGGAAGCTCCTCTATGACCGGCGCGTTGACAAACTCCGACTTCACTGTGTGCCATCCCGCCTTTTCCATCTTGTCCTCAACGCTGTTGCCCGACACTATTCCCACATAGTCGCACGCCGTGAGCTGTCCCTCGGTGCCCATGCTCACGGTGAACGCCTTGGTGGCCAAGAGGTTCTTCACCGTCTTGTGTCCCGCGCTCAGGCACAGGTTTATCCTGTCGTCATAGTCTATTCCGCCCCACGCCGCGTTCATGGCGTCGGCCTTGCCCTGCTCGTCGTAAGTGCCGACGATGAACACCGGTTGCGGATAAGTCCACGGTTTCGCTCCGAAATTCTTTCTCATGATCTGTAATGTTTTTCTTGTTAATGGTTTTTCAGTAAAGCAAAATTAGCGATATATTCCTGTTCATCCAAGTTTTTAGGCTTATTTAATAAATAACATTTCTCCGAAAGGCCATGTTTTGCCTTGCGAAAGGGCACAAAATGCGCTGTAAAAGGATACCTCTTGCAGCGCGAAAGATGTCCTCTTGCAAACCAATTGATTGTCAGTGAGTTACACGTTATGCCTGTTGTCTCCGTTTATACGTGTTAAATGGTTTGTTAGCTTGTAAAATAATCCCTGTTGAAATCAGATGTACCAAGACAAAAATCATCGGTATTTATTTTGACGTTTGCGCTATTTGTCTTATCTTTGCCATTGGCTTCAGCAGTCTTCGCTGTGCCGTGCCTGTTGGCGGATGCGCCGCCGTGGCCGGAGCGTTGAGGTGGAGACCTGACCTGCGCCGGCCCGTGCGTCGGCATTGCGCCGCCGCGCGGAGGGCATATAAGGAGTATTCAGTTTGATAAATGGACTCGTTAAATGTAAAAAAATAGTTATTTTATATTTTAAACCAAAGAGTCATGGATGTTATAAAAATATCCAGGACTCTTTGATTATTTATAAAAATACTTAAACTATTTCATCAATATAGGTATGTCATAACTTCCATAACCAATAATTTCAACATCTGTAAGAGGATGGATCGGGGTCAGTGAACCTTGTATTTTATACTGAAAATAAATGGTGTCTGTTTGTTGAAGTTTATTAATTCGGATATTCTTTACTTTATCAAAAGCCTCCAATGTTGCACTCTTGAATTTTTTATTGTTGCAATCCACAACTTTTCTTTTGACAACATTTCCCTTGTTATCTGTTTTATATTCAATAGCAACAATTGCCTCTTGGTTACTGGCTTGAAGCTTTATAGGATATTTACAGATATGGCTTAATTTTGATACAAGCAACTGCTTATCTTCACAACTGCGATACCCTTGAGCACTGGCTTGTAAAAACAATAATACCGCTATAATAATCAATATTTTTTTCATACCACAATTTTACAATAAGATACTAATTCAATTTTACAAAAATACATAAAATATTTATGAAATAAGAAAAGTTCTCTGTAAAATAGCTTTTTGTGTAGAAAAAAGATATAATATTTAGTATATTTATGAGATTTTATAAATATTTTACATATATTTCGTGTCAATTTTGTATCTTTGTGTCGTTTTTTGGGTGGTATTGTCTATTGACTTTCCACATTAGTTATGGGGCTTCATGAAAAAACGACTATTGTCTTTCTTTTCTTGACAGATCTTTTCCTCTCGTCATTCTCTCCCTTGTGGCAGAGTCTATTCGCATTGTGTCATGTAAAAAAGTCATAATTTCTATGTTTCTCTTCTTGCAAATTATGGGATATTAAGAAAAATATCGTATCTTTGTCCCCGAATTGAGGCGTTCTTTGCATATTGCAAAATACAGAAACGAGCAGAAGTCCGCTCGTTTCCATATTGTTACCTATATAATATAGGCAAACGCCCAACTTCTTGATTTTCAATCAAAGTCCAATTTAGAGCGAGTTATGAATACTAATCTTAAAGCTTCTGCTATTTGTCTTATTGGTACTTGTGGTTTATTTATAACTGCTGCTTATATTACTCATAAATATGTTCCTGAAAAACAAGAAGTAAATCTTCCTGCTTGTGACCCTGTTATATATAATAATTTTGATTAGCAACGCAGTATAACTAACGCTGTTACTAAAGCTGCTAAAGATTATTATATAAAAAGTACTTATGACCCTCTTCAAGAATTTTCTGATAATCTAAATCATAGAAATGATTTAGTAATTAATAATGATACTACTTTTGTTGGTCAAATGAAAAAACTATTGCCTCCTCAAAGAGTTAATAGTTATAATAGACGTAGAGTATTAACAGACGATAATTTACTTGATGCTCTTAAATTTCCTGAATTATATAATTCTGATGGAACTCGAAAAGTAATTACTCGTAATGCTCCTACTTATAATGAGCTTGAATCTAAAGCCAGTAGTTTACAATACGACTTGGATGAAGCTAATGATAAAATTGATGAGCTTGAAAGTAAAATTGCTGAATTAGAAGCTAAAATTAATGATTAAACTATTAATAAAAGCAATAAATAGCGATATTACTGATGTGATTCCTATACGGGGAATTAATAATAAGCGGCGGAGGCGAAGCCGGAG
Source organism: uncultured Prevotella sp. (assembly GCA_944319935.1). Classification (GTDB taxonomy): domain Bacteria; phylum Bacteroidota; class Bacteroidia; order Bacteroidales; family Bacteroidaceae; genus Prevotella. The sequence continues at coordinate 160,592 of CALUFM010000005.1, forward strand.
CCATTCAATCTTATATTGTTAAAACGGTTAAATAAATAATAATTAACCAATTAAATCGCGTAAAGTTATGACTAAGAACTTATGATGAAGTGAGTGTTGTACGTAGTCTTTCTAAGAAAAATAGTATTGTAATTACTATCACTGTTCTAAGTTGGCAAGTATAGAAATATCGGGCTCCGTTGCATCAATGGGGGTATTTGGAGAATGTAGGTAGGAGCCTAAAGGAGGTTTGCTGCCTGATGAAAACGCTCGTTGAGACGGATGCCGACACTTTTGAGAATGAAGTATATGCGAATGCCGTGTTATACGTACTGGCAGGTTGCGAGGAAAAGTATAAGACAGTAGAGCCGTGGCGTAACTTTTCTGTCATCAAGGGGTTTGACCCTACAGGCATCAGCGGTGTGACCGTCGGCGGCGTTGTGAAAGTAAGCAATGCAAGTGGTTCGGTCAGTGTCTACGACGTGTCAGGCACGCTGGTTAAGAGCGTTAATGCTGATGGCGGCAGCGTGGAGATAGCAGTGCCGGGACATGGCACTTATATTGTCAAGGTAGGTGGTAAGACCGTTAAGGTTGCAATGTGATTTCGTTAAAAAACTTTTTAGTAGACAAGCGTTTTTAGCAGACAAGCATACAAGTGACAAGCAGACGAGGTGATTAGCCTTGTCTGCTTGTCCCTTGTCTGCTAAAAAAGCACTTGTTTGCTAAAAAAGAACTATCTTTGCACTCCGAATTTTAAACGTAAAAATAAATATGAGCGCAAAGGTTAAGGGATTTATGTATGGCGTGGCCACGTCGGTGACGTTCGGCCTGATACCGCTGTTTACGTTGCCGCTGATGCACGCCGGGCTGGCGTCAGACTCCATTTTGTTTTACCGCTTCATTACGGCCACTATTGCGTTGGGGCTGATGATTGTCGTAAAGAAAGAGAGTTTCAAGGTGGCGTGGCGCGACGTGCCGATTATTGTAGTGCTGGCTGTGTTTTATACGGCGTCGTCGATGTTCCTGCTTTACGGTTATGAGGCGATGGGCGCGGGCGTGGCTACGACGTTGCACTTCACTTATCCCGTATTCGTTACGCTGCTGATGCTTGTGGTTTTCAGGGAGCGGGCGTCATGGGTGACGTGGACTGCCGTGGTGCTGGCCATCTGCGGCGTGGCCAAGCTGTCGTTGGACGGCACGGAACTGAAGCTCGACCCCATGGGCGTCGTCATCGTGCTGCTCTCCGCCGTGGGCTATGCCAGCTATATAATAGCGGTTAACAAGTCGCGCGTCAGGGACATGCACAGCCGCAAACTGGCGTTTTATGTTTTCGTGTTCACTACAATCATATTTGGAATAAAGAACATGCTTGGTGACGGCGTGCAGCCGTTGCCTGACGCTTGGTCGGCGGTCAACGTCGTGCTGCTGGCCGTCGCGCCGACCGTCATTTCAAACATTACGCTGCTGTTGGCCGTGCGCAACATTGGCGGCACGCTGACGTCAATCCTCGGCGCGCTTGAGCCCGTTACGGCGGTGTGCATAGGCGCGCTGGTGTTTGGCGAGGCGTTCACGTTGAGCGAGGCCATCGGCATCGCGCTCATCCTTACGGCCGTGATGCTTGTAATCCTGAACCGTAGCATACAAGAGAACATGACGGTGTTGCTGAAAAGGATAAGACCGAGACATCCGTAGTTAGATTTTAGTAGTTAAAGTAGTTAGAAGTAGTTATCGCTCACTGCGTTCGCTGAGGAGTTAAAGACAAATGTCTTTTTAGTAGTTAAAGGTAGTTATGGCTCACTGCGTTCGCTGAGGAGTTAAAGACATTACCCAAGTTGCTTTATTTTACATTTAATCAACAAGACATTTGTCTTTAACTCCTCAGCGAACGCAGTGAGCGATAACTACTTCTAACCCCTTTAACTACTAAAAACAACTCCTTTAACTACTACAACTATAAAAGAACCACTCCTGTGAAAATCCTTCCTGACTGCGTGCCGAGGCGGCGGGCGGAGAAATAATCGTTGTAGCTGTTATATGTACAAATGCCGGACACTTGGATGTTGTCTGGCATGATGCCGAGTCCGGTCAGTTGCAGCCGGTTGCATTCTTTCAGGTCAATATGCCATTTGCCTTGTCGTCGGCTGATCTGTTCCATGTCGAATCCGGCTGAAGCAAACTCTTCATATACTTCGTCGCCTACCTCAAAGGCGTCCAACGATATGCCTGGTCCTATGACGGCGCGTAGGCTTTCGGGGCGCGAACCGTAGGCGAGGCGCATGTCGCCGACGGCTTTCATGGCGATGCGTGCCGCTGTGCCGCGCCATCCTGCGTGTACGGCGGCAGCGGCGTGATGCTCAGGGTCGTAAATGATTATGGGTATGCAGTCGGCGGTGGACACGCCTATGCAAATGCCTGTGACGTCGGTCATCAGGGCGTCAACGCCTTCAAGCAGCATGCTCTTTACTGAGGATGGCAACGCCATGAAGTCGCGGGCTATCAGCCTTGTCTCAGTGCCGTGCGTCTGGTGGGGCATGATGATGCCCGCCTTGTCAACGCCAAGCTCACGGCTCAGCAGGTCGAGGTTTTTCTCTATGCACGCCTCGTCATCGCCGCAGTAGCGGTTTATATTGAATTCGCCGTGCTTCCCGTGGCTGAATCCCCCGTGCCGTGTGGTACTGAAGGCTACAACGGCAGGTGAAAGGTTGTGGTAACTTATCATGATTCCATGATTAAAGCTCGTCTTCATCAACGTCTTCAATGTCGTCTTCGTCGATGAACTCTATCTCGTCTTCTCCCTCAACCCGCAGTTCCTCAGGCAGTGTGCCAAGGTCTTTGTCGCGATGCACAAGGGTGTCCTCGGCGGTTATTTCCTTCAGCTTGTTGCTTTCGCTGTTGAGTTCGCTCCAAAGCACGTCTTTCAGCTCGTTGAGGCCTTGCCCCGTGACGGCAGAGATGAACACCACGGGGATGTCGGTCGGCGTGGTTGACTTGAGCATGTCGATTAGTTCGGCGTCGAGCAAGTCGCATTTCGTCACGGCGAGGACGCGGTGCTTGTCAAGCATTTCCGGGTTGAAGTTCTTCAGCTCGTTGAGCAGCACCTCGTATTCTTTCTTGATGTCGTCAGTATCGCCCGGCACCATGAACAGCAGCAGCGAGTTGCGCTCGATGTGGCGGAGGAAGCGCAGTCCTAACCCCTTGCCCTCGCTCGCCCCCTCGATAATGCCTGGGATGTCGGCCATCACGAACGATTGCTTGTCGTGGTAACTCACTATGCCGAGTGACGGTTCAAGCGTGGTGAACGGATAATTGGCAATCTTCGGGCGTGCGCTCGACAGCGCGGAGAGCAGCGTACTCTTGCCCGCGTTCGGAAAGCCGACGAGGCCTACGTCGGCGAGCAGTTTCAGTTCGAGTATCACGGTCTTTTCTTCCATCGGTTCGCCAGGCTGTGCGAAGCGCGGAGCTTGGTTGGTGGATGTGCGGAATTGGAAATTGCCCAATCCTCCACGTCCTCCTTTGAGCAGCAGGACTTCTTGCCCGTCGTATGTCACGTCACAGATGTACTTGCCTGTTTCCGCGTCATACACTACCGTGCCGCACGGCACCTCTATATACACGTCCTTGCCGTCAGTGCCGTGGCACTTGTCCTTGCCGCCGTTGCCGCCATGCTCGGCGAACACGTGGCGTTGGTATTTCAAGTGCAGCAGTGTCCAGTAATTGTGGTTGCCGCGAAGGTACACGCTGCCACCCTTTCCGCCGTCGCCGCCGTCAGGCCCGCCGTTTGGTTGGTATTTCGCGCGGCGCAAGTGCATTGAGCCTTTGCCGCCCTTGCCTGAGCGGCAATATATCTTAACGTAGTCTACGAAATTGGATTCAGGCATAGCTGTTTGATTAGGATTTTGTTGGAAATGAAAAGAAATAAGAGTTAAAGTCAAGAGCGAATATAATAGTGAGAATCTGGACTTGCACTCATCCTTTTTCGTCCTTAATCTTTAACTCTTAAATATTTAGGTTTAGATGTTGTCGATGACGCTGCAGATGTCGGCGAAAATACGGTCAAGTTCGCCGAGGCCGTTGATGTGGTGGTGCAGGTTCTCTTTCTTGTACCATTCTATCAATGGCGCGGTCTGGTTGTGGTACACGTCAAGGCGTTTCTTGATAGTTTCCTCATTGTCGTCAGAGCGTCCGCATTCTTGTCCGCGCTTGATGAGGCGTGTCATGAGTTCGTTTTCCGGAACGTCAAGCTCAATCATCGCAGCCACTTTGTGACCGCGCTCGTCAAGCATCTTTTTCAAAGCTTCAGCTTGTGGTATCGTGCGGGGAAATCCGTCAAATATGACACCCTTGTGTTCCTTGCCGAAGCTGTCGTAAACGCTCGCAAGGATGTCAATCATGAGTTCGTCGGGTATCAGTTGGCCTTTGTCGATGTATTGTTTGGCCGTTTTTCCGAGTTCTGTCTCGTTCTTGATTTCATTACGCAGTACGTCGCCAGTTGATATGTGGCCGAGACCGTACTTCTTAATCATCAAATCGCTTTGCGTGCCTTTCCCTGAACCGGGCGCGCCAAAAATAACAATGTTCTTCATTATCCTAAAATATTAATAAAGAGTTGGATTTCTGGATTTTTGTTCTTATTCTTCCACCAACGAGTATATGTCGCGCAGGTTGCGTCCCTGCTGGTTGTAGTCCAAACCGTATCCTACTATAAAGTCGTTTGGGATTTCCATCGCCGCATATTCCACGTTCAAGTCAACAGTCAGTTTCTCGGGTTTTAGCAGAAGTGTGCAGATGTGTATTGAAGCGGGGTTGCGTGTGCCCAATGACTCGAGCATGCGCTTCATTGTCAGGCCTGATTCAACGATGTCTTCCACGATTATCACGTTGCGTCCAGAAATGTCTTCGTTGATGCCAATCACTTCTTTTATTTTCCCGGTTGACATTGTTCCTTGGTAAGAAGCGAGCTTTACGAATGAAATCTCGCACGGTATGGTAATCATCCGCATGAGGTCGGCGGCGAATATGAACGAGCCGTTGAGTACGGCTAAGAAGAGAGGATTTTTCCCCACCATGTCTTTGTTTATTCGGTCGGCAACGGCTTTTACGCGTTCAAGAATATCCTTCTCAGGATACGCAATCTTGAAAGTCTTGTCGTGGATTTTTACTGTTGACATAATGCTTTTTTGATATTTTGGCACAAAATTACTAAAAATATGCGGATAATGGACAACTGATTTGTATTAATTTTGTATTTTTGCACTGATGAAGATTTTTACGAGCGCTCAAATTCATGAGCTTGACAAGTATACAATTGAACACGAGCCAATCAAGTCTATTGATTTGATGGAGCGTGCCGCCAAGGCTATTGCGCGTTCCATTATGGATACGTGGGGTAACGACATGTCTGTAGTTGTATTCGCCGGGCCGGGCAATAACGGCGGCGACGCCTTGGCCGTGGCGCGCTTGCTTGCTGAGCAGAGATATTCGGTGGTGGCGTATTTGTTCAATATCAATGGCCACTTGTCTGATGATTGTTCTGTCAACAAGCAGCGTGTGGCAGATTGCAAGGCTGTAAAAGATTTCATCGAGGTGTCCAACGAGTTTGACCCGCCGCATTTGGACAACAAGACCCTTGTCGTAGATGGTTTGTTTGGCTCTGGCTTGAACAAGCCCCTTGCCGGAGGCTTCGCGTCATTGGTGAAGTATATCAACCAGTCGTCTGCCACGGTTGTCAGCATCGATGTGCCGTCAGGTTTGATGACAGAAGACAACACTTACAATGTAAGGGCGAATATCATAAAGGCGGATGTCACGTTGACGTTGCAACAGAAAAAGTTGTCGTTCTTCTTCGCCGAAAACCAGAAATTCATAGGCAAGCTGCGTGTGCTTGACATACGCCTGAGCAAAGAGGGGATTGATGCAATCAAATCTCCTTACAGGGTGATTGAGGAGAAAGACTTGTATCCGAGACTTTTGCATCGTGACGAGTTCTCCCATAAGGGCGACATGGGCAACGCCTTGATTGTGGCTGGCAGTTACGGCATGGCCGGCGCGGCCGTCCTTGCGACGAAAGCTTGTCTGAGGTGTGGTGCCGGCAAGGTGACAGTGTGTACGCCGCGGCGTAACAATGACATAATGCAGGTTTCCGTCCCCGAGGCTGTGATGTGCCTTGACAAGGAAGAGACATATTTCTCCGAGGCGGTAGACACTGCCGACTTCGACGCGGTAGGCATAGGCCCTGGGCTTGGGCGGCTTGAGGCTTCGGCCATAGCATTAATCACGCAGATAAGGCGCACGCAAGCTCCGATAGTGGTCGATGCCGACGGCCTTAACATCCTTGCAAGCCATCGTGCGTGGCTGCAGCAATTGCCTAAAGGCATAATAATGACGCCGCACCCAAAGGAATTTGAGCGTCTGGCGGGTAATCGTTTTGGTGATAGCTTTGAACGGTTGAGCAGCGCACGTGACATGGCGGAACACCTGCAAGCGTATATAATCCTCAAGGGTCATTACTCAGCCTTGTGCCTGCCTGACGGCAACATAATGTTCAACCCCACGGGCAATGCCGGCATGGCTACTGCTGGAAGCGGTGATGTGCTTACAGGCATAATAACAGGCCTGTTGGCTCGTGGCTACAAGCAGGCTGACGCATGTATGTTGGGCATGTATGTCCACGGGCTTGCCGGCGATTTGGCTGCAAAGGACTTGGGCATGGAATGCATGGTGGCCAGTGACATTATACGTTATTTGCCACAGGCGTTTAAGCGTTTGAGTGATTGACTTTGTTTCAGTTCTTAATATTCTTGATAAAATAGCAACAACATGAGAAACCTCGTTATCGCGCTCTTTTTACTGGTAGGCAGCTTCAATGTCGCTTTCGCGCAAAGGGGCAAAGCCGTGGCGGAAGGCACTGAATATTATCTTCCGCGTACGGAATTGCGTTTCACGGTTAAAATAGAAAAAACCTCATATACACCTGGCGATTTCGCCATTTATGCCGAGAAATATCTCAAGATGAACGATGTGGAGATGACGCCTTCAGTGTCTTACCGCATATTGGGTTTGAATGTTAATTCCGTAGGCGAGCGTGACACTTCCAAATTTTATGTTCTTCCGACAGATTCAAAGCATAATATCGAGACTGTTGACTTGTCAGAAAGTGGAGTGCTGCTCGCCATAAACGCTAATCCCAAGCAGATTGAAGAGCCGGAACCTTTCAAACCGGCTCCCAAGCCAGCTCCGCTCAACCCGCGTGATTACATGAACGAGGACATCCTTTCGGCCGGAAGTTCGGCCAAGATGGCTGAACTTTGCGCTCTTGAGATATATGACATACGTGACAGCAAGAGCCTGTTGAGCAAGGGACAAGCTGATTTCATGCCAAAGGACGGCGAGCAGTTGCGTATAATGTTGAGGAATCTTGACATCCAGGAAGACGCTCTTACTCAGCTCTTCGCCGGTGTTACGGTCAAAGACACGATGGAGGCTGTTGTCAAGTTTGTGCCGGTAAAGCCTGTTAGCAAGATGTTGTTGTTCCGTTTTTCGAAGTGGATGGGCATAACCGATGCCGACGACCTTGGCGGCAATCCATATTACATAAGCGTGGAAGACAAGGGTGTCACCCCGTCAATCCAGGAAGACCTGCTTAGTAAGAAGAAAGCGAAAGACAACGGGGGCTTGTATGTGAACCTGCCGGGCAAGATACAGATAACCCTGCATGACGGCGACCGCCAGTGGGCGGCATACGAACTTTATGCTGCCCAGTTCGGCAACACTGTTGCGCTTGATGAAGATTTGTTTGGCAAGAAGCTGTTCACAAGCGTTGTCCTCAACCCCGTGACGGGTAATTTGGAGAGCATTGAGATTGACAATGCCAAGAAATGATTTTGCGGTTGCGGGTTATAGGGTCGTGAGCCTTTGCGGTTGGTAAGGTTGTAATATTGCAATCCAACCGCAAACTCTCTCCAACCTCACAACCTTATAACCTAAATAACATCAAACCTCATAACCACATACTGTTTTGTGAATAAAAATTAAAAGAGCCGCCTTGTGCGCAAGTTTCCCTTTCTTGTGTTGTTTTATTGTTGAAAGGGAAACAAAATAATATTAGGTTATGAAAGCAATGAAGTCTCTTTTCGGGTTGGTCGCCGCCGTCATGTTGATATCATCTTTCAGCGCGTGCGACAATGACGATACATATATCTGGTATTACGACGCGGTGCCGAATGCTTTGGTCACCGTCAAGCCAGTTGACGGGGCTGGGTTTTACATGCAGCTCGATGACAGCACAACCCTGCATCCTGTCAACATGTCGGTTTCTCCCTATGGTGACAAGGAGGTAAGGGCTTTGGTCAATTATGCTTATGTGAGGTCGGAGGAAAACGACTATGAAAAGCGTTCTTTCAAGGTCAATGTCAATTGGATTGACAGCATACTCACCAAGCCGGCTGTGCCTTATCCTGCTGACGGAGATGTGTCGGAATATGGCGAAGACCCCATCGAAATCGTGCGTGATTGGGTCAACATAGCCGAAGACGGTTATCTTACGTTGCGTTTCCGCACGCGTTGGGGTAATAACGGCGTGGTGCATTTCGTGAACTTGCTTACAGGTGTGAACCCTGACGACCCGTATGAGGTTGAGTTCAGGCACAACGCCTACGGCGATGTCAACGGTACGCCTGGTGACGCTCTGGTTGCCTTCAGGTTGTCAGACTTGCCTGACACAAATGGGAAAACCGTCAAACTAACTTTAAAATACAAGTCTTTCAGCGGTGAGAAATCGATACGGTTTGATTATTGCAGCAGAAAGGCTACGGCGGCGGAAGCCACGTTTGAGCGTGCCCTCTGCTCGCCTCTTGTGAAATGACATGATTGAAGCTGAGAGCTTGTGGTTGTAGGGTGGGGGATGCATGGCCTGTCTGTTTCCTTTCCCGCCCCAACCTCGGGCTTTTGGCATTCTTGAAATATATAATGGCTGTAAGCGGCGCGTATACGGAAAACGGTATTGCCAGCCTTGTCAAGCGTAAGGACGTTGTGGCGATGAAGGCTCTTTATGACAGGTATTCGGGATACCTGGCTGCGGTCTGTGCGCGTTATGTAGATGACGAAGATGACCGCAAGGACATTCTTCAGGATTGTTTCATAAAGATATTCACGTCGCTCGACAAGTTCGAGTACCGTGGTGAAGGCTCGTTGAAGGCTTGGATGTCAAGGGTCGTAGTGAATGAGTCGTTGCGCTTTTTGAAGAAAAACACGTCAAACAGTATAATTGATTATGAAGGCGAGCTGCCCGATGTGGTTGACGAGCCTGACGTTGAGGGCATTCCAGACGACGTTCTTAACGACCTTATATTGTCGTTGCCGCCAGGCTACAGGATGGTTCTCAACCTTTATGTATTTGAGCAGAAAAGCCACAAGGAAATAGGCAGGATGCTGAATATCGGCGAGAGTTCGTCGGCTTCGCAGTTTTCGCGTGCCAAGGCTCTGCTTGCCAAGCGTATAAAGGAATATAAGAGAAGAATGGACAAGTGAAAATACGACAATTGGCGAATATACGGGTAAAGTGGGGGGATGTTGCCTGCCGTAGGTTTGTCTTTTGTCTGTTAAAAATATTATTGATATGGAAGAGCAATGGATTGATAAACTCAGGGAGCGGTTTGCCGACAGGGCTACGCCTCCGCCTGACGGCCTTTGGGCTGACATCGAGGCCGCCATGCGCGCCAAGCGTAAGCGTGTACTTCTTTCGCCGCTGGTCTTCAGGCGTGCTGCGGCTGTTGCGGCGTGCGTCGCCGTAGTGGTTGGGGCGGGTTGGATGCTTTTCAGCCATGACAGCCAGGTGGTTTTGCCGTCGGCGTTGAGTGGCGGTTCTTCTGATGCGCCTGTTGCTGCCAGTGGAATGCGCCCTCGTGGTCAGGTGGTGTCTGAAGTGCGCAAGCTGCTTTACGGAGGGCGCGAAGCGATGGTAGTCAAGACTGACGTCATGCGTGACAGCGTTGTTCTTTCATCTGTTTCTGACGATGAGATTGTTGCCGGAGATGTTGCGGATACGGCGGCTGTCGGCGGCAAACAAGTGAATGATGGCGGCCGCCCTGCCTTACGGAGGGATTTGCCTGACGGCGATGGCCGCAGCCGTACTGCAGATGTTATGTTGGCTTCATCATCCCGTAGCTCCGGCCGGCATACGGGAGGCTTGTCTGTAGGCGTTTACGGTGCGGGGCTTGCGTCCCTCGGCGGTGGTTCAGGCATGGGTGGCGAGACGTTCATGCCGTTCAACCTGCGTGAAGGGTCGATGCCATACAAAAACGCGATGGTTCTGTTGGCTTCGGGCGACAACAGCAGCGAGGTTAACGTAAAGCACCGTCAACCCGTGAAGGTGGGCGCGTCAGTACGACTCAAGTTGTCACGCCGTTTGGGCTTGGAGACGGGTCTGAATTATTCTTATCACTCTTCTGACATTGCTTCGGGCGACGAAGAGGCTGGATATAAGACCGAGCAGAAACTCCATTTCATGGGTGTGCCGCTTGGCGTCAGCTATAGTGTATGGGGCAATGACCATCTTGACGTGTATGTTTCGGCTGGGGGTGAAGTCGAGTTTTGCGTTTCGGGCAAGTCGCATACAGAGTATGTTTCTGACGGCGCGGTTGTCAGGACGGCCGACGAAACCCTGCGTGACAGCCGTCCCCAGTGGTCGGTGAACGCCGCGGCCGGTGTGCAGTACAGCTTCAACGATGTGGTCGGCATTTACGCCGAGCCTGGTGTCAGTTACTTTTTTGACAACGGCAGCGATGTCTGCACAATATACAAGGACAAGCCGCTCAACTTTAATCTTGACGTCGGCCTGAGGTTCACTATTAAATAGTATGCCGACTTTTTGTGTAACTATCGTACTCTTAACTTGAGAATATGTTTACCGTAATCTGCCTGATGCTTTCAGGTGTCGTCGTTGGCTTTCTTTTGCGCCGCTGGCGTATGCCGTTTGTTTCTCGTGTCGTTACCGCCTTGGTGTGGGTACTTCTGTTCCTTTTGGGCGTTGAGGTTGGCGGCAATCCGCGTGTGGTAGGCAGTCTTGCCACCCTCGGCGTAGAGGCTTTGGTCTTGGCTCTGGCCGGAGTGGCAGGGTGCGCTGTGGCGTGTAAAATCCTTTTTAAGGATAAAAACGCACGTTGACGGCGAAGTATGCGCGCATGCTTTTGTATAATTATATATAATAATGTCATATCCGATATGACAAGGAGTTTTTATGGCAATGCATTTATCCTCCACCTCCTGTTTGTATGTATTTAACCCAAATCGGTCATTAGACTTCACCCGTATTTCGTGCTGTTGTCCGTTGTTTTTATATGCATCTAACAGATGAAAGGCAGTCTTATCATTGTCGGGTTCTTTATTGTCGGCACGCTTGTCGGCGTGTTAGATGTCATGCCGTCGCTTGTCGGCGACATCAGTGACATCAGTTTTTATGCCCTTTGTGCCCTTATGTTCTTTGTCGGCCTGAGCGTCGGGGGCGACGCCGGCGTGCTTAAAAGCATACGTGGCGTCAGTCCCCGTTTGTTGCTGTTGCCGCTTGTCACCATCTTCGGCACGCTTGCCGGTGTGTCGTTGGCGAGCTTCCTGTTCCCCGGCCATGGCTTGGCCGGCTGTCTCGCCGTAGGCTCGGGCTTTGGCTATTATTCGCTTTCGAGCATTTTCATAACCGAATACCGTGGCCCCGAGCTTGGCACGGTGGCTCTGCTTGCTAACATCTCGCGCGAACTTATCACCCTGCTTTGCGCCCCTTTGCTCGCCCGCTGGTTCGGCCGTCTTGCCCCAATCTCCGCTGGCGGGGCCACCACGATGGACACCACTCTGCCCGTCATCACGCTTGTTTCCGGACGTGAGTACGTCGTATTGTCCGTATTCCATGGCTTCCTCGTTGATTTCAGTGTGCCTTTCCTCGTCACGTTCTTTTGCAGTTTGTGATGCGCGTCTGCGTGTCGTTTTGTGAAATGGCGTCTTTCGCTTTCCCAAATGCCGTTTTTTGCGTTGCCGTTTGCCGCCTTTTGGCTCGTCGTTTGCCGTCTTTTGTCGGGCATTGGCAACGCGGAAGAGGGTTGAGTAATCGGTAATCAAGTGTAAATACATTATTTGAGTATTAATGACTACGCGAGTTCGGCATAAGACTTATCTATTTACAAATAGCCTTGTCGGTTACGAATTATTAATTTTTAGCTTCTGTTTTTTTTTTAGTTATTTTAGGGTGCATGTTTGTTTATTTTTAGAAAAAGATTGTATATTTGCATCTGATTTTTCACCAACAGACACAAAGACTTCAAGATACGTGCGTCAATTCTTGAATATATTGGCGATGTTTAAAGTCTAACACTTAAAAAACACAATGATTATGAAAAAGATTTATTTTGCATTCGTCTTTAACTCCTTAGCGAGTGAAATGAGCGATAACTCCTTTAACTTCTAAAAATAACTTCTGAAAAATTATGGCAAAGTTTTGCAAGCGTTGCGGCCACGAGCTGCACGAAGACCAGGCGTTTTGTCCTGAATGCGGCACGCCTGTCAGCTCGCCCGCTGCCGCCAGCGGCGGGGGTGAACAGACTGTTGACTACGAAAGCTACTTGGCCGGCGACGACCGGCCTTGGTATTCTACTGACATATTCCATGTCGTTGTCGCCCCGATGGTGCGCAGCTTTGACAACGGCAACTTCTTCCGCCACACGGCCAAAACCGTCATGGTTCTTCTTGCCTTGTTCGTCCTGCTGGCGCAGCCTTTGGCGGCGATGGTCGTCTATGGCGGCGAGTTCTTCCATGGGGCGGCGGCCTCGGTCAAGGCTCTCTATTTCGTCAACACGGTGATATGGCTCATGGCCGCCATCTTCAGTTTCGGCTACTGGGTGAGGCGCGTGCGCAGGCTTGACTCGCTCTTCCGTCCCGATGACGAGTTCGTCGTAGTGCCCGTGGGCACGTACCTGTTCCAGTGGCTCGGCGAGTGGGTCGGCCTTGTGCTTACCGTCTTCGGCGTGTCCGGCATGCTCCTTTCCGCTTTCGATGTCAAGTCGATGCCCGGCTACCATCTGTCTGACATGTGGTTCGGCGGCTGGGGCGGGGGCATGGCCTTGGTGCTGGCCGTCGTCGTAGTGTTCACGTTCAGGGTCATCGCCGAGAACGTGCGCGCCCTGACATCCATCGCCAATAACACCGGCCGTGGCGGCGAGGCCAAGCCCGCGGCCGATGTTGAAGACGGCCCCGACGGCTGGTGGGGCGCGGTTAGCAACGTGCTTTACGCATTGTGCTTGGTGGTTACCCTCCTGTTCGCGCTCGCCACGGTGTTTGACAAGTAATTTGAATTAAATAGGATAAAACAAAATAAAGACAAAGGTTATGGCAAAGTATTGTCCGCAGTGCAATGCGGAGTTGCCCGACGACGCGCTGTTTTGCACCGCTTGCGGCGCGCCCGTAGGCGATGGCGGTGCAGGGCCGCAAGGCGGCAGTGATGGTTCTGATGGTGGAGACTATGATTACGGTGACGGCGGCAACAACAACAAGCGGCAGTTGTACATCCTGCTTGGTGTTGTCGGCGTGTTGGCCGTCCTCGTCGCCGCTGTGTGGGGTTACAGTGTGTATTCAGAGAAGCGCGAGGCGCGCTTGGCTCGTGAGAAGTTCGTGCGTGACTCCATCGAGTCCGTCCGCCGCGACTCCTTGGCCTCCGTTCAGGCCGCCGAACGCCGCCGTCAAGACTCTATACGCTGGGAGCGTGGCCGCATAGACAGAATCAAGGCGGCATACAAGGCTAAGATTCGAGGGTGTGACAATATAGGACTGGGCTACTTCCTTTATGACATCAGTGGTGATGGCATACCAGAATTGTGGATTCAAGTCGGACAAGCTTCATTTGAAATGCATTTGGAGGCTTATATTTATGAAGATGAGACGTTGAGAAAAATCTATGATATAGGTGCGGCACGTCACATGTTTTATGCTGGAAAAAATTATGTGCTGACTGTTGTAGGCTTATGGGGTGGTGAAGAATGGTATAAACTTACCTACGATGGGAATGAAATTACAGACGAATTGATTTATACGGGGGATTATCAGGAATTAATAAATGGTGAGTGGGTTGAGAAAGAAGTTAAAGAACCAACCGAACCTGAAATAGATTATATCAAAGCGACCAACCTTGCCCCAATTGACCGAATGAAGATAAAATAAAACAACAGGCTTATGGATGAAAAGTATTGTCATAGATGTGGCTCGCCCGTGCCCGGCGATGCCAAGTTCTGTACTAAGTGCGGCGCGCCCGTAGTAGGTAGTGGCAATGACGCGCCCGCGCCGCGTAACAACCACGCTGAAATACGCGCCCTGCTAATCGCCATCGGCGTGCTTGCCCTCCTCGTCGCCGCTATATGGGTCTACGGCGTTTATTCTGAAAAGAGGGCCGCGCGCATGGTGCATGACAAATTCATCAGCGACTCGCTGCAAGCTGTTGAACGCCACCGGCAAGACTCCATCGAGTGGGAACAAGGACGCTTGGACAGGATAAAGACGGCTTACAAGAAAGAAATAGATAATTGTATAAAACGTGTAAAGGATGACTATCAAAGATGGGGGATGCCTGTTCCTGGGCTGGAGGACAATGATTTCTATTATTTCCTTTATGACGTAACAGGCAATGGTGTTCCTGAATTATGCATGGGATATCCTTCTGGTGGAGAACAGGGCTATTTTGGTATTTGGACTTATGAGAATGAAAAGATGAGGCGGATATATTCTGAATCTGAAAAAACTTGTTTTTATAGTTTTCATGACTGTGGGGATTATCTGTTGGGCATTTCGCAATGGGGAACAGATGCTGATGTACCTTATGAATGGCATAAGTTTGTTTATGATGGAAAGAATCTTAGTACAAAGGTGATTTTCTCCGAAGTAGCCGTATATACGGAAGAAGGAGAGAAGTCAACGCAGCCGACAGAACCTGAAATTAAAACATATAAGGTAACCGACAAGTCGCCGATAGACCGTATGACGATAAGGAAGAAGTAATTTTTGCATGGTGGCGAATTTATGAAGCTGCCAGGCTCTTGTTTTTCGCCGTTGCGACGTTTGTGCCCTGAATGTGGATGTTTCCCGTTTTTGTGTCATTGAAAAGCTGTTTTACCGTCTTTCCGGTTGATTTAAGTCAAGAATGACTGAATTTTGCATTGTTTTTGAAAAATTCTTTCCAAAACATTTGCAAGTTTGAGATAAACGCCTTACCTTTGCAATCGCTTTCGCTTCAAAACAAGAGCGGAGCTGAAGAAAAGGAGTTCATTGACAGACTGGCACAGACGAGGGAACAGCATGGCCGCCACCTGTTTTCGGACAGGTTTGGTGATG